>NZ_MVJN01000019.1 GCF_003265995.1 Legionella quinlivanii | reverse complement strand
GAAGTTCATTAACAATTAGGTAAAGAGAAGAAATACAAGCGCATTAGTATTGCAAGTTTTTGTTGTTGTCGTATGACTTTGAGATAATTGAGGTTATATGGTCAAGAAGAGAAGCGCAAACGGTGGATGCCTTGGCAGTAAGAGGCGATGAAGGACGTGGAATCCTGCGAAAAGCTCTGGGGAGTTGGAAACATGCGTTGATCCAGAGATGTCCGAATGGGGGAACCCAATCACTACGGTGATTATCCTTAACTGAATCCATAGGTTAAGGAGGCGAACTCGGGGAACTGAAACATCTAAGTACCCGAAGGAAAAGAAATCAAACGAGATTCTCCTAGTAGCGGCGAGCGAACGGGGAAGAGCCTGGTGTGATTTATTATGAGTGTGAGTAGAACAACTTGGGAAAGTTGGCGATAGAGGGTGATAGCCCCGTATACGAAGCACTGATAAGGAACTAAGCACACGAACAAGTAGGCCGGGACACGTGAAATCCTGGTTGAATATGGGTGGACCATCATCCAAGGCTAAATACTCCTTACTGACCGATAGTGAACCAGTACCGTGAGGGAAAGGTGAAAAGAACCCCGGAGAGGGGAGTGAAATAGACCTGAAACCGTTTGCGTACAAGCAGTGGGAGCCTGACTTTGGTTGGGTGACTGCGTACCTTTTGTATAATGGGTCAGCGAGTTACTTTTAGTGGCGAGGTTAACTGAATAAGGAAGCCGTAGAGAAATCGAGTCTTAATAGGGCGCGAGTCGCTGAGAGTAGACCCGAAACCGGGCGATCTAGCCATGCCCAGGATGAAGGTTGGGTAACACCAAGTGGAGGTCCGAACCGGGTAATGTTGAAAAATTATCGGATGAGGTGTGGCTAGGAGTGAAAGGCTAATCAAGCCCGGAGATAGCTGGTTCTCCCCGAAAGCTATTTAGGTAGCGCCTTGTGAAGTGATTGCTGGGGGTAGAGCACTGTTTCGGCTAGGGGGCTGTCATGGCTTACCAACCCGATGCAAACTCCGAATACCGGCTAATTGAATCACAGGAGACACACGGCGGGTGCTAACGTCCGTCGTGAAGAGGGAAACAACCCAGACCGCCAGCTAAGGTCCCTAAATAATAGTTAAGTGGGAAACGATGTGGGAAGGCATAGACAGCCAGGAGGTTGGCTTAGAAGCAGCCACCCTTTAAAGAAAGCGTAATAGCTCACTGGTCGAGTCGGCCTGCGCGGAAGATGTAACGGGGCTAAAACTATTTACCGAAGCTGCGGATGTGTGCCTTCGAGGCATGCGTGGTAGGGGAGCGTTCTGTAAGCTGATGAAGGTTCATTGAGAAGTGGGCTGGAGGTATCAGAAGTGCGAATGCTGACATGAGTAACGATAAAGAGGGTGAAAAGCCCTCTCGCCGGAAGTCCAAGGTTTCCTGCACGACGTTAATCGGAGCAGGGTGAGTCGGCCCCTAAGGCGAGGCTGAAAAGCGTAGTCGATGGGAACCAGGTTAATATTCCTGGACTTTTTATAAGTGGTGATGTGGGGACGAAGAAGGCTAGGTGAGCCGGGCGTTGGTTGCCCCGGTACCTGTTTTTAGGCGGAAAGACCTGGCAAATCCGGTTTTTCATTAACGCTGAGGGACGAGGTGGTTCTGACCCTACGGGGTGCAGAGAAGTCATTGATGCCACGCTTCCAGGAAAAGCTGCTAGCCATAACTTATAGAGAACCGTACCGGAAACCGACACAGGTGGACAGGTAGAGAATACTAAGGCGCTTGAGAGAACTCGGGTGAAGGAACTAGGCAAAATGGTACCGTAACTTCGGGAGAAGGTACGCCCTTGGATGTGAAGACCTTGCGTTGTAAGCATCTGAGGGCCGCAGAGACCAGGTGGCTGCGACTGTTTATTAAAAACACAGCACTCTGCAAATTCGTAAGAAGACGTATAGGGTGTGACGCCTGCCCGGTGCCGGAAGGTTAATTGATGGGGTTATCTTCGGAGAAGCTCTTGATCGAAGCCCCGGTAAACGGCGGCCGTAACTATAACGGTCCTAAGGTAGCGAAATTCCTTGTCGGGTAAGTTCCGACCTGCACGAATGGCGTAACGATGGCCACACTGTCTCCACCCGAGCCTCAGTGAAATTGAAATCGCGGTGAAGATGCCGTGTACCCGCGGCTAGACGGAAAGACCCCGTGAACCTTTACTACAGCTTTGCACTGGACTTTGATGATAACTGTGTAGGATAGGTGGGAGGCTAAGAAGTGCGGACGCCAGTTCGCATGGAGCCAACCTTGAAATACCACCCTGTTATTATTGAGGTTCTAACTTGGTCCAGTCATCCTGGACGAGGACAGTGTATGGTGGGTAGTTTGACTGGGGCGGTCTCCTCCCAAAGAGTAACGGAGGAGCACAAAGGTACCCTCGGTACGGTCGGACATCGTACCAAGAGTGTAAAGGCAAAAGGGTGCTTGACTGCGAGACGGACGTGTCGAGCAGGAACGAAAGTTGGTCTTAGTGATCCGGTGGTTCTGTATGGAAGGGCCATCGCTCAACGGATAAAAGGTACTCCGGGGATAACAGGCTGATACCGCCCAAGAGTTCATATCGACGGCGGTGTTTGGCACCTCGATGTCGGCTCATCACATCCTGGGGCTGAAGCAGGTCCCAAGGGTATGGCTGTTCGCCATTTAAAGTGGTACGCGAGCTGGGTTTAGAACGTCGTGAGACAGTTCGGTCCCTATCTGCCGTGGGCGTAGGAAAATTGAGAGGAGCTGCTCCTAGTACGAGAGGACCGGAGTGGACGAACCTCTGGTGTACCGGTTGTGACGCCAGTCGCATTGCCGGGTAGCTAAGTTCGGACGGGATAACCGCT
This sequence comes from Legionella quinlivanii, assembly GCF_003265995.1. Lineage (GTDB taxonomy): Bacteria > Pseudomonadota > Gammaproteobacteria > Legionellales > Legionellaceae > Legionella_C > Legionella_C quinlivanii_A. The sequence goes on along the minus strand of NZ_MVJN01000019.1, from coordinate 405 downwards.
GAAAGCATCTAAGCGGGAAGCCTCCCTCAAGATGAGTTTTCCCATGAAGCCCGTTGAAGACTACGACGTTGATAGGCGAGGTGTGGAAGCGCAGTAATGTGTGAAGCTAACTCGTACTAATTGGCTGATTGTCTTGACCATATAACCTGAGTTGTCTTGGGTTGTATGGGACAGCAAATAAATGAATGTGTGCAGAGATTATATCTCGATTGTATTTCAACTCTTTACCGGCCGAGGCCGGCTTCGCGAAGATGAAGCCGAGCTCTACGGTCAACCCGTTTTCCTGGCGACTATAGCGGTCTGGAACCACCTGATCCCATCTCGAACTCAGAAGTGAAACAGACTTGCGCCGATGATAGTGTGGAGTTTCTCCATGTGAAAGTAGGTCATCGCCAGGGCTTTATT
>NZ_MVJN01000018.1 GCF_003265995.1 Legionella quinlivanii | reverse complement strand
TGGTATCCAACAGCATAGAGTCCCTTTGTTTATTCCTGCCCGGAAAAAATTTAAAGGGTACTCTAGCTCTTTTTTCAATTTATTCAATCTGTTAAACAAAAATATTTTCCTTAGCCTGACGGCTATGAGGAGTAAGCCCGATGTTCCAACAAAATGTAGGCAGTTGGAAGTCAAAGGATTAGGAGAAAAGAATATCAATCAATTGTTCAGGGTGATACTGGATGATGCGTTGAGTTCTGTTCAAGGAAGATACATCTCGGCATTTGGCTGAGGTGTAAATAACTGAGGAATTTCCTATGACTTTAAAAAAACCATCCCGTTTACATCTATTAAACGAATTTGAATCTGCGCCACATTCTGCGCTTTTTAATCAACAAACCATTGCTGCGGTATTAAGCTGCTCCACCCAGTTACTTGAACGTAACCGCTGGGCGGGTGGTGGTGTTCCCTATTTAAAAATCGGTCGCAAGGTGTTGTACCGAAAAAGCGATGTGTTGAATTTTCTCCAACAACAAAAAATTTATTACTCAACCAGTGACGAAGGTCAGTTACAGCTCGTTGAGAATGCATAAATTTAAAATTTGTCAGAATGAATTTGCTTCATTCTGAGGTTTGATTGTTGTTTGGAGAATAATGTATGTCACAAAATCATGTTGTTGAATTAGCCAATTCAAAGCAGCGCCCAATTATCTGCGACTATGCTGGTGGTCGTTTTAGATTAACGGCTGAAGGATTAACCTTTATCGGTATTGATAAGATGGTAATCCATTGCCACCTCGGTGGATCTGCGCGCCATTGTACGTTGTTGCAAAGACCCGAGATGCTCAAAGTGGTGAATGGGGCCGTTTGCTGGAATGGCAGGATGATGACGGGATAACTCATCAGTGGGCAATGCCTCTGGCTTTGTTGCAGGGTGATGCCTCCGATGTGAGGCGAGAGCTGGCAAGATTGGGACTGAGCATTTCACCTAATCGGACTGCTCGTGATTTGTTAGCTTCCCATTTACAAGTCTTTCCAGTAGATGCACGTGCACGATGTGTTGATAAACTGGGTTGGCATGGCGATGTCTTTGTAACAGCTTCCCAGTGTATCGGACAATCAACTGAGAAGATTGTATTCCAGAATACCAATGCTATTGAGCCAGCAGTGTCTATCAAGGGTAGCGTTGAAGAGTGGCGAGACTCAATAGGCCGGCTAGCATCAGGCAACTCAAGATTGGTGTTTGCCATATCTGTAGCATTAGCCCCTGTACTGGCAAAAATTGCTGGCGAAGACTCAGGCGGTTTTCATTTCAGAGGTGCGTCCTCATCAGGAAAAAGTACTGCATTGAGTCTGGCTGCCTCTGTTTGGGGAAACCCAGCATCTTATTGCCGTTTATGGCGCAGCACCACCAATGGCCTTGAAGGCTTGGCTTCATTACACAATGATGGATTGCTGATTCTTGATGAACTCAGTCAAATGGATCCCAGAGAAGCAGGGGAGGCAGCTTATTTGCTAGCTAATGGTCAGGGAAAAACACGCGCTTCTCGTACTGGTACAGTTAAGCAATCTTCCCGATGGTCTTTATTCTTCTTATCTGCTGGTGAGGAATCTTTAACCGCACTGATGGCAAAATCAGAACTGCGCACTAACGCAGGCCAGGAAATCAGGCTTGCTGATATTGAGGCGGATGTGTAATGCCCCCCAAATAAACCGGTCCAACTAGTTTTAAATTAACGACTAGAAATAGGACTAGTAATATGACTATAGCAACAATAGAATGTAACGAAATAATTCACCAGTCGTAGGTAATAAATGGCAACATCGGAATATTAATTTAAATTTAGGCAAGTGATCATTATTATTTACATATCGCTTTTAAGTTGGCTAATATTTGGTTTTGAACATTTGTTAAGTCTTGCTCCCATATCACACTCAATTTCTTAATGGCAATACTTACGTGCCATGGCATGCTAGGCTCCCCTTTTTCCTGAGTAAATGGACCATCAGTTTCAGTTAGCAATCTATTCTGAGGAATGTTTTTTATTAGTTCGACCCCTTTCTGAGTCTGTAACATCTTTGGCCCTACACTGAACCAGCACCCAAGGGCAATAGCTCTCTCCAAATCTTTTAACGTTCCTGAGAACCAATGAAGAATAGGTGTACCTGATTTTTTATGAGCTTCTAGCAAATCTAAAACTTCTTTTGTAGCACGGCGTGAATGCAAACTCATTATGCGGCCGCCATTTTTTGCACATGTATGCAGTATTTTGCCTAAAACATTTTTTTGTAAGCCCATATTGGTAGAATATTGAGGAGAGCCATCTAAACCGATTTCTCCAATATAGCGAGCCTCAGGTATTAGTTTACATAAGACATCAACTTCATGCCCGAGTTCACCAACCAGTTGAGGGTGTAGTCCAAGAGCTGCACGTACATATTTCGTTTGCTTGGCTAACATATGATTCCTTTGCCATGCTCTAGGCGTAGTTGTTACAGCAAGAGTGTATATTTTTCTATGTTCACATTCTTTAACTAGTTCTGGAAAGTTTGGATAAAGATCCAAGTGACAATGAAAATCAACTAATTCTAATGGCAAAATAATCTCTCATTAATATATTAATTTGGCGTAGTTACCACGCCTTGTAGTAAGTTTTCCACTTCCTTCATACCTCGTTTATAAACATGCATTAGGTCATTTAAAATTGCTATATCTTCTAATAATGGGCCCGGTTTATGTATAAGCATAGGTAAATAGCCAGGTTTATTATTCAAATTTATAAGAGCGTATTGGAATGCCCTAATCTGTATCCCCTCGGCTTTTCTTGAGTCCAAGGTTTTTTCAAAAATATCAGGGGGACTATATGATGTTGTATCCTCACCCAGTTGCCAAGCATGATTTAAAGCGGCTCTTCTAATAATACATGGTACACAATGCCCACAATGATGATAAATCCCTCCATTACGGTATCGGCTAGCAGAGGGATGTGCACAGGAAACTGATAAATGAACTATAGATTTTAGAAAATCCTGATTGGAACAATTTTCAGTCATTTCCCCTTTGGTTTTATCCCAATAAGGATTAAACATTTTGCCCGGAATATTTAATATTTGTAATAACTCATTCCAACGATGAATATAATACGAATGTGTTGTCCTTGTGCTTAAAGAGCCCAGGCGAGTGGGATCGAGAGGTACATTAAGCGCTATTAAGCCGTTTTCTGGGATACGTAAATCGAAAGTCTTTTTTAATCCCGAACCTGCAAAAACGCCTAGAGCAAAAAATAGAAATGATCTTCCTCTAGTAGAATTTTCCGATTTTATATCTGAGAACAAATTTTTCGGAAAATGGGCTGAAGGAAAGCGGAGCCTATTAATTTTACTCTGAGGGTATCTATTAATCAATTTTTCGAAAACAGCTCTTTGTGGACTACTGACCGCTCCTTCTCCAGCATGACTTATAAAGAGAGGTGTTATACCTGATTCGAGGGCATCGATTGCTCCGATAAGACTATCCAGTCCACCAGAAAAAAGTGATAGTCCATCATAATCATATGGTAAATACGACTTCTCTTTGATTAGGCTCTCAAATCCTTCAGGCCTCATTCTAAAATCAATTTCCCATAAATCACCAGTCAAGAAGCGTAACATGATTTTAAGAAGAGATTTGCATTTTTGCCAAAGTTCTATATCTGAAACCGGTACAATTAGATGAATTTCACGAGTCCATGCATCTTGTGATGATTGAATACGATTTAATCGAACATCAGCAGCTTGGACCATTATGGCTAATATAAGCAGATCAAGTGCTACTTCGGACGGGTAAATATTCAATCGATCTAATTGCTTTATTGTGCTTCCAATCCCAAATCGAAGTGATTTTTTTCCTGTTAGAAAATCTAAAAAACTCAATTGCTCGTTTTCTTTTTTACTATATTCATATTCTGTATCAGTTTCTCCGAAACAACCTGCTAATATATGTTTTGTCATTGTTCTGCCTCTTGTTGTGCAAGTGCTTCAAGGACTGTAAATGCACGCTCATATACAGAATTCATCGTTCTAGTTGTTTGATCAGTCGAAAAAAAACTACTATGTGTCATCGCATCAGAAACAGCACCACGAATAAAATCTTTTAGCTGATTTTCAATATTTTGTATAATATAAACATTGTTAGGTAATGTAATAATCTTTGTGGCAATTGCATTCATGATACGATCTTTGATGGCATTTGATATGAAACACTCCATGATAGTCGCAATTGTAGTAGCAGATGGTTTCTCTAAATCTGCTAATCCCATTTCTGCGACTTCGCCAATTGCTTCTATGTACGCATCACGAACAATAGCATCGTCCAGATCGCCACCCATTGGGCAAATTATATCTGTTAATGCAGCATAAATTTCGGTGATGGGTCGATTGGCAAGATTTTCTAAATTTAGGCTTTTAATAACTGATTGAATACCATCGGTACTTGCCATTGAAAGAATATTACTAAGTCGCACACTGGCTTGGCGCTCTGATTTCATTCTTTTAGCAGCTTGTTTTGCACCTCCGGAAGTTTTGTGTACATAGGAGGCAATAGCTCGTCCGAGGGCGGCGCGATCTGAGCCACCTGAATTTATAAATGCAGTAAAGTTACGCCGTGCAGTACTATAACGATTATCAACTTGCAATTCATTTGGCTGACAATTACTTTCTATATTTTCTGAGGTAACCTGAGATAATTCAGGTGGATCTGCTAAAATATCATTTTGTACGGCAATTGTTTCCTCTGTTGAGTCAGGATCCAACCAGTTTGGAATAAGAGGATTAAAGTTTTTACCGCCTCCAAAAGATGTAGAAGTTCCCATTATTTATTTCCCTTACCTAAGGGTTGCGCTATTAAAGCGGTTTTTAGTGCGGTCGAACCATTTGTTCTCCAGTTTTGAATGAGTCGTTCTAATCGTGCTTTACATATTGGATCTGTTACTATCTTTTCATGGCCAGCCGCTGCCCATGGCCCAAGCAGTTTAACGGGTAGTTCTTCAAGTATTTCTACATACCGCATTTGAAATCCTTTCGGATGAGCTTGAACTAGTTCAGCAATACCCCAAATTGTAGGGGGCTTACTAGAAAACGCATTACTGCCTAATAATTTTGAACGAAGAGCCTGTAATAAAGATTCAACTTCATCTAATGATAAACTAGTTAATTCTAGTCCACATGCCTTAGCATTGGCCTCCCCTCCTGATAGTTTCTCAAGCAATGCCATTAGTTTGGGGGATAGTGGGGCTCTAGATTCAAGATAATTTTTACGATCTTTAATTACAAATAGATAAGGTTTTAGCGAATTTGTACCAATTTTAGGCTCTATTAACGCCCACTTAATTACCTCTGGGCGCGTTTTCCAATCAGCAAGTGTTGGATTTTCCTCTGACAGGTTTTCTTCTTTATTACCAGATTGTTCTGTTTGTGTTTTGCTCTCTTCTTTGGAACGATCCCCTTGTTCCAAGATAGCAAGTTCCTTGCATATTCCATCATCTTTTTTTGCTGCTGAACTAGCAATATGTTCAAATACTGAAGGTGGTAAAAATAATTCAGCAAGCATGATTTTTGCTAATATATCCGCTCTAATGTTGTCACCAAAACCTCGATCAGCAGAAACTTGAAGCCTTAAATGGAGTGCATTTAAAAACCGTTTAATCTGTCTGGGGTTTCCTTTTGTTCCGGCGGATAAAATTGGGCTAATTTGCTCGGAGAGCAAAAGTAAATCTGATATATCAGCAGATTTATCTCCCAATATATCTTTAATTTTAGAGGAATCTATTCCTTTACCTTCCCATGGTTTGCATAGCGCTTCTCTTCCTAATTGAAGTAGCTTTTGAAATTCACTTGAATTCTCACCTAAACGGCTGCCTATCAGAAGTAATGTCACATATATCTGGGTTTCAGTTTCACCTAGTGCTGGAATTCGCATGGGTACTTGTATTAGCTTTTCAAGATAACTGCGCGCATATCCCTGAGAGCTACTAGACTCTGGAAGATCGGGAAAGTGATGGCGTACAGCATATTCGATCATTGCCTCATCCGCCCCTACAATGAATGCTGTGTTTGGTAAAAAAACAAACAAACGAATTGCTTCTAGTGTTTCGATTGCTGTTTCAGGTAAACAGCGATCAAGGTCATCAATTAAAACGATAAGTCTATCAATCTTTGCTTTTACTAATAAATCACTAAATGCTTTGCGAAATTCATTTATTTCTTTGGGAACACTTCGACTATCACCATCCTTTAGCAGATTCGAGAATAATTCGATTGTTTGTTCAGCATTCTCTTTCGTTGCGAGTGTTGCTGGATCAGATAATTTACTTTTAACAGTATCGATAATGCTGTGTAATTGATCTACAGTTGGTATTCCGGTAAACGCAGTAAAAGCAAATCCCCCAACTTTCTTTGCAGCTTTTAACCAATCTATACGTCGTAATATATTTTTTACTTCTTCTTTTGCATTTGTCAGTAATGAGCGATTAGCAATTAACTCAGTTACTATTCCTTCAACAACAGCGATCTTCGCATCTTCAAATCCTTGAAATTGCCAGCCATTAAATTTTATACAAAGTATTTGTTCGTTTTTAGAGAAGGCTTCGTCAATCATTTCAAGTACACTAGATTTTCCTGCCCCCCAGTCACCATGTACACCGATAGTCATAGGACGTTCGGAAGTTCCACTAATTAAACGCACAATTGTTCGAGCAATGGCTTCATTATTTAAGAGGTCAACCTTGGTTTCTTGATCAGATAAAAAAAGTACAGGTGAATGCACAGTCATAACTTCTCCATAAATATAACGTTGATGAATTATCGGTATAAATAGATAAAAACTCCTTATGATTGTACATGTCACCAAATGTAAAGAGGTTTATTGGCTCTACCCCAATGAAGGGGGCACTTTAATCAAATTAGTATAAACTAAGTCCTTGATTTAGCGATCAAAAGGAGATTAAAGTGCCCGGATACAATCTTATCCTAAATTTACCTGGGTTTTCCATAG
>NZ_MVJN01000017.1 GCF_003265995.1 Legionella quinlivanii | reverse complement strand
AAAAAACCATAACAATATAGAATTTTCCTTTTACAAAGCCTGTAAACTCCTAATCATCAACGTCTCAGAACTAGCTTCTGCTCTAGTCTCTGTCTATCGCCTAAAATCGTTTATCCATTCCTTTTATGAAAGTCTCGCTTGCTTTGCTATAAAAAATGTAAAAAAGAAACCCGATTGGGAGCCAGCTCCCTCCCCGGGGGAGGGATTTTAGTTCCTTAGCCTGACGGCTATGGGCGAAGCGCCCGACCTACGATCTCTGAAATCCCAAGCCCTGCCAGTTATCCTGCTTGTCCGTCTTTTAATTGGACAGTCGCTACTTCAAAAGGTTATAATAGTCGCCTTTTGCATTGGGGAGTTATCAATGAATCATCGCGTGGGCTTTGTCAGTTTGGGTTGTCCCAAGGCACTGGTTGATTCAGAAAGGATTATAACCCAATTACGGGCTCAGGGTTATGAGCTTGTTTCCAGTTATCAGAATGCCGGCTTAGTCGTCGTCAATACCTGTGGTTTTATCGATTCAGCGGTCACTGAATCCCTCGATACTATTAAGGAAGCAATGGCGGAAAACGGACGGGTTATTGTAACCGGTTGCCTTGGTGCTAAAGCCGACGTGATTCGGGAAGCTTGCCCGGATGTTCTGCATATCAGTGGTGCTCATGCCTATGAAGAAGTACTTCGTGCGGTTCACCGCCATCTCCCCCCACCCACTGATCCCTTCACACAATTAGTGCCCCCTCAGGGAATTAAATTAACACCCCGCCATTACGCCTATTTAAAAATCTCCGAAGGATGTAATCAGAAATGTACTTTCTGCATCATTCCCAGCATGCGTGGAAAACTGCAAAGCTATCCTTTAAGCCAGGTTCTCACTGAAGCAAGAAAGCTGAAAGAGGCAGGCGTACAGGAGTTGCTGGTTATTTCTCAGGATACCAGCGCTTACGGCGTAGATACCCGTTATCAGCCTGTTGAGTGGCAAGGCCGTACAGTGAATACCCGTTTTCTTGATCTATGCCGGGAGCTCGGGGAGTTGGGAATGTGGGTTCGGCTTCATTATGTTTATCCTTATCCTCATGTTGATGAGATCATTCCTTTAATGCGAGACGGCTTAATTCTCCCCTATCTGGATATTCCCCTGCAACATGCGAGCACAAGGGTTTTAAAAGCTATGAAGCGTCCGGCCAGCAGTGAAAACACGCTGCAACGTATCGCTTCCTGGCGCGAAGTTTGCCCCGAAATAACTATTCGTTCGACTTTTATTGTGGGTTTTCCCGGTGAAACTGAAGAAGAATTTGAAGAGTTACTCGACTTTCTCGAGGAAGCCCAGCTCGACAGAGTAGGCTGTTTTCAATACTCTCCAGTTGAAGGGGCCAAGGCGAATGAACTGGCTGATCCGGTTCCAGATGAAGTCAAAGAGGAACGTTACCACCGTTTTATGCAGCTGCAGGCTGAAATTAGCCGTAATAAATTAGCTGAGAAAGTGGGGAGTATTCAAACCGTTCTGGTAGATTCTGTCGATGATGAGCAAATTATTGCCCGCAGTAAAAGCGATGCGCCTGAAATTGATGGGTTGGTTTATCTGCCTCCTGATAGCCAGGTCACAGCCGGTCAGCTGTTGGATGTAGAAATTGTTGACAGCGATGACTATGATTTATACGCGGTCTTTACAACTCCTGCTTAATAAGATCTGTACCTGATCCATATTCCATGCGTATACTCATAGGATATTAATAATTAACAGGTTTACTTTGAATGAAGTGGGCTTCTTATCATTATATATCCAGTTTATTGAGACGTTGTCTTCTGGTGTCTCCGCTGCTATTGATAACGGCTTGCGGAGAAAAGCCTGCCCAGCAATCCTGGGGTGAGCCAGAGGTTGGCGTGGTTGAACTGCAATATCAATCCTTTCCGATCACGGTTGAATTACCAGGACGGGTACGCGCTCATCGTATTGCTGAAGTTCGCCCGCAAGTAAACGGGATTATTTTAAAACGACTATTTACAGAAGGCAGCGATGTCAAGGAAGGACAGTCATTATACCAGATTGATCCCGCCCCTTATCAGGCTGCGGTAGATACCGCCAAGGGCGAGCTCAGCAAAGCAGAAGCCAATCTCGAAATTGCCAACCTGACCGTACAGCGCTATAAACCCTTACTGGGCAATAAATTTGTTAGTAAGCAAGACTATGATACCGCGGTAGCCAATGCCAAACAGGCAGAAGCCAGTGTTGAATCCGCCAAGGCCTCGCTAGAAACAGCCCGGATCAATTTACAATATACCAAGGTTCTCTCACCTATTAATGGCCGAATTGGACGCTCAAGTGTGACTGAGGGCGCATTAGTGGCAGCCAATCAGCAAACCGCGATGGCCGTTATCCATCAGCTTAACCCCATTTTTGTTGATATTACCCAATCAAGTAATGATTATTTCAAGCTCCAAAAAGAACTGGAGAAAGGCAAACCTGAAGGAAAATCACAAGATATTTCCGTTCAGTTATTTTTAGATGACGGCAGCCTCTACGATCAGAAAGGCAAACTGGAGTTCTCAGAAGTTCAGGTTGATGAAACCACAGGCTCCATTACTTTAAGAGCAATTTTTCCAAATCCTGATAGCAAGCTTTTGCCGGGGATGTTTGTTCGCGCACAGCTGAATATGGGCATTAATCCCAAAGCCCTGCTGGTACCGCAGCAGGGAATCACCCGCGATAACACCGGAAAGGCAACTGCTCTGATTGTTGATAGTGAAAACAAGGTTGAACAACGCAATATTACGGTCACGCAGGCTGTCAAGGATAAATGGCTGGTGACCAAAGGGCTAAGCGCCGGTGATAAAATTATTGTCAGTGGACAACTGAAGGTTAAACCAGGTTCAAAAGTTAAAATACTCAAGCCAGATGAGAAAAAGCCTGAGCAGACCAAGGTGGATGGCTGATTATGTCAGATTTTTTTATAAATCGTCCTATCTTTGCCTGGGTAATCGCCATCATGATTATGGTGGCTGGCTGTATTGCCTTATTTCAACTGCCCATTTCGCAATATCCAACAGTAGCACCGCCGTCAATTGCAGTAACCACTATTTATCCAGGAGCTGATGCCCAGACCGTGCAGGATACAGTGACTCAGGTTATTGAGCAAAACATGACAGGGCTTGACAACCTGCTTTATATGTCCTCTCAGAGCGATTCCTCAGGCAGCATGACAATCACACTGACCTTTGATCCTAAAGCCGATCCGGATATCGCACAGGTACAGGTACAGAACAAACTCCAGCTTGCCATGCCTCTTTTGCCAATCGAGGTTCAGCAACAGGGTATTGTAGTTCAAAAGGCAAGCAGCAGTTATCTTTTGGTTGTGGGCGTTTACTCTGAGAATGACCACTTAAACCAGTATGACCTGGGAGACTATCTGTCCTCTTATCTTAAAGATCCGATTGGCCGTATCAATGGTGTCGGTAATGTGGAGCTCTTTGGCGCCCAATATGCGATGCGCGTCTGGATGGATGCCAATAAGCTAAATAATTATCAGTTAACGCCTATTGACGTGATCTTGGCCATTCGTGCCCAAAATAATCAAATCGCAGCAGGCCAGTTGGGTGGACTGCCTGCAACATCCAATCAACAGCTTAATGCGTCGATTATTGCTCAGACCCGGCTTAAATCCCCGGAAGAATTTTCAAAAATTCTCTTGAAGGTGAATAAAGATGGTTCTCAGGTGCGCCTGAAAGATGTCGCAAAAGTTGAACTTGGCGGTGAAAACTATGACCTGATTGCCCAGTATAACGGCCGGCCTGCAGCAGGGCTCGGAATCAGACTGACAACAGGTGCCAATGCACTCGATACAGCAGCTGCCATTAAAACTGAATTGAAACGGATGGAGCCCTATTTCCCTCCGGGATTAAAGGTGGTTTACCCCTATGACACTACCCCCTTCGTCAAAATTTCAATCCACAAGGTAGTAGAAACCCTTATTGAGGCATTTGTACTGGTGTTTCTGGTTATGTATCTGTTTTTACAGAACTTCAGAGCTACGCTGATTCCAACCATTGCCATCCCGGTAGTCATACTGGGTACCTTTGCTGTGCTTTCCCTTTTTGGCATGTCGATTAATACCCTGACTATGTTCGGTCTGATTCTTGCAATTGGTCTGCTGGTTGACGATGCCATTGTAGTGGTAGAAAACGTTGAACGGGTGATGGCTGAAGAGAATTTACCACCCAAAGAAGCAACTCACCGTTCTATGAAGCAGATTCAGGGAGCCTTAGTAGGTATCGCCATGGTCTTATCGGCAGTTTTCATCCCGATGGCTTTCTTTGGCGGCTCAACAGGTGCTATTTATCGTCAGTTTTCCATTACCATTGTCTCTGCAATGGTACTGTCAATCCTAATCGCTTTGATCCTGACACCTGCCCTTTGCGCCAATCTTTTGAAACCCTATGGCGAAGAGCGGCATGACAAATGGCTTTTTAAATGGTTTAACCGTTTTCTACATGCTGCAACTCATGGGTACCATGATGCAGTCGCCAGTATATTGAAGAGAACAGGCCGCTATCTTTTAATTTATCTGATTATCATTATTTCCATGGTTTATCTGTTTCTGCGTCTGCCTGGCTCCTTCCTGCCGGAAGAAGATCAGGGTATGTTGCTAACGATGATACAGCTGCCTGCGGGAGCGACTCAGGAACGTACGCAAAAAGTAGCCGAGCAGATCTATGAGTATTTCGCAACCAAAGAGAAGCACAATGTCATTTCCGTGTTCTCCGTGGTCGGATTCGGTTTCAACGGTAAAGGACAAAATAACGGGATCACCTTCCTCACTTTGAAAGACTGGTCAGAGCGAAGCGGAAAAGAAAACAGTGTGCAGGAAATTATTAATCGGGCTGGCGGGGAATTTGCCAAAATAATTAATGATGGAATGGTATTCCCTTTTAATTTACCGGCCATTATTGAACTGGGTACTGCCACCGGATTTGATTTTGAGTTAATTGATCGCGGCGGCCTAGGCCATGAGAAACTCACAGAAGCACGCAATAAACTGATGGAAATGGTGGGAGAGCATTCCAATGTGCTGGTCAGAGTAAGACCGAATGGGCTGGAGGATACACCGCAATATAAATTAATCGTTGATCAGGAGAAGGCAGAAGCGCTTGGAGTATCTATTACCGATATCAATCAGACTATTTCCGCCGCCTTGGGCAGTGTGTATGTCAATGATTTTATTGATAGAGGACGTGTTAAAAAAGTATACGTTCAAGGGGCACCCCGTTTTCGGATGCTGCCACAGGATATCAATGAATGGTATGTGCGCAGCGGCAATGGGCAAATGGTACCTTTTTCCGCATTCACCAGTGCCAAATGGGAGAAGGGTTCGCCGCGTCTTGAGCGATACAATGGCTTACCTTCAATGGAAATCTTGGGTGAAGCGGCAGAAGGTCAGAGTACCGGTACGGCCATGGCTTTAATGGAAAAATTAACCTCAGAATTACCCGCCGGCATTGGTTTTGACTGGACAGGAATGTCGTATCAGGAAAGACTCTCTGGTAATCAGGCACCGGCTCTTTATGCGATATCTCTTTTAGTGGTATTCCTTTCTCTTGCAGCTCTATATGAAAGCTGGTCAGTTCCCTTTTCAGTCATGCTGGTGGTTCCGCTGGGGATTATCGGCGCATTAATTGCGGCGAAACTATTCAATATGTATAACGACATTTATTTCAAGGTCGGATTACTGACGACTATGGGGCTTTCAGCGAAAAATGCCATCCTTATCGTTGAATTTGCCAAGGATCTAATAGAAAAAGAGCATAAGCCGCTCATTGAGGCAACGCTCGAAGCCACAAGAATGCGTTTACGCCCTATTCTGATGACCTCTCTTGCCTTTATTTTTGGGGTATTACCGCTGGCATTAAGCACTGGTGCCGGTTCTGGTGCTCAGAACGCGGTGGGAATTGGCGTAGTCGGCGGTATGTTTACTGCTACTTTCCTGGCAATATTCTTTGTTCCAATATTCTTTGTATTGGTCAGACAGCATTTTGGAAAAAAACTGGTGGAAGATGATTCCAGTAAAATACAGAATGGCCAAAAAGAGCCTCTGTAAATTCAACCCTCACCCTAGCCCTCTCCCAACTTGGGGGAGGGGATTTTTTTTACATAAAACTTACCTTAAGTCCTCTCTCTCTCAGGGAGAGAGTTAGAGAGAGGGAGTTTCTAACTGGTTTTTATCTGCTTATAGATTGCCTCACTAATCGCAAACACCTGCTGCAATTCCTTTTCACAGGACGGTTCATAATCTTCCAAAAGCCCCAGATGTAAAACCTGATGGTATTTTTGATAGGCTTCTTTCAAGCAGTTAAATTGTTCCTTACTCAGGATATCGTCTTTTGCCAATTGCCGTAAAAGACTTAAGGTATGCGTATAACGGCTGTAATTTTTTCTGGCATGAATCAAAATCAGGCATTGAACCAGAAACTCCAAATCGACCAATCCCCCCGGCCGCTCTTTAATAGAATGTCCCAGTTGAAACTTCAGCATTTTCTCCCGCATTGACAATACTTCGTCCAGCACATCCCGGACATTGCTCTGCTCAGCGTATATTGATGCTTTCAGTTTCGAGAAAGCGGCTCTCACACGCGGCCCCCCCAATAATACGCGTGATCGAATCAGAGCCTGGTGTTCCCAGGTCCAGGCTTCCGTTTGCTGGTAGGTTACGAAAGAGGACAAACTGCTCACCAATAAACCCGATGACCCTGATGGGCGTAAACGTGTATCGACCTGGTATAAAATACCAGATTGAAAACGAGTGGTTAGCATGTGTAAAATCTTTTGCGTCAGGCGAGTAATCAAGGAACTATGTTCAGCATCTGATGTGTAAATGAATACTAAATCCAAATCTGAATTATAATTCATTTCACGGCTTCCCAGTTTACCATAAGCCAGAACCGCAAATCCTTGAAATACGGCATCCATAACAGGATATCTTAAAGCCAGCTGCCTGGAAGCGATCTCAACAACCCGAACCACAATAGCTTCCGCTAAATCAGCAAGGAAACGTCCGGCGCGTATTGCATTTAATTGGCCATGAAGTTCGGCTCTTGCAGCCAATAGCCAATGGCTTAGTTTAAATTGTCTTAAATATTCCTCTTCGTCCTCCTGGTCTTTGCAGTGAGCCATTTTCTTTTCAAGCTGCTGCTTCAATTGCAGGCGAGAAGGAGGGGTCCAATTGGGCATAGGCTCAAGTAAGGTTTCAAGCAGGAAAGGATGTGCTACCAGCAACTGCGAGATAAAGGGACTGCGGGAAAACCAGTATAATAATTCGTTCAATGTCTGCGGATTCTCAGTCAGTAAGGCAAGATAAGCGCTTCGCCCGACTACGTTCTCCAAAAGCTGCATGACCTGAAGTAAAACAGCTTCTGTATTTTTGACCTGTGCCAGTTCCTTCAATAATAGCGGCATAAATCGGTCCAGTATCATGCGTGCTGCCTGGCTAAGACGAAGACAACGAGGAGAATGTCTGAATGAATGTATCAGCTGATAACAACGCTTTGCATGCTGGTAATTGATGCTGGCGAGTAAGTTAGTTGCCATTTCCGACTCGATGTGTCCCTGCCATACACTGGCCAATTGATGTTCCAAAAGTCTCGAATTATCCTCAAGTTGGCCACTGCTTTTTTTATAAGCAAGCATTGAACTGAATAAATTGCTGACTATTCGCTGATATTGTTTCAGCTTAAAATAAACTGACTGCCAGTCAGTATAATTCATTGCCTGACTAATCTGGAATTGTCGAAGTTCATCTTCGGGTAATACATGGGTTTGCTGATCATTAAGTGACTGTAAGGCATTCTCAAGTTTCCGATAAAATAAATAGGCTTCTTGTAAAACCTGGGCGCGTGTCAGCAGTTTTTCTTGCTTTATAGTAGCCAGGGCTTCCAATAAACTGGTTTTTTGTAATTGAGGTAATCGACCGCCCCTGATTAATTGTATATTCTGAACAATAAACTCAATTTCCCGAATTCCCCCTGATCCGCGTTTAATATCATTCAGGCGGGGATTAAGCTGAACTTCTCTAATAATCATGGACTTCATACTGCGAAGTGATTCGATGACGCTGAAATCAACATAACGGCGATAGACAAAAGGTGTAATCAGTTGATAGAACCAGTGATCGGGAGAAACTGTCAGATCCAGCGGCCTTGCCTTGACCATTGCGTACCGCTCCCAATCTCTCCCCTGCTCCTGATAATAATTCTCTACAGTGGCCAGATTAATCACTAAAGCACCGCTGTCTCCATTCGGTCTTAATCGCAGGTCGACACGAAATACGAAGCCTTCAGCAGTGATCTGCTGCAATAACTGTATAAAACGCTGGACTACTTTAATATAGAACTGTTGATTGCTGATGGATTCCTCACCATCGGTCCATCCATCTTTGGAATACGCGAGAATGAGATCGATATCCGAAGAATAATTTAACTCTCTTCCACCCAGTTTTCCCATTGCCAATACATACAGTCGGGCTGGGTCACCGCTTTCTTCGAGGGGAATACCATGTCTTTGGCTGACATCCTGCTCACAATAGCTCAATGCGCTGCGGATGGCTTCATCGGCAAAATCAGACCAGGAGCGCATTGTTTCTGCGGTGTCAGCCAGGCCCGATGCCTCTCTCAAGAGTAATCTCAGGAAACTGTAATGCCGATATTGTCGGATTTCTTTGGCAAAGGAAGGAAAGGGGGAATTCGGTATAGTCTGGAATCGCTCCCGGTACTCTTTGGCAAAAACCGGAGCCAGGCAATCATCTTCTGTTACTAATCTTGAAAAAATCTCAATATGACGCAGTGCATAATCGCTGCTTAGCAAAACCTTTTGTACCCCCTTTCGCAAATGCGGGGCGGCATGGCTAAAATGCTTATCCAAAAGCTGGGATCGTGAGTCAATAAACACCTCTATATCAGTCATTTATAAAGTTCCTGAATAACATTTATCATAAGCAATGGTTTATTAACAATAAAAAGGTACTATATATTAATTAAATAACTATAAATTGGTAGGACCATGAAACTTATCCGCTATTTTTTATTAGGCCTGCTCTCATTTTCAACTGCTGGCTTTGCACAGGGAGAGCCTCTGCTCATCGCGGTGGATAACTTTTCTCCTCCCTTTGTGATGCGGGCAGGAAATAATGTATTTCACGGGTTTGATGTGGAAATGATGGAGCATCTTTGTAAAATTATGAACAGGACCTGCCAGTACAAACCAGTCCACTTCCACTCCCTCTTGGGTGAAGTTGAAAATAAGACGAGTGAAGTGGCGCTCGGTGCCATTACCATAACGCCTGACCGCGCGACACGCGTTAATTTTACCGCTCCTTACATGTTAAGTCAGTTTCGATTCATGGGAAAACAAGCTTTAAGCCAGCAACCCTTTAGTCTCGACCTTCTCTCTAATAAAAAAATTGGCGTTGAGGAAGGCACTTTGTTTCCGCAACTCATCCAAACCCTGGGTATCAAAAATCCGCAAATAGAGCTCTATGATACGGAGGACAACATTTTAGTTGCTCTACAGAATGGAGATATTGATCTGGCCTTGCTGGATAATGCCACTGCCATTTACTGGGCCAATCATTCTTCCGGTGTACTGGCTGTACTAGGGGAAAAAGAGACTTATGGTTTTGGGTATGGCATTGCAGTGAATAAAGATAATCTTGAATTACTGCAACAGTTAAACAACGCGATCAGCCAATATCATGCCAGTGATATTTTTAAGCAAGATTATGACAGGTATTTCGGCGATTTTAAGCCTTAATAACTTGAACCGGGGGAATAATGAGTCATTTAACTCCTTTAAGCTCAACAAAAATATTGCACCGGCTGATTGGGCCGGACAGGTATTTTCCGAATAATTCAATTTACCCGTTATTGATTTATAAGAACGTATTTGATTTGGACGGACGATCCGTCGAGGATGTTCAGCAATTTCTAAAAGGAAATCAATGGATCAACTCCTGGCTGGATGTTGTTTATGATTACCAGCATTATCATAGCAATACTCATGAGACCCTGGTAATTTATACCGGGAATTGTCAAGTGCAATTTGGCGGCGATAATGGGATTATTTATGAAGTGAGCCGTGGCGATGTCGTTATAATTCCTGCAGGGGTGGCTCATAAAAATACAGGCAGTTCGGACGATTTTAAATGCATAGGCTCCTATCCTTTCGAGCGGGATTACGATGTTTGCTACGGACTTTTGGAAGAACATCCAAGGGTCGATGAAAACATCGCAGGAACAGGCCTGCCGGCCTGCGATCCGGTCTTTGGAACAAAGGGCGGGCTATTTGATTATTGGAAATCCTGAGATCTGGCTTATTTTCCCAGGACCATACTAGGTCCCTTGAGTAACCTGTCGTCTTTGCGAACGAAGTGAAGCAATCCAGATCGAACTTGAACAAAGTTAGGAAATGGATTGCTTCGCAGACGCTCGCAAAGACAGTTTGTACACTACCTGTCGCGAGCTCCAAATCCTGCCTTGCTTCAAGACTCTATATCCAATAGATTATTGATAATGGACTGAATCTTATTCAGGGATTGATTCTTTGCTTTCAAGGATAAACAAGTTTCAGCTTCATTTGACAACACATTAATTTTACTTCGGATGGTTTCATACAAATGAAGCTCTATATGTCTAACAGCTTCCAGATTGCTATCAATATTCTCTAAAAGACTCTGATATTTCCTTTTTCTTGCAGAGAACAGGCGCTGCTCGAGTCGGTCCATTAATTCCTTTAAATCCCTTTCACTCGCGCTGCAAGTGATTCGCATAAATGGACAGTCTTTTTCCAGCCCATAATAGGACAAAGGAGCTATCATTATTTTGTCTTCAAACAACAAATAATAGGCAAGTTCCTCACCGCTGTTGACTTTTCCTGTTCTTTGCAGTGCACGAGCCGACTGTGCTGGAAGGTCTAAACCGAATAAATCAGAAAAATCACCCAGGGCATAAAAAGTTGCCTCGACCTGATAATCAGGATCGGGCATCTCAGCGCCCATTTCTTTTAATCGCATTAAAACATAGTCCACTTTCTTTTTGTAAAACAAAACCAGATCCTCTCTTTCCTTTTCATCAAAATGAGCCATGGTTTCAGCATATGCCAATTGAGCAGAGCGAGGCGCGTGCAAGAAATAGTTAATATTTTTATTCAACATTTCATTCATTACGAATTCGTCAAATACCAGAATCACCGCCATACGTTCGCCCGCCGCGGATAAGGCTTTTGTTGCTGAGCGCATGATCATAATGCGTTTTTTCAAGTCCGGAGCGATTTTTAAAAAGGAAGGAATTTTAACAAAGCTCATTTCTGTATAAGCTTCATCAAAAATAATAAATAAGTCAGGATAACGGCGAAGTACCTCTGCAATTTTGGCAAGCTCTTCCTCGGGAATCATTGTTCCCAGTGGGTTCGACGGATTACAGAATAATACGGCTTTGGGCCAGCCATGATCATCTTCTGCCAGGAAAAGCGCCTCTTGAATAGAGTCTTCCAAAGCCTGAGCGTTAATATGATAGCCTTTTTCTTTCATCACATGGATGGGATGCAAACGATGCAGCTCGTTGCTGGCATACGCTGAATAATGCGGAAAAGGCGTAATAATGCGATAGCCTGGATATTCTTCATAATGCGTATTCAATGTTTCAAACATAATACGCAAAGCGCCAATACCTCCCACTGTAAACAGGACATTATCCGGGCTGATGTCGGCTTCATACCAGGCAGACATAGTCTGCGCCATTAATTCACGAGGTCCTTTGTCCCCACGGGGATCTCCATAATCAATCGCATGCTCGCCGTCAGTGTTATCGATATCAAAGCGTTCATTTTCGGCCAGATTTTCAAGCTTTTGCCAATATCCCAGAAAAGAACGAATAGTCTGCACATTAATAGGATATGTCGGTTTGCCTACGCCTGCGAAAATAACTCTACTCTTCTGCTCTTCCTCTGCCAGTGTATTGGCCCAAAGAGCCAACAGCATGACTCTGTCAATTTTATTCGCGTGTAATCCATTGGGGGTAAGCATAACTGCATCCATTCATTATTTTGATTAAATCATAGACCACTTTTGTGGAATTGTTTCAATATCTTATCGATGGTCCATTCGAATCTGGAAGATGAAAGCAGTCATGGTTAGGGCAAAGCCTCATTCTGCCAAGTCTGAGCGTTCCGCCTATGCTTCATTTATTCATGTCTTGAATAAAAACAGAGTTCATTACAAAAATATCCAAAGCAATTTTACAGGCTATTAAATTTTAGTCCCATTAAGGATTGCGGCGGACCAATTTCTGCCGGACTGCAGCGCTACTCACTTCAGCGGCTTTTTTGCTATCAGCTGCAGTCCCAGCGATTGCTCCTGTATTGGCACGTGCTGCTCGCGCTGCATCGATAGCTTGACCCTTGAGATCATTGATCACATCGATTCTATCTCTGATAGAAGACATTCCTCCGCCAGAGAGCTCCTCTAAGTGACTATCATTGAGATATTGTTTTTTCTTTGGCTGATGCTTGGGATGTTTAGTACGTTTTCTCATGGCACTTCTCATAAAACAACGAAGATTGTTTAATTATAGTAGAAGTTCATCAGAATTGTTCGATATTTAATCACTTATGGAGGCGGCAATCCCGAAGCCTGGAAATGGGATTGCCTTAAGTCATTCACAATGGTTTAGTGAATTGTTTCGCCCTTCGTAAGGCAGTGGCTAATCACTTGTCGAGTGACGAAGTCACCCTGATTTGCGCCATAGACTGATTTGAAATACTCGGCCAGTGTTCGCACCCAGCCAGAAATACGAAAATTCATTCGTTTTTCTTCTTTATCGACCACCAGTTCAAACAATCCGAGCGCCTCGCTTTTATTTTTGTTGGCATATTCTTCCATGATCACTTGTGCTGTGTACATGTCTTTATCTCTGGTCGGCCAGTTTTTATTCATAATCACCCCTTTACTTCAATAGTATGGCAACTCTTGGCGCAGCTTACTCTATGGTTAATTCCCATTGCAAGTCAGCGACTAGAGGTATAGAATGCCATACTTTTTGTACAAAATCAATACAAATTTATCTTGTTTTTTACTGCTAGGATGTTTGTAAGGGTATCCCCTGCTGCTCTTGCCATAAGGTCACGAATAATACCATCACAATCGGGCCTACAAACAAACCAAGCAATCCTAAAGTTTCAACTCCACCCAATATGCCAAAAAGCACGGCTAAAAAAGGAAGCTCGATTGCTCCGCCAATCAGCACAGGCTTGATAAAATGATCGGCAATAAACATCACCACCGTGCCCCATACTACTACCACAATGGCTGCCGCCAGGCTGCCGCTTGAAATCAATATTAATGCGACGAAGGTAAAGACGATGGGCACAATAAATGGGATCATTGCAGCAAAAGCAGTGATAAAACCAACCAGAGTAGGCGCAGGTACGCCGACAATGACATAACACAAACCCATTAAGATACCCACTCCAAGTCCAACCAGAATGGTACCGTTTACGGTGCCGCGAAGGGCCGATGGCAGACGGTCTGCATAGCGAAACCAGCGTTTCCCAAGGCAAATCTCTCCTACCCGATTAATTTCCTGAAATAATTTATCTCCATCACGATAGAAGAAGAATAAGGTTAGAATGGTAAACCCAAGTTGAAAACCACGGTGGGCCAGATTAACCCCTACTTGCTTAATGTAATAACTCGCCGGGGTCAGTGAAATATGCAGGTTCGATAGAAAATTTCTGAGATTACCAGGCTGGCCAATATTATTTTGCCAGTAGTTTGTTAAATCTTTACCAAGCACTGGAATTTGCTGAATAATTCCTGGCGCATCTCCGCCCTCTTTATTAATTAATTGCAAATAATTAATAAAAACCTGCAGTTCCTTTACCAGTAAGGTGACCAGCCAGCTAAGAGGCAGTAGAAAAATCAAAGCCAGAATCGCTGTAAATAACAATGCGGCCCAATTACGGTGCCTGCCAAAAAACTGCTTCCAGCGCTTGTACAGCGGGTAGGTCGCAATTGCAATAATCGCTGCCCAGATCATGGAAGGAATAAATCGATGAACAATGAAAAGTGCGAGTAATACGATACCGACAGTCAGGGCAATATTAATTAGTTCTTTATGGCTCTCATTCATCAGGAGAAACTCCAGATTAATAATTGTAAAATTATCCAGGCAGGAACAGCTGCAAGCACATCGTCAAACATAATTCCAAATCCGCCTTTAATTTTTTCATCAGCAATCGTAATAGGCCAGGGCTTCCAGATATCGAAAAGCCGAAATAGTAAAAATCCGATAATCATCCACGTCAGTTTGGGAGGCACTAAGGCCATTGTTAATAGAAACCCGACGACCTCATCCCAGACAATCCCGGAATAATCATGTTCGCCAAGATCAGCGGATACTCGATCGCTCACATACACGCCAAGAATAAAAAACAGCAGAGTTATTAACAAATAGAGAGGCAGGGAGAGTGAGGACATCAGTAAGTAAATGGGAAAGGCGGCAAGCGTTCCCCAAGTGCCAGGTGCAACAGGGGCCAATCCGGCTCCAAAACCAAAGGCAATAAAATAAGCAGGATCCTGCCAGACTTTACTAGATAGGTTCATTGAATTCAACCTTTAAAAATGAGCAAACCCTTTGGGTATTAAAGAAGAAACTCTGCCTGTTTCTTGTAAAAATCGCAAGCCTTTTTCTTCTTCGATTACGCCTATTGGGTAGCAGGTCATTCCACTACGAGTTATTTCTTCAAAAAAAGTCTGCTGATGAATCTCGGGAATGGTAAAGCATAATTCATAATCATCACCGCCAGCAATGGCAAATTCTGTCGCATTCTGACGGTACTTACTGACTAAGGGATGAGCAGGAACTTTTGACCAGGCGATGCAGGCACCTACGCTGCTTTGCTCACAGATGTGATTAAGATCTGCTGACAAGCCATCTGAAATATCAATGCATGCACTGGCCCACTGCTGTAAATAGCCAGTTAAATCAATACGCGGTACAGGATGAAGAAGCTTGTCCATAAGAATGGCTTTATCTTCAGCAAGAATAGTATCGTCTTGTAAATAGGCGACCGCTAAAGCCGCAGCACCAAGCTCTCCGCTCACCCAAACGGTATCGCCAGGCTTTGCATTACAGCGTCTGACTGCTTTTCCTCTTGGAACAAGTCCGTGAATGGTCAGACTTAAGCTAAGGGGGCCTCTCGTTGTATCTCCCCCTATCAAGGCGATGTTATAACGTTTCAATGCAGCCTGAAGGCCTTGAGAAAACCGACTAAGCCAGTTTTCGCAGGCAGTAGGCATGGTCAATGCTAAACTTATCCAGCAAGGTGTGGCAGCCATTGCCGCCATATCACTGACATTCACCATAACCGCCTTCCAGGCGATATCATAAGGATCCCAGGCACTTAGAAAATGCACTTCAGCAACCAAAGTGTCAGTGCTTACTAACAAATGCCTGTCTGGAGGAACCTCCAGGCAGGCTGCATCATCACCGATTCCAAACACTACATCAGAGCGCTCGATTGCTCCTGACTTGAAAAAGGTATCGATAAGGGAGAACTCATTTAGGCTCAAGACTAACTTCCAGTGAACGAACTTTTCTTGAAAGATTATTGAGAACACCATTCACATAACGATGGCCATCCTGTGAGCCAAATTCGCGAGCCAGACTAACCGCTTCATCCAGAACTACTTTGTAAGGTATTTCCAGGCAATACACGAGTTCATAGGCACCTATTCTTAATACAGTATGCTCGATTGGATTTAATTCCTGAAGCGATCGGTCCTGGAGAAACAATTCAAAACCGCTTTCCAGTTCCTGCAAATGCTTTGGAACGCCGTAAAGCAAATTGCAAAAATAGTCGGCATCGACTTTATCCATGTTATTAGCTACTCTGAACTGTGCTTCTATTTCGTGTAAGTCATGGCCAGACATTAACCATTGGTACAGCGCTTGTAATGCTAATCGCCGCGCTCGTCTTTTTCCTCGTATTGCTTCTTTTTCCACTATTACCTCAGGACGTTTTGTCGTTTTTCATTTGATCAATAGTTTGTCTGAAATCACTCACATCCTTAAATCGTTTATATACAGACGCAAACCTTACATAAGCTACATGATCCAATTTAAGTAATTGTTCCATAACCAGCTCACCTACCTGACGAGATTGTATTTCTCGCTCGCCACTACGTCGAATGTCCTGCGTAATGGCAACTATCGCTTCTTCCAGCAAATCCGTGCTAACCGGTCTCTTTTCAAGAGCCTTTTTCATTCCAAGGCGTAAATTTTCCAGATTAAAAGGAACTCTTGCCCCGTCACGCTTGATGATATCCGGCATAATTAATTCCGCAGTTTCAAAGGTTGTAAACCGCTCATTGCATATGACGCACTGACGCCGCCTGCGTACCTGGGCTCCTTCGGCAACCAGGCGGGAATCGATGACTTTGGTTTCTTCTGCATGACAAAAGGGACAATACATGATTAACGATATACCGGAAATTCACGACACAATTGCAGTACTTGCGATCTTATGCGATCGATCACACTATCGTCGCCCATATGATCCAATACATCGCAAATCCATCCAGTCAGCAATTCTATCTCTTTTTCCTTAAATCCACGAGTAGTGACTGCCGGCGTACCAAGACGTAAGCCGCTGGTTACAAAGGGTGAACGGGGATCATTAGGTACTGTATTTTTATTTACAGTAATATTAGCTCGTCCCAAAGCGGCATCCGCATCTTTACCCGTGTATTCCCTGCCAATTAGATTGACCAGCAGTAAATGGTTTTTAGTGCTGCCGGAAACAATGGGGTAGCCCCTTTCGATGAGGGTTTGAGCCATGGTTTTTGCATTGGTCAGCACTTGCTGCTGATACACTTTAAATTCCGGCTGCAGAGCTTCAGCAAAGGCAACCGCTTTTGCAGCGATAACATGCATTAAAGGCCCGCCCTGATTGCCTGGGAAAACGGCTGAATTCAATTTCTTTTCAATGACTTCATTAGCACGCGCAAGAATCATCCCGCCACGGGGGCCACGCAGGGTTTTATGCGTGGTTGTCGTTACCACATCTGCATAAGGCACCGGAGATGGGTATAATCCGGTTACAATCAAGCCGGCGACATGCGCCACATCCGCCATCAGATAAGCACCTACTGAATCAGCAATCGCACGAAATCTTGCCCAATCCAGTTCCTGGGAATAGGCTGAAAATCCTGCAATAATCATTTTAGGCTGATGCAGTCTGGCCTTTTCTTCTACTTCATCATAATTGATAAGGCCGCTATGCGGGTCTACACCATATTCATGAGAATTATAAATTTTTCCAGAAAAATTTACTTTTGAACCATGCGTCAAATGCCCGCCATGAGGAAGCGCCATGCCAAGTACCGAATCACCTGGTGACAGTAAAGCCATCATCGCCGCTGCATTCGCCTGAGAACCTGAGTGCGGCTGAACATTGACATAATCGGCGGCGAATAACTGCTTTGCACGCTCAATGGCCAGGTTTTCAGCGATATCCACGTATTCACAACCACCGTAATATCGCTTACCAGGATATCCTTCGGCATACTTATTGGTTAAGACACTGCCTTGCGCAGCCAGCACACGCGGACTGGCATAATTTTCAGACGCGATGAGTTCAATATGCTCTTCCTGACGTTTATTTTCAGCCTCAATGGCTTGCCAGAGTTGTTCATCAAACCCGGCTATCGTGTACTGGCTATCAAACATAACTTTCCTTACTTGCTTACGATTGAATAATTGTAGTTTAACGAGTGTTTAACAGCAAAAAATTATCTTTAGCTTAAAAAAGCTCTACTTTAAAAATCCCCTCTCCCTCAGGGAGAGAGTTAGAGAGAGGGATTTAAATCACCCTCATCCTTATTTCACAATCAAATCATTTCGCACGCGTCTTACATCTGGAATACTTCTTACTATTAGCGCCGCTCTGTTTTTGATGATCGGGCTGTTGACAAAGCCACTCAGCTGGACTTCATCCTTAAAGGTTTTAACCTGAATGGAAAGGCTCTCTGGCCCAAGCTCATCAACAAGCTTTGCCTTTGCTCTGGCAGTGATTGAAGTACTGTCCAGATATTGTCCGGTACTTTCACGAGTGGGAGTAGCGGAACAGGCAAGCAAAGCAAATGCAGCGACCGCAATCAACAGGCTTTTAGTAAATGACAACATTTCACGAAACTCCTTCATAGAAAATTCAGGAGGGCAAGAGTATCATATCCTGACCTTATAGTCATGATCTCTGTTTAGCCTCCCTTTCTGATTAAAATTTGCAATTATTTGAATAAAGTGGTTGATTATGCATCTATCGATAGGTAGAATACGCGTTATGAATATTACGACGATGCAAGAAAAAATTCTGAATACCGCTGAAACATTGATCCAGAAAATGGGTTACAACGCTTTTAGCTATAAAGATATTGCGCAGGTAGTAGGGATTAAAACCTCCAGTATACATTATTACTATCCCGCAAAAGAGGACCTGGCTATTGCTGTAATTGACTGGCAACTGCACCGACTGTCGTTGTATTTAAACGAATTGGAATTAAACTCCTCTTTGAACTTACAACAAAAGTTAATCAGCCTGGTCGATAAACTAATGCTTTTGACAGTTCATGATGAAATGAAAATGTGTTTGGGGGGCATGCTGGCATCGGATGTGATTTCATTGCCGGAAAGGCTTAGAATTAAAGTTCGTTCATTTTTTAATATTTTAGAGAAATGGCTGACTGATGTGATCAGCGAGGGATCCTCTGATAAAGAACAATGGGACGCTTTACAATCCAGGGAACTTTCAAGAAATCTGCTGGTTCAATTGGAAGGCGGGTTGCTACTGTCCAGATTATACGAGGATATCTCCTATGTGGAACCTGTGAAATCGTTTATAAAGAGAGTATTTTAATTTTTTTATCGAAACCATCTATCTACTGGTAGATGCATTGGAGATGAACATGAAGAAAAAATGGTTAAGTTTATGCGCCCTTACCTGCGGTTTGATAACTTCTGCTTATGCGAGTGTGACAATGAAAGCAATTAATGAAAAAACTATTAAGAACACTACCTACATCCCGATGATCAGCAATCAGGGTGTTGAAGAAAAATTTGAGCAATTCTTGCAACAAGGCGCTCAGATGGTTAACAAAACCGAGCCCAATACGGCACTTTGGTTTGCTTTAAAACAAGATAATCGCTTTGCTATATTTGATGTTTTTTTCAATAAGCAAGGAAGAGAGGAGCATTTTGCAGGCCTTGTCGCCAATGCCCTGAAGGAGAATTCCTCGCAATTAGTATCAGGTGGATGGGACCAAGGCGTATTAGCAAATATTAATAATTATGATCTTATCGCCTCCAGTCACTTTGATAAGGACAAGGTCTTAACAGCAAAGGAAGCATCTTATATTTATTTCAAGGCAAAATCGGGTAAAAGTCATGAGTTGGAGAGCTTCCTGAAAGAAGGAGCCAAACTTATAAATACAACAGAACCAGGAACGCATTTTTGGCTCGCCTTAAAAACTGATAACAACACCTATGCCATTTTCGATGCCTTTAAGGATAAGAATGCTCAAAAAGCACATTTTGCGGGTAAGGTGGCTGCTGCGCTGCAAAAAAATGCGGATGAACTGATTGAAGGAGGATGGGAGCAAGGAGTTCTGGCTCATGTTTCTAATTTTCAGATTATAGCGGTGGCTTAACTATAAGTACATTGATGATGGAGCATAACCAGAAGCTATCGTCTTTGCGAACGAAGTGAAGCAATCAGATCGAATCCTGAACAAAGTTAAGATCTGGATTGCTTCGCTGACGCTGGCAAGGACAGTTTTTTGTGTACTTCAGTCTTAGCAGTTCCCTGCTTGTGTTTTATTAGCAGGGACGAATTAAGAAAACTTAACCGTGCCCGTGCGATTTACTATCAGGAGCACTTTGATGCCCGTGGTTATTCGCGGCATATTTTTTGTGATGACGTGTATCAGGTGCCGGTTCTCGAGCCACATGAGTCGGGCGGTGTCCATGATAACTACGTTCCAAAGGCTTTTTTCGTACCGGTGTAACAGTATGTCCATGTGTGTTAACTGCAGCTACATAATGCTGAGCCATAATCTGAACCTGAGCAGAAGGCAGAGGATGTGAGTGGTTCTCAACAATAACAGCAGTAGAATTTCCAATTGCCGGCAGCAGCGCTAATATTCCAAAAAAACGTTTCATATTAACTCCAGACCATTAATTTTGCAGGGAAATGGCACGAGGGTTCTCGTGCCATGGGATGTAAACTATTTAGATTCTAATTTGAATTTTGGTTGCTTATTCAGATATGGAACAATGCGGACTGTGCTGTTAACCCGGGTATATCCAGAGTAAATGTGATAACCACTGAAAGTCACAACGTCCAGATACATTGTCTTATGGCAGTAGCCATAGTAGAACAAATCAATGTAGTGTGGGCTTTCAAAAGTGTAAACATCAAAAGGAGTCAGCGTAGTACCATCATCAAAAGTGCCATAAACAGTTACGTTATCGAAACTGCTGTTAATAATTTCAATTTCACAATAACCAGGAAGCATAGCTCCTTTTTGAGTGCTAGCTTGAGCTTGAACAGCGTCAGCTTTTGGATAAACATGGTGGTTTTCCGCGTAGGAAGAACCTAACAAACCGAAACAGCTAACAAACAACAAGGCTTTTAATTTCATAACTAGTCCAAGTGATAAATGGAAATCGAATGTTAACAAAGTGTTGTATTTAGTCAACAGGTTTTTTTTGTGTCCATAGTTTTACCTCTTTTTTGATTGAATTTAATAATAATTTTCTTCTCTGGAACTAGCGCTTAATTATGATATATTACTCAGCCATTCATACTCTTGAAACAAACAGTTCTCATAGGAAGCAGCATGAAAAAACGCATGGCAATTATGATTTCCGCTTTAATAGTTGTTTTTGGTGGATTAATTGCTTTTAACTTATTCAAAAGCATTATGATGAAGCGTTTTTTTGCAAGCTATGAAGCGCCGGCAGTGACCGTATCCAGTGTAACAGCGATTCAAAAAAGCTGGGAACCTCACCTGCCCGCAGTCGGTAATTTTGTTGCGATCAATGGGGTCGATGTGAATTCCCAAGCTGCAGGAAACGTGGTCAAAATTCATTTTGAATCAGGTCAATACGTTGAAAAAGATCAGCTATTAATTGATATTGATGACACTGTGGATCAGGCTACATTGAAGTTTAATCAGGCACAGCTAGCTCTCAGGGATATCAGTTATAAAAGACAGGCTGACCTTTTCAAGCGTGGAGCTACCCCAATATCCAACGTGGATGAAGCGAAGGCCAGTCTTGAACAGGCACAGGCAAATGTTGAAAAAACACAGGCAGAAATCTATCAGAAGCACATACGCTCTCCCTTCTCAGGTCAGTTAGGAATTCGACAGGTTAATCTGGGACAGTATATAAGTCCCGGGCAGACAGCAATCGTTAGCCTGCAATCCCTGGATCCTTTATATCTTGAATTTTATTTGCCTGAGCAGCTTCTGAAAAAACTGCATCTCAATCAGCAAATTCAGTTCACTATTGAATCCTATCCCAACATGGTTTTTGAAGGAAAAATCACCGCATTAAACTCCAAAGTCGATACGAATACACACAATATTCTTGTGCAGGCGACGCTGCCTAACTGTCCTTTGGAAGCACTGAAAACACCGGAGCAATCTACGCTGGTTAAAGCAGCAAAGCAGGAAGGCAGCTCAAAAATAACAGTGTCCTGTGACAGTGAGCTTAATGCGAAGAATCACGTAAGCCAATTCGCGTTCATTCCCGGAATGTTCAGCGCCATTTCGGTCGAACAACCTGCTATTCCGAATGTGGTTGTTCTTCCATCCACAGCCATTTCCTACAGTCTATATGGCAACTCGGTTTTTATCATTGAGAAAGATAAAGAAGGAAAGAAAGATCAGGACGGCAATGATCTGTTATATGTCAAACGGGTTTTTGTCAGTACTGGCGAACAGGAAGGCAATTTAACCGTCATTACTAAAGGTGTTGAGGCAGGACAGCAGGTCGTCAGCTCGGGAGAATTGAAACTACAGAATGGAACACGAGTGATAATCAATAATAGTATCCCCATGAACACCGTGAATAATCCCGACAGCTTAGGGCAGTAGAGGATATGCCGGACTGTTGTCCGGCATTGTACATTACAGGATTTTTTTATGAATTTTACTGATCTGTTTATCAAGCGGCCCGTGCTGGCTACTGTGGTGAGTTTACTGATTTTTCTATTCGGGCTGAACTCGATTAGCACCATGCAAATTCGCCAATATCCGCGGATGGATAATACCATCATTACAGTCACTACAGCCTATCCCGGGGCTGATGCGAATCTGATTGCCGGATTTATAACCACTCCACTTGAGGCAGCTGTAGCCAGCGCGGAAGGGATTGATTATATGACATCGACCAGTACTCAGGGTTTGAGCACAATTACTCTCAATATTAAACTGAACTTTAATCCGCAGGTCGCTTTTACTGATGTGATGAGTAAAGTCCAGCAAACCTTAAATCAGCTGCCTCCGGAATCGCAGCAGCCAGTAATCATAAAAAGCTCCGATACCTCTACTCCCCTGATGTATATTAGTCTCGACAGCGATTCGATGACGCCGCAGCAAATTACGGATTACGCGGTTCGTGTGGTTCAACCGCAGTTACAGACAGTAGACGGAGTGGCGCAGGCTCAGATTCTCGGGGGAGCTACTTATTCAATGCGTATCTTTCTCGATCCGATAAAAATGGCCGCTTTGAATGTCTCCCCATCCGAGGTTTCGAGTGTACTCGCCAAGAATAACTTTCTTACAGCGGCTGGCAGCACTAAAGGAGAATACGTCGCAGTCAATATGACCGCGAAAACGGATTTGAATGATGCCCAGGAATTCGGTCGATTGATTATTCGCAGCGATAAAAACTCGATTATTCGATTGAAGGACGTGGGTGATGTGATTCTGGGCTCACAGGACTACAATACCACAGTCACTTTTAACGGTAAAAAAGCGGTTTTTCTGGCGATTACACCGACGCCCACCGCAAATCCCCTAACGGTCATTAAAGATGCCCGCAAGCTGTTTCCCGGAATCGTGCGGGACTTCCCTCCCTCTTTGACCGGAACAATTGTTTATGACGCGACCGATTTTATCCGTGCATCAATCAAAGAAGTAATACTAACAATTGCGGAAGCAGCTCTCATTGTGGTGGTAGTGATTTTCCTGTTCCTTGGTTCCCTGCGATCCGTGATCATTCCGGTAATTACAATTCCGCTGTCACTGGTCGGTGTTTGTACGCTGATGCTGTTCCTGGGATATTCAGTTAACCTGTTAACCTTGCTTGCCTTTGTACTCGCGATTGGTCTGGTTGTGGATGACGCCATTGTGGTTGTGGAAAATGTTCACCGCCATATTGAAGAAGGCTTAACTCCCTTCCAGGCGGCATTAACAGGTGCTCGTGAAATCGCCGTCCCGGTCATCGCGATGACGATTACCCTGGCTGCCGTCTATGCCCCAATTGGTTTTATGGGCGGATTAACAGGCGCTCTTTTCAAAGAGTTTGCCTTTACACTGGCCTGTGCGGTAATTATTTCAGGGATTATTGCGCTGACGCTGACACCTATGATGTGTTCCAGGTTACTCACTGCGGAAATGAGCAGCGGCCGTTTTGTCCAATTCCTTGATAAACGTTTTCATAATTTAAAAATACGCTATCAGCGTATGCTGCACAGTTTACTGGACACACGAGCCATTATGCTGGTGTTTGCAGCCGTCGTTTTGCTGATGCTTCCCTATTTATATAACAGCATCCCCACCGAGACCGCTCCTGAAGAAGATCAGGGCTTTTTTATTGTTGTACCAACCGCCCCCCAATATGCCACGATTAATTACATCGAAACGTTTACCAAAGCATTCGATGAAATTTATAAAACCTTTCCTGAAACAGCTCATTTTTTTAATTTGAATTCGGTATCAACGCAATCAATTTCCGGCATGGTTTTAAAACCCTGGGATGAGCGCAAACGAACTGAGTTTGAAATGAAGGAGCCCTTGCAGGCCAAGCTTGATCAGGTAGCCGGTTTAAAAGCGTTTGCGGTGATTCCCCCTCCATTACCTGGTGGTGGTTCCGGAACACCAGTCCAGTTTGTGATTAAGACGACTAATGATTTCCAAACCTTATTTGAAGTATCCAATCAGCTGATTGCCAAGGCGCAGGCCAGCGGCTTATTTATCTATCTGGATAACAGCCTTAAATTTAACCAGCCTGAAATCGAGTTTGAAATTAACCGCTCAAAAGCCTCTGATCTGGGTCTGGATATGCAGGCGGTTGGCAGCAGCCTGACCAGCGCCCTCTCCGGTAATTATGTGAATTATTTCAATCTGCAGGGCCGAAGTTATGAAGTTATACCCCAGCTCGATCGCCGTTATCGCCTGACCACAGAGCAACTCGGATGGATTTATGTAAAAACAGCTAGCGGAACAATGGTTCCCTTATCCACTGTGGTCACACCAAAGGCCAAAACGCAGCCTAATGCAGTTTCACATTTCCAGCAATTAAACTCAGCCACTATCCAGGCGGTAATGATGCCTGGAACCACCCTGGGGGAAGCCTTGAACTTTTTGGAAGCAGAGGCAAAAAATACTTTACCCAAAGGATATACTTACGACTTTGGAGGGCAGTCAAGGCAATTTATACAGGAAGGAAACGCCTTAATCTTTGCCTTTTTTATGGCGATTATTGTGATTTTTCTGGTGCTGTCTGCCCAGTATGAAAGTTTTCGCGATCCGTTAATCGTGCTTATCAGCGTACCGATGTCCATTTGCGGAGCATTGATTCCACTGAGCTTTGGAGCGGCCAGTATTAATATTTATACACAGGTTGGATTAATTACCCTGATTGGCTTAATCAGTAAACACGGAATTTTAATCGTTGACTTTGCCAACCAGCTTCAAAAGGAAAGAGGACTTGATCGTCGCCAGGCCGTAGAGGAAGCCGCAGGCATTCGATTAAGACCAATTCTTATGACCACAGCTGCAATGGTCTTCGGCGTTATTCCCTTATTAATGGCCACAGGAGCTGGAGCAGTAAGCCGCTTCGATATAGGTCTTGTAATTGCCGCAGGACTGCTGGTAGGAACTGGCTTCACCTTGTTTGTAGTACCCACAATGTATTCCTACATTGCAGAAGATCATCGCGAACAGAAAAATCCTGATGCGCTTAGTCCATAAGACTATCCTGAATGCCGGGCTGTAAAGCCCGGCAATCTGGCTCAGCTCAACTCCATCAACACCAGTAATCACCTATAATATAAAGATTTTACGCTGCGAGATTAAAAAATCTTGTGCTAAAATTGCAGCTTTCATCATTACAGGCTAGACAATGGATAAGACGTATTCACCTAAAGCAATTGAACAAGCGTGTTATGACAATTGGGAATATCATAACTTTTTCAAACCGCATGGTGAAGGAAAACCATACTGCATTATGTTGCCCCCTCCAAATGTGACTGGCAGCCTGCATATGGGGCATGGTTTTCAACACACGCTAATGGATGCATTAACTCGCTACCATCGCATGCTGGGTGAGCGTACGCTTTGGCAACCAGGAACCGATCATGCAGGAATCTCGACTCAGTTGGTCGTAGAACGTCAGTTAGAAAAGAAAGGCCTAGTCCGAAAAGACATGACCCGCGATGAGTTTTTAGAGCATGTATGGGCATGGAAAGAAGAATCGGGTAACAATATCACCCGACAAATGCGGCGAATTGGTTCTTCTGTTGACTGGTCGCGTGAGCGATTCACAATGGATGACGGGTTATCTGCTGCTGTACAAAAAGTGTTTGTACAGCTCTATGACGAAGGTCTTATTTATCGAGGAACCCGCCTGGTTAACTGGGATCCAAAGCTTGGAACCGCAGTATCTGATCTCGAAGTGCTTTCTGAAGAAGAAGATGGCCAGATGTGGCATATACGCTACCCGTTGGCAAACTCTGAAGATAGCCTGGTAATTGCCACCACTCGTCCTGAAACCATGCTCGGTGATGTGGCGGTTGCAGTTCATCCTGAAGATGAACGCTACAAGCATTTTATTGGAAAAATGATAAGCCTCCCCCTATGCGATCGTGAAATTCCAGTTATTGCAGATGATTATGTGGATATGGAATTCGGCAGCGGTTGTGTAAAAATTACCCCAGCTCATGACTTTAACGATCATGAAATTGGTAAACGCCATAAGCTTGAATCAATTAATATCCTCACTAAAAAAGCGACCATTAATAAAAATGCTCCGGTCAAATACCAGGGTATGGACCGCTTTATTGCCCGTGAGCAGATTTTGAAAGATCTGACCGATGCCGGCTTGCTGGTTAAAGCTGAGCCGCACCGTTTGAAAGTGCCTCGCGGCGAAAAGTCAGGGGTCATTATCGAGCCTTTGCTGACTGATCAATGGTATGTGAAAACGAAACCCCTGGCTGAACCTGCTATTGAAGCGGTCAAGCGCGGGGATATCCAGTTCGTTCCCGACAACTGGAATAAAACGTATTTTCAGTGGATGGAAAATATCGAGGACTGGTGTATCAGTCGTCAATTATGGTGGGGACACCGAATTCCGGCCTGGTATGATAATCAGGGACATGTTTATGTCGGCTACAGTGAAAACGATGTTCGTTTCAAGTATAAACTGGATGATTCTATTCCTTTAAAACAGGATGAAGACGTTCTGGACACCTGGTTTTCCTCAGCCCTGTGGCCCTTTTCGACTTTGGGTTGGCCCGAGAAAACGCCTGAATTGGAAACATTTTACCCCACATCTGTCCTGCTGACCGGTTTTGACATTATTTTCTTCTGGGTAGCCCGCATGATTATGATGGGGCTTAAATTCACTGGCAAAGTGCCTTTCAAGCATATCGTTATCACCGGCTTGATTCGTGACAGTGAAGGCCAGAAAATGTCGAAATCCAAGGGTAATGTGCTTGATCCTATCGATATCATCGATGGAATCGATATTGAGTCTCTGGTTGATAAACGTACAGACAGTCTCATGCTGGGTTCAGCCCGAGATAAAATTATTAAGGCAACCCGCAAGGAATTTCCTGAGGGTATACCCGCATATGGCACTGATGCCCTTCGCTTTACCTTCTGTTCGCTGGCATCCACCGGCCGGAATGTTCGCTTCGATTTGGGGCGTGTGGAAGGCTATCGGAATTTCTGTAATAAACTATGGAATGCAGCACGCTATGTTCTTTTAAACACCGAAGAAGAACGTGCTGATTTGGGAGACGGCGCATTCCAGTACAGTCCTGCGGATCAATGGATCATATCGAGACTCCAGCAAACAATTGCTCTCTGTCATCAATATTTCAACAACTTCCGTTTTGATTTACTGGCAAATACCCTGTATGACTTTATCTGGCACGAATATTGTGACTGGTATCTGGAGTTATCCAAGCCTATTCTTTACGCTGAGCAAGCATTAGGAGCAATGAAACGCGGTACTCGCAGGACTTTACTGAATGTTCTTGATCAGATCCTTAAGCTTTTACATCCAATCATGCCTTTTATTACTGAGGAAATCTGGCAAAGAACTAATAATCTCACCAGCTTAAACGGCGAAAGCATCATGCTTTGCCCTTATCCAAAGGTTATTGAAGAATTCATCAATGAAGACCTGGAAAAAGAAGTGATATGGCTTAAAGAAGTGATCCAATCCCTGCGAACCATTCGCAGCGAAATGGCAATTTCGCCTGCCAAACTGATCCCCCTACAGGTTAAAAACGCTTCTCCAGCGGTAAGAGAGCTACTGAAAAAATATCATGCCATTCTAATTGCGCTTTGCAAGCTGACTCACGTTCATTTTATCGAAGCTAATGAACCTGTTCCACCATCCGCCTCTGCAATTGTGGGCGAAGCCGAGTTTTTGATTCCTATGGCAGGTTTGATTGACAAGCAAGCGGAGTTGCTGCGACTCGATAGAGAGTTGTCAAAATTGAACAAGGATATTTCACTGGCCGAAGGCAAGTTGAATAATCCGAAGTTTACTGATAAGGCACCGGCGGATATTATTGCCAAGGAAAAGGAAAAATTATCGCAGGCCCTTCTGACGAAGGAAAAGTTACTGTCGCATAAGAAAACTGTGGAGGATTTGGAGTAGCTAGCAATCGTAGGTCGGGCGCTTCGCCCATAGCCGTCAGGCTAAGGAACTAAAATCCCTCCCCCGGGGAGGGAGCTGGCTCCCAATCGGGTTTCTTTTTTACATTTTTTATAGCAAAGCAAGCGAGACTTTCATAAAAGGAATGGATAAACGATTTTAGGCGATAGACAGAGACTAGAGCAGAAGCTAGTTCTGAGACGTTGATGATTAGGAGTTTACAGGCTTTGTAAAAGGAAAATTCTATATTGTTATGGTTTTTT
>NZ_MVJN01000016.1 GCF_003265995.1 Legionella quinlivanii | reverse complement strand
AAAAAACCATAACAATATAGAATTTTCCTTTTACAAAGCCTGTAAACTCCTAATCATCAACGTCTCAGAACTAGCTTCTGCTCTAGTCTCTGTCTATCGCCTAAAATCGTTTATCCATTCCTTTTATGAAAGTCTCGCTTGCTTTGCTATAAAAAATGTAAAAAAGAAACCCGATTGGGAGCCAGCTCCCTCCCCGGGGGAGGGATTTTAGTTCCTTAGCCTGACGGCTATGGGCTTACTCCTTAAACTTGGAAAAAGTAACTCGTATTCCCTCGAAGAATGTCAAGCACAAAAGATCAATTTTCAAAGATGTGTTATCGAAGGATATTGATTGATACTAAAAATGAAAGATAACAGGTCACAAATTCGCAATTGGCGAATCGCGAATTTATCATAACTTTTGATATTATTACTTAAATGCAGAACTTTCAGTATCCCATACGTCCCAAGGTTTCAAAATAGGAGAGGGACCAGTCTAGCTCAGTAATAGCTTAGATGCCCCACCTGTCCCAACAAATTCATTTATATTCCATAATAGACGGACTTATAATCCATATTGGACGAATTTAACCATATGTTTAATAATTATTTTTAATTTTTCGGATATTTAATAACGCAATAAACTATAATTTCCACAACCGAATAAACTATAATCTAAACAACATTATATACTATGATTTCCACAACATAATATACTATAATTTCCCCATGCAACTATAAATTGAAATATTATGAAACCCTCAGAAAAGCTAGCGCAGTCACTAGAAGTTTTACACAATCTACAAAAGCAAGGTAAGTACGCCATCCAATCCAAAGAGATAAGTCGTACTCATAGAGAACGACTTGTAGAAAATGCATTTTTAGAAGAGGTTGTAAAAGGTTGGTATGTACCTATAAAACCTGAAGAACAAAAAGGCGAAAGTACAACTTGGTATGCTTCTTTCTGGAGTTTTTGTGCTTCATATTTAAATGAACGATTTGGTGACAAATGGTGCCTTTCTCCAGAACAATCTTTACTTCTTCATTCAGAAAATTGGACTGTGCCTAAACAACTCTTGATACGCAGCCCCAACGGAACAAACCGTAATATGGAGTTACCTCACAACACAGCCTTATTTTCAGTACAATACAAAATGCCAGCTGCTCAGGATATAGAGATTAAGCAGGACATGCGAGTGTATTCAATAGTGCCAGCATTGCTCTATTGTTCACCTAAGTTTTTTTCTCAATATCCTACTGAAGCACGCTCTGTTCTTTCAATATTTAATAGTGCATCTGATCTTCTGCATTATCTATTAGAGGAAGGACATTCCTGGATAGCAGGAAGAATTTGCGGTGCGCTTAAAAATATCGGCAAATCTCACGTGGCAGAAGAGATCAAAAAAACCATGGAGAGTGCAGGTTATCAAATACGGGAAGAAGATCCATTTTTAACAAATACACCAATAGATTTTTCCGCAACTTATAAGCCAGCTTATCGCAGTCGTTTGGAAGTTATGTGGCATGATATGCGCGATACAGTTAGAGAAAACTTCCCTAGCCCACATCCTACGACAATTGATATTAAAGGATATCTAGAACAAGTTGACGAAAATTATGTTTCAGACGCCTACCATTCTCTATCTATTGAAGGTTATCAAGTAAGCCCTGACTTAATTGAAAAAGTTCGTTCTGGACAATGGAATCCTGATGCTACAGAACAAGATCGAAATCACCGTAGTGCATTAGCTGCCCGTGGATACTGGCAAGCATTCCAAGCAGTAAAAAAGAGCCTTATGGAAATATTGAATGGAGAAAACCCCGGAAAAATAGTACAAAAAGAACATGGGGATTGGTATAGAGAATTATTTCAACCTAGCGTTGCTGTAGGTCTTTTAAAACCAACTGATCTGGCAGGATATAGACGAAGCCCTGTATTTATACGTCAATCAAAACATATTCCTCCACGTTGGCAAATCGTTAGTGAACTAATGGAAGAGTTTTTTCAGTTAATAACCCAGGAAACGGAACCTGCTGTTAGAGTTGTTCTCGGACATTTCTTTTTTGTTTATATCCACCCCTATTCAGATGGTAATGGCAGAATTGGGCGTTTTCTGATGAATGTTATGCTGGCGAGTGGCCATTATCCATGGACTATTATTCCTGTGGATAGAAGAAACGAATATATGGAAGCTCTAGAGCAAGCTAGTGTTGATCAAAATATTGTTCCCTTCACTAAGTTTATTGCTAGTTGTATTCAGTAATAGTGGTAGATAAGAGCGATCGTTGTACATCTTTTCGTGAAAATCTTTGGATAATATTTTGGAGTAGTCTTTAAATAGGTAATTACATGAATTTTGACATTAGTAAAATTATACAAATAATTAAAAATAATGCGCTAGGACTCTGGTATTCCTCTTTATTACTAAGCTTGCTGATTTTTTCGATCTATTTCTTAGAAATAAAATATTTTCCTATAAGAAGTTATGACAGTTTAATTGCTCTCTCATTATTTGTCAGTTTTGTACTTGTAATAATTATATTTTTGCTGACCCTCCCTCCATCAATTTCCAGTAATTTACAAAAAAGACTTATCAACAACGAGCATACATGCTCATTTCTTTTCGGTAATAAATTTCGTCTTCTATTTGATAAATTAGTTATAAAGAAGAAAAAAAGAAGGGCGGAAATAAAACTCATAGGAAAACTGATAAAAACATTCCTTTTTTTACATATTATAAATGCAACACTCTTATCAATTATATTTTATTTCATGCCCATTACGGCTATGTTAATAACAATGATAATTCCTCTAATATCGATATTTGTATTGCTGACAAACTCAAAAACAACGTCAAGTCCATCGCCCTCTAAAATTATTTTAATTTTTTACACAACTATAGTCATTACAACATCAAATTTATTTTTACTCATCGCAACTGGATTAATAAATCATTTAGAGGAAATAACACCAGAAAGTGGCATAAACTATATAATATCTACTTTTAGTACCTATTTTTGTCTATTGGCCTATTCAATCTTTGTTTTAATACCCCTTCCAGACATAAAAAGTAAGTTACAAAAACCGCTAATTCTAACAGTAGTAATTGTTACAATATTATCCATTAACGGCAGTATTATAAGACTGCCCAAATTAATTATTGAAACATTTCGTATAGGTAACCCTAAAATAGCCTCGTATTAAATTTACGTGTTTGAGTACGACATAATTATATATCGTATATTTATCTAGGAACAAATCTAAAATGGCTATAAAAATCCGGGCAATTGTAATGTCTAATATGCCTGGACACTTTTATTGGTTATAATATAACCAATAGGAGTGAAAGTAATGAATCAAAGAAAGAGACCGTATTTTAGTTTAGAATTCAAACAGGATGCTGTTCAAGTTTCAAATCTTTAGTCAAATATCTTCCTCTCTAAACAAAGCCATGGAGGCAGGCGCCTCATACCTGGTTTCAACCGTCCCCACCCTTTGCAATTGAAGTGGGCATGTGGACTTATTGAATACTATAGATCTGCGCATTGGTTATCCATTCATCATAATGGCGACGTGTATCATTCATTATTTTATAATAGAGCGAATTTATTCACATTTAAGTATTTTAATGTCTTTACAACTTAAATTTTTCCCACTTACTTTTATCCTTCTTTATTCATTACAACTTAACGCCATTCCTCCAGGGGAAGTGGTCGATGCCTGCAGGAATAATATGAGCATGGGGGCAGGTATGATTATTAAAAAGATGCCACAACCTGGTGCACATTGGTGGGATGATGGCGGTTTGTTTTGCGCCAAAGACAGATGTTATGTAGAAATAGAAACCATTGGGGATGGTATTCATTATGGAACTTCAGAATGTCATGAGGATTCTGCAGTGTTTATAAATGGTTATAATTTATTATTAGAAAAAGCAATTAATCTTTCTATAAATCCTTACATTGGACCTGGAGGTATGATATCACGTCATGCCGAATGGTTGAAAATTGTATATAGGGAACACACTTATTTATGCATTGTCGAAGCTTTATCCGACTCGGGTGCTGGCGCAGCTCGTGTACAATATTATGTCATTGAAAATGTAATGCCTTTTGATATCCCTTCTGTGTATTATTATTTGTTTGAAACAGACGTAATGCCCTTAACAATGAGCTGGCCTGAACAACAAAAAATAATAAAGGAATTTCCTTTTTTCAAATTTTCAGAGGTAGAAGAAAACTTAAGCTAGCTAACATATAGCAAATATTTTGGTTGCACGTAGGCGTATCACCAGGTTTTAGCCGCCTTCACATTTTGCAATGTATTATAAGTTGCTGTGAAACTTCACTCATCCTAAGGGTTCCCATATGAGTATTAATAAATCGAAAAAATTCATAGGCTCTCCATTTTGGACGAAACTATATTCCATACCCTCTTAAATTAAGCGCAATTTTTTCATTTGACAAATAAAACTATTTTTTATAACTTACAAAATAACGCTTTTCCTAAGCGAGCCCCCTTCCAGTGCAAAACTCTCAGTGAGTAGGAAATTCGATTTTTATATTTAGAAAAATAAATATTAGGAAGGGAGTGTTTATTTTTCGCTAATATGAGAATCGAAATAATGTCTTTGCCTAAAAGTATTCCTTCAATAAAGTCTCTTAAATTATCTGCAAAACAAATAGCCTCAGCTAAGAGCATTCCGCTAAGCCAAGCTCTTGATCTTGTTGCCAATGATTATGGATTTACTCATTGGACATTAATGCAGAAATATTTTAAATCAGTACGCATGAATAATCTTGAGTCCATTTGGCAATCATTTCTTCCTGGAGAAATGTTATTGTTATCTGCTGCGGAAGGAGCAGGAAAATTATCTTTTGCTCTTAACCTTGCTTTGTGTGCATCTCAATTAAAATTATCGGTCAAATATTACTCTTTACATGTTAATGCATCCTTCATTTTTGAGCGTTTAAATCAAATTTCATTTTCCAATGTTGAGTGTGATTTGCAACAAGAGCAATACATAGAGATAGTGGAAAACTGTTTTGATCAAAAAACTATAATTGAAAAAATTAAAAAAGATAAGCCTGGTTCTTTATTAATTGTTGATTATTTACAAGCTATTATGTCCCATGAAGAAATGGATCCATATAATGATTTTGTGCGTGAATTGAAATTAATTGCACAGCAACATGCATTGAGGGTATTAATACTCAGCCAAGTCAATAAAGAATTTAATTTTGAATCTTTGGAGTATATTGCAGGCGGACGTTCAATCAGCAGGCATTTCACACACGTGATTCATATAGAACCTCAGCAACAAGAAAATAAAGACGAACGCGGAATCGTTTTAGTTAAATCAATTCATTACCAAAAGCAAAAATCCTTTTTACAGTTTAATAATGATAATTATCGTTTTCTTTAATCCTTTATCCTGCGTGAGATTTGCGCGTCTTGAGTACGACACTGTTATACTCATCTTTTGAACCCCTGAGAGGAACTGATGGGGATTTGAATGACAAATAGTGACAACAATGGAAACAACGCGCCTCGTCCGAAACGCAACCAAAATTTTGGTTGGCATTTAATGATGGCAAGGCGCAGAAATGATTGGTTCTGGTGTAGACCCAAACAGTTCATATTCAATTATTGGCAAAATCCCCTATGTAACGTAATATACAAAAAAATAGCACTCGCATTTATGAAACAGCATTATCAGGTGTAATTATGGACATAAAAAAGAATCCTGAAGGTATCAATGGATGGCTGATATTAGTGGCTATAGGAATGGTTCTGGCTCCGATAAGGATTGTCTTTACC
The DNA here is from genome assembly GCF_003265995.1 of Legionella quinlivanii. Classification (GTDB taxonomy): domain Bacteria; phylum Pseudomonadota; class Gammaproteobacteria; order Legionellales; family Legionellaceae; genus Legionella_C; species Legionella_C quinlivanii_A. Next base: position 57,158 of record NZ_MVJN01000016.1, on the reverse strand, counting down.
CTCTTGACTACCTATCCTCAAATATTTTCCTCAGGTACATGGGAAGCACTGACCACTAAAGGAAGTGAGGGATATAACCCACTTTGGGGACCTATTATAATCGGAGAATTATCGATCAATTTTATTTTGCTCATGCTCTTGCTTTATCTTGCATACCTGTTTTTTTCCAAGAGCAGAAACTTTCCAAAATGGTTTATTGGAATCGCTATTTTTAGCATAGTATTTATTGTTGCAGACGCGTTTGCAGTAAAGATGGTTGCACCAGACGAACCTGTATTTGACCCTGATACAATTAGGGAGCTTGCGCATTCGGTAATTGTGGCTGTTATATGGATACCCTACATGCTTGTTTCAAAAAGAGTTAAAGCAACATTCATAAAATAAAACTGTCTAATAACCACATACACTCGCTCAGAATTCTTGATCTGTTAATTTCATAGATTAGAAATTCTGATATTTAAGGAAAAATATGTTTGCTGTACTGTCTCATCGATTAAGTTCACTGCCCCGACTTTCAAAAACCTGCTATTTGCTTCTTCTTTTTTCGTTCCTGGAATGTGCAGCAGGAGGAATTGCTTACTACTTATCATTATATTTAGGAACGTCTACACCATTAACAAAATTGCAAATTGGTCAGGTTGGATCAGTGGTTGGATTTGGAGCATTATCAGGCGCGCTATGCTCCACATACTTAGCAGACAGAATGAGTTGTAAAAATATTATTATCATCAGTTTTCTCGTTCTGGGGCTAAGTTTTTTCTGCCTGCCTCAAAGTACTGATTTTCTTGCAATATCTGGATGTGCATTCATTATCGGGATTGCAACAAGTATTTTTCTCACTACGAATAATAGCCTTTTATTGCAACACGCTCCGCAAGATCAAAACAGCCTTCGTTTTGTACAAAGTATGAAAGTGGTAAGCGAAAACCTTGGTAGCAGCTGCTCCATACTATTGATTATGTTTTTTGCAGCACAATATTATGGACAAATTTTTGAAATAATTGGTCTGTTTTTCCTTCTTTTTGCTCTGAATGCAATGAAGTATCTGCATATAGATAAATACTCTCTTGCGAACTCGCCTCACGAAGAAAAGGAAATAAACCAGCAGCACGGCAACAATAAACGGCTTTATATTACCGTTAGCGCAGTGTTTGTAGCAGGAATTATCTACGCTCAGCAACGTATTGCTTACCCGCTTTTTCTAAATGAAACGTTTTCAAATTTTACTATCACTGCAACCCTTTTCTGGCTAGATCCTATTATTGTTTCCTTATTTCAAGTCAAAATAACAAAAATAGCATCCCCCTTAAAAATCAATCATCAATTGGCAATTGGCGGATTTTTATTAGGTGCAGGCTTATTTGCATTGCTGATAGTAAACAGTATTGCAGCAGCAATGCTGGCCTGCTTAACGTTTATCCTAGGAGAAATGTTATTCATGCCCACATCTTTTGTGGAATGCTATGAGTCTGCAGGAAAAAAAAGAAAAGGGATGGCGGCCGGTGCCTGGAGAAGCGCATATACCTCAGGCCTGATTGTTGGACCTGTCGTATCAGGCCTCTTAATGGAATATTATAGCTATAATGCATGTTGGATTTTAGCTGGTATACTTGGTTTTTTCTTATTTATTTTATTTATTTGCCAAGAAAAAGATCCAGGGTGATAAAATGTTCTGCCGAATTAAATGTCTGATGAGTTAAAAATGATTTTACTTGCCCGACCTTGCGCTCAGGATGAAACTGTATTTATTTCTACAATGAAAAATAGCCGGGATTTTCATTTCCCTTTTGTGACTGCGCCCTGTACCCCTGAAGAATTTCAAACTTATTTAAAGAAGAACAAACAAGAAACGGAACAATACTACATTGCCTGGAATGATGACCAAAAAATAATAGGCGTTTTTAATGTCAGTGGCATTATGCATGGTTTATTTAAAAGTGCTTATTTAGGGTATTACGCCAACGCAGAGTATGCTGGAAAAGGATTGATGAGTCAGGCATTAAAATTAGTACTTAGTGAAATATTCACAACATTAAATCTTCATCGAATTGAAGCGAATATCCAGCCTACAAATACGGCATCGATACAACTGGCAATAAAAAACGGTTTCATCAAAGAAGGCTTTTCCCCACGTTATTTGAAAATTAATGGCATCTGGCAAGATCATTTTCGTTTTGCACTAACCTATGAAGATTGGTTGGCAAATCCGCAGTCGGCAGCATATTAACTCCTTTGTCTTAAGGTGTTGAGCCAATAATAGCAAGATACTTTCTAACCAGGTTCAAAGCTTTGAATTCTTGATTTTTAATTGGCGAAGCGACTAAAAGACGCCAATGCCATCAACATTTGGGCAAGCGGAGGAACGTTAGGTGTCCTTGGCAGCGATACACATTGAAAAATGTCTGGGCAGCGTTCATTTTTCCTTAGATATAAGGGGTGCCACATTCTATACACACGGTTATCCACAGATTTTGTGGATAACTGGCAAGAGTATTTTCCCCACAGAATGCCTGACAGGCCTTTATGGTCAAGAGGTTATGAAGTAAGCGAGACGTTTGGAGAAGGTGATGAGGGGGGGATACGGAAAACTTATCCACAAAGCCAGGAAAACAGGCATATTTTGGGGAAGTGCATTGTATCGCCTTTTTTTTAGAAGAACCAGTCTTGACATTTTGACACTGTCTTCTTTAAATGCATTTCCGATGTTATGCCATTGATAAGTATTAATAAATTAGTTTGAATATAATCTGGCTACTCCCTTTGAGCCCCGTATACATCCATACACCTATCAACCAGGTAACGCCACCAATTGAGCCAAAAATCATCCATACTTTAAAAAGCAGGTCCCCTGGAGAGGCATTATGGAAATTGCCATTATCGGAGCAGGCTGGTATGGTTGCCATCTTGCATTGGCTCTAGCCAAAGCAGGTTACAAAGTCACCTTAATTGATAAAAATAAGGATATTTTCCAGGGTATTTCGGGCCAATTCGGAATTCGCCTGCATTGTGGCTCTCACTATCCGCGTTCGCCCGAAACCAGGGAAAGTTGTCGACGAGGATTTGAAAAATTTATGACAACCTATCCTGACCTGGTAGTTGATCATGAATACTCCATCTATGCGGTTGGGAATAACGACTCGATGGGGAAACCCTCTCATGTCACCACTTCTGAGTTTAAGTCAGTGTGTGATGAGTTTCAGAAGGATACAGCAGTTTCCCCCAGTGAATGGGATTTTGAGAATGTGTTTAGCGCACATAATATTAAAGAACCTAGCATCTTAATTGGTGAGCCGCTCCGAAATTATTTTCGCAAAGCATTGGATCAAGCTGGTATCAAATTGCAGTTAGATACCGAAATCAGTGCACTTCAACCTGGCGAGCATGGTGCGTCTATTAATATGAATGGACAAAGTGTTCCCTTTGATAAAGTCATTAACGCGTCGAGCTTTCAATCCTTCCAACCGAAAGAAGCATTACCATTTCCCTTTGAAATCGCCTATCAACCCTGCCTGGGATTAATTTATGAAGATAGCGACCCCGGGCAAAAGCCCCTCTCTGTTATCATGATGGATGGCCTGTTTCCTTGCCTTATGCCGCTAGTGGATTCAAAGCCGTTCAATCACCGTTATTTATTAACGCATGGACAATATACCATTATGGAATCTTGTTCCACTACTGAAGAAGCCTACAAGATTTTAAATCAGATTGATGAAGAATATATTAAAACGGAGATTAAGCCCCGTTGTGAAGCCGAAATGAATCGGTTTTGGCCGGATTTTGGCGAGCGCTTTCAATTTAGAGCCTGGCAAGGCAATGTATTAGCTAAATTTAGAACTCAAACTGAGTTTCGCAGTGCAGTCACCTTTGAAAAAGACAATGTGATTTCAATCGTTCCAGGCAAAGTGAGCAATATTTTTGATGTCGAAAATGACACTCTCGCTCTTCTTAAAAATGTCAATCTTCAAATCCATAACGGTTTTCGCTATCCTTCTGACGGTATTCTTGCTCATGGGCTAGGCGAGATATTAACAAAACCCAGCGATATACGGGCAACCACCAACCTGCATACATTCCATGAGATTAAAAACTCACAGACAAATGTGAATGCCCCACCTTCTTTTTCATAAAAACAGCTATGCTTTAAAAAAGACCAGCAATCGTTAATAATGACTAATAAAAAGGATTTGGAAGACTACCCCTTCCCAGCATTGATAAGCACAAAGGAAGGACTCATCGAACACTGCAATTCCGCATTTATCCAGCAGATTGGCCAATATCACAATAAATTCTTGTCCACTATTTCTGCGTTGAGTTCATTGAGTATATCGCTGTTAAACGACCGGGTTACATTAGACAGCATGCCTCTAACGATTCACGGGGATTTGCATTTACAGTGGGCTTTTTATCCGCATCAAGGGAATTGGGTTTTACAGTCACAACCCGTTAATACCCTCATTCAAGCCATCGAAAAAGCCAAACTATTGCAGATGTCTATCATTGATTTACTGCCTAATTTTACAATTTTCTGGAAAAATAAAGATTTAATCTATCTCGGTTGCAATCAAACCATGGCAGATGCCATGGGACTCCCTTCAAATAGCGCAATCATCGGGAAAACCGATTTTGACCTGCCAACTCCTAAAACACAAAGTGAGGCCTATCGCCGCGACGATCAGGAGATTATTAACTCAGGAAAAGCAAAACTCAATATCGAAGAAGTTCAAACCCTGCCGGGCCAAGGAACACGCGTATTGCTGACCTCTAAAGTTCCCCTTTTCGATTCAAATGGCAAGGTCGATGGGGTACTGGCCATTTATACAGACATTACTGAACAAAAACAGATGCAACATTCATTGCAAGACGCAAAAGAAAAGGCGGAAGCAGCCAGCCAAGCGAAGACGGAGTTTCTTGAAAATATGCGTCATGACATTCGCACCCCCCTTACAGGGATTGTTGGATTTGCTGATATTTTAAAAATGGAAACACAAAACCCTCATTTGAAAGAATATGTGGATAATCTTGTTGCCTCCAGTCATGCCTTACTCGAATTATTAGACGAAATTCTGGAAGCGATTCGCGTCAGTTCGGGTGATATTCCGATGCTGCGAAAAAAATTTAATTTAAAAGATAGCCTGCAACATATCATTGAGTTAAACCGATCCAAAGCCGCCCATAAGCGGCTATCGCTTCGTCTTCATTATGACCCAAAGATGCCCATTTATTTTATAGGCGATAAAATTCGCATTCATCGAATAGTTCTTGAGCTCGTTGCCAATGCTCTCAATTTCACAGACACAGGTTTTGTTTCTTTATCCGTTACTCTCGCCAGGCAATCTGGACGAGATATTATCGCTCAAATCGTTGTGGAAGATTCAGGAATGGGTATTCCTAAGGAAAAGCAACAAGAAATTTATCTTCAATTTAAACGATTAACACCCTCTTATCAGGGCATTTATAAAGGCGCTGGCCTTGGGCTTTCGGTAGTTAAACAATTCATTGATGAGCTGGAGGGGGAAATTTATGTTACAAGCGAACCGCGAAAGGGTTCTCGATTTACTTGCCTTATTCCCCTCAAAGAGTCGTTAATCGCTGACGAGTCCGGCATTGAAGAACACTTGGAAAATGCGACGGATGAGTTGTACACCAAAACCTATGCACAGGAATTTAAACCGCTTCAACCGCTGGACTTCTCAGGTGAGCACCGTGTATTGGTGGTAGAAGATAATGTCATCGCGCAAGCCGTTGCCAAATCAATGCTTTCTGCTTTAAATTGCCTGGTCGACATAGCTAACACTGGTCGAAAGGCTCTGGAACTCACGAAAATTCAGCCCTATGATCTGATTTTTATGGATATTGGTTTACCTGATTTGGACGGTTATGAGGTGACCCATGCCATTCGAGTGCAAGAATTAGTACATAAAGTCCACGTTCCTATTATCGCATTGACCGCGCATGCAGGCGATGAGAATAAAAAACGGTGTATTGATGCCGGAATGAATGCAGTGCTAACCAAGCCGCTAACCGCTAAAAACTGTGCGGATATTGTGAAAGCCTTTATTCCCGGGCACCGAAAAGAAGAAGCCTCTCCACCAAGCACTGACCTACAAGAAAAACAAGCTAATGCGTTGACCGAGTTCCCCTTACTAGATATTGAAGAAGGTATGAAAACACTGGGTGATGAAGCCAGTGTTGCCGAGATGCTTCGCTTTATGATTACAGACTCCCTGCCTGAAGATATGGAAAAATTGAAAATTGCACACCACGTGGCGGATTGGGATAAAACCCAGCAACTCATTCATAAAATTAAAGGCGGTGCTGTTTATGTGGGTACCATTCGATTGAAGATGGCCTGCCAAACATTCGAGCAATACTGGAAATCAGGGGAAAAAGAACAATTAGAATTTCACTACCAGCAGGTAGTGAATACCGTTATGGCGAGCACTCTAGCGATTGAAGATTGGATTAAGAAAGAGAGTTAGTTTCTTACGATATAGAAACAGGATTCTCCAGAGATGTTTGTGTGATCTCCAATCCGTATAATATGGAGTATCCTCTCGCCAAAATCGATACAAAATAATTTTTTAATTTAATGCACATAAAATAGTGAAATTTCTTTATCAAAACCCTCTATATCGGTATAAGATATATTTTTCTAATCGACTATTCTTGCACTATGACACCAACCAGCAAAGCGCCAGCGCACCCCGGGGAAGTTTTATTGAAGGATTTTTTGGAGCCGCTTAATTTGTCTCAAAAGCAATTTGCTGAACATTTAGGCTGGACCTATGCCCGTCTTAATGAAATCGTTAATATGCGTCGAGGAGTCACTGCTGATTCCGCTCTATCATTTGCAGAATCCTTAGGCACAGAGCCAGAGTTTTGGCTCAATATTCAACAAAAATGGGATCTATGGCGAGCCAGACAAACCCATACGACGGTTAGTCCTTTGCCGCAGATTGAACGTTAACCCTATCGATTCCTCAGGAAGGCCTCTGTCCATTCCATTAAGATTTAAATCGAATATCGGTATATGATATAATCCTGTTGAGGATACACTTCTACCAATAAATTAGTGTTCCAGAATCAATTCATCAATTGTTTTATTTTAAAGCACTGTTGATGCACCCTGCTATCTTAAGGAATATCATGTTTTCAGCATTCACACGACCTAATCGAAATGAGAAAGATTTTTTTGGTGATGCTATTATTTATCGCACCAGAGATCGCTGGGGTGAAATACTCGTCATTGACAAGAAAATGAACAGGATCCTCGCCTTTGATCCCATTTATGAACAAAGCTGCCTGAATTTGAAAGAACCTCATATTCCGGCTCATGAATACTGCCGAATCATGCTACTAGTCCTCGCCTTTGTTCATCCTAAGCACGTGACTATTTTAGGCCTTGGTGGTGGAAGTCTTCTTCACGCCTTGCACTACCTTATACCTCAATGCACTATCCACGCCATTGAACTTCGTAAGAAAGTGCATGAGGTCGCTCTCAATTTCTTTTTGATGCCAACCCACCCCAATATTAATGTAGTGATTTCTGACGCACAAAAAGCAATGCATCAAAGCGAAGAACAAAGCACTCAGATTATTTTTGCGGACATGTACCAAAAGCAGGGAATGGATCCTTTTCAAATACAAAAAAAATTCATTCTGCAATGCCATAGAATTTTGGATAATAGTGGATGGCTTGTAGTGAACTACCATCAACTTCCAGAATATAATTCAAGTTTCATTCAGTGCCTGCAGGGTTATTTCTCTGAAGTATTTGCAGGTCTCTCTCTCAGTGGAAATTATATTTTATTTGCTCGAAAAAACCGTGGAAGCCCACTAAGTAAATACCAAAAGAATGTACTCGATTTAGAAAACAAGCTAAACATTAAGTTACTCACACTATTCAAGCGGATTACCCGAATATATTCAGACAAATACTGATTCAGGCAGAATAATATCCTGCCTTGGTTCCAGTTCTGATATAAAAAACGCCTAGGCTTTTTTCACAAACTCTGATTTGAGTTTCATTGGCCCAATTCCTTCAATTTTACAGTCTATATTATGATCTTCATCAGGAGCCAGACGGATGTTTCTTACTTTTGTTCCGACCTTAACCACTTGGGAAGATCCCTTGATTTTTAAATCTTTAATCACACTAATGGTATCGCCATCGTTTAACACCGTCCCATGCGCGTCTTTAACCACTTTTGTATGATCCTCTTGCTGTTGTTCCGTCTCTTGAGGCCATTCATAGGAACATTGCGAGCAAACAAATAGCGTACCACTGGCATAGGTATATTCTGAATTGCATTCTGGGCATAGTTGGGTCATTGGGTTTATCCTATTTTTTAAAAATGTGAATCATAAGCAAACATCGCATTTCACTCAGATGAGAGAATTTCTCATTCGCAATGACAAAGCAGATATTGGATGGTTTTCAATGGCAAATTCATCCTTGAGTATATCATATATCCTGTATCGATTCATGATATAGTTTTGACTAACCATTCTCGGCCCGAAATTACTGTCATGGGAGTATTTATTGAAGTTTTTTTTCTAAGCGACTGGAATTTAAAACTATCTCTTAACCCCCCATACCAGACTCTCAAGATCTTCCAGACTTTGAACCTGCTCTTCCCAGTTTGCAATTCTAATCTGAACCTTCAGATTACTGTATTGGTGAAGCAGCATTAATGCGGTCAGCTGATGACTTAATTTGCCTGTTAACTCAGAGGAAGAATATCCATAAGCTATTAAAAATGTCTCTAGTAATTGTTTGTCGCCTTGAATTAGAAAAGCTCCAGGGCCCAGCAAATCATATTCTGGCAAACCTAACATTGCATCGCCAAAGTCAATCAATCCACTGATATGCCACATATCCTCTTTGTGATTAACCAGGAAATTCATTGGAGTATACTCACCCGTTAAAATAACTGGCTTTTTAATGGATGTGACTAATTCCTTAGCCGAATCAAGATAATCAGGAAGCTGCTTCAGCAGCACTGGTGGAAATCCCTTGTTCTGGTGGTTTGTTACGCATTGGGCAATTTGTTTTTCAATAAATTGCGGCCAATGGCAATCAATCGCCTCAAGCCCTTCTGTGGATAAAGTATGCACTTCCCGAATGAGTTCTCCCAGCTCATGAAGAATCACCATTTTATTATTTTGGGGCATCGTTTCCCAGAGAGTCTCTAAAAGCGTTCCCTCAAGCCGGCTGATAATTAGATAAGGCCAACCGAATAGCTCTCCCTCTTCTTCAAGTCTGGGTGTTCTTACTGATAACTTTCCATCCAGATGCTTTAATATCAGGCGTTCACTTTTAAACTGAGTTTGATGTACAGGGGGAAAAATTTTAATGACCTTAGTCCCGAACGAAAAAACAATGTTGGTTCCATCAGGAAATAAAGTTAATGCAGCCTCGGGCAATTGGTGTTTATTTATAATTGCTTTCACCAGATCATTTTCAATTAAGGATTTGAGCTTTTCATAATCTTCAAAGCTATGAATTGTCGAAAGTAGTTCCTTTAAAGTTAAATCATTCATAACGAGTCTTAGGTTGAAGCTTTGCCCATAATAGCATTATTTATAAATCAACCCCATACCCAACACTTTGCTTAAGAAAGCGCTTTCCCCAAGCATTTCCCCCTCTACATAAATGTATTACAATGCTTACGATAAAATGATTTAAATTCAATGGCGTGCGCAGTAAGGATTTAGTCGACAGCCTCTAAAATCGGAGTTTTAATGAAGCAAAATGTCTCTCATCTGCCAAGAGAACTTGGCCGTATGGTTTCATGGTCACTTTCTCGTTTAGGGAAGGCCATTGAAGACGTGTATGGAATAGAGGCCTTTGAACGATTTGAGCATATCCGTATTGCAATGCAGGACACCATAGGCAGGGATGCGTTAACGCTAAAAAATGCCCTGCTTGAATTACAAACCAGTCTTTCCACACTAAACCGACATCAGCTCTATCAAATAGCGCATGCGTTTTCGCTGATGATGGAGCTGATTAACGCCTGCGAAAGCGCCTATCGTATTTTTCGTATTAATCAGAGAGAAGAAAGGGTTTATCCTGACAAACCTCAAGGGATTCATTATGTATTAACGGCACATCCCACCGAAGCGCGGACCAATGAATTTTTAAAGCTTTTCAAGTCAATTCGCGATTGTCTTGTGGAATCACTCAAATCTCCCTACCTGGTGAACGAATCCTGCTTTGATCAGATGCTTAAAATTTCACTGCAGATTAGCATTTCCTATCACGAGAAGCCCAGCGTGGAAGATGAAGCGCGCTATATTTATCAGTACGCGCTCAATCCACATAACATTAATTTGTATCATTCCTTTCTGGCGGAAGGCATTCCCGTTCAATTGCGGACCTGGGTCGGTGGGGATAAAGATGGTCATTCGGGTGTCGACGAGAAAATAATGGTGAAAAGTCTCGAGCTCTCTCGATCCTTTTTTATTCGCCACATTCAGGAATTACTGAAAGAAATCATTGAAATTGCCAGACTCTCGACCGCATTAGCCGAAAACAAAGCCTTAACTAATCAATTGCTTAAGCTTGTCAAAAGCGCGCAGAATCTTGGAAAGATTCGCGAAAAGGATAATGAAAAAGTATCCGCATTTAAACATGATTTAAGCGATCTCCAAGCCAATAGCATGGCGTTCTTTCATTTCATTCCCGAGCAATTTTCAATTATTTCAAGCATTTTTCAGCTCTATCCCGCTTTGGTCATTCCCTTAGAGCTTAGAGAGGATTCAGCTATCGTAAAAGAGAGTTTAATCAGCCCCAAAAAAACCACCATCACCCGAATGCTTGAACAGGTTTATTCAATAACTCATGGAACAGATCCCAAAAATTATATTCGCGGTTTTATTCTCAGTATGGTTGAGTCCGCTGAAGATATAAGAAATGGAATCACGCTGGTCAGGCAAATCTTCCAAACTTATGCCCTTCCGGTTGTTCCTCTTTTTGAGAATCAACTCGCCTTAACCAGCGCTGATGCAATTCTAAATGAGTCGATCACCGAAGATATCAGGCAAAAGCATATTGAACAGTGGAATGGTAACTACGAAGTCATGCTGGGGTACTCCGATTCCTCCAAAGAGAATGGCGTTTTACCTTCTCGGCTTATGATTGCTCAAAGTTTGGGACGCATTCAATCCACTCTCGAAAGCAAGGGACTCTGCCCCATCTTTTTTCATGGCTCCGGCGGCAGCATTGAGCGAGGAGGCGGGGATATTAAAGAGCAAACGGCCTCCTGGTCCAAGGAATTAATGTCTAATTATAAAGCAACCATTCAGGGTGAAATGGTCGCAAGGCTTTTTGGTTCGAATTCAATTCTTAAGAGCCAGATTGATAAATTTCTTGATATTTACGCGCAAAAAGAAACAAACACTGTCAATGAATATCCTGAAGCTCTGCAATCATTCTCAGCCAAAGTGAGTCAGAAATATAAAACACTGATTCAAAGCGAATGGTTCTGGCCTACGATTGAACAGGCATCCCCCTATCATTTTCTAAACGAGCTTAAAATTGGCTCGCGGCCTACCAAGCGCAAATCAGGGCCTGATCAGAGAAAACTTCGCGCGATTCCCTGGATTTTGTGCTGGACACAAACAAGGCTTCTTTTCCCAACCTGGTGGGGTATTGGTTCTACCTGGCTTGAGCTTAGGGATGAGGAGCAGAACAAGCTAAAAGCCCTTTATAAAGAAAATGCTCTTTTTGCAGCCTTTGTTAAACAATTAGGGGTCACCCTTTCCAAGGTATATTTACCGGTCTGGGAACAATATTTATATCAATTAACCGGCTCTGATGAATATCTTAAGCCTTTTCAAAACGAACTGGACTCAAGCATTCTGTTCTTTTATGAAATAACCGGTGAGAAAGACTTTTGCTTCCATCAGCCCTGGCTTGGTGAAAGTATACAATTGAGATCTACAATGGTTCATCCTTTAAATCTCATTCAAATTGAGGCTATGAAAAGAAAAGATTTACCTCTGTTGAGAATCACTGTAACTGGCATCTCCTGCGGGATGTTGACCACAGGATAAACGAATGACGGTTTTACAGCTGCTTATTAATTGACAGCTGAAATTAAAATAACATCTTCTAGTCACTTTGATTCCATTTTGCACGCAAATAAGGCATAGTTACTCGGGCGCCGGATTAGTTTTCCTTATATAGGGATGCTTAGGTTCACAGAACCTGGATAAAGGCTCAATCGAATAAGTTAATAACCTTTTGTTTATTAAGGAGTAATTCATGTATACTTTTGATTCCCCTGCGGGCATGCAAAATGACGAAAGCGATTCTGGAGCGAGCACCTATACGATGCTGGTTCTCTTTGCAAGCTTTAGTGTAGGCATGCTTGCACTGGCCGCTAAATACGCCGAATCCAATAATCGATTAAATTATGAAAGCCGTTTGGCTCGGATTATTGCCGGCGCTTTAGTATTTATCATTAATATGTGGCATACCAAAGCTGACGACCTGACGATAAACAATACTGAGAAAGACTTAATCGCAATAGGACCTCATTGCACAAGCGTCGAAGCCCTGGTTGTTGCATCCAAAATGAAGGGCAACCCTCCGCAATTCCTTGCCACAACTAATTTTAATAGCATCCCTGGTATTGCTTCCACCTTGAAGATGTTTAAAACCATACCGGTTGAAGGGGATAAAGCAAAAGCCAGTGATGGACGCTCTGCCAATTTTGCGGCACTTGAACGCGCAAGCCAGGCATTAAATGAAAATGGCTGCGTTGTACTTTTCCCCCAAGGCAACTTTCGCCTGCTAGGGAAGGAGCCGCCAATGGTTTACTCGGGAGCTGCCAAACTTGCCATCGAGCACAAAATACCCGTAAAAGTGTTGGGATTGAGTGGAATTTGGTGTGTAAATAACTCCCTTCTTCCTGTATGGCTGCGAGATAATAAAGTCTACCGTGCTTTGTTCTCTTTAATCCACATGAATAATATCAAAGTGACAGAATGCGGTACTATCGATTTTCATCTAAGAGAAGAAAATAAAGACTTAAGTGAAGAGGAAAAAATCCGGGGGATTTGTGCTGAGCTTTATTCTCATTTTCGACACCATGAAATAAGTGATAAAGAGTTAAAAGCAATTAAAAAAGAAATTGCTGATAAGACGCATCTCACAATCTGGGATACAAAAGTTAGGGTGAATAGTTTAGAGCGACAACTTTTAAACTCTAAAAAGGAATTAGCGAAACTCGAAGAACCCACTGCAGCAGGAATGAGTTTAAGCTCCTGATTGCAAAGCGAATTTGGCTGTATGCCTTACGTACAGCCAATTCTCGCCAAAAACCATACCGAATTCAAAGATGGAATAATTTCAGGATCGAGCGAACTTTGTTCGCTCTGAATCCTTATTCGGTATGCCAGAGAGACGCATTGGTTCCAACAATACTTCGGAATGTTAAATTTACTCGTGACAGATGCCTGGCTTTCGTTGGTGGCAGGCGGTGAAGCCAATGGGTCTGGGTAACACCTTTCATCACCAGCAAACTGCCATGCTCTAAAACTTTAGAAACAATTTCTTTGCTTTTCTTATGTTTAAAACAAAATTTCCGTTCAGCGCCAAAACTCAGTGAACCAATAGCACCGTTTTTTAGTAAATCTTTTTCGCCATCGCTATGCCAGGCCATGCCTTCACTGCCATCATGATATAAATTGAGCAGACAGGAGTTATAGGTTTCCTGGCTTTCTTTTTCGACGATGGTCTTCAACTCCTCCAAAACAGGAAGCCAGGGAAGAGCTGTTTTGGTAACTCCTGAATAAGTATATGAAAAAGGTTTATCGGCATACCAGGCCACTTTACGCCTGGTAATCACTTTTTTTCCAAAGATTATCGCTTCATCATTTTGCCAGAGGATCTCATCTATTAATGCCCGATAATAGGCATCTGCCATTTCGCGGGTCAGAACTGAACCGTAATAATGCACTATACCGTCATAAGGCAGTAAATTGTGCAGCTGATTGTCGATTTTTTCGATTAGATCCACGCCAACACCTCTTCTATCTATACGTCTGTTTTGGCGGCTTCCCATCCTATCATCGCTTTTTTCCTGGTTTCACCCCACATATACCCGCCCAGTTTACCGCTGCTCTGGATCACCCGGTGACAGGGGATAAGAAATGCTATCGGATTACTCCCAATTGCGCCCCCCACCGCTCTTGAAGATTTAGGCTTACCCAAACTGCGGGCAATATCGCCATAGGTAACGAGAGATCCCATTGGTATTTTCAGAAGGCTTTCCCATACCTTCAGCTGAAATGGGGTTCCCGCCAGATGCAGTTTTATTGTATCAAGCTGCTGCCAGTCTTTTTGAAATAGTAATAAGGCATCTTGCTGGAATTGGTCAGTCATTTGCCGATAAACTGCCTTGGGAAAGCGCACTTTTAAAGCAGATAGAGCGGCTTGCTCATTCGCTTCAAACGCAATGCTGCAAATTCCTTTGGGCGTTGAAGCGACAATTATTCGTCCAAATGGGCTTTCAGCAAAGGAATAATTAATACTGAGTTCAGCCCCGCCATTTCTGAACTCCCCGGGAGTCATCCCCTCAATTTTCACAAATAAATCGTGTAAGCGGCCACCGCTGGAAAGGCCTGTTTCAAAAGCGACTTCCAGCAAAGGCATCTTATTTTTCAGTAAATGTTTAGCATAGCTGATGCTGATGTACTGCATAAACTTTTTTGGGCTGATGCCTGCCCATTCAGTAAACATTTTTTGAAAATGCCAGGGACTGAGATGGATCACTTGGGCGATTTCCTCCAGTGAGGGTTGGGCCTTAAAATGCTCATCAATGTAATGAATTGCCTTCTCAATACGTTCGTAATCGATCTGCTGTTGCCTTAACATGCGGCACTCCTCACTCAATAGCTCTTCTGCTTATCATAGAGGGCTTAAGTATCTAAGTGGACCCGTTTCTTGCGCTGTTTGCCCTGCACGAAAATAATGAGCAAATTAAATTGCCTCTGTTATAATTATGCGCGAATAACAGCCTTGATGAAAGCGGGGGTTTATGTTTCCGGATACAGCTCATTTCATTTTCTTTCTCACAGCGACTATCATTTTGAATATTACGCCTGGCAATGATGTTCTCTACGTTGCAAGTCAAAGCCTGAACAGCTTCAGGCATGGAGTCGTGGCAACTATTGGCATTGGAACGGGTATTGCGATTTATGCGATTGCCTCAGCCCTGGGCCTTTCCACGATATTGCAGGAATCCCCCTTTGTGTTTAATCTGATAAAAATTGTGGGAGCCTTTTATCTGTTCTATCTTGCCTGGCAGGCATTACAGTCAAAAAACAGGCAATTCACTGGCGACAAACAAGCTGTTTCAGTCTGGAAATCCTATCAGAATGGCGTGCTTACCAATCTCTTAAATCCCAAAGTAGGTATTTTCTTTTTAACTTTCCTGCCTCAGTTTGTGGATGTTGCACGTGGAGCAGTATGGCTGCAGTTATTGTCATTAGGCTGCTGCTTTGTAGTGTCGGGAACCCTGGTTAATTTTCTCTATGTTTTCTTATTTGTTTATCTGAAAGAACGCATTTTTTCTAACGATGCCATGCAAAGACTATTTAACCGATTAACTGCCTTTATTTTTGTTGTATTGGCTTTGAAAGTGCTGAGTGCCCAGCAACGTTAAGAACTGCTGCTATGTCGGCTAATAATATAGACGTCAACTTCAATAGCTTTTTCCTTACAAACACTGCCATTAAGTTAAGCTCAGTTGTATATAAACTGTCCTTCCCGCGAAGGCGGGGGATTCCATCTCTGAGCTAGCTATAATGCCGATTGAGGAATAGATTCCCGCCTTCGCGGAAAGGACAAAATTCCTTAGCTTAATGGCTTAAACTAATCTCGCAAAACGGACTCTCAGGCTCCTTCTCTATTGCTCTACTGCGAGGCTCTACCACCAGGGGTATTACCAGTTTATGGGTTTTCGGGTGAAGTCTTTCGACAAAGTCTTTGAAAGTTCCTGGTGCAAAAGTAATCTTGATTAATTTTCTATCGTTAATCACCATATCTTCTGTTGTGAAATCGGCAAACTCTGCATCCTCGCTTTCTTCTTTGAACAGTTGGCCATGTTCTTGTTTAATGTACCATATTACAGAAAGTTTCTCTGGAGAGCTTTCCCTGTTCAATATTTGAAGACTATTTTCCACAGTTTCAGGAAACAGTTCACGCATCTGTGAAAAAGTCATCGCTTTGTTAAAACGAATGACCATCCAGCTCGCATCGTTTTCGATGCGTTTTGCATTGATTTCATGATTAATGTACTGTCCGAACACACTAAGAATATCCAGGGAGGGTTTGTCTTCAATAGCATCTAACTCCTTTTTGAAGCCCGGCAGTTGTTCTTGTGAAATCACCAAATAGGACCTGGCCTGTCTAAAATGCTCAGATTTCCTGAATTGCTGTATTGGGGAGAGCTTTGCTGCTTTAAAAAAAGGAAGACAACAGCAAATTGAGTTCAGTAAAGGGGTTTTTGAATATTTTATGCCGAATTGTATTGCATCTTGCTCGGAATGAAACAGTAAGGAATTGCTGACATAATGCTCTTTAGAGGCCCGCCCTTTTCTAGCTGCAACCTCAACTATCTTCATCTCCTCATCGATGCTTTTTTCTGTATCGGTCTCGTCTCCTGCTGTGCTACTGCTATTCGCTTCTACTTCGCTTTTGTCACCATTTTTATTGCTGCTTTCAGTATAGAGATAAAGTGTAACCTGCTCTTCTTTCTCATCGTCAATTGTCATATCAGGGGATAAGGGATAATATAGCCTTTCTTTTTCCATCGGGATAAAAAATTGTCCTGCCGAGGCATTATGACGGCCAATTGCAAAGGGTAATTGCTTGGGTGAAGTAAACATCTCACTCCCAGAAACTAGCCCGTAGGCCAGTGCGTTCGGAGCAGTAACGAGGGGAGTATGGGTTTCATAACTCATTTCAATCGCATTTTCCTGCAGCCATTTTTTGGACACTCTGACAACTTTAATCGGCATTTTTTCTCCACGCACTGAACAAACAAGAAAGCATTATACACAAAATACACAAAAAACGTCCAATTTATGCTTCATTTGATGCAACTTTATCCGCGTCAATTAAACCACGACCACCCACTGAGACAGTATGTACTTTATCGCTTGTCGCAGGCAGACTATCTTGCTAATCGCTGACTAGCTGGAAATTTTATCTTCATACTGCCAAAATATACCCCTTTTGACTCACTGCGAACTGCTTTGTCCCGTACACAACGCCTTTTAGAACTTCTTCAGATTTTACGCCAGCATCGCTATCCTGTTAGCGGAAAATTGCTGGCGGAAAATCTGGGGATTAGTCTGCGCACCCTTTATCGCGATATTGCTACGCTGCAATCCCAAGGCGCCGATATTGAGGGCGAGCCTGGTTTGGGTTATGTCCTGCGCCCAGGATTCATGCTGCCTCCATTAATGTTTTCCGAAGAGGAAATTGAGGCACTGGTTCTTGGCTCACGCTGGGTGGCCAAACGGGCGGATCACAAGCTTAAGCTTGCTGCCACTAAGGCACTGACTAAAATATCCTCGGTACTTCCCCCTGATCTGCGCCAGCAATTGGAGTCCTCTGGCCTGCTGGTGGGTCCTGCAAAAACTCAAAGCAATGATGATTATGAAAGCTTGATTCGGCATGCCATTCGTAAAGAATTCAAGCTGAAAATGACCTATTCAGATGTCAAAGAGGAAAGCAGCACACGTATCATCCGCCCGCTGGCTCTGGGCTTTTTTGATGACAGCCGTATGCTGATCGCCTGGTGTGAATTAAGAAATGATTTACGCCATTTCCGCAGCGATCGGATTTCCTCGCTGAGCTTAATAGAAACAGGTTATCCGCAAAAGCGCCAGGCGCTTTTAAAACAATGGCGCACAAGATTCAATATTCCGGAGCAATAGTTTCAGACTGCTGACAGAAACTGTCACAACACTGCTTTAAATTTCTCCCTGTTACTTTTAAGGAGAAGAACATGTTAGAACCCAGTGCTGTAATCATCTATGTAAGCAATGTCGCCACGAGCAGTTCCTTTTATCTGGATTTGCTGGGAATAAACCCAGAGGAACTCTCCCCAGCCTTCAGTGCATTTAAGCTGCAAAATGGTGTGACCATTGGTTTGAAAGACAGACAAACAGTCGAGCCCGCAGCAGAGGGAAATGGAGGATTTGAATTGGCAATCACTGTTAGTACTAATGAGCAGGTTGACGCCTTGTTTGGACAATGGAAGCAGAGGGGAATACCTGTTGCCCAAAGACCCGTCACTCTGGCTTATGGATATACTTTTGTCGCCCTGGATCCAGATAATAACCGGATTCGCGTGGTGGCTTTGGAGAAATAAGGAGAATTAAATGATGATTGAACCGGTGAAAAAAGAAATTGCCAGTTTTATTGTTAAAGGATTTAGCGTCAGAACAAACAATCAGGATGAAATGAATCCGAAAAGCGCAAAACTACCCGCGCTTTGGCAGCGATTTTTTGCCAGTGAATTGGCGAACACAACCAGCATATTTGGCGTTTATTCCGATTATGAGTCCAATGAGGACGGTTTGTATACGGTCACCGCCGGGGTTTCCCAGGAAACCAACACCGACAACCTCAATACGGTTATGGTTTTATCCGGATCATATCTGGTGTTTGAAGCAAAGGGGCCAATGCCTGCAACCGTGATTAATGTGTGGAAATCAATCTGGGAATTTTTTGCGGCGAATCACCAGTTTCAGCGAAAGTTCGCGACCGATTTTGAACTGTATCTGGGAGCGGAGCAAATTGCGGTTCACATAGGGGTTTTCTCTTAAAAGAAATCTTCCCTAAAGTCCTCTCTCCCTCAGGGAGAGAGCTAGAGAGGGATTTAAAAGCAACCCTCACTGCCATTAAGTTAAGGACTTATGTCATTCCCGCGAAAGGCGGGAATCTATTCCTCAGTCGGCATTGTAATTAGCTCAGAGATGGATCCCCGCCTTTCGCGGGGATGACAGTTTAATATACAATTAAGCTTAACTTAATGGCAGTGACCTCCGCCCTCTCCCAGCTTGTGAGAGGGAATTCACTTGTTATCATTTCGTATATTCCCTTCCATTTCTTGATAAATTTTTAGTCAGATCCTATGCTAGAAAGGCGAGCATAGCTAGTTATAGGAGGATATCTATGTCATATAAAGTCAAACATGAAAAATTGAACAAAGTTTCTGATAGTGAATTGGAAAATCTTTCAGGGGGATACGCACCCATTGACCCCAGTCAAATTGAAAAAGCGATGGCTCAAAACGCGCCTCACATTGGTTCATCACCGGGTGTCAGCGGTAAAGATAATAAGGGGAAAAAAGACAAAAAGAAGAAACATAAATAGTCATGAAATGCTCATCGTTATGCTTCCGGAGTAAGGCATTCCGGAAGCTTGAGAGGAGTTTTAAAGTAACCCTAGCGTGACTTAATGCTTCCGCTGCATACATCGCCCTCCTCAACGCCCTCATCCCATAGTTTAAGCTGCTCCACCCTGGCTTTTGTTAGCTGGTATAACGCCATACAATGGCACATAGGGCTTACACTGCCATTATCCCTCTCATTTGGATATAAGGAATCCAGGTGCGCATCTCTGAAGGCCAGCCATTTTTTCTGAGCATTCACAAAACTGGCAATAAATGCTTTATCTCCCTGATAGTCTTGTAAAATGCGTTTGTAAATGGAGTTTAAGGAAGTATCCATTGCCTTGTATTGTTGGCAGGCATCTTCTGTCATCTCCGATTGCGTTTCAGCAAACGCACTCGTCATCAATAGCATAAGCATCATGCAAAGTATTTTTTTCATTTTATTCCTGATCAGCAGTCCATTAGCCTTAGTGTAGCTCGAAATCAGAGTGCTCGGGCCTGTGAAAACTTTAAAATTTTAATTAACAGGCGCTGAATTGTCAGTATTTCGTAAATTGTTTTTTTATTTTCTTGATAAATTTTTAGACAGAACCTATGCTAATAATGCAAACACATAGAGCTATGGGGAGACATTTATGTCAGAAAAATTCACTGCAAAAGATAAAAAACTGAATAAGGTTTCAGATGGTGAACTGGAAAAACTTTCAGGAGGAGGAGGCCCAATTTGGCTAGAGATGGCTTTAGCAGAACAGGCTAAAAATAATGTATCAGCAGCCCCTGCACAAATCTCCGGCGGCGGTGGTGGTGGCGGCGGCAAAAACAAAGACAAAAAGAAAAAAGACAAAAAGAAACACAAATAAACTTCTCAATTGGCACTCACTCGAGCTTCCGGAATAAGCAGCACTCCGGAAGCTATAATTAATCAGAACTCATGCTTATCACTTATGGCAGGAAAATGATCCACTGGCCCGTTCCCTTTACCCACTCGATAAAATTGCCCCAGCCTCAATTAATTCAGGCAAAAGCCCGAATACAGCGAACACGATTATTAATTAAATCTTTGTTATACCCAAATCCGTCAGCGCCTGAGGGAAAGCTTACGCCCCAGGCAACGAAGGAAAAGGGAGCTTGTTGCGTGGAGCTCCAATAAACACCTGATAATCCGCCAAAATTACAGGGAAATTCTGCATTAGAGCAGAGCGCGCTATGGATAGCAGTTAATTCACTTCTTGCCGGAAGATACCAGTCTGCACCAATATCTCGACAACGTTGAGCCGCACAATTTCCTGGATCGTTTGAGCAAGATGCATCCACCACAATGGCATTCGTATTACCAAGCCCATCGTCAAAGCTGGTTGAACCCACTATATCACTACTAGTACCAGTCCATAGGCTAAAAAAACTATCTGCTTGATCTATGACAATCTTACCTATACCGCCGCTTTCTTCAAACACCAGGCCTCCCAAATAGTAAAAAGCAATCAGGGTTTGCGGGCTGGTAGTATTGCTGCCGCTAATAGTAATGATGCAGGGGGCATAGGGGGCGCTGGAACTTATTTCCAGCGTACAGTGCCCCCCCGGCGCAACACTGGCGCAATCGCTGTCATTGACAGACAAGTTGGGGCAGGCAGCGTGGTTGCTGACTGTAATCCCATTGGCATAATCGAAACTGTCCGCACTATTGGTGATTTCTAATGACAAAGGGGTCATTCCTGAAACTGTCACAATCCGGCCTTGCTGCACAGGATTTGTAATACTGATCTGCGGCTGATTGGACACAGTGACATCAACACTGGTTGTATTGGTATTGTCCCCTGCGATATAAATTGTTGTTGGCCCTTCCGGCGTGCCTGAAGCGAAGGTAATCGTGCAGCTTGCCCCAACGGCAAGACTGCTGCCACAGGTCGTACTTTGTACGCTGATAGCGCTGCCATTAGGGATGGTTGCTGCAATATTGATGGCGGGCGACAGAGAACTTGCATCATTGGTGACAATGACATTGCCTGTTGAATTTTGTGTAAAACGCAATGTGGTTGGGCTTAGCTTAAGCGTGGTGGCTGGTGGAACCTGGCTGCGGGTAATTTGTAAGCGATTGTTAATTCCTGGCTGGTAACATTGATTGGGATTCGCCTGCGTGCAAACCTCAGGGCCTTCTGTAATCACGCTGTTTATCTGAGAACCGTTAATCTCTAAGGACAAAATACAGGCCGTTTTACCGCTGAGTACAAAGGGATTTCCGCAAAGACCAGGGCCTGAGGTGATTTGTGTAATGCCCTGGATAGGCCGCATAGTTAAGATGTGGGGTCTGGCAGATTGATTAGTCACCCGGTATTGCACAATGGCCTTGCCATTGGTCGGCACTGTAATTGTGGTGGCAGTGAGCGGCTCAAACGTCCACAAAGGGCTGCCTGCAAAAGAATTTGACATTAATCCTAATAAAATAACAATCAGTATCTTCTTTATCCCAAATAGTTTGTAATTGCCTTGCATGGTTTAGTCCTTTATGGCCATAGTAAAAGTGAAACAACAATCAAAATGCTAAACATGATACTTAGTAAAGACTGGAAATCAAAGCCTTAAATGCTGAGAAACTTACCGATCCTGAATAAAGAAATGATCTATCGGGCCATTCCCCTGTCCTATTTTTAAATGTCGACCCGAAACAATAGCAGCAGTTAAATAACGTTTTGCCTGTTCGATAGCAGAATGCAAATTCATTTTCTGTGCAAGAAAGGAAGCAATGGCTGACGACAAGCTGCAACCTGTCCCATGTGTATTATTTGTGTTAATTCGCTTTTGATGAAAGAAAAATATTTGCTTTGTTTTGTGTAAGCAGAGGATATCTGTACTATTTTCTCCTGGTAAATGGCCGCCTTTGAGCAGGACATTCGTCTCATAGTGTTGGCTTATTACCAGAGCAGCTTCCTGCATATCGTCACAGCAAGTGATTTCTTTCCCGCAAAGCATTACCGCCTCAGGAATATTGGGGGTGATTAAACTCGCCAGAGGCAAAAGCAGTGTTTTGAAAATGGAAAGGCTTTGTTTATTCATTAACGAAGAATTGTCCTTGGCAAACATAACCGGATCAATCACTATGTGAAGTGGTTTCACCTTTTGCAAATAAGAAGCGATAACCTCGATAGCTGCTTTCGTGTGGACCATGCCAATCTTGACTGCAGCAACTTCCAGATCGCTAAAAACAGCCTCTAATTGCTGCTCAATAAAATGGGCAGAAACCGCTTCAACCGCAATTACACCGCAGGTGTTTTGCGCGACCAATGCGGTGATTACCGAGGCAGCATAGGCTCTGGTTGCGGAAATAGTTTTGATATCCGCCTGAATACCGGCTCCACCGGAGGGATCGGTTCCTGCAATACTAAGGACAACCGCCGGTTTTTTCATACGACGAGCCTCTCACCATTCGCCAGATAATCCATGAAATGCATTTTGAATGAACCTGGTCCCGATGCATCCTGGGCCGCCCTCTCACCGCACAAGCTATAGAACCATGTCGCCGCACAAGCAGCCTGATAAGGGTCTTCCCAGACAGCAATAAACAGTGCAATGACCGCAGTAAATAAACATCCGGCGCCAGTCACCTGAGACATTAGCGCTGAGCCACCTGACAAACATTCAACCCGATTCTCATCAACAATCGCATCGCTGGCACCGCTAACGACGGTGATTAGCGAGTAAACCCGCGAGATCTCTTTCGCACTTTCTATAACTTCTTCAGTAAAAAGGCGAGTATCGACTCCGCCACTGCTTACTCTTGAGCCGGATAAAGCAGCGATCTCACTGGCATTTCCACGAAGCAGTTGAAAATTGAATTGGCGCAGCAGGCTCAGGCAATGGCTAGTGCGATACTCACTGGCTCCTGCTCCCACAGGATCTAAAACCAGTGGTTTGTGGCAATCATTCGCCTGACGAGATGCCCGCTCAGCAAGCTTTATAAACTCCTCGTTTAAAGTTCCGATATTAATCACTACAGCTTCGGCAAGCGGTAGCAAATCATCAATTTCCTGAATCGCCTGCGTCATTATTGGCGAAGCCCCCAGAGCTAGTAAGCCATTTGCGACAAAATCCATCGTCACCTGATTACTGATGTTTAAAACCAGCGGACGCATGATTCTTATACGCTTGAGGATGGCATGAATCGTTTCAAGCATAATTAACTCCCAAAATAAGACGATGAAGTGATTTCGCAGCCCCTTCGGGATTATCTGCATCAGAAATTGCAGCAATCACTGCTACGCCGAAAGCTCCCTGAGACATAACGGAGGAAACATTGCCGAGATTAATTCCACCTATGGCGATTACCGGATGCCTGGATAATTGCACCAGTTTTGCAAGCCCGTCCAACTCCCATAAGGTTTTAACATCCTGTTTACTGCGACTTTTAAAGACTGCGCTGGCTGCTACGTAATCCAGACAATCCAGATGATTAGCAGCTTCCAGCTGCGGGATACTCTCAATAGATAAGCCAATTAGTTTATCAGACCCGAGCAGGCATCTTGCCTCCTCGGGGCTTTGATCCAATTGCCCAAGATGAACACCGGCGGCGCCAATTTCCTGAGCGAGCAACACATCATCATTAATAATCAGGGGAATTCTAAAGCGATCCAATTGATATTTGAGCTCTTTCGCCTTCTGATAATGCTGCTTGAAGGACAGGTTTTTTTCACGATACTGAACTGATAAAACGCCCCCTTTAATGGCGGAAAAAAGCAGCGATGGCTTGGAATAATCAGTGATATAACAATATTTGAGCGCAGATATCATCAATCTTCCTCGCGAATACAGCAGGCAACAGGCTCTAAAGCGGAATAAGGCTTTGCGGGTAAAAACGAGTTAGTATAGCAATCAGTAATTGCAAATTGTTTATCCGTAATCCCCAAGTGCCGGGTATATCGGCCTACTTTATCCCAATCCCTCTCGATATTGAGCAGATTACGAGAAAAGAATGGCAAACTGCGCATAAAAATAGTTTTATACAAGGCACTGCGCAATTGCGGCTTTTGCTCACAAAGGCATTCAAATGCTTCTTCGGGATTCTCCACAGTGTAGGCGGCACCTCGCTGAATGGCCCTCAAAAATCCTTTAATGATGTGTTCCTGCTGGAACATGCGCTCATGGACAATGAACTGGATTGAACAAAAGCAGCAACAGCCTAAGCCAGCCAATTCATCCAGGCGCAGAAAAACGGTTTCTCCTGCCAAATGCTCAAGCTCAACTCGTTGAAAATTAATAAACCCAATGCCGGCATCAATGATGCCTCGATGAATCGCATCCGTAACATTCATACCGACACGCACTGTCTCATAACGCTCTGAAATTCCCGCCAATTTGGCCAGATCATCGATTATTTTTTTACCAAACTCACCAATATAACCAATACGCTTACCGGCAATGTCCTGAAAACTGCGAATGCCGCTGGATTTCAATGCGATTAATCCGGTAGGCGGCTCATCGAGCAAAGTGCCGATTGACGTGACTGGGTAGCCCTTGGCGCGGGCAGCCACTGTATGAATCATCGCTTTTACACCAAAATCAATCTTACCCGTACCCACAATTTCAGTGACATCACTGGGATCGCTGGGCTCTAAAATGGCTAATCTGATATTTTCATCCTGATAAAATCCAAGTCCCTGAGCCACAAAAATGGGGCAGTGATAAGGATTGGCATACCAGTTGAGTAATAAAGTGGTTCTTGATAATTGGTTTGACATATTGCCATAACTCCTGTTAAAAAAATAAACAAAAGATGGCAAGCAAGAATCTCGCTTTCGCAAAGAATTTTGAATTGAGGCAGTCCTTACGCTGGTATGAACCAGTTCAAGTTCGACGGGTAATTCTCAGCCGTTTTACCGACACCCCGCGCCATCTGTTTTCTGATAGTAAGATCTGAAAAATTGATTGTCAACAATGAAATTCAGAGAGACTGCAGCCTGCAGGGTTATCACGCAGGCTGACAGCAATGCATATTAACTCAACCACTCCTCTAACAATTGAACAAATGTCTGCCTTGCAGCCTTCAAGGCGGCGGAGTCAGTCTTTTGTGGGGTTCGCAGATCGTCACAGTGGGCCGCCCCATCAATCAGGGTATAATTTAATTGTGCGTTGGCGGCATTTCCATTCGCCACTGACAGAGAGAGTTTTGACCAGGGATCATTACTGCCATTGGTAAAATGAATTCTCGATACGGCAGATTCCAATAAGGGCGAATAAAAATTCTGATTAATGTAGGAAGTATCCACCTCAGCATCGATTCCAAATAAACGCCTGCAGACTTCACGATGATAGTCTGCATTGATTCTCGCAGAACGTGTGGATTGAAGGGGATCAGGATGGGCATTTTGCCAATAGCCATATTCTGTACAGGATTGGTAGTACCATTGCCGCGCGCCTACACCCTCACTGTAATATTCACCGTCTTCACTATAAGCGCCCTGGGGCGTCATATCACCTGCAGTAATTTGCCAACGGCTGAAAAGGATTTTAGTAAACGCAGCATAGCCCTGAAGCGCGCTCGGACTTTTCGCCAAAGAAGAACAAAACTCCTCATGCATACCATACTGCACTGCAGCAGCACCCACATCAGCAATCATGTAAAGAAAATCGGTATTATCCTGTAGTTCACTGGCTGAAAATTGCTCCTTGACCTGGGCGATGCTTTGCATATCATCCTGTTCAAGAATGTCCTCCACCTGCTTTACTACCTCACGCATTTTACCAGCGCATTCGCTGCCAGCCACCCGGGTTACATGCTGATCGTAATCACTAAAGTCATCCTTCGCCATCACCGGTGCAGAAGATGCCAAAGACCCCACAACCAGTTCAGGATGCTGCAAACGATAATAGGCGGATAGAGAACCAGGATAAGACCCGCCGAAAGCAACCCATTTTCCCTGCCAGTGTCTTTCCGTCATCATCGCGCTTTGAAAACTGGCTAAATCATCCAGTGCGGCCTGAGTAGAAAGATATTTAAGATTATCAACAGAGAGCCTGCCAGGGACACTTTTTCCATAAAAACGATGTTCCAAAGCCACTAATTTGGCGTGAAATTGCTGGGCGTAAGTACGAATGGCACCATACAGAACAAATGGTGAGCAAGCCGCTTCACCACAGATATAAAAAAATACCGGTGAATCCGCTGATTTGCCATAGGTTTCATCCACATAATACCGTTGAGAAAAACTGCCGGCAGCAGGATCCTGATGGTTAACCCATTGTGTAAAATAGTCTTCGCGGATTGGCTTGTTTAAATTGCTCTTGTTATGTTTATCAAGATAACGCTGATGATAATAATCCAGTGGATTGGAAAATCCTGTCAAAGGCAGCAACAACGCTATAGCCACCAGGCTTTTTTTGTATAAATCCATTTATTTACTCTCCATTAAAGAAAACGTCTTATCCTAACCCGATTTACGATAGAAGCCCAATATTCTCCTAAACTTCTTTGCTGCCTTGGACCTCCATACCCAGAGACAGTAATAAACAATCAAAAGCTCTTTTTTTAACCAAAATGAGCACTAAAAGGTTCCCAAAAATCCATTTATTAGATAGAATGTTCTTCTGCCTAACAATTAGAGCGCGAAATGTCCATAGAGATGGCTCGTTTTATATATCAGGATCCCTACTATTCTGACTATCGTCTGGCTTTTAGCGCAGATGCACTAGTGAACAGTTTTCCATATAGTATGCCCTCTCGCCAACTGGATATTACCGCAGAGCGTATGGATTCTTTAGCCATAATAAAGACTCCTGTAGGACTAAATCCGAATGCCTTGTTCAAAAATATAAACCCGAGAGATGCATTTTGCTCCACTAATAAACAGTGGATTTTGAAAGGCAGAATGTCCATTTATAATCCGGTCGGCATTCGGCAATTCAGCTTTGTATAGCCAGTTGATGGATAAACCCTGTTCAATATTAATTTTTTAGAGACTTATTATGCCTTCGATAGATGAATTTCAAAGCCATATCAATGGACTTAGAGAAGGAAAAAAAAATAGCTTTAACTTAAGCCGCGCATCAATCAATAACTTGCTTAAGGAAAATCTATTCTATGTTAGTGGATACGTCATCGGCTTGCAGGATACTGTTTATCAAGCGATCTGGTTGGACATTCTGCAGGGCTGGAATGAGGCATTGAAGGATATAAAGAATAATCAACTGCCGCCTCCCGCTGAGCTTGGCAATCAAAAGAACTATTCACCTGCAAAAACTCTGGGTTATTTACGTTGCTGCGGAGTCAGTTACTCGGTGCATCCTCATTATCAGGAACAGCTGCAGACATTGGCCCTGCAAACCTCCCAGTCTGCTTTGCCAATTGAAATATCAGCTCCCCTTTTAATCCATCCAACAGCTCCAATTCTGGATACTACAGCTGAATCGACCTCGCTTAACCAGGAAAATGTAGAATTATTGCTAGCAGGCCATTCTGATGCAAAATCACATAATCAACCTCTTCCTTTATCCCAATTATTTGATGGTAGAAGCTGCTATTATATTCAAGGCTATATCAGTGGCTTAAGCAATATTAAGTATAACCGTATCTGGGAACTTTACTTATGCGGATGGATCAGCGCAGCAAACGATATAGCCGCTGGCCAGCTAAAAGATCTGCAGCTTCTTTATTCAAGAAAAACAGAAGACAATATCTCCTATATTTTGGGATATTATGATTACCGCGGTTTCAGTGTTAACGATTCAAAATACAGACAACTGCTAATCGATCTGAATAGTCAACAAACTGTTTATGGACAAGGGATGCGTGCCGCCATGCAATGGTCAACGATATCCTTTCGCCCTGTAATTCCTCCAGCAAGCGCAATATTAAGCACAGCAAGCTCATCTCATACTCCTGCAACTTCTATTATCACCGCTGCCCTGGCTGATGCATCTGAAACCAGTAGCGTATCAACTGTGAAAAGAAAGATTTCAAAGGATATGAAGGCAGATGCTCAACCAAGAGCGGGTAACGAAAAGCTAATACAAAAACGCAAAAAAATACTGTCTGATATCGCTATACCTCAATTTATCACCGAGGAAATGGGAATACTGTTCTTACAAAGATGCGATACAGCTCGAGTACGAGTTTATGAAGACTTACATGGCAAAAAAATTGATGTTAGCAGTACGCCTCTCAAAAGCAAAAAATCTATTCATGACCTTGATTGGGAACTAAAAAAAGAATTACACGATCTGGAGCGCTCTCAGGATTTAACAGAGAAGCAATTTTCTTCTCGCAAAAATAAGCTGTCATTGAAAATAATTGCTAGCCTTGCTTACTATCTGGCTTATCATGGCAGAAACTATCGCGGCGATACTTTGAGCGGCACTGAGATTCTTTCAATGATTTCCATGAAATGTGAGGAACAAAACATTAATTCATTACAAGAATTAATCCAGCATATCGCCGCTGGTAACCTGCCCTGCTTTTATATAGCCGAATCCGCTGAGATACAGTCGGTCCAAGAGGCAACTGGACTCATTCAGCCAATGACAGCATCTGCCACAAATGAGACATCCCCTCCACCGCCAGCAGCTGCTCGTGATAAAGTATCTGAAATCAGGCGCCAGGGAGCTCATCCTAAAGCCTCCCAGCATCTTGTTTTTGTTGATGCCCAATTGGGATTGAAACGTAGATTAGAAAACGTAACAAGAAAACTCAAGGCAATACATGATGATATTGGTTTACCCCAATTTATCAGCGAGGAAATGGCGGGGCTGTTCTTGCAAAGAGCACATTCAGGTCGACAAAGTGCTTATAATGACAAAAATAGCGGCAAGCAAATCGATACTGGCCGTATGCCGCTTAAGAATTCAAAGGCTATTCATGAACTGGCTTCAAAATTAAATAATGATCCATCTAATCCTGTGCATCAGGACATAATGGATGACCTCGCCTTTTACCTGGGTTATCAGGCCAAAAGCATTTACGGCGAGAAATTAACGGCCTCTGCAATTCTTTCAATTATTTCCAGGGAATGTCAGGAAAAAAATATTAATTCAGTACCAGAATTAATCAAGCATATTGCCGCTGGAAACATTCCCTGCTTTTATAAAGCTGAATCACCCGAGAAACAGCCGGCCCAAGAAACAAATGTACCCATTCAGCCAATGTCTCCTCCAGCAAGTTCTTGTTCAAGCACATCAAGTTCATCTTACAAAAGGTTAGCATCTGCCTTAAATTATGCACCTGGAGCTAGCAGCGACCCAACTAAGAAAAGAAAAACTTCAGCGGATACTGATACCAAAGCTCTCCGTTCTCTTCTTTTTATTGATGGCCAAGCGGCAGCGAATCGTACATCAGAAAACGCAATAAAAAAACGTAAGGAAGCACTAGAGGGTATCATTCTACCCCCATTTATCAATCAGGCAATGGCGATGGAGTTCTTAGAAAAATTCAATTCGGGTCGAACAAGAGCTTATGATGCAATACGCGGTGCCGAAAAGCCCGAAACTGGCATTAAGCCGGGATGGCGTCGGTTATGGAAGGCAAATGCTATCCATGATCTGGCTGCCGAGCTAAATAAAAAATTAGAGGATCTAAAATTAGAGGATCTATATGATAGTTCTCTGGATTATTTTACAGAGAAGGATTTCCCTTCTCGTCAAAATGATCTGTTAACGGAAAGCATGAGAAGACTTGCCTATTATCTAGGTTATCATGGCAGAAACGATCACGGCAAACCATTTGGCAACTCTGAGATTATTTCAATCCTTGTCCGGGAATGTAAGACAGAGAAGATTGAGTCGGTACAGGCATTAATCCGGCATGTCGCTGCTGGTCGCATGCCCAGCTTTTATAAAGCAGAACCGATTGAGAAAGCGCCGGAGCCGGAGAAAGAGCATTTGCAAAACCTAATGGCTCCCTAAGCCCCTTGCGGCAGCGGGATGGCCACAAAAAACCGTCTTTGCGAGCGTTTGCGAAGCAATCCAGATCATAACTTTGTTCAAGCTTCGATCTAGATTGCTTCACTTCGTTCGCAAAGACGATAAGTTAACTGCTCGATTCTATTGATGCACAATGCCCTTCGGCAAGGCGACAAATAACAGACCGGATTCATTGTGTTCATTGGCTTCTATGCCAGCCTGAGCCCCTTCTCCCTTATAAAGGTCGACATGAGCCCCGACAATAGCACCACCGGTATCCTGGGCCACGCACCAGGATGTCCGGTTTTTAGTGTTATAAATAAAATTCATCCCTACAGGGATCACTCGATGGTCTGTAGCGCATGAAGTATGGGGAGTTAAGGGAATATTTTCCGACCCATAAGGGCCGCCGTGTTCTTTAGCAAAAAATACATAACTTTGATCTCGATTTCGCAGGTCAAAGGCTTGGGCCTGATTTGCTAGACTATTCAGATAATTGCGAATCAATTTTTCTGAAGCAGCACTTTGCCTGATTTGATCCGTGAGATTACAGCGTAATTTAGCCTCATCATGACAGGTGGGATCTTTGGCACATCGTTCCATTGCATCCAGATTGCCGCCACAACTGGGGTCTTGCGCACACTGAACAATGCGGCCGAGCATGGTGCGCGGCCTGCCATTGTAGCCGTCATAATTGATATGGAATAACTGACCGTCAAGAAGCAGGGAACCAGAGCCTTCAACCATTAAAAAGGCGGGATCATTGGGATCTTTAACATAGCCAATCACATGCTTCGGATGCAAGGCGCCATGTTCAATTTCACTGCGATCCGGAGCCACTGAGTAGCTGCCATCGGCGTTTTTCATACAAAATCCACGCGCTATTTTTGTGAGCGGGTCCACTCCACAAAGAGGCGCTTTCAGTTTACGTCTTCTGCATTCCAGAGCGACATTGACCACCCCCGGATTTCCATAGATGGGATATAGGAAACCCGCCTGTTTTTTACTTCGCGCTTCAATCGCTGCGGGGGCATAATAAGCAGTAAACTGAAACTCGCCTCGTTTAAATCCCGCATGATTCTCTGGCCAGCCCTCACTCTTATACCAGTCAAATTCAGTTTTTATTTTTGAAAGAAATTTATTGAAATCCCCATGAGCTGCTTTGGCAAAAGCAAGCATTTGCTGATTGGTTTGCAGA
Organism: Legionella quinlivanii; assembly: GCF_003265995.1. Lineage (GTDB taxonomy): Bacteria > Pseudomonadota > Gammaproteobacteria > Legionellales > Legionellaceae > Legionella_C > Legionella_C quinlivanii_A. The sequence continues at coordinate 25,658 of NZ_MVJN01000016.1, read as the reverse complement.
CACCATTCCGTACGCTTGAATCGATGGCCGGCAATGGTAATTGTCTGAAACTCTCCGCGGCTTTTTTTGCAGTTTTTTATCTGAATATTTAAAGCATTAATCACTTCATTCATGTTACCTGCGGGATTCTCCAGAGGCAGCTCAGCAGGTGAGATTTTATGGAACTTGAATCGCAGCACTCCCGGCTCTTTAGCAGCCATCTTTTGCCGGGCTGTAAAATCCACGAGCCTTCGGACATCCAGACAGCGCTGAATGGGGTCTTGTGGAAGAGCCTGAGTGACAAGGGTAAAACTCATTAAGGCAAATAAAAAAATTGACTGAAACCTGGACATCATAGCTCGAGCGCGCTCTTTCCTTGATAATATAAGCAATAATTATATCGATATTCGTGGTGGATTAAAAACTGAAATATTACAGATCACAGCAAGTTTTCTATACTTAAAGAGTAAGGATAATTTTTTAAAGAAGAAAAAGGACTGTTATGTGCCGACTGGTGGCCTATTTAGGAAAAAAAATATTACTCTCTGAAATCCTGATTAAGCCAAGGAATTCGATTATTAAGCAAAGCCTTCTGGCGCGCGAGTCCACTACCCTGACTAATGGAGACGGATTTGGCCTGGGTTGGTATATCCGGCAGGATGAAACTCCGGCATTGTTTACCTCGCTTTTTCCAGCATGGAATGATAGAAATTTATCCTACTTATCGACAAAAATAGAATCCTCAGTCTTTTTTGCACATGTCAGAGCAGCCAGTACGGGTGGGATTTCACAGTTTAACTGCCATCCTTTTTTATTTGAGCATTGGATGTTTATGCATAATGGATGGATTCCACATTTTGATAAAATTAAACGACAACTTCAGGACTTGCTGGATGATGACATATTTAGCTGGATCAAAGGGAGCACCGACTCTGAATTAGTATTCGCTTTATTTCTGCAGTTAGCGAAAAAATATGATTCGCCAAATCTTGTGGATATTGTCGGTACCATCCAGGAAACATTTCATATTATTAATTCTCTGGTGAAAAAAAATACGAAAAAAAGCTCCCATTTAAATATATGCATTACGGATGGAAAGCGCCTGGTTGCAACGCGTTATTGCAGTTCCAAGCGTGTTAAGCCGGAGACTATGTATTTGTCTCTGGGCAAACGGGTTAACCCAAAGAAACGGCAAATCATTTTAGAAAATAAAATAACAGCTCCCTACATTGTGATTGCATCTGAAAAGCTATCCAAGTCTGAACTAGAGTGGCAACCAATCCCTGCGAATAATTGTGTGATTATTGAATCCAATTTGAAATTGTCTTTTCACGCTTTAGATTAATCGAGGTAAGAGGATCTGGTTAACCCCGGGGAGATTAACTCGAGGGATATCATGAAAACTGAAATAGCAGCATATTATGATTACAACAAAAATGCTTTTAAAAATTATCTAATATCAGAGACTGAACTATTACACATCTGGTTCAAACGCGAATATTTCAAGACAGAGGGTTTAAAAGTCGGCGCAGAAATTGAATTTCTCCTCCTCGATAACAATTATCAATTAGTCCCTCAGAATCAGTTATTTACACAGCAATTAAACGATCCCAATGTTATTCCAGAAGCAGGGGCCTCTCAACTGGAAATAAATACTGCGGTGTTTCCACTATGCGACAATTTTTTATCGGATCTGCATCAGAGTGTTCTTTCAACATGGTCAAAATGCTGCCGTCTGGCGCGTAAACACAATGCGCACCTGGCGCTCATCGGCTCTATGCCTCAAGCCGAAGAATGTCATTCCGCACGCGAATATATAACCCCCCATCCTTCATATCGGCTTATGAATGACAATGTGTCTAAATATCGACAGGGGCTGCCTTTATCGTTAAAACTGAATGGTGCCGAGGAAGAGTTCATTTTCCAGCCGCAATCTTTATCAGTTGAAGGGCTCATTTCTTCATTGCAACTTCATCTGGAGGTTAGCCCTGAGCAATCCGTTACATACTATAATACCATGCAGATGCTTTCTGCTCCTTTGCTTTCACTTTGCGCTAACGCCCCATTTTTTTATGGCAAAGAGTTATGGAGTGAATCAAGGATCGCAATATTTGAACAATTATATTCATTTCCTTCCCCCTACCAGAATTGCGTTTTCTTCGAGCCTCATTATCTTAAGAATAATTTTTTCTCATTATTTAAAGCCAATTTAAATAATTACCCCCATCTCCTGCCCGAAGTGGCAAAAGGAGAACCCAGCCACCATCTTTTCCACTTACGTAAGCAAAATAGCACGGTATATCGCTGGAATCGGCCAATTGTTGATTTCAATACTCATGATGAACCTTACTTAAGAATAGAGCACCGACCTTTATCTTCCGGGCCAAGTATTGTCGACATGATTGCTAATGCCGCTTTTTTCTATGGCCTGGTTTATTTCTTTGCAAATCGTGATGAGCCTGAAACCTCTTTAATTCCCTTCAAAGAGAGTTATGCCAATTTTTATCAGGCAGCCTGTTCTGGTCTTCGAGCACGGCTTATGTGGAATGGCATCGAAGTTGATACGCTTCATCTTTTAAATGATTTTCTGCCTTTAGCCAGAAAAGGTCTGGAAGATTTGGGCATAGTTAAAGCAGATATCGATTATTATTTGGAAATTATTCATCATCGTCTGCTTAAACAGCAAAATGGCAGTATCTGGCAACAAAACTTCATTAAGCGCTATGGTTATGATTTTGAGAATTTGCTCGGGCATTATTTAGAGAATCAGTACCGGGAGATCCCAATATCTGAATGGCTTATTTAAGTTAGCCGGTTAGTGCAATCGAGTAAAATAAAAAAGCCCTGCAGTCTGATACTGCAGGGCTTCTATTCTAAATGACGCGCATTAGGCTTTGGCAGCTTTCTTCTCTTTTTCTTTGGCAATTACTGCTTCTGCCACATTAGCTGGGCAAGGAGAGTAGTGAGAGAATTCCATTGAGAACTGGCCTCGACCTGAAGTCAGGGTACGTAAGGTACTGATGTAACCAAACATTTCTGAGAGAGGAACATCGGCTTTGATGCGAACACCCGCAGCACTTGGCTCCTGACCAGAAATCATACCGCGTCGTCGGTTCAAGTCACCAATCACATTACCCACATCTTCTTCAGTGCTATACACGTCAACCTTCATAATAGGCTCAAGCAGCTGAGGACCCGCTTTAGGTATGGATTGACGGAAAGCGCCTTTCGCCGCAATTTCAAACGCGATTGCTGAAGAGTCTACCGAGTGGTATCCACCATCAGTCAGATTGATTTTAACGTCTAATAAGGGGAAGCCGGCCAATGTACCTGAATCCATCATTGAACGAAACCCTTTCTCAATCGCAGGGAAGAACTCTTTAGGTACGTTACCACCGACAACAGAAGTTACGAAAGTGAATCCACTATTCGGCTCACCTGGTTCAATCGTGTAATCGATTTTACCGTACTGTCCAGATCCACCTGATTGCTTCTTGTGAGTATAGCTGTCGTGAACCGTTTTAGTGATGGTTTCACGGTAAGCAACCTGAGGTTGACCCACTATCAGTTCAACGTCATAGGTACGCTTCAGAATATCCACTTTAATATCGAGATGCAGCTCACCCATTCCACGAAGAATCGTTTCACCGGAATCTTCATCAGTCTCAACCCGGAAGGTAGGATCTTCAGCAACCATCTTGCCAATGGCAATCGCCATTTTTTCAGTAGAAGTCTTGTCTTTCGGTGAAACCGCAATGGAAATTACTGGCTCAGGGAAAACCATCGCTTCCAGTGTACATTCGTGATCCGGATCACAAAGTGTGTGACCTGTACGAACGTTTTTCATACCGACGATAGCAATAATGTCGCCTGCTTCCGCACTTTGCAATTCATTACGCTCATTCGCCTGCATTTCTACCATTCGGCCAACGCGTTCTGTTTTGCCGGTAAAGGAGTTAAGAATAGTATCACCTTTATTCAATCGTCCTGAGTAAACCCGGATGAAGGTCAGCGCGCCATAACGGTCGTCCATAATCTTGAACGCTAGAGCACGGAATGGTTCATCAGGAGAAACGATAGCGAACTCACCATTTGGCTCACCTTCAGCATTAGTCAAAGGCTGCGGATTCACTTCATGAGGAGCAGGCAAGTAATCAACGACTGCATCCAGCAATAATTGCATCCCTTTATTCTTGAAGGCCGAACCGCAATAAGTCGGGAAGAAAGCAAGTTCGAGCGTACCTTTACGGATACAACGCTTGATATCTTCAATGGACGGCTCTTCTCCTTCCAGATAGGCCATTAATAAATCATCATCCATTTCCAGCGCAGTTTCGATAAGCTGAGCGCGGTACATCTCAACATCATCGTGCATATCAGCCGGTACATCAGTAACCGTATAATTTTCTGGCTGTCCTGATTCATCCCAGATGTAAGCTTTACGGGTTAATAAATCAACTACCCCTTTGAAACTGTCTTCAAAGCCTATCGGCAGGGTCATAATCAGTGGGTTTGCACCGAGTACCTTTTTAACCTGTTCAGTGACATTGATAAAGTTCGCGCCGATACGATCCAGTTTGTTTACAAAAATCAAACGAGATACTTTAGAATTATTCGCATAGCGCCAGTTGGTTTCTGATTGAGGCTCAACACCACCTGAACCACAGAATACACCAATACCTCCATCGAGTACTTTCAGTGAGCGATAAACCTCTACAGTAAAGTCGACGTGTCCTGGGGTATCGATAATATTGAAACGAGTACCTTTCCAGTAGCAACTGACCGCTGCTGACTGAATAGTAATTCCGCGCTCGGCTTCCTGTTCCATGAAGTCGGTTGTTGACTCCCCTTCGTGGACTTCACCCATTTTGTGGATTCTGCCGGTGAGCTTGAGGATCCGTTCGGTAGTAGTGGTTTTTCCAGCATCAACGTGGGCGAAGATGCCGATGTTTCTATATTGATTTAAATCAGCCATAGCAGTCTTATACACTTTAAAAAGGGTTAAAAATAGTCCGGCATTATACAGCACTTTATTTAGATTTACAGCATAAGTTTATCTAATCAGTTCATTTTTTTCCGAACGGTGATATGGATCCAAATCTGGCCTTGCCAAAAGGTGGTCAAGGAAGATTCTGGCAGCCCTGTTGAGTAATATATGGGCGATGTGACTTAATTCAAACCTCGGCCACTTTTGCAGTAAAAACTTGTTTAAATCTTGCCGAAACAAACGCTATCCAGATAAAATCGGGTTTTTATTTTTGATAAAAACCTATGCGCGCTTCTAATCCCATCAAAATATTATTTACGGCCATTGCGGGCACAGGTCTGCAATGGTACGACTTTGCACTTTTTGGTTATTTCGCCCCGATTATCGCCTCAAACTATTTTCCAAAAGAAAACCAGTTCGCAGCGCTGCTTAGCGCCTTTGGCGTGTTGGCGGTAGGATACCTGCTAGCACCGCTAGGCTCCTTATTTTTTGGTTATATTGGCGATCGCTTCGGGAGGAAATACGCCTTAATGCTAAGTATCCTGGCAATGGCCGTTCCTACTGCCCTGGTGGGATTAGTACCGTCTTATTCTGCTATCGGAATAGCGGCGCCCATTATCATTACTATGCTGCGAATCCTGCAGGGTTTTGTTGCCAGCAGTGAATATACAGGCTCAACCCTGTTTTTAATCGAACATGCGCCGGCCAACCGAAAAGCCTTATACGGCTGCCTGTCCAGTTCCGCCTATAGCCTGGGCTCAATTGGAGCGGGGCTTGCCGCTTCTCTCTTTACCGCATCCTTTATGCCCGACTGGGCCTGGCGTCTGGCATTCGTGCTGGCCGGTATTTTAGGACTGTTCATTTTCTACTTAAGAAACTCACTTGAAGAAACCCCCGAGTTTATCCAGATTCACGAGGCAGAGAAAAAAAGACAGCCCTTTCTGGCGGCTCTTCGCGAAAAACCCTTGGCCATACTGGGAGTGATTGGACTCGCCTGGTTAACCGGCATTATGACATTTGGCACCTATGTTTTTTCAGCGGCTTACCTGCATCACTATTTTAATATCCCACTAAGCTTCGCCACCCTTGCGATCAGTTTTGCGTTATTAATCGACGCATTGATTGAACCCTGTTTCGCCTGGCTGGCTGATAAAACGGGGCATTTAAAAATTATCATCGCGGGAATGCTCGGTATTATACTTTTGGCAATCCCTGCCTATTATTTATTATCCTCAAATAACAGCTTATTCATAGTACTGGCATTAGTCATTCTGACTCTGCTCATCGCCATTACGTTCTCGCCTTTGAACGCCTATATGACTTCCCTGTTCCCCCGTTCCTATCGTTACAGCGGTTTTGGGGTCGCCTTTCATATCGGTATTTCGGTGTTTGGCGGCACGGTACCTCTGGTTATGATGTGGTTAACCGAGAGAACCGGGAATCTAATTGCTCCAGCCTGGTATTATATTTTTGGTGCCGTTATCGGTCTTATCTCTGTAGGGGTTTGTGAGTTAAGCCGTTCGCGGCAACCCCGGCAACAGGCCGAATTAAAGTTACATAACCGCCAGGAACTATATGATTAAAATCGGCCTGTTAAAAGATCAGCCGGAAAAACTCTCACAACTAGCTCAAATCTGGCATAAGGAATTAGCCTCGATCTGGGCTCCTGAGTTTTCAATTGCTCAAGCCAAAGAACGCTTTACTACTCATTTAAATGATAGTGAAATGCCATTGACCCTGGTGGCGATTGTTGATGATCAGGCAGTGGGGATGTGCAGTTTGCGGCAAAATGATGGAATAAGGCCTGACTTGTGCCCTTGGTTAGGGGCATTGGTAGTTGACTCTGATTACCAGAGACAAGGTATTGGACGCTTGCTGATTGAGGAAGCAAAAGAGAAAGCCCGCGGCATGGGATACACGGAATTATTTCTTTTTTGCTTTGACCCAACAATCCCTGCTTATTATGAAAGACTGGGCTGGAAAAAAATTGCAATGGATCACTGTCGAAATCTTCCGGTCACGGTTATGGAGATTTGTTTAAAATAATTGTAACTTCCCCGGTACGTCATCCTGCCGGTACGTCATCCTGAGCGCAGCGAAGGATCTCAAACTGCCTGGAACTAAGCCAGATTCAGGAGATCCTTCACTGCGTTCAGGATGACGTAGCGAGGGAGTTACAAAGACCACAGTTTCTATTGTTTTAAGGGAGTTTAAAGATGGAAGTGAATCAACCGATTGTATTAATCGCAGCGCCTGAGGTGCTGGCGATTCCAGTGGTAGAAAATCACAATCCGCTGATTGATATTAAAGGGGACAATCGAATCCTCATTGGCCCATCACCGGAGATCCCTGATAATACCGATTATACCCAAATGCGCGAGGAAGTGTTTCACCGGCTGCTCAAGGCTCAAAGTTTGTTACCCGCCGGACTTCAGTTCTGTCTGTATGAAGCCTATCGGAGCCTGGATTTACAGAAAGCGCTGTTTGATGAGCGCTACGAGCAGCTACAGGCTTTACATCCTGATTGGTCTCACGAAGAGCGCTTTAATGAAACCATGAAGCTTATTTCACCTGTAATTAATCTGGATGGAACTAAAAATGTTCCTCCTCATGGAACTGGCGCGGCGATTGATGTCTATCTGCTTGACGAAAACGGAAAGCCTCTTGACATGGGTATTCACCCCAAAGACTGGATGACGGATATCGATGCGCATATTTCAACAACCAACAGCCGCTCTATCTCCGAAAAGGCCCGCGCCAATCGCGACATCATGAGCAGGGCTTTATTATCTGCGGGTTTTGTCAATTATCCAACGGAATACTGGCATTGGTCCTATGGAGATCGCTACTGGGCATTTATGACCGGCCAGTCACAGGCCTGTTATGGCTGCGTGTCATCGTTGATTCGCTGATTTCATTTATCAAGGCTTACGACAGGCCTTGATAAAGAACTTCCCTTTGCTATCAAAGCAATAGTTCCTCCGCATCAATTTCTTCGAGATATTGATGATAGGACTGTACCCTTTCCTCATGGACATCAAACAAAATTGGGCCTGACACATAGGAATAGAAGTAGGTATGATTAGCGTCCAGCCTTTGAGCAGGAACCAGGCAGGAGAACCAGTCATTCCATTCGGGCATATTGTCATCTTTCTGCCAGTAACATGGAATTTTTAAACCCCTCGACAATTCATCCAACACGGTACTGCTCGCTCCATTGCGCTCAGCCAGATTAAAATGGGTTTCCAGATCAGCAAGTGTTTTCATGACTAGGAAGCTGACATTCGCATCGTCGTCTAAAAGCATAAAACTGCCCGAGTAATCCGCGAGATAATATTCCACAATCCCTTTTTCTCTGCATAATTGACGGAAAAAATAGCTGAATTTTGGATCACGCAAACAATGGGGAACAGGAATGTTAAGCATTCGGACAAGATTATCCGACATCGCCTGAAAATATTGCTGTTGCAGCTCATTAATACTTTTAGTAATCAATTCCGCAGCCTGCGCATCACTTTTATGGATGTAGCGATGGATTAATCCTTCATTAAAAGCCTGAATGGCCAGCTTCTCATCCGCTTTTCCAGTCAAAAGAATTTTTTTGATATTGGTGTTGGCAAGACGACGGCAGAACTCCAGCCCATCCATCCCTGGCATCGCATAATCGACAACTATAACCGACACTTCGGTAAATCGGTTGCGGTTGTAGATCTCGGCATGAATTGCCGCCAGATTATCATTCATATTCAAACTGGTGGAATGACCTTCTCTTATCTCTTCAATCTGATCAGTACAGCTCTCGTTCAATGCCTCTAACTGGCAACGTTTTTTATCCAGAAAATCGAGTGCGTCGAAAGGAGAATCAAATATGCGATATGCCAATCCCTCATCGAGTTGCAAAACAAAATTCAGCAGAAAATCCCGGCTATCATCGATAAACAATGCGGTGCTTGGAAAATAACAGGTAGGTATTGAGAGATGTTGCATGGCTCCTCCTGAGCAAGCGTCCTTTATAAAAACCTACATACATGGTGAGTTACAAGAGCCATGTCCCTTAATTACTGTTTTTCAGCGAAGGTTGATAGCGGCAATTTTCGCTTTTACTCAACCCGCTAACACTAAAATTCCTAATGACTGTCTATAAAAATAACATGATTGTTCAATTTTTCAAATAAAACAGGTGATTAATTTTCACGATTGCATCCTCATAGGAGAACTATTAATTAGGATGTCTCCTGGCTAATCGGAAAAAACAACATAAATTGGGTAAATTCGCCCACTTTGGCTTCACATAAAATATCGCCTCCAAATCGATTCATAACCAATTTGCAAAAAGACAATCCCAGGCCTGTTCCCATATAAGTGGTGGTATAAAAATGATTAAAAAGCCGATTTAATTGTTCTCGGGTCATTCCTTTGGCCGTATCTTTAAAATAGAGGCAATTATACCGCTCGCCACTTACAGCCCAGATATGGATATCCCCTTTTTGGGCGGTAGCTATCGCATAAAGGGCATTTTTTAATAAATTAAATAAAACATGCTGCATTAAAAGCTTAGACCCCTTAAATGTGAAATTACCTTCCCAGTAAATCTGATTACGCTCGGCAGCTGATTTAAAAGGATAGCGTTGCAATGCTTCCATTACACATTCAGCTATTGAACACTCTTCAAGCGCACAGTTTTCAAGTGATTTTTCGCGGCCTGCTTTAACCAGCAGCATATCAATAATGGTATTCGCATAATCAATCTCATGAATAATACGCTCCTGAGTACCGGCTATCTGCGCAATACGGGCTTCACGAGCCACAGGTTCGAGCAGATTATGCTGTCTCGCTATATAATAGGCCTGAATTAAAACAGGTAGATACTGCTCGATAGCCTTGGTACCGCTTTTTATACCGAGAAGGGGCGTTCTGAGTTCATGAGCAATCATTCCTGCTGCCGCAAGAATCCCATCCAGGCGCTGCTGCTGGAGTAAAGAGGTTTTATAGTTAACTGTTGAGCCGGCAATAATCACAAAAATGATCATCACCAGCATTTCTATATGTTCCTCCCCAAAATAGGAGATCGGCGAACTAAAATAATGAAGCAGCAAAGCCGCACTCCATCCAATCGCTACCAGTAGCAATAACACCGGCAGCTCCACCAGAAGCACCAGCAAAAAAATGCTGCATAAAAGTGACATGGCGGAAATGACACTGGCATTGTTCATTAAAAAGAAATAGGCAAAGAAAAAAGACAAGGCATACAGCAAACAGAAAAACCAGTAGGCAGGCAGAAAGGGCTTTAAGCGAACAGGCCAATAATTTCCCAACATGAGTCCCAAGCCTAGCAGACTCCCAGCCAAACGCCATCCCAGTGCTTCATAAGGTTGAGGAAACCACTCAGTCCAAATCCAGTAAAACACGGGAAAACTGACAAAAATAATGAGGCCTAAGGGGAACAGTTGATGTGTGGCATACAGCGAGTTGTACTGAATCGCCTTCTTAAAATAAGCAGTTAATCCTCTGAGCTTCATCACGATACTTTCAATCCTTGAAAGAGCCTGTACTGGAAATCTCTCTCTAACTCTCTTACCAACAAGCTTTAAATTGTTAAATAAGCTGTAAGCCAAAGTCAACTGGCGGATTGTAGTCAGAGTTAAACGATTTGTCTTTAGCGCTTAGTCTTCTCTCATGTTATCATAGACTTTTGGATGAATTTGACGAACATGGCGCGAACCCTACGTATTGCAACCCGAAAAAGTCAGCTGGCCTTGTGGCAGGCTAATTATATAGGTAAACAACTTCAATCGCATTGGCCAGATATTTCCTACGAACTGGTGCCGATGCTCACCTCAGGTGATAAATTTACCCAAAGCAAATTGCAAACTCTGGGGGGAAAAGGCCTGTTCGTTAAAGAGCTGGAAGAGGCTTTATTGGACAAGCGTGCCGATTTAGCCGTTCATTCGCTCAAGGATGTGCCGGCAGAGCTTCCTCCTGCTTTGCACCTTCCTGTTATTTGTAAACGGGATAATCCTCTGGATGCGCTGGTGAGCACGCAATTTTCCAATATGAATGATTTACCCGGGACGGCTCGAATCGGTACCAGCAGCCTGCGCCGGCAATCGCAGCTTTTGGCCTGGAAACCCGGTCTGGAAATCGTTCCCTTGCGTGGCAATATTAATACTCGTCTGGAAAAGCTGCAGAATGAATCCCTCGATGCAATTATTCTGGCAGCCGCAGGCCTGGAACGTCTGGGCTTAGAACATGTCATCTGTGAAGTCATTAATCCTGCGCTGATGTTACCCGCTTGCGCCCAGGGCGCGCTAGGAATCGAGTGCCGGGAAGACGATCAGGAGTTACTTGGCCTTTTAAGCCCTTTAAATGACGAATTGACGACGGCTTGTGTGAAAGCGGAGAGACAAGTCAATGCACTGCTTGGCGGTAATTGCCATGTGCCTCTGGCAGTTTTCTGTCAACCAGCAGGTGAAGGCCAGTTGCATCTTCAGGCCAGAGTTCTAAATCTCGATGGAAGCCAGGTAATTGCCGATGAGCAGTCAGGAGCTATCGAAGCGGCAACAGCTATCGCAGAGTCCTGTGCTGAAAACCTTCTGAAAAATGGCGCTCGGCAATTACTTTTAGTTCACTCCTGATAGACTTGTCCGGTTTAAGGGTTTACCACTCACCCTGTCAATTGCTGCGGGTATGGCAGAATAATGAAGTCGATATTATACTGTTTACTAGTCAGCAGGGAATGTACAATAGTTTTAAGCGCAGAGAAATAATCACACCCAATAATAAAATTCTGGATAGTCTGTATCAATTCAAACAAGGATTCGCCAATGACCACAAAAAATGAATCTCCTCAATCCCAGCCCCTTGAAGCCAGCCCGCAGCAAAAGGCTAAAACAGCCTCTACTTCAGTCTACGAGCAACATTTTGCAACACTGATTATTGGCCTGGCTGCAGCGATTGCCCTTATTTTATCGCTGATTAGTTTTTTCAAGGTGAACCACTTCCAACAGTCCGCAGGCGATCAGAAAGGGAAGTTACAGACAAGATTTGCAGCCCTTGAACAAGAGCAGACAAAGCTGACAGCCAATTTGGCAAATCTCGGCCAAACCCTGCAGCTCTCAAAAGAAAGCATTCAGCAACAGGTAAGCGATTTAAATCAAAGCCTGCATAAGGCCTTGCGGCAACGCCATTACCAACGGCAGGACTGGCTGCTTCAAAAAGCGAAATATTATCTGGAACTGGCTCAAATTAATGCCCACTGGAGTGACAGCCAGGAAACAACAATCGCACTTCTGCAAGCAGCGGATACCGTTTTGCAGGATGTGTCTGATCAGCAATTATTCAAAATCCGGCAAACCATTGCCACTGAGATTACGGCAATCAAGGCGATACCCAAACTGGATTTGGCAGGACTTCTGAGTCAGTTAGATGCAGCTCAGCAAATGGTTTCCACCCTTCCTCTTAAACAGGGAATTAATAATCTTTCTGAGGAGAACGTGGCCCCTGCTGATGAAGACTCATCCAGTGCCTGGAAATCCAAATTACGTGAAAATATGAAATTGCTTGAAAAATTAATTGTCGTTCGTAAACACGATGATGATGTAGAGCCTATTCTTTCTCCGCTGCATCAGGAAGCGTTGCGAGAAAGCATTCGCATGAATCTACAGGAAGCCCAATGGGCTTTACTGGAGCATAATAGTGCCGTCTACACCCAATCACTCAAGCAAGCTATTGAGGAAATTAATCGTATTTTCGATGTTTCCGCAAGTCCAACGCAGGCCTTGCTGAGTGACTTGCAAAAGTTAAGAGGAATTTCGTTGGAAAATCAACGCCCCCTGGTGAATGGATCACTTAATTTGTTAAACCAGTTCATCGATAACCAGAAAAACTCTACGGTCAATCAATCGACCCCGGATGGAGCACAGCCATGACACGACTAATTATTGGGCTGGTCGTTTTACTGCTTGCAATAGTTCTTGGTATCCAGTTGAATCATGATCCAGGTTATCTGCTAATTGCTGTGAATCACTGGACTATAGAAACTACCTTATGGTTTGCTATTTTGGGAATCATTCTTTGTTTCTTTCTTTTGCACTGGCTGATTCTTTTTGTACAAAAACTATGTCATTCGCGCTCGAACTATCGTGCCTGGCGTGCCCGCCGGCGCGCACAGATTGCACAGGCCAAAACGAGAAAAGGGCTCATTGAGTTTAGCGAAGGATACTGGGATGCAGCGAAGACCCATTTAATCAAAGCGCTTCCCGATACCGATACCCCCTTACTAAATTATTTGACCGCGGCCAGAGCTGCCCAGGAAATGGGAGATAGCCAGTTAAGAGATGATTATCTTCGCGAAGCACAGCAGTCCATGCCTGAAGCACGAATAGCCGTGGAACTGACCCAGGCGCAGTTACAACTGGCTAATCAGCAGTGGGAACAGGCCCTGGCCACCCTGCGACATCTGCAGGACCTGGCACCACGTCATCCCTATGTATTGAAACTACTGATGCACCTTTACCAGGAAGTTCGTGATTGGCCACAACTAATAGCGCTGCTGCCAGAGCTTAAACGAAATAATATTATCTCAGCCGCAGAATATGAGCAGTTACAGCTACATGCCTACAAACAGGCGATGGCTGATTGCATCCGTCTTTCCCAGCGAAAGGAACTGGATGCATTGGTACAGAGCCTGCCGAAAGCTATTAAAGATTCTCCTGATTTGATGGCACAATACTGCAGTTATCTGATTAAAGACAATCAACAGGCACAGGCCGAAGCCATTTTGCGCCGCAGCTTACGCAAGCAATTTAATGAGCAACTCATTAAACTTTATGGCCAGATCCATGTGAATGAACAGCAGCTACCGTTCGCTGAAAGTTTTATCAAGAAGCACCCGAACTCCTCTGTCCTATTGTTGACCCTGGGACGCTTATGTATTGCCCAACACCTTTGGGGTAAAGCGCGCAGTTATTTTGAGAACAGTATTGCTTTGCATCCAAGTCCGGAAGCTTACGCAGAAATAGGCGCCTTATATGAGCGCTTTGGCGAACAGCACGAGGCCTGTCAGGCATTCAGGCAGGGATTGAAATTAATTGATGGAAGTTATTTCAACGAATGAGTTAGGCTATTTAAGCCTGAACAGCAATCCAGAGTTAAATCTGGATTGCTTTATTCATAAAGCAGTCTGCGTGTAGAGAATTAACGCTCATTCGGTGAGCAAGCATCCTCGCAATACTCAAGGCTGCTTTCTACCTGTATGGTGACATGGGTAATATTATGGCTTTTTTCCAGCATGCTAACCACTTCCCGACGCCTTTCATCGCTCAACACTTGCTCAGGCATCCACAAATGCACCGAAAGCGCATTTTCACGAGTACTCAAAGCCCAGATATGTAAATCATGCACCTGCTTTACCCCGGGAATCGCCTCCAATTGATCCCGCACAGCAATCAGGGAAATGCCAGTGGGCACACCATCAATTAATAATCGGAAACTGTCTTTAAATAATGACCAGGTTCCTTTAATGATGATCACTGCAATCAAAATACCCACCACGGGGTCAATCCATTGCCAGCCGGTCCAGTAGAGAATAGCCGCAGAAATGACAACACCCACTGAAATGAAGGCATCATACAAAAGATGCAGGAAAGCGGATTTAATATTCAGATCGTCGGTTCCCTTCATAAACAGGGCGGCAGTTGCCCCATTGACCAGAATTCCAATCGCGGCCACAATCATGACCGAAACCGCCTGCACTTCTGTTTCTGAAAATAACTTATAAACCGCATCGGTCGCAATAATTCCACAGGTGAAAACCAGCAAAATCCCATTAGTCAAGGCTGCGATAATAGAGGTCTTTTTCAAACCGTAAGTGGTTTTATCGGTCGGACTTCGTGTCAAAAGACTATTGGCTATCCAGGACAATATCAGGCCAAGCACGTCACCCAGATTATGGATAGCATCCGCCAGCAAGCTTGATGAATTAGCAATAATAGCAAAAATAATCTGACAAACCACAAAAATGCCGTTGGCAACTATCGCAATTAAAAAGGCTCTGCTATAAGCGGGAGCAGGATGGCTGTGTCCATGTGAGGAATGATCATGGTCGTGGTGAGAGTGTTTGTCCTGAGTAGTCATTTTTCATCCTGTGGTTTTGCATTGATACTTTCATTTTCATAATAGTTTATGCCGATTTTGATTCGCTCACGCTCATTTTTCTTTCGCCAGGCATTAGTATCTCGCAAAGAGTACACGCAGCCGCAATACTCCTGTTTATAAAAATTTTCACGCTTGGCAATTTCATACATGCGTGCGGCTCCGCCGTCCTTGCGCCAGTTATAGGTCCAATACACAATTCCAGGATAGCGGCTGGCTGCCCGGGTGCCTGAGTCATTGATCTGATTCATATCTTTCCAGCGGGATATCCCCAGCGAGCTACAGATCACCGGAAAATCATGCTCATGAGCATAAAGCGCTGTTCGCTCAAAGCGCATATCAAAACAGGCAGTGCAGCGTTTACCACGCTCAGGCTCCCACTCCAGGCCTTTAACGCGTTCAAACCAGTTATCCTTGTCATAATCGGCATCGATGAATGGAATATTATGCTTTTCTGCGAACGCTTTATTTTCCTGCTTGCGAATTTCATATTCCTGCACAGGATGAATATTGGGATTATAAAAGAAAATAGTAAAATCAATTTCTGAAAAAACCAGCGCTTCCATCACCTCCCCTGAACAGGGAGCGCAACATGAGTGCAACAATAGCTTGCCGGCCTCATTGGGAAGAGTTAACTGCTCACGTTTATACATGCGTGTCACCTGATAAATTAATAAAGTGCTGCCGATAATAAGCCAGCTCGGCTATTGAATCTTTAATGTCATCGAGCGCCAAGTGCTTGGATTCTTTTATGAGGCCATCCATTAACCGGGGATTCCAGCGCTTGACTAACTCTTTTAAAGTACTGACGTCCAGATTGCGATAATGAAAAAACTCAGCCAGATTTGGCATATATTTATAGAGAAAACGCCTGTCCTGGCAAATGCTGTTCCCACACATTGGCGATTTTCCGCGATCCAGATATTGGCTTAGAAAATCAATAGTTTTCTGCTCAGCCTGCGCCTCGGTGATTTTGGATTCTCGTACACGCTGTACCAGGCCTGACTGATTATGCTGCCTCGTATTCCATTCGTCCATTCCGAGAAGCAATTCTTCACTTTGCGAAACAGCAAACACCGGTCCTTCTCCAAGAATGTTAAGCCTTGAATCGGTTACAACCGTTGCGATTTCGATAATACGATCAACCTCTGGATTTAAGCCAGTCATCTCCAGGTCAATCCAAATCAGATTATTGTTATTTCTCATTATTTTTCCAAAATTTTACAATTAAGTCGACACAAGCCACTCGATGCGCATGCAATCCAGTTTTAATGTCTGCCCCTGTGTAGCCTTGCTCAATTAATTTCTGAGCGGAAATTTTAGCACATTGTTGCAAGGCATATCGCCAGTTTTCAATTTGTTTATATTCGCTTTTCTTGCCTCGGCCCTGTGCATCAGCCTGACAAGCCAATAGCAACTGCTCAAATAGTTGTGGTCGTCGAAAGGCATCAGCCCGCTCCATTACATTCACAATAGTGACCGGCCTCAATTCTCTGATTCGATGGATCAATAAATGCAATCGAGATACCTGAACCGCTAATTTGCGATACTCAGCCGGAATTCTCAGGCGTTGACATAATTGTTCAATTATTGGAACTCCCCGCTCCTCATGCTGACGGTGTTTGGGCCACTCTTCCATTGGCGTCGCTGTTTTTCCCAGATCATGAACCAGAGCCGCGAAACGAACCAGCGGATCGCTTGTTAATTCAGTTGACCTTGCCAGAACCATCATGGTGTGCACACCGCTATCAATTTCGGGATGATGATGCGGCGGATTAGGCACTCCAAACAAGCGATTGATTTCGGGCAACACGATTTCCAATGCCCCACAGGTCCGCAATGTTAAAATAAAGATCTCGGGATTTCTCTCCGTCAGACTGCGTTGCCATTCCTGCCAGACTCTTTCGGCAATCAAATGATTTAACTCGCCATTTTTCGCCATTTTATACATTAACAACCGCGTTTCATCCGCCAGCTTAAACCCCAGATGATGATATCTTGCCGCAAAACGTGCGACTCTGAGTACTCGAACGGGATCTTCAATAAACGCTGGCGACACATGCCGCAGGATTTTTGCTTCAAGATCACGTTTACCCTGATAGGGGTCAATAAGCTTGCCAGCTTCATCCATCGCCATGGCGTTGATTGTTAGATCCCGGCGCTGCAAATCCTCTTCCAGGGTGACTTCTGGCCTAAAATCACACTCAAATCCATAATAGCCGTGACCTGACTTACGTTCAGCTCTTGCCAGTGCATATTCTTCGCGCGTTTCGGGGTGTAAAAACACCGGAAAATCACGCCCGACTCGATTGTAGCCTTTTGCTAACAAATTTTCCGGGGTTGCCCCAACTACTACCCAATCTTTCTCAGCGACAGGATAATTTAATAACTGATCGCGGACAGCGCCTCCTACTAAATAGATTTTCATTAATAAAATCATCCTGGATGTTGTATAATAGCTAAATGATAAACAGCGTAAGATTGAACAACTACCATGTAGTACCTCTCATAATTATAATCCAATTATTGAGTGGCTATTCAGGATAGCGAACCGTTCAGGATTATACATCAGCTTTCCCTTATGAGTAAAAGACGAATAAATAAACAGCAAGCAGCCCGTATTCAGAAAATTCAGGCTGATTTCCTGGAAGAAACACATCCGCTGAACGACTTGAATCATCAGGGATTAGTGGTCACGCGCTATGGAAAGCATGCCGAAGTGGAAACCGAAAAGGGCGAAATTATTCATTGCCTCATCCGGCCCAATATCGACTCGCTGGTTGCAGGTGATCAGGTTATCTGGCAAGTACAGGGAGAAACGCAAGGCGTTATTGTCAGCCGGTTTCCAAGAAAAGTGGTTTTAGAAAAACAGGACAAACGAGGATCAAAGCCGATTGCGGCCAATATAAGCCAGCTAATTATCGTGGTCGCCCCCAAACCAGCGATTACCTGGTCGCTGCTGGACAGCTATCTTGTTATTACTGAACATTTAGGTTTGAACCCCATCCTCTTGCTTAACAAGACTGATCTGGAATGCGCTGACATTAAAGCAGCCTTCGTTTATTACAAATCCATAGGCTATCCAGTTCTCTTTCTTAGCAATACTGAGCCTGACAGTTTTTCTTCTCTGGAAACACATCTGATAAATCAGATCAGCGTGTTTGTAGGACAATCCGGGGTTGGTAAATCATCAATTATTGCACAGATTTTACCGCATGAAAGCATTCAAACAGCCGAAATCTCGCTTAGCTCCGAATTAGGATGCCATACCACCACAAATTCCCGATTTTACCATCTGCCCAAAGGCGGTGCTTTAATTGATTCTCCGGGAGTACGGGAATTTGGTCTTTGGGAAATGCCGCGGCAGGATATTATTTATGGTTTTCGAGAAATTCGCAATTTAACATCCAGTTGCAGATTCAGAAATTGCGATCATCAGCAAAGCCCCGGCTGTGCAATAACACAAGCCGTTTACGATGGAAACATCTCAGCTAAACGTTATGACAGCTTTTTAAAAATACTAACGCAATATGCAGTGGATCTTTAAGTTCTTTAGACTAGCTGTACACCATAGTCGTTTGGTTAACAGCAAGAGTACTTCTTCGATCAGGAATGGGCTTGGTAAGAAAGGCTGCATACTGAAAGCTAAATGTTTTTTTATCTTCCATCTTTGATTCACCCAAGGTCATGACCTGATCTTTAAATGAAGCCGGGCTAACCGGTTCATCGCAGTTACTCACTACAGTATTATCCTGCACTGCATTAGAGAAAAATCGGGGGCTCGCGGCTCTCGTTTTAACTACTTGAATTTCACTTCTCATTTTAAGAAACTGACCGCTTAGTATGTTAAATGTTGATTTCACTTCAGTTATAGTCTGTTGTTTGTTCGCGGTTCGCAGCTGTCGCAGAATTTCATTCTGCACATCAGGTTTTAATTGATGCAGGAAGTTCTGAAATTTAATATTGATGCGAATCCAGATTTTATTTTCATTTTCCTTTTGCAGCATGGTCTTTAAAATCTGATCCAGGAAATTCAATAATAATTCTGGCTCGGCCTCTTTGGTTTGAAGACGCGGCATCAACATATTAAACAATAATTCGGGCTCAAAACAGCTGACTGTAGATGGACTGAATAACCTTCCCGTTTGTATACTTTGAAGCCAGGCTTTAGTCTCTGGAAAGCGCAACCAGGCAGCTTTTGTCAATGCGCCTGAAACTATATCCAGTACCATGTAATAATCGAATTGAACGTGTTCCTGTTCGTCGTAGTTAATAAGATGTTTTAATTTATCAAATATCTCTTCACCGGTGGTGGTAACATTGTTCTTGCAATCCCAGAGATCCAGTCGGATTTCAGGACCATATTTATGAAAAGTATGAGTCATTAACGAGACCAGAATGATTCGGATCCTTCTTAAGCATTCGTCTTCCGGTAAACTGTCTTTATAAGCGCGTTTCCAGGAATTGTTTCTAAGATACAGCATATCCATGCTATCAGACTGTTCTAACTCATCATTGAAATACTTAAATGAATGGTCACTAACCAGCTTTGCGAAAAATCGGCCACCGGTGGCCATACACAGGTTTTGTTTTTCCCAATCCCCATTGTCCTGCCCCCAAATCTGCTCAAAAATTTCCTGGAAGGTGAATTCATCACGCTCCAAAGTAATGCGCTGTGAATTAAGATTTTGTTGCTCATCTTTCGGCAATTGCTTAAAAAATTCACGAAAAGTTGCATAAGCCTTAGCAGCATTCTGTCCCTGCGTTCTATAATCATCTACTGTGTTAGCCAAAAGCCCATTATTATAGACACTGCCTTTAACAAGCTCCCTCACGGCGTCGACAGTGGATTTAAGTAATGGAGGGTTGGGATCCTTCCTTACCTCTTTATTAAAATAATTCATATACTCACTGGCGGCAAAATTCAGGCGTTGAGTTTCTTTTGGAGTTAATGGAAGCGGGGGCTCGATACTGCAATTTAAAAAAGTACGCCGCGCAGTGTGTTGGTTGACACAATTACTGAGATAAATCAGGTAACGGCCATTTTCAGACAAAATATAATGAGACAATGGATAATGGGTTACTGGATCACCGCTGATTAGCTCAATATCATTTTCAGGAGCCAAACTGGGAATTAAGAATCGATAATAATTGGATTCTATTAAAGCGGCACCAGCCAGATTCTGTGCCAGAGCAATCCAGGGCTGATTAACTCCATTCTGCAGCCTTAAATAGTCATGCTCCTTATCAACTACCGCTTTAAAGCGCTCAGCATATAAATCTCTTAGCTTTTGCACTAGCTCCTCACTGGGCCGAGCATCCGGCAAGGATTCGCTAGTCTCCGATATTAATTGATTTAGCGTTGGTAAAAGTTCCGCTGGACAACTGGTTTGCAATTGATTCAAGATTTTTTGCAATGCGGCATTGTCGAAATAGGGACCTAATTTACGCGTCCTGTACACTGAGTCCAGAGCGATATTTTTGACAATTAACGAACCATCCTCACATAACCATTGACTCATGGCTATTATCCAGCAGAGATCGAGTTTTTTTTCCGATAGGTCAAGGAGAATATCCAGCAAATATTTTTCTTTATTTTCGGCGGTAAATTTAAGGCCGTAAAAATGATTCGCATCTTCAATACTGGCTAATTTCAGTTGAAGCGATAATTGGCCATAAGCCTCGTTGAATCGCAGCGTCGTCTCCGCATGCTCTGCATCCAGCAACAGATAAGTTTCCAGAACCGCGAGCAATAATGGTTTGAGAGCCTGGAGAATTTTACCTTTCTTTTTCCATTCTGGTGCGGCTTCTCTTATCAGATAGTCCCAGAAACTCTGGTAAATCTGATCTTTCCAATCAAAGGACAGTTCCCCTTTTCGGCTTCTCAGCCTTAAGAGCTCCTTCAATGTCATAGGGCGAGGTCTTAATTTATTGTAGGTATCATAGCTATACAGTGAATGAGCATCCTTTTGTATTGTGTTGAATAAACCCAATACCCGATGCCAGGATTTATCGTCATCACCTATAAAAATAGTACGGGGATCAAGCTCATTACTTAAACGCGTGAGCAGATCAGGTTCAACATGATCAATCAAAACTGGAATTAATATTTTCAGATAAGGAATGTTAAGCTCAGTGCTTAATTCCCTGGCAAGTTCCACCCAAGGCAGATTGGCCCCTCTCGGATCGAAGGTGTAATTCAAATCCTTGTCGACGACTTCCTGCCAGCGCTTATTGAAGTAGTCCAGCAAACAGTTGATCTGGGCGTCCTTGATTTGTTCAGTTTCAGAGGACGCATTCAGAATCGCGAAATCCTCTTGCATGGAGGTAAGCAATTTTATATCGCAAGGCTCTGCGATAGATCTTAAATCTTCAAAGAATTGATGCAAACGGCTTACTAGCATACAAAACACATCCCTTTGTAATGATAACCTATTCTACTTCATTCAATTTTTAGATTCGAGTAGCTATCTAACTATTTTGAAGTGGATTACAAGTCAAATGATAATGATAATCATTATCATTTGCAATACCCCCGATAGCGTTCAGTAATTTTAAAGCAGCATTTTAACCTGTATCTGACTCAAGGTTTGCCGGGCTTTGGCGCGCGCTTCATCTATAGAATGTCCAAGCGCCAGGCATACGCCCATTCGCCGCTCTCCATGCAGTTCAGGCTTACCAAAAAGTCTGATTTGTGTATCAGGGAGTTCCAGTGCTGACTGAAGATCGTATTCGATATTCTGACTATCACCATTAGCCAGCAGAGCAGCGGAAGCCGCCGGCCCATATTGTCTGATATGTGGAATTGGCAAACCTAAAATAGCCCGAAGATGTAAGGCAAACTCCGACAAGTCCTGAGAAATTAAAGTGACCAGTCCCGTATCATGGGGCCGCGGAGAGATTTCACTAAAATACACCTCATTTCCTTTAATAAAAAATTCAACCCCAAAGAGACCAAATCCGCCCAAGGCGTCGGTAACCGTTTTAGCCTGCTGCTGGGCTTGTTCAAGAACCTGTGCAGGCATTGGATGCGGCTGCCAGGATTCCCGATAATCTCCCTGAATCTGCAAATGGCCGATGGGTTGGCAAAATGAAGTGCCTTGCCGATGACGAACGGTGAGCAAGGTGATTTCATAATCAAAATCAAGAAACTCCTCTACGATGACGCTGCCTTTCATACCCCTTGCCCCTGCAAGAGCATCCACCCAGGCAGCCTCGACCCCCTCCGGATAACGAATGATGCTCTGCCCTTTACCAGAAGAACTCATGGTGGGCTTCACTACGCAAGGCAATCCAATCTTTTGGATCGCCGCCTCATATTCTTCCTGAGTATTGGCAAAGGAATAATGAGAGGTTCGCAATCCTAACTGTTCCGCGGCAAGACGGCGAATACTTTCCCGATTCATTGTGGAATGGACCGCCTGCGCAGTAGGCGTAACCACATAGCCTTCATTTTCCAATTCAAGCAAGGCGCTGGTGGCGATCGCCTCAATTTCGGGCACAATGAAATGTGGGTTTTCTGCTTTAATCAGGCGGGTCAGCGCTTCTCCATCGAGCATGGACACAACGTGCGAGCGATGCGCTACCTGCATCGCCGGTGCATGCGCGTAGCGATCCACTGCAATCACTTCGATACCTAGACGCTGCGCTTCAATGGCAATCTCTTTGCCCAACTCGCCGGCTCCCAGCAACATTAAACGAGTCGCTGAACCAGTATGCGGTGTGCCTAACAGGACCATATTCTCTCCATGAGTCAGTCGAAGCTTTAAGATTATCTTACTGCAAGCAAATCATTTAGGAAACGGGAATCAAGGTAAACTCTTCAAAGCTATTGGAAACTGTATGTTCTATGGCTAAAAAAGACGAAAATATTACGGATGAGCGCATTCGTGCTCTAGCAGCAGGCGCTGAGCCACAGACTCCATTAGAAGAGTTTATCCAATGGGAAACACGAAGCGGCAAGCCCCTGGCTCCACACTGCAAAATGACCAATTTTCATCCAAACACGCTGGACTCGCTGGAAAGTAAGTGGGATAATCCGCTGTGCAAATTTATTACTTATTGAAGAATAAGAAAAACCTATATCTAATTTTTTACCAGCTGACAATCAATTAGAAAAAGAAGATGTATTAAGAATACTGGAGAGATTACCTGTGTTAGTAAATTCAACCTTGAGACTCGAAGCAAATAAGCAAACTATCAACCATGCCGTATTGTGGTCTACCGGACAAACAACGCAGTCGAGTGCAACTGTAACGGTTATCTCATATAAGAATACAATTTATCTCATAACGAATGCCCATGCTGTTGTGAATGCCACGTATCTGAAGGTTAAATTTGACAAGGGTTCAGCACAAGTGCCTGTTCGTGCCTGCTGGGTTGATCCGGTAATGGATCTGGCAATTCTTGAAACAACCAATACAGAAGATAAAGCCTTTCTTGAAAGTAAAATTAGTGCGTTAACAATAGAAACAACATTTCAGACTAAGGGTAAAGAAGTGAGTGCCTATGGTTATCCGGCGGGGGGAACGAGCTTGTCATTCACAAAAGGACATATCTCAAGAACCCAGATATCTACAATCGCACTTTCTGGTCTCCCAGGTATAACCGTGCAAACCAGCGCACCAATTAATCCAGGTAATAGTGGAGGACCAATTACTATACAAGAAAGAGAGAGTGGTCAAGAAAAATGTATTGGAATAGTCACACAGGGGTACAGTTCACTTAGTAGTGTTGCTTATTTTATCCCGGCAATCACTGTGGTGAATACTATAAATGCCTATAGAAAATTCGGGAAACTTAAATCGGCAGGGTTTATTGATTATGTCACAGTGCCAGCGCTGTCTTTTAGTTGGCAAACTTTAAAAAATGCAGCTTTGCGTGCAGTACTTGGGCTAAGCGATGCCAACAGCAAGGACTTAACCGGTATATATGTTAATAGGGTGCCTCAGACCTCCTGCGCATATGGTATATTAGAGCCTGGCGATATTATTTTAAAGATAGACGGGCATTCAATTCAATCAGATGGCTATGTTGAAGTCGAGGAGTTAGAAAATTCGATAGATTTTCGTTATCTTATCCAGCGCAAAGTATATGGCAGTAAATTGGATCTGGTTGTCTTAAGAAAAGAATCAATCGTTGAAGGAATTGACGATGCGGTAATAGACGAGTTGAGTACATCATCGGCGCAAGATTTAAATGTTGAAGCATCTGCCAATGATAAGAACGAGAGGCTTTGCGAATTAACACTCACCGTTGTATTAAACCGACAATTAGGCCGCCAGAGACTGCTGGGATTCAGACAAGACAAACCTATTAAATACCATATCCAGCCTTCTGGAAAAGATGGCGCCTTTGTTTTTAGCCACTGTACGGCTTCAATGATAGAAGGATTCACAACCCGTTATAATGCTGGGGGTACGGTGATTAGCGATAACTCCAAAAGGCCCCGGATGTTCGATGATTTTGAGGCTCTAAGCCGAAGTAAAGATCTCGGCGAGATAGTTGTATTACATTCCATACTAACCTCGGAAGAAACCGATGGCTATGATGGTTTTGCCTTAAGCAGCGGTGCAAGTTGTATAAGTCATCGCATTGTGCGAGTGAATGGTCAGCCCATTCGTTTTCTAGCTGATTTAGTGCTCGCTTTACAAAGTGATCCCGCCAAACCTGCAACAGTTGAGTTTGACAATGGGAATATCCTGTGTATCGCGCCTGTCGCTGACGAGGAAACTATAAGCCGAATACAATCGAAATATCAAATTGCATTCTTTACGAGCAAAAAGCTTGCAGACACGCTTAAGCCTATGAATAAATCAGAGCATACGTCCCTATTTAAACAGATTCAACAGACTGGAAAAAGTCAAAGGAAACGTTCAGCAGATCAGTTACATGACTCCTCTGGGATGTTTATAATCCCAGGTGAAAACCAGGATCCGGAGGGAGAAATACTTGAAACAAAGATAAGACGATTAGATTACGTCTGAATCTATCCAATAGTCGATTAAACAAATCAGGATGATGCTGTTTTACATGTAACATATGATGGTCCATTTACTGCCAGTGGCAGGAAGTTGATTCTGGGAAATGGGATTACAGTAGGCCATCAAGCCGTTCTGCATGCCTGTCATATAGAAGATTACTGTCTGATCGGCATGGGAGCATTAATACTGGACGCTGTTCATGTGGAGCATCATGTTATGATTGCTGCAGGCAGTGTAGTGTCACCCGGGAAGCGCCTTTTATCCGGCTACTTATATCTTGGTAATCCTGCGCGGCAAGTTCGGCCGCTCACCGGGCAGGAGTTGGAACAACTCGAATACTCAGCGAAACATTATGTCAGATTAAAAGATATGTATCTGAGAGACTGATTTGCCCTCTCCCCAACCCTCTCCCAGAGGGAGAGGGGGTAGTCGAAGTACATAGGTACTGCCATCAAGCCAGGCTCAACTGGATATACACCGGTACAAAAAGAACCGTCATTGCGAGCGTTAGCGACGCAAAGACGACAGGATTCCGTCTGCAGGAAGGTTTGGAGGTT
>NZ_MVJN01000015.1 GCF_003265995.1 Legionella quinlivanii | reverse complement strand
TGGTATCCAACAGCATAGAGTCCCTTTGTTTATTCCTGCCCGGAAAAAATTTAAAGGGTACTCTAGCTCTTTTTTCAATTTATTCAATCTGTTAAACAAAAATATTTTCCTTAGCCTGACGGCTATGGGCGCTTTCGCCCGACGTTTCATTTTTCACCAAAATCCAGCGAATAAGATGGTTTAGAAACTGTCCAATAAGAATGCCGTTTTATACGAAGGCAAAGGAAAATGTCGGGCGAAAGCGCCCAGACAAATTATATTTAAAAACACTGTGTCACATGCCGTGATAGAGTATGCTCCTCAATGTGAACCTCATTGGAGGCTGTTTTATTCACATTAGTTAATAAGCTTGCGACGATTTTATGCATAGTGAATGTCTGATTGGAATAATCCTGGGATCGGAAAAAATGCCTTTCTTTTTTTAAGAGGTGATCGGGAGAATTTAAAAGCAGCATTGCCAACTCTTTTCTTAGTTCTGGGCTTAAGTTATCAACAATTTTATTAAGTTCATTATAATAAGCCATCTTTCTCTCTTTCAGATCTGAAATAAAGGCAATCTCCTGAAGCAGATGTTCATTGATCTCTTTAGCAGTTTTAAAGTTTAACTGAGAATTAGCAGAACGGCAGATGCCCAATACTTTGAGCCGTAAATTATTCTGTTCGCATCCTTCTTCAAGCGGTAGGGTTTCCAATGCTGTTAAAACCTCTGGTAAGCTGTAAACCCACACATCATCCTGGTCAAGTTTGAAATAATTAGCCAGGCTTTCAGCCAGAATATTTGGCCTTAGTGATGGGTCGAGCAGACATAGTTCAATCAATTCCTGATCACTGAAATCAGAGGTCTCCGGGGCATTATTATCTTGCGGGGGAGCTCCCAGTCTGCATTTATATGCCACAATCATGTCGGTTAAAAATGTTTGATAATACGGCAACGACGATTGGGTGAGGGTTAATTGCTTAAACTCCCTCACTGATGAAGCCAGATCGTAATTAAAAAAATGTTGAAGCCTGAATTCAAACCATTGAGCGCGCAAGTTGTGAAGTTGCCTGCTTTCGGGATAAAGTGTTTCAAGCTCCTGTAAATTCTTGCTGATTAAATCCGCCAGCCCATTAAGATTATCTTTGTAATCCATTGTGCCATTTAGAAATTCTTCAATTTCTTTAGTTGTGGCAGTCAGGGCCTGTTGACCCTCATCAAAGAGTGCTTTGATTTTTTTGTTTCTTTCCAAGGCCGTATTAATACGTTGAAGTATAGGCCCCCGAACTCCATTACCAACAAGATTTAGATATATCACACTAGTATTGGTTTCGAGTGCTTCTGCCAGGCTATGCACTCCGACAGTACCGATTCTATTGTGGCCAAGATCTAATGAGGTAATACTGGTGTTGGTTTTAAGTAGTTCAGCGAGACTTTGCGCTCCGGCATCATCAATGTCATTTTGGTAAAGATTGACGGAGCTTAGAGTGGTATTAGACTTAAGTGCTTCAACAAGGCTTCGTACCCCATTTGAGCTAATTTGATTATGGTTTAGCCCAAGGGACGTCAGCACTTTATTGGTTTTAAGGGCATTAGCAAGGCTTTGCATCCCGGCATCCCGGATTGAATTATTAAAAAGGTCAATGGAGGTCAGACTATTATTGGTCTCAAGTGCTTTTGCAAGATGCGCGGCACCGGCAGCCCCAATTTGATTAGCGCCAAGCTGGATACTGATCAAGCCAGTGTTGTTTTTCAATCCTTCCGCTAGATACTGCGCAGCCTCAACATCAATCTTATTACCATAAAGACTCATGGAGGTCAGGCGTGTATTGATTTTGAATGCTTTAGCCAGCTCCCGGATACCATCAACACCAATTTGATTACCGCCAAGGCCAATGAAGCTTAGCGGGGTATTGGTTTCAAGCAGTTTGGCGACTATCGAGGCACCCTTATCCAGGATTGAGTTATCATAAAGATTAATGGAGGTCAGGCCAGTATTCCTTTTGAGGCCTTCCGCCAGAAACTCTGCACCTTCAACACCAAGATGGTTTTCCCGAAGGTCAAGGGACTTTAGGGTATTATTGATGGCGAGTGCATCTCCCAGCCACCGACCCCCCGGAGCGCAAATGAAATTACAGAAGAGACTAATGTCAGTCAGGCTTTGATTAATTTCGAGCATCTCAGCGAAACTTTGCGTCCCTTGGTCACATAGCTGATTACCGCCAAGGTTAATAGTGGTCAGGCTTGTATTGGTTTCAAGCTCTCTGGCCAAGCTCCGCGCCCCTTCGGCACCGATGTTGTTAAGAGCAAGATCCATCTCAGTCAGGCTGGTATTAGTATGAAGTGCCTGAGCGAGATTTTGCGCATCCTCATCCTTTATTATAAAACCATTCTCTTTTATAGAGGTCAGGGCTGGGTCATTTCGAGCAATTCGGTCTAATAGTTCTTGATCAATCATAGGTAAGTATTCAGCGCTAATATTTAAAGGCAAAAATTGATATAAACAGGTCAATACTTTAACACTTGAATCGATTTATATCAAATTTCGATATCCATTCCAAATAGTTAGAAATAGTGTCCGAACTCCCGTCTAATCAAAAATTGTATAAACTGATAAAATTTAATCCTGTTTTGTGAATGCTTATGAGGGGAATTTTTAATGAAGAAGATTAAGTTAACAGGAACTGAGATTATTTTATCAAACCACGATGATATTTTATCTGTTTCTAAACCAGGGGAAGAAAACTCTCAGAAAGGTAAACTGTTTATTAAAATTGAAGCTGGAATATCAGTTCTTCCAATTAGGGAACAGTTATTGAACTATCAAAAAATTTCCCTGGAATTTAAACAAATTGATTCGGTTTTATTTCAAGACTCAGATTTTAATGAACTGCAAAATAGCACCGATGAAATCAATAATTTACTTGAAATAATAAAGAAATTGCCTGAGCAAACTAAAGCAATCAGTTTTTGTTTTTCCAATTTGGGAAAATTGGGATTTGAGAATGTGTATCGTATTGCAGAGGCTATCGCACAAACATTCGGGGAGAGCATTAAAGAACTGGACCTAAGGGCTTGTGGTTTAAATAATTTGCGTAAAGCGAGACGGAAAGAAATTGAAGATTTGTTTCCGGAGGGCGTTGTAAAACTTACGAAATGGCAACTTGTTAATGAGAGTGATAGCCCTGATGATGAAAATGAAAACGAGCGGCATTTTCATAGAGAATATCAGCATGACCATAAGCAGATAATGCTTGGAAAAACTATAATTTCTGAAACAACAAAAGATCCTGTTTTGTATATAAGTTATACAATTTTTGGTTCTCATGAAGGCAGTTTAATTATACATCCTCGGCATAAGATGACTACTCAAGAGCTGGAACAGAAGCTCGGTTACAGAGTTTATCATTCAATGCCGTCCTTCCCGGAGCCCCGTTGGGAGGTTACACTTGATACGGAAAATGAGAGTAATTTAGATTATTTTATTCATATACTCGATGATAATGAAGCACTGGAGGAGTTAAAAAAAGAAATCTATGATTTCCTGGAACTCAAACCCTCACCTGACGAAGTGCTAGGTTTATTTGAAAGCGGTAAAACAGAAGAGGCGCTTGAACAATTAAAAAGGGCCGAAAGTAAGGGATGCCATATTTTTGTTTGGGAAATTGCTGATTATTTTTTTAATCAGCTCATAACTTTGGGAAGTGAAACAAACCTGTCTATCGATACGCTTTATGAAATGCATGAGGTTATCACTATGGAGAGTCCCTATTATCACGAAGCTCAAATGAGGAAACTGGAAATATTAGACACGCAAGGCAATAGCCGTGAACTTGATGTGGAACGATTTACAGTCGCTCTCGGTTATAAGCCACAACCAGTGGTTGACCAGAAGAGGGTAGATATGCTTTTTCACGAATTGTCGGGTAAAAGAGGAGCTCCTAATATTAACAACCTTCCTTCCGCTTCAGCTTTAATTAAGCTGGCAGAAGAAATGTATCAGTTAAAGCAGGAGTGTGCAGAATTGCGTGCTTATAAAAAGGAAAATGAAGAAGCTAAGCGGAAAGCTGAAGCAATAGAGGCATTAAGGGAGACAGGCGTAAGCTCTGCAGGAATTTTTGGCGAGCAATCAAGCAAAAAAAGAAAAATGACTGAAGCAGCCAATCCTGTGGTATCTCCAAGCTCCCCCTAGGGTACTGCTATTGAGCTAAGCTCAATTGTATATTAAATAGTCCTTCCCGCGAAGTCATGGTATCTAGACATCTGAAAACAGAGTCTGCTCTTAGCGCCTACGTCCCTCGGTTGTGTACAGCAAAGGGAAGTAGGTAAATATCTTCAGTAAGTGCTGTGGGCCTTTAAGTTTCGATAAAAACATCACTATAAAACCAGAGCGTTACGTCGTTTGGTTCATGCTTGGTGCTTTAGCCAGCCTCGTCGCTTGGCTCACTGGTTCCACCGCAGAACGGTTAAACTTGCATTATGATTTTCAAGCAAACTCTTATAAACACCGACGTGTCTTGTCTTTCTTTTATCTTGGGTGCCAGATTATTAGGAAAAAAATAAACTTTGATATTGATTGGGCATTAATTTTAAAGGAGCAATAAACATGCTCCTCATTAAAATAAGTTGATCCCTCAGGCCAAGGGCCCAACAAAGGGGTTGAACCACAAATAACTTAACTGATAATTACGCTCAATGAATTCATTTATTAGCATGATGATTATTTTCTGTCATTCAGGATATATACAGTATAGCCATTTAACTGGATTTCTTAGGTGAACAGAGGCTCCAGGAGTCAGATTGAATCAATGGTTGCCTATGGTCTAGAATTAAGCAAAGTGGATAATTGAGAATGATATGCCCTGGAAGAAACTGGGTGAGGGTGCTTTCAATACAGCTTATGTCAATGATGAAGAAACTCTGGTATTCAAAAAGCCTCAAAGTGCAGGTCAGGCCACTGATACACCGGAACGTGCTGTGAGAATATGGAATGAAATAAACTCCCATATTAAGCCAGCTGCTGAAGTCCATAAGCTAGAACCCCTCGGCAGAGGCTGGACCTGCCCATACATAAAAGGTCGCCAGGCTACTGATAGAGAAATCAGTACTGCTGTTATTGATATTTTCAATCGTACAGGGCGTATTATCATTGATGCTGCCCCCTTCAACTTTATAACCACTGCCGAGGGGCAAACCGTTTGCATAGATGTTGGTATGGCTTTGCTGCTGGAAAAAGAAGAGGAAGACAAAGTTAGCAGCAAAGGAAAGCGCAGAAACAGCATAATAAGCAGTGAAACATGGGAACAACAGGGTGCTCGTTTCAATCATTGGCTCTCTGGATTGAGAAAAAAAATTCCAGAAAGTATGGATACTGTTAAGGCTTTACTATTCATGAAGGAAAAGAGGCCGGACATGTTTGATGCCAGCTTTTTAAAAGCTAATCCCACTGTGGCGAAAATACTGGCTGACGGATATAACAGTGAACGCGATTTACGATTCGGCTTGGAACCAAATTCAGAATTAGATTTGGCCAAAGAATTTGCTGACCACGTGTTCTCAAGCGATAGTCGCTCTCAAAAACCATTACCAAGTATTTCATTCTGGACAAAAGATAAATTGGCAGATGCAGTTGTAAAGGTAAAAAAATATTACTGAATGAAAGAGAGCTCAGCCTTGATAATCTTAAAGAAAGTTGTATCAGAGAGCTAACCCGCTATATTGATTCAAGAGGATCTTTAGTGCAAGGTAAGTTTTCTGAGTCCTTGACTACCCGCTATTTTCGAGATCGGGCATTAACCGCAACCAAAGTGGAGTATGCCAAACTGCTTATAGATAAGATTGGGGATGCAACCTCAATTGATGAGATTAAAGCGCTTGTAGATAAGCAGAAGCACAATGCCATCTTAAAAAAATCAGATCATACCAGCAATTTAATTGTCCATCTCAGCCGCTGCTCAGCCATGTGTGATATGGTAAAGAGAGAGGCCCTCAAGTCCATTACCTTAGAATCATTTAGAGATGCCGTCTTAAATAAAGATTATCGCGCGATTCAAGACCATCTACAGTACTTTGACCCAATACAGCAAGTGCCGGATCCACAAAATGCTAACCATCAGCACTGGATAATTCACTATGCTGTGCAGACAAAAGATTTAGCAACTGTTCAACTCATAGTAGAGTCCGCAAAAGACTATGAGTTTGGCAAGCAATATGATGTAAGACGAATTGGGCTTGATGAAGCAATAAAGCAAGGCAGTGCAGATATTGTCGATTACTTGCTTTCAATGGGAGCAAAACCTAGTCCCTCCGTGCTCTACGAAGCAGCATTGTTAGGAAACAAGCAAATTGTCGAATCATTGATAAACGCAGGGGCTTCTGTAGAGGAGGCTATTAATCTTGCATACGATAGATATGGTCAATGGGCTGGTGGGCGTGAAGAATACCAACAAATTGCTAATATTCTTTTTGATTATGCAGCAGGTAGCGATTTTCCTTCATATAATGTTTTTTATCCACTCGAGTTAAATAATCTTTGCTTATTTGCTGTCTCAGTTCAGGGAGTTCCTGTAAGGCTCGATCAATTACGTCAAAACCATCCTAAGCCTGAGAATTCATTGCTGACAATAAATGGAATTTATAATCTTCCTGGTGAACGCAGGACTGCAATCATTAAAAACATTGAAAAAATTGCAGAGTTAAGAGGGGGCATTCTCGTTGCCAACGACGGAATAGCTTATTTGCAATCGATAGCTTGTTTGGCTGAATATGGAGATATTGAACTGCTAAAAACCAGACTTCAAGCCGGATGTAATCCAAATGAAGTAAAGCAAAACTATGCCTATGAACCCGCTTTAATATTAGCAATTAGCAATGATCATCTCGATATCGCTCGTTTACTAGCGTCACATCCACAAATGGAAAAACCGACTCTAAAGGAAGCTATAAAGCTTTGTGAAAGAGATCATCCAGATTTAGTTGAATTTTTATCATTGTTATATGACGTGAATGCGCTCAATGAGAAAGGCGATGCGCCGATTCATATTGCTGCTAAAAAAGCAGATATAGATGCAATAAAGCGATTACTTTCTTACCCAAATATCGATGTTAATAAACGCAATGGTGCGGGACATACAGCACTTGAGATTATCGCGAAGCGTTCAGATAAGCCTCTAGAAGTATCGGCAATTATTAAACTTTTAATCGAAAGGGAGGCTGATGTTGGTGATTGTAAAAATCGGTCTGCCTTATACAATGCTGTAGCGGCAAATAATCACGAGGTTGTTAGTTTACTTATTCCTCATGTAGATAAATCACCTATCCAATATCCTTCTTTTACAGGCACCACAGAACGCCCCTGGTATGATCAATTACTTTCTATTGGTTTATATGCAAAAGGAAATCGATCATTTAATGAGATGCTTGTCGTTCTTGAAATTTTACGTGACAATGGTGCCGATTTAAATGCCATTGACTCCAACGAGAATAGTTTAATACATCTAGCAGTAAACATGCTCCCAGCCGCGAATAAAGCTACATCTGCGGCGCAACAGTTTAAATATCTGCATCAGGGATTAGATAGAGGTGTTAATCTGGAACAAGAGTATAGGAAGCAGTCTATCAAAGGTTATGCAGATCAGTTTAATAAAACTTATAATTTTTTACTAGAACTCATTCAGCTAGGGGTAAAACCGACAGTACCTAATGATAAAGGAATGACTCCACTGCATGTACTACTAAAGCAGCACCCTTTCAACTGGCTAGAAAAATCAGAAGCTGAATTAAAAGAAATGCTTAAACCCTTTATAGAAACAGGTGATGAACTTCATATTGCCGATAATAAAGGTAAAACACCCATACAGTATGCGGAGAAGTATAATCCGGGTTTGGTATCATTATTAAATGAAATAGTGGAGGAAATGAAACCTCCTATAAAGGAAGAACCTGGTCCGACAAAACTTAAGCTCTAATTATTTTTTAGTACTTTCACTAAGCCTTGCTTATAGATGTATTTAAAATGGCTGGAATTTATGAATCAATATTTGCAAGCTTTAGCAAAAACTAACTAATAAGGAAAACCATGGACAGAGCAACAATAACGAAGTTGATCTTAGCTGCACGAGTACAAAAGAAGCTGCGTTGGTCGGAGGTAGCTAAAGCAGTTGGCGGCAGCAAAGAGTGGGTTACCGCAGGCTGCCTTGGGCAAATGACATTTAATGCTGCGCAAGCAGAAACAGTGGTCAAATTATTTGACTTACCCAAAGAAGCTTTGGCGATATTGCAAACAGTACCTCATCGCGGTTCTTTGCCAACAGCCGTTCCAACCGATCCCCTAATCTATCGTTTTTATGAACTAGTGAGTGTTTATGGCACCACATTTAAAGAACTAATTCAGGAAGAGTTTGGTGATGGCATCATGAGTGCTATTGATTTTAAGATGGATTTGCAACGCGAACCTGACCCGGCAGGTGATCGAGTATCAATAAAGTTAAGCGGTAAATTCCTAAAATATAAGGAATATTGATTTCAGTAAACCGGCTGAGTGGCCGCCAAAATAGGGAGCCACCCATTCAAAGGTGCTGTTTCGTCGTCTCGATAATGGCGTCTGCCGCGTCTTCAACATTTCGCAGGAACAGCCGGTTATATATTCATAGCTTACCAGTATGGGTGCTTTTGGCTCCTTGAGTCTGATCCGTCTCTAATAGGTAAAGTTATTGCCCATATTAAATGAGGCTCTGCGTTTAATTATCAACAGTATACAACATCTATACTCTTATTAAGGCCAATTAAGAACAGAGTATTCATGACTTATTACGACATGTTAGGTATTTCACCAACCAATGATTTAGAACAAATTGTAATGACTGTAATGAAACTAAAGTTTTTAAATTATCATGTAATGACCAGACAAGACTTGGAGCGTCTGAACTCGATTAAACATTTTTTTTCAAAATTTTCAGATGAATACTATGATTATGTCACTAATCCTCAAAGTATTTATAAAGTTCCAAGGGAAGATATTAGCGATCTGACCAATCAGTTTTATAAACTCGAGGAATTTGTTGGAAAAAAATTGTATATAGTTGAAATGGATAGCTTTGCTATCCAAACGCCCAACAAAGTGTGCCAGGTATATGAAGCAAACCCTAGAAATCTAAATCAATTTGTAATCGATAAACCGCAAATTTATTTTGATTTAGATTCCTTATGCGCTATCGGAGTTAGTGATTGTCTTGTGTTAATCATTTCCGGTAAAACATTTCTAACTGAATTTAGAGTGTTAGCTCATATTTCTCCCCTGCAAAATATGCATATTGTTCATAGTCAAATTCTGAAAGCCATAACTGAAAGTTATGGGCCAATTTTATCCAGCGATTATTTTTTGTTTGGCGGCTCTGGAAAACTACCTCAGCTTTTTACGGAAGATGTACCCGAAAACGTTCCTTTATTGAATATAGAGAGTAGATTAAAAGGAAATGATGCACAAAGTATGCATAGCATTGATGATACTATGTATATTTTGCTTGGGGAACACAACATAGTCATCGAGCAGCAAGAACTTAATGAGCAGAACGAATTAATGACTTATCTATATTCTCAATCGTATTTCTCTTCAGACAGGCCCGTCAGAATAGATGATGCACTTGACCATTATACGCCTGGAGTAAGTGGATAATATGTTGCTTTATAACCCGTCATAGAGACAGCGCTCGCGCCCTAGTGTTGTCAGTAACGGAAAGAATTTTGTTGTTGCACTCGTGACTCTAATACCTTTTCTATCTGATTCAATATGGCTTCACTGATTCTGTGATTCCATAAAAAGTTAACGTTAACAAACTCTCCTGTATCTGTTTTATAGACATGTGCCGTTCTTGCCTGCAGCGTTTCAACATCCCCTGTTGAAACGCACCTTTATTGAATTTAGGCGAAATACAGGGTAAAGCCCTGGCCAATTAATTTGGCACCTAATTGCGTTATTTCGGGGGTTATTTCAGCTATTTTATCAATCAATGCTATAATTAATAGTAAGAGTACGGACAATGGATGTCTTAAATGGTGTGAAGGATCATACCTTCCACAGGGATGTGGGAGATTACTCTTAGCCCGATGTTCTACAAATCAGGATGACTATCGTCAATAGCGGGAATGAACAAATTAACTTCTCACCTCATTAACGCTCTATGAATCCCAAAATATTTAAGCCATTTTCAATGTAACTAACTACATTCGGAACTGACAGTAAGTATTGTGCGATATGCTTTGTTTGCTGTTCTTGAGCTATGCTAAGTGCATCGCTCCATTCATTTTTCTCAAAATCCCCATGCCCTAAATACATTAATGCGACCAAAGTTGCCTGTTGGGAAGGGGTTAGACTATTTATTGTTCCAAGCGTGCTTTGATACCAAGGATCCGAGAGGATATAAGGTGTATCCTTTTCAGTAGTCAACTTCGGATATTGATCTTCTTTTTCTTGGAAGCGTTCGATTTCTTCAAGAATGGCTCTGATTTTTTTAGGGTGTATGTTTAGCATTTATTTTCTCTTCCCATAATAGTTTATTATAGTCTATCAGTTTGATAACTAACCCGAATGCGGTCGGTGAATCAAGAAGGGTCCCGGGTCGCGTGTTTAAAGGGATCTTGACTTGATGACGTCATTTTTTCTCTGAACAGATAGGGATAATGTAGCGAGTGCCGGAATTTCTAGTTTAGAATGGCACAGTTTTATGCCAGGGCTAAATATCAAGGAAGTACTTTGCTCATAATTATCCAAATGGTGAATTTGGTCAGGCACTGCTGACCAATTAACCTGGACACACCATATAGTGTTAATTCAGGCTTTTTCTTTAGGCCAAATAAATGAAAAAAAATGATATGCCTATATAGAGCAATCCAACATTATACAATTTAGATGGCATGATCTACCTCATCATTTTGCTAGTAAATTGGTTATGGCTGGCATTGATTTAAATACTGTCAGAGAGCTGTTAGGTCATTCTGATATAAAAATGACTTTAAGGTATGCTCATTTAGGCCCTGAATATAAATTAATTGGGGAATAATCAAAAGCCATATTTTTGAAAACCACCGGCCAAAGAATGGGTGTTCTTATGGGTGTACACTCGATAGTTGAAATGTCCTTATTGTATTTGTATTTAGAGATCTGGTTTACGGATACGTGCCTGGAACTAACTCATTTCATACTCTATATTTATATACAATTATTTTAATGAGGAGTGACTATGGGTATGTATGAACGTTTACAAGAAGAGTCTTCTGAGGCGCGTCAAAAATTTATGTCAGTTCCCTTTATTAAAGGTCTGCTTAGTGGGCCAGATGATCTTCTCTCGCTAATGCAAGTGGTTGGTAAAGATGGTTTAAAAGATATCTATATTAATTTCCTGTTAGATTCTTATCAACATGTGCGAATGGCCACAACAATCTACGCTATGGCTGGAGCAAGAGTAGCTGAGGAAAATAAACAAGTACGCATTTGGCTTTTAAATCATGCAGTTGATGAATATGGGCACCATCAATGGATCGCCAATGACTTAAAAGTATTAGGAGTCGATACTTCCGCCTTGGAAACACGGAAGCAATCAGTTCATGCAGATTGTTTAGTAGCATGGCTATATTATATTGCTTATATTGGGAACCCAATGTCAATTCTCGCAGATTCATTTGTCATCGAGGGATTAAGTCAGTTATTTGCATCTCAAGCAAGTGAGATTCTCCAATCTGAATTATCTTTGCCCGATGAAGCATTGACTTATCTTGCACGTCACGGTATTGCTGACCAAGGGCATATGGATGAGTTAAAAGAATTAATTAATGAAAATGTTACAAAGGAAAGCGATTATCAGGATATGCTTCAATGTGCCAAGGTAGAATTTGAACTTTATAGCAAAATGATGCTGCAACTTGATGATAGTGGGGTGCTCTAATGTAGCACGAATAAGCGATAATAATCACTTAATCGGCTATTAATATGTTTAATCATGTCAGGCTTCACATTTCAAGATAAAACTCAACTGGATAGTTTTCAAATTCCTCTCATCTATTACCTGCAAGGTGGTTTTATCTGCCTGCGGGTGAATTGCGGGCAGTAATATTTGATATTCTTCAATAAGTGGTTTGGGTTAAGATGGTTGCCTCAAAATTAAGTGGAAACGAGAAAAACCTGGAGAGGGTCGTGCCTAGTATGGAATAGTTACCCACAACTATGACCCTCTTAGATGAGCGATTTATTAAACACTCATGCATATTGCTTTTGATTAAGAACATTAATGATTAATTTTCTCTCTCTGAGTGAAAGGCTTTTTGTATAAGATTCCATGTAGTTAATATAAAGAGAGGAATCAAAGCGGAATAATTTTTTTTCAAAGCCACGAGGAATAACCATTAGCTGACAATCCTCCAGCGCCGTTACAGATGTATATCTTAAATAATTATCATGGTATGTCCCAAATTCGCCTACAATATCTCCAGGATGGGCTTGCATAATTGTTTTTGCCAATTTAGATATGCTCAAGTGGCCGGATAATATAATAAATTTCTCCTGGTGATGCTCTTTTTCACTGAATAACATCATTCCTTTCCTAAGATTTAAAAAGTAACAATTTTTAATAATAAAATTAATAGTTTCTTTTTTTAGATGATATAGAAAAGATTTTTTATATTTTGTATAGAAAGTTGAATCTAAATTATCAATCGTTTTAGTAGAGGTCATAAAGTTTTCTAATACCTCAGGCCGGAAATTGTTGTAAGTACTTTTCAACGAATTAGAGCAGTATTTATTCATTGGATGGTAAAGAATAGATTTTATTTTCTTTAAGAACGCCATGTCAGGCATTACTACAATGGGTATTTCAACTCTGTCATCGAACTGTAACAATTCAGTTGTATAGGGTCGATAACCAAGTTGCATATAATGCTTCAGTAAGCCAGGTGAACAACTTGAAAACGTAAAATAACTATTTAAGTCACGAAACAATCGTGTTGCGAGATGGGTGGCATGAGCGGCTGCGAGATATTTTCCGCGTTTTGATCTTGTTACAGCTAACCGTTCTACAAAAGTGATTAGTGGGTTGGGGGGAAGGGGTAATTCATGAAGATAATACTTCAACTTTTCTTCTTCAGATATCTCATTGCAATTTAAATAATATGCTCTGCATGTGCTTGAAAGATTATTTTTGGAAGTCGTATAGGTGAGAATTGAATTTTTTTTATCATCAATTACATCTTTAAGTATTTTTCTCTGATGATCAAAGTTCTCCTCAATCATTTTATATTCATTATGATAAATCTCATATCTAAACTTGTATATTTTGTCCTTTTCAAATTCTGAAGATGCTTCTTTGACAGGGATACATTCTAAAATACGGTATTTGAAATAAGTGGATAACATAAAGTTTTACCTGAATGAAGTGGTTAATATAGAGGCATTATAGACAAAAAATGAGCTGACTGGTAAATTTGTCTTAACTCTTTTTTAACCTTATAACAATCTAGGTGGGGTGTATTGAATTTCCAACGATGCCAAATTATTAGAGTAGCAGCCAATATCTTCTTAGAAAAAATTACAGGGTCTTCAATCTCTGTTTGAGCGTTTAGGCAGGTAAGTGCGAAACCATTCTTTCTTTTCATTAAACGCCGGAAGTAGGTTCCTTCGCTGATTTCAATTATACAATCATGGCCGATACACTTTTCAATATCGGTAGTATTCAGGTATTGAATTCCTCCAACGAAATCGCCTTTTGAATAGATGGGTTCCATGGTGTCATCGGAAACCATTATAACCATAGCATTCGAATTGTTAGACCTAAAGAACTCTATTTCTTTCTGAATGGAGTTTTCTTGACTAAGCAGGGGGGCTATATCTTTATCAAGTGCTGGGAATGGTGAAATAATAAAGAAGGAGATTGCGAGTCAAAATGGTCACAGCGTTTGTTTTACACTTTACTCATACTTATACAATAAGTTAGCACTTTATATGCACTTTAAAAGTGAAGTTTGATGCAAGGTAAATAACGTAACCTATTGATTTTATTGGTCGAGTGACAGGAATTGAACCTGCGACCCCTGCCTCCCGAAGGCAAAATCAAATAATTCCCCTATGTATCTCAATGCATTTCTATAAATAATAACCCCTTATATACAAAGGGTTTTGTCGTGTTTTTCAATTTACACTCATACACCATTATGCTACATTCCATAATAAAAATGCACCCTATATGCACCCTGAAAGATGAGGGGTACGTTTCTAAATGGAAATTGAGTCAAATAGTGCAGGGCGTATCGGAAGATTTTGAGGGGCTATAAACCAAAAAACCACCGTGAAGGTGGTTCTTGGTCAACTGCTTAAAGGGGCGCTTTCACGGATCCCTAAAAGCTTACTGAGTAATTATGAGCCATTTGATAGGTATATGTCAATAAAGAAAAGGGCAAGGGATGGAAGAGTATTTAAACGTCTTATCAATGGATCGTCTCAAGAGCTATGAAATATTATGCCCTGATCAAATCCAATCCAATATCATAGGCGCTTATCATTGGAATTTACTGATATCTCAGGCATTGTACCCTTTCATACACTCTGTGGAAATCGCATTGCGTAATGCGATACACCATGCTGCAACTCAGAAATTTCAAACAGAGTTCTGGTTTGATTTTGTTGTAAAGGATGGCAAATCAAAATCTATTCTTGCAGAAACTAAAAAGGATTTATCCAAAAGGTTTGAGCAGGTTTCTGCATCGGATATTGTTGCTGCATTGACATTCGGCTTTTGGACCACCTTAATAAAACAAAAAACTTACACCGATCAGTTTAATCCTCATAGACTGTGGCCTGATTTGATACCTTCTGTTTTCCCTCATTATGCGAGAGGGGATGATGACAGGAAAAATATATCAAAGCGATTTGAGGAAATCAGATTGATCAGAAACCGGTTATTTCATCATGAACCCATATGGAAATTTAAAAAAGCTACTACACCGCAGGAATGTATTGCTGAATTGCGTAGAAAATTCAATGACATATTTAAAGCGATAGGCTGGATTTCTACCCATAAAAGAAATTATTTAAGAGAGTTTGAGTTTGTAGAATTTTTTAAAACCCATTGCACCCTTGAGATGTTAGAAAGCTATCGGGTAAAAGGTGTCCAAATTCAGAAGTTAGAGAAATAGATGAAAGCAAAAATCAACAATACTCTTATAAAAAAATTAGTGCCAGCAGAAAAGGAGTATGAAGTTCATGATATTGATTTGAAGGGATTTTTTATAAGAGTCTTCCCTTCTGGAACAATGCGCTATGTTTGCCAATATAAAAGGGGAAAAAAGATTAATATCGGTACCGTTGGGGTGATCTCGGCGCCTCAAGCAAGAGAAAAGGCTATTGAGATATTAAGTAATTCAAACAAAGGTATTGAACCAACTGCCCGAAAAGGTGCTAATAAAGCACATACCTTAAAAGAGTTCATTGAGAATGAGTACAAGCCCTGGGCATTATCTCATCACAAAAGAGGGCGGGAAACCATAGAAGCACTTAATCGATGTTTTAATAAGCTATATTCAAAGCCTCTTAATGAGATTACCCCTGCTCTATTGGAACAGTGGCGGGTTAAACGTTTGAATGAAGGAACAGCGCAAGCGACAGTTAACCGAAACATTACCACGCTTAAATCTGTTATTACTAAAGCCACAGAGTGGGGATTTTTGAAAGAAAACGCCCTACGAAATTTAAAGCAATTCAAAGTGGATCGTTCCCCAAAAGTAAGATATTTATCGGTAGAGGAAGAAACACGTTTACGACAAGCGTTGCAAGATAGAGAAGCTCTCTTGAGGCATAAAAGGGAAAGTGGAAATCAATGGCGTAAAATTCGCGGCTATACTTTGTACCCAGAGCTCGGGGAAGGGGAGTTCTGTGATTATTTGATGCCTATGGTACTACTCTCTATTAATACAGGCCTGAGACGAGGGGAGTTATTTAATCTAACATGGGATATGATAGACCTCTCTGCAAAATCCATTTTCATAGATGGTGGAATCACTAAAAACAGCAGCTCTCGTTTTATTCCACTGAATGACGAAGCATACAGTATTTTGAAACAGCTTTATCAAAACAAAGCTGCTGATAGTACGCTGATTTTTCCCAGCAAGGGTAATCAGCCGTTTAATCACGTCAAGCGCTCTTGGGCTTCACTTTTAGAGCAAGCTAATATTTCACAATTTAGATGGCATGACTTGCGTCATCACTTTGCTAGTAAATTGGTTATGGCTGGAGTTGATTTAAATACTGTCAGAGAGTTACTGGGTCATTCTGATATAAAAATGACATTAAGATATGCTCATTTAGCACCTGAATATAAAATTAGTGCTGTTAATAAAATAAATTGGCAATTAAAAACATAAGCGTAGACATGTTCATTTCCGAGAGAGAATTAGTGGTAAAAATCAATAATTTCTCTAATATTCTGCTCACCTTCGGTAGAAATAGGTGTTTTCCATATACAAAAATCGCTATGAGCCGAGATTAACAGTTCCAACTTACCTTTAAAATTATCATCGTTTAAAAAAGCATTTAGATCTGTCTTATACTCCATGTCGATAGAAAGATAGTGGAAAATTAAGGTGCAAAAATCTCCATTGTGTAACGAAGAATAGGTGATATAAGGCATTTGAGGTAAAAATCTTAGAGGAAGTCTGCGTTTTAACCCATGAAAAAATATTCCAGCCCTTCCATTGAACAAAGGGTCTTTATTGCTGCCCTGTAAACATATGAATTGTATTTCATTAAAATTGCCTGAGTCTATTAGATTTTCACAAACGGTTTTTCTATATAAATACTCCTGTTTAGCCATCATAAGGCGTCTTTGATAAAAACCATTTATTATTCGTCTGTGTATCTCCTTCGCTCTTTTAGAGGCGTGACCGATAAATTGGCTCTCGCGTAAAAATTGCTCTTGGATCTGCTGTTTTTCTATAATGTAAAGGCCGTAACAAATCATTCGATAGTGAGATAACAATGCAATTTGTGGAGTAACAATCCCATTAAAATTGTCTAACTCGTTAAATATGCTATGGTCGTGAAATGAACAGAATCCCGGGAAAGTGGAAACTTTAGCTAAGTTGCAGGGTTTAAAATATTTTTTTTCTTCTTTTGGTTTTAACCTTGAAAAAATATCGTGTTCTATAACTTGTAGCTTAATAATTTCGCCGTAATTTCTTATTGATTTTTTTGAAAGTGTGTGGGAGTTAATAGGGTTCCTTGAGCAACCCGAATAAAAGCAGGTTAATCTGGGGGGCGTTATGAAATGGAAATTATTTAAAAACCTGGAAGCATCCGATTTCTTAGAGCACATTGACGAACTTAGCAGGACTAGAAAAAGTTCATTTTACTCCAATAATGAAAAAAGGCATAATTTAAAAACATAGTGCCTGATTAACTGGGGTTATGTGTGTGATTCATAGACATCGTTTCAATTAACTGATAATTTGATTATTTCATCTCATTGATATTGAGAGAGTTCATAGCTGTGTCAGCCCGCAGCTTCTATCGTTTTTTACTTGATCACGTCACTCATTTCTTCTGCAGAAATGGGTATTGCTGTTCCTTCCAAAATAACTTGTCGGCTTTGCTTTGCAAATAAAAAATTCAAACAGGATTTAGGGTTTTTAACAGTTCGGCAACCTTGCGTGTTTTTTGCTGCGTAAAAAATAAAAGGCTCTCTGGCTCAATTTCGCGAATGGCAACCACTCGGCTATGGGGTTCACCAGAACTACTGCAAGTGCTTAACACAGCACAGGCAGGATCCTCAACCCCGAGTTCTTTTTCCTTGTTCAACCAGTCTTTGAGTATATTAAAAGGCACCCGTTTCTCCTGTAAAATGTATAAAGTTTCTCTTAAAGGACAGTCTGATTAAAAATGTTGATTAATTAAACAGATGATTATATTATTACCACATTTGTATAGTCCAATTCGCATGAGAAAAATAGCTAAATTCGTTTCAGCCATTGTTGTTCTTGTATTGTTTGCTGCAATCATTCTTTACTACCCACAACTTTATTATTTCGATTATAAACTCAAATATAAAAATTTTATTTTGTATTCGGATAAACGCATTCCCAGGGAAGCGGACAGCTTGCTTGACAAGGTGGATTTCAAAATCAAGCGATCTCCATTGTACAATCAAGAGCCTACAGTCAAGATTTTTCTTCGAAGTAATTATAATATTCACAATATATTGCCTTATCAGTTTGCCGCTCAACCATTTGCTATAACAAGACCCCTGATAAGGAACATTTTTATTTCTAAGGGTGATATTAGTTCGAATTTAAGTTTTAAACCGTCAGGAGCGAGCAGAGCCTTAGATCAAATAATCACCCATGAAATTGTTCATGTTATGATTGAAAATAAAATCCCATTTACTGCAAGAGCGGATGAATTAAATTGGTCCCCTATGGGATTTCTTTGGAAAGAAGAAGGTTACGCCGATTACATTGCAGGAAACCCAACCATGAGCCTCGAGGAGGGACTAGCTGTTCTATCAGGGAAAACCAGTCAATATGACCGTTATGAGTTTGAATACTTCAAATATTGGTTTGCAGTCAAATACCTTATTGAATGCGAGAAACTAGATATTGATGTTCTTTTGCAAACCCCGATTTCCTTAGGTGACTCCTTGGCCAAAGCGTTGAAAGTTAGGCAAGAGCCACCGTAAAGCTAGGCATTCATGTTTATCCCTATGTAAACTGGGGTTGTAAGCCGGAACCCCAGAAACGTCTTAACGCTTTTACGGCTACAAATTGGGGTTCTAGCCCGGAACCATCGAAATTTCCGGACGTTTTTAGTCATTCGCTCATTTTTACAAGATATTCAAACCGTTACCTTTTTCTGCATAAGAGAATACCTTGCCCTATGGGGACTACTAAAGAATCGACTCTCTGATCTGCAATTACATGATCAATCATAGATTGAAGATCAGCTTGATGAGAAACTACATTATCTGCCAATAGAATTCCGCCAGAAACCATATTAGAAATTGCAATTTCATAGCAATCGGCATAAAGCTCCTTTTCTGTGTCAAGGAAGCATAATGAGAT
Source organism: Legionella quinlivanii (assembly GCF_003265995.1). Taxonomy (GTDB): domain Bacteria; phylum Pseudomonadota; class Gammaproteobacteria; order Legionellales; family Legionellaceae; genus Legionella_C; species Legionella_C quinlivanii_A. The sequence continues at coordinate 52,226 of NZ_MVJN01000015.1, read as the reverse complement.
ATTTGTATAACTTGGCAAATGATCAAATACATCACCTGGAATTAAATCAACATATTGCTCAACTTGAGCCAATGCAAATGTCTCCTTCGCTAATGCAATTTTTTGTTGGTCTAATTCAAACGTTGATATTTTCTTGTTCAATTGCATGCATGCTAAAATTAACCACAACGTTGAATATCCTGCGCTTGTACCTATTTCCACCCATTGTCCATTAGGTGCACTCGCTGCAAGTAAACTAATAAACCGACCAGTTTCAGGTGGAATTTGACGCAATTTATCATAATGTTTAATATCTATTTTCCCCTGCATCTCTTCTTGATCTCTGTTTTCTAAATAATACATTCGATCCAGGATCACAGTCGGTATATCGTGAAACATTTGAACTCCTTAATTTAATTAACATCCATCAGTTTGCGGAGAAGATTCTCGTAAATCACTCGCAATTTTTCTAACGGATAGCCCTAATGCCAACAACGCTTTAAACAATGAACGTCATCGTCTGTGCCTGTTGATAAGGCAACAGATTACAGCAGAAATTCAGGTATAAAAATGTAATTTACCACATATTTATAGAGGGAGGTAATCACTAAAGGAAAAACCTCCTTCGGCTATAGTGGCTGAATTAAGCGAAATAATCCCCTTTAGAGAAGAGGTGAGTAACGAGTATAAAATAGACAATGAACGCATCCAAATAGCTAATTATCATACTGATTTGATTATGAAAAAATTGAAAGGATCTCTATGAATCACACAGGTTATGCCATGGCAAAGGTTTATCCTTAACAATATCATCAAAGCAAGTTTACGTTTAACGTTTATTATTCAAGACACCAGATATTGCACTAGACCTAAAGTCTTGCCACCAAATTTTCGATGGTTTCTTTACATTTCTCACGCTGTTCTTTTGCTACTTGTATCTTTTCTCCGTATACCTCATAGGTGTGATTGTCCATCTTGCTTAAGGGGATGCCAGAATTTGAAGCCACCACTCCTGCGCTATTAAAATCTCTTAATTCTATTGTGAACTCATTCTCAAAATCCACTTGAGTCGTAATATCCGTTTGACTCTCACGAAACCATTTTTTGTTCTCTAAATATTCATCATACATTTTCTTTGTTGCTTCATTAGATAATGCTTTGAAGGCATGAGCTGCTCCTTTCTTTTGTGTGAACCTGTTTCCCAACAATAAATGAATTTTAGGTCGTTCTAAGTCGTTATCATTAACTCTGGTAACAAACGTATATTTATCATAAACAGGATGTTTTTTCTTAGAACCATAAATTAAGTTAAAAAGACCAGATATTGCAAAAATTGATGAATCATCAGCATTTATAGGTACAAGCAAAAAATCTCCTGATGCTACAGCCATTTGCGTATAAATTGAGAAGCTTGGATTTGTATCAACAAAATAAGTAACTGGTCGATCATTATTTATACGCTCGACGGTAAGGTTTTTCATAATTGAATGTATAGCTTTCCATGGCTTGTCTTTTTCGGATATAGGCTCAGCTTCAGCTCTTCGCGAAAGAAGGGGAGATATCAATTCTAAATTTCCATCTCCTGACATTAAGAAAATATTAGATGGAAGTGTGGGATTTTTATCTGAAACCTTAATCAAATAATCAGCGGTATTTTGCTTTTGGCCGACAATAACGTCAGTTATATAACCTACCACAGTTCGGGGCGTATCCAGCGCAATTAACTCTTGCAGAACAATTTCACCTTTACGGCCACCGCCTAATAACATCGTTGAACAATTAGCTTGCGGGCACATGTCTACGACAATAACATCTTTATCCGGATTCTTTTCCGCAAAAACAGAGGCAATATGAAAAGTTATTGTGCTCTTGCCTACACCACCCTTATTGTTCCATATGACATAAGATTTATTTTTCATAACTCATTATCCTTAAAAAATTTTCTGCAAAGAAATAAACTCCTTCAATTATAGAAGATTTTAATATTTATAATTTTCTATTGCTTTCCGTGTAAATTTAATTAAAAAATCGAGAACTTTTAAACACAGAGCAAGTTGCAGATTGGTGGCCTATGAAATTTGATTTTATCATGCAGTTTCGTTTTGTGAGGAATTTGGTTTGGTTAGCTTCCAGCGATGCCAAATAATGGGAGTTGCCGCAAGAATTTTTTTTGAAAATATAACCGGCTCTTCTATTTTCGTCTGAGCATTTAGACAAACTAATGCATAACCATTCTTTCTCTTTATAAATCGTCGAAAATAAGTTCCTTCGTTAAGTTCAACAATGCAATCATGCCCAATGCATCTCTCGATATCTGGAGTGTTTAAGTATTGGATACCACCAACAAAGTCTCCCCTTGAGTATGTAGGCTCCATTGTGTCATCTGAAACCATTATAACCATAGCATTCGGATTGTTAGACCTAAAGAACTCTATTTCTTTCTGGATGGAATTTTCTTGGCTAAGAAGTGGGGCTATATCTTTATCAATGGTCGGGAATGGTACAAATTCAGCATTAACGAGACTTGGGCTTTTCCCTGAACCATTAAGGAGCCATTGCATTGAACAGCTTACGCCTGCGCTATGTAATATCTCTACAAGTTTGGAGGCTGTTTTTTCATTTAATGGGTTTCTGCCTAACTCCCATGATTGGAGAGTATGCATACTAATGCCGAATTTCTCTTCCAAATCTTTACGAGATATACCTGCCAAACTTCTAGCGGTTTTAATACGCCGGCCGGCATTTATACGTTGATCATCTGTATTTTCATTCATAGAAACCTAGTACAAATAATTTATATACCAAAATAACGTATAACGTATTTACATAATACGCATTATAGGTATAATTTATTTTAATATACGTATTATCCCATAAAACACAACCCATTGAACTAATAGCTTTAACAAATTTACATCAAATGGTCAATGAATTAGGCAAGGGTTAAGGGATAGTTAGTATCGATTCGCTCAATGTATGTGAGTGTTAGCTCAAAATCAAGTGCATTAAAACGTTAGGGATGAAGTGTTCGTTATGGATTTTTTTATTAATAAAGATGAACTTGCAGGGCTTTATGGCTTACCGCAGGTTCAACAATTGGCTTACTTAGTAGGAATACGCCCTTATACGGACATAAACACACGCATGGCAGGAATAAAACGTGGGATCAGTTATCAATCAATAGCTGAAGCGCTTTATGTTGAACCACACCCCGGAATACAAAGCGGAAGCCCAAGCAAAGATCAGATCCGCCGAGCCATTAAAGGTTTGGAAAAAGCCGGGTTAATCGAAAATCAAAGTACTGAGCATGCGCTTATTTTAAAGTGCTTATTAGCGTCTGAGCGTTTTTCTGCCCAAAATAAACCCGCCATCAAGGCGCCATACCATTCCGCCATTGTGGATAACTCAGATAGACCAGACGGGGCAAGGGCTTTTGATAAAATTAATCAGCAAGCCGCCATAGCCAAAAAGGCAGAACCCGCCATACCTCATAATAGTAATAATAATTATTTATTTTTTTTATATAAACAATTCGAGCAATTTTGGTCGGTGTATCCGGTCAAGCGCTCACAGCCTCAAGCGCAGCAGGCTTTCATCGAATTAAATCCCTCTGCCGAACTTTTTCAGCGCATGATGAATGCCTTGCAGCAGCAAATCGCTTACCGCGACCAACAAATAGCCCTCAAGCGCTGGATGCCTAACTGGAAAAACGCCAGTAACTGGATAGCCCAGCAATGCTGGAACGATGAATTACCGACTCAACACCAAAAGGACGAGCACCATGCAACACATCAAAAATCTTATTCAGCTGCCACAAACTACGATTCGCTCTGGGCAGAATGCCAGAGTGGATGCGAAACCGATAGCGAAGACTCCAACGTCATCCCCTTCAGGGGTATCGTCAGAGGCGCATATTAACCGCTTGTTTATGAAGTTTGCCTCCTTTTACGGCGCATTATGGCGCTCGCAACTGAAGGAAGAAGGATTTATCGCTTTCATGAAAAAAGAGTGGTTGAACAGCTTAAAAGACTTTCAGCCGGAAATTATTGATAAGGCAATCGAATGTTGCCTGAAGCAGAAGGAGTTTCCGCCAACCTTACCGCAATTTTATGACCTGTGCCGAAGCTTTCAAAAGCGGTTAGACGAGCAAAAAGAACAGGAAAATAAAACGTCAGCAAACCCAGCTCCTCTGGAAGTCGGGCTGGCTCATCTAAGAATGATTAAACAAATGTTAAACAGCAACTAAGGGAGAACACCATGCTGATTTTGGGAAGACGCGAAGGCGAATTGATTCTGATTGACAAGGGTCAAATTCAAGTGAAGGTGCTGCATCTGGATAGCGACTTGATTCATTTAGGATTCAAATCCTCAGTAAGTATCGATATCGACACACCAGCGGAGGGAGTTCAGTACCTCAAAGCCAATTGCATGATGGTGTTGCAATGCCATCTGGGCGACAAGCTGTTTCTGAATGACGGTGACATTCAGGTGAAATGCTTGGCAGCCCATCACGGCATGTTGTATTTGGGCATTCAAGCGCCCTTGCATATCGATGTTGACCGACAGGAGATTTTTGCACGCAAACAGGCAACTGCCAATACAAGTGAGAAAGCCTGCAATGACGTGTATTTCAAAATGCCCAAGGCTTACTAAGGAGAGCATGATGCGCAAACTTCATCGCCTTAACCAACTCGCCAAAGCGAAATACTTAGCCTTGTGCTGCGCCTTATTGCCGGTTCCCTGTTTTGCCAAATCCATGACAACGGTGATTAATGGAGCGGTTAGCTATCTACAAGGCAACTTAGTACGCTCAGTCTCCCTGGCTATAATCGTAATTCTGGGTTACATGTGTTTTAAATTGCAGAAATTCCCCAAAGAGTATTTCGTGTACTTCCTAGTCGGACTCGGCCTCATTTTTGGTGCTGAGGAGATTTATGAACATATTGCGGGGGCATAATGACTGACAATTGCTTGCACCGTAACCCTGTTTTTGGTGCCTTAACCCGCCCGGCAATGACCGGCGGGGTGACCCTTGAATTCCACGTGATGAATTTAATTCTGTCGATGAGTGCCTTTATTGGCTTGGGCAGTATGCTCTATGGCCTCATTTTCCTGCCCCTTCATGCCTTTGGCTGGTTAGCCTGCAAACAAGATACGGCGTTATTCACCATCCTAAGCAAACGTCTGTTTCTATTGCCCAATGTGCCCAATACATCCTTTTGGGGAGTTCGTGCTTATGAGCCTTACTAAGAGTAAACAGCGTCTACAACAGGAACCGGGCATCAGCCAATTGTTTCCGATTACGCATTTAAACTCAGCGAGTATTTTTGAAACCAAACAAGGCGCAATCGGTGCGACCTTGCAAGTTGAGGGCATCTCCTTCGTCATGGCCGAACCTGACTACCTCAATGAGATGTCTTTTCGCTTGCATCAAGCACTTTTACACCTCGATGAGCGCTTCATGGCCTATGTGACTATTCATCGACACAAAGAAGATATTCGCTTAAACGGTGATTTCAAATCGCCTTTTGCTAAGCGAGTGAATGAGAAATACCATGCCCGCTTTCAGGGCAAGAGCTTATATCGCAATGCGATTTATATCACCGTGGTGCTTAAGGGTGATAATTCCAGCAAGGCAGCCAGCACCTTAAGCTGGTGGAGCAAAGTCAGTGCATCAAAACATATCGAAGCATGACAACAGCAGCGGGAAGCTGAAATCGCCTTGCTACTGGGCAAAATGGAGCAGTTAAAAACCTCGTTATCGCCCTTTAAACCGCATCTGCTAGGCGAAAATGACCGCCAGAAAGGTTATAGCGAGTTATTGGCTTTCCTTTCCCTCATCCCGAATGCGGGCGAGCGCCTACCCTTTACTGAACCGCAATTTAATGCAATGACCGGCAAAGGCTTGCTGGATACCCTAAAAGCCAATGCCAAGTACCCGGAAGGCAACCTCAGCCAATACGTGACGAATAAGCAACTCTTCTTTGGCCAATCCATCCAGTTTCAAGGCGCTAATGGCAGCTCGTTTGCGGCCATGCTGTCTATCAAAAAATACGGTTTGGAAACTAGCTCCATTATCCTCGATAAGCTCTTAGAGCTCGACTCCGAATACATCCTAACCCATAGCTTTGCGCCGGTGCCTCGTGATGTGGCACTGGATTTAGTCGACAAGAAACGCGGCAATTTACTCAATGCCAAGGATTTAGGCGCAAGCCAAATCCAGCAATTAAGCGCCTTGGAAGATGGGCTTTCCAGTGAAGTAGCCCGTTTAGGCTTTCATCACAATAGCTTAATGCTCTTATCGCCTGATAAAGCCCAACTAGAGGATGCCATACGCGAAGCAGTGAAGGCCTATGCCTCAGCAGGTATTGTTTTAGTACGCGAGAACCTAGGCCAAGAGTTAGCCTATTGGTCACAAATCCCCGGCAATCACGCCTTTATTGCAAGGGCAAGTTTGATAACCTCGCATAATTTTGTCGATTTCTGCTCGCTTCATAATTTCGATACGGGCTTTCGCAATGGCAATCACTTGGGCGAAGCAGTCACGCTGTTGGAGACTCCCTCAAAAACCCCGGTCTTTTTTAACTACCACAGCCAATCCTCCAAAACAAACCCTGCCAAAGGGCACACCGCCATCTTTGGCGCCACCAATGCGGGAAAGAATACACTGGTCTCATTCCTTGATGCGCAAATGGGGCGCTATGACAATCGCAGTTTTTTCTTTGACCGAGATGAGGCGTCCAAAATTTATGTCTTAAGCGCACCCAATAGCAGCTATACAGTCATTTCGCCTAAGCATGCCGAGCGCATCGCGATGAACCCTCTGATGTTAGCGGATACACCAGCTAATCGAAGCTTTGTCAAAGACTGGTTCGCTGAACTGATCAAACAACCCAATGAAAATGATTTACCAAGTAGCATTCGCGAAACCATTAACGAATGTACGAATTACGCCTTTGACCATTTAGAGCGCCGTTACCGCAATTTAAGCAATATTGCGCGTTGTCTTCCGAAAGACTTTCCGCGCTGGCCTGAATTAAAGCGCTGGCTTCGTGCAGATGAAACCCGTGTAGCAGGCGAGTATGCCTGGCTGTTTGACCATGACCATGACGCGCTGAATGTGAATTTTGATAAGGTGGGCTTTGACATCACTTATCTGATGGATGAAGTATCTCCCCTGATTTCAACGCCTGTGTACATGTATCTATTGCACCGGGTACGCCTCTGCCTTGATGGCCGACTCACTTCGATTGTCATTGATGAAGCATGGCAAGTATTCAATTCACCCTTCTGGTTAAAACACTTAAAAGCATGGGCAGCCACGATTCGCAAGAAAAACGGCCATTTCATTTTCATGACACAAACGCCTGAATCCATTATCCATTCACCGATTGCAGCGGAAATCATCACCAATGTCGCCACCAGTATTTATTTCCCCAATCCGGCAGCCAATGAAGCCACTTACATTAAAGTCTTAGGCTTAAGCCGTGGAGAGTATCAAACCATTAAGTCATTAACGCCTGAATCAAGACTATTCCTCTACAAGCAAGACCGAAAGAGCATTCTCTGTAAGCTTGATTTAAGCGACTTGCCAGACGAAATTCGCGTCTTTTCCGGCAATGAAGCCTCGGTGCGATTGCTCGATAGCATCATCGATGAGGTCAGCGCCAACGCCGAAGACTGGTTGCCGGTCTTTATCGAAAGGAGTGGCGCATGAAGATTCGCTTACTTATTGCGGGGCTTTGTCTAAGTGCCAATGTGTATGCCGATGTGCTAGGCGTGTCCGATGCTGCCATGCTTGAAAAAGCCATTGAGCAATTAAACCATTTGAAAGCTCAATATGAGGTGCTGCAAAAAACCTATCAAAACGCCGAATCACAACTAGAGCGCTTGCAGCAGCTTAAAGATTTAAACACTGGTAATTATGGCTTCGGTAACTTAAACAACAGTGTTGCGGATTTAGAAAACCGCCAATGGTCAGCGAATAGCTGGGATGAGGCGTTAAAGAATATCGCAGGCGGTAACCCAAGCCGTTATCAAGAGCTGGTCAAGGCATACGAAAAAAGCCACATCACATTGGATGATGCCAGTTTTCTAAAAGGGGCAACGGCTGAGCGCCTCAGCCAATACCAGCAAAACAAAGCAGTGAATGAAGCAGTGAGCGTACAAGCCACTTACGCCTATAACGAAATCAACCAACATTTAAAAGCCATCCATGAGCTTAGCAATCACATCGAGAAAACCCCGAACACCAAGGCAGCCATCGATTTAAATTCGCGCCTGATTGCAGAGCCAGCCTTTATCCAAACCGAGCAACTCAAGCTGCAAACCTTAATCGGCCAGCAGTCGGCCATGAGTGGCTTTAATGACATCAGCAGTGAAACCGATATGGCACGCTTTAACCGCTTGCCGGATGAATAGAAAGGAGACTTGTATGCGACTCATCCTTATAGGGCTTGTATTACTGAATTTGTGTGCTTGCAGCCAACCGCCGGACTTGGATTCACCTTGCCCGAACTATGGTCGAGCTTGCTCGCAATACCCTGTGAATTAATAACAATAATAAAAGGAAGAAACCATGAACCGATTAACTCTTACCCTAACCCTTGCTTGCACTGTCGCCTTAAGCGCCTGCGATAAAAACCCTTTGAAGTCACAACCCCAAGCCGAACAAGTCAATGCGTTAATGCAAGCCTCGCGCACTGCTGAAAAAGCCATGCACCTCAATTCAGGGACTGGCGGGGGCTATTATCCAAGCTGTATGGGCTTAAATGACGCCCATATCGATTGCGACCTACTGTTTAAGCTCATGGTCGATGAATTGCGAACGCATCCCGCCTTTGCGTCTATCGAGGTCAAACAGATTACCGACAAGTCCTTCTATAACCCCATTGCCCTTGCCTATCAGCAACGTGTGTTTAACAGCATCGAGGATTAACCAATGGTAAGTCCAACCTATGCCAATATCATTGGCCAGCTGACCGGCCAAATCGATGAAATAAGCAAAACCTTTGTGGTCAATGGCTATCAGGCACTGGCTAGTCACTTGGAAAAGCCACTGGCAGGCGCCTGTGTGCTTGCCTTAGTCTTAATGGGATTTGGCATCATGATGGGCTTTATCCGTATGCCGTCCAAGGACTTAATGAAACTGGCGTTGCGAATGGGTGGCATTTATCTCTTTGCCATGAGCTGGGGCTTTTTCTCTGAATACTTTGTCGGGCTTTTTGTCGATGGTGCAAGCGAGCTCGGTGGCGTGCTGATGAAAGCCAATCTCTCAGGCTTGTCTGTGGATGGTGTGAACAGCGGTCTGCAATCGGTCTTGAATGAAGTGGTTCGCGTAGGGGCTTGGACCTGGGATAAGGCGAGCTTTAAACACTGGAGCCCGATTTTTGTCGCCTTAATGATTTATCTTTCTGGCATTGCGGTCATTGGCTTGGCTTTGTTTGAACTCATTATCGCCAAACTCATGCTCGCGGTGTGCCTGAGTACCGCGCCCATTTTTATCCTGTTCACCTTGTTTGATTTCACCAAATCCCTTTTTGAGCGCTGGATAGGCACGCTGGCGGGATTCTCTCTGGTGCTGGTGTTTGTGTCGTCTGTGGCGAGCTTTTGCATGCGCCTGATTCATTGGTCGGTTTATGGGCATTATGCCAACCATGCCCTTGATATTGGCCTATCGGATTGGATCCCAATTCTCTTGGTCGCTGCCTTTTGTGTCATGGCCTTGCTTGAAGTCACCGCCATTGCCAAAAGCATTGGTGCGTCTTGTTCGACCAGTAATGGCACTGCCATGCTGGGCGGGTTTATTGGTGGGGCTATCGGTGCTAGCCAAAAGGCAAAAGAAGCCGGCAGCCAATCCCAAGAGACTTTAAAACAACTGGTGCCGGCTAGTGCCAAATCACCGGTGCAAGTCTATCAAGCGTCACGCGCTCCTCTTAATCTTCAATCCTTTCGAGGTTAATCATGAATAAAAGCAAAGAGCCTTTAAATGACTATTTTAAACAAGCAAAGCACTGGGCAGATGACCAGTTCACCCGGGTGGAAGTATCACGAAACCGTTATCAAATGGCCTTTTTGACCTCAATGGGATTGAATCTTTGTGCAGTATTGGCGGTTGCAGTCCTCGCTCCCATGCAAACCCTGGTGCCGATGCTGGTGCATCATTATGACAATGGGGTGACCACCATTGAGCCAGTGACGCAAACCAATGCACCCATTAATCAAACGCAAGTCGAAAGCGACATTGTCCGCTATATAACCCACCGCGAAAGTTATGAAGTCAGCGCTTATCGTGCGCAATACGATTTGGTGGGGCTTTTGTCTAGTGAGTCGGTGAATGATGAGTACCTTCGCGAGCAATCCAAAAGCAATCCGCAATCTCCTGTGATGCAGCTCGGCACGAAGCTGACGCGAAGCGTTCACGTCTACAGCATTAACTTTCTTGATAATGTCCTGTTTAACGACAAGGACTTCCCAAAGAACCACCACAATGTGGCGGAAGTCGTTTTTACCTTGATTGATACCGACAAAGCCACCGGCCATCAAACAGAAACCCAGTACAACGCTTTAATCGCATGGGTGTATAACCAACCCTCGAATGCGCCCGATATCCGCTGGAAAAACTGGGATGGCTTTCAGGTAACCCGCTACAGCAAACAACTTCGGAATGTGTGAGGTGATAATGAAACGATTAATAATGACAGGACTACTGCTTGCCCATACGCTGGCGTTTGGACAGCAGCTTCCCCAATCCACCAAGCAGGATGCGCGGGTCACACTGGTACCTTTTCAAGAGCATAATGTGGTGAAGCTGAAAGCGCGTACATTTACCAATACGCAAATCCTTTTTAATCGCAATGAAACCATTTTAGTGGTGGAAGGCGGTGACAATGCGGGGTGGATGGTGACTTTTCACGAGCATTTGCCTTACATGGTATTTGTTAAGCCTGCGCTGTTCAACAGCGATACCAATATGACGGTGGTGACTGATAAGCATAACTACTACTTTCAAATCACCAGCAACAAATCTATTGATAGTGATTCGGTAAAGCCCATCTATGCCTTGCAATTTACTTACCCTAAAGAAGAAAAAGCAAAGCTTGAAGCGGCACGCAAAGCGGCAGTGCTTCGCAATGCCTCTTTGAACAAACAGCATAAAGACCCAAAAACTTTGAACTGGAACTATCGTTTCAGTGGCAGAGCCGAATTAACCCCGCAGCATGTTTATGACGATGGCCAATTCACCTATTTTGAATTCAGTCCAACCCAACCCGTGCCGGCGGTCTTTGCAGTCGATAATAAGCAAGGCAAAGAGTCGATAGTGAATACCCGCAGGCAAGGCCACCTCTTAATTATTCAACGCTTAGCCCCCCCAGTTCACCTTGCGAAGCGGTGGCTTGGTGGCCTCCATCTTTAACAGCAATGAAATTGAACGACTTCGACAAGGCAGGAGATAAGCATGCAATCCACCAAACAAGATAACAACGATGCGTCTTTAAGCGAACTATCCCAAGTGACACCGCCTAAAAAGTCCTATTTCCGAATAAATCCTAAAATGGCGGTAGTGATGGGGGTTTCAATTATTCTATTAGGTTATGCCTTTATGCCCAAGCATGCTAAAACGGTTAAGACAGAGGAGCCAACCACACATTCGCAAAACGATTATACCCTGTCACAAAACCTTGAGCTGATTGAAAAAATGAAAGCCGAGGCTGCCAAGCCGGTTATCGGTACTCAAACGAAGCTGACTAATCAACAACCGATTAGACCGCCCAAGCTTCGCCATAAAGAGCACATGAGCAAAGAAATGCTGGCGCGAATGAATGCACCGACTACGTTTCTGGTGAATCGGCAAGCTGTTAGTAGTGTAGCAGGAACTGGTAATGCCGGGTCGCCCAATACTTTTGCTGGTAATAACCCGAATGCCCAGTTTTTGAATCAGCAAAATGAAATTACCTCAGTCACTGCGACCAAATTACCGCATCCGGGTTCAACCGTACCCGCAGGCGAAATGCTGGCAGCGACTTTGGAAACGGCAATTAATTCGGAATTACCGGGCATGGTGCGCGCCATTACGCAGCGCGATATTTTTTCACTGGAAGGCCAGCATTGTCTAATCCCTAAAGGCTCGGTGTTAGTCGGTCAGTTTGATTCACAAGTGGTGGATGGGCAAAGCCGAATACTTGTGGTCTGGAATCGGATACAGCTCGCCAATGGCGTGATAGTCAGTCTAAACAGCCCGAGCACAGATGCTATCGGCCGTTCAGGCCAAGGAGCGGATTATATCAATCGTCATTTCTTCGAGCGCTTTGGCACCAGTGCTTTGTTATCCATCTTGGGTGCTTATACCGCTACCAGTGGCGTAAACGGTCAAGACCGCTATAACTCTGAATCGCAATACCGCATGGCGATTGCATCGAGCTTTCAGCAAACCGCAGGCCAGGCAGTGAATGCCGGCATGGCCATTCGGCCGACCTTGCAAGTCAATCAAGGCACCTTAATCAATGTCTTTGTCGCGCATGATTTGGATTTCTATGGCGTGAAGGGAGGCAGAGGCTAATGGAAGCAAAAGCCTTTTACGCACCGGGTTCAGAGGGGTTATTGCAACCCTTATCGCCCTGGCTAAATGATGCCAGTGTCTCGGAAGTTTTAATCAATCGACCGCGAGAAGTGTTTGTTGAGCAGCAAGGCACAATGCAGGTGCATTCAGTGCCTGCATTGGATAGCCTGCATTTAAAGCGTCTCTTTGGTTTAATCGCCAATGAGAATAAACAGCTACTCAATGAAGTGCATCCCTTGTTATCGGGCAATTTAATGGATGGCTCACGGGTGCAGTTAGTCATCCCGCCAGCAGCCAGGCATTATACTTTGTCGATTCGCCGGCAAACGGTAGCCAGTCGCCATTTAAGCGATTACGAGGAGCATTTTTATCGAAATGCCAAGCCCTATTTAATAGACGGGAATAAATCGCTGGAAACTGACAGTGATACGCAATTGCTAGCCTTTTATCGTAAACAATGCTGGCCTGAGTTTATCGAGTCGGCTATCTTGGCTAAAAAGAATATCGTGATTTCAGGCGGTACGTCTTCCGGTAAAACCACCTTCTTAAATGCCTGCTGTCAACGAATCCCCCAGCATGAGCGCATTATCACTTTAGAGGATACTTACGAGCTGCGATTGCCTCATTCCAACCAAGTGAATTTATTAGCCCCGAAAACTAAAAGTGAAACAGCCCTTTGCATGCAAGACTTGGTGCAATGTTCGTTAAGGCTTCGTCCTGACCGCTTGATGATGGGGGAAATCAGAGGACGAGAGATATTGGATTTTATTGCGGCGTGTTCCACAGGACACGAGGGGTCAATGACCAGCATTCATGCTAATAACCCGCAAATCGCCCTCATGCGCATGGTGCAACTCTACAAATTAAACAATGTCCCTTCGATGCGCGATGAAGACATTCTGCGCGAAATCAATCAAGTGGTGGATGTCATCATTCAACTGCAAAAAACACCCAATGGACGCGGCATTTCATGGATTTATTTCAAAGGAGCAGCCCCGGAATTATTAATGAGGTGATACATGAAAAAGCTAGCGATTACTGCCTTGTCTTGTGTGTGTTTGAACAGCGCTCATGCAGGGGAAGTCGATATGTGGGAGCACATTGGTAAGCTGCAAGACCAAATGGTCTTGGTGTCCAATCAAATTATCGCGTTGGCGAATCGAATTGCCTCCATTCCCGCTGGCCCTCAAGGTCCACAGGGAATGCCTGGACAAAAAGGGGAGCGAGGACCAGCAGGGCATTATCAGGCCGGTAGTGGCATTCGCATTGAAGGCGAGGTGATTAGTGCCAATATCATTACCCATCAAATAGGTGAGCTGTATCAGGGCGGTATTGTCTTCTGGGTGGATAACACCGGTCAGCATGGATTAATTGCCAGTACCCATGATGTGAATGCTCAAGGCATTCAATGGCGAAATGGGGAAAGCGGCAATAAGATTACCAATGCCCGGGCGGATGGTATTGGCGCTGGTGAATCCAACACCCGATTAATCATTAGCGAACAGACCATTGATAATCAAAACGGCCAATTTGCAGCCCTTCTGGCGCATCAATACAGTGTGTCGGAGGATGGGGAAACACCTTGTGTGACCCCTGCTAACGCGCAAAGCCTTTGCTATGGCGGTTGGTATCTGCCATCTATTTATGAATTAAGCCTTTTGAAGGCGAACTTACAACTGCAGGGGTTAACGAGTTTTGCGCCCGATTACTATTGGAGTTCGACTGAATCAAGCGTCTCTCAGGCATGGCTACAAAACTTTAGCACTGGGGAGGTGATTGCCAGTGATAAAGCAAGCACTTTAGGCCATGTGCGCGCTGTGCGTCAGTTTTAAGGATAAGTCATGCCTAAAAAAATAATAATCGCGATGGTGTGCTTGCTGCTGACTTTAGAAATAGCCAGTTTTATTTGTCTGTGGGGCTTGGGACTTTCCAATACCCCTTATCCTTGGTCGCTCTTTGTGTTGTTCCGTTTTGGTTATTACGGCTTGTGTGCAGGGGCATTGTTGTGCGCATCCCTTCCTTTCATTTTGGCTGCCTGCTATCTCAAAGGCGGCTTTATCCGTTGGTTAAGCGGTATTGTGCTCCTTTGTTTAGTGCTTTCAGTAACTGCCTCAATTGTTGGCGTTTTCATCTATCAATGGTGGTCGCAAGAAACCTTTAACAATATCGCTGAGTTGATCGCTTTTTTGCAGGAGCTTTCTGAAGAACCCGAACCCTTACGCCGTTTTATTGGTTGTGAGCTCGCGGGGTTCTTTTTAGTCTTCGCACTTCCTATGCATGCCCTGTTTGAACGATTTCGCCCTGGCAACAAAGTATTGGGGAATGCTCATTTTGCCAACGGCTATGAAATTCAGAAAGCCGATTTTTTTAAAAAAAAAGAGGAAAGTTTAATCATCGGTAAGAAATACGGGGTTCCGCTGTATTCTAACGGCTTTGAACATGTCTTGGTCTTTGCCCCGTCCGGGAGTGGTAAAACACGAAGTATTGCCATTCCCAACTTATTCAATTATCCCTATTCGGTGGTTTGTAATGATGTCAAATTAACTCTCTTTGAAACGACATCAGGTTACCGGCAAAAGGTATTAGGCCATGAATGCTATTGCTTTGCACCGACCCACCCGGAAGGGCGAACGCATCGATTTAACCCCTTGGCCAGTATCAGCAAAGACGTTAATCACCGCATGACCGACATTCAACGAACCGCACATATTTTAATACCGGATAACCCAAAAGGGGATGTTATCTGGACGCAAGCCAGTCGCAAACTCTTTAAATGCTTAACACTCTATCTACTGGATACGCCCGAGCGGCGAACGACGTTAGGCGAAATGAACCGCTTGATTAAACAGCAGCAATTCGATGTGTGGCTGCAAGACTTGCTCGATAACACTGACCATCTTGACCCAGAGTTTTACCGCAACGGCTATTCTTACATCAATAATCATGAAAAAACCCGAAGCTCGATTTTAGAATCCTTCTCCGGCTATTTAGAACTCTTTGACGATCCGTTTATCGATTCAGCGACTAGCGCCAGTGATTTTGATTTCAAAGAGTTACGGCGTAAGAAAATGACGATATATGTCGGCTTCACCGATGATGACATGGAACGCTTGGCACCCTTACTTACGTTATTTTGGCAGCAATTAATTTCAGCCATGATTAGAGAAATTCCTGATCTTAAAAAAGAACCGTACCCGTTATTGTGCCTGATTGATGAGTTTTCTTCCTTAGGCCGAATCGAGCGCTTACGGCGTTCATTAAAGCTGCTTCGCGAATATAGGGTACGCTGTATTCTCATGTTTCAATACATTGCCCAAACCTATGAAAAATATTCTCAAGATGAAGCCAAAGCCTTTACCAATATTAAAACAAAGGTAGCATTTACCACTGAAGATTTGGGAGATGCCGAGTTCATCAGCAAAATGTTAGGCACTAAAACGCAGCGGGTAGCCAATGAATCCACTTCATTACAGGCACAAGGTATTAGCAACAGTCATGGCAAAAATTATCAGGCAGTGCCGCTAATGCGACCTGAAGCGATTATGAAGATCCCAGCGGAGAATACCTTAATCATGCGTTCCGGGTTTCCGTCAGTCAAAGCGGAACAATTCATCTGGTATAAAGAAAAGCTGAAATGCCTTCAGGAACCCGCTTTAAATTTGCAGATTAATGAAATACATCGCAACGCATTCAAGCGTGAGGTGCTAACCGATAGATCTCTATGTGCTTTACTATGAGATAAGCAGAGGGATGATTTTTTTGGAGGTATTAATGAATAGAATCGAACGTTTACGCAGGACTGCATTATTATGTTGCCACTTTGTTAGGAATTATGCCTATTACCGGGGAGGGTGGGTTGATGGGATATCGATGGCAAATAATAAATTCTGGATTACAGTGCAAAATAATTTTTTAGATATATCCATTTTAGAGTGGATGAAATTATTCGGATCATACACGGATAAACATCATTGGACGAAAATAATTCGTGACTCTGAAACTTTTAAAGTTAAAATGCTCGATTATTGCAATCTTAGTGAGGGTGAGTTCAATAAAGATCGAGAAAATATAAAAAAATATCGTGATAAATTTGTAGGACACCTTGACTCGGAAAAGGTAATGAATATACCTAAATTACACAATGCTTTAAATACAGTTAAATATTACTATAAATGCGTTTATGTTGAGCTACCATTTGATTCGAGATTCCATCTACCATCCGACTTAGAGGAATATTACGATAATTGTTTGTATGATTCCAAAAGCGTTTTTCAGTCTATTAAGGGCATGTAGATAGAATGGAATATACTTTAGATGAAAAAAAACCTGAGAAGAATTTAATCATACGTCTTATAGTGATTATATATTGCTTCCTGATATAAGCATAAATTTGTAATATATTTTCCATGAAAATCAGCGGGCTATTAACATATAAACTAAACGATTTATTTATATTTTGAACGAATGATAGCGCATATTTTGACTTAATTGTATTACATTATCCTTCTTGCCATCTCTCTTTTAGCAAAGTTGAAATACTATATATTTATGCTAGAATTCGCCGCAATGAGGTGAGATAGAGCTGCATCAACTTTCACCTAAAGGAGTAGGTATGTTTCGCTTCAGATTGTTTGCAACAGTTTTATTGCTCTTGTTTATTTCTTTGCTTGTTTCGATACAAATTGGAGCAAAAGTTGATTGGCCAAATAGTTTCTTAAGTTTTTCTCTAGTTTCGCTATTTTTGTTACTTTCGCAGACATTTCTGCATAAAGGCACTAAAAGCTCATTTTGCTATGATTTCCTATCAATTTCGTATAGTTTTTTCTTAGCATTAATAGTCTCTTTGTTATTGAAATCACAAAATACTGACGTAAGAAGTTGGTGGCCCATCCTCATTTTATTAGGTATTGTTTATGCAAATATAATTGGTTTAATTTATTCCCTAATCGCTTTATTTCTAACTCGATCGCATATTTGGTATACAAATGTTTTTGCAGTCGTTTTATTTCTTGGATATCTAATTCAAAACTGGTTGCCATTTTATGTTGAAGTAAAAGGACTCGGTTTATTTAATCTTTTTTATTTATTTATATCCTTAATTCTTTTAATGCACTTATTGGTTTGTGTCAGTTATAAAGTACTAGCGAAAAGTTAGTTTCATCTTATTGTAGACAAAAGGAGAAGATGTTGAATAAGAAGTTCTTGATATTATGTATGGTCTCAATTGCATTTAGTGCAGAGGCAAGAAGACCATTAGCTTCCGGGGATATAGCAGGAAGAGATTTATTAATACCTGGGATGGGATGGATTGGTCATGTTGGATTAGGTACTGGGGACGATGTCGGTAAACCAACGCAAATAATCATTGAAGTTTTAAATGAAAGTCCTGTTATTCAATTTAATACCTTTAATAATTTTACCTCCAGATCCAGGTATTGGGGTAGTCGCTCCGGGATAGGTGATTACAGTTCCGGGACATATGCTGTTTTGGTTGAAGCATTTCATCAAAGTTGGTGGTGCCCCTCGTACTCAACCTCTACCGCTTATGTTATTGGTCAAGGTAATCCTGCAAATAGAGTTCCTACAAAATGTGGCTTTTGGCGCTGTGATACGTATGTAGCATGGGACTTCTATAGTGCAGGTTATTCGCAAATAATGAATAATCGTATTATGCTTCCATTAAATGTTTTCAACACATTTCCATACGCAAATGGCGATGCATTTTCTGAAGAATTCAGCTCAATACCAAACCAAATACCTTTAATGGATAGAATTGAGCAACAATTCTCCGAATTGACAGCAGAAGAGTTAAATAAGCTTCCGTATGAAAAATTTGTAGAGCTTGCCGATATTCCTATGGCTGAGGAAACCCCAACTCATATTGCGAAGGAATGGGAGTTTTTGTTTAACCCGGAGGTGAATGAAGCCAAGCGCAGCGTATTTATTGATAGATTGGCTGTGTCTAATGAGCCAGATGTAATATCAAAGTTTATCTCTTTATATGACGAAATACACAATGATGAAATTAAATCTAAATTGGTTCAGGGCTTAATGATTTATTATCAAAATCACTGGGAACAAACAGTTAATACCTCTGATTTTGCAATGCTAAAACAATTCTATTCAAAATTGTTAAATCAAGAGTTAAGCCCTAGGGATGCAGATAAAGTTATTAGAGGGTTTATTGATCTTCATTCTGCCTCTGATGTTAGAAGCAAGCTAAAGCTCATAGAGGATAGAATGGTAGGAGTTGAGCCGTCTCTGCAGCTAGGTTTAAAGCTTGAATTAGCTTATAAATCTAAAAAACTTGAAGATATCTATATTCCCTCAATTATTTCTATGTTGAAAGAATATAACCGGTCTGACTTAGACGGCATGTTTTTTGGAATTACCAAACAGTGGTATAAGAATTTAAAGCGCGAAAGTTCGATTGACCAGATTAAGGACTATTTAACTTCTGCCAAGAAAAGATTTTCTCAGTCTAAAGGAAATCAAGATGACTTATATTTCAATGTTGCCAAGATAGCATATAAAGAATTAGCTGATTCATTAACTAACTGATAATGCTCTCGAAATCTAGCTTTAATTACAGAAGCTAGATTTCGCATGATTGAATATCACGCTTTAACTATTTGTTACTTGAACCAAAATCATTAATCCGCTCAATTTTATATCGATAACCTATTGTTTTATTGGCTTTCATAAAGAATGTTTTCTTGCATGGTTTTCAAAAATTTTGATGCTTTTGATTCCTTAAACCCATCGCTTTCTAAACAGTGATGAGCAAAGCGAATTCCTTTTCCCACTTGAATGCGCAGAACTTGCTTGTTGCTTCGTCATCCCCATTCGCAAAAAAGAGTTCTAACGGGATGACTAGCCAATGCAAGGTGGAACGCAGGAGCTTGCGACGAGTAGACCTTGTATTGGCTAGTCATGTAGTTATTGTTATACGCGAATAGGGATGGGATGACGAAGCAACACTTCCGGAAAGTAAGTTAGAAACCGGCTTGGCGTTACTGGTGGTTATTAGCTATACAGTCATATTCTTATACAATGCTTCTATAAGGAATTAGTAGGTTAACTCAACATTTTTATCCAGTGTGAGACACTGGGTTCTGAGTTTATTAGACAAATTAGGTAAGTCATTTTGAATCTTTTTGAATAATAGTTTGTTCGATACTATCATTCTAGCTGCCTTCAAAAGTTCTTTGTTCAATTGCTCTGCTTGTAAACCTGTTAGCTTTGAACACACCGAAGTCAGATCATGATATCGCTTTAATATTGGATTCTCATTTTGTAAATTCGTATAAATTGTTTTTCTATAATGCTGTTGCAATGATTGTAATTGATCGTGGAATATTTTTTTAGAGCCTTTGGCTTTCTTTATTTCCTGAGCGATGGGCATTGCATCTTCTGTGATAGATAGCTTATTAGCGCATTTACCTAGCTCGCTATCCTCTTTAAAATTAGGTTTTGCATTAATAATGGCTCGAATTGTTTTTATCTTCTCATAGCGGGTTGCTTCTTTTTCTAATTGATTCATATTGAAATGTTTAAGCTTGATTTTAGAAAGTTGCGATTGTTCCGTATGGAGGAGTTCAGTCGCTTTTTTGTCGCGAGCACAGCTTAGTTTGTAAAAATAATCGAACTCCTTTAGCTCAGACATCTTACACCCTGTTTGTTCGGCCTTTCTTTTCAATTGCCCATAATGGAGGGCAATTTGTGCTTTTAGGTCAATGTACTGGGCAATATCTCTTCCCAATTGCCGGCCGGCGCGCCTATTGTTGATTGTGAGCTGCTGCATTTTGACTGCTTGTGCATAGTGATAAAGGTAATTGACTTTATCCCTGATGATTTGTGAAACAGGAGTAATGCGCTTCACTGCACGTTCTGCCAAATCATCCCATTCAAATCCATGTCGAAGCCCGAGATTCATTGGGTAATCAATGACGTTATCTTGTAAGGTATTTCGCGATAATAGCTGAACCATCGTTTCAAAATCAGGATGGTTTTTGCTGTTAGCAAATATTTTTAATTTTTCTTTATGACGGGTAAAAGCAACAAAACTTAATGCCCTGTTCCACCACATGGTGTCAACGCAGGCATAGGTATTCTCAACGGACATTCCCTGCGATTTGTGAACAGTCATGGCATACGCATAATCTATTTGCTTGTAGCGCTTAGGAACAGTGATTTCTGTCCCGGAATCTAAAAGTGCCGTAAAACCCTCCTCATTGATTTGCACAATAGTTCCTAAATCGCCATTCTTAACGCCAATGCTGGTATCGCCTTTCTTAAAGAATACCCGCTCTCCTGTCGTTAGGAAAATATCTTGTAGACCAGTTTTCTCGACATAGCGTCTTAAATGGGCTGGCACTTTGATTGCACGGTTATCGTTCATTAGCAGCGTTAAATTCTTCTCTTCGTCTATCTCACTAATCCTGCCTTGTTCACCACCGATGAGGCCTAATTCATTATCGCTTTGGGTAACCATGATGTATTGACCAGGTCGATAATCGCATCCCTTATTTTTTATTTCTTTAACAAAAGGAATTTGCTGAGCACCCGAAATACCTTTTTCTATTAAAATATCGCGTGCACTCAGATTTAAGCTGTCAACCGTATCATTCGCATTGGCCAAAATGATTCTTTTTCGTAAGTCCTCATATTCATGTATACCGGTCTGCCAAGAACGAATCAGAAGGTCTGTCGCAAAAATTTCCTTCTGATTATCTGCAATAGTAATCGCATTTTGTTCAAAGTAATGGCCAAGGCCTGCCGCTATATTGCCTTTCGATAATTCAATACTGGCGTGTCGGTCTCCAGAATTACGCTGCCGTTTGATATCGACCATCGTGAAGCAGCCTGCAAGGGCTGCAATCCCTTTAAAAATAGCGCCTTTCTTAATGGGTTTAAGTTGGTCAGGGTCACCGACTAAAACGATTTTGGCATTGGCTTCTCTTACTTTATTAATTAGAAAGGACATGTTGGCAAAATCCACCATACCCGCTTCATCAATGATTAATATATCATTGGCAGTTAATGTTTGTTTTCCGGAAAGAATTCCTGCGGTTAAGGAAGCGATGGTGGACGACTCAATGCCTGATTCTATTTGTAATTGTTTAGCGACTTTCCCTGACAGTGTTGCGCCTAAAACACGGCAACCTTGTTGCTGATAGAAGTCTTTAACGGGTGTTAACATGTAACTTTTCCCCACACCCGGGCGACCAATAATACAACTGATATCACCACTATTCACGATGAACTCAAACGCTTGCTGTTGTTCTTCACTTAACTGAGTCCTTTTCAAGAACTCTGCTGTATCTGTTTGATAGACATGGGCTGTTCTTGCCTGCAACGTTTCAACATCTTCTAGTAGTTTGCTTTCCTGCAAGTACTGATGCCGCGTGGTAAAGGCTTTATGTCCCTGCTCATTTTCACCCAAACAAACGAGGTTTTCATTTGTTAACACCCGTTCAACAGTCAATTGAAAAAACTCGTCGTATTTTTCTTTTGTAATGGTTTTAAATAATAAGTCTTTGATATCTTCTTCTGTAAAAACGCTGTGTTCAATCGACAGAATATTGATGAAATTCTCGATATCATTTAAAGCAATTTCTTCACGCGCTTGCTTGATGAGTTCATTTTCTTCGAGAAGATAATGACTGGCTTTATCCCTGAAACCGCCGTGATGTCGTTCTGGAATGATATGGTTAAGGTCTACCGTTAAATCAATTCCTTTTTCTTCAAAATATACGTTCTGAAAGTCTCGCCATTGCTGATGCCATTGTTCTTTTTCGGTAATAAATCCTTTGGCGAACTGCGGGTTTAAATCACGGGCTTTGTGTTTCGAGAATTGAGTTTGTTCTAAACGTCTGGTGGTGATTAGGATGTGCGCATGCGGATTGCCATCACCGTGGTCGTGAATGGAAACGTCCGCAGGGATTCCCTTATCGACAAAATGAGTTTGAGCAAAACGCTTGGCTAATTCGATTTGCTGAATTAAATCCAGCTCTTTAGGCAAGGCGAGCATGACGTCTTTGCAGACTTGGGCGTTCTTTCTCGATTCTGCTCGTTCGACCTCATTCCAGATGAATTGCCGGTCTGTGAAATCTTGTTCTGCTCCTTCAGGTAACAGGAGTTCAGAAAATTTCACATCATGTCGATTGCTAAAATCATAGGTTAAGCCGAGACGTTCATCATAGAGCTTCATTCCAGCACGGTACGCGGCGGCAGCCACAGCACTGTGCCCTTTGCTCCTGCTATGCACGGAAATATTCGCATAGGAAATCGCCATATGCGTGAATTTAGCAAACAAACGATAGTTTGTATATTGCGCCCTTAGAAAATTCTTTTCTTCGGGACAGGTGGAATTCGCTGGCGCTCATGGATAAAAGCTATTGAACTCGGAGATCTGTGGGTATATGATGTTTTTGATCTCGTTCAAATTTGCGGAGTAATTATGTCAAAGAAGACAGTATCGCAAATGGAAGCTGTACTTATGGATAAAATTCAAAAAGCGAAAGAAAAGCTGGATCTCTTACAAGAAAAGCACCAGCTCAAAATTGGTCATTTGGCCTACAAGCACGGCCTGCATCAAATCGAACTTAATCAGCTAGATTCTCTCTTTGCCAAGTTAGCCCGTGAGGTGATTCATGGACATAACTAAACAGATTTTAAAACAGAAACAAATCGTTTGCCGTGAAGAAAAATCATTGATGATTGAAAAACTAAAAAAGCGACGTGCTGAAACACGCCGAAAAATCGAATTAGGTGGGCTTGTTGTTAAATCAGGAATGGATGCATATAACAAAGCCGTTATTCTCGGAGCCTTGGACTATGTTCATAAACAATTCGCAAATCTAGGCTTATCAGTAGAGCTTTGCGAAGAAAGAGGTAATTCGTTATTCCTAGATATATGATATATAGGAAATTCTCATTAGTCTGAGTGTTAGCAGTAAATTAGTATCTTATATTTTAGCGCAGATACTGCTCAAATTTGACTTACTGATAGTCACTAAAAGGGACGAGGGGGAAGTTGTTCATAATTAAGAAATTTTATAAAATCCCGCCCTGTAGATGTCAAGGTCACTATCCCATTTTGCTCTTGCATTAATCCATTATTTATTAAAAAAGACAAATACGCCTCTAGTGTAATATTGTGGTATACGTCCGGATATTGCTCTTTTCCCTTCAAATAGAATTGACGTAAATTTAAACTCTTGGTGGAACGCATGGAGTTTAAATAAAACAACAATTCAAGCTGTGTTCCAAATATATTCTGATAAATCTTATAAAAGATAAAATTAAGAAAAATAATTGGAAAATTACGGCGACAATATTCCTTTACAGCTTCCTCTGACGTTAAATTATTCAAAAGGGTGTTCATAAGTTCGTTCTGAGACTCATAAAATTGAGGAACATCTGAGAAATTACCTGCATCTGATATTGCTTCCTTAATAATATCCTGTTCCTGGCTGTGAGATTCAAACTCAGCACTACTTTGACCCCAACGTGCCAACTTAATTCGAGAAAGAAGCTTAGATATATCAGAACCGAAATAGTAAGTTAAAAAAACAATTGTAAGAGGCCATAATGCAGCACTTAAAAAAGCATAAAAATTCATTTCACAGTCCATCATTTTAATTTAGTATTAAACTTAAGTGGGTATTCAAGGCTAGCATATTTTGTAGCTAATTAAATATAATACTTCGCTTGCAATTGGGCTCACACTGAAGGGCTAAGTATTGATTAAATAATTTAATATAATAACTGAAGACTTGTTCAACAGTGTTTATGTTCTCCAATACTAGATATCTGGCTAAATCATGATCTTTTAACTCTGTTGCTAAGGCAAAAATATATTTTTTGTTATTATGTTGTCTTGAGATTGTTAATCCGTTAAACAGTCCATTAGAACTCCTTGCATTCATTGTTTTTTTCTCATCACCGTGAAGGTGAGTGATTTGTGTCCAAGGAAGAAGAATAAAGTTACTGCTTTCACTAACCCGTCTAAGTGGGTCATTTAGGATGAGTTTTTCTGTATTGTAAATATCCATCCAATAGTCATGTGTACAAAAACGGTAAGATATTTGATCTTCTATACCCAGGAAATATAAATAGTCGCAACCTAACTTTTTTAAGGTATGAAAGGCCTGATAAAATTGGAGTTCAAATTTTTCGGGAAAGCTGCCGTGAGGGTTTTTTGATTTTGAATACAACTGTAAGTCCATACTGCTAATTAAATACATCCAGTGTTATAATAATGTACTCAAACTTTACTGGGATGTAAATGAAAAAAGCTCCTCTTCTCTCGGCATTTTTAGGGACAATTATAGAGGTTTATGATTTTACGGTATTTCCCTTTTTGATTCCGGTTTTAGTTGAAGTCTTTTCTCAAGAATACCCGGGTAGAGCGAGTATAAATTTTACTGTTCTGGCTTATATAGTTAGCTATTTGATAAAACCCATTGGTGCAATTAGCTGTGGCTATTTGATAGATCAATTTGGGCAAAAGAAGATAATGTTGTACACGACATTATTAATGACTATTGCTACCTTATCAATTGGTCTATTACCTACTCGCTGGTTGTGCGCCAGTTATGGTTCCCTTTTAATTGTTTGCCGGGTAATGCAGGGCTTATCGATATCAGGCGAATTTTCATCAGCGATGATTTTTGCTGTTGAACATGGGAAAATCAAGCCGGCCGTATTTGGAAGCTTGGCCTTTGTCGGGGGTTGTATTGGGATTGTGTTTGCCAATTTTGCAGCCTTTATTCTTTTATATATGGTATCTCATGAAAGGATCATTCAATTTGCGTGGAGAATTCCCTTTCTATTTGGGACGCTTGGTTGTTTAGCTGTTTTGTTTATCCGACATAGTATGAAAGGGGTGGTTAGGGAGTCGCGCTCATCGTCTTTAGCTTATCTGAATCTGGTGAAAACCCATAAACGGGAATTAATTGAAGCGTTTGTGATCTCAAATTTATCGGCCTCAGCCTTTTATATTACCTTTGTTTTCTTGCCGACATTTTTAACGTCACTATTAAATGCGCATTCTCATAAAGAATCAATTCTGATCACTCTCTTATCGCTAGTCATTTATTTATTGCTTTTGCCGTTTGGAGGAATGTTGGCGGATAGGATTGGTATCAGAAAACAGATAAAGCTCACCTCTATCCTCTATTTACTCTTTTCATATGTAGTATTTGCATTACTGCCTCAGCTGGGTATTACCAGCTGCATTGTAACGTTAGCACTGTTTGCCATAGTACAGGCATTACTCAACTCAGCGCTCCCGGCATTTCTTGTCATGCAGTTTTCAAAAGAACAACGTGGTAAGGCTCTCGCTATTTCTTATAACATCAGCCTGGCATTATTTGCGGGGCTAATGCCTTACTGGATGATATCATCAAAGGATCAAGTTAATCCGGGTATTCCAATTACCATTTGTGCAGCTCTAAGTTTGTTAATAATTAATCATGAAAGGAAAAGCTATGGTTATCTACGAAGTAAATTTGGCTATCGATTCTGATATATATCCTGAATACCAAGAGTGGTTAAAGAAACATGCAGAGGAAATGATTCAGTTACCGGGCTTTATCAAAGCAAAGATCCTAAAGCCAGAAGAAGGGGTAAGTGGTCAAGAAAAACTAACGGTACAATATCAACTAGAGAGCAGAGCAGCACTAGACCAGTATTTCACTGACTTTGCACCCAAAATGAGAGGAGATGGGCTTACGCGATTTGAGGGTAAGTTTTCTGTAGATAGGAAAGTATTTGAAGTTCAGTATAGTATGAAAAAATAAATATACTTAATAAATGTATCCTTGTTGATATTATACGTATATGCGTATAATATAATCTTACATCTGATTTAGTCTTAGTATATAAGGATACAACATGGAAAAAAGGGTTTTTAAAGAGGCGGAAGCAGCAAGTTATATCTGCATGAGTCGTTCTTTTCTTTCTCAAGATAGGGCATATGGAACACTAGCTAACCGCACGCCCGGTCCGAAATATATTAAAATAGGGCGATCAATTCGCTATTTAAAAGAGGATTTGGATACATGGCTCGACCAGCATAGAAGAGCGTAGCGATTCAATCTGATAATCTTAAGATTCAGTCTTCTCAGTCTTCTCAGTCTTAATTAGGTGAGAAGACTATATTTTACATATTCGGAAATTTAGCTTGTAAGTTCACGCGATACTTTTGAACTATCTATATGAGTTAGCCCATTCTGGGGGCTTTTGAGGAATCCTCGACTTGAGCATCATATTCTTCAAACAACTTTTGCATTTCTTCAGTAATTTCTAATCCATTGGTATTAATAATTATTTTCCGTTTTTCTTGTTTTGCCATGTCTAAACTCCATTTCAAGCCAAAAAGATTATCAAGATCTTTCTTGCTCAGGTGAATCATTTGTTCATCTATAGCCACCGTTCTGCCTATTTTGTACTGTGATAAAAACATGGAGTCTCCTATTAAACCTATTTTAAAGAACAATTATTTTACAGAAGCTCAGTTAATATGTCTAATAATTTGGCATTTACGATTGAACGATACATTAAGTAAAGCGGTATAGAAATGATGAAATAATAAAGAAGGAGATTGCGAGTCAAAATGGTCACAGCGTTTGTTTTACACTTTACTCATGCTTATACAATAAATTAGCACTTTATATGCACTTTACAAGTGAAGTTTGGTGCAAGGTAAATAACGTAACCTGTTGATTTTATTGGTCGGAGTGACAGGAATTGAACCTGCGACCCCTGCCTCCCGAAGGCAGTGCTCTACCAGTCTGAGCTACACTCCGTTGATTCTAATGATTTCGATTTATCGCAAATTCGGCCAATTCCACCAGCGCTGTTTTGTACTGGGATGCGGGCAGAATATCCAGAGCGCAAAGCGCGTGGTTGACTTCCTCTGCCGCACATTGCTTTGTGTAGGCAATGGATTGCGTTTCTTCGATTATCTGCAATATAGTTTCCAGTTTATCGCGATTGCCTGTTTGCAGGCTTTCTCTGATAATTTGCTGTTGTTCTGGATTTGAGTGCTCCAGTGCATGTAATAATGGCATGGTTGCCTTTCCATCTGCAAGATCATCGCCGATATTTTTGCCGATGGTTTTACTGTCTGCACAGTAGTCGAGGGCATCGTCAATGAGCTGAAAGGCATTTCCCAGATGGAGTCCATAAGCATAAAGCGCCTTTTCCAAAGGTTCGCCGGCATTGCTAAGGATAGCGCCAATCGATGCGGCGGCGGCAAATAACAGGGCGGTTTTTGCGCGAATCACATCATAATAGTCTTTGACTGTTAGTGAGGAATTATGCTTGTTGACCAGCTGCTTGACTTCGCCACAGCTTATTTGATGAGAGGTGTCAGCCAGAAGGTGAAGGACTGACCAGTTGTGTACATTCACCATCAATTGAACGGACTGGGTGAAGAGATAATCCCCAACGAGTATACTGGCTTTACTGCCCCAGATTTCATTAGCAGTTTCTCTTCCGCGTCTTAAGGTAGATTCGTCAACCACATCGTCATGTAATAAGGTTGCAGTGTGAAAATACTCAATCATAGCGGCCAGGGGAATGTGATCCCGGCCTTCATATCCACAGGCGCGGCTCGCTAATAATAACAGAAGAGGACGTAAGCGTTTACCGCCGCTCTGGACAATATAGTGCGACAAGTCTTCAATTAACCCGACCTGTGACTGGATTTTATCAATAATTAATGAATTAACGGCTTCAAAGTCTTCGCTGACTAATGCCCTCAAACGATTAACCGTCATAATCTGCCCCTGCGCTTGTTATGCTCGCATGCTAAGTCGGGTCAGCGATAATGTCAAGTTTGAAGAGGACGGTAACAGAAGTGCCTGGCTATAAACATGCCTGCTCTTTGCGGTATTCAAAATGTAAATGGTCTAAACTCAAAATATAAGTTGAGTCAGGATAACCGCAATGACAATAAATAATCCGCAATCAATTTGGATGATTAGCAATATTAGCGATGATAAATTTTTGCCGTTCAAGGTAGAAATCGTGGGGCAGATCAATGAGCTTCCCAAGCAATCCCCCTATGCTATTGTGATGTCTAAGAAAGAGCGGCAGGAGTGGATTGCCTTGTTGCGCGAACTTCGTTCGATTCCCACGTATCGGTATACGCCTATTTTCTACCATGGTGATATTGATGAGTCTCTCCATGACTTATTTGATGGTTCGGCTGACGATGAATTATTGACTAAAGCTCATGCTATTCATCAGCGTTTAAAAAAGATTCCGGGGAATGTGCTTTTGTCAGAAGAGAAAGAGGTAATGCTAAGCACTTATCTTTACACACGTCCCGAATTAAAATTAAGAGGTCAGATTAGTTATCACAATCCCTATGTCTATTATTTTCCATTAATTACCCTGTTTTCTTCTCCGGAGGAGAAAAGGGATGACTGGGAATTTCTTGAAGATTTGGTCTTAAGGGATATCCTTTCTCAGCATAATTTGATTGATGAAATCAAGATTTGCAGTTTCTGTAGTTCCGGTCTGTTAAATTTGAAAAATTCCTGCCCCAGCTGCCATTCGATTCGTATTAAAATACAGAATTTTGTTCATTGTTATACTTGCGGCAAAATAGGGCCTGTTCCAGAGTTTCTTCGTCGGGAGCGATTGATTTGCAGCCGCTGTAATACCAAGCTCGAAGAACTGGGTGTGGATTATGATAAGCCTGTCGAAGATAAAATGTGCATGGATTGCGGTCATTTTTTTGCTGAAGCGGAAGTGAATATGATGTGCCTGGTTTGTCAGCGTCTCTTTTTCATTGATGAATTAAAAACAAGACTTTTGTATGACTATTCATTAACGCGCAGAGCGGAATATCTGGTACAGGGTATAGAAAAGGAAATTTACCACAATTTTCATCAGTTTTTTAATGTCATCGACTATATCGTTTTTATGGCGATTGTATCCTGGCAAGCCAAACTGGCAGAACGTTATAACACCTGGTATTTCAGCATAATGACCTTGCGCATCCTCAATGAAGATCAATTACTGCATGAGAAAGGAATTGTTAATACCGAGCGGGCTATGGGACAATTTTTTAAAAAATTGCGGCAAATCTTTCGCGAAAGCGATTTATCCTCCAGGATGGAAGGCACTATGTTTTTTCTGTTACCAATGACAGACCGAGAGGGTTGTCTCGCTTTAATTGATCGTATTCGCCAGTACCTCTCACAGGAGATGGGCTCGGAAATTAAAGAGCTGGCGTTGGGCTTGAGTTATCTGACCTCCTCTGAAATGATTAGCGGGCAGATGGAGGGAGAGCTTATAACTACTGAATTACTGGCGAGACTCAATGATAGCAGCTCTCACTTGCTCAGTTCTGGAAAATGAGCTTCAGCGCTTAATTTTTTTTAATTGAGATTGTCTGTAATTATCCACCAGCGAAAGCTGGCGAATATCCAGCAAGTGGATAATGCCAATCATCGTGGAATTATTAATTCGCCCCTTTTTGCGAAGCTGTCGTAGCTCTTTGCGAGCGCCTTCCAGGGCTGCCAGGCGTAAAGATTCTTCAAAATCAAGTGCTTTCAGACTTGCCATTTTCTCTGTTTCTCCACCGACACTGGAGGAAACAAATTGACTCAGGGAAGCGGTAAGTGTTTTGCCCACCTGTGTGCACAGATTGAATTCCTCTTCATTTAAATTTTCGGCCAGTTGAGCAAGTTCCTGTTCTATAGCCTGTATACCGGCCTGGGCGGCAGCGATTCTGGCCTGAAATTCTTCATCATCCGGCGATTCAATAATTAAAGAGCGCAGGCTGGGAATAATAAGAGGCAGTACTATTGCACTCAATAACAGGGAGCAGAGTACGACACCCACGACTACGCTGATTAAGAGATCCCTCATGGGGAAGGGTGAGCCGTCAGGCATCCAGGTAGGTAATGAAAGAATTGCTGCTAAAGCGATAGCTCCGCGAATTCCGCCAAACGCTATGGCGGTTACAATTTTTAAATTGGGGATTTTCCACTCTGCCTGTTTTCGTCTCGCTATCATTGCCTCAAAAGGCAAGGTCAGATAAATCCAGAGTGCCCTGAGCGCAATCAGAGAGCAGGTTATCAATGCAATAATCAGGAAGCAATTCGATACGCTGGTGCCGGTATAAGCAATGATTTGAAAGGAATTGGGTAAGTACAGGCCCAGCAAAATGAAAATGATGCCATTTAAGGTAGTCTCGAGCATACCCCAGACAAAGCGGCCTTCAATACGCATGATAGCCATTGTTTTATCCAGAAAACCGGCCTGATCGAGGGTAAAACCGGCAGCCACTGCGGCAATAATGCCTGAGCATCCCAGATGTTCGGCTGCAAGATAGGCTGCATAAGGCAAAAGTAAAAGCAGCAGATTTTCGGTGGTGGTTTCACTGGCGTTTCGACGGCTTAACTGTCCGAGGGCAGCAATGAATAAATAGGTCAGCAGAACGCCAATGATAATTCCTCCTAATCCCACCAGAAGCAGACTGATAGTGGCATTAGTGAACGAAAAAAAACCGGTCAGCATCGCGGTAACTGAAAATTTAAAAGACACAAGACCAGAGGCGTCATTTAATAATGCCTCGCCTTGCAGAATATGCCGCAAACGCTCGGGCATTCCGGTTTTGCTTGTCATTGATTTTAAAGATACAGCGTCAGTCGGTGATAAAGCTGCGGCCAGTGCGAAGCAGGCTGCTAAAGGGATTGAGGGTTCTAGCCAGTGAAGCAGATACCCCATGCCGGCGACTGTAAAAAATACGAGTCCGATAGAGAGCATAATAATCGGGCGGGTATTGGAAAAGAACTCTCTTTTAGGGAAATGCCAGCTATCGCTGAATAATAATGGAGGTATGAACAACAGCATGAACAACTCAGGATTAAAACCAATATAAAAGTTGGGAGAAAGGCTGCTGGCAAGCGCTCCCAGCGCGATTTGGACCAGGGGTGAGGGTAATGACGGTAATAGTCGTGACACCACGCCCGAAATAACCAGGATAAATAAGAGAACAAGACAGGTGAACATGCTTTCCATTCTTACTCCTGGTATGGATTAAATTGAACTTAGTCTATCATAAAATAATTTATCCGGCTGAAATAGTTTTATAAACTGGCGTTTGCTCGAGTATTTTGTACTAAACTTAAAGGTGAGAACAATTAAGGACAAATGATATTTCAGTCCAGATCCGCCGTTCAATTTAATAAATCAAACGATCTTGTAAATAAAAATTCATAGTCAGGAGATAAGTATGAAAAGGATGATAGCATTTCTATTCACCGTGATGGCATTTTCACTGCATGCCAACACAGGCAGCAGCACGAATTCCACCACATCAACCGGCACTAATGCAACAACCAGCACGCCAGATACGGGCACTTCCTCTACAACGGGTACGGGCAACACTGGCACAGGAAGTACCGGAACGGGAACTGACAGTACTACAACCAATCCTGGAACCGATAGCAATGGCACAGGCACAACTAATCCTGGAGCCGGCAGTACCGGAACAGGCACAACCAATCCTGGAACCGACAGCACAGGAACTGGTACAGATACAACAAATCCCGGAACAGGCAGTACTGGAACAGGAAGTGGCAGTTCAAATGGTTCTTCTTATTAGTTTCTGACGAAGGAGCCAGTTTAATTTCCCGCTTGGGCGGGAAATTTTCTGGTGCAGCAAAAGGGGAATCAAGTATTTATAAAGATGAAACAAACAGGATATTCTCGCTCTGTAAATCAGCCTTCAATTCCTTGTCTCAGAGCCAGTAACTTCTACATTCAAAGCTTGTGGCCCCCTTACCGTGTGCTCTGCAACGAACGTTACTTCTGAACCTTCTATCAGAGTGCGAAAGCCTGTGCACTGAATCTCTCGAAAATGAACGAAATAATCCTCATTATTGGCCATAATGAATCCATAACCTTTCTTAGCATTAAACCATTTAACCTTTCCTTTAATTTTATCCGTCATAAAATTTACTCCATTAATTGTACAGTAGCGTTTGTCATGGTTAGCGCGATTTAAGGGAAAAACGACTATTATTTATCATCTCTTGTTTGTATTTATTTATAAATAGGGGAATTTACAGGATTTATTAGTGGTTTTCCCTAGCATCAGGATGTATTTTATTTGGTTCTTCATATTAAATATTGTCTATAATGTTCTATAAAGCGTCTAGTCAAGGATAGATAATGAAAGACACAGAACAGGTTGCTGTTCCCTATAATCTGCAGGAAATACGAAACGAAGCGAAAAATAGCCTACAGGACGGTGCGGTGACCTGTGACTATCCGCTTGATTTAACGCAGGCCTGCAAGTTGTTAAATGATGCTTTGGCGACAGAGATCTTATGTGTATTGCGCTATCGCCACCATCAGATTATTGCCAAGGGCATTGATTACATCCAGGTGGCTGCAGAATTTGAAGAACATGCGCAGCAGGAAGAGCATCATATGCTTATGATTGCTGAGCGAATTAATCAGTTGGGAGGTGACCCTGATTTCAATCCTGCCAACATCCTTTCACGTTCTGCTACAGAGTTCGGTTCCAGTACCGATTTGCGCGGTATGATTGAGGATGATCTGGTTGCTGAGCGAATTGCGATTATGGTCTATCGCAAATTAATCGCCTGGTTTGGACAGGAAGATCCCACCACGCGGCGCATGCTGGAAGTGATTCTGGAGGAAGAAGAGGACCACGCTAATGATCTGGCAGACTTGCTTGCTTTAACTCACTAGCGCTGAGCCAACTGCGCTTCGCTTATTCAGGAACAACGTCGTATAGGCGAGGCGCATCAGATTGTTCTTTCTCCAGAATGCTGGCAAGTTTTCTATCGATAGAGTCCATATTAAACTCAAAACAAGCATATACCAGCACAGTTGCCAGAATATTTTGTGCGATGCTGCCCTGAGTTATTTCAGGCAGATAAATGCGGCATTTGATTTTATTGCCTTTACGAACGATTAGGAACTGGTCCTCAAAATAAGCTGTCAGGCCATTTTGCTGGCAGTGTTCGCTAATTCTTAAATTATCGGCATTCAGACTGAATAAAGCCACGGGGCAATCAGGAACTGTTCGCATC
Organism: Legionella quinlivanii; assembly: GCF_003265995.1. Taxonomy (GTDB): domain Bacteria; phylum Pseudomonadota; class Gammaproteobacteria; order Legionellales; family Legionellaceae; genus Legionella_C; species Legionella_C quinlivanii_A. The sequence continues at coordinate 18,593 of NZ_MVJN01000015.1, read as the reverse complement.
GCATAAACCTGATCATCATCTGCATTTAAAATACAGTAGCCTTTAGAGTGGACGCTGCGGACTATGGTTTCTTTGACTCGTTCAAAATCTGAGTTTTCTTTTGCAACATTCATTACGATTCCGACATCACAGTGGTCAAACGCCAGCCCGAAATCATAGATACTTTCGGCATCGCATTCAAAAACCGCAAAGTTTACGGCTGGATCCCTTAATACTGCTCTCACCTGATTAAATGGCTTGTCGTTGTTGAAGGTAATTGGCTGCCCAGTGATACAGGCTCCATTAATAGAGGTAAATCCACTTGAAAAATCATATTTTTCTGCCATTGACGCAATTAATTGAGCCAGTCCTGGCTGACCTTTGACGCCGGTGAAAGCAACAATAGGAATGCGTGAAGATTGATTAGGTGGATAGAGCATATCAATAATAGATGCTGCAATAGGTTTTACAAGGGGATACTGGCCAAGACGGGGAGTTGCATTCACTTCATAGACTGCTTTGCTGGTCTCATTAAGTGGTAAACGAATATCTTCACTTACTATAACCACTTCGCATACGCTAAGATGCATTAGCCTTGCAACACGCTCCGCAAGAAATGCATAGGAAGGATGGGTTTGAGCCGTAACCTCCGTTGGGGTAATTTCTTTTTCTTCTTTAATTTGGGCGGTTGGCTGGTTCTGTTTGATCACCGCAGCCAGTTTGAAATTAATGACTAAAAAGATAAAACTCTGCCCCTTGACGCTCGAGCTTTGAGTTACGGGTATACATTGAGAATCCAGAATTTTTTTCACTGCTGTTTCATCATAAGTATTATCAACACCGATACTGCTATTCTGAGACCCAAGGGTTGCGCAAAGAAGTTTTTGATTACATCCTTGTCCAAGCCGATAGAACGGTTCGTTATCAAGCCGATAATAAGGTATATTTCTCTTCTCAGCTTCTCTTAAAATAGACAGAATACCTGGGGCTGGACTGGCAAGTACTCGGATTTGTTGCAGATAGGACAGATCGTTTTCCAGGCAAAGATAAGGTTTGCTGAGCGCCAGGCACTCGACAATAGAGACTGCGGTTTTCGCTGCGTATAGGCCTGCTTTCTCAAATTCATAACTGAAAACAATCTGATAAACCCCCTTGCTGGCAACATAGTGGGTCCTGCCGAAACTGCAGCTCATGCCTGCCAGAGATTGTAATTCAAGAGCGACTTGCTCAATGACGCAGCTTAAGGGAATACCTCTTCGCAGTCTCTGCGAAAATCCCCCCTCGCAATTATCGGAAGAGGGATTTTCTCCTAGAGAAGGGAGCAGCTTTTCCAAGGCCTCAGTAAATCCCTGTAGTGAGTTACTTGGGCGCGCCCCGTAGTTTAACAGATCCAGTTCCAGGACTATTAAACGGGGATGTGTATTTGACCAGCAATTTGGCCCCTGTAAAGCATTTAGTTTCAAAATTTCCATTTTAACTAGAGCTCTCCTTGTCTCTAACAAATGTTTAATTTCTCATCGCATTTTCAAATTCAGACCTGGTTAATAATTTCTACTTCGCATGCTTTCAATCCCTTATCTTCCTTACAAGGAGAAAAACTCACTTCAGCTCCTTCAGTCAATGTTCTGAATCCTGTCGCCTGAATATTACGAAAATGCACAAAATAGTCTTGCCCATCAGCATGGATAAAGCCAAATCCTTTTTTAGGATCAAACCATTTTACCTTACCTGTTAATCGTTCAGTCATTCTATTTCCTCAATGCATTGAATTATAAGAAGAACTGAAACGATAACCTGTTCTTATCAATCAAAAAATACGGGTTTTTAACTTTGCACTAATGGTTAACCACTATTCATAATTAAACCAGCGGTATCATGACCCTGAAAATAGCGCCTTTATTCTCTCCCTTATTCTCTGCATCCATAAAGCCGTTGTGCAATTTGATCAGATAGGCAGAAAAAGCAAGGCCGATTCCCATTCCCTCTTTGGCCTTTATACCATCGTCTTCATTAAATAGTCGAAGAATTCTTGTTAATTGTTCTTTTTTCATACCCACACCATGATCCTCAAACACGATCTGGGCATAACTCTTTTTATTTAAAACCAAATGCTCTGTTTTGATCAATAACTCTCCGCTTTCAAAACTGAATTTAATAGCATTGGCGAGCAAATTACAAAAAACCTGTTTAATCCGAAACGAGTCCGCGCGAATTATGAGCGGGTGCGGCGTCAGACATTTTTTAACTTGCAGATTTCTGTTTTGTACCAGCGAAATAACTGATTGCAGGGATTTGTTAAGAATGGAATTGAGATCAGTGAACTCAAATTCCATTGGTGTTTTATTTAAAAGCACTTCAGAAATGTGAATAAGATTATCGATAATTTTATTTTGTCGAAGTGCACTTTCCTCAATAAAATTCAGGCCAGTTTGTAATTTATCCGGAGGAGATGAGGTAGTTTTTAATAATTGAGCCCAGGTCAAAATTGAAGTAAGCGGTGAGCGAAGATCATGGGAAAGAGTGGCTAAAAAAAGTTTTTTCGCATAACCTTCCTCGGTTGCCGTTGTTTTATAAAGACTGGAAAGACTGTCAATTTCCCGTTGCTGTAATAAATTGCCTGTATGATAAGCAATTAACTCAAGACAGGAGATACTCATATCATCCGGTCTCTCTGCATGTGTCCAATATATTAAAAGATTGCCCAGGGCGCTTTTTGTTGGGCTTGACACAGGAATAAGTATAAAGCGGCTTGCAATATTCTCGGTGAGCACGGAATTATCAATATAGAAACTATTATGAATTTTCTCAGCTTTGTGACTTAGGCGCAAAATGGAGACGGGATTAACGCTCAGGTTTTCCCCCACTTCAATAAGCACCTGATGAGTATCTACATTCTGCAGGCTCAATTGGGCATAAGACACTTTGAACAGCTGGATGATAAGTTCCAGATGCTCCTGGAGAAGGGAGTAGAGGCTTTTGTTACCTGTGCGTTGCACAGTCAACTGATGTAAGCAACGCATCATTTGCTCTGCATCAGGAGTGGAATTAGTGTTTTCAGCGTTACCCACGAACATAATTTTCAATATTAAATCACCATTGATAATGGCTCAAACGAAATATCTTTTATACGCGAGCCTGCGATAAAAATGAATTGTCAAGCGATATTAATCTCTTTAAGATACGCAATAATTGATGATTCAGGAAGTCAAATCAATGCATAAATCTAATTTTTGCGTCTATCTGGTAGAAGATGATCTTTCTATCAGCAGAGCACTTATGGCCTTGTTTGAGTCGGTGCAAATTGAGGTGGTTTGTTACAATGATCCCTATCTATTTCTGGAAGCTTTTCAACGTGGAGAGGTTCAGAATGGTTGTATCATTCTGGATGTGCGGCTTCCAAACATGGGGGGATTGGAGTTACAGGAGAGTTTGACACAAAGCAAAAATTTACTGCCTGTTATTTTTATTACTGCGCATGGTGATATTGAAATGGCTGTAAGAGCCATGAAAATTGGCGCGTTCGATTTCATCCCCAAGCCTTTTAACAACCAGCAACTACTGGCTGCAGTGCAGAAGTCATTTGCTGCTATTCCCTTGTGTAATACTGTCACCCGGTTTAAAGACGATATGATGAAATTAACGCCTCGGGAAAAGGAAGTTCTGGAATATGTAATTAATGGCAAAATGAACAAAGAGATCGGCTATACGCTCAATATTGCGCTGTCCACAGTGGAGATTCATCGGGCGAATATCATGAGGAAACTGGGAATGAAGAATCTTGCGGAACTAATTAATTATTATTTAATGACCCGTCAGGTCAATAATAATTATCTGGCAGGTTCTTATAATGCGATAAGCAGCTAGGCGGAAAATAGCCATGATAAAATATGAAATCAGCGTGGAAATTCATCCGGATATATTCGATGAGTATATGGCATGGCTCATCACGCATGTCGGTAAATTACTTGATATTGAAGGTTTTTTAAAAGCTGAAGTATTGACCTGCATCGAAACAGAACCGGTTTCATGGAAAAAAATCAAGGTCGACTATTATGTGAAAAACTATCTGGCCTATCAGTCTTATCTGGAGCACCACGCTGCAGCAATGCGAAGCGAAGTACCTGATGATTTTAAAGGTCTTTATAGTATAGAGCGAAAGATTTATGAAATTAGTGAGGTAATTAATCCCTGATTGAAGTATTTTGGCCCTTTACGACCCTCGGCTTGTCTAAGGCATTCAGATTGAGGTATTCCCCTCCCTACGTGCCTCGGCTTGTCCGAGGCATCCAGGTTGAGGCGTGGATACAGGCATTTCTGGATACCGCGAACAAGTCGCGGTACGTAGGGTAGAAGGTCGAAGTCGTGGGACGCAGGAGAATGGTTTCCGAGTCCCGTTGATCCTGAAGAGAAAGCTATTTTCGTATCGATGGAGAGCTACAGGTATCAGACATTAAATCTGAAATGCATCACATCGCCATCGCGAACAATGTAGTCTTTCCCTTCCAACCGCAATTTGCCTGCTTCCTTTGCACCTTGTTCGCCGCGATTCTGAATAAAATCTTCATAAGCAATTACTTCAGCGCGAATGAAGCCCTTTTCAAAATCGGTGTGAATAACGCCGGCTGCCTGCGGTGCTGTGGCTCCTTTCGCCACTGTCCAGGCGCGAACTTCTTTAACGCCGGCAGTGAAATAGGTCTGTAAGCCCAGCAGGTCATAACCTGCACGAATAACCCGGTTCAGACCAGGCTCGGAAATGCCGAGTTCCTTCATATATTCAACACGCTCTTCATCATCCAAATCAATCAGATCTGATTCGGTTGATGCACATAGAGCAACCACTTTGGCATTTTCGCTGGCGGCCAGCTCTTTGACCTTATCAAGATAAGGATTATTTTCCTGACCTTCATCGCTTACGTTGGCAATATAGAGCACCGGCTTGGCTGTTAGCAGGAAGAGCCGTTTGATAATCTGATCTTCTTCATTGGATAATGCCAGGGTTCTTACCGGAATTCCCTCATCGAGATGCGTTTTAATTTTCTCAAGAGTCTGCTTTTCAAAAAGCGCTTCCTTATTACCGCTTCTGCTGTTTTTTGCGGACTTCAGGATGGCTTTATCGACGGTTTCCATATCGGCAAGCGCCAGTTCCGTATTAATGATTTCAATGTCAGACAGTGGATCTACTCGTCCGTCAACATGAATTACATCGGAATTATCAAAACAGCGGACCACATGGGCGATAGCGTCTGTCTCGCGAATATTTGCCAGGAATTGATTTCCAAGCCCTTCTCCTTTGGCAGCGCCTTTAACTAATCCTGCGATATCAACAAACTGCATGGTAGTCGGCAGGGTTTGCTGGGGTTTAACGATAGCACTAAGCGCATCAAGGCGCGGATCGGGAACAGTTACAATCCCCACATTAGGTTCTATGGTACAGAAAGGATAGTTGGCTGCTTCAATTCCTGCCTTGGTCAGCGCGTTGAATAATGTCGATTTACCGACATTGGGTAAGCCGACGATACCGCATTTAAATCCCATAGTAACCTCACTTCAAAATCAATTAAGCTCATCAATTGATGAGTTATTATCCATTAATGACATTCATTGCGGCAGCAATATTGCCGTCAATAATGGTCGGTGCAGCCTGGATTGCCCGATCAATTGCTTCCAGAATTAATTGTTTGTCATTCTGCGATGGTTTACCCAGCACATAATTAAGCACCAAATCTTTGTGGCCCGGGTGATCAATTCCCACTCGCAGACGATGAAACGCCTGGCTGCCAAGATGAGCGATAATATCGCGTAAGCCATTATGTCCGCCATGTCCTCCACCTGATTTCAGCTTGATTCGGCCTGCGGGCAAATCAAGTTCATCATGAACAACCAGAATTTCTTCAGGTTTTATACGATAAAACTGGGCAACTTCCCGCGCTGGGAGACCGCTGTTATTCATAAAGGTTAATGGAAGGAGAAGCCGGCAGCGGCCATCCAAAGTTGCCAGTTCAGCATTTAATTTCTTTTCGGTTTTGAAAGCCAGATCAGAATGTTGTGCTAAAGCTTCCACGAACCAGGCGCCGGCATTATGCCGAGTGGGCGCATAGGCTGAACCCGGGTTGCGAAGGCCAATTATTAATTTAATAGTCATAAAATAAGCAAATCAGGGAAGAGGCGGTTTGCGCCTCTTCCAAAACAAATTATTCTGCTGCTTCTGCGGATTCACCTTCTTCCGCATCGCCTGCACTGCCTCTGGGGGCATGAATGCTGACTACTGGATGATTGTGAGTGCCATCTGCCAGGTCAACAGTAAGTTGAACGCCTTTAGGCATTTTCAGGTCAGATAAATGAATTACCTGGTCCATTACCATGCTGGACAAATCAACTTCAATAAATTCAGGTAAATCTTTTGCCTGGCAACGAACTTCAACCTGCGTCATCGTGTGGTTAACAATACCGCCTGCTTTAACTGCTTTGCATTGCTGTTCGTTCGTGAAATGAACAGGGACGTGTTTAATCAGTACATCTTTAGCAGAAACACGTTGTAAATCCATATGCAGAACAATGGGCTTATAAGGATGACGTTGTAAATCTTTAAGAATAACATGCTCAACCTTGCCATCCACTTTCAGATCAAAAATACTTGCGTAAATACTTTCCTGTTCAAGTGCCTTGATCACTTTATTATGTAATAAATGGATTGTTTGTGGTTTTTTGTCGCCGCCGTAAAGAATGGCAGGAACTTTATTTTCAAGACGACGCAGGCGGCGGCTCGCACCTTTTCCCATATCAGTTCTTGATTCGGCTTCCAGTAAAATAGGCATTAAAAAATCTCCAAATAAATAAAAATCGTTAAATTTACCCGGCATTTTGCCCGCGACCAGGGAAAATGCTAAAATTGATGGGCAGGGAAGTATACAATAATTTAAATACAACTTGAAGTCAGGGCAGTAATTTCATAGAATATGCCACTTTGTTGAACTTGTGTAAGCCAAATGTGGCGAGTGGGAGAAGAGCTATGTATGCGGTAATTAAGAGCGGCGGTAAGCAGTACCGTGTCAAAGAAGGCGATGTTTTAAAATTAGAATTGCTGACCGCAGACGTTGGCAAAGAAATCAACTTTAGCGAAGTGCTAATGCTGACAGACGGCGATAAGGTGACCTGTGGCTCTCCTTTAATCTCCAATGCCTCTGTAACTGCTGAAGTGCTTGAGCATGGCCGACACAAAAAGGTTAAGATTATTAAATTCAGACGTCGTAAGCACCATATGAAACAAATGGGGCACCGACAATATTATACGCAGGTTAAAATTACTGCGATCAGCAAGTAGAGGGGAGAGAAATGGCTCATAAGAAAGCGGGTGGTAGTACGCGTAACGGACGTGACTCGAATCCCAAGTATCTTGGTGTAAAACGCTTTGGCGGTCAATTTGTGAATGCGGGAGAAATCCTTGTGCGTCAGCGTGGTACACGTTTCCACCCAGGCGTTGGTGTGGGTTGTGGCCGCGATCATACATTGTATGCTTTGGTTACCGGGTATGTTGAATTCAATGTAAAAGGCGCCAAAAATCGTAAATTTGTTAATGTCCAGGCAGTAGAAGAACAGGCATAATCTGTTCATGCAGGATAATAGCTTTAAGCCCCGCTACCGGGGCTTTTTTTTTCATTTTGGGTAAGAAAACATGAAATTTGTTGATGAAGCCCTCATTAAAGTAGATGCTGGTAATGGCGGTCATGGTTGTCTGAGCTTCAGGCGCGAGAAATTTGTTCCTCGCGGCGGGCCAGATGGCGGCGATGGCGGCGATGGCGGCTGCGTATATCTGGAAGGCAATAACAGCCTCAATACTTTGGTCGATTTTCGCTATCAAAGGCATTTTAAAGCTGAAAATGGTCAACCGGGAATGGGTGGAAACTGCACGGGCAAGCGAGGGGAGGATTTAGTCATCCCAGTTCCTGTAGGAACACTGGTGTATGATGTGGATTCGCGTGAATTACTGGGCGATGTGAGTGAGCACGGTCAGCAATTGCTGGTGGCTCAGGGCGGTTTTCATGGTTTGGGAAATACCCGTTACAAAAGCAGTGTTAATCGCGCCCCCCGTCAGACCACACCCGGTACACCCGGCGAATCCCGTCATCTGCGGCTGGAGTTGAGGGTTTTGGCAGACGTCGGTCTTTTAGGGCTTCCCAATGCCGGTAAATCCACCCTTATTCGTGCGGTTTCTGCTGCAAGACCCAAAGTTGCCGATTATCCATTTACGACCTTGCATCCCAGTCTGGCGGTGGTGAGTGTTTCATCGCATAAAAGTTTTGTGATGGCTGATATTCCCGGTCTGATAGAGGGTGCCGCCGAAGGGGCGGGTCTTGGGCATCGTTTTTTAAGGCATTTGGCACGTACCTGTATTTTGCTGCATGTTATCGATATGGCGCCAGTAGATGACAGTGATCCAGTGGAAGCGGCAAAAACAATTATTCATGAACTGGGAGAGTATGATCCTGCCCTATTGCAAAAGCCTCGCTGGCTGGTGCTCAATAAAATCGACATGCTTCCTGATCCAGAGGAAAGAGAGGCTGCCATTAACAAAGTGATTCAAGGTTTAAACTGGACTGACAAAGTCTTCCAGATTTCCGCGATGACTGGAGAGGGCACCCAGCAGCTTTGTTATTCACTTATGCAGCTGATTGATGAGATGAAGCAGACGGAAGCATAACCATTCCGTCGCTGAATGAACTACCAGGGCGCTTCGATAGGGCAGGCTGTGTGTCTCACTGCCTTGCTCGTCGCCCCGGCGCCAGTGTATTGTCAGCTGGGTCGTGCCGCTATTCGAGCTTTGCTGCCAGTACTCGCTTAATCCTGTAATCTCCAAGTGCAGATCAGCTTCATTTTTGTCATGAAATTGAAGTTGTTGCCGGTTCTCGGGCTTTTGTATGAGGGTCTGCAGATGGCCGCCTGTCGCTTTGTCGATGACGGCAAGCCTTATCTCTGTTTTAGAAAGAGCCAGAATAAATTCTTCCGATGCTTTTTTATCACTTCGGGTAATTAAATGGGGTCTTAGAATAGGTTCTACAATAGTATTAACCTCTGCGATGAGCTCAGGTTTGCAACGGACTTTGCATTCGACATAGGGCGTTTCCAGACGATATCCGGTCACACACTCTATATTTTTCAAAGCATCATCCAGCTGCTGGGCAATCTGCCCTTCCGCAACACCAAACGCTCGCCACTTTAATAATCGGGTATTTTCATGTTCTGTCGATTGTAATCTGGGAAGGACGTGCTCATTGAACATGGGATGGCATTCTCGCGGCGGGCCGGGAAGTAAAAAGAATAATTGACCGTTCCACTCGCAAAAACAACCTAAAGCGGTACCGTTAGGATTCGGCAATAACAGAGCTTGCGGAGGGAATTTGGCCTGCTGCCGGTTACCCTCAGTTAAGGCAAGCTTGCTTTTGAGCAGACGATTTCGTACATGCTCTAAAGCTTCCGGGAATTCTATCAGAGCTGTTCCCATGAATTGACCGAGGGCGAAGCGTGTCCGATCGTCAGAGGTAGGGCCCAGGCCGCCGATAATAATGAGAATGGAATGATCTTTTGCTAAGAACTGGATGCATTCATGGATATCTTCCTGCCTGTCACTACAAGACATATGCCGGCCGACTGTTAGTCCTTCCGAGCTTAAGGCATGGGCCAGAAAATGGGCATTGCTGTTGAGGGTATCCCCATTAATGATTTCATCCCCGGTTGCAAGTAAGGCAATCGTCATGTTGTCATCCTGTTATTTAAACGCGGTGAATGGTGACCTGCGGGAAGGGCATTTCAATCCCTTTGAGATCAAACTTTTCTTTAATAATTTCCTGCAGTTGATTCTTAACTGCCGAGTGATCTTCTGTTTTAACCCATACCATGAATTTTAGCTCAATTGCAGAGTCTGCAAAGGTATTAATGTTCACATTGGGTGCAGGATCTTTTAGCACTTGAGCGCAGTGGCTGGCAATATCAAGTAATGTGGCTTTAACTTCATTGATATTGCTTTGATAAGCTACCCCAATAATTAAATCAATGCGGCGTGTGTCGAAATAGTTCAGATTGGCCAGCTCAGATTTAATCAATACCTCATTAGGAATGCGGATGAGCTTATTATCAGAAGTGCGTAATTTGGTCGAAAGCAGATCAATGGATTCTACCACCCCATTAATCCCTTTAAGTTCGATGGTATCGCCTACTTTAAAAGGATGCTCAAACAACAGAAAAATACCGCTGATTAAATTGGAGGCAGCGGTTTGCGAGGCAAAACTGATAGCGACCGTAAAAATACCTGCCGCCCCCAGCAATACGCCCAGCTTAAATCCAAGATGCTGAAGACTGGATACGGCAAATAATCCGAGAATAATATAAAACACAATACGGCTAATCAGTAAGGCATGATGCCGGGAAAAGCGTTTGCTGATCGAGTGATTAGTCATGGTGCTGACTCGTTGTGCGACAATGTAGCCCACCACAATTAAGCCGGCAGCATAAAGCGAGCTGAGCAGCTTGGTGCTGTTAATAAAGGTGAGAGCGCTATGGAATAGTTCGGTCATGCTGGTACTTAAGAAAGAAAAGCAGCTAGTATACTATTCCGGTTTAAAAAACAAAATGGCGGAATCTAAGCTCATATTGATTCTAGGCGCTAATGCTTGCTCTGTTTTCTTGCTCCTCTTCCTTGTCCGACTCTAGCAAGGGCTGCGTGTCAGGAGCCGGGTTTGAAAGTCTGAGCTGAGCTTTCATTTCAGTCGATTTTTGCATGACCGCCTGTGCTGAGTCTTCAAATTGCTTTACCTGACGCCAGTGAGCGGTTTCGCCGCCTTGAAACATCCGGCAAAGCCCGCTGCCTTTATATTCTCCATTACTATCTTTCCCCTTAAAATGCATGGACAATAATTCTTTTCGCTCAGCGACCGCTGCCGCTTTATCGGGCCTGTTTTGAATCTGCTCCACCAGGGCGTCTTTGATGGTAGCCCAGAGTCTGGCATCGTTTTTTTCACGCGCCAGCACCATCATTTCTTTTAATTTAACCATATCATTCAATGGCAGCTCGGCTTTACTGTAGTCAAAGCCGATTTTTTTTACTTCATCAAAATCGGGATTATTGGTTGAAGCAAGATCTTTTTTTATATCATTAAAGAATACTTTATCTCGAATAGTTCGAGCCCAGTTCAACATGAAGGCTGCCATTGATGGGGTGCCTGGAGAATCAGTTTTTTTGATCCGGGAAGCCATTTCCTGATCGCAATTACCCCGACAGTTTTTAAATTCACCGCGCTCGCCCTGAAGGTTGATGCCAAAACTGCAAGCGCTTCCACTCAGATTATTTTTCGCCCCCCAGTAGGTTTCAATTTTATCCAGTTTATAGCCTCTTTCAGTGATCACTTTTTGTATTGTTTCGGAGAGTTCTGCCTCAATTAATGTAGTTTTTCCTCTAATTTTAAAGTCTTCTACATAACTATCTTTACTCCAGCCAACCACCACTTCCACACTTGAACCTTTTGGTGCTCCCTTGAGCATTTTATCCATGATAGCGGGACCTTCCACATCAATCCCGTCAATACCCTCAAAGGTGGAAGAACCAATTGAGCCCGGTACATGCATCATCGAGATTTGCGAAATATTCCCTTTCTCATCACGAACGATGAAGGCGAGGGCAACACAGGTGGTCATACCGGCAGTGAAGATGCCATTTATGGGTGTTCCATCCTCTTTCGTATCTCCCGGGCGAACCGTCTGTACGTTATCCGCTTTGGTTACCATTTCAAACTTGGCGTACACGTACTGTTCGGGATCGGCGTCTATCACCGCTGCTGTTTGTGGAAGATGATCTCTGGCCACTGGAGGGGCGGGGTTTACATCTTCATAATCTTTGCTCATGGGTCATTCTAAAATCTGATAATGATTTAATAAGTATAAGTTATAGAATTAAATGTACATAAAATAGGCAATATATTTTTTTATGCGGAAGTAGATGTTTTGTTGCGAGGTATTTAAAATGGGCCTTTTTTACTCTTTGGTGAAAAATGACTGAGCCCACCATTCGCTGTCCTTCCTGTAAAACAGACATCAAGTTAACCGAATCACTGGCAGCGCCCCTGATTGAAACCACAAAAAAACAATTCCAGCAGCAATTACTCGAAAAAGATCAGGCAATATTTCAGAAAGAAGAAGCGGTACGCCAGAAAGAGGAGCTGCTGAAACAGGCTGAGCAACAGATGCAAAAGAAAATTGCTGATGAGCTTGAAACTCAGCTAAAAAAAGAGCGCAGCCGCATCGCTGTCGAGGAATCGCAAAAAGCGAAGCTGGCAATCGGTTCCGACCTGGAAAACAGGCTCAAAGAGATTGCTGAATTACAGGCCATTCTTAAAACACGTGATGAAAAACTTGCTGAAGCACAAAAGATGCAGGCGGAAGCGATTAAAAAACAGCGTGAGCTTGAGGATGCTAAACGTGAAATGGACTTAACCATTGAAAAACGCATCAATGAGGGTCTTGAGTCGGTTAAGAATAAGGCGCGTCTTGAAGCAGAGGAAGGACTGGTTTTTAAAATTAAGGAAAAAGAACAAACTATTTCCAGCATGCAAAAACAGATTGAAGATCTGAAGCGAAAAGCGGAACAGGGTTCGCAGCAATTGCAGGGTGAAGTGCAGGAGCTTTATCTGGAGTCCATGCTGCAAACCAAATTTCCCTTTGACTTAATCGAACCGGTGCCCAAAGGCGAATTTGGCGGAGATGTGCTGCAAAGGGTGTTTGGAGGTAATCAGCAGCCCTGCGGGAGTATTTTATGGGAATCCAAGCGCACCAAACACTGGAGTGACGGCTGGTTAAGTAAACTGAGAGAGGACCAGCGCAGCGCGAAAGCGGAAATTTCAGTTCTGGTCAGTCAGGCACTACCGGATGGGGTTGAAACCTTCGATTTGATTGACGGCGTGTGGGTCACTCATCCAAAAGCGGCTTTTCCCGTAGCGACAGTGCTTCGCCAGACTCTGCTCGAATTGTCTCTTGCCAGAAAATCATCTGAAGGCCAGCTAGGCAAAATGGAAATGGTTTATCAATACCTCACCGGTTCTCGCTTCCGGCAGCGGATTGAAGCCATAGTTGAAGCCTTTTCTTCAATGCAGACAGATCTGGATAAAGAGCGTAAAGCGATTATGAAACAATGGGCAAAGCGTGCCGAGCAAATCGAACGGGTGATGAATGCCACCGTGGGTATGTATGGCGATTTACAAGGTATCGCCGGAAAATCCTTACAGGAGATTGAGGGCCTTGAGTTGAAAGCTTTGGAATCGGATAGTCTTTAGCAATAGCAGGGTTCATACAAAAGCCCATTTCACACTTGAATAATTTCAAGTATTATCAATTTGGATCTGTTGTTGTTACCGGAATTAATGTTTGCGAGAAAATTTCTTTCCCGCGCTGGAGAGGGTTAGGGGCAATGCATTAAGTGAAGGAACTCAGTCATTCTCGCGAAGGCGAGAATCCATTCCTCAATTGGCATTATAGCTCGCTCAGAGATGGATCCCCGCCTTCGCGGGGAGGACAGTTTAATATACAGCTTAATTTAATGGCAGTGGGTGTTAAGGTGAGGGTTGATTTTTAAAACCTCTCTCTAACTCTCTCCCTGAGGGAGAGAGGACTTAATGGAATATTCCTTAATAGAAAATCTCTTCCTGAGAGGGTGAGTTTTAAAGGAAGATTCAGTGAAACAGGAATGTTTAAACGGAGCTTAGAATTTGAACCACTCACTAAAAAAAAGAAATACCCATTCTTTCTTTTCCAGCAAACAATTAATCTCTTTATTGACTATTTTCTGCTTGTCCAATCCCGCATGGGCAGTAGACTGGACAGGGTCAGTGTCAAATGACTGGTTTGATCCTCTGAACTGGATTCCAGGGGTTCCAGTTCCAGGTGATTCGGTAATCATTGATACGATTATTCCTAATTCGACAGAAGTCAACGGTAATTCAACGGCATTTCTGCTTTCCTTAATCGTTGGCGATACCAATGAAGGGATACTGGATATTGTGAATGGGGGTGTTGTAAGCGATTTTCTGGCGCAAATTGGTACCAACATAGGTTCAAGTGGAACGGTGACCGTAAATGGCCCTGGTTCTCAGTGGAATAATGCAGCTGTACTCGAGCTTGGCGGTTTTGGCACTGGCAATTTGAATATCCTGGATGGAGGGGCTGTCAATACGGCCAATTTCACCATGGGTCTAACGGCTGGTTCTCTTGGTATGCTGATGATGGATAACGGCTTGCTGAACATCAACAGCCAATGGTTAATTGGCTTTGATGGAACCGGGGACGTAATTATTGATAATGGCAGTCAGGTCAATAGTAACACCACCACTGTTGCCTATACCGCAAATGCTGTGGGGGTGATTGATGTCCAGGGGCCGGGTTCTCAGTGGATTAATAGCGGTGATCTGATTCTTGGAAAGGGCGGATTCGGCGATTTATGTATTTGCGATGGCGGCATGGTATCCAATCTGAATGCCATACTCGGTGCGGAAATAGGTTCTACAGGCGGGGTGGGCGTAGAAGGTGATGGCTCACAGTGGCATAATCAAGGGGATTTATACATAGGCTTATTATCTGACGGATCGCTGTCGATTTTCTTTGGCGGTCTGGTTACCTCCCAATCAGCCGTAATTGCTGCGGGCGCGAGCTCGGTCAGTATCGCCGATGTGAATGGCGAAAACTCACTTTGGTCTAACAATGGCAGTCTGACTGTCGGTGGATCCGGAAACGGCAGTCTGTTTATAAGCGGCGGCGGCACTGTGAGCAATCAGCAGGGAATTATTGCTGCCGACGCAGGATCCGTGGGAGCAGTGATAGTGAATGGTGAGGGTTCACTCTGGAATAATACGTCTTTGACAGTGGGGCAAAACTCTGCGGGTTTTCTCAGTATTCAGGATGGAGGGCTGGTCAATGTGATGCAGAAAACTGTTCTTGGAAATGGTCCTGCTCTGCTTGAGATTGTCGCTAATGGCGTTCTGCAGACGAACCAGCTAGTGGGCAACAGTCTCTTCATTGCTACTCATTTCGATGGCGGTGTTCTCAGAGCCAATGGAAATAATGAGCAGTTTATCAGCGGTTTTCTTCCTGGACAGTTATTCGTAAGTTGCCAGGGATTAACGATTGATTCCAATGGATTTAATATTGGGACCGATAATGTGTTCGATGGCTGCGGCGGTTTAACCAAAATCGGGGCAGGACAGTTAACCATTGGCGGCCAACAGACTTATACCGGG
The DNA here is from genome assembly GCF_003265995.1 of Legionella quinlivanii. GTDB lineage: Bacteria > Pseudomonadota > Gammaproteobacteria > Legionellales > Legionellaceae > Legionella_C > Legionella_C quinlivanii_A. Next base: position 3,342 of record NZ_MVJN01000015.1, on the reverse strand, counting down.
CCAACAAGCGTCAATCAGGGGATTTTACGAATCGATGGCAGCCTTCCCGGCGCGGTTGATGTATTGCCTGGGGCGCGCCTGCAAGGTACGGGTTCAGTGGGCTCGGCAATTATTGGTGGAAATATCGCCCCAGGCAATTCAATTGGTACATTCTCTGTGCTTGGGAATTATCTGCAGCTTCCTGGCTCAATTTATGAGCTTGAAATTAATGCGGCCGGTCAATCGGATTTGATCAGTATCGGAGGAGCGGCGAGTATTACTGGTGCCGAAGTATTGTTGCTACGCAGCCCCGGGGTTTATTCTGCTGGAACCCGCTATACCATTTTAACAGCGCTTGGCGGGGTTACAGGAACCTACAATAGTCTTAATGCGCATTTACCGTTTCTGGATTTTATTCTTGCCTATGATTCGCAGCATGTTTATCTGGATATTCTGCGAAATGGTCTGCGATTTTCCAGTACCGCCTTAACTGTCAATCAGTTCAATACGGCGGAAGGGGTAGAGAGTCTTGGTGGCGGTAATCCGGTCTTTGACGCAATCAGTAACCTGAGCAGTTTACAGTTCGCCCCACAGGCATTTGACAGCCTTTCTGGGGAAATCCATGTATCGACATTAGGTGCCTTTATGGAAGAAAGCCGTTATCTGCGCTATGCGGCTTTAAATCGCTTGCAGCAGGCTTTCTCAGGTTTGAAAGGTGTACAGGTGGATACTAATCAGAAAGTCCAGAAGCTGTCAGGTCTCAGCTGGTGGGGCCAAGGTTTTGGCGCCTGGGGTAAACTGGAAGGCAATGGGAATGCGGCGCAAACTGATCGCAGAACCCGTGGATTTTTCCTGGGAGCTGACACAACCTCTGTTTTGCCATTTCGTCTTGGAATGATTGGTGGGATTAGTAATTCAGACATTAAAGTGTATGCACGAAACTCCTGGGTATCCAGCGACAATTACGATTTGGGAGTTTATGCAGGCAGTCATCTGGCCTGGTTTAATTTACGAGGTGGAGCGGCCTATACCTGGCATGATATTCATACGCATCGTAATATTGTATTCCCCGGCTTTTCCAACTCGGTTAAATCCAATTCCAACGGCAATACAGCACAATTGTTTGGGGAATTAGGCTATCCGCTCACAATGAACAATATAGAAGCAGAACCCTTTATAGGCGGCAGCTATGTGAATGTGGAAACGCGCCGCTTTTTCGAGTCCGGCAGTCCTGCCGCCTTAAATGGCCGCGGTCAGGAAAATCTTTTCTATTCCACTCTGGGACTTCGTGAAACATCCAATCTGCTTGTCAATGACAGAATCAGCATTGCTCAACGTCTTATGCTGGGATGGCAGCATGCGAATCATCATTTAGACCCGCAGACGCTGATGGCCTTTAATAGCGGCAGTAACCCCTTTACTATTTATGGCAGTCCCATTGCGCGAAATTCTGTACTGATTGATGCAGGTTTGTTATTGCAGCCTCCTGAGACAGATCATTTGCAGTTGAAGCTTTCCTATATTGCACAATGGGCCTCTAATGTGCAGGATAATGGGCTTTCCGGCACGCTCATCTATCGCATGTCCTGATGCAATGAACCCGGTTATGCCCAGCCGGGTTATTTTTCAAGACTCATACATAATTTGCAAACGGCAAGTGATCCGCATACTGCGAAGAGGACGGGCATAATAAAGCTGAAATCAATACGGGTAAATTCAAAGATAAGTACAATAGCGGTCAGCGGCATTTTCTGACTGGCAGCCAGCATCGCGGTGGCGCCAATTGCAGCAAAGGAAGCAGGGATAATACCTGGAAAATACAGATTCCATAAACCGCCTAAAAAACCGCCCAACAAGGCACCGGCCGCCATTGAGGGCGTTAACAAGCCTCCTTCTGCCCCGGCCCGTAAACTCGACCAGGTGGTTATAACACGCAACAGAAATAATATTGCCGAGAGCGACATCAGCGTGACGGCTCCAAATTCGACATGGATGACACTTTTACCGTTCCCTAAAATAGCTGGAAAGAAAATAGCCAGCACGCCGATTAAACTAAAATTCAGAATACAAAGAATCGGTAGTTGCCAGTTGTGCTTTGCCGCTTTACGGCATTGATTCGCAATTCTACTAAACCAGTAACCCGCAAGCCCATAAACAGGTCCGGTGAGTATTGACCAGGCCATAATTCCGGGACTGAGCACTAATCCTGAAAGATCATATTGCGGCTGATTACCCAAACCAATCCAGGAGACGGCAACCGCTATTGTGGAACTGACAAGGGCTGGCAGCAGCACCGACCAGTTAAAACTAAGCAACAAGACTTCTGCAATAAACAGGGCGCCACCCAATGGAACGTTATAGACCGCGGCCAGACCAGCACCGGCCCCACAAGCGATCATTATTTTGGTATCTTCGCTTCTCAGCCCGCTTTTTTGCGAAATCCATCCAGCGAACAGTGCGCCTATTTCGCGAGGCGCTACTTCTCTGCCCAGCGGTGAACCAAGTGCAACGGTTATTACCTGCAAAAGAGAGTGGATGCTCGTTGCAATGACCGGCATAGGCTCGGCTTTTTTAATGGAGTTGGAGATGCCAAGCAGTGGAGTGCCAAAGCGGTAGAGGAGTCCCCAGCCAATACCGGCGACCAAGCCGCAAATGACCAAAACCGATAGCCGGCGTTCGCCCGAAGCTGCCTCGACCCCCTGGAGAAAGCTCTCCGGGCTGATAATATGCTGTAAGCTGTAACCGTAAGCGATATGCTGTATCCAGTGCAATAGCAAGGCAATACACATTCCACTTAGGCCAGAAAGCACTCCTATGATCACCGTTATAATAATTAGATAAGCTGTTTTCTTTATCACAAGATCTGCTCGGTATAGAAAGAGATGAGTATGGCATTGAGTCGGGAAAATGAAAAGTAAAGGCAAGGAGGCCACTGGCATTAAGGAATTATTGTAGGGTCACTTCAGAACCGAATGTTGGGCCAAGGGCCCATAGCCGTCAGGCTAAGAAGTAATGTTATCCCCTCTCCACCGCGCGCAGCGTGGGGGAGAGGGTAGGGTGAGGGGGTTAAAAAATTTATCACGTTAGTGATTCCATTTTGTTGTGGCAATAAACCCTAATCACAGAAATATGATTAATGAATCGCTACGCGACCTTGTTTATAGCCCCCTCTCCCTAACCCTCTCCCCCGCTGCGCGCGGTGGAGAGGGGATCAGATATTCTTAGCCTGACGGCTATGGGCCAAGGGCCCAACCTACAGGTAATTGGAGAATTCCTTAAATTAATGGCAGTGTTGACCTATACCCTATTGTGAGCGAGGGCGCTGGGGAAGATTGCCAGTATTTTCTAACTTATTGATTGCCT
>NZ_MVJN01000014.1 GCF_003265995.1 Legionella quinlivanii | reverse complement strand
TGGGCCAAGGGCCCAACCTACAGGTAATTGGAGAATTCCTTAAATTAATGGCAGTGTTGACCTATACCCTATTGTGAGCGAGGGCGCTGGGGAAGATTGCCAGTATTTTCTAACTTATTGATTGCCTCCGCATATTCTGTATAGACCATGCGCTTTTCACGTGTGAGACAGAGAAGACTATCCTTCTGTGGGCAATCTATGACAAACATTTTATCGACTACTCTCTTCCAGATTGCATCTTCTTCGCGCTGCTGTTTTTTTCTTTCATTATCATCTTTCCTGGTAAGAAAATTATGGGATAGAAAGTTTTTAATTTTGCGAGCGGCTATTCTTTGACCTAATCGGGTAGCCCTCATAATCGCAGGCCGCAATTCCGACAGTATGTTCTCAAGCTGTTTATTTTCTTTTTGAATTCCGCGGGCGCTGGGCTTTTTTTCCTTGTGAATGTTCTGATAACGAATTCTGATTTCGCGGGCAAAATCCTCGATACTGCTTCTTTCTTCTTCCTGGCTTGATGATAGAGGGGGTTCATTTTTAGAACTTTGCTCTCCCCAGCGATCTTTTGAAGACGGCTCGCTTAATAAACTGCTTTTTGAATAGGTAGTCTCAATATTCTCATAACTATGAAGTAACTGTTCAATTTCATGGCGCATTTTTTGATTTTTCTCAAGCCTTACTTTAAGAATGCGTCTTTCGATTCGGTCCATCATTTCACATAACTCATCCTGTGGGCTGCAGCAGGTAATACGCATATACCCTTTTTTGCCGTCGACACCACAATAGGAAAAAGGACTGATGGACAGCAGATCTTTATATAACAAACTGTAGGCCAGCTCCAAATCATTACTGACTACGCCCTCTTTTTCCAGCGCTCTGGTTGCGCCTTCAGGAATTTTCATTCCAAATAGCTCACTTAAATCCACTGGAACGTAGAAGGTGCCCTCAGTATGGTATTCGGCTGAGGGTAGGGTAATTCCCATTTGTTTGGCACGCTGGGTTACATAATCGACCTTTGCCTTATAAAAATATTTCATGAGCAGATGCTCTTTTTCATTAAGATTCGCCATGGTTTCGGCATAGGCTTTTTGTAAAGAGCGGGGCGCATGACCCACGGTGTTGATCTGCAAGGTTTTGAGCTCGCGCATAAACACGGGATCAAAAGCCATTAAAACAGCCAGTCTCTCACCTGCGGCAGAGAAGGCTTTTGTTGCTGAGCGCATAATAATAATCCGATCAACTAACTCAGGAGCCAGTTTTGCCAATGAAGCATTTTCCTTATCCTTGATAGCCTGAGCCTGTTCCAGCATTTGAGACAGTCTTGAATCTTTTTCGAGAGCCGTTGTGAGTTTTCTCAGGGAATGATAGACCTTGTCGCCATAGGTATCTTTGATGGTTCTATCAATGCGCAGACTTTTCGCAGCGTTTTCGATATGGCTCAGTTGAGACCTCAAAGTGAATAAATGGTACATTAGGTTAAAGGAAATGGAGCCGCTCATTATAATATCCAGGGTTTTTTGGTATTCTTTTCTGAGCTCGGGTAAATGTTCGTTCTGAAGCTTATTTTGCTGGAGCAAGGTACCGACCAGATTTAAAAAATTAACTTTTTCTTCCATCCCCATTTTTTCATGGGCTTCATCAAGAATAATTTTCAGATCCGGATTTTCTTTAAGTAAATCTTCAAGTATTTCCAGAAGACCTCTGCGCACGTAATTCATTTCTGTATAGGCTTCATCAAAGATGATGCGCAAATCAGGATATTTCTTAAGTACTACCGCAATTTTTTTCATCTCTTCTGCATCAATCACGGTCCCCATGGGATTATTGGGATTACAAATTAAGATGGCTTTGGGCTGGATGTGATCTTCTTTGGCCGCTTCATAGGCTTCAATAATACTGGCCTCAATCGCCTCTGCAGTCAGTTTGTACCCAGGCAGTTTGAACACATCAATTGGGTGAAGTTTATGCCCGGGATTTGAAGCATAAAGTGAATAATGAGGAAAAGGGGTTATCATCCGGAAGGGAACGTTATCATTTAATTGGTTCAGCACTTCAAATACTAAATGCAGGCCTCCGGCTCCACCGACAGTAAAGAGAATATCCTGGGGTGAGATTGGAGCATCGTACCAATTGGACATGGCGGTGGCCATCATTTTTCGATTTGCCTCATCTCCCTGCGGATCGCCGTAATCCAGTGCACCCTTGCCGGATGTATTTTCTAACTCCTGTCTTTCTTTTTTTGCCGTTTCCTCTATATTAGAGAAGTACTTTTTCAAAACGGCGGCAACGGAAGCAGGATAAGTCGGTCTTCCCATGCCTGCCTTGATTAAGTAGGGTTTGTTTTGTAGATTCAGGTAGCCGGTTTTTTGGGTTGGTTTTAACATCCCGGCGGCAATTTCTTTTTGGGAAAGACCTTGCGCGATAAGTGATTCGATGTGGTTTACCCAAGTTGCTTGTGTCATTACCTGATCAGCATTATTTGCATTTTGGCCTGCGGGGTCTCTCATGTTTGCTCCAAAAATAAATAGTGCGCAAAATAAATATAGTTTGCTAAAATTTTAATTATACATTTCTTAGTCTAGCATTCCAATGGGTGAAAAAAAGGACAAGATTCATCTCACTATTAATGAAGTCGGAGACTTCCTGGCAAAATTCTCTGAACATAGTGATCAGGTGTATTGGATTAGCAGCCCGGATTTCAAGAAAATTCAATACATTAGCCCTTCGTTTGAGCGCATCTGGGGACGTTCTCGCGAACAATTATACAATAATCCATCGATATGGATGGATTTTCTTCATCCCGATGATGCGATGGATCATAATCCTATTTCAGAAATGGCTGAAAAAGTGAGTCGCCTGGGCGAGCGAGCCCGTTATTCCGAACATTATCGAATTATTCGTCCCGATGGTGAAATACGCTGGATTATTGATAATGGATTTCCATTATTTGATGAACAGGGGGTTTGCTATGGCGTCACCGGAGTGGCCACGGACGTAACGGAAGATAATAAACGGGCCGAAGCATTGCGTGAGGCAAAGGAATTGGCAGAAGCCGCCAACATTGCCAAAGACGAGTTTCTCGCCAATATGAGCCATGACATTCGCACACCGATTACCGGCATCATCAGCATGTCCAACCTGCTTGAGGAAAATGCCAATACACAGGAAGAGATGCAATATTCTCGCTGGATACACGAAAGCGGTACCCAGTTGCTCGCATTGCTAAACGGCGTCCTGGAAATTGTTTCTTCTGGAAACATTCAGGAAAAAGATTTGCATTATGAGCATTTCAGCCTGAGAAAATTAATTAAAGATATTGTCCAGCTGGAGCAACCCTCTGTATTAATGCGAAAGCTTGAGTTTCTGGTTGATATCAAGCCAGATGTTCCTGACTGGTTTATCAGTGATCGCATTAAAATTCATCGCATTTTGCTGAATTTGCTGGGAAACGCCATTAAATTCACCCAGGAAGGTCATGTTGGAGTAAGCATTCAGAAGCTTTCAGAGGAAGAGAATAATGTAACTTTGGAGTTTTCGGTATTTGATTCAGGTTTAGGCATAAGCGAGGAGGCTCAAGCCAAGGTATTTGATCGGTTTTTTAAAGTAAACCCATCCAATAAAGCGCAATATCAGGGGCATGGGGTAGGTTTGCATATCGTGAAAACCTATGTGGAATTGCTGGGGGGGGAAATTAATTTAAGCAGTACTATTGGCAAGGGAACCCGATTTTACTTCAAACTTCCGATGGTGTTGGCAGAGCCTGATATCAGTTATGATGAAAAGTATCAGGATGACGAAAAATTGAATTCTGATCATGAAATATCAAATCATGAGGCGCGCTTATTGTTAGTCGAGGATAATCCGGTCGCATTAAAAACTGTGGAGATCATGGCGCAAAAATCCGGATGTCATTATCAGATTGCCACCTCTGGAGAAGAGGCATTGCAGCTTTTGCAGCAACAACCCTTTGATTTAATCATCAGCGATCTGGGCCTGCCAGGAATTTCGGGTCATGAAATGTTAAATAGACTGCGCGAACTTGAGCAGCAGGAGGGCCGGGCGGCTATTCCATTTGTAGGCCTGACTGCGCAGTCTTTATCATCCAGTAATACCCTAAAGCTTCCTGCTGGAATGAATAAATTAATCAGCAAACCGGTGACTCTCCCGGCATTTCAAGGTCTTTTGAAAGAATTCATTGCAGAAGACAAATTCGTTCACCACGGCAGCGATAACAAGGAACTCCATTATTTCGCCTTGTCAGGTCATGCTTTATTTGATGAAACTATTGGTATCGCTAATCTGGGTGATTTTGCGACTTTACGTGAAATGCTCAGTTTATTGCTTGAAAAAGAATTACCTGCCATTGGAGAAGAATTAACCAAAGCACATTCTGGACGAGATTGGCAGAAAGTAGCCAGACTGGCTCACAAACTGAAGAGCAGTGCGATGTATTGCGGAAATGTACGTTTGCAATGGGCTTGTCAGTGTTTGGAGGAGTATCATTTGTCAGGCCATACTGCATTACTGGAGCAGCTTTATCAGCAGTTGCTAACGGTTATAAATGATACGGCACAAACGATTAAAGAGAGACTGAGTCAATAGGATAGATATCAGGTTACGCCCGCGTTTAATTTTTCGCGGGCTAAAGCCATCTGTCTAAATATGGTCTATGCCGGGTTTTTTAAACACAAAATTTTAAAATTAACTCATTGACCCTTTGCGCTTGTTCAAGAGGGCTGGAGTGAGCACCATGGACCTTCATAAACGCGGCATTAGGTAACATCCTCGCCAGGGCTTCGCTCTCTCCCGGTAAGGTGATGATATCCTCTTCCGCCGCAATAACCAGACTGGGAACATTTAGTTCTCCCAGCCAGACGGTGGAGTTAAATGTAGCAAGTGCTCTAAGCTGGCGTTGCTGATCCTCAATGGTTTGAGGAATGGGACTATTTTTAAGCACCTCTTTAAATAATAAAATATTGTGTTCATTGCTTAGATAGGCATTGGAAAGAAACCAGGGCATTGCCAGATCCATAAACAAATCAAAGGATACCCCTTCTTTGCGGCAACGCAGCAAACTCTCAAGCGTTCTGATGGTCCGCTGATTGAAACGGGAAACGGTATTTAAAAGAATTAGTTTACCGATGCGGTCGAGATAGTTTCGGGCGACAATCTGTGCAATAGCTCCCCCCATTGACTGACCCAGAATATGCGGCTTTAGCAGCCCAAGTGCGTCAATCAATGAAATGACATCGGCTGCCATAGTCTCTAAAGTAAAAGGCTCTCCCTTATCTGTTGTTTCACCAATTCCCCGATTATCAAAAATGATGACCTGAAATTGGCTTGCCAGTTGCGGCAGCATAAGATTCCAGAAATTGTGATCGCCGGTATACCCGGCAATCAATACCAGCGGTTGACCCTGTCCATGAATTTCATAGTAGGTTCTAATATTATTCCCTTGCAGTACTGGCATGATTACGTCCTGATCAATTCACTTTACCTGAGCTTAATGAAAATCAGGCAGGCAGTCAAAGTTAATTAAAACTCCAGAACGATTTGGCCTGTAGGTAAGCGTCTCGTTGCTGTCTGAAATCCGTTGGCAATGCGTATTGATTATCCGCCATTAGATCCCCGGAGGTATCAGGGGGATATTGTCGGTTTTTTGTGAAGGGGCATTATTGCTCTGTAACTAACTAAATGGTGTAATTATTACCATTCTGGTAATGTCAAAATCAACTCATTCGAACGAATTCAGGACTTTAAGACTGGAATAAAACTGAATCCTCCATGATAATAATTATCTACCGCACTTGGAAATATTCAAGTTATGAATTTATTTAACAAATTGATCGATTTGGAACTGGACGCCATGCTGTTTGGTTTTCGCTGGGATAATGCCCGGCAGATTCTGGCACAAGTTGAAAGCGAGTGTGTGGAAGTCAATCAATTGCTGGACCAGGACCATGGAGAAAATGATTTACTGCAATATGAAATCGGTGATCTGCTTCATGCGGTGTTATCACTTTGCGTATATTGCGGTTATGATCCCGAATTAACGCTTGAAAAGAGTTTGAACAAATTTGAGCAGCGCTTTTTAGTAGTCAAGCAATTAGCTAAAAGTCAGAATCTGAACAATCTTGACCATTTATCCTTTGAACAGTTAATGGCCTTGTGGAAAGAGGCAAAAGAACTGGCAGACAAAAAAAGTTAAAAACCGTCTGGTCGAGCCCCAGATGCTGTCATTCCTGCTTTAATCATCTGATTTTCACAAGAAAGTATTTGCTGATTTGGGCTACATTTTTCAACTATTTTGGGTAAAATTGCATCAAAAGATGTTGAGTTATTGATCATGAAAACTGGACCCACTATTAAAAATCGAGGCGCTTTGTCCAACCCGGAAGGGCGTTTCGCAAAAACAAGTCATGAATACTATGATGATGGATGGGACAGAGAGGAAGAAGCGCTGCCGCCGCTTGAGACTTTTTTATATCCTGAATCAGCAAAAACAATAATAAGCCGCAACGAATCCCCTGACATTGGCTTTGAACAGTCGATTAACCCCTACCGGGGCTGCGAGCACGGGTGTATTTACTGTTATGCCAGACCCAGCCATGCCTATATGGATTTATCGCCCGGTTTAGATTTTGAGACCAAAATTTTCTACAAGCAGGATGCTGCCGAATTATTACGAAAGGAAATCAATAAGGCAAACTACCAGTGTAAACCCATCGTGATTGGGGCAAACACGGATCCCTATCAGCCAGTTGAAGGGAAATTGAAAATAACCCGCAGCCTGTTAGAGGTTTTGCTTGAGCATCAGCATCCGGTGGTTTTAATTACTAAAAACTCGCTGCTGGAAAGAGATTTCGATCTGCTGGCAGCTATGGCGAAAAACAACCTGGCCAAAGTGGCGGTCAGTATTACTTCATTATCGACTGATCTTAAGCGCATCCTGGAGCCAAGAACCTCGGCACCTTCTGCAAGATTAAGGCTGGTGCAGGGTTTAGCGCAACATAATATCCCAGTGCAGGTGATGCTGGCACCCATAATTCCTATGGTTAATGACATGGAACTGGAGGGGATACTCGAAGCGGTCAGCAGGGCTGGAGCGCGTAATGCTGCTTATGTACTGCTTCGATTACCGTACGAGGTTAAGGATTTGTTTAAGGAATGGCTGGGCAAGCATTTTCCAGAGCGTGCCGGGCACATTATGAGTTTAATTCGTCAGATGCGCGGCGGTAAAGAATATGATTCGACATTTGGCAGCCGTATGCGTGGAGAGGGGGAATTTGCCAATTTGTTAAAGATGCGATTCCAGAAGGCTTGCAGGCGTTTTGGGTTAAATACTGAAAGGCAGATTGCTTTAAATACCAGTCAATTCTGCAAAAAGGAGCAGGGGCCAAAGCAGTTAAATTTATGGGATGAATTTTAGATAACCGGTTTTCTTTTTTAAGAATTATTGTGTGAATTTAGTTTAAATTATATCATTAAGCTGCGTGCAGGTAAGCGCGCAAAATGGATGATTAATTTGTTAGCATAGGAAGTGCTTTATGAAAACACACTCAACAAGAGCCAGAACGCTGGCTTTCGCCTTATTACAAGCCTTTTCAAAAGTGGGCAATCTTGTTCTCAAAGCGATAGCAACTTTCGCATCAGATAGCCGTTCCAGGAACTCTTATTATAATAAAAAAAGTAAGTTGCTTCGACCAAAACGCTGAAACAAAAAACCATAATTCCGCGTTTGAGGATAGGTATCAACTTAAGAAAAAATCCCCTCTCTCAAGCTGGTAGAGGACACAGGACACTGCCATTAAGTTAAGGAATTTGGTCATTCCCGCGAAGGCGGGAATCCATTCCTCAATTGGCATTATAGCTCGCTCAGAGATGGATCCCCGCCTTCGCGGGGAAGACATTTTAATATACATTTGAGCTTAACTTAATGGCAATGCCCCCTGAGGGAGAGAGGATTTTTAGTGACGCTTATGCGCGTTTCTTTAACAACACTGTATTAGGGATATAAGCTGTGACCGATGAATTTCTTGAAAATACAACCTTTGATGAATTATCCATAGGCCAGCAAGCCATGTTAAGCCGCAGGTTAACCCCTGAGGATATCGCTTTATTCGCAGCAGTTTCCGGCGATATCAATCCTGCTCATATGGATCCCGGATTTGCGCAAAATGATATATTTCATGGAATTGTCGGTCACGGTATGTGGACTGGCGGTTTGATCTCTGCTTTATTAGGTACCGCTTTACCAGGCCCTGGTACCATTTACCTTGGTCAGGATCTTAAATTTAAGAATCCGGTACATCTCGGAGATACGGTCACAATTACAATTACTGTAATTGACAAGGAAAAAGACAGACCAATTGTCCTCTTTAATTGTTTGGGAAAAAATGAGAAGGGCGACATCGTTATTGAGGGGCAGGCACGGGTATTGGCTCCGACAAAAAAACTGAAGGTTGCCAAAACACGTTTGCCTGATATCGAAATTCATAACCATGACCGATTTGAACCAATCATCAAATCCTGCAAAAAGATTGGCCCTATTAACACTGTGGTCGTTCACCCGGTTAAAGCGAGCAGCATAGAGGCGATTGCCGATGCAGAACGGGCGGGATTGATCAGGCCTCTATTGGTTGGTCCTGTCGCTAAAATCAGGGCAGCAGGCAGTGAAGCCAATATTGATATCTCGCAGTGGGAAATTATTGATTGCCCTCATAGTGATGCCGCAGCAGTCAGAGCCGCGTCGCTTGCGGCGGAGGGTAAAGTTGATGCGATCATGAAGGGCTCTTTAGCGACTCATGAGTTACTTGGCGCAATAGTGCCTTCTTCTGCCAATTTGCGAACCAAATACCGTATTAGCCATGCCTATGTAATGGACGTTCCTTCTTATCATAAACCGTTGGTTATCACAGACGCTGCGATTAATATTTCGCCTACGGTATCCGAAAAAGCGGATATCTGCCAAAATGCCATCAATTTGTGGCGGGTTCTTTATGGAATGGATAAAAAGCCCAAGGTGGCGATACTGGCAGCTACCGAGTTCGTTAATGTGAAGATGCAGGCCACCGTGGATGCGGCACTATTATGTAAAATGTCAGAAAGAGAACAAATTACTCAGGCTATTCTGGATGGTCCTCTGGCTTTTGATAATGCGATTAACAAACAGGCCGCTATTGAAAAAAATATTATCTCCGAAGTGGCAGGGGATGCGGATATTCTGGTAGTTCCTGATATTGAATCAGGGAATCTGCTTTCCAAACAGCTCACTTTTTTTGGACATGCTGATGCCGCAGGCCTTGTATTAGGCGCCAGAGTTCCAATTATTTTGACCAGCCGTGCTGATTCAATTCGTACACGACTGCTGTCCTGTGCACTGGCAGTAAAAATGGCTGCTGCTCGAAAAGAAGGTCTGATTAAATGAGCCTGGCAATAAACAGCATCCTCGTATTAAATGTCGGATCTTCAAGCGTCAAATTTCAATTGTTTGTGGCTGATGAAAGCCTTGAATTGCTGGCCAGTGGCAAGGTTTTTAATATTGGCGGTAAGCCTGTGTTTGCAGCCCGGGTTGATGAGGGACCGTCAGAAAGTTTAAGTCTCGCGGAGAATATGGATCAGCGGCAAGCCGTGGAATACATTTTTAACTGGATAGAACATCATGAATGCCAATGGAAAATTCTAACTGTAGCACATCGTATTGTTCATGGCGGTGAGCGTTATAAGCATTCAGTTCTTATTACCCCTGATGTTATCGATTATTTGAAAACGCTTTGTCCTTTGGCTCCTTTGCATCAGCCTTACAACATTGCCGGAGTGGAATACATTTACCAGCTTGGCAAGAGTGTTATACAAATCGCCTGTTTTGATACTGCCTTTCATGCCGGGCATGAGCCATTATTTACTGAATATGCCCTGCCTGAAACCATTCGCCAGGCTGGAGTAAGGCGTTATGGATTTCATGGTCTTTCCTATGAATGGATCAGCTATTATCTTGATAAGCATCATAGTGCTCTGAATAAAGATTTGATTATCGCCGCTCATTTGGGGAACGGGGCTAGTCTTTGTGCTATGTCCGCAGGCCGTAGTGTGGATACGACAATGGGATTGACCGCCCTTGATGGTTTGCCGATGGGTACGCGCTGCGGCAGTATTGATCCGGGCGTTATTCCTTATTTAGTCAGGCAGTTTGGTTTTAGTATCGAGGAAGTGGAGTCGCTATTGTATAGAGAGTCTGGCTTGAAAGGATTATCCGGTTGGACGAATGATGTTCAGTTGCTTGAGAAAAGCGAAGATAAAAAAGCGCAGTTCGCAATGGATTTCTTTTGCCTGAAAGTGGCGCAATATATGGCGATGATGGCTATCTCTCTGGGAGGCGTGGATCATATTATATTTACAGGAGGCATTGGCGAAAATTCGATGCCGGTCCGTAAAAAAATTCTGGATGCGATTCATTTTTTGCCTGTACGTTCTGTGCTGGTTATTTCCGCCAATGAAGAAAAAATGATGGCTTTACACAGCCTGGCCATACTGAATAAGGAGTCTTGAAAATGGGTTTAAAAGGATTAATTGTCGGCATAGCCAATGAATCATCAATTGCCTGGGGATGTGCAAAAGTATTGCATGAGGCCGGAGCAGAGCTGGCATTGACTTATCAGAATGAAAAAGCGCGAAAATATGTACAGCCTCTGGCTGAGAAAGTGAAGGCCCCCATTGTTATGCCTCTTGATGTCTCTAACGACGAGGAAACCACTGCTCTTTTTGAAACAATTCGTAAACAATGGGGAAAGCTGGATTTTCTGATTCATTCCATCGCCTTTGCCCCAAAATCAGATTTGCAGGGGCGAGTGGTCGATTGCTCCAAAGAGGGTTTTTTATTGGCAATGGACATTTCCTGTCATTCACTGATTCGTCTTTCCAAAGCGGTGGAGCCTCTGATGAGTCATGGCGGATCGATAATCACCATGAGTTATTATGGTTCCGAAAAAGTAATTAAAAATTACAATCTGATGGGGCCGGTGAAGGCCGCTTTAGAAGCGACCGTCCGTTATCTGGCAATTGACCTCGGGCAGGAGAAAATCAGGATTAATGCCATTTCTCCCGGTCCGATAATGACGCGTGCAGCCTCTGGTCTGGAACATTTTGATCAGCTTATGGAAAAAGCAGCAAAAGAGGCACCCCTTAATCAATTAGTTACTATTGAGTCAGTAGGGGAGATGGCTGCTTTTCTGGTATCAGATAAAGCGGCTCACATCACCGGGCAGGTTCTGTATGTCGATGGAGGCTATAACATTTGCGGCTAGCTGGTTTCTGCGATGCGATTATCATCAGGTTGAGGTTTAACCGGGGTTATTTTTTTTAGTTAACTGCTCGGTTACCTCTTCTTCAGTTTTTTTGCGATCCCCTTCTTTAAATAGTGAAAAATAATTCTTTACGACCACTCCGGGGCTGGTGATGAAATTGGAGGAGTCCTTCTGGCCAATACTCATTACCAGGCTTGCGGCCTCTATTGCGGATAGTTTGCCATTCATAAAATCCTGAATCGCTTCATACTGTTCAGAGGCGCGCCTGGGGAGTTTATAAGGTTTTCCGTCGATGGTTATTTCATAACGGCTATTCCGAACTCCCCAGCCCTTTTGACTTAGGGTCGTGGTAATGAGGATTTGCATCAATGCTGCCAGAAATACCTCGGCTCTTGCTTCCAATAATTTATTTTTAAGTGAATTATTCTGAATTTCCGGTGCGATTACACTGGCCAGTCGATAGGCATTGTTTAATGATATTTTGTTTTCAGCGTTGAGATTAGACCCAAGGCAGAAAGAAAACATGCTGTCGCAAAGGGTGATAAAATGTTCTGCCAGGCAAGAAACCGTTTTTTCCCATAGAGCGTTGGCTTCGGAACTTTTCAGTTCCTGGATAAGATGTTTAACACCATTCTCCTTTTCAGACTGTAGGGTCTGATAGAGGGCATCAATAATCAAATGATGATAAAGATTTTCCAGTGAGCGGGTTTCTTTAGGAAATGGATTGGGAATTCCCGTTGCTGCGGACATTTGTGTGCGACTCAATAATTCCAGAATAAGTCTGGATTTATCGAGCAATTTTGTTTTTTCTACGAACCCATTTAAAAAGTCGGTTGAATGGGCAAGCGCTGTCAGCTCCATTATTAAACTTGAAAAATGAGGCAAGTCTCTTTGACGTATTTCTTTGCGTCGTTGTTCCTGCTGATTAATTGATTCAAGAACCTGCCGATAGTTGATACTTTTCTGCGAGCTAAATAATTCAAGATCCCGGGGTTCATACTCTGCTACACATTGTTCATCGGGTTTTGTGTTCAGGGCGGATAGTCTCAGGTCAATTGCTTTTTCCAACGAGACACTATCTTTAAGCAGGGCTGTAAGATCAAGACCATCGAATGCTTCTTTTATCAGGGACTGTATATTGAAGAATTTCTGAAAAGGACCAGGTTGCAGCGCGGCAATTAATCGCTCCGGTGTTTGTAGTTCTGAACTGATAGTGTAAACGATAGCATCGGTATATAATTTTTCTTTATCAGACAGATTTTCAATCTGGGAATCAGTAAAGAGCATACTTAGATTGCTTTTCAAGCTATCGTTATTCAATTCTACCTTGAATCCAGCGTTTCTCACTGCATCGACCTGAATATTCCCATTTTGATCCAGAGTATCCCATAGGCTTAATGTGGATAAGGAAACAAAGCCATCCAGAAATTCGGCATCCTCATATCCTGATTTGACGCCAGGCGATTTGACGCGGCCATTGCGAAACACCGCAATATCTAAAGCTTCTTCATCCCTGAGCAGTTTTTTTAAAGCCATTAAAGCTTCCATAAGAAGCTTGTTTTTACTCAACTGTAGCTCCATACCCCGGTTCCCTTTTTAAGGATATACAAATTAATATAACATAAAGGCTAATATTTTTCCTCTTTGAGTCTGTTTTGTTCTTTTTTGATGGGCTGTTGATACATTTCTCACAAGCTGGGTTTTGGTAAAACTGACAAGCTATACACACAGTTACCCACAGATTTTGTGGATAACATAGAAAAAGAAAGTGTTTTATCGTAAATTAGAAATAACTTCGATTATTAGAATGATTATGGAGTCTTTTCGCTCTTTCTTTGGTGTAGGGATAAACGGCCAGGTTCAGGAAGAGCTGGCTCTATTGATTAGCCGGATGCAGAAGCATTCACATGCTTCTTCAGTAAAATGGACATTAAAGGAAAATTTGCATGTGACTTTGCAGTTTGTGCAAAAAATGAATTGCAGGGATATACCGTTACTTGCAAAGACTTTAACAGCTGAGCTTAGCTGTGAACCATTTCCCATAGAATTTGGAGACTTTCTGTATTTCCCTAATCCTGCTTATCCCAAGGTGATATCGCTTAAAGTAGAGCCGAATGAAACGCTCGCCATGTTATCCCGAATAATCGGAGAGGCGTTAAACCACTTGGGTTATTCCACTGAGTCACGGGCTTATACAGCGCATGTGACTTTAGGTCGAATTCGGGATAACGCATGGAATCGACAGTTTGAGGAACAAGTCTCTTTGCCAGTTTTTACCCCGATGAATGTCAGTGAGATCACTCTTTTCGAAAGCCAATCCATGAGTGGAGAAGTGCGCTATACCCCAGTGATGAAATGGCCTTTGAATAATGCGCGATGAAAACCTATCCCATTTTTTTCAACAATTCTCCTAATTCAATCGGCATTGGAAAAACGATAGTCGAGGTGTTGCCGCCCGCGAGAGCAGATAAGGTTTGCAAATAACGAAGTTGCATGGCCTGAGGTTGTTCTGCTAAAACTTTCGCTGCCTGCAGTAATTTTTCAGAGGCCTGAAGTTCTCCTTCGGCATGAATTACTTTAGCGCGTCTATCTCGTTCAGCCTCCGCTTGTTTGGCAATCGCTCTGATCATGCTTTCATCCAAATCAACATGCTTAATTTCTACATTGGAGACTTTAATTCCCCAGCCATCGGTTTGACTATCCAGGATTTTTTGAATGTCACTGTTTAATTGTTCACGTTCAGCCAGCATCTCATCCAACTCATGCTGTCCGAGCACTGAACGCAGCGTGGTCTGGGCCAGCTGACTGGTCGCTTCAAAATAATTTTCAACCTGTATAATCGCTTTTTCCGGTTCGACAACGCGAAAATAAAGCACTGCATTGACGCGCACCGACACATTGTCACGCGATATCACATCCTGGCTGGGAACGTCCATTACAACTGTACGCAAATCCACGCGCACCATTTGCTGTACGCCAGGAAGTACCAGAATAAGCCCAGGCCCTTTAACACTCCAGAAACGCCCCAGTTGAAAAATTACGCCGCGCTCATATTCCCGCAGAACACGAAAACTTGAAATAATGATAATAATAATGAATGCAATCAAAAAACCTAAAAATGAACTCATGATTAATTTTCTCCCTGATGACTGATCTCTTTCCCTGAATCTATTTCTTCCACTTCCAGATTTAATCCCTCTGCTTTAATGACTCTAACCGGCTTATCGGCAGTGATTGGCTTCATAGAACTCACGCTCCATATTTCACCCCTTATAATGGCTTGTCCTTTTAAATTAATATCATTGAGTGCTCGACCTTCGGCATTGAGTAGTATGGATAGTCCATTGTGAACGGTTTTGCGGCGCGACTGAATAGCCATTCCCAACAAGGTAAACATGGCAATAATATTGGCCGCAGCCATAGACCAGATGGCTGAGCGGGCAATCTGATAGGATTGGTGCTCGGTATCAATGAGCAAAATTGAGCCGGCGATAAAGGCGATAGTTCCACCAATCCCAAGAATTCCAAAGCTTGAGGTAAACGCTTCGGTAATAATAAAACCAATACCAATGACCATTAAAGCCAGACCGGCGTAATTAACAGGCAGCAATTGCAGACCATAGAGGGCAATAATCATTGAAATGGAACCTATAACCCCTGGCAAAACAAATCCAGGGTTTACCAGCTCAAAAAAAATGCCGTATATTCCTAGCAGTAGCAGCAGATAGGCAATGGTTGGCTCGGTGATAATCAATAACAACTTCATACGCCAGTCGGGATTCATTGCGGCGATTTCAGGGTGTTTTGTATCAATCTGAATGGTCAATCCTCCCTGACTGACGGTTTTTCCATTGAGTTTTTCCAGTAAATCGTTCGGGGTATCCGCAATAACATCAATTACGCCTTTTTTCAGTGCCTCATTGGCTGTCAACGTCGAGGCGGCAATGACCGCCTGCTCGGCAAACAGTGAATTTCTTCCTCGCAACTGCGCTAATGAGCGTATATAGGCTACGCTGTCATTAGTAACTTTTTTATCCATTACCCCGGACTTCTCATCTCCGCTTAAATTTACCGGACTTGCGGCACCGAGATTGGTTCCTGGTGCCATTGCCGCAATCGTGCTCGCATAAAGCAAAAAGGTACCCGCACTGGCAGCGCGCGCGCCTTTTGGATAAACGTAAGTGACCACAGGTACTTTGGAGGAGAGAATGTCTTGAATGATGAGACGGGTTGATTTGTCGAGCCCGCCCGGAGTATCAAGAATAATCAGAATTAAGCTGGCATTTTGTGCGGCAGCGATCCCACGACTCAAATAATCCGCAGTAGCCGGCCCTATGCTGCCCTTAACTGTAAATTGAATGACTTTCCCAGCTTCTGCAAAGGCACAGGCGGATATCAGAATCAAAGCGATTAGATAATTTATTGCACAGCGTCTCATGCCCGGGATCGCTCTGTAAAAGTCCATTCTTAAAGAATAGCAGCAGAATGGAGAGCAGGTTACAAGAGCAATACCTGGAAGTTTGGAGTGTTTTAAAAAGAAGAAGTGCGCTGATGCAGTTGCCCATTTAAATGAAGGAGTTCCATTGCGGTAGAACCGATTTGCTGTAAGGCGGTTTTGGCATGATCAAAGTGCTGGTTAATTTGTTCGAGCAATCCTTTCTGGGGATAAAGCTGCGCGTAGGTAATTTTATCATTAGCCAAATCAGAGGCTCGGCCTTTGCCAAGATGTTCTATCGAAGCGTAGGCATCCAGGTAGTCATCCTGCATTTGAAAGACCAGACCGAGATGGTTGCCATAAAGACGCAGATTTCTGATTTCTTCATGGCTGGGGCTTCCCGCAGCCAACGCCATATTAATGCAGGAGAGAATTAATTTACCTGTCTTCAACTGATGAATTTTTTTCAAAGTATGTTCATCAATATTGCTGTTACTCAGTTCAGAGAGATCAAGACTTTGCCCGCTCACCATACCGGTAGGACCGCTGGCGCGTACTAATTCTCTGGTGATTTCAATCACCTTGGCAGGTGCAAGGATATCGGTCAGTTTGCTTAGCAGGATTTCAATTGCAAGTGCTTGCATGCCATCGCCGACCAGAATGGCTGTTGCTTCATCAAAGGCGCGGTGACAGCTTGGTTTCCCTCGGCGCATGTCGTCATTATCCATTGCGGGCAAGTCATCGTGAACCAGCGAATAGCAATGGGTCAGTTCAACTGCTGCCGCGATATAGTCGAGTGCTGCCAGTGGTGCCCGAACCATTTCACCGCAAAGATAAACCAGAACCGGCCTTAGCCGCTTACCACCAGGAAACAAGGAATAAGCAATGGCTTCTTTTAACCGGGAAGCAGGAATGTCGAGTTCAGACAGCAGTTGCAATAAGACCATCTCGTGACGGTCAATAAGGGCATTTACTTTCTCATTATTCATTGGAAGGCTCACCGGTTTCCATTGTATTCATGCGCAACATTTCAATTTTCTGCTCAGCCTGGGTCAGTACTTCCTGACATTTACGAGCCAGTTGGATACCTTTCTCATATTGCTTTAGTGAATCTTCCAGCATCAAATCTCCGCGCTCAAGCTGCCTGACGATTTCTTCGAGTTCCTGCATGGATTTTTCAAAATGAATGGTTTTAGACATAAGGGGTTCCAGAGGGGCAGAACGTTGCGAGTATACTGCCTGTGCACAAAGTTGCAATATTATATACCCAAGCCCTTTCAAAATGCTATTTTGGTCTATTGCTTTTTTCGCCTTATCTTGAAAGCTATGTGTGATATTTGAGCCATAATGGCAGTATCTTGTTAAGATAAACCATAAATTTCCAAAGCCCCACCTGCGCCTCAACACTGCCATAAGGATCGGCTTTTAATTCAGGATAAGCGATACCCAGACCAAATAATCCCGGACCAATAATACCAAGATGAGGATTGTATTGGACCTGATCAAAATCACCGATAATCAGGTTTTTCCGCGTTTCAAAGCCCACGGCATAGATGACCTGCTGGCATTGCGGGAGATAGCGGGCCAGATTGTGTTCATTGATAATATATCGGGAAAGACTGGCTGGCAGTGTTCCATCAATGTTCTCGCGTGCCCAGTTCGCCGTTTGACCTTTTAAACCGGTATTATCAAATAAAATCCAGTCGCCCATATTGATGGCATATCGGCAGGGGGAGCGGTAGAAATTGATAATTTTTTCCACGCCAAGTTCAACCAGATGGCGCAGGATAATGATGGCCGAGTGAGAGGAGCCAAACACTCCATAGCAATGATCTCTGCTTATTGTCTGGGCTAATTTCTGCTTATCAATGGCTATTTCAAAAGGCAATACATCCACACCAGGATAGTTTAGCGAAGAGGGAAGAGCACCAGTCGCTAAAATGACATTCGCAGCTTTATATTCATTTCCTTCAGTAGTCAAAGTCCATTGCCGTCCTGATAAATTGATCTGCTGCACTGATTCCTGCCGAGACGTGGTGGATTGACGTAAATGATCGCTCACCCATTGTAAGGGTTTGACGATATATTCAAGCTTGCAAGTCTCCTCGGGAGGCAGTCTCAGTAACTCAAATTGTTCTGCGGCTTCATTGAATTTAAAGGAGTGGGCATCTTTTAGAAAATCCACAAAAAGCGAAACGCGGGTATTACTGGACACCTCACTCCAGTATTGTCCCAGATCACCCACTTTAAAGGCAGGATCAATCCAGAGGATTTCACGCGCCGGTATACCCTGGTCGATGAGTTTTCCTATCGCTGCAATTCCTGCGGGCCCAGCCCCTGTGACTGCCCATTGAAATACTTCTGCACTCATTGTCGACATAGCCTCGATTAGATTTTCAGGATAAGATTACCCAGTTTGTTACATTATGCAAAAAGAAGCAAAGAATAAATGAAAGCTAAAATCCGTTACAGTTGCAGTCAATGCGCAGCCAGTTTTTCCCAATGGTCAGGTCAGTGTACACAGTGTGGTGCCTGGAATTCAGTGATTGAAGAAAGTATTGCACCGGTGAAGAATCTGCGCATTGGTAATTACGCAAATCAGAAATCAATCGTTACTTCTGTTGAAGATGTGATTATCAATCATGAAGTACGTATGGACTGCGGCTTATCGGAGCTCAATCGCGTTCTTGGCGGAGGATTGGTGGATGGTTCGGTAGTGCTAATCGGAGGTGATCCCGGTATCGGTAAATCGACTCTTTTGCTTCAGACTCTGGCGAATCTTTCCAAAGAGCAATCTGTCCTCTATGTAACGGGAGAAGAATCATTACAGCAGGTCGCCATGCGCGCAAAGCGCCTGCAGTTGCCTCTGGATGGTCTTCGCTTGCTGGCCGAAACCCATGTGGAAACCATTATAAGCCATACCAAGACTGAAAAACCACGCGTAGTGGTGATTGACTCGATACAAACTATTTTTACCGATAGCATTTCTTCCGCACCGGGTGGAGTAGGGCAGGTCCGTGAATCTGCTGCACAGTTGGTTCGTTTTGCAAAAAGCTCACAAACTGCGGTATTTCTTGTAGGCCATGTCACCAAGGAGGGCGCTCTGGCAGGCCCACGGGTTCTGGAGCACATGGTGGATAGTGTCTTGTATTTTGAAGGTCAGAGTGATAGCCGGTTTCGAGTAATTCGCGCGATAAAAAATCGTTTTGGAGCGGTAAATGAGCTAGGTGTTTTTGCGATGACTGATCGCGGACTAAAAGAAGTTGCCAATCCTTCTGCAATATTTCTGTCCCGTCAACCAGAACCGACACCCGGCAGCGCAGTGATGGTAACCTGGGAGGGATCTCGTCCTATGTTAGTTGAGGTGCAGGCTTTGGTTGATGAAGCGCATGGGCAGCAGCCAAAACGGGTTACGGCGGGTCTTGAACATAATCGTCTAGCCATTTTATTAGCCGTTTTACATCGTCATGGCGGAGTAGCTACTTTTGATCAGGATGTGTTTATTAATGTGGTGGGCGGCGTGAAAGTGACTGAAACTGGCAGTGATCTGGCTTTGCTGGCGGCTGTGGTTTCTAGTTTAAGAAACCAGGTCTTTGACCGTGAAACAATAATCTTTGGCGAGGTCGGTTTAGCAGGCGAAATCCGTCCAGTGCAAAGCGGGCAGGAGCGCCTGAGGGAAGCTGCCAAGCATGGTTTTAAACGGGCCATTGTTCCTTTTGCCAATGCACCGAAACAGGCAATGGGCCTCGAAGTAGAACCTGTCAAACATCTGCAGGAAGTATTGCAAAAGATGTAAGAAAGGCGGACCTGGGTTTTAGTAATTTGCAAATAGAGAGGCTTTATACTAATAATTCGTTATGTGTATTATTTGGACAATTAATATGCCTCCTCGCAGTGTCCTCACCCCTTTTGCATTTCTAAATCCCTATAAAGACCTGACCTCTGAACAGAATGACAAAGTAAATGAGCTGGTGATGAATCTTGAAAACGAGCATCCTCTCATTGCACTGAATAATTTAAGCCAGGAAGAACCAACAGTTGTAATGAATGTGCTCCTGCGGGTGGACATTCTGGCATTATGGAGTTCATTTCGCGAGCAAAATGAAGATCCAGAAGAGATATTTGATAAATTAGCGCAATATGGTCCTGATTTCAGCCGGTTTCTTTTTCTCGAGCTTTGGAGCAATGAGCGTGCCTGGGCCAGAGCATCCGATGAGCATTATCTGCAAATGGCAACTAATTTTAGTACAATTCCTTTTTCTATCGAAGAGGTACAGTATTTTTTACGCCATATTAATCCCTATGATTATGTGAAACTTTGTGCTGCAAGTCTTGAATTTCATGGATTATCTATGAAAGCGATGATTAAGGAGCCAGCGCTTGAAAAGCGATTTCAGAAGTCTATTGATTTTAAATCGTATCCGCCGATGTTAAAAGAGCAAAAGACCAGCCACTCCAATCCCTTAACCCAACTGAGTAATTTAATTTCCGTCAATCATCGAAATTTCAACCAGGGTACTTTGATTTCAGGGGATAGAAAAGGCTTCGTGAATAAGGGCGGAGAATGCTACGGTATTACCGGTCTGTGGCTAATAACGGATAAATTCGTTAAGCAATTTCGGAAATTAACTTCCAACCAAAGTGATTATAGCAATATGCCAATGGTAAGAAGAATTGCGGCTTTACAGCGAGCCCAGTGGCGATTGCGGCCTGATGATTTGCCTGAAGCCAATTTTAAAGCAGGCAGCTCGACGCAGAAATCCATTGCTCATACCATTGTCAGGGATATCCTGGCCAATCCGCAAAAAGATCGCATGCAATTCTTCTATTATGGAGAGGAAGTCGCTCATACAATGGGTTTACGTATCCAACACAAAGATAAATCCATCGTTTTAAAATATTTTGATGCGAATTATGGTACCCGTAGCATAGAATTTACCAATAATGCAGCAGGCGTAGAAAAAGCGGAAGATTTTTTAAGAAAGTATCTGAAGAAATCGGGAGCGGAAATGCTCTCTTATTTGCATACGTCTCAAAAGGAAATGGCCGAGCAAATTGAGTCTGCTATTGCTTCTCATGCTATAGAGCAGGAAGAGGGGATTATAGCTTTACAGAGAAAAGCGTTGCGCGCAGTTCCTCTGGCTGATACGCTGCCAGACTTCGGACCGTCAGTTTCAGCAACTCCTGATAAAAAGCCCGTGACGCCCAGTGAAGAAAAAAGTGAAGCACCAGTAAAAAGCCGCAGTTACAGCAGTAGCATGTGGCAAAACATAAAAAACCACAGCGCCAGAATTTCAAGGCTTGATACCGATTTGACGCATATCAAAGAAGGCCCACTTTTTGCTGATCTGTTAAAACAGGCGGACAAATTATTCAATGAAAAAGAGGTCAATTTTCCAAAACAGCAAAAAGATAAGCTATTCACTGTTCTGGCTGGCCTTTGCAATGCAGTCAACATTGAGCAATTTAAATCGGAGCTTGCCCAATGCAAAACATCAGGGTTTAAAGCAGGGAAGTCTGTTTCTGAGGGCGCACAGAAGATGGAAGACTCAGCTTCTTCTAAGAGATACGGTTTTTTTAAAAGCGATGCTGAATCGTCCTGCAAACGATTGGACGATTTGCTGGACGCGGTTGATGCAATGACGAAACAGGCGGCACCGGTTATTGGATAATGCTTACAAAAATGTGTCATTCCCGCCTATTCGCATAAACGTCAATTTTAAGAGGAGCGTTAGAGAAAGGGGTTAAAATCAACCCTCACTCTAGCCCTCTCCCAAACTTGGGAGAGGGGATTTTCTATAAAAGAAATTCGTTATGAAGTACTCTCTCCCTCAGGGAGAGAGTTAGAGAGAGGGGCAGTTTCTCTTAAGTTGAGGCTATGCTTTTAATGTTGCTCAAAATAATCAGAGGGCACGCCATAGATTGAGCAGGCTAAGGCTTTGTCTGATTTTCTTTCCCAATCCGGTTTAACCAGAACGTCCAGAGCATTCTGATAGCCCGTATTCATTCGATGATCAATAGCGGAGCGAATAAAATTATAATCTTTGAATGAATGTGCAAAGGCGGTTCCGCGATAGATGATATGCACCACACTGAAATGTTTGCTATGACCCAGTTCGAGAATTTTCTGAACTTCGGGATCCTGCATCGCTTCCGGGGTTAATTTATCACTAAGATATTGAATAGCTGCCTGTAAATTCTGACGGCTGGTGTACACGTTGGTCAAACGTCGGGAATGACTGGCGTAGCGGATATCTTTTTGACGCTCTTCCATCTCATCCATTGTTCGCGGCAAATTGCCTTGTAAGCTGAAACAGTCCACCACAAAGCAAAGCGTATCCTGTTCGGGCAAGGCATCCAATACGGTTACTAATGGAGTGTTGGCATAAATTCCGCCATCCCAATAGTAATTATCTCCTATTTTAACAGCTGGGAAACCGGGGGGTAAAGCACCGCTGGCCATGACATGGTCAACGGTTATTTCCGTCTTCTGATTGTTAAAAAACTCCATTTCACCAGAGGCAATATCCACAGCCCCAAGGCATAAAGTTATTTTTTTATCATTAATGCGATCGAAATCAATCAATTCTTCCAGAGTCTCACGTAAGTAGGAGGTATCATAATAACTTAAATTATCCGGCGTATTATTTGAAAAAGCATGAGGGGGTAATGGACGTGGTTTAAAAAAACCATCCAGGCCGAAAAATACAGTATGCAAAGCGCCCATACGGTTATGAAAATGGTGCAGATAATCAGGCATTTCATGCGCAAAAAAAGAATCAGTCCACAGAGCGGGAACAATTTTGTCCCAGAATGCCATTAATTTTTCAAGCTGCTTTTCCGGGGGATTGCCGGCAATGATGGCACTGTTAATAGCCCCAATCGATACGCCTGCCAGAAAATTGGGCTGGTAACCCTTTTCATGGATCGCACGAAAGGCTCCTACCTGATAAGCGCCTAATGCGCCACCACCCTGAAATATACAGGCTATTCGATCATAATGCTGCCGTGCATCGGTTAAATGGGATGGTTTATTAATTCGACATAAAGGACCTTTATGGTGGCAACTTGCATCCTCACATTTATCTTTGTGGCCCATCGTACTACTCCCGCAATCCTTATAAAAAGCTTGAGATCTCCTGGCTAGAGGAGATCTCTCCCTGAAAAATCAGCTATGTCATTAGCATCACTCGCTAGTTCAGTTTAATCTATTTACCTTCTTTTCCTGAACAAGTCGCAGCGATTTTGTAAATTTCTTTATAATACTCGTCATCTGTCATTTTTTCGGAGTTTTTACTTAAATCAACTAACTTGGGATCTGCGCAATCGCAATAGGATGTCGCAATTTTCTTATCGTTCTCATCCATTTTTGGATACACAAGCAGCCAGCGATTGTGACAGCTGTCATCGATATCTTTACTGGTTACTTTATCCAGGCCTACATTTTCCTCTACATTGTCCATTGCATCTTGCAATATGGTGCGTGACATACACACTTGAGCGGCTTTATTAATCGCTTCCTGGGTGTCAAGAGGTTGTTGGGTTTCCGCACATTTACAATATTTTTCACCAAAATTTTTAAAATCCATTTTATCAGTTATTTCCGTATTTCGGCCCATCCAGGCATTAACGCAGGTTGACTGGAATGTGGGCGCCTCGGTTTTTGCATCCGTTTTTGTATCGTCGCTAAAACCAATGGCCGGCAAACAACTTACAACTACAACTGTTAATAGTGACTTCATGGATCGAAAGGTCATGGCATGCTCCGTTGAGTGAAGTTATCATTTTCTAGCTTAGTCTATAGATAGGAACTTGGCTAATTTATTTATTGAAAACAATGAATAATGTCAAAATTTGAACTTTTTCCCTACGTCTCTAGATTTGCTTTCCTAACACCCGCTACTTGTTTGGTGTTGAGTAACTATAACGAATTAACTAACTTGTCGTCTTTGCGAACGAATGTGAAGCAACCCAGATCGAACCTTGAACAAAGTTAGAAGCTGGATTGCTTCACATTCGTTCGCAAAGACGGATTTGTGCACTAATCTTCATTCAGAACAACGCCGACTTGTTCGCTGAATCCAAAGCTCTGATTCACGGTTCAATTCCCGAAGCTTAAGCTTTTCTTAAGTCTTTACGTGTAAAATATTAATCCATTGTGTTTAATTGTAAATATTCATTTTGGGAGTGTTATGCCAAACCTGGAAAATATCCCTTTACTTCCTGCTAATTCAAATGCCATAGAGCCGCCTTCATCAATCGAAAAATTCAAAACCGGCATCCGGTTGGTTGCTTCCGTTCCTGAAGGCGCAGCGAATTGGGTTTCGACTTTAGGTTTGGTGGCGATTTATTATCATCCAGGTTCCTGGCTGATTGCTCCCATGGCCCTGGGGGCGGGTATTTCACTTAGTAACGAGGTTGTAGAAGCGCTTGCCAAACGATATCCCGAAAATAAATTCCTGAAATCCCTGCATAAAGGCACGTTCTTTATGGACTACGCAGTAGGCGGATTTCTGGCTGACTTCGGCTTTGCATGGACCATGATCACCACCGTGGCTATGGATATCGGGGGAGTGAGTTTATATAACGATAGCTTTGGCAAGATTATTGCGCCGGCTTTGGCTCTCATACCCACGCTGATTTCAACTCGAAATGAATATTACCGTGTTCTGGGTGAGGGCAATGAACGTAGTTTTTCTCGACACGCTGCCAGTTTCTGGCGTGGAGGAACTGCTTTCACTGGAGTTCTGGATGTACTGATTCAGCAGGGACAGCTAGCCTTAAACTCATTTATTCCCACTACAATAATCCTTTTCACTGCGATTACCGGCCTATGTGAGTCACTGGCAAGAGAAGGCTATCCGATATTAAGCGATAGTTTAATCTTTCTATTGACCGTGCTTTGTGTGAATCCTTCCCTGGCTGCTGCTCTCTTCCATTTTCCTTTGGATATCTATGCCGCAGCACATGATGATGAGGTTACTAATGGTCTGTTTGACGGGGATTTGGCTGGTAGCTCTTTCTTGATGGGTTTACTGTCTGCAGTGGCACTTATCGATTTTCAGTTGCAATTAGCACAGCGCCGTCAAAAAGAGCCTTCAGTGCGGGTTGAAGAAATTGAAGATGAAAATGATATCGAAAGCCAGGAGTTGATCACATTTTCAATGTCTGATTTTTCAGATGATGACGAAAACATAAATAGTGAAGTATTTGTACAACAGAACGATGCGGACGCAGATCAATCCGATGAGAACAGTGATTACTATGACGCAGATGATGATATCAGCCTGGACAGTGATGAAGAAGAGCAACTGACTTCAGAGCCCCTTCTCGAAGATTTATGTATTTCTGATGACAATCCTGCTTCACCTTTGAGTCAAAAAGAGTATAATGAATCAATAAGGACGGATTATAGGCAGATAAGGGATATGCCAGAGGTAAATGTTTCTTTGCAGGGCAAGAATCGTTATCCGTTTTTTGCGAGACATAGCCTGGAAACATCTAGTGTAGTAAAGCAAGAGCATAACGACGATTTAACTCATCGTAGCGGATATGAATCGAGCTAATTTAAGAGGTTATCATGAAAAAGTTGTTGGGTACTGTTTGTCTGGTAGTCAGTAGTTATGCAATGGCCTCAACTCAGACCAATTACATGTTTTTCCAGAGCGACTCACAGGCGCAGCTGGTAAAAAATGCTGACAGTTCGTATACCCTGACCTTGCAAAATCCTCCCAATTATCTGAGCTACTTCTCAGACCGACCAGTCCGTTCAACGGGTCTGGTAAGTTTATCTGAGTTTCTGAAGCTATGGACCGAGAATTCAATTAAAGATAATTTCAAAGAGGTGCCGCCGAATGTCGCTTTCGCCATGATGCCAGCGTCTGGAAAGCAGCAGAATTTTGTAGCCGTGGTTTCTTCTCCACATTACAAGAACAATGAAGTCAGCTACAAGCTGGCAATCATAGAGAAGCAGAATATTCAGACCGGTAAAATGACGCATGTGGATGCATTCTTTGATAATATTCCCTGGAATCCAGGTGGATTTGGTCATTCAAAAGAGTAATAATTATTAATTATCTGTGCTTCCCCGCGGCATGCGGGGAGCTGGATGGCAGCTAATCCAGTGACACAATCCCCAAATCAATCAATGCATTAGTCAATGCCATCAGAGGCAGCCCCTGAATGGTACTATCACTGCCGATGACTTCACTAAAGAGCCATTTGGCCCTTCCCTCATAATGATAAGCGCCGCAGCTTTGATAGGGTTTATCATGTTGAAGATAATTTTGAATGGCTTGCTCACTTAGGTTTTTTACAGTCAGCAGAGCGCTATCCTGAGCCTCCCAGATAATTTTTCCAGCAAAAGCAATACAGCAGGCCGAAATCTGACTGTGCTGTTTACCTCTTAACAGTTTAAGGTGGATAACCGCGGTTTCATGGCCCCCCGGTTTATCCAGAATCTGCTGCCCCAATACACAGAGTTGATCTGCAGCAATCACATAAGAGGATGGGTTCGCCTCACTCACAGACAGCGCTTTAGAGCGAGCCAATTGACGGGCCAGCTCTATAAAATTCTGGAAAGGGAATGATTGTTTGATTTCCTCTTCATCGCAATTGGAGGGAATTACACGAAAATCAAGGCCAAGTGATCGCAAAAGTTCCTGACGGGCTCTCGAACCGGATGCCAGAATAATCGGTTTTTGATGGGGGAAATTATACATAAACCGCTACCGAAGCCATCAACAGAAAACCAATGATAACAAAACTGAAATCGCGAAGATTACAGCAGCGCTCCACCATTACACAGCGCTCCAGTCCATGCAAGGTTCCCAGATAAAGAAACGTACCGGCTGAAGCTGAGATCAGTATGGAGTCAAAAAGGGAATTGGTCTCAAGTCCTCTTCCAAAATACCAGCCGAGAAAAATACCCAGTGGCGTCATCAGGCTAAACGATAGAAAAAAGAGCAGGCTTTTGGTATGACTGAGACTGCTTTTGTTAAGTTGTACAGCGATCGCAAAACTTTCGGCCCATTTATGAGTAATAATGGCCAGGAAAAGCATGATTACTACTGAATTACTGTGGCTTAGGCCCAGTGCTGTGCCTAACATCAGCGAATGAACCGACAACATCGCCCAGGCTAAGATGGCGAAAGCCGGATGGCGGTGATTATGATGCTGGTACAGTTCCTTGCCCAAATGTTCAAACCACAAAAACACCAGGAAAACCAGGCCAGTAATGATAAAAGCAAAAGGATAATGATAGCCTCGTTCCATAAAGGCATGATTTGCTTCAGGCAGCATATGCATTAATGCTGCACCCAGAAAAACACCGGTCGCCAGTGTTTCTCCGATAGGAAAGTCCAGATGTTCTTCGTTTTCAATTCGTTTCTTAAAAGGTAACCAACCTGCTAATAAAATTACCGCAACAATGGCAACGGCAAATATCAGCTTTAATGTAGCTGCAGTGACAATCATGGATTTCCTTGGGTGGGATACTGTTTAATAATATGCCTGGGCCTGAAAGATGCAGGAATGATATTTTTCCATACTCTGTTTGGCAAGTGTTTTCTAGCCAATTCGGCAAGCCCCATTTTCAATACTCTGGTTCAGATTCAGGATAGTAACGCGTTTAATTTCAGGATAATCTGTGAGATCACGGGTAATGGTTTCCTGAAGCGATAAAGAGATTGATGAGGATTTAATCTGCAAATCAAGATAGATAAAGCCGTCAAGATAATGAATGGTGCATCTCTCCAGTTCAGGAAATTGCTGCTGCCAGGGAGTAATTAACATTTCTTGCAATTTTTTTCGGCTGGGAAGATGCAAGGACGGGCAAGTGACCTCATCATCTTCCGGATCCACGTGAACAATAACATCTTTTACTCTTTCGAGTTTATTCACTAATGCCTGATGAACATGTTGGGCAATATAATGTCCTTCAGAGACTGATATAAACGGGGAGACAAGGATATGCACATCGATTAGGATATCGCCACCCATGAATCGGCTGCGCAACTGATGAATTTTGTCTACACCATCCACTTGCTGAATAATCGTTTCAATTGCCTGCAGGGTCTCGGCGTCAACCGCGGTGTCAACCAGCTCTTTCACACTGTTCCAACCGTATTCAAGTCCCATTTTGATAATCATTAATCCCACAATGATGGCAGCGATAGCATCAAAATAAATAAACCCTGAAAGGCTGGCGACTAATCCTAATGCCACCACGACGGAAGAGGCGGCGTCTGAACGATGATGCCAGGCATTGGCAATAATCAGCTCTGATTTAATGCGCTTGCCCACATGACGGGTGTAATGAAAGAGGAGTTCATTCAACAGAATAGAAATTAAGGCAACCGGCAGGGCAAGCCAGCCAGGTCGGGTGTGGCTGGCGTTCATCAGCTCGTCAATAGAATCCCAGGCAATGCCGCTTCCTGCGAGTACGAGCAGCAGCGACAACAGTAAAGTGGCGGCAGTTTCAATGCGCTGATGCCCATAAGGATGGCTGTCATCTGCATCCAGACTGCCATATCGGGAGGCAAAGAGAACCAGACCGTCGGTGAATAAGTCTGAAAAAGAGTGTACGCCATCTGCAACCAGCGCATGGGAATGCCAGATAAAACCGGTGATTAATTTAATTAAACCCAGCATTGCGTTGACTAATGCGCCAAGAAGTGTAACGCGTTTGGCCTGCTGATAACGTTCTGATTGAACCATGCTGCTTTTCATGTGCAAAGTTGCTAATTTTAGCATGATTTAATTACTGTAAACACAAGCCTGATAAAAAATTAACTCGCTGCCATTGATAATGCAGCCTGTCAGAATTGAAGCAATAGCTCACAGGCCTTTGTTTTAAAGACGTTTTACAGTGTATGCACAAGCTTATCCACAGATTCTGTGGATAAGCGGTCGAATGAATGCCCCGCTTTGCGGGTTTTGTAAAGGCTTAAAGGGTTAAAGCCCGGGAACACCTGACTCCAACAAGATTGCGCTTGGTAAGGTCGTAGAGCTGATAACTGGCCCCCCAGTAGCAAAAAACTGATACCAGGGGCTCTGGACAGGATTCGGTGCAATTATTCTATTCATAACCCGTCTGCCAATCATCCTGTGTCCTTATGCGATGAAATAAGATCAATTACTTTATTGTGTAAAGCTAATTGAGAGCAGGAAGTAATTAATGGCCAGACCAGTATTTGTACGATTAATTTTTATTTGCACAATCCTGCAAATCGCTATAATTTAGTCATCAGAATTAATATCCACGAGGTAATTATGGAGTTTGTCAGCCGCTATGTTTCTCACACGCCTGATTCAGAGGGCATGGTCAACTATTCCCCTGAGGAACATCGAATCTGGCAATTGCTCTATGAGCGGCAAATGCCGATTTTGGTTAATCGGGCTTGCGATGAATTTTTAAACGGCCTCAAGCGCTTGGGCCTGTCTGCCGATACAATTCCTCAATTACCGCATATCAGCCGCAAATTGCTTGAGTTAACAGGTTGGCAGGTGGAACCGGTTGCGGCGCTAATTTCAGCGAGGGAGTTTTTTGAGTTGCTGGCACAGAGGAAATTTCCAGCGGCTACCTTTATCCGCTGTGAAGAAGAGTTGAATTATGTTCAGGAGCCGGATATTTTTCACGAACTCTTTGGTCATTGTCCCATGCTTACTAATCCTGTCTATGCCGATTTTGTGTGCAACTATGCCCAGCGGGTGCTGGGTTTTTCCGAGGATGAATGGCCTTTGCTGCAGCGCTTGTTCTGGTTTACCGTTGAATTTGGATTAATAAATAATCGCCAGGGTCTGCGGGCATATGGCGGCGGTATTCTCTCTTCAATCAGCGAAACCGCTTACAGCGTGGAAAGCGAAATTCCGATGCGGGTGATATTCAATCCTATTACTGCGTTTAGAACGCCATACCGTATTGATCAGTTACAAAAAGTTTATTTTGTTATTGATAGTTATGAGCAGCTTTACGAGCTGGTGACTCAGGATATTTCCAAATTGATTAACAGGGCGCGGGAACTGGGTGAATATCCTCCTCTTTTCCCTGTGGATCCGAATAATCCAAGCATTCATATTCTGGCCTGTTAAATTCCGCTACACTATATAGTATGCGTCATGAATGGGCACAGGGAAATTGAAATGGTTATTGACTGGCTATCATTGTAATGACAGAGCAGTCTTGCTAATATCAGTGGACCTTTTGTGTTCATTGGCGTAGTGGTCAAGGAGCATCGTTTGATTAAAGTACTCATTGTGGATGACCATGTGTTCGTTAGAATGGGTATTCGCCGTTTGTTGGAAGATTTACCTGACATGAGTGTCGTTGCTGAGGCAGAAAGCGGCGAACAGGCGTTAACACAGGTCAAGTTGCATAAACCGGATGTGATTTTGCTCGATATGAAAATGCCCGGCATTGATGGCTGGGAAGTAACCCGTCGTTTAAAAAAATCCAATCCGCAGGTCAAAATTATTGCCGTGACGGCATTATGCGCTGAACCATTGCCCTCACGAGTGTTACAATTGGGTGCAATGGGGTATGTCACAAAAGAATCCAGTGCTGAAGAAATGGCTGCCGCAATTCGCAAAGTAGCCAAGGGTGAGAAATATTTAAGCACTGAAATTGCTCAGAAAATGGCAATCAGCAGCCTCGAGGCTGACCAGGAATCTCCTTTTGATCAGCTTTCTGAACGTGAAATGCAGGTCATGTTTATGATCACCAGTGGTATGACCGTTCAGGATATTGCTGACCGCTTATTTTTAAGTACCAAAACTATTAATGGTTATCGTTACCGCATGTTTGACAAGCTGGGCATTAAAAATGATGTCGAGCTGACCTTCCTGGCGATGAAACATCGTATTATTGAAAAGCCCACCGATGCACTGCACGATGAGTCTTAAGCAGGAGCTTTCAGCTAAAAGTCTTCCCTTCAGGGAGAGGGGTTTAAATCAACCCTCACCCTGGCCCTCTCCCAGCTTGGGAGAGGGGATTTTCTCTTATAAAGAATCTTCCTTAGAGTCCTCTCTCCCTGAGGGAGAGAGTTAGAGAGAGGCGTTTAAGATCAATCCTCATCCTGGCCTCTTCCAGCTTGGGAGGGGGATTTTCTTTTAAGGAATCTTCCTTTAAAGTCCTCTCTCCCTGAGGGAGAGAGTTAGAGAGAGGAGTTTAAGATCAATCCTCATCCTGGCCTCTTCCATCTTGGGAGGGGGATTTTCTTTTAAGGAATCTTCCTTTAAAGTCCTCTCTCCCTGAGGGAGAGAGTTAGAGAGAGGGGTTTAAGATCAATCCTCATCCTGGCCTCTTCCATCTTGGGAGGGGGATTTTCTTTTAAGGAATCTTCCTTTAAAGTCCTCTCTCCCTCAGGGAGAGAGTTAGAGAGAGGGAATTTCAGCTGAGTGCAAAAAATGTTGAGCTTTATAGTATAATTGTAACCTTATGAGTAATCACGAAGTCACTACAGATTTTTCAGCCTTTCTATCAAAGCTCACCAGCCAGCCTGGTGTTTATCGCATGCTGGATGGTGAGGGTACTGTGCTGTATGTAGGCAAAGCATCCAATCTTAAGAAAAGAGTCAGCAGTTATTTCAATAAACAAACAATCGGTACCAAGACCCAATCACTGGTCAATCAAATCACCGCTATTGACATAACAGTAACCAGCAGCGAAACCGAAGCCTTATTGCTGGAAAGCAGCCTCATTAAAACACTGCGGCCTCGATATAACGTATTGATGCGCGATGATAAAACCTATCCTTATATTCAGGTAAGCGCTGGAAGTGTGTATCCCCGAATCGAAATGTTTCGCAGTAAGCGAAAGCCGCAGAAAGGCCAGGTATTTGGACCTTATCCCAGTGCGGGCTCGGTACGGGAAACACTTGGGGTGATTCAGAAAGTGTTTAAAATCCGTAATTGCCGCGACAGTTATTTTAATGCACGATCAAGACCCTGCCTGCAATATCAGATTAAACGCTGCAGCGCTCCCTGCACTGCCTATATCAGTCCTGAAGACTATCAGCAATCAATCAATGATGCGCTGCGGTTTTTGCAGGGTAAATGCGGGCAAATTCTTGATGAGCTGGCTAAGCGCATGGAGAGTGCGGTTGAGCGCCTGGCTTTTGAGGAAGCCGCTGTTTTGCGCGACCAGATAAAAAGTTTACGCCTGGTACAGGAACAGCAGGGGATAATTCAGTTGCGCGGCGATGCCGATGTGATTGTCATGGATGTACAGCCAGGTTTTGCCTGTATTCAATGTCTCACGATCAGAGATGGTCAGGTGATTGCCAGCCAAAGCTTTTTTCCCAGCATGCCCAGAAAACACATTGCTCTTGAAGAATATGAACCCAATGATTTGCGTCAGCAAGTATTTGAAGCCTTTGTTTCATACTATTATCTTGAAACGCCAGAGAGGATTCCTTCGCTCATTATATTGGATGAGGCTTTGACCGATGAGCCGGTCATTGAACTGATGTTGGGCGATCTAAGAAAAAAAGAGGTTCGCATTAATTCAAAGCCGCGAGGGATTAAAGCCAGATGGCTTGAGCTGGCCCGCAAAAATCTGCGTCTGGCAGTGTCTGAGCATATTGCTTCCACCACCACACTCGAAAAACGCTACAGCGCTCTTATGGAGTTACTTGCCCTGCCATCGGCGATTACCCGAATGGAATGCTTTGATATCAGCCATACGCAAGGGGATTCCACAGTTGCATCCTGCGTGGTATTTAATCAGGAGGGGCCCTGGAAAAGTGAATACAGACGCTTCAACATTCAGGGTATTACGCCAGGAGATGATTATGCGGCGATGGAGCAGGCGATTACCCGCCGCTTCAGACGTCTGACGGCAATGCAGAATTTGCCGGATGTACTGATAATTGACGGCGGTAAAGGGCAGGTTGGGGTGGCATCGAAGGTATTATCTTCATTAGGCGTTCAATCGGTTTTTTTGCTGGGGATTGCAAAAGGTCCGGAACGAAAGGCCGGCTGGGAGCGTTTGATTCTGGTATCTCAGGATAGAGAAATTACTTTACCCATGGATTCTCCTGCACTCCACCTTTTACAGCATATTCGCGATGAGGCGCATCGATTCGCGATTACTTCCCATCGTAAAAAGCGTTTGCAAACTGGACTGGATTCTTCCTTATTAACTATCGAAGGAGTTGGGCCAAAGCGGCGTCAGGCACTGATGAACCGTTTTGGCGGTATCAGAGAACTGGCAAAAGCGCCTTATGATGAAATTGTAAAAGTATCCGGAATCAATGCCGAACTGGCAATGCGAATTTTTCAACATTTCCATCCTGAGGCTTGAAAAAAGGCGACATTTGAGAGAATGTATAGGCTTTTGTCTGCATTGGCCGGTATTTCAGAATTTGTAGCTGGAAAAGTTTCCTTTTTAGCTAAACTTTTTTCACCTTCTACCGACATTAGCTTTGAAACAGATTAATAACACAAATTTAAGCACGTTTTTTGCTTGAGAAAAGATAAATGCACGAAGGGAGCAAATTATGAGAAAACTATTAGCAGTGATGACATTATTGCTATCGACTTCAGTGTCTGCCGCAAGCAATTATTATGGCGTGGGTCTTTGTGCTTATTCTCAGTATCAATGCATCAAAGTGCAAAAGGGACAAACCTGGGAAACGCTGTTTCCAGACCCTGTGCAGCGTGATATTGTTCAGCGTTTGAACCGCTCCTACAATCATTTATGGGCGGGTAAGGAAATTGTAGTCCCAAAAGATCTTAATCAAAAAACGTTGCTCGATTTCGCTCCCTTCCCGCAAAAGATTGAACCCGAGGATGAAAAGCAGGTGATTGTCGATCAGGACAAATTAGCCTGGGCAGCTTATGATGTGAACGGCAAGCTGGTTAACTGGGGTCCTATCTCTTCAGGCCGGGATAAATGCTCTGACAGCAACCACTCTTGCCGGACAATGACGGGGATCTTCCATTTCTTCAGCAAAGAAAATGAGAAATGCCGTTCCAACGTGTTCCCTATCGGCAGAGGGGGCGCAAAGATGCCTTACTGTATGTATTTCCACAAAGGTTTTGCTTTACACGGTTCCGATGATATGCCTGGGGAGCGGGCCAGTCATGGATGTGTCAGGTTGTTCACGCAGGATGCGCTTTGGTTGAATCATGAATTTGTAGAAATAGCCAACCCCAAAATTAATCGATTGGGTACAAAGGTAATTGTTCGTCCAATATTGGCCACCAACAGTGGAGCAAAAAAATGAAAACAATAAATTCCGGAAAAACTCTGCTGCTTGCGTCTGTGTTATTAGGCTTAATGCAAGCAAGTTACGCAGAAAAGGTAGAAAAAGAAGATAACCGAAATCCTCTCGGTTGTCGTGACACCGGTTATCTGTTTGAATTAAAAACACTGAAACTGCTTCCAGAAGAGGCTGGGGCAGCCCAGTCTATGTACTTTCTATTTAATAAGTCAAATCAGGCAGTTAGTCTGTATCAGATGCTTAATAAGGAAAGTTCGCGCAGCATGTATCTGAATCATACGATCCGAAATGGACAGTGGGCAGTGCTATCAACAAGTGAAAAGCTGATGAAGTACATTTGTACAGTACCCCAGAAGGGTTCTACTTATGGTCAGATAGTGGATTGTGCGGATCATTTACAGGTCTGTGAGTATACCAATGTAAAATATGGTTTGAATAATAAAGGAAATTACTGGCTGGTAAACGGTAATACAAGGAGTGGCGCTCTTCGCGATGTTGTGCGTTATGGCATCATTCCGGCGCTATAAGATCGCAAATACTTGGCAAGCGATAACAAAAAGAGGGAGTCACCATGAAATCATTTATCCCGTGGTTTTGTCTGGTAGCTGCAACTGCAGCCAATACTGTACAAGCTGCTGACGGAGTCGACGCTTATCGTCGCGGCAATTATTTTCTGGCTGCCAAAAGCTTTGCGGAGGGACCAGGCAAGGATCCTGTAGTCGAGTATTACATGGGAAGAATGCGGCTTTATGGTTATGGAGAGCTAAAAAATAATGCATTGGCGCTTCGTTATTTTACCGATGCGGCCCAGAAAGGGTATATGCCAGCCCAGGAGTTACTCGCTCGCTATTATCTGCAAAAAGGAAAAGACCCGGCTCAGGCATTTCAGTGGTTTAAAAAACTGGCTGATGCCGATAACACTGCGGCGCAAATGTATTGTGCTGCTGCCTATATCTATGGATATGGAGTTAAACAAAATACCGATATGGGGCGCCGTTATTTCATTGAGGCGGCAAAAAATGGCAACCCGATTGCACAATTTGCCGTTGCTGATCATTTTCTGGATAGCAGAGACAGCAGAAATAAGAAATTGGGTTTGATATGGCTGAACAAGGCTGCCGAACAGAATAACCCCAAAGCATTGGTAAAACTGGGTGAACTATATGCTGCTGGTGGAATTGTTACCCGTGACCTGGCCAAAGCCAAACAGTTAATGGAACAGGCCGCGAATCAGAATTACACCCCGGCAATGGTTTCTTTAGGGGAACTTGCGCAAAAGCAAAACAATTTCGCTGAAGCCAAGGACTGGTTTAGCAGAGCAGCAGAAGCTAACAATATCGATGCCCAGCTTGATCTGGCCAAATTCTATCTGGCAGCTACCAACCCGCAGCAGGATGTCGACTCTGGCTTTATGTGGATGCTAAAAGCTGCACAAAACGGCTCTATGGATGCTCAAAAGTCTTTATCTGAAATGTATAAGAAGGGACAAGGTGTTGCGGTGGATGAAAATCTGGCTGCCCAATGGAAGCAGACTGCAGAAGCGAATGCCAGCAAAAAGATTGAGCCTGATCCGCAAATCGCTGCCGCGCGTTGGCTAAGTAACGATACAGAAGAACAATTTAACGGTGTTTACCAACTGGGCGGGATTTACAGCGCCTGGAATAATCCGCAAGCGTTAAAAGAAAATAATTATAATGCGCCGCCACAAATGGATGCGGTGACTCGTAAGCATTTGTATCAGCCGCAATTCGTGATGGCTCAACCGGATACCATTCCAATTAACGATTATTTTGATGTGTTGGCTCCGATGCTGACTGGCGCCCATTCCAATGACTGGTCTTATCCTCGCTACCCGATTGACAAGCAAATTGCTTCGTTAGTACGTCATGATTCAATGGTCCTCAAGCACAAACAAGGTTCAGCGCCAGTGGATGATGGAGCGTCCTATCTGCAAAAAGATGAGGAAGAAAACTCACCTGATTATCTGGCACAGCAAACATTGGGCTGGAAGCAACAGGCCAATATGCAAGCCGTTCTAAGTGAGATGTATAACCAGGCAATTCTTGGAAATTCCTCAGCACAATTTGAAATTGGCCAGTTATATCAATACGGTATTGGTGTGGTTAAAAATATTGACCAGGCGATTATTTATTATCAATTGGCAGCTGCCCAGCAGGATGTAAGGGCGGAATATAATCTTGGTGTAATGTATCTCGAAGGAAAAACCAATCCGGTTGATTATCAGAAAGGTATCGAATGGATGACTGATGCGGCCTTTAAGGGTAACGCCTATGCGCAATATGTGCTGGCTAACATCTATGAAAAAGGCCTCACTGATCCAAACGGCAACGAAATGATTAAGCCCAATCATCAACAGGCGATGGCAATGTATTACCTGGCCTCAGCGAATCATTTTGGTGAAGCCGAATACCGTCTGGCTGATTATCTGGTAAAGGAAAAACAGTCCGGTTTAAGCCAGGCCGCTAAAAAGCATCGCAGCGATCTTATCAAACGCTTGTATGCGGGCGCTGCCAAACAAGGGGTGGCAGAGGCGATTCTTCCGCTGGCGTTCTATAACGCGATGGACAGCGATCCCAAAAAACAGGAGCAAGCGTTTGAAACGGCGCGCCGGGAAGCTCGTAATGGAAATTCTGAAGCCGCTCTGTTGCTTGGTATGATGTATGATCGGGGTATTGCAGTTTCCCCTAATCAATACGAGGCCTTATACTGGTATCAGCAGGCAACGACCAATCCGGTGAGCGCGTTTATACTGGGTACCTATTTTACTGAGGGCAATGGGGTTGCCAAGGATACTGAAAAAGGCCGCGCGTTGTTACAGGAATCAGCTGATGCCGGATTTTCCTATGCCAGTCTGAATTTAGGTGTTCTTAAGCATGATGTTGGTGAATATTTCCTGACCGAACTCGATAACGCCAGAAAGCAGGGCAACAGTAAAGCAGGTTTATTGCTCGCTGACTATTTCCTGCAGCAGGCCAATGATCCCGAAAAAATGAAACAGGCCCGCGATATCTATGAGTACTTTGCCGGGAAGGGTGATAAGGACGCGCAATTAAAACTGGCGTTTCTTTATGATCGGGGACTGGGGGGAGAGGCGAACAGTGAAGTGGCAGCACATTGGTATACAGAAGCTGCTGAGCAGAACCAGCCAATCGCTCAATTTTTACTTGCACAGCTCTATCAGATGGGACGCATCGGTAAACAGCCTGATTATGAAATGGCAAAGAAATGGTATAAGCAGGCACAAGCCCATTCTCCCTATGCCTCGGTAGCGCTGGGTTTTATCTATGACACTGTAGATGATGACTATGCTAATGCAGCGGATAACTACAGCCGTGCTGCAGCTACCGGCGATGCCATTGCTCAGTATGATCTCGGCCTTCTCTATGAAAACGGTAAAGGAATGCCAGTCAATCCTGAAAAGGCCAGAGAGTATTTTCAACAAGCAGCCGAGCAGGGTTATGGCAAGGCAATGACCCAGCTGGCCGGACTCTACTTTAATGGAATCAATGGTATTCGTGATGAGCAACAGGCATTGCACTGGTACAAGAAAGCTGTCGCCGCGGGCGATAGCGGGGCAATGTACCAGCTTGGTCTGTTATCCGAGACTGGAGTGGCCACAAAGCTTGATTTTCCCAATGCAGTCAGTTATTACCAGCAAGCCTCAGATCTGGGGAATGAAAAAGCGCAAATGGCCTTGGCAAGAATGTATCAGTATGGTATCGGGGTACAGAAAGATATTCAGCATGCCGCTGATATCTACAAGGGTCTTGCGGCTAACAGCAATGCCTATGCCCAGTATCAGCTAGCCATGATGTATATCGATGGGCAGCTGGGAGAGCCCTCCATTGCCCAGGGCAAGCCACTGCTGGTTCAGGCCAGCAGCAATGGCAGTAATCAGGCTGAAACGATGCTGCGCCTGCTAAATGCCCAGCAGGAGCAGAAGCTCAGTTTCATTGAGCCCCTGCAATTGAACAAGGCCCCTGTGCTGGCTGGACAACCTGCGGAGTTGATGTATATGGATGCTCTGAATGAATGGAATCGTGGTGATGAAACCCTGTCACGTATGATTCTGGATCGTCTGATGACTCAGTTCCCGCATTATGTCCCTGCGAAAAAGGTCTATGAGCAATTGAATCAGCAAAATAAAGCGCCAGATTTGGGCTAGTCCCAGGTCTTAATCAGGGAGGGGCTTAGCCCCTCCTTTAATACTCCTCCAGCTCCTCTCTTAAACGTTTTTCTTCGAGAATGTCTTCAATTCGTCTTCGCCGTTCAAGTCTTTTGCTGGAAGCAGTTTCACATACCGCGTCATCCATGCTGTGGTCGTCATTTATTTCAGATTCGAATTCATTAAAATCCTGCGATTCCATGCAACCTCCTTTTGCTGTTGGCAGCTTCCATTTTGAATTGCCTCATACAAAATAACAGAAATCCGGGGCGAGATTCAATGAGTTTTTGTAGTGTTAAATTAAGAGAAAACTTGGGATAGGGTTCAATTTTAACCCCTCTCTCTAACTCTCTCCCCTGAGGGGCGAGAGGACTTTAAAGAAGGTTCCGTTTAAAAAGATAATCCCTCTCCCTTTGGGAGAGGGCTAGGGAGGGTTAATTATATCTACATAAGCAGTTAATTTTGTGACGAATTATCAGATCCTGAATCCAGTTCCTTCTCGATAGCATTAATAAAGCGTGTCGAATCAGGGGCGGTGGTTGAAAAAAAATAAGTGACCAGTTCGCCATTTCGATTAATAAGGTATTTATGAAAATTCCATTTGGGAGCACTGCCAAATCCTAATGTTTTATGAGCCCATTGAAAAAAAGGATGGGCATTTTTTCCGGAAACCACTTCCTTGCCGGTCATTGGAAAGGTTACGCCATAATTAATCTGGCAAAATTGACCGATTTCATCTTCTGTTCCCGGCTCCTGTTTGCCAAAATCATTGGAAGGTACACCAATAATCACCAGGCCGCGATCTTTATAGTCCTGGTATAATTTTTCTAGACCTGTATATTGAGGTGTAAAACCACATTTCGAGGCAGTATTCACAATAACTAACACCTTGCCTTTAAAGTTTGCCAGCGGCAGTTCCTGTCCTCCTGCTAACTGGTGAAATGAGTAGTGGTAGGCATTATCATGAGTGGATATTGTCATAGGTAAATCCTTTTGAGTGGAATGAAGCGTGAGTTTTGTAACTCACGCGGTTTAAAGAGTCTGAGCTGGAGCGCTAT
This sequence comes from Legionella quinlivanii, assembly GCF_003265995.1. Lineage (GTDB taxonomy): Bacteria > Pseudomonadota > Gammaproteobacteria > Legionellales > Legionellaceae > Legionella_C > Legionella_C quinlivanii_A. The sequence goes on along the minus strand of NZ_MVJN01000014.1, from coordinate 34,960 downwards.
TTTGCGCCAATTCTGCTTGTTTTTCAGCCTCAGCTTCCGCATCTTTGACTTTGGCCTTTTCAGTTTGCAGGGCGTTTTTTATCACATCGCTATTAGTGGTTTTGCTAATCGGATTTTCAATATAGTTTTTGCGTTGTGTTGCTTGCTGAGCTGCGACGCGCCGCATTTCTTGCAGACGTGCCTGCAGTTCTGGAGTGTCAAACAGTTCATCAACAGTTTTCGATTTTCCATTAACCACAGTAGTGATATTGGAAAGCGATTTGCTGGGATCTTTAGGATCCGGGAAAGTGCCTTCCTGAAAACCGGCACGTAAACAAGCCTCAAAAGAGCGTCTGCCTAATTCCATTGCCCATTTTTCATCCTTGTGCTGTACCTTCATGTTAATGGAATTTGCCCCGGTCGCATAGACTGCAGAAGCGAGCGAGGTTAAATCATAAAGGACATTATCGTGACGGGTATTGTAATAAAGAAAGCCGTATTGAGGTAACTGCATAGAGTATTTGCCATCCTTAACATTCATAGGCAAACCTGTGATACCTTCCATGTACTGAAGATCTTCAATCTTGACATTTTCAAAAATGGCAAGGCCTTTCTCATTAACATTGACAGAGATTGTTGTTGCTGCAGCGGCTTTGCCTTGCTTATTTAGTTCAGCAACACGAGCAATTTCTTGTTTCATGGCATTGGAGTGATGCCACATGGTTGCCAGCCAGGCTACACGGCGACGCTCATTTTCTGCCTGAGTGTGCAGACTTTTAACCTCTTCTGTCACCGAGCTTTCAAACTTGGAGAGTGCGTCTTTGTGTGCCTTATCCAGCTTTGTTTCCATTTCTTTTTTAAAACTTTCCAGCTGGGTATCGGTGCTCAGGCCCATGGTTGTTTTAAGCTTGGTTTTAAAATCATCCTCTTTAAACAGGGCCTCCAGCTTGTCTTTTTCCAGTTTATGCTGATTTTCAATCGCCTTTTTGGCGTCAGCATTTGCCTCCTGCAGCTTGCTGGCGACTGCTTCAACCTGATAGCGCGGTGTCTTACTATGTAACAGATTATTCAGCGCAGTCACTGAGTTCGCATACTCTTTTTGCGCTGCTGTGGTTTTGTCATCAGTAACCAGAATATCCTCAAGCGCTTTTTTTACCGCTTTGGCAGGATCTGTATCCTGATTAATCTTATGACCAAAGTTTTCTTTCTCATTCTGGGTTTTAATCTCGGCAAAAACGTCTGTATTTTTAACTTTGTTTTTTTCGTACTCATCGAAAGGGGTTTTGCTGCCCAGTTTGATTTGATCAGGTCCTTTCGCACTGGTTTCGTAGGCTTTAAATTGCTTGTGCATTGAATCAGGACTGAACAGCTCCATGCGCTGTTCGGTTTTCAAGTGGGTACCAAAAGGAATAAGTGCTACCGGAACATTATCGAGTAACGCTTTTCCGCCAGAGACTAATGCGGAGCCTACCTGAGTGAGAACTTCTTTTGGATCAGCCATAAAATTTCCAATTGTTACTGCATTTATCACTTAAGTATATCAGCAAAAAATTAACTGTGAATTAAGAAATAAATCAACAATAAAAAATATAATCCGTGCATAATCCTGTATATTTTGCTATTATAGTGAGCAAATTTTATATAACTTAAACCGCTTTACCTTGGTTTTGCTTTATCTTGGAAGTTCTATGACAAATGATTCAACAAGCTTTGCATCTCTTGGACTATCTCAGGCTTTATTAAAAGCCCTGTCTGATATGCAATTTCAAACGCCCTCTCCTGTGCAGGCGCAAACCATTCCCTGCCTGCTTGAGGGACAGGATGTTATTGCCCAGGCGCAAACCGGTACGGGCAAAACGGCAGCCTTTGCTTTGCCCATATTACAGCAGTTAAACCTGAAATCCTCTGCAACGCAAGCCTTAATTTTAGCGCCCACACGTGAGCTCGCCATTCAGGTGGCTGAACAATTTTCTGCTTTGAGTATTCATTTAGCTGGCATCACCGTTTCTGTTCTTTGTGGAGGACAGGATTATCGCCGTCAGTTAAAACAATTAAAAGACGGTGCCCAAATCGTGGTCGGGACACCCGGTCGAATTCTTGATCACATCGACAGAGGCACTTTACAGCTTAATCAGCTGAAGACTTTTGTACTTGATGAAGCGGATGAAATGCTGCGTATGGGCTTTATTGAAGACGTGGAGCTGATCCTGTCCAAATTGCCTGAAGCCAAACAAATGGCTTTATTTTCAGCGACAATGCCTTATCGTATTCGCCAGATTGCCAATAACTATCTGCGCGACCCTGTTTCTATTGAAATTCGTTCAGAAACAGCCACTGTCAAAAGTATTGAACAGCGCTTTCTTTTTGCTTCTCAGGGTCAGAAACCTGATGCCTTACATCGTATTCTGGCGGTTGAAGAGTATCAAGGGGTGATTGTTTTTGTTCGGACTAAAAGCAGCACAGAAGAAGTTGCCGAATCCCTGCAACAGCAAGGTTACCGGGCAATGGCTATTCATGGCGATATTACCCAGGCGTTAAGAGAGAGGATTATTGCTCAGTTCCGTCAGGGTGCGATTGATATTCTGGTAGCTACCGACGTAGCCGCACGGGGTCTGGATGTTGAGCGTGTCACGCATGTTATCAATTATGATGTTCCGCATGATTGTGAAACCTATGTACACCGTATCGGTAGGACTGGGCGTGCTGGTCGAAGCGGAGTGACTATCCTGTTTATTACTCCACGAGAATCAAGAATTCTCACTACCATTGAACGACATACGCGCCAACGCATTGAAAAAATTACGGTTCCGAATGATCATGCAATTCAGCAAGCTCGTCAGAAACGCTTTATGGATAATATTTCTGCTCGATTAACGCATGAGCACTTACCGGCTTATAAATCCATTGTGGAAAATTATCTTGCCCAAAATGAAGTGTCACCCGCTGACGTTGCTGCAGCCCTGGCATTGCTGCTTCATCAGGATAAACCCTGGCAGCAAAACTTGCCGCAATTTAAAGAAGCTAAAGAAAGACGCAGCCGTGATGGCGATGTGAGAAGCTCAAGAGGCAGTGAGCGCCGTCGAGAGGACCGTTTTGAACTGTCAGCAAGAAAATCAGGTAAAAGCGATAAGCGATTTGCTGATAATCATCAACAGGAATTGTTTAGAATCGATGTGGGACGTATTCACGGTGTGAAACCCGGTAACATTGTGGGAGCGATAGCCAATGAAGCGGGATTACAGAGCCGTCAGATTTCTGGCCTGAAAATTCATGAAGATTATTCCACTGTTCGTTTACCACAAGGCATGCCAAAAGAAGTATTCCAGGACCTTAACAAAGCCTGGGTTTGCGGGCGTCAGTTAAAGCTGACCTCCTTGGGTGTGGTGTAAGGTCAAGGCCTTCATCACCTCTTAACCCGGACACAAGCACGGTCTTTGCGAGCATTAGCGAAGCAATCCACCTACTAACTTTGTTTAAGTTTCGATCTGGATTGCTTCACTTCGTTCGCAAAGACAGCAAGTTAGCTTGGTTCTATTTATGTAGCAGCGCCGGACAAGTCGCGGTCTGAACCAAGGCTAGATTTTCGGTGTATTTGAACCAGAACTCGCCAAAGCTGCCACTCCCAAGACCAGCAATGCAGCACCACCACCTAACAGGGTATAGTTATTGATCAATGAAGGCTGGGTATTAGTCACTCTCATCCGCGTTTTAATTTCTTCAACCAATAATTTCAAGGGTTCATCCGCATGGATTGGACTTGCCAGTTCGCTGATTAGTGTATTCAGGAATTTTTGATTGTATTTCTGTGTAATTTCTACGGGCTCTCTTTGATAGTATTCCATCGTTAAAGCATGCGCCTCTGCCACTGCGGCGGTAAGATTCAGTGCATCCTCATCCTTCCAGTGCTGAATGCCAAAACTCTCTTTATGCATGAAGCGCTTTGTATCGTCTGAACTGTGAAAATTTTGCCTGGCTCTCTGTATTTTGCCGGGGGTATTGAGAATAGAAACCAGATATCTATAAAACTTTTCTCGAAATTCCTCAGGTGTCACTGCCATGATACTCCTCTTAATCCATTGGTTAATAATTACAATAATCCGGTAAACATCGATAAATACGATAAGTGAAATCAGCGAACCGTTGGCCATTGGCCCTGGTTGCATATAAAGGAAACCCCCCCACTAATTGGTAATGGTTTAAAAATCCTTTCGCCATCAGTATTTCCATCAGATCATTAGCCCTGCCCAATTCATTGACTGAATAAATGATCCAGTCAGGTCGAGCGTTTCTCATGAGTTCTACAGCATATAATTCAAGGGATTTATATTGAGTCATGTCACGATTATTAAGACACTCGCTGTCGATGAACTCTAAATCAGATCGGCCAAAATAGGGGATCACTCCGCAATCGGACACCAGAATACGGGCATTCTTTTTTGCTTGTTGATTAATCAATTGACTGACTTGAAGACGAAGCGCGCTTCGTTGCTGATAATGACCTAATTCATTTTGAATTTGCTCTGACTTAATCGACGGTATACTGGAAAAAGCCAGCAACAGAATAGCAATAAGACATATAAGCTGTTTATAACGCTCATTGATTGAAAAATAGTGCAGAGATTCATTAATTCCAAGAGGGGGCAGTATGCAGACCAGCGCAAATGCGGGCAAAAAAAGACGATTATAATGAGCAATTACCGGGTTAGCATCCCAAAGCAATAAGGCATAGGCCAGTGATGGCAACCATAAGAGAAGATGCCGGCAGTCGTATCTTGCCATTAAATAGGGAAGCCCGATAATTAGCGAGGGAAAGCTGATTGCAAGATAATCCTGAATTAGAAAAAAACGATAGTAGGAGGCTATTGAGGGGTAAAAACTGCTCATCCATTTGCAAAGATAGCTATTGGGTAGTAGCTGGCCAAAATAACTGAGTCTCCATGCAAAATAAATGGAATAGGGTAATAGAAATCCCAATATAAAGCAGACGGCGGCTGGCTTCAGAACAGGTTTCCAGAGTTTTTCCCGAGCGCTGCCGGCATGAAACCAGTGGCAAATAATGTAAAGACCGGCAAATCCCAGCCATAGAATTCCTTCAAAGCGGGTGAGTGATAAAAGCGTCAGACTAATACAAAGCCAGAAGCAGCTCCTGCAGTTATTTTGTTTGGTATCAGAGAATATTTGTAGCAATAAAAAAGTAAACAGCAGGACCAGCATAATGAACAAACTGGTCTCCAGACCACTCACTGTCCACCAGTAGAGCCCTTTGTAGCAGGAGAACAGGTAAACGCTGAGCAAAGCATAAAAAGGGCTGCCGAATAGCCGCGCACAGCGATAAAGTAAAAAGAAGGCTAGTAAAAGACAGCTGGTAGCCACTACTTTGAGGGAAGGGATTAAAGGCAAGCCTAGTTTGAGAACCAGATAAGCCAACAGAATCCATGTAAAATTAGAGTAGCCTTCAACTGGCAGCTTATTGACTGTCCACAGAAGTCCATTGCCCTGAGCCAATTGATCGGCGTAACGCCAGCTGATAAACGCATCATCCGTTACAAAATTCCAGCAATTGATCAATGAATAGCTGATATTGAATCCAATTAGCAGCAAAATAATCGCGACTAGGCTGTTTTTTGAAAAAAATGCTTTATTCACGTTCAACCAGTCTGCCCTGAAGCGGGTCTGACCCCAATCGATTGTTCCTCCTTCTCGGAAAATGCACTTAAATGACTAATAAAGAAAGACAGAAAATTTCCAATACCATTTTGTTGGTAAAATCGTTTAATGGGTGGCCTTGGCTCATTTACTCCATCCGTCAGGCGAAGTACATAGGCGAGGCAGTCCGTCTCTCCAGGCTTCATCCGATTTACCATGTAATGCAGAGTGCAGGCATGCGTTTCCTGCATTTGTCGGTGCAAAGCCATCATTTCAGCGATTTTTCTACCGGTGGTCTGGCGCGAAATGGGTTGAGTCAGATCTCTGGTGAGATCGGATGGTGAAATTGCAAACTCAAGGGCAAAAGGAGGTTTATCAGCAATTTTCACTGCAATTAAGGCATGCTGTCCCACAGTACCTCTTAAATGCTCACTGACAAATTCTGCGGGATGGCTTCCCGCTGTATAACTGGCGGGTGAATTCAAAAAATGATTCAGCTTTTCCTTATCATTATTGAAATAATTGGCCAGCAGATCATCCAACACCTCGTTGAGATAGTCATGAATTGTTTTACGAGATGAGGTTAATTGATTCAGATTAAGGTTTAAGCCGTTTAATACCAATTTTAATTTCCTGAATAAAGGCTCTTCCAGCAAATACTCGGGTGTGCGATTGCCAATAGCTCCCCCCAGGCATAATCCTACAAAAGTACCCAGTGCAAAATATTTTAAGGGGTTTTGCTGGTTAATTATTCCTTGCACAACTCCGGTGATCCCTCCCAGGATTGCGAAAAACAAGCCAAGCGTAATAGCTAACAAAGCCGAGCCAATCGTTAGCAAATGAGGATACAAGACAAAGCTGCTGTTGTATTTATCAATGAGCCTAACCAATCGGCCATATTTAGTATTCACCAGTTCAATCTGCTCCTGAAGCTCATCTGCACGCTGTCCGGGATTTAAAAAATTCTTACATTGAACTGTCAAATCAATGGAAAGGGCCAGGATGTCTCTTGTTTGGGGGGTATTAATGGGTTCAATTGCGGCAAGCAACAAAAATAAATGATATTTCAATTCGGTGGTGGGTAATGCAAAAATATGTTTTCTAAATTCTTCCAGCCTCTGTGTGTATTCTGATGGGAGCATGGCATTTATCACCTGAACGCGCTTTGACAATTATATTGTGAAGAAAATCACAAAAGTTCAAGCAATAAATGCAAAAATACAAGCGAGTGAATTAAAACCACAACAGGCTGCTATGGCAAAAAGAAATCAGAGCATATAGGGCCAGAGGAAAAATTTTTAGAAATCTGCTATTCATTTTCATGAGCGGTTCCATTTTACTTGATCAAGGATAAATTACATATTCAAAATTCATGCCGAGTTTCAATTGACCTGGACATCGGCAACTTACCATTCAAAATTGCCAATTAATGCTCTAATAGTTGACTTATTGTAAATTAAATTGATTGTATAGCAGTTCCATACTATAATTCATCGTTTTTCATAAAATACAATGAATTAAGGCTTTAAATGAAAGTATTACTGACCTTATGTGCTTTGTTTTTCTCCACTGTTATCCAATCGGCCGCTTTAAAAAATATCGTCGTATTTGGTGACAGCCTTTCGGATAACGGCAATCTTTATGAGTACATGCACCATCAATTGCCGCAATCCCCGCCTTATTATGAAGGACGGTTTACAAACGGCCCCATCTGGGTGGAGCGTCTGCTGGCTCTTTATTACAAACAAAATCCGGAAAGTCATTTAAAGGATTATGCGTTTGGCGGGGCTGGTGTTTCTGAAGAGGATGATGGCGGAGTGCTGTTTACCTTGCGCAGCGAGATCGACAGCTATTTTCTCAGCCATAATAATCAGGCGGAAAAAGACAATCTGTATGTCGTCTGGATTGGTGCTAATAATTATCTTGGTGTTCCCGATGGGGTTAATGAAACGGTTGAACGGGTCAACAAGGGTATTGCTCACAGCCTGTCGGAATTGGCCAGTAAGGGTGCTCGCCATATCCTGGTATTTAATTTACCCGATTTGGGGAAAGCACCTGCTGCCAAAGAGTTTGATGCGGAAGAGATTCTATCTGAATTTTGCCAGGCGCATAATGCCGCATTGGCTGAAACGATGAAGCAACTGCGCAAGGAATATCCCAAAGTGCAATGGATATTCTATGATGTAAACGAGCTACTGAACCAAATTTTTGCTAATCCTGCTCATTACGGTTTCAACAATATTGAGCAAACCTGTTACGATGTGATGATTGATAAGCCGAGCCAGAAATCAGTTCTGCAAATCGCCTCACGCATTCGACCCACAAGTGAATTCGATACCTGTGATGGCTTTTTGTTTTTCGATCCGGTACATCCGACAGGCCCTGCCCATCAAATTATGGCCGAGACTGCCTATCGGCTGCTTAAAGAAGCTAATATTTCATTCAAATAATTAGTGAAGTTCCACTGCTATTAACTTAAGGAATTGTTGTCATTCCCGCGCAAAGCGGGAATCCGTTCCTTAGTTGGCATTATGCGAATTCATCGATGGTTCCCCGCCTGCGCGGGGATGACAGTTTTGTATACAATTGAGCTTACTTAATGGCAGGGTGCCTTAGTCTATTGCCAACAGCAGAAGGGCAAGATGCTACTCAACTTCGGCAAAATTCTTGCATTAAATCCCTTATGGCTCTCGAAAAGAAACCCTTATGCACTCTCGATTGATCCTGATTATCTTGCTGTTGCTCTTTCAGCCACTGGCTGTTTTAGCAGACGATCACATTAAAATTAATGTCAATCAGGAAGAAATAAAACTCCCTTTCTGGGAGGCCAGGCAAAAAGAGACTAAGGGCGGCATCATTTTGTTACAAGGTGGAAAACCAGCAGGAGGGGCGGAGTTTTCCAGAAAATTGGCTGACTCCTTAGCGAAGGCGGGGTGGTCGGTAATGCTTTTAAATAGCGATCTCAGGGTAAAAACGCCGTGGATAGAGCAATTACCGGAAGCAATGTCTACATTAAGGCAAAGAAACAGTAATCGTTTGATCATGATTCACTATGGTGATGAGCTCAATCTCAGCCTGGATTATTTTAGCAAGCCACAGTCCAAGCAAGTGAATGGCCTGGTGTTACTTTCGGCGTTTCAGAGCAAACCTGATGAGGAGACCACTAAAGAAGATCTGGGCAAAGGCCTGCGTTTTCCGGTGTATGAGATCTATGCTCAATTTGATTATGAAGCAGTTAAACACAGTGCTCAGCAATTGAAACTGCAGCTTAAAAAGACAGGCTCGAGAAGTTTTCAGGTTCCTGGAAGCAGCCATGATTATTACTATTCCACTGATCTGCTGAAAAATTACCTGAATGGATGGATGAGCCACCTGAATCCCACAAAAAGAGCAAAACTACCCTTGTAAATTAATTCTTTTAGACACTACCATCCTTTGTTTGCACAAATTTGCTCATAGGCTTTGGTAATTCGCTGTGTTTTCTCATTCGCAATTTTAATCATTGCCTCTGGTAAGCCCTGCGCTATTAATTTATCAGGATGATTGCGGCTAATTAATTTGCGATAAGCTTTTTTCACTTCCTGCTTACTGGCATTGGGGCTGATTTCCAGAACAGCGAAGGCATGCATTAAATTATTGGGATTCTGATAATTATTGAATTCCTCTCTGCGTTGATGTGAATTTGAGGAGTACGAAGAAGATGAGCGCTGATTGTTGCGTTGGGAATAATCTGCGGTTGAGTAAGCGCCGCCAAAAATAAAATCTTCATAAAAGCGATACTGCTGTTTCAAGGGAGCAAATCCCATTTGCCGAAAAATGTTGTCCAGCGCTTGAACTTTAGACTCAGTCAGACCTCCCGCCTTGGCCACCCGGTATTGGATATCCATAAATAATTTCAGAAGTTCGGGATTGACCCGGCAGGTATCCTGAAGCGTGTTTAAGGTGCTCTCGAGATCGAAATGCGGGTCTTTTCCCTCATTGAACAAGCGTTTGGCCAATTCCTGCTGCTCGTTATTTAAGCGCATTTCATTCATTAACTGACGAGCGACCTGGATCTCTTCTTCAGATACCCTGCCGTCCGCCTTCGCAATATGCCCCATAACGGAAAAGGTAGTCTGGAAAAATACCTGTTGAATTACTTTTCTTTTCTCGCTGTAATAACTCCAGTGAGGACGTGAAAAATGTTCTGCAAGCCCCCGGTCAAAGAAATTACCGATTAAAATACCAAATAAGGCGCCGGCGGAGCCTCCCATCAGGTATCCTAAAAAACCACCGATGATTTTTCCCCACCAGGTATGTGTCGTAAAGTACTGACGAAAATTCATGTGAGCCTGCATTGATTGTTTGAATAAATCAAATCGATATCCATACTATTAGATGATCGCCTTATTATTCCATAAATTAGTAGAATAAACTGCATTAAAGATACGGTTTACGCTTTGTTAACTATTATTATAATGGCTAATTAAGTAACTTACATCTAAAACCAGATCTTGAAGTATCGATCTGGATGCCCGCGGATAGCCCATAGACTACAAGAATCATCGAATTCAATAAACAATTTCTGAATGCCTGGCAATCGGTATATACTTCTGTTTTTTTGCAAGGAATTCCAATGCGTTATATTTATTCCTTTTTCATGTACCTGATGACACCCTGGCTGCTTTTTCGGCTTTGGTGGAAAGGCAGGCAATTGCCTGCCTATCGGGATCGCATTGGCGAGCGTTTCTGGGCAGGCATGCCGCCTGTGCCAAATATTGATGTATGGGTTCATGCTGTCTCTTTGGGAGAGGTCATTGCAGTCACTCCGCTAATCAATGAGATGTTGGCTAAAAACTGGCGGTTGTTAATTACCACAATGACCCCAACCGGTGCAGAGCAAGTGAAGACGAAGTTTGGACATCGCGTTCAGCATCGATATATCCCCTATGATTTGCCTGATGTACTGCAACGATTTTTTGTTTCGGTCAAGCCACGCGCTGGTGTGATTGTCGAAACTGAACTTTGGCCTAATCTGATTCATTATGCCAGTCAGGCTAAAATTCCCTTGATGCTTATTAATGCGCGTTTGTCAGAGCGTTCTTGCAGAGGCTACCAAAAGATCAAATGGCTGATAAAACCGGTTATTAATCAATTTACCTGGATCCTTGCTCAAAGCGAGGACGATGGCAGGCGTTTTCAGCAATTGGGAGCTAAGGCGGGCCTGGTCCAGACTATCGGTAATATGAAATTTGACTTACAGACCAAGGATATTGACCAGGGACTGTTTCTTCAATTGAAAGCGGCTTGGGGACCGGAAAGGCCAGTGCTTATTATTGCCAGTACGCATGACAATGAGGAAGAGCAAATACTGCAGCAATTAACCCGATTGCAGGCCTCTATAAAAAATATACTGGTATTGATCGCTCCTCGTCATCCAGAGCGTTTTCAAAAAGTTCACTTACTTGCAGAGCAGGCTGGATTTAAAACGGCATTGCGAAGCAAGCCTGAGACCATTTCTCCTGAAACTGAAGTGATTACTCTTGATTCTATGGGAGAGCTCCTGGGTTTTTATCAGATTAGTGATTACGCCTTTGTTGGTGGAAGTTTTGTACCCATCGGTGGACATAATGTGCTTGAGCCTATCGCTATGAAGGTTCCAGTGTTTAGCGGTCCTGAGGTGCATAACTTTAAAACGATTTGCCGGGACTTGATGGATGCAAACGCTATGATTATTGTACAATCTGCTGCAGAATTAATAGACAGAGTTATTGCGCTTCATGCTAACCAGGCAGAAAAAGAAAAGCTGGTATTGAATGCAACCCAGGTATTGAAAGCTAATAAAGGAGCGGTAGCACGCTATTTGGCGGTGTTGGAAACCTTTGTCGACTAGCAATCTCCTGCTTTCCGGGAAGAAGCCGCGGGAAGCAGGGAATACGAGAGTCTTCATCAAACTGTATCATGCCACGTCATCTCGAACGCAGTGAGAGATCTCCGAATGCTGGAACAAACCAAGATTTGGGAGATCTCTCACTGCGTTCGAGATGACGGCGTGTCTGCGTTCAGGAGCTGCGTTAACTGCCCTGGTTTTGTCTTTCTTTTATTTCAGAAAGCGTTTTGCAATCTATACATAAAGTAGCTGTTGGTCGGGCTTCCAGACGACGCAGTCCAATTTCAACGCCGCAGGCTTCGCAGTATCCGAAATCTTCATCACGAAGACGTTCAAGAGCGTCCTCAATTTTCTTGATCAGTTTCCGTTCCCTGTCGCGTGTACGCAGTTCAAGGCTGAATTCTTCTTCCTGACTGGCCCTGTCATTGGGATCCGCAAAATTCGCTGCTTCTTCCTTCATATGAGAAACTGTTCGATCGACTTCTTCCATAAGAGAGCGCATCCAGGCCAGCAATATTTTTTCAATATGCGCCCGCTGCTGTTCATTCATGTACTCTTCCCCTTCAGTTTCCTGATAAGGGGCAATTCCCATACTGCCAACGGCGTCATTTTTCACGTTAAGTATACTCTCATTGTTTGAATCAATTAATTGTAACGGCATCGAGGCCTCCCCACTATTTACGTCCCTTACAGTAAAGCACCAAATTAAAGGCCGTTAGGTATATCAAAAATCGAGTCATTCATCAACCTTTAGCAGCCTTCCTCCGCTGACTCTGTCCAGACCTTGTACGTCTTTCCAACACTGTAGCTTTTGATACCCATAATCTTTAAGCATAGACCCTACAACAGTTTTTTGATCATAACCATGCTCAATCAATAATAGCCCGTCTCGATTGAGCCTCGCAATACTCTGTTGCATGATATCCCGAATTGCCGTCAAGCCATCTTCACCGCTGGCGAGTGCGGATTGGGGTTCAAAGCGCAAATCGCCCTGTTGCAGATGAGGATCAGTCTGTGGAATATAGGGCGGATTGGAGACAATCGCATGAAACTGCATGGCATCAGGAATAGCAGAAAACCAGTCGGACTGGAAAAAATGAATGTTGGCAATATTTAAAGAAGCGGCATTTTCTTTGGCAACATCGAGTGCCTGCTCGCTTATATCACAGGCATAGACTTCCCATTGAGGACGTTCTTTTGCCAGGGCGAGCGCAATAGCGCCGCTGCCTGTTCCCAAATCGATTATTCGTATGTCCCTTTGTTCCGGGATTAAACGAAGGCAAAGTTCAACAATCAGTTCTGTTTCAGGTCTTGGAATTAGCGTGCTTTCAGTCACTTTCAGGGGAAGCGACCAAAACTCCCGCATTTTAACAAGATAAGCCACCGGACGGCCAAGCTGGCGCTCTTTCACCAGCGTCTGAAAACGCTGATATTTTTCTGTGTTAAGAGGCTGCTCTGGATGGGTATATAGATAGGTTCTTGTTTTGGAAAGCGTATAAGCAAGTAAAATTTCCGCATCTATTCGTGCTGTATCATGGAGATCAGCAAGTACTTCGGTCGCATTGGATAAAGCGGTTTTGATATTAATCATGACGGCTTAATTCAGCCAGGAGTTCAGCATGATGTTCCTTTTGCAAGGCATCAACCACTGGTGCTAAATCGCCCTCAATAATATCGCTCAATTGATAGAGCGTCAGATTGATGCGGTGATCGGTGAGCCGGCCTTGCGGAAAATTATAGGTTCGAATCCGTTCGGAACGATCGCCTGAGCCAACCTGCAGTTTTCTGGTTTGTGCCTGCTGTTGTCGTTGCTTGCTTTGTTCTGCATCCAGGAGCCTGGTTTTTAAGAGAGCCATCGCTTTCGCACGATTCTTATGTTGCGAGCGTTCATCCTGGCATTCGACAACAAGGCCGGTGGGCAAATGGGTGATGCGAATGGCTGAATCGGTCTTGTTGACGTGCTGACCACCGGCGCCGGACGAACGGTAGGTGTCCACGCGTAATTCGTCTGCACTAATATCAATATCGTCAATTTCATCGACTTCAGGAAGAATAGCAACGGTACAGGCGGAGGTATGAACCCTCCCTTGCGATTCGGTTTCCGGGACGCGTTGTACGCGATGTGCTCCGGATTCAAATTTCAATTGCGAGTACACAGAGACACCGGAAATTCGGGCAATAATTTCCTTATAACCACCATGCTCTCCCTGGTTCGCGCTGATGATTTCCAGTTGCCAGCCCTGATTTTCCGCATAGCGGCTATACATGCGAAACAGATCACCTGCAAAAATTGCCGCTTCGTCTCCTCCGGTTCCCGCGCGCACCTCGAGATACACATTGCGCTCATCATCAGGATCTCGCGGAATCAGATAAATCTGCAATTGTGCATCGAGTTCCTCAATTTGTTTTTTTTCAGCGCTGATTTCATCAGCTGCCATTTCTGCCAGATCCGCATCTTCCCCGGCTGCCATTTCCTCCAGAGCCTGCAGATTTTTCCGGGCATTCTGATAGGTTTCATAACAGGTCGCTACGGGTTCCAGCTGAGCATATTCTTTGGATAAATTTTTAAATTGATTCTGATCGCTGATAACCGATGCATCAGACAACAGACGGCCTACTTCCTGGAAACGTTCGAGGAGCTGCTGTAATTTGGATTCAAGAGATTTCTTCATAACTGGATTGATTAACCGGATTGTGAAAAAGGTATTGGGCCAGGTCAAGAAGATCCTGGCGATTATCCCAGGCGGCCTGTCTTAAGCCGATAGTGGGTTGATGAATGAGTTTGTTCAGCATGCGGTTGCAAAAAGTTTCCAGAACCTCTTGCTGATTCTGCCCTGTAGACAGGTGATGAATGGCACGCTCCAGCTCCTGTTGCGCCAAGGACTCCATGTGATTACGATAACCGCAGATAATATCCTTGGCCCGTAATGAACGATGCCAGCGAATATAATTATCGAGTTCGCAGTCAATCAGCTGCTCCGCCTGCAAGGCTGCTGTACGCCGTTCATTCATTCCATGCTCAATCATTAACTGCAGATCGTCAATATTATAAAGCTCTGTATTGGCCAGCTCGCCTACATCAGCCTCAATATCGCGAGGAACCGCCAGATCAAGAAAAAACATAGGCGCCTGATTTCTTTGAGCCAGGGCGTGCTCCACCAGGCTTTTATTAATGAAAGGCAAAGGACAGGCAGTGGCTGAAATAACGATATCGGCCTGAGCCAGATACTGGGGAATGTCTCCGATGGTTAATGCTTCACCAGCAAAGGTAGCTGCCAGTTGGCGGGCATTTTCCTGAGTTCGGCTTGCCACCAGAAATTGTCTTACCCCTTCTTTATATAAATATTTTGCTACCAGAGAAGAGGTTTCCCCAGAACCAATTAGGAAAACGCGTAAATCGCTGAAATTTTTAAATTGCTGGCCAATCAGTAATACGGCAGCGTAGGCAATGGATACCGGATTGCTGCCAATGCCGCTGCGGCTGCGAATTCTTTTACTTGCGCTAAAAACATACTCAAAGATGGATCGAAGATTGGATTTGATGGTGCCAGCCTGACAGGCATGATGATAGGCCTGTTTCATTTGGCCAAGAATTTGCGGCTCTCCCAGCATCATCGAATCTAATCCACTGGCTACCCTTAGGGTATGCCGAACACCTTCCTCGCCATGATGAAGGTAAAAATAAGGTTGAAGCTCTTCTGCGTGAAGATGATGTTCGCGGGCAATCCAGGGAACCAGTAAATCGGGCTCTTCTGTTTCACAGTAGATTTCTGTGCGATTGCAGGTTGAAAGTATGGCGGCTTCATTCACTGCAGGCAAATACATGAGGCGATGCAATATCGAATCCTGAAAAGCAGGCGACACGGCAATCTTCTCACGAATGTCAAGCGGAGCAGTTTTATGATTGAGCCCACAGGCAACAAACACCATAGATTTATCATAGAGAAAGCAAAATAATCCCGAATTGTAAACTAAAAAAGGGGTAATTTACAGACTTGACTCGCAGAGAGACAAATGAATAAAGGATTTACTCAAGTGATTTTCAAGTTGGCCGTTAAAAGAAGTAGGCTGGATTCACTGCCAGCCTGAGTTGAATAAACAGAAGTCCTGGCATAGATTTCCAAATTGGGCCTATGCTAAACAAGAGGGCTATAAAAAATCGTATCTTCTTACTGTCCTTTAAGGAGCATCAAATGGATATTATTTTCCAAGGGAAGCATAACAGTGAGGAAGCCGCTGAGAGTTTACTGAGTGTATTGAAATTATTTAAAGAGCGCTATCATATAGAGCAGTTCCGCGAGATGCATCTGACCGTGACTCTGGTTGATGATGCGGGCGAGGATGTAGAATTGGTTGACACAGACACCATGCAAACTTATCGTATATTTGAAGTATACCGCAGAGGCCATGAATTATCGACTGGCCGGCGCACTCATCCAATGTTGCAGTTGGTTGTAGATAATACAAAAAAGCAGGAGTAGGGAATGCTTATTGCTCTGCTGGCAATTATTCTGACTTTGTTGTTGGTTGTCGGTTTACATGAAGCGGGTCATGCGATAGCGGCAAGGATTTTTGGCATCAAAATAGAAACCATCTCTATTGGTTTTGGAAAGCCTATTGTCAAATGGCGCAAAAATGGAGTGGAATGGGTTTGGGCGATGTGGCCGCTCGGGGGCTATGTCAAACTGCTGAACTCTCGTATACATCCTGTAAAACCACAGGACTATCCTTACTGCTTCGATAAAAAGCCGGTATGGGTAAGAATCGTTGTACTTTTTTCTGGCGCATTGGTTAATCTGATATTAGCCTGGGCCGCATTATTTTTATATTTTTCGATGGATCATCAGCAGCAGATTCCAGTAGTTAAACAAGTCGTTACTGATAGTGTGGCGGCCGGTGCTGGAATAAAAAGCGGCGATCGCATTATAGCCATTGATCAGCATAAAACAGATTCCTGGCAGGATGTGGGTATGTATTTAATCAGCCATCTGGATAATCCTGCTGTACCGATTAAAGTGATTGGCAGCGATAACACCCATCAGAATTATCTCCTTAATCTTAAAGATCTTTCAATGCAGGGCAATTTACTGACGGCAATAGGCATTGTGCCTGCGGAGAGTCAGGAATATCTTGAGCGAGTTCCTGGCCAGGATTTCATAGAGGCGGCAAGCTTTGCAAGTTTAAAACTGAAGCAATTACTATGGTTTTTCCTGATAATTTTAAAACAATTGTTAACCGGAAAGATCCCTTTCTCAGTTCTGTTGGGGCCTGTCGGGCTGTTGAGCGCGTCGATTCTCTCTCTCAAGCAGGGGCTCGCGGTGTTTTTATATTTTATCGCGACCTTAAGTCTGGCTGTTGGGCTGGTTAACTTATTCCCAATCCCGGGATTGGATGGCGGCTCTATTATTTTTGCATTGATAGAAAAAATAAGTGGAAGACCTGTCTCTGTCGCTCTGGAAATTCTACTCTACCGTTTGGCATTGATTGCCTTTTTCCTTTTCCTGGTACAGTTGCTTCTTAATGACCTCCAGCGCTATCTGCGCTAGCTAAACCTAACCAATTGTTCTGGCACAGCATAATACATCAATTTTTTCGACGCCTTGTCGTTTTAATAGTGTTGATAACTCGTTCACTGTACTCCCGGTGGTCAATAAATCATCCACAAGCAGAATATGGGAATAGGGCGTCTCTCTTACAGAAAAACTGTTGAAGAGATTGCTGCGCCGTTGTTTACGATTAAGCTGCGCTTGGGGGGAAGTATTCTTTATTTTCTGGCATGAAAAGAAATCATAAGGTACCTCTAAATGTCTGGCGACACCTCTGGCAAGAAGAGCTGCCTGATTAAAACCCCTTTGCCGCAGCTTTTTAAAATACAGGGGAACAGGGAGAATGCAATCAGGTTTTTCAAGTGACAGAGGCAAGGCATCAAGAAGCAGCTTAAGCAATACAGGCAGCAGATAAAGCCCTTCCCGATATTTAAACTCATGAATTAAGCCACGCAGAGGTTCCTCGTAACGATAGGCGGTAAATACGCGATTAAACTGCGGCTTTTTTTTAATACAGGCACCACATAGATCGAATTGTTCACCTATTGGCATTCTGCAGATGCAGCAGGCGGTTTCAATTTTTTTGAACAGGCCCATACAAAATTGGCAAATAGCCTGACCCCCGGTATGGTACTGGGAACAGAGCTTGCAAACAGCAGGTAGTTTTAATCTGTTGAAAATATTTTTCCAGCAGAAAGGGTGTTTATCTAGGCTATCCATTTTGATAATCCTGTTGCCAGCTGACTAGCAGTGTTATACTTCGATTTTTTTACCAGGTTGGATTCATTCCATTTGTGCTGATGATGAACCCGAAAACAGAAGTTTGCAAGGCCTTTAATCGCCATGCTTCAGAATATGAACAGGCCGCCAAGGTACAAAATGAAATTGGTCAACGCCTTTTTGACCGTTTGTCCTACTTAAAAATCACTCCTCGTTATGTGCTCGATTTGGGTTGCGGCACGGGATTATTCACCACCCAATTGAAAAAGCGTTATCCGCAGGCACAGGTCATCGCGCTTGATCTGGCCTATGGTATGTTGCTGCAGGCTAAACAGAAGCAGAAATTATGGCGTAAATGGCCTTTGGTCAATGCGGATATGATGCATTTACCTTTTGCTGATCGCGTATTTGATTTAGTGTTTGCCAATCAGGTGATTCATTGGTCACAGCCTTTACAAGTTGTGTTGAAAGAGCTGCATCGGGTAATGAATGTGCATGGCTGCATAATGTTTTCAACCCTCGGGCCAGATACTTTCAAGGAGCTTCGCGAAAGCTGGAGATCGGCTGATGTCTATGAGCATACGAATGAATTTGCCGACATGCATGATATAGGGGATGAATTATTAGGCGAAAACTTCCTTGATCCGGTGATTGATATGGAGCTGCTCGCTGTTCATTATAAAAGCGTAGCGCAATTGATTCGCAGTCTGAAGAGCCAGGGAGTGCGTAACATCAATCCAAAACGAAACCATGGATTAACAGGTTGCCAGGCATGGAAAAAATTTGAAAAAAATTATCAGCAATTTTCTACAGAAGATAATAAATATCCTCTGACTTACGAAGTGGTGTACGGCCATGCCTGGAAAGGTGAAAAGCATCAGGATAATGAAGTGTTTATCCCTGTTTCGCAGATAGGAAAAGTGAAAAGATCGTAACTTCCCGGATACGTCATCCTGAACGCAGTGAAGGATCTCAAACTGATTAGAGCGGAGCCAGATTCAGGAGATCCTTCACTACGTTCAGGATGACGTAAGTTACAAGAAATCCTTTGTTTTTCTACGCTCTGAAACTTATTCCCCACATGACTCTCTATAAGCTATTCTTAATAGATAAGCTGTGGGAGATTGATGGTAATGAGTACCCTGTTTTTGGGGGAAATAAAGTCTCGGATGCTTAGGGAAGACAATATAAATCGAAATGGAGCGAGTCTTTATCGCAACGAATTCGGGCATATAATTGCCCCGCTTCTGTTGACCCAATGGCCGACGTTTAAAAGAAAACAGCCTGTCATATTTAGCGATAAACATCTATGCATGATGCAGCTGGCCGAGTTATGCTATCGAATGCTGGTTCGCTGTGAAATTCAGCCTTTGTATTCTTTACAATCGACCCCCATTCATGCGAATAACACTATATCCATATCACAATTGAATAGTATTGAGCAGCGATTATTTACCAGAGTTAACCAGCCGTCTCTTTATTTACCCAACGCGAAGGGAGAAAAACTGTCGAAATCCCAGGTTTTGAGGTGGACGCATTTGTATACACTGGAGGCAGCTCACCTGACAGTCGAACAACAGACAAAAAATTATCCTGATTTAATCAGCGATGCAGATCTTTGGTCGCAATTTAAAGAGGAAGCAGGTTTTATGATGTATTGTATCGCTTGCGGTGATTGCAATCTGATGAACAAAGTCGATTATATGTTGAATGAATGCCTGCGTTTTCTGGATGTGAGCTGGCTGCAAATGGACATCATACAGCAAAACAACTTTATGTATTACTATCATCGAGAAATACTTGAAGCTTTTTATGATGATTTTATCGATTATTTTGACAGTCTGGATGAGCAGTTTATCTCAATTCATGGTCAAAGCCTGTCACAAATGACCATCGAACAACTGGATGAGCTCTCGATAGAGGATTTCACGGACCGTGAACCCTTAATCAAAGTGCTTTATGGTCAGGATACAGCTGATTTTCGCCAAAGCTGGCGAGCCAATATTCAGTATGATGAAGCGAGAGGGCTTTATCTAATCACTCGAATATCAGCTCCGGAAAGGGTGATGAAAAATCTTATGAATTAGGGTAGAAAATAATAAGGATTAGGTAATTTAAACCCTTTTTCAGCGAACCCACCTTTCAAATCACTATATTGATCACCGATTGTGGCCACTATCGTATAACCTTTCGCCTCAATCGCCCTTCGCGTGCCTGATTTAAATGGAATAACAGAAGATTCTTTATAATCATTGGGCTTTAAGAACAGAGCCCCCCAGTGATTGTAGCCCGCCCGGTGTAGATTGAGCTCGGTGGGCTGGCGCTCACTAGTTCGACGTCCAGTCACAAAAAAGACAGTGATATTGTTTTTTTGAGCAAGATTATAGAGATGCAGCATGCCAGGAATGGCGGTCGCTCTAGCTTTAAATACAGATTTTCGAAATGCTGCGGTGCTGACAGCAAAATCATGTTTCTCCAGGTTGGCATAATTACTCAGGCTGGTTTCATCAATATCAAGAACCAGAGCCAGTTTCTTCCTGTTCTGCATTTGTCTGTTTTGAGCTGCCCGTTTTTGGATATAACACTCCGCCTGGCGAATTACCTCATTGAATTCTTTTTCATACTGGCCGTCGTTGTGATACTGAACGAGTTCATCTTTAAGAAGACCCAGATTCTGTGGTTCTGCGAACAGATTGGAAAGGTTGAAGATCAAAAGGAAAGATAGAAGAATGCGTTGAGCTGATAAAGTCATGATAAAATTCCAAAATGAACAGATGGAGGGCGCTTCTCGTTGCTTAGTATCGCGGCTTGGCCGCTATTATATCGCGAAAAAACTGACTGTCAAATGAACAGCGTGATAACTAAGATTGCAACACAGGGTGGGCAACTGGTGTTCCAATCGTTCCTTCCATGTCATCTCGAACACAGTGATAGATCTCCGAATGCTGGCACAAACCAAGATTTGGGAGATCTCTCACTGCTTTCGAGATGACGGCGTGCCTGAGTAATGACACAGTTTTAATGAACCTTCTCCTCAAATCCATAAACCTTATTGAGACTAGCCGAAGTTTTCGCTAGAATACGCCACTGTTTTCTAAATAGAACTGAATTAGTACTATATGAGCAAGTTCATGTTATACTTAATGATGAGGAATAAATCAGACTGATTTAGTACTAGATTATTTGATGTGGGGGTGCTATGCTGCGCATCAGCAAATTGGCCGATTATGGAACAGTAGTCATGGTGCATCTGGCAAAATCGCCGGGTCAGCTTTGTAATGCCAGGGATATAGCCCAAAATACTCATTTGAGTATACCGACGGTCAGTAAATTGCTAAAACGTCTGACGGCCGCGGGATTATTAATTTCTGTCAGAGGGGTCAGCGGTGGTTATCGACTGCAGAGACCCGCGAGTGAAATTTCAGTGGCTCAGATTATTTACGCATTAGAAGAGCAGCGCGGCTTGATTGAATGCAGTTTGCAACCGAATGAATGCTCCTTACAAGGCTTTTGTCATATTCAGGGTAACTGGCGCCTGATTAGCCAGGCAATCGAAGCAGCTCTGGACAGTGTCAGCCTGGAGGTTTTGGCCAAGCCAACTTTGCAAAGTATTGAAATTGACCGCATCAAGCAGTTAGCGAGTGGAGTAAGTCGTGGCTAAAAGCAATGAACAAATTACAGCCCTTCTGGAAAGGGAATATGAACATGGTTTCGTGACCGATATTGAGGTGGAAACGTTTGAGCCTGGATTAAACGAAGAGATTATTCGCCGGTTGTCAGCCATCAAAAATGAGCCTCAGTTTATGCTGGA
The DNA here is from genome assembly GCF_003265995.1 of Legionella quinlivanii. GTDB lineage: Bacteria > Pseudomonadota > Gammaproteobacteria > Legionellales > Legionellaceae > Legionella_C > Legionella_C quinlivanii_A. The sequence goes on along the minus strand of NZ_MVJN01000014.1, from coordinate 13,389 downwards.
TTGGCGTTTAAAGGCTTTTGCTCACTGGAAAACCATGACCCATCCCGAGTGGTCAAGTGTTCGTTATCCGCCGGTGGATTATCAGGCGATATCCTATTATTCCGCACCCAAGTCTAAAAAAGATGCTCCTAAAAGTCTGGATGAGGTCGATCCGGAGTTACTGCGAACTTATGAGAAACTGGGGATCCCTTTGCGTGAGCAGGAAATGCTCGCAGGAGTCGCGGTAGACGCGGTGTTCGATAGTGTTTCTGTCGCCACGACGTTTAAAGCCAAACTAGCCGAAGTAGGGGTTATTTTCTGCCCGCTTTCAGAAGCGGTTCATCTTTATCCTGAGCTGGTTAAGCAATACCTGGGTTCAGTTGTTTCTTACCGCGATAATTTCTATGCAGCGCTTAATTCCGCTGTATTTAGCGACGGCTCCTTTGTCTATATTCCCAAAGGTGTTCGCTGCCCCATGGAATTATCCACTTATTTCCGAATCAATGCTGCATCAACGGGTCAGTTTGAGCGTACCCTGATAATTGCTGATGATCACAGCTACGTTTCCTATCTGGAGGGCTGTACCGCACCGATGCGTGATGAAAATCAACTGCATGCCGCTGTGGTGGAGCTGGTTGCTCTTGAAGGAGCCCAGATTAAGTACTCAACCGTACAAAACTGGTATCCCGGTGATAAAGAAGGAAAAGGGGGCATTTATAATTTTGTAACCAAGCGTGGAGCTTGCCGCGGTAAGCGCTCAAAAATTTCCTGGACGCAAATTGAAACCGGTTCGGCAATTACCTGGAAATATCCAAGTGTCATTCTTCAGGGAGATGATTCAGTAGGTGAGTTTTATTCCGTTGCCTTGACGAACAATTTTCAGCAGGCGGACACTGGAACCAAAATGATTCATCTGGGCAAAAATACCCGCTCAACTATTATTGCCAAAGGCATTAGCGCAGGCCATGCCCATAATGCCTATCGTGGATTAGTGCGTATTGCGCCCACGGCGACTAATGCCAGAAATTTCACGCAATGCGATTCCATGCTAATGGGCAGCCATTGTTCAGCTCATACCTTTCCCTATATTGAGGTTAAAAATCCCAGTGCTCAGATTGAGCATGAAGCAACCACCTCAAAAATTAGTGAAGAGCAATTATTTTATTGCCAGCAACGCGGCATTGATACGGAAGATGCCGTATCGATGATTGTTAATGGTTTCTGTAAACAGGTTTTAAAAGAACTACCTATGGAATTTGCGGTTGAAGCAACCAAATTATTAGGTATTAGTCTGGAAGGGGCAGTAGGTTAATATGTTAGAAATAAAAAATCTTAATGTGGCCATCAATTCTCAACCAATTTTAAAAGGGATTGATTTGCAGGTCAAAGCTGGGGAAGTGCATGCCATTATGGGTCCTAATGGCTCTGGAAAAAGCACTTTATCCAAAGTATTGGCCGGTCATCCTGCTTACACCGTCACTGATGGAGAAATCCAGTATGCGGGGCAGGATCTGTTACCGCTTTCGCCGGAACAAAGAGCCCAATCCGGTATTTTTATGTCGTTTCAATACCCTGTGGAAATTCCAGGCGTTACCAATATTAATTTTCTGAAAGCGTCGGTCAACGCTGTCAGAAAAGGTCTGGGTAAGCCAACCTTTGATGCGATCGATTTTCTAAGCTTTATTCGTGAAAAATGCCAATTGCTGGATATGGATGAGAGTTTTCTTTACCGCAGTATTAACGAAGGTTTTTCAGGTGGTGAGAAAAAGCGCAATGAGATTTTACAAATGGCAGCTTTAGAGCCTAAGCTGGCCATTCTTGATGAAACTGATTCCGGTTTGGATATTGATGCCTTACGGATTATCTCCCAAGGGGTTAACGCCATGCGTTCACCGGATAGAGCGATAATTCTCGTTACACACTATCAAAGATTACTGGATTATATTGAGCCTGATTTTATCCATGTCCTGGCCAATGGACGAATTATTAAATCAGGTGATAAAAATCTGGCGCTGGAGCTGGAGAAAAAAGGCTATAGCTGGCTCGAGGAGACGGTATAGCCATGAGTGCAATAGTCGAGTTTTATCAATCACAAATCAAGAATAAACCGGCATCATTGCCCGCATTGGCAGAAGTTCAGCGGCATGCTTTGCAGGAGTTCCGACGCCTGGGATTTCCTACCAGACATCATGAGGAATGGAAATACACGCTGGTTGATCCGCTGCTGCAGTATGAATTTCATTCTGAACTGCCTGGGAATGCCGAGCAGTCTGTGGTCCCCGCACCTGAGTTTGGTATTCACTGTGGTCTGAATAATGGTTTATTTTATAATTCTGAAGCCATTTTGCAGTTGCGCGAAAAGGGCGTTATTGTGGAATCCCTTCTGACAATCATCCAGGAACAGCCTGAACGGGTGAATGCATATTTAAAACAGACGCATTTTGAACATGGTTTTCAGGCTTTAAATACGGCCAGTTTAAACAGTGGTCTGTTTATCTATATTCCCGCAAACGTAAAACTCGAAGAACCTCTGGTTATTAATTACTGGCAGGATATCAGCGAGCTTGCTGTGCATTCGCGTACTCTTATTATTCTTGAGCAGAATGCCTCTGCGGTAGTCGTGGAATCTTATCAGGGTAAAAAGGATTGTGTTTATTTAAACAATCAGATGACTGAAGTTTATTTATCAGAACAAGCCGATTTAACCCATTATAAAATCCAGCAGGAAAGCAGAAAGGCTTTTCACATTGGTCATTTGTCTGTGCAGCAGGCCTGTGCCAGTGAGTTTAAAAGCCATTCCTTAAGTCTGGGTGGACGATTAGTGCGCAGCGATATCAATATTGCAATGAAAGAATCACAGGCTGCCTGTTTAATGAACGGTATTTATATTCCCGGCGATAATCAGCACATCGATCATCACACTGTAGTGAATCATATAATGCCTGAATGCCGCAGCACTCAGGATTATAAAGGCATTTTGTCAGGCAAATCCCGGGCGGTATTTAACGGCAAGGTGATTGTTGCTCCGGGCGCTCAGCAAACGGAAGCCCAACAGCAGAATAAAAATTTATTACTCAGCGGACAGTCTGAGGTGAATACCAAGCCGCAGCTGGAAATTTTTGCGGATGATGTAATTTGTTCACATGGGGCCACAGTGGGGCAATTGGATGAGGACGCCTTATTTTATCTGGCAACGCGTGGTATTGGACGGCAGGAAGCCAGCCGTTATCTGATTCAGGCTTTTGCTGCCGAAAATTTGAAGCTGATAGCCTATCGCCCTGCCGCTGAGTGGATTGGTAATTTGATTAATCAGCAATTGGAGGAAAATCATGCCTGATGCAAATACTCTGATTGACACGTTCAATGTGGCCCAAATCAGGAATGATTTCCCTATTTTACATCAAAGTGTGAATGAGCATCCGCTGGTTTATTTTGACAATGCTGCGACAACGCAAAAACCAAAGTCGGTGATTCAGGCGCTTACTGATTATTATACTAACGATAATGCGAATGTTCATCGAGGGGTTCATGCTCTCAGTGCCCGCGCCACACAACAATACGAAATAGCTCGCGGCAAGGTTCAACGCTTTATCCATGCTAAAAGCTTAAGAGAATGTATATTCGTACGTGGCACAACCGAGGCTATTAATCTGGTAGCTCAAAGTTTTGTCGCGCCGAGGATAATGCCAGGAGAAGAAATTCTTATTACCCATATGGAGCATCACTCCAATATTGTACCCTGGCAAATGGTTTGTAAAAAAACAGGCGCAAAATTAACAGTTGCTCCTATTTCCTATGATGGTGAAGTGCTATTGGATGAATATGAGCGGCTGTTAACTGATAACACCAAATTCGTCTCAATAAGCTATGCTTCCAATGCCTTGGGTACTATTAACCCGGTTAAGAAGATGATTGAAATGGCTCATGCCAAAGGGGCTTTGGTTTTATTGGATGGGGCCCAGGCATCTGCTCATTTGCCTATCAATGTGCAGGATTTGAATTGCGATTTCTATGCGTTCTCAGGCCACAAGATGTATGGACCGACTGGCATCGGTGTGCTATGGGGAAAAGAGCATTTACTGGATGATATGGGGCCCTATCAGGGCGGCGGAGAAATGATTAATTATGTAACATTTGAAGCCAGCGATTATGCTCAATTGCCGCATAAATTTGAAGCAGGAACCCCCAATATTTCAGGAGCAATTGGTTTAGGTGCGACAATCGATTATCTGTGGTCACTCGATATGGATGCGGTACTTGCCTATGAAAGCTACTTGCTGGCTTATGCGACTGAGGAAATTAAAGCACTTAAAGGCTTCAATATCGTAGGTACGGCGAAACATAAAGTGCCCATTATTTCTTTTGTTCATGGGAAAATACATTCTCATGATATCGGTACTATTCTGGATAGTGAGGGAATTGCCATTCGCAGCGGTCACCATTGTGCAATGCCTTTAATGGACTTTTTTGATATCGCGGCGACTACCCGCATTTCCCTTTCCTTTTATAATACGATTGAGGAAATTGATCGCTGCATACATGCTTTGAAAAAAGTCAAAGAGGTATTTGCATGAATACGGAACTAAGAGAGTTATATCAGGAAATCATAATTGATCATAACCGTAATCCCCGCAATCATTATGCGATGGAAGAGGCGACTGCGCAGGCCAATGGATTTAATCCTCTCTGCGGAGACAAGTTAACACTTTATGTCAAAATCGAAAATGAAGTGGTGGAAGCGCTTAGCTTTGTCGGTTGCGGCTGTGCAATTTCTCAAGCCTCTGCCTCATTAATGACAGAAGCTTTACGAGGCAAATCCATCGAGGAAGCCCATCATTTATTTCAGCGTTTTCATCATATGGTCACCAGTGATGAGTCCAATGAATGGGCGGCTTTAGATAAATTGACAGTTTTAGCGGGTGTGCGAGCTTTTCCCGCCCGTGTTAAATGCGCCACTCTGGCCTGGCATACTCTCGAAGCAGCCTTAAAGCAAAGCAGATCGACGGTGAGTACGGAGTAAAACGATGTTCGGATTTAAAAAAAAACCTGAGCAGGAGCAACTTAAAGAGCTGGTGATTAGCGAGTTAAAGACCGTATTCGATCCGGAAATTCCTGTGAATATTTACGATCTCGGTTTGATCTATGATATTGAAATCGATGATGAGCACCATGCTCATGTCAAAATGACACTGACCACTCCCGGCTGTCCAGTCGCCCAGACATTCCCGGGTACAGTAGAACAGGCCGTGAATCGTGTAGAAGGTATCAGCGACTGCACCGTTGAATTAGTATGGGATCCACCCTGGACCCAGGAACGGATGACTGAAGCGGCAAGATTGGAACTGGGAATATTTTATTAATACCCTTAAAAGAAGTCCTCTCTCCCTCAGGGAGAGAGTTAGTGAGAGGGGATTTTCTTCTAAAGGAGTCTTCTTTTAAGTCCTCTCGCCCCTCAGGGGAGAGAGTTAGAGAGAGGGGTTTAAATCAACCCTCACCCTAGCCCTCTCCCAAACTTGGGAGAGGGGATTTTCTTCTAAAAGAGTCTTCTTTTAAGTCCTCTCGCCCCTCAGGGAGAGAGTTAGAGAGAGGAGTTTAAATCAACCCTCACCCTAGCCCTCTCCCAAACTTGGGAGAGGGGATTTTCTTCTAAAGGAGTCTTCTTTAAGTCCTCTCGCCCCTCAGGGAGAGAGTTAGAGAGAGGGGTTTAAAATCAACTCTCACCCTAGCCCTCTCCCAAACTTGGGAGAGGGGATTTTCTTCTAAAGGAGTCTTCTTTAAGTCCTCTCGCCCCTCAGGGGAGAGAGTTAGAGAGAGGGGTTTAAAATCAACTCTCACCCTAGCTCTCTCCCAAACTTGGGAGAAGGGATTTTCTTCTAGAGGAGTCTTCTTTTAAGTCCTCTCTCCCTCAGGGAGAGAGTTAGAGAGAGGGGATTTTCTTCTAGAGGAGTCTTCTTTTAAGTCCTCTCGCCCCTCAGGGGAGAGAGTTAGAGAGAGGGGTTTAAAATCAACTCTCACCCTGGCCCTCTCCCAAACTTGGGAGAGGGGATGTTCTCAGGCTGACACCCACTCCTCTTCACGGAAATCCATATGTATCAAGGTATTTCATCAAATCATTATTTAAAAGGTCATTAAAATGCATCTTCCTGAACAATGGCAGCCCTCCACGTCAATTGATCTGTTAAGACAAAGGGCCGCAATTCTTAATAATATCCGCAGTTTTTTCAACCAACGCGGTTACCTGGAAGTAGAAACGCCCGCAATGGCTCGCTGCGGCATCACTGACGTGTATTTGAGCAATATCAAAGCGATATTTCGCAATCAGATCTACTATCTGCAAACCTCCCCTGAATATCATATGAAACGGCTTCTGGCAGCCGGCAGCGGTCCGATTTTCCAAATGGCTAAAGCTTATCGCGATGATGAATTTGGCCGACACCACAACCCTGAGTTCACTATGCTGGAGTGGTATCAGCTGGATATAGATCATCATGCCTTAATACAGGAAGTTGATGAGCTCTTGCAAACGATTATAAATTGCCCTCCTGCAATCCGTAAAACCTATCAACAGGTTTTTGTGGAACTATGCGCAGTTGATCCATTTGCGGCAAGTATCACTGATTACCGTCATTGCCTAAAACAATTTGAGCTGGATTATGTGCTGGCCAAGGATGAGCATGATCCTGACCAATATCTGTTTTTATTAATGAGCCATGTCATTGAACCGGCTTTAGCAAGTAGTGCTGCGCCAGTCGTTATCTATGATTTCCCGGTTTCACAGGCTGCATTAGCTCAGGTCAATAACGGGCGCGCCGAGCGATTTGAATTCTACTACCGGGGAATGGAGTTAGCGAACGGTTTTCATGAGTTGCTGGATATTGAAAAGCAAAAACAGCGCTTTGAACAGGATGTGGCTCAGCGAGAAAGGCTTAATCTGGAACTCCCACCCATTGATCCTTTATTCCTTGCCGCATTAGCGCATGGGTTGCCAGCCTGCAGCGGAGTGGCTTTAGGTGTGGATCGCCTGATCATGCTGGCCTTGCAGCAGACTGAAATAGCCTCCGTTTTGAGTTTTGATTTCTCGCGTGCCTGATAATTAAGCGATAAGATTATTGCAAATAAAAAAGCCTTTCTCCCAGGTAGAGAGAAAGGCTTCCTGAGCAGAGATGGACAGCGTCAATCAGTTATCGCTGTGTTCTCTATTGGTGACTTGTTCTTTATCCTTTCTTTTTCCCGAGTTTGCATCGGTTTTTAAAGGAACGACTCGTGCACCGGATTGTTGTTGCTGATTGCCGCCTTTTTTGCGCTGCATATTCGCACCGGAAGTCTGACGTTGCTGATTACCAGGTGAACGTCTTCTGCGAGAAGGCGAGCCGCCTTGTCGTTTCTCACCGCTATTTCCAGCTCTGGTATTTTGCTGACGAGGATGCTGCTGACGGGTCTGTTTAGGCTCAGTTTTGGCAGCAGGTTGTTTTGATGCCTCATCCGAACCACCAAAAAGGCTTGTCCACAAACGCTTGATAAAGCTGGTCTGAGGCGCTTTTGAACTACTTGCTACGGCAAAGGCTTTAACAGCAGGCTCGTCTCTTACAGCATCCTGCTCATCGCGCACAAGCGTTAATTCGGGCTGTTGAATCATTGAATAACTGGGTTTCTTGTTCTTGCCCACATTATCTTCTTTGAGACGCGTGATGTTATATTGAGGTGTTTGCATGTAAGGGTTAGCAATAACGATAATTTTAACCCCATGACGTTTTTCAATATGCAGAATAAATTCACGCTTCTCATTAATGAGAAAGGTCGCCATTTCAACGGGCACCTGAACATGAACTTCCGCCGTTTTATCCTTCAATGCTTCTTCTTCGATAAGACGTACGATAGATAAACCATGCGACTGAATATTTCTGACAGTACCACGTCCTTCGCAGCGCGGACAAACTTCCTGAGCGGTTTCTCCCAGAGAAAGTCTCAAACGCTGGCGGGACATTTCCAGTAAACCGAAGCGAGAAATCCGGCCCACCTGAATCCTTGCCCGATCGGTTTTTAATGCTTCTTTTAACTCATTTTCTACGTCACGCTGGTTCTTGCTGGAATTCATATCGATGAAATCGATGACTACCAGACCACCGAGATCGCGTAAACGTAACTGACGTGCAATTTCATTGGCTGCTTCGAGATTAGTATTTAATGCAGTTGTTTCAATATCGGCACCACTGGTCGCCTTGGCTGAGTTAACATCAATGGACACCAGCGCTTCAGTGCGATCGATAACCAGAGAACCGCCGGAGGGCAGGGGTACTTCTCGCTGGTAAGCCGTTTCTATCTGACTTTCAATCTGATAATAATTAAACAGAGGGATATTGTTGTTATACAGTTTAACATTGGGTAAGAAATCAGGTTTAACCTGCTCAATGTATTGTTTTGCCTTAACATAGGAAATCTGATCATCAATGATGATTTCAGAAATCGATTTTCTGAGATTATCGCGAATTGAGCGAATAATCACATCACCTTCCTGATGAATCAGGCAAGGAGCCAGTTGATTAGTATAGGCCTGATTAATGGCTTGCCACTGATTGCACAGCATATCAAGATCAGCCTGCAATTCATCCTGGCCTTTGCCAACACCTGCTGTCCGAATGATTAAGCCCATTCCTTCCGGCAATTCCAGAGCGTTGAGTGTTTCCTTCAGTTCATCACGGTCATCGCCTTCGATGCGTCGCGAAATACCGCCAGAATTTGGATTATTCGGCATCAGAACCAGATAACAGCCTGCCAAAGTAATGAATGTAGTGAGTGCTGCCCCTTTGCCGCCGCGTTCTTCTTTATCCACCTGAACCAGTAGCTCCTGGTTTTCGCGAATTAATGAGGTAATTGGAGGACGATCTTCACCAAATTCTTCAGGATTTTTACTCAGATACTCGGGAGCAATTTCTTTTAGTGGCAGGAACCCTTGTCGTTTTGCACCATATTCCACAAAAACGGCATCAAGACTTGGTTCACGACGAGTTACAACCGCTTTGTAGATGTTTCCTTTCTTTTTGACTTCTGTTGGGCAATCAATGTCCAAATCAAACAGGTAATTATCTTTTATCAGGGCAACTCGAACTTCCTCAGTTTGAGTCGCATTTATTAACATTTTCTCCATCACACACCCCGTTGAGGGCGCAACACTTAAGCAGAACGACAGTGCAGGATCTTTTTGTTCGTTAAACGTTTCACGCCCGGTACAGGCAAAGTACAGCAAACGAACACTAATCGTTAGTTCGTATGGCAGTACTGGACAGGGATGATGGCATTGAATAGTAACAGTAAGTTACTTTGTCAAATCAACAGATCCCGGATTTACGTCTCTTTAACCAAACAAAATTTATTAAGCATTTCCCAATATTACTAAATTCAGACCGTACGCAAGTTACCATTCAATCAATGGTGCATGTAAGTGCTTGTATTTAAAGGACTGTTTACGCAGAGCAGGTGTTTACTTCAGAATAGCGTAACATAGCCTTGACTCTAATATTCAAGTCGTTTTACATCTACACACATGTCTCACATGCGCAGGTATCCGGTGAGTTCTCAGTTTATGACTCTTAATACCGGGTTTACTTCCTTCATATCATTAACTTAAGGGAAGCGCATTTTATTTATCGTAAGTGTGCCGATTTTTATCGGCAATTAAACTTTTTAGTCATTATACGGTATAATTCGGTCGTCGAAATATTTTTTTTCCGACGCCTAGCATTTTAGCAAAAAAAACTGCCACAGCAAATAGGTTATTGAGAATGAATGATGTACGCTATCTGGAAGTCACTGCCAATGAAGAGGGGCAGCGTCTCGACAATTATCTGATGAGGGTATTAAAAGGAGTTCCCAAGAGTCATATCTATCGTATCATTCGTTCTGGGGAAGTACGCATCAACAAGAAAAGAGCAGAAGCATCCAGCCGCTTGAAAGAGGGCGATATTCTCCGTATTCCGCCTGTGCGAGTCAGCCAGGAAAAAGAGATTTTTGTCGGCGACAGGATGGAGCAGCGCCTGAGAAAAAGTATTATTTATGAAGACAGTGAACTGCTTGTAATTAACAAGCCGGCGGGTATCGCCGTTCACGGCGGAAGCGGTTTAAATCTGGGAGTCATCGAGGCTTTGCGAAAAATTCGGACCGATCTGCATTATCTCGAACTGGTCCATCGTCTGGATAGAGAGACTTCGGGCTGTCTTTTGCTGGCCAAAAAAAGAAGTGCCCTCCGATTAATCCAGGCGCAATTGGAAAGCAGAGAGGTGAAGAAAATTTATTGGGCACTTCTTCAAAATAGCTGGGCTGATGAAAAAAAGATTCTGGTCGATGCCCCATTAAAGAAAAATAATCTGCAATCAGGCGAGCGTGTGGTTGTCGTGCATCCGGAAGGCAAGCCCTCGCAAACGACTTTCAGATTATTGGAGAATTATACAGATGCCTGTTGGATAGAGGCTTCGCCCAAAACAGGCCGCACGCACCAGATCAGGGTACATAGCGCACATATCAAACACCCAATCGCTGGCGATGAAAAATATGGCGGCAGACGTTTATCCTATGATTTCATTCAGGATCGTTCTCGACTATATTTGCATGCGCGCGCAATTCAATTTAATCTGAAGGATAAAAAACTTTGCTTTGAAGCTGAATTGGATGAGCAATTTAGTCAAACATTAAAATTTTTACGTACACGGGAGTGTGGTATTCATGAGTAAGCGATATCGTCTGGTCGTCTTCGACTGGGAAGGGACAATCAGCGACACTCTGGGGCAGATTATCGATTATGTGGCCAGTGAAGCAAAGCGCCTGAATTTTGGGGAGTTAAATCCTGAAATTGCAAGGGAAAATGTAAACCTTGGTCTGGTTAAGGCGACTAAAAAAGTATTCCCTCATTTAAGCACGCAGCAGATGGAAGAATTGCTGGAGGCTGTTCAAAGCAAACTATACACGCGACACGCGGAAGTTTATTTGATTCCGGGTGTCCTTGACCTAATCAGACGCTTAAGTGAAGAAGGCGTTTTTCTTGCCATTGCCACCAACAAGGGGCAGCAAAGTTTACATAAGGCGTTGCAAAGCACCGGGCTTGAAAAATATTTTATTGTAACAAAATCGGCAGGCAGCCTCCCATCCAAACCGCATCCGGAAATGCTTAAGGAAATTTTGCAGGATTTTGGAGTCACTGCGAGCGAGACACTGATGATAGGAGATTCACCCACCGATATGGAAATGGCGAAAAGTTTACAAGTTGATGTGATTGGGGTTGATTTCTACCACCAGCATCCGGAGTTATTAGAGCAATCAGGTGCACTGGCCGTATTTGATGATTACCAGCTGGTTGCAGATTTTCTTCAACTGCCCCAAAAGGATTGATGTCGTGAGTAATCTAACCAGTTTACCCAATATGTTGACGTTGTTTCGGATAGTGCTGATTCCGGTTTTTATTATCGTATTTTATCTGCCTTTCGCCTGGTCGAGGGGGTTGGCGGCTATTATTTTTGCTTTAGCGGGATTTACTGACTGGCTGGATGGTTATGTCGCCAGGAAAATGAAATTGATGTCGCCATTCGGTGCTTTTCTTGATCCTGTTGCTGATAAATTACTGGTCGCCTGTACGCTTTTGCTGTTGGTTGGAGCGAGAGATGTCGATTACATCACATTGCCTGCCATCGTTATTGTAGGCAGAGAAATCGTGATCTCTGCGCTTCGTGAATGGATGGCAGAGGTTGGCAGTCGAGCCAGTGTTACTGTAAGTTACATTGGTAAGGTTAAAACCACACTGCAAATGGCGGCACTGGTTTTACTGGTAGCCTTTGATCCGACTCAGTCCTGGTGGGGATTGATTGGTTTCATTTTGCTTTATGTGGCCGCCATTTTGACCATATGGTCAATGGTTATTTATTTGTCCATAGCATGGCCAGAATTAACTAAAAAAAGTTAAATTTATGTGTTGACAGAGAATCAATTTTCGGTAAAATGCTTCACATAAAGACGCGGGAATAGCTCAGTTGGTAGAGCACAACCTTGCCAAGGTTGGGGTCGCGAGTTCGAGTCTCGTTTCCCGCTCCAAATTCAAAGCGACCTAATATGTCGCTTTTTTTTTCAAAAGAAAATAAGGCTGTGTGGCAGAGTGGTCATGCAGCGGCCTGCAAAGCCGTGTACGCCGGTTCGATTCCGGCCTCAGCCTCCACAAAATGCCCAGGTGGCGAAACAGGTAGACGCAAGGGACTTAAAATCCCTCGGGAGTTAAATCCCGTGCCGGTTCGACTCCGGCCCTGGGCACCATATAAATCATAAGCACACGTAGATTTAGCGCTTAGCTCGATGTTTCCTTTCTCAGCTCATTGAAATCACACTGAACCTATTTAAATTTGATAAAAAATGAAATGTCGGGCGAAGCGCCCGACCTACACTAGTCGAGTGGGTATATAATTCATGATTAACTTTATCAAAGGATTTTAAATGGGATTTTGGCAAAAATTAAAGTCGGTCAGCGACCAATATGCAGAAGTTACACATTGTACGGATAGTCTGCTATTTATAGATATGGCAAAGAAAATATTGCAACAGTGCATGACGAACTGCGCTTATATTTATCAGGGGTATGTTCAGATAAAACCGTTTAAAAGCTATAGTCGAGAGTATTTAAAAAGAGGATTGGAGTTATTAAATGATGCCAGTCTGAATCAGGAAGAGCAGTTCAAAATTGTGATGGGTACTTTATTAGCTGCCAAGTATTACAATGATCAGTGTTATTCCGATGATATGTATTATAGAAGCAATCCCCGGCATCTTAGTTCCGAAATGAAAGATAGTATTAAATCACTGTTGGAACCATATGAGGGAAAAGAGATTTTTACTGCTGAGGAACAGTGTGCAGATTGCAGTAATAAAATCAACGTCCTGTCTGATGCTGTATTTAATGAGGAGTTAGATTTGGATGAATCATTTTTTATTAAATCCTCTTTAATTTCTGCTGAGCCATTTAATCTGAAATTAAAAGAGTTGTGTGAAGTTTACGATATTAAGTTATCTTTGGAAGAACAGAGCCAAACCCTGGCGTGGCCCAGGTAAACACATCTAACGTAGGTCGGGCGCTTCGCCCGACAATTCCATTTTCATCAAATTTCAATAATTAGTGAGCTAAGAAAAGAAACGTCGGGCGAAGCGCCCATAGCCGTCAGGCTAAGGAACTAAAATCCCTCCCCCGGGGAGGGAGCTGGCTCCCAATCGGGTTTCTTTTTTACATTTTTTATAGCAAAGCAAGCGAGACTTTCATAAAAGGAATGGATAAACGATTTTAGGCGATAGACAGAGACTAGAGCAGAAGCTAGTTCTGAGACGTTGATGATTAGGAGTTTACAGGCTTTGTAAAAGGAAAATTCTATATTGTTATGGTTTTTT
>NZ_MVJN01000013.1 GCF_003265995.1 Legionella quinlivanii | reverse complement strand
ATGGGGAATATGACTTTACTCAGGATATTGAAGAACAGGATATGTTGTTCGATATGGATAAAATATTAGCACTTAAAGTCGCTTAACTATCTCATTGCCAGTTTGGGCTGGATATGCGGTAAAACCCTACTACCCCTCTTGATCTTCATACCTTTTGTAGCGGCTGTGTTAAATAATATATCCGCGCACGCTCAAACAAACAGAGTAAATAACCAAAGCTTTGTAGAATCAGCACTAAACAGCTCTCCAAATGATGTAAGCCAATTACTTTCAAGAAGAAAAATGGCCTAATTACCCAAACGGAAACCGCCTTTATTTAATACATTATAATCATGTGGCACTTGAGACATTAGATTCGACCGAACAAATAAGGTCAATGAGTTAATAATGCAGCCAATCCCCCTTGCCATTTCCCTGAGCCAAGTACTGACGGATTTGCTGTAGGCGCTATAATGGGAGGCCCTTTCAATCTGGTTTGATTTTTAGGAAGAGTCAAGGCCATTTTCTTGCTGAATGTATAATGCGAACAATAAACAATGTGTTGTCCTTTACTTGGTACACAACAATAAGAGGAGTTCCACTAACAACTAATTCTTTAGTGCGGGGAACCCGTCCTGTTCGACCAATACTTGGAAAAGTTGCTATATGTTCTATTGCCTCCATAATGCGCTGCATTACTGTAATTGCTTCATCTGGTTTATCTTGGCTAATATAGTCTTTGGTTGTTTGTAAGTCATTCAGAGCAAGCCGAGTCATTTTGATCTTCAATTATTGATTCCTAATTCTTTCTTGACATCAAAAAAATCGATAACTTGTCCTTGTTCAATTTCTTTCAATCCTTCGTGGATAGCCTGAACTTGCCATTCATGAAGGTCAAGATATTCTTCAATAGCCTCAGCTGCAAGCCAAGATTTTGAGCGCTCAACTGTTTGAGATAAATGCTCTAAGCGCTCAGCAACTTCTGAAGGCACTCGAACTGAAATAAGAGATGTGGCAGCCATGATCATCCTTTGTATACAAGTGAATTATTAATCATAATTATAGCATCTTCTATTCATCACGCAATCTAGGGTTTGTTGAGGTAGATAACGTACCTTATCCACCCCAAAAATGGTATAATGGAAAAGATACTCAGGGAGACAGCCTTGAATTTATTGAATCCACAAAATGACAACAATCAAAAGTTTGGGGTAGATAAGGTTTCTCATCCCCTGGATGTGCATTTTGATACCCACTCCTTGTCAGCCTGGTTGTCATTTTATTACCAGGTGCATGTAAAAGGCTCGCCCGAAAAAACGGAGCAAGCCAAACAAAACGATTTAAATAAATTCCTAAATTTCTTTCAAATGGAAGTAGGGCATGACCAGGTAGATAATTGGACACCGGCGGTCAGCAAACAATTTCAACGTTCTTTAAGTAGCACCATTTCTGAAAAAACTGGAAAACCCTACAAAGCCACTTCAATTAACCGGACCATGGCAACTGTTCGTCATGCCGGTCGATGGCTTCATCACCAGAGGCCATTAATTGCAGGTGATCCTTTGTCAGGGGTCAAAGATTTACAAACCGATACGCCAGAGTGGAATGGGTTAACTTCCAGACAGCTCATGCGCTTAAAAGCCGCTTGTGAGCAACGTGCCAAAATATGTACCCGAAAAAATCAGGACGCATTGCTGGAAACGGCGGTTTTTTATGTGCTGCTGGGAACAGGCTTGCGGGAATCTGAGCTGGTATCATTGAACGTATGCCAATATCATTCAAAGGGTCTTCATTCTGTAGTCCGGCATAAAAGCAAACGGGTTAGTACCAAAATTCCTTTGCCAGGTGAAGCCAGAGAGTATTTGGACAACTATTTAAAAAGTCGGAATTTGGAACCAGATCAGCCGTTGTTTATCAATAGGGTGGGGAATCGTATCAATACGCGTAACATCTATCGAATCTGTCAGCGGGTATTAAAGCAAGTCTTGGCTCTTTTGCCAGAGCATGAACGATTTGAGTTTACTCCGCATAAACTGCGACATACTTTTCTCAAGAAGGTAACGGACAAGCATGGGGTACATTTCGCGCAGGAACTCAGTGGGAATGTTTCAATAAAAGAAATTTTTCGTTATGCCAAGCCAAGCCAGGATGAAATGCAACAAACTATAGAAGAATTATTTTGATAAACGACCACCGAATAAATAGAACCCGTAAAATGTTCGATAATAAATCATGAGCATGGTTAGCTTGCGAACTAATGTTTAGAGGAACCTGATAAATGAATAACTGTAATGATCCTAAAACCCGCTTTGATAAGGCATGGAAAAAAGGGGTTGCGAAGGTTGGTGTGGAATTTTTTAACCTGAAGGCTTCGTCTTTTGAAGCAGCCGAGAAAAGGTGGCAATTAGAACCCAATTATCAATTTATTAAAGAGGCCATCGGCGGATATAGCCAGGGTAAGCAAGCATTATTAGCTCTGATGTATTCTTTTTTTGATCCTGAATGCGGCCAAGAACTGCTTAATAAGGTTGGATTACCAAACTATGTGGATGCCAGATCACATTTGGATCTGGCCTCTATTGAAATTATTTCTGAACTTTGGCTGAACCACTATGGTTGGTAACGCATAGACCATTTGGATCATCATGGATCTGAATTGAGAAAAGCCGTTTTCAGGCTGAAATCAGTAATTCACTCAATGCAGTTTTCTGCCACAGAATTGCAAATATATCATCTTGTGATATAATTAAGAAATGAAAGCAATTGATCAATCATTGGAAAACTTATTAGACCTTAATGGGGAGAGAATTGTAATTGATGAGTCTCTCGGATTATGGGTTAAGTTTGAAGTTATTAAAACATCTAATCGACATCAAGGCATTAAATACTCGTTGACATTACATGATAAATCAAAAAAAAGAATCATGGGTTTTGATAATAGCCATGAAATAGAGTATGGCGCAAAGAGGGGAGTTCGTCCTGAAAGAACATTTGACCATTGGCACTATGATGAGAATGATAAAGGAAGACCCTATCATTATATAAATCCCGGACAATTGTTGGAAGATTTTTGGAAAGAGGTTGACAAGCGCGTTGAAGCGCTTAAGGAGAGTAAATAATGAATAAGGCAAAAATAGGCATTATGTCCCTTGAGCAGTATAAGCAACGCACAATTGCTATTGCAAAGGGACTATATAAACCTAAAAAAGATGAACCAAAAATTTGGTTTACATCTATGAAATCGTTGGCAAATGTACTATCTGAAGAGAATCAGCATTTGCTAAAGTTAATTATTGAAAATGAACCAAAATCGGTTTCTGACTTAGAGGCATTAACTGGATATAAGCGGAAGGCTAATAATATTTTAAGAACCTTAAGAACCATGGAGCAATATGGTTTGGTTAAGCTGGAAGAGAGCCCAAATAGAGTTCGTAAAGGAAGGGCGCCTTTAATGCCTAAAGCATTGTACGATGAATTTGATGTCGAATTTTCGCTTCAACAGGTTTGCTAATCTGAAGTAGTTCAGGCTGCTCTGACGGTTTGTCGGTTTTGTCGAAATGCCTCTCAGTGCGGGTTGGGCTACTACACTTGAAGACACTAAGGCGAATATGAACAACCCAATATATTAAAAAATACTATAAAGTTCCTGCAAAAGTATGGCTGCGTGTTAGTAGAGAGGAGTTTTGTTAAGTTATTTAGATTTACTTGACCATTACATACACTGTTTTTTTTGTCTTGGTGTTTATAAAAAAATGGGTTAATATTGCACGAATGATCATAATTTAATCATTTTGTCTTTATTAAAAGGTCAAATGAATCTAAAAATTTATAGGGTAAACATAATGTTTGGAAGTATTAAGGTTTTTTTAAGGAATAAAATAATTAAAAGTCAAGAACAAGCACTAAAGCAATATATCCAATCTCTTCAGGGTTTAGATGAGGCCGAGTTGGCTCATTTAGTAGTAATGGCAACGATTATCAGAAATGTAAGTTTCCAAAATACTGGTATTGATTATTTGGATCCTATAAATGAATTAGAGAAAAACCCTTATGTAGTCCTTGAAATTGGCAATCAGATAAAGGAGTTTCAGAGGGGCAATAAATATGATCGTGCTGGTTACTTAACTGTTTGGTTGTACACTTTTAGGTCCATTTCGGAGCCGGAACTTAGAATTTATGGTAAGCAGCTTTGGAAAGAATTAAGTCGAGGTATAATGTTTATAATGGGCAACCTGGGAATGCTAGTGGCTTATTCTCAAGGATCCGATACAACAGGATATGACCAAATACCTTTAGGTCTTCAATCAAATCAGTGATACTAAATTAAAGAGCCTTAAATTAAATATTGACAAGTAAGACAACCTAGATAATTTGAATTAGTGTCATTGCCGAGGGAATCTGTCGGACTAATTACCAAGCGACTTTGTCGTTATAACATGTTTGTTGAAGGACATTCAATCCGGCAGATAATTGTGCTTGTCCTAGATGTGGGTTTATTAATGAAATTGATGATCACTTCTTCACTTTAGTGGTTCTACTGTTATTTCAAATAAGGGTAGTTGACTTCAATCGAATTGGAGGATTCTATCTGTCTCACTATTATTTGCGATGACCTGGTTGATACTACTTTAAGTATTTTAATATTATCTCTCGCATCTACTGTAATAGCTCCGACATTAGGTTGCTCAGACTGAATCCCAATATTGATTGTACATTTCTGATAGCCACCACAAGCTGATAGTACGAGATTATTACCAATTTTTGCCATTTTTCTTGAAGTTAACGTAAGATTAATTTTTCCGTTAATAGTGATCAATAAATCGCTGTTTATTTGATTATTAATACCGATAAAGGGTTCTTTCTCCGAAGTCCTCTGTATTTTTATCGAGTTAAAGGGTAAATTTTGAGTGATGGCAGCTATGGGGGTTTCTGGATAAATAATTTGTTTAATACGCATAGCATTATCTATATCTACTATCACACTACCGATAACTCCGTCAGATGGTGTAGAAAAATCAAGTTTACACAAATTTCCTGCATAACAGTTAGAAACGATATCCTCATATCTAACTGTATAATATCCCCGGTCACCTTTATCAAAATAAATTGGAATGCTTGAATCATTAACAGAAATGCGCATTGAAAAATCAAAATTGTTAAAAATTGCCAAAGAATCAGCTTCTTTCATTGGACAATCTTCAGGATATTCTGAGAAACAACGTGCACGTTCAGAATTAATACCCCATTTAGTTAAATTAGCCTTATATGCTTCAAAATTTGGCTCAGGAATCGCAATAATACCTAGAGGCTCTCTATAATTCTCATTCATATATTGGCAGACTATCATATTGTTTTGCGTTGCCTCAGAAACATCAATAAATGAAGCATGATATGGTGCATCGACAAGATAAAACTTATATTCTCCAACAAAAATCCTGTTAGGTTGACTTGTATACGTTATATGATCCCATAAAGAAGAATTTTTCGAGTTATGTGAGCATGAGGATAAATCATCGTTTTTCAAGCATATTATTTTGGATGGGCAATAAATTTTTTTTATATTATCTGTAGTTTCAGAATAAACGCACTGAATAAAGCAAACAAAAAGTGTTATTATACGCATGAACTTAAATATCAAATGACGCTTTTTGAATTGAGGTTTAAAGGCTTCTAGCATGAAAAACTTACTCACTATGCCAAGATTCATAATATAGGTATGCCTTTATAAGGCAAGGTCTTTAGTGTACATCATTGGTCAAAAATATTCCATGAAATAGACTATTGGATATTCTGTATTTAAAAGTAACTATCAAACGATTCTGATTCCTAATTCGCTTTTGCCAAGTTTCTGTAATTTAACTCATTTATTGATTGTGGATGCGAACTTATCGCCTTCGCATAGAAAAATTGTCATCGCGTTATCGATGGGTAGTTAACGGCCAAACGGTTATCTCGAATCCATGGCGAAGTACAGCTCTTACCTGAAAACCCTTCCTTTCCTCCCATCGCTATTACTGACAGTCACGAGTTGGTGATTTGGGTTGTTGTAACGCATGTGATTCACCAGGCAATCTAAGGGGTTACAGTAGCAGACATAACCAGAAAGATCCCTCAATAGGAAGAGAAACTACTCACTCCTAATTTGAAATTTTGTTATAAACGAAATTGCCATGCAATTTTGGTAACCTTTTCTAAACGGAGATTAAATGAAAAACGGAGTCTTATTTTATGTTGAGCATTACTGCAGGTTCATCGGTTCCCAAATTGATTATTCGTTCAGCGGCTCTTTATATCATATTGATAGAGAGGAGTTTGGACCCTATAAAACAATGGGGAATAAACAAAATTTGATTTACAATACAATCAATGCCCTGGCAGCTGAGCATGAACACTACGCTTGCATTCGTTTAATGCTTCAATATCACATTGGCGACTGTGGGGATCAATCCGCCTATTTAGCGGCTCTGCTATCCAATACCACTTACTTATCTAAACGCTATAGAGTGTTCTATGCAGCCTATGAAAGCGAACAGGTTAATCACGGCTTTGTACTTATTATTCCACGCTCTAATCAATTACTTCAAAGCACTCCGTTTCAAAATAAGACCAACCCAATGACGGTCGATGCCGAATTATTTTTAGATAATGAAGCCATTATTGTTGCTGATCCCTGGCAGAATAAAATTTTTCCGAATGGGATAAACCAATCGAATAATCCTTTTAACTTTACATCTGACGTTAGTCTTTCAGCGCAACAATGGGTTTTGCAGGAGTTTAAAGTCTCTAACCATTTTCAGCAGCTTCAATTGCATTGCCTAGATTCTCTGATAGAAGTTTTTGACGGTCTTGATAGAACAGTGAAGCTAGAAATTAGAGATACTGTCAATTATCAAAAGGCCTTAATCGATTCAGCGGGACGACCTGATCAAATTGAATTGACAAGAATATTGCTATGTAATATTCCATTTATACCCCTCTCCACAACTCCCGACGATGTGTTAAAGCAAGCAAAATCCACCGCGATACTGGCTGAAAACTGCACCGGACTGGAGCTGATAAACGCCTTCATCGCTCAAAAAGAATTGGAAAAAACAAGCAAACACAATAAGGCGCGAATGAGATTCTTTGATGAAGCCATTGTGGATGAAGATCCGCTCTGTAGCAACACGTCAGGCGAAACGATATCGCTAATAAAAAATTGAGATAAAGGTGGGTATCAATTGAATTAACAACGAATAGCATTTTCTCTTTCGTCAGTCTTAACGCCAATCCCGACTACACGGGGCAGTTATTCTTTAGGCGGGCAGGATAGTAATACCAGGAGCCGATAAAGAAATCGTTTTGTATGGGAAGAATGTAAAGTTTTCGGCAGGCGTAACGGCCCGAAAGGTGATTTTTCCTAAACCGGGCGTTAAGCCATCCGCCTCCGGCCTTGGCTTTTGCAATCTCCTCTTGAACGACTAAAACGCCCAAATCATCTTTATACAACCATTGATTAGTTCCTATCATTTCGGGATGAATAGGGGAGGCGAGCACTGTACCATCCAGTTCAATGGCAAAAATCTGACTTGAATTTTTTTGAAACGCATTCAATGCCGCCTTTTTTCCCTTTGTCTCGATTAATATCCTGGCTTTTGTCACACGGTTGATGACCTTTTTCTCTTCAATGGTTAAAGATTCCATCGCGAACGCAGTCATAGAAGGGAAAGTCGCGAGTAAGAAATAAAAAGTATAAGGCCACTTGCTAAAACTCATTCGATTGCTCGCTCATTAGAATGCGGTTTGTTAACATCACCGGATAATGTTGTAAGCCAGTTCCACCGCCCGGCAAGTGGTCGGAGTCACTGGAGACCATTGACCAATAGTCTACGCTATCCGACCGGGGCTTGGAACATGGAAACTAGTTCCTTACGTTCTTCAGACTCTACCATTCCAGGAATCACCAAACCGTTTGCTTAAATGGGCCTGGTGCTCAACATCCGTTTTCTTCGTTATAGCCAGGCGCATATACTCAAGTCTTCCCACGCAAAACTGAACGCGATTTAAACTTAAAGCTCCGTCGGTGAATTGTTCGATAGCAGGGACTAATTCGTCTATATAAAACACATTGGGAGGTTTGGCGCTTTTAAATACGGCTTTCCCGCTAAAAACGACGATATTATGGACATGATGAGGCTCTATAAAATCAAGCGCTTTCTGGATAGCCTTAACGTGTTTATAATTCTGACGGAGGGGATTTTGAAATCTGAATTTATCGTAATAAAGGGATTGAGACCAGCTTCTGGCGTTTTCTTTCGCGAATATCCACCCCTTGTAATGCTTGGTTTCTATAACAAAAATACCTTTTGGGGTGATTAGAATATGATCGATTTGAGTGGTGGAACCATCCTCCAAGCGTAGGGTAATATTAGACAGAACATGAGCCTCCTTGTTTTGACAATACTGTGTTAACCTGTGCCTGACTCGGGCCTCACCACAATTTTCAGCGTTGCGTTGACGATATCGTCCGGCAGCATAACCAACTACAAGACCTATAAAAAATACTGACAAGAAAATAAAAATATCCACATCAACCACACATCCTACCTCCAATAAGCCCATTATTTTAACAGTGCCCTCTGGCTTCTCCAAAGAGTTGTTAAAAACAGTGATTGCATTGGATAAGAACCAATTCAAATTGAATAGATTAGCCCTACAGTTATTTCCGGGATTTAAGTCAATTAGCAGGACACATCAGAAGTCGATTAGCCCTTGTTTACCTGCTGCAAGAAGCTTCTCAAACAGCCCGCTATGGAACCAGGATGTTCTTCTTGGACTTTTTTAGTTTGGTTTGCCGTAGCCTCATACATAAACTGATATCCTAAGGCCGCGAAGACCCCTAAAAGTTGATTCGAGATATTAAAGGCTGTAATTAAATCGCTTTCTTCATGCTTATCTAACCAGGGCGAAACGCAAAGTTGTTGTAGGAGACGATACTGCCTATCAGTCTGCTTTAAGTTGTGAAAATACGTCAGATTCCATAAGCAGGTATTCAGCGAAAAAAAGGGATGGCTAATAACAGTTTCTCCCCAGTCAATAATACTGACTTCTCTTGTCTCTTTGGAAAACAGCATATTGTTTTCTTGAAAATCACAATGATTGATGGTTTCAGGAATATGGTAGCTTGACAGTCTTTCACATTGCTCTACACACCAATCATAGGCATGATGAAGCGATGCGATTTCTTGACGCGTCAGGCCATCGGCAACTAAGCAATCTGTTTCCTGTATGAGCTCACGATATAATAAAGGAAATTGGTCTAGCCGCCAATCGGGGATGCCAAAGTTGAGTAATGTAAGCGTATCACTCTCCACGATTCTTTGAATAGAAAGGTAATAATTGATCCCCTGCTCCAATACATTCATATCGATGCCACCGTTTGAAAACAATTCACGCAGAGAGATATCGCCACAGGAGGCTGTCAAGAAAGAATGATAGTAGTCATTTTTTGCAATAACGACAGGAATTTGCTGACATCCATGGGTTTGAAGCAGAGCGATGGTGTCAGGCTCACGAAATAGGGCAGGCGGTGTTTGTTTCAAATAGAAGATCCCTTGCGATGTGGTTATTTTAGTCACTATCGAATGAGCGGGTTCAGCTGCTTTTTCTAGTGCAATTACCTTGCAATGACGAGATCTCAAAAAATCAGTTGCCCATTGAATCGCTGCGTTATCGTTATTCAAGTGCGTATATCCTGTGATTCAACAATTAGGAATTAGTATAGGATGATCCTCTATTATAGTGACAATGCTTAATCGGAAATAAATCTTAATTAGGAGTTACACAGGCATCGAAGTGTCTTCCAACCTTCTGAGCAGGGACAGACTTTGATTGCATCCTTGCGGTGAGTTCACCATAATGCGTTTATCGCGCGTCAATGGAAAGGGCCATTGCAACTTAAACCATTATTGCTTGGAAAGTAAACGATACCGCAAGGCGTCGGTGCTAGCATTCAACAGAATGTAGAGTTGGCCATTGAAGAGCAGGGGTTCTATGGATGAAAAAATTTGCTACAATCGCTTTCTTTTTTGGGCAGGCCTTGCATGTCAAAATCGATAGTTCTAGCCGCCATTCGAACCACCGGTTTAAAAATAACCCAAGACCGTATTATTGAGATTGCATTAAGCCGATATCACCCCGGTGGGCAAAGAGAGTGTTGCAGCATAATCATTCCCTCCTCTTCACCCGAAACAGGGTTCGCACTCAGTGAGGCACAATCCATCGCTGATTGGTGCGCAGGCAGCATTCTGTTGGCATGGAATGTGCGTCTAACCCATGGTTTCTTGAAAAACACCCTGCAAGGACAGGGATTAGCCATTCAGTGTAAGCAGCTCAATTTGGATGCATTAACTCTGCATTTGCTCCCTGAATCGCCTCTTCAGTCTTTAGAGGACCTCAAAGCGTTTCTCAATTGGAATGAATCATTACAACAAGCTATTGATGAACGGGATTTATTAGATGCTTATCTTTTGTATCTTTTCAGACGTTTTGAAAAGGGTAGTGTTTTGGAAGTAATTCATGGTCTGGCGAAACGGCGTAGTTCCCCGCCTAAATTAAAAACCGATATTTCAACCATTCCTAATGCTCCGGGCGTCTATCTTTTTTATGGTGAGCATAGTGAGTTACCGATTTATATCGGTAAAAGCATTCGGCTTCGTCAGCGCATTTTGTCTCATTTTCAACAAGACCATTGTTCTGAAAAAGAATTCAAAATGGCACAGCAAGTCGCGTGTATCGAATGGATAGAAACCCTTGGTGAGCTCAGTGCCTTGTTATTGGAGTCCAAACTGATTAAAGAGCAGTTACCGCTTTATAATCAAAAACTACGACGAAAAAAACGCATTGTCGGGTATCAACTCAAGACCAATGTTTTGGGCTATCTGACGCTGCACATTCACACGCAAATGGTCATGGAGGATACCGAAGAGGAGACTGTACTGGGTGCATTTACCAGTGTCCATGCCGCCAAGCGCCACCTGGAACAATTAATAAAAAGCTATCAATTATGTCCCAAGCTTTGTGGACTGGAAAAAACAAACAGTGTCTGTTTTTCATTTCAGTTGGGCCGCTGTCTTGGGGCTTGCAATGAAGAGGAGGGGGCCTTGTCCTATAATAAACGAGTTCATGAGGCGCTTACTCTCTTCAAAAACGCAATCTGGCCTTATCCTGGCAGCATTGCGATTAAAGAACAACACCTGAAGCGCACACAGTGGCTTTTGTTTAATCAGTGGCGCTATCTGGGAACCTTCGATAATGAGCAGGACTTAAACGCTTTCACAGGGAACTTGCACGCAGTCGATTGGGATAGGGATACGTATCGAATTTTAAAGCAGTTTTTAAAGGAAGAACGGCCCCAGGATGAAGTAGTGGTTCTATAGGGGTTAAACTAAGCATTTATTATGGGTGACGTTTAAGAGTAGTAATCCACATCCTTGTGGAGGGCATCTTCCTGATGCCGAGACAAATTCCGTTTATGACGTCCATTGTCTTTACTCTTCTTAAATAGAGTATTCAAAGAAAAGACAAAAAGCAGTAGGTAATCCGCGCAGTGATTTGTAAGACATTTCTCAAATAAGAGGGATTAGCGATTACAACGTGGTGGCCAATTCGATTGCGATGAAGCCTAATGCGAAGTAGTCCTATGCTGCTGGTTGTTCAATTAAACAGCATCTAACAGGGAATTGAAGAGGGTAAGCCGGGTAGCTCTATAATTTATTTCTTAGATTAGGATGTGGCCGTGGGAAAAGAAAACGCTTGTCCTCTCTGTTCTTCTGTAGCTACTTCATTGATCATTTCTTCCATTGTTGAATCGATTACGCCGTCATTACGGCATTGGAAATACCAATCCCAAATCAAACCAACGACATTTTCTTCATTTGTTTCCTTAAAAAAGCCAATATCCATATTGTTCGCTTTACAAAGGGCTTCAATGGGTTCCCAATTGAAAAGTAAATTACCCGTGGGTAGGCGTTTACAGGCCAGTTGGGAAAAGTGAATATCAGCGGGAATATTAATTTGAATTGCTTTCATAGAAAATAAGGGTTATTAGTTTTATTTTAAAGGGTATATAGGCCTGATTGCTAAAGCAAGTTGATTAATAAATTATTTTGAATATAAATCTTAAGAGAATCACAGAGTACAATTGGAAGAGGGGCTTTTGTAATACCAATGGTATTAGTATGCATTATACGAGAACAGGCGGCTGGACAATTCCCCTGCTTCTGCTCCATGGATTAATTGCGAACGGAAACTGCTGGGCAGACGTAGCGTCGTATCTGATGTTGGGCGGCGATGTTCTCATGCCTGACGCGAGAGGGCATGGACAATCCTCTTCGCCTGCTGATGAATATCGATATGAGAATCATGCCCAAGATGTAGAGGGTCTAATTAACGCATTAAGGCTCGCTCCTTCAGTGGTAATTGGTCATTCAATGGGAGGCATGACAGCCGCTTTGCTGGCGTCTCAGAAAAAAACGAGGCTTCGGGCTTGTTCTAGCTGAGCCTGCTTTTTTAGAGAGCAAATTACAGCATCAAGTGTATGCTAGCGATATTGTAGAACAGCATCGGCAGTGGCTAAAGACGCCATGGCGGGACTATTTGTCGTACTTACAGACCAAACATCCTAATCGCTCGCTCACTATGCTGACTCGCCTGGCGAGAGCCCGGTATCAAACACGCATCAATGCATTTCAAGTGTTGCGACCTCCTATCCCTTGTTTCAGGCAATTACTTAAGGAGATTGACATTCCCATGTTGCTTGTCATTGGGGAACGCAGTGTGATTTCTCCAGAAACAATTAGAGCACTGACCATTGATTATCAAAGTATGAAGATTAAGAGAATAAAAGGGGCGGGGCACGGGCTTCATTATGATAAGCCCAAGGAATTTGCCACCATCATTCAATCGTTTGTACGTTCGATTGACAATGGAGTTTAACCTGGTATCGAATCCCCAAGACTCATCAAGGGGTCGCCTCAGAAAACGGAAAATAAAGCACGCTAAGCGAAAGCTCGATCATGCAGTTGGCAGGTCACGCCACAGGCGCATTTGAGGCGGAAACGGCCTGGCTACAACAATCTGCCAGCCCTTGTAAGATGCCGCATGCTTCTACCTGTCGAGCGCCTGAGCACCTCTCGCGCAAAACGGCCAAGTGTTTCTTCAACTGTAACAACGCTTCCACGCGGGCCTCTACTTGTTGGATATGGCCATCCAGTAGCGCATTGACCTCGCCGCAATCCTGATTCGGGTTATCTCGCAGGTCCAGCAATGCCTGGATTGCTCCCAGCGTCATGTCGAGCGAACGGCAATGGCGGATGAACTGCAAGCGCTCGACGTGAGCGTCACCGTATAGCCGGAAGTTGCCGCCGCTGCGCGCTGGCTTTGGCAATAGCCCCTCCTTCTCGTAATAGCGGATGGTGACGATCTCGCACCTTGTCCGCTTGGCAAGTTCACCAATCCTGATTTCCATATTTCATCCTCATTTAAAACTTGACTCTATAGTAGCTATAGGGTCTTTAATGAGCAATACAGAAATCTGCGTAAAGGAATTGTCATGAGCGAATGCGGTTCAAAGGGGTGCGGCTGCTCGACCGTGCCGATCAGCCAGCCCCCTGCGCAAGCCCAGCTAACGGCTGAATCGGCCCAAGCGGTCTACCGCATCGAGAACATGGATTGCCCCACGGAAGAGGCGCTGATCCGAAGCAAGCTAGCCGCGCTGCCGGGCGTGGTCGGGCTTGACTTCAACCTGATGCAGCGCACCTTGGCCGTGCGGCATGAACTGCCATCGTTGACTCCGGTTGAGCAAGCCTTGAAGGCCATCGGCATGCAGGCCGTGCGCATGGATAAAGCTTCTGACGAGCAGACGACCAAGCTGGTCATCGCCAAGATGGATTGTCCAACCGAAGAAGCGCTGATCCGCAACAAGCTTGCCACGGTAGCCGGGGTGACCAATCTCGATTTCAACCTGATGCAGCGCACCCTGTCCGTGCGCCATGCTGCCCACACCCTGCCGGAAGTATTGGCCGCGCTGAAATCTCTGAACTTCGAGGCGCAAGTGCTCAATGCGGAGGAAGCCAACGCCTCGCCGGCGATATCGACAGTCGCATCTACCAACTGGGGGCCGCTTGGCATCTCCTTGGCGGCTGCATTGGCTGCGGAAGCCGTCTACTGGTTCCACAACGGCAACCATTGGTCAGTCGTTGTTCTGGCGCTCGTCGCGATCTTCGCGGGCGGCCTTTCCACCTACAAGAAGGGCTGGATTGCGCTCAAGAACCGCAACCTCAACATGAACGCCCTGATGTCAATAGCCGTCACGGGCGCCATGTTGATCGGTCACTGGCCGGAAGCAGCGATGGTGATGGTGCTGTTTGCACTCGCTGAAGTGATCGAGGCAAAGTCGCTGGACCGTGCTCGCAACGCCATTCGTGGCCTGCTCGACCTTGCCCCGGAACAAGCCACGGTGCAGCAGCCGGATGGTTCGTGGCGCGAAGAGGATGCCAAGCAGGTCGCCATCGGCAGCCGGGTTCGGGTCAAGCCGGGTGAGCGTATCGCCCTCGATGGCGAAGTGCTGGAAGGACGCTCTACGGTCAACCAAGCGCCGATCACTGGTGAAAGCCTGCCAGTTGAAAAAGCGCCTGGTGATCTGGTGTTCGCCGCCACCATCAACGAATCCGGCTCGTTTGAGTATCGCGTTACGGCCACGGCCAGCAACTCCACATTGGCCCGCATTATCCACGCGGTGGAAGCTGCCCAAGGTAGCCGCGCACCTACTCAACGCTTTGTCGATCAGTTTGCACGCTGGTACACGCCAACCGTATTCGGTGTGGCGGTTGCGGTCGCACTGATTCCCCCGCTATTCATGGGCGCAGCGTGGCTGGACTGGATTTACCGCTCGCTGGTTTTGCTGGTCGTCGCCTGCCCGTGCGCGCTGGTAATCTCCACACCGGTCAGCATCGTTAGCGGCTTGGCGGCGGCGGCGCGGCACGGCATTCTTATCAAGGGTGGCGTCTATCTGGAAGAAGGCCGCAAGCTGCGCTGGCTGGCACTGGACAAGACCGGCACGATCACGCACGGCAAACCTGCGCAAACCGATTTCGTCGCGTGGGGCGATGCGCTACCAGCCAGCAGCCGAAGCATTGCCGCCAGTCTCGCGGCTCGCTCTGACCATCCCGTGTCCAAAGCCATAGCGCAGGCAGCGCATGCCGAAGGGGTTGCGCTACACGATGTTGCCGAGTTCGTTGCACTGCCCGGTCGTGGCGTGCGAGGCAGCATTGACGGTGTGACCTATCACCTTGGCAACCATCGGATGCTCGAAGAGCTGGGGCATTGTCCACCTGAATTGGAGCAGCGCATCGCTGCGATGGAGCGCGAAGGCAAAACTGTAGTGATCCTGGTGAGCACAAAGCGTGCGCAAGCCCTGATCGCGGTGGCAGACACCATCAAGGACAGCAGCAGGAGCGCTATCGGCGAGCTGCATGCGCTCGGCATCAACACCATGATGCTGACTGGCGACAACCCGCACACCGCGCAGGCAATTGCCACACAAGCCGGGATTGATCGGGCGCAGGGCAATTTGCTGCCAGAGGACAAACTGCGCGAGGTCGAACAACTGGCGCAGACTGGCAAGGTCGGGATGGTCGGCGACGGTATCAACGATGCCCCGGCGTTGGCACGTGCTGACATCGGATTTGCAATGGGGGCCGCTGGCACCGACACGGCCATTGAGACGGCGGACGTCGCCCTGATGGACGATGACTTGCGCAAGATTCCGACTTTTGTGCGCCTGTCACGTGCGACGGCTCAGGTACTGATGCAAAACATCGTGCTGGCACTGGGCATTAAAGCGGTGTTTCTGGTACTCACCTTCACTGGTCACGCGACCATGTGGATGGCCGTGTTTGCCGACATGGGAGCCAGCTTGCTTGTCGTGGGCAATGGCTTGAGGCTGTTGCGCCGATGAACTGGAAATTCATTCTCTATGACTGGTATGGTCTGAACGTCGCGTTGTTCCAGGTCATCAATGCGGGAACGCCTGCCGCGCTGGGACCGCTGGTGTGGTTCTTCAGCCTCGTAGGCAATTACTGGACAGCGCCCTTGACGCTGCTGGGTCTGTGGTGGTGGTCGAAGTCAGCAACCAATTTAGCCCGCGCTGATGCAGTTTGGCATCGGCTCATTGTTTTTGGCACCGCCTTCCTGCTGGCCTTGCTGGCCGCCACTGTCTTGAAGCTGTGGCTCGACTTCCCGCGTCCGCCCGCCGTCTTCGGCGAGTTAGTGCGCATCATCAGTGAGCATGAGCGGCACTACAGCCTGCCCAGTGGGCATGCTACCTATTCGGCGTTAGTTATCGGCGCGCTTTGGCCTTTGATGGGTCGCCGTGGCCGCGTCGGTTTGGTGCTTTATGCCGTCTTGGTCGGATGGTCGCGCATTGCTGCTGGAATGCACTTCCCGGCTGATGTGCTGGCGGGCTGGTGTCTAGGATTGGGCAGCACCGTTCTTGCCGGACGGCTGATACCGCTTGTCGCTCCCACGTGGCAGACGGCTCGCCACACGTCGGCCTCGGTCTGGTATGTGGTGGCCGTGTGCGCCTTCATGGCCGACCAGTTCGCCAAGCTCGCCGTCGTCCGCACGTATGCCTATGGCGAACAGGTCGAAGTCACGCCATTCTTCAATTTCGTTCATGTACTGAATCCGGGGGCCGCATTCAGCTTTCTGGCAGGCGCGGGCGGTTGGCAACGCTACTTCTTCATCGTCCTTGGCTTGGCAGTCTCGGCTTGGCTGGTACGCATGCTGAAACAGCGGTTGCCAAGCCTTGAAGCACTGGGATACAGCCTGATTCTCGGCGGGGCGCTTGGAAACGTCGCGGATCGCCTATTGCGCGGGCAGGTCGTGGACTTTCTCGACTTCCATTGGCGGCACTCGCACTGGCCTGCCTTCAATCTCGCTGATGTTGCCATCACCTCAGGGGCGGTCTTGCTCATCATAAACGGGCTGATCCAAGGCAGGGCGGTGGACGCAAAGCCAATTGAGAATTATAATCATTTACAATAAATTATTCTGACACTCTCCTATGCCTTGCCGAGCACCTTATCGCTGGTTGATGGCGCTGTTGCTCGCGACTTATGCGCTTATCAGCGGGCCAGCACTCGCAGCCGACAGCACCGAAACCAAAGCCAAGCAAATTTGGCAGCTTCTGGACTATGTGGCTGTCGATTACGGCGGTGCCGTAGCCAATGGCACGGTGCTGAAGGCGTCGGAATATGCAGAGATGCAGGAGTTCGTCGCCACCGCCGAGCGTCAATTGGGCGAGCTACCGAGTAAGACCGACAAGGCGCGCTTGCTGCAACAAGCTACGGAGCTTCGCCGCGCAGTAGCGAATAAAGCTGATCCAGCCATCGTGGCGCAACTGGCGCATGCGCTATCCAGCGCCGTGCAAAAAGCGTATCCATTCCCGGTGGCCCCAGCCGCCGTACCGGACTTGGCGCGGGGTGCGCAGTTGTTTCAGGCGCAATGCGCGGCCTGTCATGGCATGCAAGGGCACGGTGATGGCCCCTTGGCTACCTCCCTGAACCCCAAACCAACCGCGCTGGCCGAGCACTTGCGGGCGCGGGAGCGCAGCTTGTTCGCACTACATCAGATCATCAGCAACGGCGTCCCAGGGACTGCCATGCAAGGCTTTGGCTCATTATCGGACGAGGATCGCTGGGCGCTGGCATTCTTTGTCGGTACGTTGCCCTATGTACAGAGCGACAAGACCGCAGGGGCAAAGCTTTGGCAAACGAATGGGCAAGCCCGTCAAACGGTTGCCAATCTGGAAGCATTGACGCAAACCTCCGAGCATGTCTTGGCGGACAAGCTGGATGAACCCTCAGCTAAAGCGCTGACCGCATATCTTCGCGCTAACCCGAGTGCGTTGGACGCAAACAAGCCGAAAGGCACGGCAATAGCCAAGGCCAAGCTTGGCGAGAGCGTGGTTGCATTGCAAAACGGGGATCGTGCGACCGCAGCCAAGTTGGCCTTGTCCGCTTACCTTGATGGTTTCGAGCCCGTTGAACCGGCGCTCGCCACCCGCAACCGCCCGTTGTTCGAGCAGATCGAAGCTGCAATGGTGTCCTACCGAGCATTGGTGGCAAACGGTACTCCGGCCGAAGTGCAGGCCGCGCACCAACAGTTACACGGCTTGCTCGATGAAGCAGACAAAGTTCTTGCCCCTTCGGAGAACGATACCGTCGCGGCCTTTATCGGGGCATTGACTATTTTGCTGCGGGAAGGCTTAGAAGCGTTGTTAGTGGTCGTCGCCATGCTGGCATTTCTCAAGAAGGCCGAACGCCGGGATGTCGGGGTCTATGTGCATGCAGGATGGATGGCCGCACTGGCGGCAGGTGGCATCACTTGGGGCGTGGCGACCTATTTGGTCGGCGTCAGCGGTGCGAGCCGGGAATTGACGGAAGGCTTTTCTTCACTGTTTGCGGCTGTGGTCCTGCTCGGCGTCGGAATGTGGATGCACCAAAAGAGCGTCGCCGGTCGCTGGCAGATTTACCTCAAGGAAAAGCTATCCTCGGCGCTCAACAAGCGCACGGCGTGGTTCTTGTTCTCGCTGGCATTCGTCGCGGTGTACCGCGAGGTGTTTGAGACGGTACTGTTCTACGCCGCTCTTTGGACAGAGGGTAATGGATGGCCTCTGCTCGCTGGCCTGGGTACGGGCATGGCGCTTTTGGCGCTACTTGCAGTGGTACTGCTACGCACCAGCGCGCGATTGCCGATCGGGCAGTTTTTTGCGGCCAGTTCTATGCTGGTAGCAGTGCTCGCGGTGATCCTGGCTGGCAAGGGCATTGCGGGTCTGCAAGAGGCCGGACTCCTGCATACCAGTCCGATTGCAATCCCTCGGATCGATTTGCTTGGCATCTATCCGTCGTGGCAAACGGTCCTAGCGCAGTTTGTCGTTCTGCTCACCACTGTGGTGGCTTTCACTATCAATCTGCGTTCGACGCGGCAGAGGGCAACGCGGCGAAGCTGATTCAAGGCGCTTGCCTATCTCGCAAACAGTGTCAGTTTGAGCTATGCCCTAACCTGATGTCAGATGTTGAGCACAAACAACGTCAGAGTAGAGTGTGAATTTATATTTATTGACACATTCAGCCAAGGGTAATAGATTTCATCCTGACATTTTTACCTTTGGAGGCATCTTGCAAGGTCAACGTATCGGCTACGTCCGCGTCAGCAGCTTCGACCAGAATCCTGATCGACAACTGGAACAAATAGAAGTCGGCAAGGTATTCACCGATAAGGCTTCAGGCAAGGACACACAACGTCCCGAACTTGAAAGGCTGCTGGCCTTCGTCCGCGAGGGCGACACCGTGGTGGTGCATAGCATGGACAGGTTGGCACGCAACCTTGATGACCTGCGCCGCATCGTCCAAGGGCTGACACAACGGGGCGTGCGCATGGAGTTCGTCAAAGAAGGGCTGACGTTCACCGGCGAGGACTCACCGATGGCCAATCTGATGCTGTCGGTCATGGGAGCCTTTGCTGAGTTCGAGCGCGCCCTGATCCGCGAACGTCAGCGCGAGGGAATCGTGCTGGCCAAGCAGCGCGGTGCCTACCGGGGACGAAAGAAATCGCTGAACAGCGAACAAATTGCCGAGTTGAAACGGCGAGTTGCGGCAGGCGACCAAAAAACCTTGGTGGCCCGTGACTTCGGCATCAGCCGCGAAACCTTGTACCAGTACCTGCGGGAAGACTGACCATGCCACGCCGCTCAATCCTGTCCGCCACCGAGCGCGAAAGTCTGCTGGCACTGCCAGATGCCAAAGACGAACTGATACGGCACTACACGTTCAACGAAACCGACCTGTCGGTGATCCGTCAGCGTCGCGGCGCCGCGAATCGATTGGGCTTCGCCGTGCAGCTTTGCTACTTGCGATTCCCTGGCATCTTCTTGGGCGTCGATGAACCTCCATTTCCGCCCCTGCTGCGCATGGTGGCCGCACAACTCAAGGTGCCGGTGGAAAGCTGGAACGATTACGGCCAGCGCGAGCAGACACGGCGGGAGCACTTGGTCGAGCTGCAAACGGTGTTTGGATTCAAGCCCTTCACCATGAGTCACTACCGGCAAGCCGTGCATACATTGACCGAACTGGCCTTGCAAACAGACAAAGGCATTGTGCTGGCCAGCACCCTTGTTGAAAACCTGCGGCGGCAGAGCATCATCCTACCCGCCATGAATGCCATCGAGCGCGCAAGCGCCGAGGCCATTACCCGTGCCAACCGGAGCATCCATGCGGCATTGGCCGATTCCTTGATACCTGTCCATCGCCAGCGCCTGGACGAACTGCTCAAGCGCAAGGATGGTAGCAAAATGACGTGGCTAGCGTGGCTGCGCCAATCGCCCGCCAAGCCGAACTCGCGCCACATGCTTGAACACATCGAACGCCTCAAAGCCTGGCAGGCGCTTGACCTACCTGCTGGCATCGAACGGCAGGTACACCAAAACCGCTTGCTCAAGATCGCCCGCGAGGGCGGCCAGATGACGCCCGCCGACCTGGCCAAGTTCGAGTCGCAGCGGCGTTACGCCACCTTGGTAGCACTGGCCATCGAGGGCATGGCCACCGTCACTGATGAAATCATCGACCTTCACGACCGCATCATCGGCAAGCTGTTCAATGCGGCCAAGAACAAGCATCAACAGCAGTTCCAGGCTTCCGGCAAGGCGATCAACGACAAGGTGCGGATGTATGGGCGCATCGGTCAGGCGCTGATTGAAGCCAAACAAAGCGGCGGCGATCCGTTCGCCGCCATCGAAGCGGTCATGCCGTGGGACACCTTCGCCGCCAGCGTCACCGAGGCGCAAACGCTGGCGCGGCCTGCCGATTTTGATTTCCTGCACCATATCGGCGAGAGTTACGCCACGCTGCGCCGCTATGCGCCGCAGTTCCTGGACGTGCTCAAACTGCGCGCCGCGCCCACCGCCAAGGGTGTGCTCGATGCCATCGACGTGCTGCGCGGCATGAACAGCGACAGCGCGCGCAAGGTGCCCGCCGATGCGCCAACCGCATTCATCAAGCCGCGCTGGGCAAAGCTGGTTCTGACCGACGAGGGTATTGACCGGCGTTACTACGAGTTATGCGCCCTGTCGGAGCTGAAGAACGCACTGCGCTCTGGTGATGTTTGGGTGCAGGGTTCGCGCCAGTTCAAGGACTTCGACGAATACCTGGTGCCGATCGAGAAGTTCGCCACCCTGAAGCTGGCCAGCGAATTGCCACTGGCCGTGGCCACCGACTGCGACCAATATCTGCATGACCGACTGGAATTATTGGAGGCGCAACTCGCCACAGTCAACCGCATGGCGGCGACCAACGACTTACCGGATGCCATCATCACCACTGCATCGGGCCTGAAGATCACGCCGCTGGACGCAGCGGTGCCAGACGCCGCGCAAGCCTTGATTGACCAGTCGGCGATGTTGCTGCCGCACCTCAAGATCACCGAGTTGCTGATGGAGGTCGATGAATGGACGGGCTTCACGCGCCACTTCACACACCTGAAGACCGGCGACACGGCCAAGGACAAAACCTTGCTGATGACGACGATTCTGGCTGATGGTATCAATCTTGGGCTCACCAAGATGGCCGAGTCCTGCCCTGGCACCACCTACGCCAAGCTGTCTTGGCTGCAAGCCTGGCACGTTCGCGACGAAACCTATTCGACGGCGCTGGCCGAGCTGGTGAACGCACAGTTTCGACAACCCTTCGCCGGAAACTGGGGCGACGGCACCACGTCATCGTCGGACGGCCAGAACTTCCGAACCGGCAGCAAGGCAGAGAGCACCGGGCATATCAATCCGAAGTATGGAAGTAGCCCTGGGCGGACGTTCTATACCCATATCTCCGACCAATACGCGCCCTTCAGCGCCAAGGTGGTCAACGTCGGCTTGCGCGACTCGACCTATGTGCTCGATGGCCTGCTGTACCACGAGTCTGACTTGCGTATCGAGGAACACTACACCGACACGGCGGGCTTCACCGATCATGTGTTCGGCCTGATGCACTTTCTGGGATTCCGGTTCGCGCCGCGCATCCGCGACCTGGGCGACACCAAGCTGTTCATTCCCAAGGGCGATACTGCCTACGATGCACTCAAGCCGATGATTAGCAGCGACAGGCTGAACATCAAGGCTATTCGCGCTCATTGGGATGAAATCCTACGGCTGGCCACTTCGATCAAGCAGGGCACGGTGACGGCCTCGCTGATGCTGCGCAAGCTCGGCAGCTATCCGCGCCAAAACGGCTTGGCCGTCGCCCTGCGCGAGCTGGGGCGCATCGAGCGCACGCTGTTCATTCTGGATTGGCTGCAAAGCGTGGAGCTGCGCCGCCGCGTCCATGCGGGGCTGAATAAGGGCGAGGCGCGCAACGCGCTGGCCAGGGCGGTCTTCTTCTACCGATTGGGTGAAATCCGCGACCGCAGTTTTGAGCAGCAGCGCTACCGGGCCAGCGGCCTCAATCTGGTGACGGCGGCCATCGTGTTGTGGAACACGGTCTATCTGGAGCGTGCCACCAGTGCTTTGCGTGCCCACGGCAAGGCGCTGGACGACACGTTGCTGCAATATCTGTCACCGCTGGGGTGGGAGCATATCAACTTGACCGGCGATTACCTATGGCGCAGCAGTGCCAAGGTCGGTGCGGGGAAGTTCAGGCCATTGCGACCGCTGCCACCGGCTTAGCGTGCTTTATTTTCCGTTTTCTGAGACGACCCCTATCTGGAAAGAATAATATTTGCTCCTTTACCATATAGATATGTACATCGTAAAGTATAGAAATTTCTACTTGGAGGAAAACGATATCCTAAGGAGCTATCAGGATTAGCACTTGCACCTATAACTGCTAGTGGGATAGGGTCTCCTGGTAACTCTATTTCGGGAATAGTGGCATTGACATAGAACCAATCACTAGAAATATCACAGGATCCCTCTTCATAGTTACATGTGATTGATTGAGGGCAAATAATTTTTTCTGCGTAAGATGAAGAAAAAGGGAGCAAATAACTAGCCAATAGAATTAACACCAATTTTTTCATCAAAAAATACTCACCTGCAAAATCAAGGTTTGAATTTTAACACGATGAGCAATAAATTGTCCAATTTAGTTAGATATTAACAAATAATTTTGATGTGCGTCGATAGTTTCAATTTATCATTCCAAAGCATTTGATGTACCCTCTTATTAAGAGGGTACATTGTGGCCCTGTTGCTTTGAGAATTCAAATTAGGTATAGCAGAGATTAATAAATTTAATCTTAATCTAACAACTTTTGACTTGTTTCTTTTTCTCTAGCACGCTCAATAGCATCATGTAATCTTTTTTGAAATATTTCTTTTGGGGGTAGTTCTGTAATAAATTGAGAAACTCTAATACCACTCTTCTCTAATTGTAATAATTCAACCCTCTCATCAGATTTTTCTGAGCAAAGCACAATTCCAATAGGAGGATTTTCTCCTGGCTGCATTTCATGCTTTTCAAGCCACCGTAAATATAATTCAATTTGTCCTTTATCTGCAGCTTTAAATTTACCTTTTTTTAATTCAATTGCTATCATACATCGCAATTTTCTGTGAAACATCAATAAATCTATTTTGAAAAAATCCCCATCTATTTCAATTACTTTCTGGCGTTCTTGAAAGGTAAATCCTTTTCCCATGCTTAATAAGAATTCTTCTATATCACTTGTAGTGGTCTAATATGCCTGGACACTTTTATAGGTTAAAATATAACCAATAGGAGTGAAGTAATGAATCAAAGAAAGAGGCCGTATTTTAGTTTAGAATTCAAACAGGATGCTGTTCAATTGGTGCTATCAAAAGGCTATAGCATTCCAGAAGCAGCCACAAGTTTAGGTGTTTCGATTAGTGCCCTAAGGAAATGGGTTAGTATGGAAAAAGGGGCTGAAAAGAAAGGGGCTAGTACCTCAGGCTCTCAGCTGAGCTTAAACGAACGCGAAGAGTTGTTACGCCTCAGAAAAGAAAATAACAAGCTCAGAATGGAGAGAGAAATTTTAAAAAAGGCCGCCGCTTTCTTTGCTCAAGAACAGAAATAAAATATGAATTTATCAAAGAGCAAGAGAAAGCCTATTCGATTAAACTGTTATGCAAAATGATGC
The DNA here is from genome assembly GCF_003265995.1 of Legionella quinlivanii. GTDB lineage: Bacteria > Pseudomonadota > Gammaproteobacteria > Legionellales > Legionellaceae > Legionella_C > Legionella_C quinlivanii_A. Next base: position 62,409 of record NZ_MVJN01000013.1, on the reverse strand, counting down.
AAGTTAGCCGAAGTGCTTATTATCGCTGGTACTCTAAGGGCCACCATCCCAAACCACAAGACACAATGCTTGAGGCTAAATTGAAAGCACTCTTTGGAGACAGTAAAAATACATATGGTTCCAGACGACTAGCCAAGGAATTAACTGCCCAGGGATTTCCCGTGGGGCGTTACAAAGTTCGTCGGATAATGGAAAAGCTGCGGCTAACTGTACGTTATCCAAAGCGGTTCAAACAAACGACGGATAGTCGGCATGGGTTCGAACTGGCCCCTAACCTTTTGAATCGCCAATTTAAGGTGACTGCTCCGAATCAGGCTTGGACCACGGATATTAGTTATGTATGGACTTTGGAGGGCTGGATGTATATTGCAGTCGTTATGGACCTGTATTCACGCCAAATCATCGGTTGGGCAGTCGATGTCCATATGCGCACATCTTTGAGCTCCAAAGCTCTGCGGATGGCGTTTTGGCGCAAAAAACCCTCTCCAGGATTACTGCACCACTCAGATCGCGGCAGTCAATATGCGAGTTATGAGTACCGGGAGCTATTGAAATTAATGAATATGCAGCAGAGTATGAGTCGCAAAGGCAATTGTTGGGATAACTCCCCTACAGAGCGTTTTTTTCGCAGCATCAAATATGAATCCTTGAATTACCATCGATTCGCTACTAAAGCCTGTGCCAAGCTTGCCGTGATTGACTATCTTGCCTTTTATAATGGTAGACGGCTTCATTCAACTTTAGGCTATAAAACACCGTTAGCGTTTGAACAGGAGTTTTATCAGAGAATCGCTTGAAACTGCTCAATCAGGAGCGCTGTGACTGCGCGGGATTGAGGAGTCGACAAACCGCGGAAGTGGTGCGTCAGCAGGGATGAATTTTGTTTAGTAAGTTGTTTAAATAAGTGTCCGAATTTACTTGACCATTACAACTTAAGATAGCATCTTCTAGTGTTTTCTCGTCTTTTAATACTTCCGCATTCAAATAAGAAAATATGTAAGGGTCCTGAATGATAAAATCTGTATCCGGCACATGCGTTTCCCTTAATTTCAAAATTTCCTTTTCAATTATCTCCTCAGGTTTCTTAGCAATAGCCGTTCTCTCAAATAACATCTCATCAATTCTATTTGCTAATTCCCTTGTGCTCCATTTTTCAACACGGCACATTTCGGCATAAAACTCTCTTTTAAGCTGATTGGTTATGTTTAACAAAGAGACAAAATGAGTCCATTTGAGATGCTCGCTTAACGATAAAACTATTTTCTCATCTGAAAAAAATCTTTCAAATTGTACGCATCGATGTATAACTCGAACCCCAAATCCTCTTCCAAATGCTGTTTGTAATTTTTCTGCCAGAGTTTTTATAATGTTCGCGCCATACTCCGCTCTACTGCATTTTAATATATCGCGATTTATCCGGCGGCCTATATGCCAATACAGTAAGACCCCTGCCCTATTCACTTCATGTAACGTTTTTTGCCGGGTGATCTCAATCAATTGGCTCACATCAGAATATAATTGATCTTCATTTATGTGGGACAATTCTTTATCCAATTTTTTACCTCTTAATTGTGTCTGCGCGCAGACACAATTATATAGCATCCAAGAATAATGTCTGCATGCAGACAAAATTGGATATAGATAATAAATTGAGCTATTCAAGTCGTCTTCCGATCGGTAATTCCTTTTGCCTCACTATTAAGCAGAACGATTAATGCTATCAGTCTATGTATCGACAGTAAATTTTCCTCGACTAATTCATTAGTTATAGCCAATATCTTGGATACGCTACACTGACAACGCACTGAACTTAAAATAAAATTCAAAATAGAGTGCAAATTTCAATCAGTTTGTAAGCATCACCTAAAATAGGTGTATTCTGATTAGAGTTCTCTGAGTAAATTTCGCTGTTTAAAAAATTCGATGAGCCACTCTTTATAGGTGAGAACAACAGTGGATTTGTCCTTCAAATTTTTATCCATATCAGACTTCATTTGACTGATGTAATGTAACCACTCATCATAGTGGCTGTTTTTGCTGAATGCCTTCACAATTTCATCTTCTAACGTTACAGTTGGTTGCTCTCGCGGTAGTTTCCCGAAATCATAATTTTTTATAAATTGATCAAAAGCATCTTCTTCACAACCTTGGCCTAAGCTTAAAAGCATCTCATTTTGCTGTTCTACCAGACTCTTCTTTACGTTTTTAAAAATCCAAACAACATTATCTGACATAACTAACCTCAAAAAAATTATATTAGATAAACATCTTCGCTTTGTAAGGCTAATGTTTTAATACTTTTTCTAAATCATAGTTTTCCCAATTTAATCGGTATCCTCTGTGCGCAAGCCATTTGTCCACATAACTCATAGTTATCTCACCAGCCTCAACCCCATCAAGCATTGCCCTTAAATCAGAATAGAATAATTTTTGTTCTATTTGAATTTCCCATTTCTTAACGGATATTATTTCCATGTTAATACCTCTGTCGATCCCAGAATGCATAAGCCAAGTGCTCCAACTTATAACTCCTGAAAAATTTAAAAACCCGCCCTGTGAAAATTAAGCCTGTAATTGTAGTTTTAAATGCATGTTCAGTGCATCAGCAATCTTAACCAAGGTTTCCAAAGAGGGAATAAATGAACTATTGCCGCTTTCCAGACGAGAAATGACCGATTGTTTAGTTCCAATTTTATTAGCCAATTCGGATTGGGTCATATGGCGTTTTTTACGGGCATTTACAATCATTGCAGCTATATTATTAATAATTTGCTCACGCTCATAGTGTTTGGCAAATTCTTCATCCTGTTTAATTTTGTCGTCAATAAATTCATTTAAGGTAAGTGCTTTCATTATCGTATACCTCCATCATTCGTTTTTCAGCCAGTTCAATGTCTTGCTTGGGTGCTTTCTGCGATTGTTTTTTGTAAGCATGCAAAAGAACAATGATTTCTTTTTGAATACACACGTAAAAAAAACGGTAACCACTGCGGGATGTTTTAATTTTAATTTCCCAAAGCGAGCCTTTTATCTGCCTGAACTGTACTCTTGGACTATCAAAGCCCAGCTCTTCAACACTTTTTAAACAGCCGGCAAGCCGCGCGATTTCGTCAGACGGCAAATCGTTTAGAAATTCCGCCACGGGGTTCTTGCCCGATTGTTTTTGGTAAAATTTTATTATCATAATATTTATAGCATAAATGTGATATTTTAAAAAGAATTTTAACTAAAATTAGCCATGGCATTTAGTTTCTTACTTAACGCTTCAGCGTTATTTAAAGAGCCAAGGTATAAGCGCAGCTCATTAAGGGGTCTATGATTTTTTAATAATGGCGTTGCCCATAAAAACAAGATATCGCTATCAGATAATATTTTTTGCACCACATCTGGCTTTTCTTCTAGTAAAATCTCAATTGCACAAGCCACCAACCATTTAGAGGTGGATAATTCGCCTTTTGCGATCTCTTCAATAGTTTTGGGAGCAATACTTTTATCTTTGTTAAAAAGAGTTCTGGCTTTTTGGTGCAGTTTTTCTGATTTATTGTGTATGGATAGTAGCTCAGCAAATACGGCTTGAATTTTAAATGACACGTCTGCCTTTACATTCTCGGACAGCCCCAGCTGATTAAGAATGGCCAGTGCATGCTGCTTTTTGTCATCAGGGAGGCTTGCTGTATTTATTTTAAGTTGCCCAATAGCTGCACTGATCATAGCATCATACACATTCAAGTTAATATGTTCTTTAAGGCAAAGCATACCCAACTCGTCAATAGCGTCAATAAAGCTGCCCGGCAACCTGATTCTAAAATCTTTTTGTTCAGACAGTGCCTTTGTAGAGAAATAATGCTCAATCGCCTCCAGATTATTCATGTAATGTTTTAACTCAATGGCTTCCTCCTGGCTTAATTTATCCCAGCTGTCAAATTCATTGCAGTGATTTGCTTGAAATGAACCATAGGTTGTCTTTTTATCAGCTGATTGCACATGAACTCTAGGCGGTTTGTTCATGTTTGCCTTCACGGCAAACGATAATTTTTTCATGAGGCGGCTCCTGTTAATACATTCCCCCTTAAAGGAGGGATGATATCAATATTTATAATCCGGTATTTTTTCAATTCTATTATCTATGAATTCAACGAGTTGATCGCAATAAACCCCCTTCATCGGCTTATAGGGAATTTGTGGCCCTATGATCAAGTCTTGAAAATCTTTATTCAAATAAAAGGAAATATTGTATAAGTCTCGGGCTTCATCCAGTTCTATACACACAAAACCATCTAAGTAACGCGCGTGAACTCTCATTGCGAGAGCGTTATCTGAAAGCTCATACCATTTAGATACTCCCCACGACCAGACGATCGCTTTGTTGGTATGGAGCAGTTGTTGTTGAATATGTTCTGGAATAGTCATTGTGTTCTCCTATGTTTTTACTATTGGTCATGAAGACAAGAACAGTATAACAAACCCCAGAACATATTCAACTTATTTGATAAGATTTATTTGTCATATAAGTTGATAATACATGTTGACATTCATTGGTATTCTTGCGATACTGTATCTGTTCCTTGAGAACAATAGTAAAAACATAGGAGAACAACATGTTACCCGTCTTATCAAAAGAAAAATTATTCAAATTAGCGCCATCCATCTTCACGCAAGCAAAATCTCATCAAACGAGTACCAAGTATTCGCCCATCTCAACCGAGCAAGTCATTGATAAACTCATGTCAGAAGGGTTTTTCCCCACTTGGGCAACTCAGACCAAAAGCCAGAACCAAGAATCTAAAATATTTGCAAAACACATGCTTCGTTTTCAACGCCATGATGTCATGCAAAATAATCAGGGACTTTACCCAGAACTGGTTCTCATTAATTCTCATGACGGTTTGTCATCCTATCGCTTAATCGCTGGTCTTTTCAGGGTTGTCTGTGGTAATGGACTGATTGCAGGACAATCGTATGACGAAATCAGAATTAAACATCAGGGCGACGTGATTGGAAATGTTATTGAAGGCACCTATAAGGTGATAGAAACGGCGAATAACATGCTTGATGCATCGGATGATATGGCTTCAATTCTTCTGAACGATGAGGAAAAAATGATTTTTGCCGAAGCAGCCCATTCACTAAAATTCTCGGATACAGAGGGAGACATGAGCGTTAATCCTCAGAGTTTATTGCAACCAAGGCGTTATAGGGATCAAACAGATAATGATCTATTTACCGTGTTCAATATCCTTCAAGAAAATTTAATTAAAGGCGGGATCCGTGGTCATCGTTTCAATAAATACGGTTATACCACTCGTACAAAAACCAGAGAAGTAAAAGCCATTGATCAAAATGTCAGATTAAATCGTGCTTTGTGGACTCTTACTGAAAAAATGATGGAAATAAAAAGATAGTTTCTCATGGGTGAACAAAGGTCCTCCTTTGTTCACCTCATAAGAGCGAAAACAAGCATCAAATTAAGGACATTTATGAAAATAAGATTATATCATGGTCGCAATAATCCTGAACAAGAAATGGATGATTGGGGGTTTGAGGGTGTAACACTTGATGGTGTTGAGGGGATCATATGGACTTATGGAGTGCCAAGAGTTTATTTTGTTAATGAAAATGCTTTACAGACAGCCAAGGATTTGACGGGTTGGAATGCATTGGGAGATGGTTTAGAAATGCATGTTGTTGAAGATTTAATTAAAACGAATGGGGGGTTCTTTGGGGATTGGGAGTTAATTTAAATTGTACTGACATTTTTTGAATTCCATAACAAACGGTAGTTTATATTTATTACTTTGATTATTGATAGCCACTACGAAGCCTAAATTTGATAAGATCAATAATAAAAATTGAGGTCTTATCAAATTTTACGCCATTTATTCGCTGCATTAATGAATTATATCAATCCTGAATCTATGCATAGCCAATTGTAATTTTCTTCAGTAGCGATTGCCAAATGAATCATAGCTGCTGCTATCAAGCGTTGAATGACGATGATAATCATGATTCCAATAATTATCCCTGTCGGATGCACTAGAACCCATTGAATTGCTCATGCTGTCCAATGCCCCTATCATGGGCAAACCTGTTGCAGGATTATATTCCGTTTGTTCGATTTGATTCGTTCCCATTTCCCGATGCAAACGACCTGCTTTGTGATCCTTATAATTTAAATAAGTGATCGCTACAAAACAAAAGACGAAAAAGATTGGCAGCAAGATCATATTAAATTCCATTTAATCATCATCAATTCATAGTAAAGAAAATTATATAGCGAGTCAATCACAAGCGCGCAATTGATGTGCGCTTAAAAGAGCAAATAACCTTTAACAAAAAACGGCCCTCTAAACAACAAGAAAAGATAACAACTTTAAAAACAAGCACACCTTTCGCATTGAAATGCTAATTTGTAAACAATTGATTTTTATTAATTATTTCGAAAATACCCATCGGCTTGCAGAAATAGCCTATAGCTGGTCTGTGAATGGTCAACATGTATTACACAGCGGCTGGAAAATGACGCCATTTTAATCAAAGAGGTGCATCACAAATGCATCACCATAAATCTCTGGTGCAGCATTTCATTTTAGAATACAATGTTGGTACAGGTTATTGATGCAGCACCCATGCATCAGCCAGTTCATCGCATGTGCATCACGGAATAATATTGTAAAAGGAGATTTCCATGCCTCGAGTCACCATCACTTTACCCAATGCGCTCTATGCAAAACTCATTAAATATGCAGGCGATAACGACGATTCGCTTTCGTATACTATCACCAAAATGACCGAAATTGGATTAATGGTGACGGAAAAAAGCCAGGAATACCAAAGCGCAGAAGACCAATTTTCTGAAATTGAAAAGCACTGCTTTAAGCTCATGATTCAAATGAATGCGCTGTTAAAAAATATAGCGTCTAAACAAATGGACTATGGCCAGGAGGAGTTTAAAAAATTGATGGATTTATCCATTAATAAATACCAGGAACTCATGGGAATTGCACCAGAAGAGCTTTAGTCATGGCAATTTAAATCTCCATATCCATGCTTTTCTGCTTACTATCATAGTGCTTTTTTTGCTTGGTTTCCGATACTTTTTGAGGCGCGTTATTCGCTTTATCAATCGTCGAGTAAATGGATTTCAAATGGTCTCTACTATACGCTCCTGGCAAGACCATTTTAGGGAGTAGATTTGAGCCATCGGCGAAATGCTTCACGTACTGTTCTATTTGATTTAATTGTTCATTATGGTGCCGTATCACTGTTTTATGAAGGACCTGCTTTTCTTCGATTAAGCCGAGCTGCTGTTTCACCTGGTTTAATCCTTGGAGTTGATGAACATCATTCCAGTCGGTTTTATCTCTTCCCGCAATAGTGTTCGGGATAATAAGCGTCGATATTATTCCCTTCGTAGCTAAAAACGCTCTTGCATCCTCTGTTATTTTTAACGTGTCATTCTTGGCTGCGGAATCATTATCCCCTGCAATAATCACTTCACTGGGATAGAGTTTTTTAATAAGCTCGTTTAAGTTTTTCAAGTTGGATAAGCCAAAGGAAACCAGCACACTGGCCTTAGGATTTGCCATGGCCAGTGTGGCTCCCGTCTCAGGTCCCTCTGCTAAATACAACGTTCCGAATTTTTCACCTTTTTGCAATAATCCGGCACTTCCTTCTATTTTTCCTTTGGATAACTTAGCAGTCTCCATAAAGGTATTTTTTCTACCCGTTTTCTCATCCAAATAAATCCGTTGTACACCCGTGATTTCTCCTTTGGCATTCTTAGCCGCAATTAACAAGGCGGGTATTTTATTTGTCTTCTCATAAAGATTTCCGTTATCATCGGTTGCTTTCCACAGAGCGCCCTTAGGCCAAAATAGAACATTGAGTTGTTCAGGATTTTCAATACCGCGATGCACTTTTAAATACGTTTCTGCCAAAGTACCTGAAATAGGAATACCCCCTTTCAGAATGCTTTTTGCGGAGATAATTTTATTTTTTTCTTCCTTTACGTCGATTAAATCCAGTGGCTTTTCTTTCCGCATTGGTGGCCAACTGGCTACTCCTGAAATCCCGGCAATTGCAGCGCCTTCTCTTAAAGCCTCCTGAAAGGACAGTCCTCGCTCTTTCATAATAGCCGAAAGCGGGTTTCCCCCATGTCCTTCTGAAAAATCATACCAAAACCCTGCCTTCTTTCCTTTCAAGGAGACAATCAGCCCCCCTGAGAAGCGCATTTCTTTGGAGGTGATCTTCTTTGGCTCCCCAAAGATGGCGCGATAAGTCTCAATAGGATTTTCGGCTAATGCGTCAATAATCGTTGCGGCATCGAAGAAGTCCCTGATTTTTCCTGGTAGAGTCTTGCTCGTTGTTTTCTCAGCGATAATATCCTTATTGGAGTTATTATTCAGTTCATACCGACTCATTAAAAGCTTTTGCGAGTCGGTAAAATCCAGAGGCTTCTTCAGCTCACCAATGGCAGCGTGGTAAAGAGCTTCCTTTTTAGCGAGTCGATGTAGATTCGTTTTTAATTCTGCCCAGGCTTTATGCCAGTGCGCAGACTCGAGCTTACTCATGCCCTCTGCACGACTTTCTAATTGTTTGAAGAGTTTGTCTTTGGTTTCGTTTAATTGAATAAGGGTCTGTTGACGCGCGCCATGCTGTTTTGCATGTTGTTCAATTTTAAGAGGATCTAACTTTTCCCGATCACAAAAACCGTGTATTGATACATTCTGATGTATGCGAAAGGCCAGACTGTCGCGTTTAGCGGTTAATTGCTGGGCTTGAATCATACGGAGTTCATTAACGCCCTGCCCTTGTGCCTGTAGTGAAAAAATGCGTTTCCAAGCGCTACTGGCTTTTTGACTAATCAGTTTGTACTGCATGACGTTGCGAAAATCACGCTTTTGCGCCTCATTGAGTTCATTGATAAAGACACTTCGCGCTTCGATTCGCATGAAGGCATTTAATGAGTTTGTATTGACACCCAACTCCTTTATAAATGGATAATGGCCTTTGATATCCGATGCGATGACCAAAGCAGTCTCTTTTTTCTGCTTAAAGTTCGAAGCGGATTGTTGAAATTGGAGAACCGTTTCCCTTTTATCATGGTTAGCCGCCTGTTTCAGTAGTTTGTTCTCATCTACCTTTAGGACGCTCAATACTTTATTAGCGGAGGGATTGCCGAGAAGGTTAGACGCAATCTGATTTCTTAGAGTGGCAGCCTTTTGCTGGGCTTCCACAACGGTCTCTGAGAGTTCCTTTCCGGTCTGTAAGGCATAAAGAGAGCTGGCATAATGAACAGCCAGTTCTTTATTCAGTGACTGGTAGGTTTTAACGGTATCAAAAAGCGCTTGCTCCTCAAGATTAAGCCCCTCTCTAAAGAGATCTTCTTCCCGCTTTCTGGCCTGTTGGTTTATTTCACGCCACAAGCCATCGAGCGATTTGTTGGTCTTTTCAGCGAAACGAATTAAATGCGGATGAATCGCCTTGGACTGATTTTTAAGCACTAATGCGAGTGACTCTTTTGTCTTTGGGTCTTCTTCCTTAAAAAATGAAGCGACGGTGAGCCCCTTTTGGTGTTTTTCAGCGTGAACACTTAAATTGTGAAGCCTCGCATAGGCTCTCTCTTCTGCTTTTTCAATACGGTATTGCGAAATCCCTAAGCGGTTAAGTTTGCCAATTGAAAAATGGTGCAAAGAAGTGATGTACTCTTCAATTCGTTCGGTGATGCGATGAGCCAGTGCGTTTCTGGTTTCAGACCACGCCGTCGCTTTTGATTTTTGCAGGGGGCTGCGATTTCCATCATGCACTGATTTCCAGCCTTTCTGGGTATTTAAACAAGCATTAAGGTATGCTTTAACCGTTAACGCTTTTTCTCGCTCCTCAGGGCTTAATCCGTTTAACCACTTCATTGTAGCGAATTTCAATGCGTCTTGTCGTATGATACTTTCAGAGATGCCCAATTGATGCCTTGCCATTCGCCTAAGCGTCTCGTCGGTGGCGATTTGCCAGGCTATTTTGCAAGCCGGTGCGGTTTTTTGCTTTTCCTTAGCCTCACTATAGTGATTAATCAGCGTCTGCTTTTGTTTCACCACCTCATCATTTTGCGCTTTCTTATGGGTAATGGCGTTCACATCCATGGCCTTTGGATGATTAGCAAACTGTTCTTTGTGACGTGTCAGTAAGTCACTATTTACATAGTCCAGAGCCGATTTTTTTGTGTCGTCATTATATTCCAGGGCTTTGAGTAGCTGGTTCTTATCATCCGTAATGAGCGTCATACGGGAAATGGCTCGAGAAATTTGCACATAATAGTTTCTCAATGTCGCTGAAAATTGGTTATAAGATTCGATTAATCCCAAGGCATAGTGCTTATCCTTCCCCTGCACTTTCATGTTGGTTAACACATACCCATGATCCAAATGCTGTAATTCGTTGGCATCAAGGGGAAATGTTTTCTCCTCATTGTTTTTTTCAAAACAAAGCGTCACTGTTTTTTCATCCATTGCCTTGACAGAGGCTAGCGAGGAGTTTACAAGCCCTGCCTGATTGTTATTTCGAGTAATTAAGACCTTATCTTGAACACAAAGCGAGAGGGTAGTTGCTTCATAAAACTCAATGGGACGATTCAATCCCGCACGGGTAGGCTTATACTGAGGTAACTCCCTTAAATAAAGGGTAACCGAGCGCCCCTCTCTATTGATGAGTGGTATCGTCTTATTCTCTTGATGCGTTGCAGTCATTTTTCCAACCGTTAAATAGTCCCCTGATTGAATGCCGGACTTGGGCAGCTTTAAATTAAAACGCAGCACATCGCCTTGCTGATAATATTGCGTATGATGATATTGGACCTCTTCAATTGCCTTTGGTTTTAAGGTATTGATAACATACTCTGGACCGATTAAGGTCCCTTCTTCCTTTAGGTTTTGGCGTATGATGTGTGTAATATCATGGCGGTTAGCGTGGGTTGGCGCAAAAACAAGCGTTCTTTCACGAACCGAATGCGATAGATTTAACCAGTGATGAGCAATCGCCTCAATTCGTTCATCATGCGTTTTAAATTCCCGTACTTCATCGAGTTTTTGAATCGACTCATAGCACTCCCTGTTTATGGCATCTCTTACAGCCCCCCGGGTTTTGTCATTGGTTTGTCGAATAATATCGGTCATCTTCACTGTGGCCATCCCATAGGATTGCGCCTGACCAAAAATGCGGCCACACTTCACGCTGGACAATTGGTCATCATCGCCAGTTAATAAGAGCCTTGCCCCTTTTTGCTCGATTAATTTGATCAGTTCATGGCCTTGAATGGTAGACAGCATGGACGCTTCATCCAGAACATAGAGGGTATTCTTCAAGGAGTTCCTGGAGGCATTTAGAAGCTCTTGGTGAACGATTGGAAAGACATCAGAGCGAATTCCCGCTTTATCACGAAGCTCGTTTACTGCACTGCTGGTAACAGCTAGCCCTCTTAAATTCCATCCTTTGTCAGAAGCCAGCGCTTTGGTTAATTGCAGCATGGTCGTTTTTCCCGTACCGGCATAACCTTGAACGGCATTGAAGCGGTCGGTTGAAGTAAACACATGCATCAAGGCGCTTTTCTGGGATGCGGTAAGAGGAAAAGGGGAATTGGCTTCATGGTGTTTTTGGGCCTGCAAGACGGCATGCGTAGTGGCAATCGGGTTTAATAGCCCTTGATTCAACTCAATACGGGCTAGGGTTTCTGTTTCTAATGTGAGCGCCCATGGCGTAGTCAGCATAGAGCGCTTGGTAATGGGATCTACGGCCTGATAAAGCAACCCGTTCTTAATATGCGTCGCAATCATTGCATCAATCACGTCAATGGGAACCACTGTGGCACCTGTTAGGCTATGTTTAAGGGCCGCTTCCTTTAATTGCCTTACTTCAAACACACTGGTTTGTTGGGAAAGAGCCTCTATGGCAACAAAGACCGCTTCTTTTGCTTTCAATTCGATTAAATCCTGTTTTCCATAAAAACGCTCAAGGAGTTTTTCTTTGATCACTGTGAAAAAACCGGCGGTCTTGGAGGATTCGGCTAAATCCTTGTGTGAGATAATAAACGCTGACGCATCGAAGCCCAACTGTTCAGCTCGCTGTTGCCAATCCGCTTGTAAAATGGCTATATCATGTTCTTCCTTGGCATTCCGGGTTAAGAGCGTTGCTTTGCTAGCCAGGCGTGCTCCTTCCCAGCCCTTTTCTTGCATTTTTTCTTCAATGGCTTGACGGCGTGTGGAAAACGCCTTTAATACCTCCTCGGGGATCCCATCAATTTCAAACATCCCTTTTCCCACATCGCGAAGCCGATAGCCTTGCTCTTTTAATAAATTGGCGAGTTCAGTGCGGTATAAAAGGCCGGCATAGGTCACATGCTGTTGCAATTGCTCAACGACCCCGAAATGACCGTTGATATCGGAGGCCAGGGAACGTGCCTTTCCATCTGCGGGGGTAAAGGTGATATTCAGTGTGACGCAATGCGTATGCAAAGCCGGATCATTGGCACGTGAAGAAGGCTGTCTGAACGCTGCAACCACAAGATTTCCCGTATCGACATAGTGCACTTTGCCCTGAATGACCACGCGGGCTTGCGAAAATTCTTTCTCAATGAGACGAAGTGCCTTTTCAACCGCCTTATCATGGAGAAGGGATAGATTGGGATCGGCGCCTAATCCTGACAAAATGGACACACTTTTAGGGGCTGAAAAGGTCATGTCAAAACCAGGACGGTGTTCCCCTTTTTTATTTTTTAATGTTTGACCATTGGGTAATTTCCCTTCCAGAAGCGCTAGCATTTGTTCTTTTTGCACAGTACCGGACAGCCCCAATTGCACACTACCCTGGCCAAGCCAACGTAAGGCCTGGGCATCACCGGCATAATAATTAAATGCAGCCGCATAATAGTCTGCAGCCCCCTGTGCTGACTTGAGTGGTTGTATGCTTAACATAGTCTCTCCTTTGCCTAGACTTCAAACTCGACATCCATGGGTTGTTTGTAGCGTTGCTTTTTGACACCAGACACGCTTTCTGCCTCGGCGTTCTTGCTCTCTTCAATAACCTGTTGAATGGTCTGCTCCATAGTGAATTCGCGCTCGACAAAGCCCTTGAAATGCTTGGGCCTCTCCTGATGTTTTAACGTGAGTTGAGTGATGGGATAACTTCCTGGCAAGCGCACAAAGCAATTTAAATCGTTAAGCTCCAAGATTTGCGGATAGGAAACAATCGGACGTGTGACCCGTTGGCTACCAAGGGAAATACCATCCCGAATACTATTGGCGCCATAGGAATAGTTTTCGCGCGATTCTTCAATTTCTTCCTCGCCGAGTTCGCTGGCAACGAGACGTGCCATATCAGCGCTTGGGCTTCTAAAGAAAAACCGCGTGTTTAATAAATCGAATAACTCCTTGGCTCCGCCCGATTGGCCATAGACTTTGGTAAGCTGCGAGAAGCTTTGCATGCCTAATAAGAAGCAACCGCCGAATTTTCGGACTTCCGCAATGGTTTCACCAAGCAAAGGCAGCTTGTGCAAAGAAGGCAGCTCATCGCAGATAAACCAAATACGTCTCTCGGGGTTTGGAGTGAGACTTAACAGTGTCAAGGAAGCCATTGCCAGCCACATCGACATTAAAGGCTTTAACGACTTGTGTTGCTCGCCATTGGAAGAGATGAAAAGCCATCCTTTGTTATCATCCTCCAAAATATAATCACGAATGGAAAACGACGGATTTGAGGAGGTATTAAGGCCGGATAAGGTGGTAAGTGATTTTAAATAGGTGGTAATCACCGAGCGAATGGAAATGGCCGTTTTTTCGATTTTTCCGCTGACTAACGTTGCTGCTGCGGTTCCTTTGAGATAGTCCTCTAATTGCGTAAATTCTCCTGTGAGTAATAACTTAAGTAGCTTCTCAATCGAGCGGTCGTTATCTTTGCGCATCTTGGCGGCTACTGAAGAAAATACAGTGCGTGCTGCATTCACCCAAAAGGGATCGGATTCCCCGTGCATTGGAATGAGGCTTTCTGCCATGTTTTCAAAATCGGAATCACGAGGCGCCTCAAGCCACATATCCCAATTAGGGCATCTGGCATCAAAGGGATTTAAAATAACATCGTGATTCGCGTCAAAATAATGGGGAATTAAGGCACAGCCCTTGTCATAGACAATCACTCGATCCCCCCTTTTGCGCAAGGCATCCAGAATTTTCATAATCAGTTGGCTTTTTCCAGTACCCACGGTTCCATGCACTAAGAGGTGCTGGACTTCGCTATGTGCCTTGAGCGGGAACCCATCGATGGTGATATCCGAGTTCTCTTTTTTCTCGATGATTTGCTGGCTTAGATGGTCGGCCGTATCGATACGACTACCTCTAATGAATTGGTTGGCACGCTGCGCCTTGCCGCGTCGAACAAAATAAAAAGCCAGTAATAACCCTAAAACCAATGAGAGGAAAAAAGCGACCAAGGACGACTGCCCCAGTAAATCCACCATGTGTTGGGCATTTGCTTTGAAATAGGGATAGTGCAACATTGAATCCACCGTCTGCCGATAGAGTTTTCCATGAAAAGACAGCGTGAATGTGTATTTTTTTCCTACCAGATTAAGAAAGCACGCATAATAATAGGCAAGTGCCTGGGCCAGATTCTCAGGTGTTGTCACCAGCCAGGTGATTATCCCCGTTAAAACTACCCATAAGAAAAGGCAGACCCAGACTAATGTCTTGGTGATTTGATCCCACATCCGCAGATTGTGAAAACTAATTTGACCACCACGGGTATAATGTTTGAAATTGGGCTCATCACGCATGACTTCTTCTCCTCGCGTTTAGACAAAGCAGCGGCTACCCTTGCCACTGAAAAGGTTAAAATTGAAACGTTATGGTTTTAGTAATTACATTAAAGGGACGATGGATTGTCCTTGCCCAACCACCATTGAATGCTAGTCAATAAAATGCTTAGCCCTACACGATTAAATTCCAGGCTCATCATCATGTAGGTGACCATCGCACTGCCAAAAAAGGCAATGCCCAGCATAAAATAGAGTGCTGCCAATTCCGCATAGCTGGCAAATACACTGGCATAGAAAATAAAAACACCCCAAAACAGCCAGGCACAACATTGAAGTTTTTTAACCAATAAAACACCTGTTTTAAGCTGGTTTTGCAGGTGATATTGAATGAGGAAATAGTGAATTAAGGAAGGAATCAATACAATTAACGCAGCTATCGTCATCATCAAAGAAGCCAACAGTGCGTCTCGAGTTTGTTCCCAATACAATCCTGGTGCTAAGGCGTTTGAATGTAGCTCAGTCAATGACACATATAAAATGGCGAAAAAGAAAACCGTTCCTATTTTCCAAAATGCACGCCAGCTCAGTTTCAATAAACCAGTGTAGTAAATCCTTGCTGGAATAATATCTAACTCAAGCTGTTTTAGTCGTTTGATATCCTCGGCAATAGCCTGTTGAAGTTCATTATGTTTCATGATTATTTATCTCCATGTAATCCATTTTTTTGAAGTAATTTCTCCGGCGCTATCAGGTTCTTCTGTGCCTCGGTTTTACCGCTTGCTAATCGCCTATTCATATCTTGGGCCAGAGCCTCTTGCTGATAATGAAGCACAGATTTGCCCTCTTCACTTTGTGAATTATTGTTATGAAGTTGATTAGAGACTTTTTGTTGTAACTGATTGGCTTGATGGCTAGCAAAGCCTACATCTAATTGCTTTGCATCACTGACTAATTGATTGCTGTTTTGATGGAAATCCTTTGCCAGGTGCTGTTCTTTACCAAGCAGATGATGGCTCTCTTTGCTATAAGATGAGTTAATACCTGCCTCCTGCCCTTGATTGCCAAAGGCAGAGATGAGCTCTTCGCGTTTATGGTTGAGAAATTGCTTTCCCAGCACTTGGAGTTGGTCAAGCGAGTGCAAATCGCCTGGATGGCTGTACAGTGTATCGCGGGCTGACTCACCGATTTGACTGGCCACATAAGCGGGAAATACCTGATCCATGTTCTTGTTGATTTGGGCAGCGTGCGATTCAACATAGCTTTTAGCACTACTGATTCGTTGTGCACGGTTTAAGCTCGCATCCACATTTTGGCTTGACGTTTCGGCATCACGTAAATCAACACCCAATTGATTGCTAAGACTGGCCGCTTTGGAATGACTTTCATCAAAATGATGATTCGTGGCAAAATGATTCACGTAGTTGAGCGCCTCATTAAAATCATGGGCTTCGCGTGCAGAAAGTGAGTGATCAACACCGGTGTGATACCGGTCGCTACTGGTTGATGAGCGCTCAAATTTAGCATGCACATCAGCGCCACCATGAAGCCCTGTTCCCCACTGGGCTAATTTTCCAAAAATACTTCGTTCACTTTTCACCCCAATTTGAGCGCCGAATCCACCACTGGTTAAATGAGCTAATGCATCTTCTTTGCTCATTCCTGTTTTACTAGCCACATCCTCAGCGATATGGCTAATTGTCGATAATGCCTTACTGTATTGCCCCGTCTCACTTTCCGATACCCCGTCACCCAGACGCATGTCATGCCCGGCTAATTGCGATAGTTGCAGGGCACGATGGGCAAAATTGGACAATGACTTCTGATAGTGGGCCGATTCATTTCGAGCCGTTTGGGTGGACTGCTCATAAGCCTGATTCAGTGAAGCGCTTAATCCTTCTTGCGCATTGATGGATAGAGCACTTTTAGTCATGCCAGGACTGACATCAAAAATTCGATCGCCACTGCCCGTAATAGTCTTTAAAACACCACTTCCCAATTGTTCGGTATGCATCCCATGCATATGCGTCCAATTGGAATCATGTTTGTTGGCTGAGAAATTATTAGCCGTTGTATTATAAAAGCTGGTCTGTCCAAGACCAAAAGAGCCGCTTGCTGCTTCCCCTGCGACCGACATGCTGGAGCCTTGCATATGGCTCATCATGCTAGTTGCCAAATTACTAAAGGCTCCACCTAAATTAGACATCAGTCCATGTGACAAGAAAGGAATAAGCATCATCATATAACCACAGGCCCCGGAAATATCGGCATGCAGTTCATCAATTTTATCCAGATTAACCATCGTAAACTGGCCGTATTCAGCGGATGAGGAGGCCCCATAAATGGTCATACCAGCATTTAAGATTGCAAAGAGCACGGGCCATAATTGCAATGACATAAAAAATTGCATGTACCCATACAAAATTTTTGCCCCACCAGGTAAGGTGGTTAGAGCAACAATCAAAGGAAATACACCAAACAATAAAAGGGTTAGGCAGGTATGGGTAATCGGTAAAATCCATAGGGCTTTTTGGCCGAGCACTTCCCAACTCCATCGGTGTTGGACCTGCGACTTGGTAAATTGTTGATTCACAATTCCAGCAGTTGCATCGGTAAACGCCTGATAATGCAATACCCCATCCCCCATGGCGTTAATCATCATGCTTTGTAAAAAGATGTTACTGGAAGAATCGGTTAATCCCTGGTAATAATCAAAAGCGGACTTAAGATGAGTGCTAAATAACGCTTCATAGGTGGTATTCTTTGGTTTTCCAAATAAATTGACCCCAAAAAAGTGGTAAGCATTTTTAATCTCCGCATCGAGTTTTTTGCGTAAACTGTATTGGCCATCTGGTTTGGAAGCCTCTTCACAAGTCACTAATTTCCCATTGACCGAAATCATGCGAAGCGGTGAGGCTTTGGCGGAAATCAGCGCCCAGATGTCCGTGGAATGCGCTAAATCACCGACACTGTACTTTCGATTTAACCGAATATCCCCTACCACACAAACACGAAAATACTCATTCATTTCTTCCTTAAGGACGGGATCTTTAATACGAAAAGAGGTTGACGCTGTAACCAGGCGCGAACCGAAAAGAGCACCTGTTCGGGTGTATTGCAAATCATCTGGCATGGACAACAACGCATCATAGGACTGCGCCAAACCATAGCCTATCACTGTGAATAAATTGGCACTGAGCGCAAAGACCACAGGCACATTATCAACTTGCTTTGGGATCTGCGAGGAAAGATCATCGATTTGTACGGTAGTTTTAGGCAGCAAGACACAATTTACAAATAGGACACAGCCTACAAACCACCGGGCAAAGGCTAGTGGATCCCGTGTTTTAAGATAACCGATGGTCGCCATCACGATGCCAATCAGTGCTGTAATTCGCAAAAGTCCTAAAAAACTGTCCTGTTTCATAAAGGTGCTAATGGCATTCAACACGTGTTGGAATAATTCACCCCAAGCCAAAACATGAATGGTTATCATCGAGGACTCTCCTTATCCTGCAGTGCTGTTCATTTGCGAGGCGACTTGCTTTTCAATCTGCGCCATGCGCTCAATCAAGGTAAGCTTTTCTTGCAGCTTGCGCCCCACCTTCGGATCAATGGAGGCCACGCGCGTCGTGGCTTCATTAATGCGCTTTTGAATTTCTTTGACCAGATCGGAATTTAATTCTGAACCCGCAGTAGCCACACTGACCTCACGCAATAATTCGGTGAGGTAATTGGTTAACAAATCCTGGGCTATTAGCATTGAATATTCTTCAATGTCTATTGCACTACTGCCATAATGCATACTGTTTAATACCGATAGAAACTTCATTACAGGCAGTGAGGTCATACTTAAAAAATTAAGTTCACGATTGCCTGGCTTTTCGTCATTAATTAATTTGGTATTAATGGTGCGAATAATCTCCCGCACCTTATAAGTGAGTGTGGATTCTTCCGCAATAGTAATATCCTGCAAACTCACCTGCAGGCATTGGCTGTTACTGCCCGCATCCTTACAACGCCATATTTTGGCCGTTCTCACGCCACTTCCAGTACCAATGAGTGCGTTCACTAAATCAGCGTTTCCCGACAGTGAAGGGACGTTGGACACTTTCCCTTCTTTATCAATAATCAGTGTACCGGTTAAACTCATCACCATTTCAGCCAACTCCCTGTCACTATTTAAGAAGGATTTGGCTTGCAACAGCGACCAGACCAAATTTTTGTTTAACACCACCTGCTTTTGACGATCGGGATCTTTAGAGGCTTTATCCATGACGCTATCAAAACCATTCCCAGAGCAGGCCATTCGTGCTTTGACGTAGTCACTGAATAACCCCTCTTTCCCCATCGCGGCTTGATCTTTACAGATTTTTTGCTGGCTTTCGGCAGTTTTCGGCCAAATGCCGCCAACCATGTTTTGCGAAAGCTGGCAGGAATTAATGCTGGCCTGATTCGCCATTTGCTCAAGATTCATATTAAAATCTCGAACTTGTTTAAGTTCAGGCACCGTAGAAGCCAGCATCACATCCACGGCATAAGCACCGG
Source organism: Legionella quinlivanii (assembly GCF_003265995.1). Classification (GTDB taxonomy): domain Bacteria; phylum Pseudomonadota; class Gammaproteobacteria; order Legionellales; family Legionellaceae; genus Legionella_C; species Legionella_C quinlivanii_A. The sequence continues at coordinate 43,070 of NZ_MVJN01000013.1, read as the reverse complement.
CATTAGTCATCACCGATTTTCCCAAATCCACTAATTTTTGTTCACTTAAAAAACTCATACTTCCCGTAAATAGATCAATGCCGCCGCATCCGGCACGGTAACTCGGCAAATCCAACTGCACCAGCTGGTACTGGCGTACCTGATTGCGCGCATAAAGCGAGCCGCCACCAAAAAAGCCTGCGGCCTGGGATTCAAAAGCAGCCGGCGAGGTCACATTGGACGCATAGCCTAAGCCGTTAAAAAAACTATCCAAATCTTGGCTAACATTGGCTTGAGCAATGGAAAAACAGCCTAATAAACCAAGGGCAATCACTAATTGTTTCATTACACGCTCCCTTTGTGCTCATAGGCTTTGATTTTAAAAATGAGCGCTTCCATGCGCTCGTTTAACTCATTTTCTGTCATTGAGCCAAACCCCACCGGATACAAGGCGTTTGTTTTTGGGTTAACCACAAAAAGCGCTGGATAATTAATGGCATTACCCCCGAAGGCCGCATTGATCCATTCTGTGGTTGCCGGTAAAAATTGTGGAAATTCAGGAAGGGGTTGATTGTCCAAGGCCAAAGGCAAGACGCCTGCTTTGTGGCGAGCGGCCCAACTTTTTAATACCGGTGCAAACCCCTTGCAATGTGGGCATTCGCTTCCATAAAACAAAACGAATCCATGCGTATCAAAAAACTCTCGCCCTTGTGGATTAAGTGGCTTTTCAAATTGATGTGCACCGCCTCCTTCTTGTTGGGCAATCAATTGAGTCAGCCATTGAGACCGTTGAGCTGAAGCGTTTAAACAAATACAGGCTAAGACCACACTCAAAACTAGGCGTGCGCTCATCATTCATCTCCTTTAAATTGGTTAGCCACCTGTTTGATGCGCTCCATCATCACATCCTGAGTGGTGAGACCATAAGCAATAGGGGAAACCTGTTGGTTTGCAGGGTTCACCAAAAGCAACGCCGGGAAATAACGAACCCCCAGGCGGTTGGCTTGACCCTTATCCACTCTGGAGTTCAACAGTTCCGGAGAGGTCACGCCATCGACACTCACCGGCATCATCGGAAGACCAAAACGCTTGCAAAAATCAACCACAATAGGGATTTGTTTTAAGTCATAAAGGCTTTTTCCCCGATAGAAAAACAACAACCCATGGGATTTGGACAAGCGATTGATTAACTCTACTGTTTGGGTTTCGCGCACTTCATCGGTGATTTTGGCACCCAGATTAGACGTAGGATGGGTCACCGCGTAGTCATACTCGGGATAGGCCAACATCGTTTGTTGAAATAATGATTTAAACCGTGACGATTCTTTAAGCCAATAGTTCTGGAGGCTTAAGAATACACGCATATCCTCCACTTTTTTGGTGTACCGTGCTTTATGCAACGCTTCCATGGTATAAAAGCGCAACACCGCATCGCGCTCAGTGAAACTCAGTTGATTAAAGGGTATGCCGCGAGGTTTTGGGCGCGGCACTTCAGTCCTGTTCTCTTTCAGGTTATACCATAAGAAACCTGGGGGCTTGGCAGCAAAGCCATCCCAGGCTAAAACGAATAGACAAACTAGGACACAACGCCTAATAAGTGTAGCCATGCGCCTGCCCCTCCTGGTTTAATCGCTCAATGCGAGACTCGGTTTGCACGCGAAGCGCTTCCTCATTGGGTAATTGACGTCGGGATTGAAAATCCGCTTCAATGGCTGATAAGTCCAGCAGTGAAAAATCAATCCGCTCTAATTCCTCAGGCGTCATTCCTCGGCAATCCGGCGCATTGGTTTTATCATGGGCTTCGCCAAAACCGATATGCAGCTGGCCAAACCGGCCCTGGATTTGGAGTATTCCCGACAACTTTGACGGGAATACACACCAGGATTCTTTTTCCTCCAGGCATTCCACGGCTTTGTGCGCACAGTACGTGCCCACCTGAACCGCACGCCCCTCCTCAATGGCTTTCGATAAACGCTTTTCTTCCTCGCGACAATTTAACAATCGTGCTTTACCGCCACAGCAATTGCCCACACCGGCCACTGCTATGCGGCAGCGGGCATTCTTGCCTGAAAAAATCTGAGGCATTCCACTGTCCACCTGCAACTGGGCCACCTCACTGGCCACACCGGCTAAGGCACCTAATCTTGCAATCCCTTCTCCCGCATCCTCACTCACTTCATCTTGTGACGCATCGCATTCCCCCTCCGCACATCCCAAATGCGGAAGGCAGATGGTTTGCGAAGGGAAGCAGTGCTCACTTTGACACGTAAACGTTTGTTCATAACGGACACAAAATCCCGCCACGGCTTCTTGACAGCGCGAACCGGTTTGGGAACAGGCCGTGTTAAGTAAATCCTGGCAGTGGCTTTCAATGCCTTGCTCACAAGCATAATCACTGGCTATTCGCCAACAGGTACGGGTCACTGGAACACCGTCAATAACCCGAGTCTCATTGGGATTGGTGCAAAACGGCACGTTCGCAACGAAACAGTTGCCTGCCTTGCTTGCACTCTCCAAGGCGCTACAGTCCTCTTTAACCCAGTGCTCAAGCAACTGCTTCTCGGTAATGGTCAATTGGATAGACATTAGTGAGTCATTACTAAGCGCGCGGGTATCTATCCGAACCACCAGGTTTTGACAGGTGGGCTGCGAGACCACGGGCAACATTATTCCATTGCTGCTCGCCGTTACCACCACCTGCTGGCAGGAGGCCGTGGGAAAATATAAACTGGCCGTATTACAATCCCATTCTAAGGGAAGACAAGTCATTAAAGGGACCGTAAGCGGCTCATCCCAATGCACTAAAGAACGTTGTTTCGACTGGGTAATGGCATTCACATCCATTTGTAAAGCTTCCCCACAGGCCTGATGCGAAAACTGACGGATATCCTCACAAGTCCTTACCGTCTTTTCCACATGGCATTCGCCTTCCTTGACATAGCATTGGCCGTCTAGCGCCTTATCGGCATGGTCAAGCAGTGTTTCAGCATATTGGCCCTCCTGTGATTTGGGATTTGCATGCACGCGAGGTCTCAGCCTTGCCTCCTTCATCACCATAGAGGCCGTAGCATCCTTAGACCATTGCAATGCCCCCTGTCCCTTTAATCCATCACTCCCCTCAGCGGGGGCCAGAGTTGTTTCTTTCGGATTATCCGTATACTGCGGCAGGAGCAATCCCGGATTGAAATACTTTAATTGAGCTAAGGCTTCGTCTCTGGCATGCAGTGCATCAATCTGAGCTTGTGCGTGCGCATTAGAAGAGAGCAGGAAGAGAATTAAAAGGGATCGCAATTGAATCATGGCGCAGTCCTTTTGATATCCTTTAAGGTAAAATGAACTTCCCCACGACCGGCCATCCGCGCTAATCCTTCCTCAATGCTCAGGTGTCCGTAAATCACATCAAAGGCATTACCCTCCTCTACCACTAAAGCGGGTACTTGTTGAATGCCAAACCGCTCAAACAGCGTTGGATCAATATTTAAATTTAAATTAGGAATACGCTTGCTTAATGCCATCACCTTCAATGCCGTTTCTCGCATCGAATCCTGATAAAGGCCATTGAGATAGGCGGGGATGTGCAATTGAGCGCTCTCCGTCAAGGTCTCTTGCAAAAGCATTTCCGGCATGGAAAAACTCACCAGTACAGAGACTTGTACGGCAAATGCTGTGGCGGTCATGAACAAGCAAGCAAAACCCAAAATTCCTTTTCTTAGCATGAAACTCTCCAGTTAAAGAAACGTGCAGTGACGTTTTCGCCACACTAAAAACCCGTATTGGTCAGGGGTATGCGGTTTAATTTTTCCGGCCTCCCAAGTCAAGGTGCTGTGGCCCGATGGGTAACAATGCCTGCCATCAGCCACCTGGTTCACCAGTTCATAGCGATAGCGTGATTTAGGGGAAATGGGGTAATAATGCTCTGTGCAAATGGCACCGGCTTTTTCGCTTGAGTCAGAGACTAAAAACTCACGGTGCATTTTGTAATTCATCCGCTCAGTCAGTAACAGCGCGGTTTGCACAGGTGAGAACGAGGCGTTCACATGGCCGGTCAGTGGATAATGCGTGCCTTGACTGCCTGCACACCAAAAAAGGCTATCCAATGGTTTATTGGCAATGGTGGAGGAAAGTGCATCTGCGGCACAGGCACTGGCGGCCACTGGATTGCCGAATAACACCGATTCGGGGCTTAGCACAAAGCTCATCTCGGAGTCCTTCCAGGTGGGATCGAGTTCGGTTAGATAAGCAATGTCAAAATCACCCTTTTGTAGACAGCCTACCGAAGTAATTAAGTTTAACCAGTTAATCAATGGGTACTTGTACCAGTGCACATGAAAAAAAGCGCGTTGCTGCCCATTGCCCACCACATGACGGCCTCCCCTGCCCTGCTTTAAGCCCAACTTTAATTTAGTGCCGCCAAGGTTGACCAGGCAATAGGGTGTATCGGTTATATCGGTGAGCGCCATCGGCTCCCAAAATCCAATATTCAAGCCAATCCGTACCCCGATACCTGTGGGGCAAACGCCTATGGGGCTAGAAGCATTTTCGGTGTCTGGGAGTGAAGAACTTACCACCTTTGCATTGCCGATAGACAAAGGAAACAAACACCGCCAACAGACATCCTTAATCGGGTTTACAAAATGCCCTGTACACTGTTTGGCGTTAAGCGGTGCAACACTTAGAAAAAGGATTGCTAGAAACAGAAGCCTAAAGCACATCGCCATTCTCCTTGATTGCTTGTTCATCAATCACCAGATGATTTTGGTGGCGTGTCACTTTTGCAGGAACGTGGGCAATACGGAGTTTTCTGGTGATTTTTCCGGCTTGGTCGAAATAAATCACTGCATTCAAATGCTTCTCGGCTGTATTAACCGCACCGCCTGTCAGAATCAATTTAGGGTTTGCGCAGCGCGTTTTTTGATGAAGAGCCCAATTCAACTGGGCTTCATCATCGGCATTAAAGAATAACCAGCACGGTGCATAGGAAGGGAGCTGTTGCAAGGCATTGACATGAGTTCCTTTCGTATAAAGAACGCGGCCATTTTCATCCGTGATGTCCTGGCTTAAGGTTATTTCTGGACTGTAATCATGACGCACTGAACGGTTCGTGCGGGAAAGCTCCAATGCAGTTGGCCTGTTTGCGTGCTCGGCTACCGTTTCAACCCAGCGCTGATTGATTGCCACAAGCTCACCATTGGCTTGCATAGCCGCTAAGCGCTCTTCAATAAGCGTTAAAAAACTCTTTTCCCTAACAGGAAACACGTCGCCTACGACACCAAACGATTTCGCATGAACTTGCGTTGAAATCATGAAAATAAGCAAGTAAGAGGCCTTTTTCATGACGGGTTCCTCATGGCCTGGCTTAACTTTATTCGCACCTCATCGGTAATATCCATACCACCGGCAAGCACGCCGTTTTTCCTTAAGATGATGATCTTCTTTTGCAGTGCAAGTTCAGCCAGCAATTGATTAAGGACTGCATTAAATCGTTTCGTGGACTGCTCCACCTGTGACTCACTCGCTTTGACTTCGGCCAACTGGCGAATGAATTGCCCTTGGACCGCCTCGACATCAAAAAAAGCAATCTCAGTTTTTAGCATCATCCCATAGGAAATCCCTGCAATACCGAGCACTGCCGCTATTGAGGTTAAGAAAAGAGGACTTACTCGCATAACAGGGCTCCATAATACTTAAGCGCAACCTGTTTGACGGCTTCACTTAGAGACACACCAGACTGCACCAAGGCTTCAATATCCCCAAATTCATCCCCACTCGTTGAAAATAAAACCCTTGAATAGGGATCGGAAAAATAACGATGAAAGGTATACACACTGCCGCACTGGAGCATGAAATCAGAAAAGCCCTGTAATTTGGCCTCGCCAAAGGACTCAATGACCCGTTGTTGCAATGGGGTAAACAGAGTAGGATGTTCTGCAATATACTCTTTGAATGCTCCTTGCTTCATAATGAATTTTGTATCGGAGCACGCTGCAATAGCGCGCCCTTGCGCTGTGTTTTGGGTATCGGATAATTGTTGCGTCACCCCTGAAAATCCGGCGAGGTATTTCCTCGCGGTCCGCCACCCTTGTTCAATAAAGTTCGCCATCAGCGGGTTAGAGCTATTCATCAAGGCGCGCCAGATTTCATCAAAATTACATTGTTTTTTTAATCGCCTATCCGAGTGATAGAACTGGCCTTGAATAATGACAATCATGATAAACATCACAATAATCAATAATTGCGGATTGGATTCAAAGCCTCCTAACTCAAACACCGTGAACATGGAATGGTTGAATGATGGGGTTTTGCCATTGCAGAGTGTTCCGTACAAGCCGTCTTTCCCGTATTTGCCTAACAACACCAATAAGTCTTTGAGTCGTCTATCCCCTTCACCTTCCGGCGTATGTAAAATGTCCTTTAACGAATCCAGCACATCATCGATGCAACACTGATTTTTTTGTTTTTTCCATGCGGTGAGCAAGGCATTGAGCAACCAATCTTTTTGAACCTCATCCAATCCTTGTTCCGGGCTTGCCATGATCGCCAACAAATCCCTCATTTGAATGTAGTTGTTGACCTGTGTGCCTTCTATCTCCGTCGTTCCTTCAAAATCAAACAGAGTAAAAGGGTTTAAGCTAATGGTTGTGGCATCTACATACGTGCCTCCAACCATTTGGCATAAATGTTTGTAAGATTCTCCTAAATCAATCACAAAGATTTGATGGCCGCGTGAAAGTCCATCTAAGAGTAGCGCTTGCTGTAAGTAAGATTTACCCGCACCAGGGGCTGCCACCGTCAACCGGTTATAATTGGAGATGGATAAATTGCGATCATCGAAAGGATCGTAAAAGAATAATTGATGCCTGTAAGTGGGCATTAACAACCCCTCTTTACAGCCTTTGAAATCAGCCACCAGGGGCAGGAGATTCGCAATGTTATAATTACTAAGCTGCTTCGTCAGCCCCATAAGCTCCAAGCGTGAAAATAATCCTTCCGTTAATATAAACGGGAGTGAGCCCATAAAACGAAGCCATTGGGTTCCATGACTTTGGGTTAGCGTAAAGCCGTATTGACGATAACTACTGACTACCTTGGCGATATGTTCCCGCTCGTGTTCACTGTCTGTAAACAGCATCAGGTTATAAAATGTCGGCAATAAATCCATGTTATCCCGCGACACTTCCTGATGAACGAGACTCCACTGCGCCGCTTGCTCCGCAGTTCCGGGTGCCAAAAAGTTTTGCACCGCATTATTATTTTTGTTCGCATCTCCTGCGCGGCGCTTAGCGGTTTTTTTTGTTCTTTCACGATTAACGCCGCGAATCGTAAAACTGATTAAAAAGGGGCATTGAATGCCATGTTCGGGGCGTAACAGATTGGCGAATAAATCCGGTGTTTGCCATAAGCCGAATTGGGATTGACTATCTTTGGGATCAGGCCACTTACTGACTTGGCAATTAACAATCCTTACCTTTTGTTCTTCATGGTCTGCATTACGACTTGAGATATCAATGCATTTATCGTGAATTTCATACACGCTCGTAAGATTGGGAATATCATCCCGAATCAATCCTCTTCCATTCTCAACAACTGGCCAGCCCATTTCATCTAAAGAGGGCGATACCAGCGTTCGCATCAAGGATTTGAACTCAAGGTGTTCCATTTGATAAAAGCCAAAGCCTGCGGCTTTTAACTCAGACTCCCAGTCCTCACGTAAACGAATTAAACTCTGACGACTTGCCGCATGGCGCCTTGCTGAGATAAAAAGGTAGGCGGAGTAGTCGACTAGCTGAGCAGGCACATTGCGACCGTTTTTATACCCTTTTTTTATCGCCTTAAGATGAAAATCCACACTCATTCTGGCCAGCTCGGCATAAATGCCTCCCCGCTCTAAAATAGGAGAAAAACTCTCTGAAAGCCTATGCGATACATAATGGTGTTTGTAGAGCATCACCGTACAATCAACCCCTGCGGGCAGCTTGTTTTTAAACAGTGAAGCCAGCGATAGCATCAGCGATTCGTCAGCTCCAGAACTCGGGAGCACAGCAAGACCAAAGCCAATGGAGTTCTGATTGATAAATAACCGATCGTCATCAATCGTTTCATAGGGCAGTAAACTGCGAAACGAAGGTAAGTCGACCTGTAAGGATCCCTTGCCTTTTTGGTGATCAGCCAGTGATTGCGGCTCACTGCTTAAAGTTTCCCCCAACTGGTGGCTCCACCGGTGTAACACTTTCCTGGCTTTATCACGCCAAACGCTCGCATTTAAGCCCATGATTGCCCCGCACTGGGTTTTGCAATCCATACGGACTGCCCTTTGTGTTGTTTGATGATTGCTCCTTCAATGGCTTGAACCTCGTTGTCTGCTTTCATCATTCCCCGTTTGGGTGGGTCTGTTTTGACATCATCCGCAAAGCGGGTCATGGCATCGACCTGCTCAATCGTCAGACAACTATCCCCTGCTGTGGCATTGCAACTGAAATTGGAATTCATGGTCCCGCAACCGGTTAAAAGAGCTGAAAGGATAGGCATTAAAACAACCATCGAGTGCTTCATCGCAACCCTCCTGCATTGTTGACGCTCGCCTGGTCAATTCGTCCCAAGACCTCTGGGGGAACAGTAAAATTCATCTCATTATTCTGATTATCCTCAGGAGCAGCGATGAGCTCCTCTGAGGCTTGCTGTGCTTTGACCTGGTTACTCGCATGCTGACGTTTGTCGTCATCAGGCGCTAAATAAAAGCCGTCTTTAAAGACAATGGTCACCACATTGCCAGAGCCTACTTGAATGACTGGGTGGTATTGTTCAGCACGTTTGACATAATATTGAGACAGGGTATCCGCTGCTTTAGACGCCCCGCCATAAGCGGCAAAGGGTGCAATTTGACTACTGGGCACCACTGAGCTTGCGCCATAAGGGCCAATGGCTTGCACACTTTGGGCGTATTGCGCAGCCGACGCCACACCGGATAACACACCGCTCACTCCTGCCCAGGTCATGACCTTGCCATCCCGCATCAGCGGCTTTCCTTTGATACCGACTTTGCCATTAAAAAACACCCAGCCAGTGACTTCCTTATCAATAATCGGCTCACCTGGATGGGCACAGGACAGTCGGTAAAGCGTTCCATAGGCGCGTTCACTGGAAATATCCCCATAGGAATTGGCACTGACCCGGCATCCTTTTAAGCGTGAGCGCTGACCATTAGGCAATGTTCCATCTTCCAGGAACTTAAACAGCATGACGCCATTGTTTTTGGATTGGCCATTAACGGATGCATCCGCATCGGCCCCACCTAAAATAACGGCCCGTACCGAGGTGTTGGAAGGAACGTAATGGGCAGGATTAAGATAGAAGTTAGGATGCGTTTTGGTCATGCGCCGTTTAGGTCGAAAGGACACGGTGTTTATTTGAAGGTTTGCATCCGATAAAACCGGACTGCCACTTAAGTGATTCATGGCATAGGTGTTGGGGTTATGCCATAGCTGTGGGTTTTGTACGTCTTTTAATTCGTCAGGGGTGTTTTGCGGCTCTGAATTTCGTTTGTCCTGATTGACTAAAGCCAACGCTTGTACAGCGGTCAATTCTTCTTTTTGCGCCTTTAACTCTTTTTGATGCTCCTCATCCATGGCTTTAATGTTGTGGGTCAATTCATTAATTTGCTTTTTTAAGGATTCAAGCTCTGTTTGTTGGACTGTAAGCGCATTCTCTGCTACGGCATCGGTAAACGATTCCTCGACAATGCCTGTTAAATCCAGGGATTTTTTAACTACCGAATGCTTTTTGGGTCGCCCATCGGCCAATAGCACAATAACCATGACGATTATGAAAAATAGACCAGCACCAGCCACCATCAAGGTGCGCAGCTGACGCCCCTTCACCCGCTTGTTCCATTGCCAGTTAGCCATGCTTCACTCCCAAAACGCGGTAGAGCATCGCCTTTTCTCCCGGGGCAATGGCGGGTTTAGACAATTTAATGGCGAGTGTTTCTTCTTTGGCAAACCACCCTTCTGCCAACTCCAAAGACTCCTTGCCCCCGTTGTATAATTCGATGGCCTCACCCTTTAATAGCTTGCCCTCCCAGGACTCTTTGGGTAAGAGCGTTAATCCTTTTGACCAACGTTCTACTTTTGCAAAGGGGCGTTTGACAGTCACGTCAGCAAATGGCTTTTGTTGCTCCATGTGTGTGAGCAGGGCAAGAATGGCTTCGGGAACCGCCTCTTGTGGGATGGCTTTTGAGTTTGTTTTTGACCCCACCGTTTTCGATGAAGGAAGTACAGGCGTCACGGGAACTAATTCAATGGTTTTGCCCAAAGACTCCTCCCCATTTAAGGTAATTGAAAAATGGCGGCCCGCTTCGGTGGTTAAAAACAATGTAAATGGATTGTTCGTTGCCAACATTACATAGACAGACCCATCTTGGGGATCCCTTTTAATGGCCATTGCATTGCGAGGAAATACTGCTTCCATGACTTTATCGTTTTTGACTACCAGGCGGTTGTAATTTCCCTGACTGAGGGTTAATGCAATATCGCCATTGTCTTTCACCGGAATGCTGTTAGCCCCCAGTGCGACTGTGGAGGACAAAGCCAGCGCGATGCCGAATGGTTTATGCATCTTGTTTCTCCTTTAAAAGCGAAAATTGAACGATGGACAGACGACTGTCTTTATATTGGAACCGCAAAATGTAGGTCTTACGCTCATCATTTAATGCTCGAAGCCCTACAAACCGCCTCAATTTGCCTGAAACTACGACTGTCAGTTCTTGTGCGTTCGGTTTGTTTTTATCGAAATAAAAAATGGACGACATTTTTTTGGCTTTGATAACCTTGGCCTCATTGGTTAAAAGCCTTAGCATTGGGGTGTAATACTGATGATTGACATATGAAAGCAGGCGTTGATGATTGGCATCCACGGTTTCCGGTGTTACATTTAACCGTTCATTCACAAAATTCTCTGCCATAAGACTTAAGTAATGGCCGTCCACACTGGCGGCTGATTTCAAATAGGAAGGCTCGCCACTAAAAGGCGTTACTTCGATGGTATGGTGATTCCAGGCTTTAAACAAAAAGCAAGATAACAAAACGTTGGACACCAATAGACCAAACACTAGCATCACCATGAGATTTAAGCGTGCGGACAATTGGCTTAAGCGGTTTTGATAACTGTTGAAATCCATGTTTTTCCTTAAGCCACGTACACACGGTGGTGTGATAAAGGGAGTTTGGGCAAGAAAAATTGCGTGATGACACTGGGTAGATGCCAATACGCCAGCACTAACAGTGCTTTTGGCCCCTCCCCTTTCTTCAAATACCGCAATCCACTTAACAAACTAAAACCTAACAGGGCGACCAACGTCTTTTGATTGGAAATGATAAGCAGCATAAAACCCATTCCAGCCACCACTAGCTCATCCATGGTTAAGGTTAAAATCCTTTTAGGCGCATCAATGTGACTTAGGAATTGATAGTTCATGGGGCTCATCATCAACCCTCCTCAAAATACAAACGTTTTCAGTAAAAAGGCTGGAATAAAAGCAACCGCCGTCACACCAATAAACACCATAGGGTTTTTGCTTTTCACAGCCATTGCGGTGGCGAGAATAATGTCCACCAGGATAAAGACTTTCCAAAACATGGAGCCGCTTCCTAATGAATCTTTCACATCCCCTTCTAAAGCGTTCGCTAATAAGTCGCTAGCAAACACGCTTCTTGATAGGAGCGCAAACACCAGCGCTGACCCTGCCTTTTGCACCAAACGGATTATTGCTTTACTTATTTTCATTACCTTTTCCTCTTGTCATTTTTTTGGGCTAACCGACTGCACTGAATCAATTGGGCATGGTTTTGAGCTCGGTGATTAAACTATCAACCTCATTTAAAGAAGGAACCACTTTCGCAGAGAAATACGCGCAGTCCTGGGTTTTGGAATGAACCTCTTTAAGATTGCCTTCCACAATTCTTAGGTTTTTCAATGCCAGTGGATATCGTTCGGTCCGAACTAAATTGGCGGCGACCTGCATCACCCAGCCCGCATACTGAACGCTCAATGCACAGGGCTTGCTTAGGTTCCCCTCAGAGAGCTTGTCCAGCGTGCTGTAGACCATTTCACATCGCATCGAAATAGCCTCTTTATCAATGGGAGCAGAGAAACCAATTCCCGTTAGAAGCAATGAAGCGACCAGGGTAGCAGCCTTCATTGCTGTAATTTTTTTATTCAGTTTCATTCACTTTCTCCGTTTTTAGGTTGCAACAATCCCTTAAGCACTTCACTGCTTAATTTTTAATCATTTCTACTGGTTGTTTTTAAGGAATTGAATCGTCTGCTTAAATCAAGGCCTTATTAGAATATCCCTGCGATGACTTTGACTAATCCCTGTTCGAGCGCTGGACGCGCCTCTTGGAACTTTAAATTCACTTTATCGGCATTGGACACCACTCGCGTTCTATATCGTTGGTATTGGCTTTCACGCGATGAGGTCTGGGATGTCACAGTAGCACTTCCATTTTTCAAACGGGATTGGAACAGTTCATTGACTTTAATACCCTTGCCAACACGCTCCGAGATTTGAATATCGGTAATCATGGTGTAATTGACATCTTTTACTAAGGCATCCGCGGCTAAACCAATGACACCTCCAGCAAGCCCTCCTGCAATCATGCCATTGCTTGAATTGGTAAAACTGCCTGCAGCAGTTCCTACTGCCGCACCTGCAATAGCTGAACCATAGCCCCCGCCTAATGCAGATTGACTTGCAGCAATGCTCATCTTGCCAACCTTAAGCACGTTCGCTTGTAAGAGATAATGAGCAGCCCCTGGATTATTCATCACCTTATAACCATGAGATATTAAGGCTGTTTTTAATCGGGGAGTAATATCCACGTCTTCATCGGCAGTAGATTTCACGGAAACATACACTGTTTTCTTAGCATTCGAGACGGGCTCTAGAAAAACAGTCTCGCTCTGTTTTGTGCTAACTTGTAATGATCCATGTTCAAGTGCGGTTTGGGTTGCAGCACAACCTGCCAGTGCCAAAACAGAACTCACTAAAAGAGCATTGGGTATTATTGTAGTTTTTGCATTCATGCTTAAATCCTTGTATTCCACACTTTAATTTTTTTAATTATCTAACGGATGAAAAGGGAACCATCAAGTAGGCCGAATGGTTATTTACGGCTCATATTGTCTAATTTCGCTAATCGCTGGGGATCACAGTATGCCTCCTGAATTTCAACAGCCATATGATTGGGTATATCAATGCCAATTCGTATCTGTTTTGCTGTCATTCCTAATACAGTGATTAAAATATCTTGTGCGATAACAATACTCTCGCCGATACGTCTCGTTAAAATCAGCATGTAATAGTCCCTATATCCATTGGTTAGTCTCTTATTGTCAGGTATTATTCCTGATAAAATTCATCCTGTATGTCCCCTCACGAGAGGACTTTTTTTTTAGGGAAAAATATGTTAACGGAGCATCCATTCCCTCACGAGTTTAGCTGGACAAGTGAGGTTCGAGCACATGAACTTGATGCACAGGGCATCGTAAACAACGCTCACTATTTTTGTTATTTTGACCATGTGAGAACACTGCAAATGAGGGCATTGGGCTTTGATTGGGTTCAATTAAGTCAGAAAGGATTCAACTTGGTTCTTGCAAGTGCCGCCATTGACTTCCTTAAGTCGCTGACCGCGTTTGATTCGTTCACAATCGTATCGCGTCTCGAGCCAGAAGGCCGTATAAAGCTAATCTTTAATCAGACAATTTTTAATAACCAGCAAGAATTGGTGTGTCGAGGAATGAACACCGTGGTGTGTGTGGATAAGGCAAGGGGTAAGCCCATCTCTATTGACAGGCTACTCTGTGAACTAAGACACTTTAAGTGCCCTACCCTTCTCGAGGTTGAGTAAGGAAACAGGTCTTATTATCCGTTGTTCAAAACTATTCATCCGGCCGATGAGTCCTCGATGGATGCATTCAAGCAGGATGTCCGATAATTTCAAGCCATCAAATTGTTCGCGTATTCGCTGTATATAGACTTTGACCGTAGCAGGACTAATTCCCAACAACTTTCCAATTTCTTTAAACGAGCGTCCTTGAGTGGCATACCATAAACACTCTTGCTCGCGATCGGACAAACAAATTTCCTTTTCATACCCTTGGCTGATTACCGCATGACGGAGTAATCGGTTTGTGAATATGAAAGAAAATTTGTATTTGGGATTAGCTTCCACAATTAAATCCAAGAAGTGATCGACAAATACCTTGCAAAACGATTCAAATGGCTTTTCTGTCCGCTTAAAAAATAAGCCCGGGTCTTCTGACTGTCTTTTGGTAATGGCACTGAAAACAAATGTGCATTCAGAATGGGCTCGGACTAGATTGTACACTGGATAAAGAGAATACTTATGCGCAAATAAATCCAATAATCGAGTCGATAACGAGCCTTCATCGCCACAAAAATAATGGCCTGATTCATTAGGTACTAAGAACTTCGGAGTAAATGTAAAGTCTTCAGTATACAAGCACTCCTGATAATAAGTTTTTAAAATGGGAAAGACGTTGGACAAAATAAATACACCGCCATCATTGAAAATCAAATACATTACAAAACCATCAATTTGCAATGATTCCAATTGCTTACAAACTGCCTCGATTTGTGGCTTATAGGCAAGGCTAGTAATATAGGGAATATCTTTCATGGAACTTCCTTTTCTCAATCAATGCAACTAAAACGCCGCCCGGTTATTTAATTTGGCTTGAAGTAATAATTGTCCTAATTTCAGGATTTTTTCTTCTGCTCCTCGTATCAACTGAGTCAGGCTAGCGCGTTGAGTGGGGGCAGCGGAAGACAGCAGTTTTTTAAAATGATTCGCTTCGGCATGCGCCTCACATAAATTTTGCTCAAGCGCTTGCGTTGTGGAGTGTAATGTTTGCTTTTTCTCTGAAATCAGTTCGACTGGTGTTTGCCAATGTCCTTTAGCAATCACTGTTTGGATTGCATTCAGTTTTCTAGAAAAGTCGAGGCCGCAGGCAGAAAAGTGTTTTTTGCTTAAAAGGCAGTAGCTTATTTCTTCGAAAAGCCCTCCTTTGTCTTCCATGTGGATTTTGGATATCAACTGCTCTACGCGAATAATCTGATTTGGGGTGAGCTCCACTCCAATCATGGCATCGTTTGAGTTTAGCCTTGTGGTCTCTTTGGAGGTATTAATCGCTTTCAAATCGAGAGATTTAACAGCAGCAGCCTGGGACCTTTTAGTTGTTCCATAAGAGCCAGTCGATAAGTTGCTCTCTGCTGCTGTTTTTTTAATTAATCCTTGGTTATATGGATCCTTAGTATACTTATTATTTATTAGCGTCGTCTTTTCCAGCCCCGGATTCTCCAGAGACGGATTTTCAGGCGCCGGATAGCTAGGGCCTGGATTCATTGAGAGCCCTTCCTTAACGGGGGGCAATAATTCATTATTTGTGATAACTGGAATTTCTAGCACCAAATACTCTATGCCACCAAACCGGCCATTTTCCTCATCTCGGCAGAGTGACTTCTGAATATAACCAGTTTCTTCTAGCTCTTTGATCAATTTTCGCACAGCGTCCCTGCCATTCGTAGCCCTCTCTTTTAGGTCGGTAACTCGAACCCTCCAATCATCGGGCAAAGACATTAGGTAAGTGTGCAGGCCTTTTGCCCCCCATGATAAGGACATATCATTGAGGCAGGTTTTATCGAGAATGAGAAAATTTTGTTGTTTTTTATGAATGCGTAGTACAGCCATGTTAATTATCCGTAACTTGGTAGTTGAGAATTGCCATTAAATTCTAATAACAAAGTATTATTGTTAAGTTTTAAACTTGGAGTGAAATATAGCGCAGAGCTCTCATTCTTTAATTTCCTTATTTTTGAATGAATTAGCTTGCTTTAAATGGTATTATCGAGGCTAAGACATTCTTTTGTGTAATGTCGGTTACACCAAGAGTACTGTTTGGCGACTGCGCTCTTGGTGTTCTAAATTCGGAATGATATTAACTTTAGCGAAAATAAATTTCAACTTTTTACTCGATTTTTTTTCGACTAAAATGTATGATTGTCAAAAACTTCAAAAGAATTACATGGCCAACTGTGTACAATACAATTGCTCTTGGGATGATATAAAACAACAGGTACTCCAAGTTAACCCTACGCTCTATAACATTATTGAGAGTGATAGGAGTTTGGTACCGGATACCGTCACAAAGCTCAAATATCGTTACGGTCAACAAGTTGGGGACGAGTCATTCTTTTACTTCCCAAACTGTCAAAAATCTCAAACTATGCCGTTTTGCATGGTTTTTGAGAACAATTTCGAGATGTATATGGAGTTTAATAATAATATATCACCTTGGAAGATATATAAGCCTGGTCAGGTTTTTCCTTACACTAAATTTTTAAAAAATAACTATCTTTATGAACCTTCCGACATATTAAAGATGACAGCTGGTATAAAAAACTCTTTTATTTTGTTAAATAAATTTAGTGACAAGAAAAAACACGCTAATTTGAAAAAAAGGTATAACCTTTCCTCCGAGCCTCCAAAATGCTTTACTGAACAATTTCATATTTTTAAAGAAATTTGTGATTATGCAAAACCAGACTGGACAGCCACTCTTCTAGCCTTTCCTACATCGTGGGAGGAAAAAGCTTACCGATCACCCGAGTTTGCCAACTATCTTAATCGTATTGCAAATGAAGACCATCTATTTAAAAGAAACTCTTTGCTTTATGACTATATTTTAACAACTGTCATTTTAAAGAATCGAATTACATCAAATAGTTTCATAAAAGAAATTATTAAGTATCTTCTATACGTGGCATGCGGGGATCAATCTGCATATATGCCATCTTTATGTGAAGCGAATGCTCCAATCAGTTTTTTAAGAAATACCTACATAGAGGTATATAAATCTGAATCAACACCAATATTTATGGTCCCACACAAGCTTGTTCCCTTTGAGTCAACCGAAACAGTTTACTACTCTTTAAATAAAGATGATTTTCTATTCAAACCAAATCAAATTTCTAACTTAAATAAATTATCCCAAGAAATCAAAATTGCATTTACAAACACGCTTCATGAGCTTAAGTCTTGTGAGATTGCAACCAACACCTTACTTTACAAAAGCACTTCTGTAACTGAATTAGATATTAATCATCGCTGGAATAGTAGTCCTAGTGATAACAACCAAAGTTCTCTATCATTTTTTGAAGACCCAAACATACAATTGCAAAAGGTTAGTGCATTACAATTACCAATAAATTCCCAGTTTCTGTCTGGATGCTTTTCAATGAAATATCTCAATCAATTTAATGTACATAAAAAATAGTCAAATAGTTTTGTTAAATTTTCAAAAATCTTTTTTACCTGCGACATCGGTATTTCAATTTTGTTAAAATAATCATGAATAGCTTGTATAGAATCTAAATTTAGTTCTACCTTAAATTTCATGATGAATGGCTTTATTTTATCTTTGTTTGGGATTACTCCTGAGTATTTGTCTAAAACTGAAGCTATCCTCCCAATATAATCTGGTGAGATTGCTAAGAATTTACAGATATTTAAATAATCACCTTTGCAAGAAAGGTTGGTTAGACATTCGGCTGCATTAATTTGTTCCAATCGATCACGAATAAACTTTAACACCGACTTATAAGAGTACATCTGTTGTGCTGAATTAAAATATATATTTGGAATAAACTTAATATTTGGTGAAAATTTAGGCTCAATTTCATTTCTAAAATAATTCAATACATCCTCTTTTTTAATATCCACATAGAGTTTGCGAAATTTGTCTAGGATATCACTTCTCAAATATGTGGATAACGTCTCCCAAGTTCTCTGTTTGAAGTGGATGTTTTTTATAATAGATAAATAGCTTTGAAGTTCATTATGCTCCAGGGCTGTTTTCCTAAAATTTATGATAGCCAGAGTTTTCGAATTAGAAGGATCTCGAGGGTCATACGACACTGCGACTTCGTCGTCTCCATCAACATAATGATTCAAGAATTGTTCGTACACCCAACCAAAACCCAACATCCCTACTTTTCTAAGCTCAAATGCTCTTAATGCCCCCATCGAGCCAATACCTACTACTTTAATACCACGAGATAACAACCACAAAATTTCTTTATGAGTAATGCTGGGCTGTTGATCAAATACGCCATCAACAATAACAACCTCTTTAATTGTTGGATAGGAAAAATACAAATTCAATAAATGTCCTCTTCTTATACTTGGTAAGATAAGGTCGAAGTCCGTCAAATATTTTTTCATTTCTATATTTGATAATGTGGATTCGATAAAAATAGCCCTATCGATTCTCATATATCAACCAAAAATGACTTCAAAACAGTGATTTCACTCTGGGTATAACAATAGTAGGCCAAATCTTTTTTATACTGACTTAATATGTTTTTAATGTTTTTGTATTCTTCAGATACTGAGATCTCATAAAGAGCATAGTTTAATCGCATTCTTTCTATTCTAGGGGATTCTTTAAGTTTCGTTTTCTTACTGGCTCTCACGTATAATTCATCAGTAATATCGTCACGAACCCCTGAGATCACCCCTACTTTTGATTGAATGGCCTCAAATAATGCTCTTTCCATAGCAAAGTAAATATTGGAATGACTAGCATAACCTGCAAATATTTTACCGATATCTAAAGGACTCTTATTTCTAATTTGACATCCTACTACAGGAATACAAAAAGGACTTTCATACAGATAAAAAATACATTCAATATTGTCATCAATACAAAAAGAAAATTTTTTATCTACCAACACTTCACTCTTTTTGTTATTTTTAACTGAAATTCGTTCATTTAACTCCCAAAAACTATAAATAAGTGCTTCTTCAAAAGAATTTCCAGATGCTAAACCATTAGAGTTCTGACCTACTAGCCTATTCATTACGTTGTTACTGTCGAGGCTTAGGAAACAGTGTGGAATTAAGACCTCTTTTTGTAAATTAAGAAGAGTTCCCCAACACCAATCTATAGGAAACTCTTCACTGATTGACACCAATGAAGAAATTTGGTCAGGTCTTATAAAATAATTATTGCTCGAAATGATGTTTTTTAGTGAAGTGTTTGAAACATCTGGAAGAACCTCCTCTGCATAGAAGGTCTCAACCGACTCCATTAGAGCAGAGCATTTGGCATCTTCGATAGTGATGCCCTTTCCCATGCTACTGGTAAGCGACTTTGCAGAAGGTCTTATTGCGGAATAAACAAAAAGCTTAAATGAACTATCTAGATAAGTTAAATCGGAAATCCTAGAAATACCAAATTTGTCTAGATTTTCTAATAAGTATTTGACGGTTTCCAATGATGGCTTAATTCGTGCCATAGACTATCCACCAGAGGTTGCAGAAATAATCAGTAAGCTATCTTTATCATGACAATGTAATCCATTTAGATCTAAGACTTTATTTTTATTCAGATAGATAGCTATAAATGGTTTAGGTTTTCCATCATTATTAAAAAGTATGTCATAGTCGCCACCAATCAAACCTTTAAGCAGTTCAGTCCATAACTCATTAGAGTTAACCTCGTAATTCCCATTATATATTTCTAAACTACCTGGCAAACTTAATTGAATAAAAAGCATTATATAAAATCAATAGAATTTAAAGATATGGACTCATCAGTATTACCTTCCTGATTGTCGAAATCAAAGAACTCAAAAATATCCTCATATGCAATTATTATATCTTCAGTATCCACAAGTATACCTACCTTACATTTTGATACTCAATAATACTATTATTTTCTAACCAACGGAAATCATCTAGTAGGTTTTCAACGCTATCACTCTCACCAAGGAATGCTATTGAAGCATTACTAGCGGAAATAGGATGTTCACAAATATCCCCCACCTTTACTCGAACATCGAAATTGTACTCTCCCTTCAGCTTGGGTAATGTAATACTCATAACTTTACCCTTTTGCATGGGAATATATCCACTTATTTGAAACCCTTCAAAATTTTCTTTTAAAGGTAATGGCTTATTTAATTCTAAAAGTATCATCGCTGTTTCCATGCTAAGACCGGATCGCTTTTTGTGAATTAGATTAATTGCTCCACCAGCTTGACGAATGTTAGTCTCCAGAAAAATAAGCGTTCCATCATTATCCACGAAAAACTCAGTGTGCATGACTCCATTAGTAAAATTCATAACACTTGCAACTAGTTTACTCGCTGATTCTATTTTCTCTTCTAGATAATGATTTTGTATTGGAAAACTAGAAATTATCTTACCTTTTAAAAACAGGTGGTTGGGGTAAGAGTATTGTCTTGCTTGTAAATACTTAATTTGTCCTTGTTGTATATATGACTCACAATGAACCAATGGAAGATCGTAGAATTTTTGAATGATGAATTGTTTTTCATTCCGAGATTTAAATTTTTCCCAGCAACTTTCAATTTCTACAGATTTAACCTGTAAAGTGCCTTCTGCACCAGCTAAATTATCAGGTTTTATAAAGTAATCTCCCTCTCCTAATCTTTCTCTAAGTAACCTTGGAGTTATAGAAGAATCGAATACGACTGTTTTTGGAGTAGATAGTGTTCCACAAAGAAGATCATACATTTGGGATTTTATTTTAAATTTTGTGATTTCTTTAACCCCCATCCCCGGAATAGAGAAATAATCTCTTAATTGTGCAACCTGCACCAAAAAATTATCGTTGTAGCAAACAATAGCATCTGGCTTTTTTTGGGATATTATTTCTAGAAAATGCTGGAATGTCAGATCCTCATAATAAACTGCTTCATATTCATCTGAAATGTTTGTATGTTCAATCCCTTTCTTGAAGGAGTAGATTGGATAAATATTATTCTCTTTTAGAATTTGAGAATCTATCTGGTCATACAAAAACGATGGCCCTATAAGTAACACGTTTTTCTGTTTCATATCTTACTGAAGTATTTTTGCATTAAGCTGCATAATGTTGAGATAATAGTTAAAATTGCAATTGCTATTATTAAAATGTGTTTTAGCTCTAGTATGGTTAATTTTGATAGTCCACGAATGAGCAAATATAATAAGGCTGGACTTAACCCGTTTAAAACAAGGGAATGAAAGTTAGTTAATTTTGCACCCTGCAATTCGTTATACTGCTCCAATTGCGCAACCTGCCGAACATAAAACAAGCTTAGATACTCTAAGAATGCATAAGCAGCAAAAATAAACAATAATAAACTCAAACCGATCACCTGTTTATTTATAGACCAAAAAAATAAACCCAAAAAAACAGGAACGAGCAGGTTTATATAAAATATAGAACTCATTAGCTCTTTCCTAGAAAATGTTACATTTCTTTTTAAAAGAAATAAGGTGAATATGAGGCCAATAAGTATGGAGAAAAAAGGTTCGCAAGAATAAGTATAATTAAATACATTTAGACTATTGGACTCACTTTTAACAAAGTAGGTTAAAATTGATCCAGTTAATACAGCTAAAACCAAACCATAACCAAGGCCAATGCTAACTAGCATCTGCAAATCAATTTTTTCGATTTCAATTTGATGAATTTTATAAAAGTAAGCAATAACTATAAGTATCAATAAAGCCCCAACCCAACCTGAAAGCATGAATGCAGTTGATACTATTGATGCAACAATCAACATTAAAAAAATCAGTAAAAAAGCAATTAAAATTTGCATGAACGAAAATTGATCACATATTTCTCTGAAAGATAGATGATATTTACGAACAAATACTAGATAACAAACAAACGCCATCTCCAAAACCATACAGAATTCGCTGTATCGCTCGGCATAATCATTTGCGAAAAACCAGCTAAATATTCCAAGCGTTATTACGCCGGAAAAATTTAAAATAATTCCGAAATAATTATTACCATGAGCAGCAGACAAATTAGTTTTTCTGGAGTTGCTAATTTCCTCTCTGACTAATAACTGGAAAAAACAGATAACAAAATAGTGCGCCCCGCTCCAAGCATACAGTGAAAGTATATTGTGTGTATTCATTACAAAGTAGCTGGTGATAGTAAAAAAACCACTAAAAACTATAGCTACCAATCTATATATATGTAGGATGCGATTCGCACCACCTTTTTTTGATAATGTTTTACTGAGAAACTGATAGAAGAACGACAAGAGCATACTATTGCATGCTAACAACATGGTAATTTGTGAAAAATATAAAATTAACTCGAATGGGCTTCTCCCAACCTTGTCGTAAAAATGAGTTTCGATACCTAAAGCTCTTATTGGAATGTATACAGGAAGAATAAAGAAGTAGATGAAACCAATGCTTGAGAATAGTCCACTAACAATCATATTCCTTGAACTATTCATTATAGTTATCTTCCTAACCTTTTAATCTAAAGTAGGTTATTATACCTAGAGCTTCCATTCGTTCAAATATCCCAAAGTATTTGCTATATGAATAATAGATATTGTAGACAAATCCCAATTTTAGGGAAAGAAGGCCAGTATAATTTGGAAAACACTTCTGTATTAATCATTGGGGCAGGAGGAGTAGGATCGCCACTAAGTTTATACCTTGCCGGCTCTGGTATTAGTACTCTAGGACTTATTGACTTCGATGATGTTGACCTGACAAATCTTCATCGCCAAATTCTATTTTCTGAAAAAGATATAGGAAAAAACAAAGCTCTCCAAGGTGTTCAGAAACTTAAAACGTTAAACTCTGGAATTAGTATTAATCCCTATGCAGAGAAATTAACGATTAAGAATGCAAAAGAGATTTTTCACAAATACGAACTTATCATTGATGGTTCTGATAACTTTCAAACCAGATATTTAGCAAATGACATTTGTTGTCAGTTAAATTTACCACTTATTAGTGCTAGTATTTACAAATCGCAAATTCAAATTGCCACAATCAATCCCAAGGTAGCATGCTATCGCTGTATTTTTCCTGAACCTCCACCTCCGAACATTGTCCAAAGCTGTTCATTATCAGGAATTATTGGCACTACCTCTGGTATTGCTGGTAGTATTGCAGCTTCAATTGCTATTCAAATAATCTGTCATAAAACACCCTTGGAAAGCAAGTTACTTAGAATTAACTGCGATGACTTTTCTTCTGAAAAGCTTGAACTTCTTAAGAATCCAACTTGTACGTCTTGTAAGGCTAAATTAGTTACATGGCCAGCAATTAGCTATAGAATCAGGCTAGAAGATATAGAGGTGAATGATTATATAGTTATAGATGTTAGAGAGTTAAATGAAGATCGTTCCAAAATGCTTGTATTAAACCAGCTACACTTACCATTCTCCGAGCTAATCAAAAGCCTTCCCCAATTACCTTATAAAAAAATACTTGTATATTGTTCACAGGGAGTAAGAAGTGAATATGTGGCACATCTTCTGCGGACTAGAGGGTTTGAAGCATTTTCCTTAGGTGTATGTATATCATTAGACGGGAACTAGATTTGAGAACTCAAAAACGAGGTTCATCAGAGCCACTACCTTCGACTAAGGAAGGAAGTTCTGGTGGCTCTGCAAAATTCAATTTAATTGAGATTAAACCTACGGACTTATTCCTTCTCTGACATAATTTTGTCAAAGAAAGCTTTGTCTCCCAAGCTAAGTCTAATAGACACTGATTTTCTTATTAATCCGATCCTAACGTCCTTCATCAAAGGTCTTGTAAGCTTTATTTTCTTTTCAAGCTCTATTATCTTTCCTTGAGTTTCTTGAGTGAAAAATACTTGAGTTGGCCCTTCTAATGGTGATTGGTTCAACCCCTCGTGAATGTCATCAATCAATTCAATATAATCTGGATCTCTTTCATAATCCGCCCAATTTATTTTTGATATGGTATACAAATAGTAATTCACTGCATCCTCTATTAAACTAGACTGCTTACTCCGACCTGGGTAATCTCTTTCTGCCTGAATCTTTAGTTTTTTCTTAATATCGGTTGGAAAGCGCACACACACCAACCATTTCTCTTTTTTTTGTGGTGAGCGAAAAATCATTTTTTTCTTCTTAAAGCCCTCAATCATAATCATTCCCATTCATAATCAAAAAAATCTAAATAATTAAAATTACTTTAAAATTCAATTAGTTACAAAATTATGACCCGGGTCATAATTTTTCGTTTAGGGCTAATTCTTTTACTTTATATAGTAGGTCTTCTAAGCTTTTGAATGTAATTTCCTTGTTCACGTCGTCAATTTCAGGAAATCTCGAAAGAAGAACTTTATAAAGAACTGATGTTTCTCTTTCATCACTAACTTTGAAGGTTGCATATTTCTTTTTAGCTCCTCCCTGACGACCTCTAGGCTGAGGTTTGTGCTCCGGCTTAGACTTAACAGGTTCACCACCATTCAAAATATTTTCAATCTCTGCATATGTTTTTGGAACAAGCATACGTATCGTTTTGAACGATAATTGATTGGCATTCAGTTTGGAAAAAAAAATGGGAGGAAACTTCTCTGGCTTAAGACAAATAATTTTCAATGCACTAGCTATTGCTTCATTTAAACCTATTATTGAAGACAACTCCTTATTGGATAAATCAATCGTTTCATCATCTAATAATAGATTTTGGACTATCAAAAAATTTTGAGCAACAGTTAGGCCTTTTCTTAAGTTATTTTCAGAAAGTTGTCTTCTTAATTTCCTGTGTTTTACTTTAAGTTTAGCGAGTAAGCTTTCATCAGTAATTTCTATACAAGTAACATTAGGAACACCCGCCATAATTGCGGCTAATCTCCTTTGATGCCCCTCTAGGATAACATACCCATATTGTTTCTCGGAATTGAGGAAATAATCCGGATCATTTTCTTTATCAGCTAAAAAAATCTCGATAGGTTCTATCAAACCATCATTTCTAATTGAATAGGCAAGATCTCTTAGAAAGTTATAACTGTCTTCTAGCTCATCATTATCTGAAGTACAAACTTCAGAAAAGCTTGGTATTATATACTCTCCTGTTGTTGGGTCTGATCGACAAAGACTTTCTTTTGTATCTATTTTCAGATTGTACCTTATCCATGTGTCATCGATTTTATCTCCTGGCCTAGGATTATAAGGATCTGGTATTAAGTGTAATGGATCGTGCTCCACTAATTGTTTGCCTCTTGTATATTTTGTATTAGCAGTTATACCTGCCCGCATAACCGTATCTGGCTTGCTGTTTTTAAGCTTGAGCGAGGTTGCAATGATTTTCTTTTTCATTTCTCTTATCCTTATCATTTAATACTTTTTGATACACAAACTCACCGAGCTCAATTGCTTCTATGGCGAACCTATCATTTTCTTTTAACTCAGTGTAAGGAGCAGTTATGGGAGCTTGATCTTCATCAATATCAACAGCTCTAGGGGAATCATGTATCTCAACATTATCTAAAAGTAATTTACAGAGCATCTCATTTGATTTTATGGTTTCGACAATACGATTCTGTGGAGTCCTTTTATTGTAATCCACTTTATTTTTTAGCAGTCCAATAATTTTAGCTTGCGCGTTTGCTGGTCTATGTATATTTTGTCGATTTACTAAATCAACCATTCCTGCTAACCCTTGCAAAGATTTATTGCTTAGTTCTATTGGAATGAGAACATGCGTAGCAGCACGGATAGCGCTTTGGGTCAAAGGGCCTTTTGCTGGTGGAGTGTCAATTATTACCAAATCATAACCGCATTCAATAAAATCATCCATTGCAAAGAAATCGTACGCTCTTTGAACTATACTTTCCAAGGTTTCGCTATATTCAAATGATTCGATATCCTTAATTAGGCCTGCATTACTTGGTAAGATATCTAAATTTTCGAGATCAGTAGGGTAAGGAACTACTGGATTTCCTGTCCACATATCTAGTGCAGAGGATCGCCCATCCCATCCCTCATCATCTTTGCTATTAGGATCATAATCAGGATGCAATGGGGGTTTGTAGTTAGACATTTCCCTAATCCGAGTATCTCGCAAAAACCTATATGACATATTTCCTTGTGGATCAAAATCAAGAACCAGAACTTTTTTATTTTTTTTAAAAGCGATATATGTTGAGATCAACTGGCTTATCAGACTCTTACCTACTCCTCCTTTATTGTTGGCTACAACTAAAACACGCGGGGTTTTAGATTTCATTTATAACTCCAATTTGTATTTTCTAGCAGTTAACAATACATAATTACCCACCAATACTCAATACTGTATTGACTATTTTATTTAGAATAATTAAATAGCCCTGTCTACAGGTCTAATCGAAGTAAAATCAGGAAGTTATAGTAGGAACAAATTCCAATTGAATTTGCTGTATTGAGTATTGACACGAAGACTTCAGATCACGTATAAATCCAGATAGTGATAAATTCTTAGATTCTCATAGTCGAACATTTAAGATAAGCAAAGGGAAAAAAATGTAGAAGATAAAAGAAGACGACAGTTGTGAAGAGCGGCAACTCCTCACAACTGTGAAAACAAGCCAAGAATGAAGCTAAATACATTCTCGAATGAATTTGATCGAGATATGTTGCTTGTTTATAAACACACCCATATATTAGCTTCGTTCCCTAAAAAAAACAATAAGATAAGGAATTATCTATGGGGAACTTTTGTTCCATTTTTCACGCGAGATTTAAACATCTAGTCGCGGTTATACCCTCAGTAGCAAAAGCACATTTTATGGATTACCTTCTATTAGGATGGGAAAAAAGCACCTATCAATTAAAAGGTTCCAGTAATAAATGGTTCATGAAACCATATGAAGAAATCGCTACTGATACAGGCATTCCCAAGGGAACTTTTCAGCGTTATTTAAAAGAGTTTTCTGATAAGGGCTTTATTGAGCGTCGTCAGGCTTTATTTACACGAACAGCAAACGGTGAGTTTCAAGTTAAGAAGGGTGCTTATATCAATATTACCGAGAAATTTCTCTCTATCCTCAAACAACCTGGTAACGAGTCGAAAAACTTGTCGGATGAAAGTAATTCAATTCACAGTAAACGGCGTAAATCAAACCCCGACATTACTTCAGATAATAAGAAGGCAAGTTGTTCAAATAAAAGCATTTTTGAGATGATCGAACCTCTCAATTTGCGCAGTCTATATATAAGTGATCTTTATAGCTCTTCTCTTAAAACTAATATTATTGGTAGAAATTTATTCTCATCTGTGGATAAGGACAAGCATCAGCGAACCATTAAACAATTTGAAGCAGTACAGCAGTTTTTACTTTCTGACGTTAAAGAAGAAATACCGGAGCCCATAAAAGAATTGATCTCCGGTACATTTTTCAATTTACTGGTTAAAAACAAGGTTCAGATATCCGCACCGAAACAGCTGGCAGCAGAGTACTTATTTGCCTTGTTAAACACGCAGTTCTATCTGCCTAAAGTCACTTGTTTCAAACACAGAAACAATATCCTTTCCAAGCTTTTACGGGCGAAGCAATGGCAAACCCCCAAGGGGTTTTATAACCATTTTTATCTGGGGGGCCAGTTTAAAGATAAGCAAGTGCTTCGTGAAACCCGTTGGCAAGAAGATAAAGACACAGAGATTAATCCCCGCACTAATCTATCCAAGGAGGACAATCAAGAGCCTCGTTTGGCGGCAGTTGAGGCAGCCATTTGCGCAAAGGCCACCTTGTTAGATACGTTGAAGCAGGCGATTATCCAGCAATCCGATGAAGAAAGTATTTTACTCATGCGAAAGAAAATACATGATGCTCGTCAAGAACTGGAAGCATTATGGGAGCAGCAAAGAATCCTGGAATTAGAATTGGAACAACAAACGATGGAGGATGATTCATTGCTTTGTGCCTAAGTGTTGCTTGGCATAAGAAGAAAAAAATAGGGTAGAGGTACTCTAATCTTTTTTCTCATTGAGCCAATCCTCAATGGCCTGGGTAGTTGCAAGAACCGCATGCACTGTTTGTTGATATAGTGGCTCGAGTTGCTCGGTTTGGCCTGATTTCCAGTATTGATCAAAGTACTGGCACGCCATCTTTAACTGAGTGGTGCCCACATACACCGCGCCACCTTTGATTTTGTGAATGAGTTGCTGGGTTTTTTCCCAATCACTGGCTTGGTGTGCCAGCTTTAATTTTTGCATGTCTTCAGGCAGTGATTCTGTAATCATAAAGCGAAGCATATCGGCTACATTGGTCTCGGCTCCCAGTGTTTTTATTCCTTCTGCAATATCAAGTAAGGGGAACTCAGCCAAGGATAGGGGCGGCCTCTCTGTTGAACTTGCCAGTTGACAGGGCGTTAGTTCTTTTTGGCGTCCGGGAATAAATGCATTGATCATATCCGCACAGTTTTTAGCCGTGAGTGGTTTGGTCAGTACGGCATTCATTCCGGCATCGATACAGCGTTTTTTATTTTCGTCGCCGGCATGTGCCGTTAAAGCAATAATGGGAATATGCGTTTTCTTGGTTAATTCCTGCACGCGAATGGCATGGGTTACCTCATATCCGTCTACATCAGGCAAACCGATGTCCATCAGAATTAAATCATAGTGCTGCGTTTTCCATAAATCGAGCGCGGTTTTGCCATCTTCTGCTATATCAACGGCACATTGAAGCTTGGATAACAACGATTTGGCTGCCTGCTGTGCAATGAAGTTGTCTTCAACCACGAGCACTCGGTGCTCAGAGGATTCAACGGAGGGGCTGGATGGTGGTTTAATTTGCTGTGCATAAGTCGTTTCGTACAGTTGATCGACCAGCGAATCCTGTTCTTCCATGCCTAAATCATTATCGAGAAGCGGCTCTTGAAGAGGGATGACGCAGGTGAAGGATGAGCCCCTGCGAGGCTCACTTTTAACATAAATTTCACCATTTAATTCATCCACAAATTGCTTTACAACCGACAGACCCAAACCGGCACCTTTATAAATGCCTTGATAGGAGGGGGTTAAGCGTTTAAATTGAACATAGATTTCCTGCTGTTTGTCTTTGGGAATGCCAATGCCAGAGTCTTCAACAACCAGCATTAACACCAATTGCTTCCCTTCCTGTTTAGCAAGATGCGCGGATAATTTCACAAATCCAGTATCCGTAAAATTTAAGGCATTGGCCACTAATTCAAGAATAATGCGATGAATACGCACTTTATCCCCTATGACATAACGGGGTATGGCTTCATCAAATTCTAAAGACAGGGTTAATCGTTTCTGAGCGCTTCTTGCCCTGTTTAATTTAATGACATGTTCTAATGCTGCTTTTAAATCAAATTTCTTTTTAAGCCTGGGGATTTCTCCCGAGCTGACGCGGATGGCTTCCAGGACTTCATCCATTAATTCAAGCAGCGCATGACTGGAGGCGATTAAATTGTCGGCATATTCCTGGATATGGGGGGTATTCGCGTCCATCTTCAGTAAATCAGCAAAGCCCACAATGCCTGTGAGCGGCGTTCTAATATCATGACGCATATTATCTAAAAACTCGGTTTTGGCCTGACTGGCTGCTTCGGCCAGTTCTTTGGCACTGCGAAGTTCGGACTCCAGTTTTTTGATTTGAGAAATATCCAGCGAGACTCCTAAAACACCAATAATCTGTTGATTTGCATCTCGCAAGGGTTCTTTGTAAGACAGATAGGTTTTTCTTCCCGCGGCTGTATCAATCGTTTCTTCCTGAATTTGCGTGGTACCGGTTTGTCTGGCGATATCGTTGGCTTTGTTGAGCTCTGCGGCTTGGTTTTTCCACGGCATATCATAGTTGGTCTTGCCTACTATATCGTGGCGAGAATTCAATTGAGCGGTTTTGGCCTGCATATTATTGCAGCCTAAAAATTCATTTCTTTCATTGAGCCAGTAGATGTGGCCCGGGATTAAGGCAATGAGATTTTCTAAGAATTGATTCTTTTGCTGTTCCTCAATGAGTTGGGTTTTGAGTGATTCCAGCTCTTCGAGCAATTTATTGATGTCGGAGGACGGTCTATTGGTATTCGCCATCATGATCCCTTTTTTTACTAATTATAGAATTAAATAAGCGAATATAAAGGCGGCTTGTGTCGCTATTGACCTGTTGGTTCAAATTATGTACAATATAATCCGTTGAAGGCTTACAGGGATACATTAAGGAGAACCATGGTTAAAGTCAAAGGATCTAAAAACGGGGATATTCTAAAAGCACGATTCGAGGGGAATTCCAAATCATTATTCCCTAATCTCAACAAAACCAAAGCAGTAGTCCTTTTAAGCATTAAAGGGAATCAATATTGTACCGGTGACTACTTAAGCGCCATTATAGAGAAAGCCACCGCTGAGTTTGGATTTACCACGTTCCTAATCGCGGATGAAGTGTATTGGCATAATTTGTGTCGGGATATTGAACCAAACACCAGCACCGTTAATGCACTGAAAGAAGAAGCCACTCTGCTGGGAAAAACCTATTTTGAGAACCATTTAGATTGTTTTTTAAAGCCGCTGGGACTGAACTCCACCGAGTTTGATTCGCACCTTATCGAAGCGTTTCCACTAGACAAGCAAGCCGCATTAAACCGAATCGCCACGAACTACGAGGTGGTGTTTTGGCGGGATTGGCTCAACAAATCCAATGAATACCTCAGCCTGCAATCGCAAATCACGGCCTTGTATCAGTCAGAACCTGTATTAGCCGAATCCGTACAGCGAGTGGCCTCTGATTTTGTGCGAAGACACGCGCATGAGTCGGTATCAAACGACGTACTGATGCAGTCTTCTACTAACTATCTTATCGAAGAAAGCCCGGCCGTCATGTGGATTGCTGCCTCATTAGGCGTTAATTTTATAGTCTACCCTGGTGACATGATTGCGTCATTCGCCGCCTCCCGTGATTATTTTATACGAACAGAAGAGGAAAAGAGCCCGCTCTTTGTAACCATCAGTCAGCCTAAATTAGCAGTGAACTGGCTCGAGGTCTCCTTCATCCGCAGCCGTTCATCGGACAATACTAAACTCACCAAAAATAAGCCCAGTGTCAGTGTCGATGACCATGAATTAACCCGGCTGATGCGGGGAGTTACTGAAGGGATTTTTTCTCTCGACGTCGAGCACAATGAAAAAATCAGACTCATTACCGATATCATGTTGACTTACCAGAAACGAAAATCCATGGATTTAAGCGGAATGTTGGGGTAATTACCGAGGAGGAGAACACCTTCATAGCGTTCTTTAGACCCCTTTTATGCCTGGGATGAAAATCATTTAGAAGCGTGGGCATGCGTGTTGAATACGGTGGAAGGGACGCAAAACCCCATAATGAAATTTATTATTAATTATTAAGTACATAGGGCACCTAATGCCTCTAAAGAAAACAGCGGCAAAAAGTCAAGACTGGTTCTTCTAAAAAAAAGAAGATACAATGCATTTCCGAAATTTCTATCCCAAGCCTAGCTTTTGTGGATAAGTTTTTTTAAAACATCTCTCTAGTAGCCCCTCTTTTCTTCTTTTCCTCTTCAAGCCCTATGATTATAAAGGCGTATCGCGTTTTAAATACGATAAATCCCG
Organism: Legionella quinlivanii; assembly: GCF_003265995.1. Classification (GTDB taxonomy): domain Bacteria; phylum Pseudomonadota; class Gammaproteobacteria; order Legionellales; family Legionellaceae; genus Legionella_C; species Legionella_C quinlivanii_A. The sequence continues at coordinate 11,628 of NZ_MVJN01000013.1, read as the reverse complement.
TTATTACTTATCCACAAAATCTGTGGATAACGATGTGTATAGAATGTTAGAGCGCTGATAAGTAAAGGAAAAAAGCCACTGCCCAGACATTTTTCAATCTGTGTTGAGGCGAAGAGCACTATGATGCTCGTCTGCTTGCCAGATACTGGCGACGTTGGCTTCTTTTAAGAGTCTGTTGGCATGCAAATGCTCCCAGGCGGCATGGCGGCAGGCAATTTGCGATTCAACCGGCAAGGACTCAAAGTCAATTCGTTCATCAGCGGTCATCACCTCAGTGATATCGATACTCCCATATCGCTTGTGCTGCCAAAGGACGTATGCTTTTGGCCAGTAATAGCGGAAATGAACAGTCACTTGTTTTCCATCCAAGTGGCAATCGGTTTGATGCAGAGACATGGTATTCACTCCTTAGAAAGCACATGATAGGGCAGGGTGTGTTTAAAAAAAGACAAGACTGGAAAACCCGGCGCATTTTCTTTAAGCTTCGCGCATGAAAACCGTATTGCTCTTAATTATTCTTTTATTTAGTCAGGCGTGCGATGCCGCACCGCCTGCTAATTTTGCGCAAGCCAAAAAAATAGCCGCAGCCGTATTTAAGCCGCATCCAATCACCCTATATTGTCAATGCCATTACCAAAACAAGCAAATTGATTTGGCGAGCTGCCAGATGGATGCCGCGGCGGATAAAAAGCGTGCGTTACGCCTGGAATGGGAGCATATTATGCCCGCAGAAAATTTTGGCCGGCAATTCGCCTGTTGGCGGGTACCGCTTTGCCGTCATGCCAACGGCACACCTTTTAAAGGACGGGCTTGTTGTGAAAAAATAGAGCCGCGATTTCGCCAGGCGGAAGCTGAGCTTTATAACTTATGGCCAGAAGTGGGATTGTTAAATCAGCTCCGTTCTAATTATCGCTATGCCGAGCTCCCTGGTAAACCAAAAACCTACGGCTGTGAGTTTTATGTGGATAGCGCTACACGTCGCATTGAGCCAGCCGATGCGGTAAAAGGGCTTGTTGCCCGCGCAAATCTGTTTATGGCTGACCGGTATGGCATTGCATTAAGTAGCGCACAACAACAATTATTTATTGCTTGGCATCGTCAATTTCCCCCAAGCGCCTGGGAAAAAGAGTGGGCTGCTCAAGTGGCCGGCATTGAGGGGTATTCCAATCCCTGGATTGATGCGAATGCTTAAGAATGGATCGGATTACTCTTTACCCTGTCGACTTAAATCCAATGAGCCCCTTGGCTATTGATGATTAAAGTTAAGCAAAGTAGCTTGGCCAAATGGCAATGAAGCTCATTATTATGCGTCTTACGGACACGTAGATGTAGGTTAACCTTGAATTGGAAACTCAGAGCCAGACTGCAGCACGTCTACTTTCACGATAATTGACAGCCAGTATGGCTTTACTATACTTAAAGTGTAGACAGAAGATCGCGGAAGCGAACTCTTTAGTCTGCATCAGAAACCACCTTAGGGTGGTTTTTGTTTTTCTGTCACAAGCATTGGAGGAACCATGGGCTTAGGGCAGTATCGCGCCAAACGTAATTTTTCCCGCACCCGTGAGCCACCGGGCGCTGAATCTTTAACTTATCATTCGCGCATTGTTATCCAAAAGCATCAAGCTTCCCATTTGCATTACGACTTTCGCTTAGAGCTTCAAGGCGTTTTAAAAAGCTGGGCGATTCCGAAAGGACCAAGTACTAATCCCGCTATCAAACGCACCGCTTTCAACACCTCATCCAGGCAAAAGGCGAAACGGGCAGTCACTATAGGATTTTGTTGAGGGGTATGTGGGCGAATGTCTTGGATAGTCTCTTTTACAATCGCAATCGATAAAGGGAATAAACCAAAATCTGGGATGTTTGCCTTTGGCCTAACCAGTACACGGTCTCGCCGATTTGCCATTCCATAGACACTCCTTGTCTTTAAGGAATTTTGCGGTACAGATAATGGTGGCTTAAACGCGAAAGAAAATCCAGTGCATGGACGTTTGAAATTGAACGGCCTCAAAAATCATTCTGTCATGGAGGCATCAGTCGATAGGGCTTCAATGCAATCGTCCCCCTTATACAGTGCGGAATTCACTTTAGGCGTTACGGGATGGCAGGCAAGCTCAACGGATTGGGGCTGTTGGAGTAAAAGACTCACATCCTCAGCGGAAAATGGGGTAGGGGAGAGCCATTTTGCTTGTTGAGTCTCGTCTAAAAACCAGGGCATGCGGTCATGGAGTTGACTGACGAGTTCATTGGGCGAGGTGGTCAGTAAGCAGCAGGAAGGAATAATCAGGTCTGGTTCAGGTTCAAAGCGCTCCCAAATGGCAGCGACCGCTAAAAGGGCATTGTCTTTCTGATGAATATAGTAGGGTTGTTTGACGGTTTTATTGTCTTTAGGGTGATGCTGCCATTCAAAAAAGCCATTCATAATTAAAAGGCAACGCCGGTATTTAATCGCTTGTTTAAAGGCTGGCTTTTCGGCGGCTTGTTCGGCACGTGCATTAATGAGCAGCATTGATTTTTTGCCTTTTGCATACCAGGGCACAATGCCCCAGCGCATTTGAACCGCTTTTAAGCCTTCTTCCGTTGCAATAAGGCAAAGGGCGGCTTCGGTTGGTGCAACATTGCGGCTTTTGGGCAAAGGCTCCACAGTGGTGACTGCAAATTGCTGTTTTAGTTTTTCGATATCGGTGTCGACAGAAAATCGGCCGCACATGGTAATTCCTCCAAAGACTCTTTAATCCTAGTCAACGGCATTTTCCTTGTCCACTGCCAGTATAGGCAATGGGTAAATCAGACCAGCGCGTGGTGTAACAAGGCGACATTAATTGACGTTTCATTGACCAGGATTTTTGGAAGCCTTCAGCGGCTAAACGTAGGGTTCTCGCGCCATATTTTTGATTGACGCTATCCATTAAATGCATCAAGGTAGTCGAGTGCTGCAAATCACTTGGTTGGTTGAATAAATCGGCCTGGTAAAAACGGTTACTGGTTAAATCATTTAAGAGGACGCCTGATTTATGATAGAAAATGCCCGGTTGATAAATTTTCTTTAAACAGTATTTCGCCCATTTGGTGATAACCCGCACATCATCGGTGGGGTTGACCAGGCGAAAGCCGATGGAGTTTGCATATTGCTTGGTATCTTCGCGAAAGGGATTGGAGCGAATAAATACCGAAAGGTATTGGGTGGTTAATCCTTGTTTTCGCATCTTGGCCGATGCCGTAGCGCAGTGATGGCTAATACCTTCTTGAATGACCTGATAGTCCGACTGCAGACCGCCAAAGGAGCAGGAGGACATAATTGATTGCTTAGGCTCCGGCGTTTCCAATTCCAAACACGATACGCCATTCAACTCCAGCACGATTCGCTGCATGACCACGCTAAATTTGTTGCGCATTAAATTGGCGTCAGATTCTGCTAAATCAAGTGCTGTTTGAATGCCTAGGCCATTGAGTTTTTTTGACCATTGGCGCCCAATCCCCCAAACATCCGATACCTCAAGCTGACTTAACCATCGCGCCTCGCTTCCTGTGATGTCAAAGACCGGGGTTTGCAGTTTTTTCTTGGCGATGAAATTAGCCGCTTTGGCCAGTGTTTTGGTTTTGCCAATTCCAATGGAGGTGGGGATGTGCACGCCTTTTAGGATGGTTTTCTGCAAGTTTTCGCAAAAGGAAAACCGCTTGGATTCAGGTAAAGTGCTTAAGTCAAGGAAGGCTTCATCAATGGAGTAAATTTCAGTCTCCGGCCAGTGTGCTTCAATGAGGCGCATGACGCGATGGGAGATATCACCATATAAGGTATAGTTCGAAGAAAACACTTTCACTTTGTGCTTTTTGCACAAGGCTTTGACCTCAAAAAAAGGGGCGCCCATGCCAATGCCTAAAGCCTTTGACTCATTGGAGCGGGCAATGACACAGCCGTCATTATTGCTGAGGACCACAATCGGCGTCGTGAGTAGGTCTGGCCTGAACAATCGTTCACAGCTTGCATAAAAATTGTTACAATCGATGAGTGCATACATGGCAAATCCTCAAGCAATGAGTCGTGATAGCCCTGTCCTTTTGAGTTATTCTTCTCGTGTTGAATGGGTTGGTTTGAAAAGCGTACTTAATTCAAATATACTCGTCTCTTTCATAGAATGTCAAATAATTGACAGGCTACATGCGGAGTTGCAATGAGAGGTGGCAAACGAGACGGAGCAGGGCGGCCTAAAGGCAGTAATCAATACGGTGAATCGACTAAAGCAATGCGTATCCCCTTATCGCGTATGGAAGAGGTCAAACAGTTAATTAGTTCCTCAAGCCGATTAACGCTGCCTTTATACACCTGCAAAGTCAAAGCAGGATTTCCGTCCCCTGCGGATGATTACATTGAAGCGCATTTGAATTTGAATGAATTTTTGATTAAACATCCCTCTTCGACGTTTTTATTGACCGCCTCTGGCGATTCAATGAAGGAGGCCGGCATTCATAACGGCGATTTGCTGATAGTTGACAGTAGCCTTGAGGCGACCCACGGAAAAATTGTCATCGCAGCCATTGATGGAGAGCTCACTGTGAAACGCTTATCGCGCCTAGGTGGGCAAGTGCAACTTTTGCCTGAAAACCCAGCCTTTTCAGCCATCGATATTACTGAAAATCAGGATTTAGTCATTTGGGGCGTGGTTACGCATGTGATTCATCAGGCGGTATAGGCCTAATAGTTCAGAGCTCTGCATCCTTGCAGAAGGTAGCGTCCTGGTACCGCTAAAAAGTCCGTTTAAAACGTCCAATGTCTTTGCTCATCTGTCTTAAAGATAGACAAAGTGAAATAGAAAAGCAGTAGGTTATTGGCGCAGTGAAGGGCGAGAAATTTCTCAAAACACTGAGGTCATTCGGGTTAGTGATTTGCTCATTGCCTTTTCAAGGCGAAAGTATAGCGATGGGGTTATGGATCCCATTGCAGCCCGCCATCAATCGACTTGCTTGTAATATGCATTTTAAATCAACCCTGATATAAAGACGATTTGTGGAATTTACCGAATATAAGGGCATCATCATTATTATTTGCATTGGGTTGCCAAGCAGCTATCTGCCGAAAAGCCACCAGAGCCACCAGAGCCAGTCTCTTTCAGTGTTAGAGTTTCCACCAGAGCCAGAGTTTCCGCCAGCCCCAGAATCGCCGCCAGTGCCAGAGTTTGTTCCTTGAGTAGCATTACCCCCTCGACAAGTCGAGGGACGGTATTTATCGGGAAGTGTTCCGGCACGACAATCCCAGATCATTTCCCCTCCGGACTGTACTGTTGGAGTCAGTATGATCGTACCATTGCCAGCTAAGGGAGTGTAAGCGATTGTTATCTGACCATTTTGAATATTAATGGAAGAAACAGAAGGAGTAGCCGCTGGAGGTGAATAGCCTGCTGCGTTATTATCAGCCGGAAGCACCCCATTTTTAACTTGAGTGGTTTCCGATACGGTCTGTTTTGCAGCACTGGCTAAACTCAAACCTTCCGTCACGCGTGCTCTTATCGTGTAATCTTGATAAGCTGGAATTGCAATGGTTGCTAGAATTCCGATGACTACGACAACAATTAATAATTCGATAATTGTGAATCCTAATGCTTTCATAGCATAGCAGCCTTTAAATTCCCATTATTTAGTATAGCTTCTATATTAGACTTAAATCCACTTTTCCAAGGCCGACTGTGACCGACAATGTTCATCGGATTCCAGGCTGAAAATGCCGCAAGAGATGAGGCAATTAGCTCGGACCTGCGTAATTAAGGTCAGTTTTATTTTTTTGTCAATGTTAAAACAATTAATAAGGGATTAAAGCTAGGGCGCATTCATTACAACTTCAAACACTGAAAGTGACTCATGGGATTACTCTCGCTAAAACTTAAAGACAAGCGTGAAAATATAAAAAATGCTCAAAAGAAAGTACTTAAGCTGTACACTCTCCATTTATAAAATATAGGCAAACTGAGTTCCGGTATTTGCTTAACCTGTGTGGTGGTTGTCGCTGAATAATCTGCTGTAAATTTTCACTGATGCCAGTTCCACAAATACCAGAGGCTATTCTGTTATCAATTAGGATACCCTATGGTCCCATCCATTATTTTGGGATTGTTTATACTTAGTAATTAAATCCTTCAACGTATCTTCTAAAGTCCATTGGTGCTGAAAAGACGTCAGTGCGAATAAGGTATTGAGGTTAGGGCAGCGTTGCTCAATATCCACATAGTCGACCCCATAAGCCTCATCATAAGGGATGTGAACAATTTCAGAGTTACTTTTTGAGTAACTTTTTGTTAATTCCGCCAGATTATTGATAGAGATTTCTCTATTATTTCCAATATTGATACTCTTACCAATACTCTCAGGGGTATTGATAACTAAATCAAGAGCCGCTACCACATCCCTTACGTCACAAAAAGAACGGGTCTGATGGCCATCCCCAAAAACAGTGAGTGGTTCATTCTCACAGGCTTGTCTTATAAAACGGGGGACAACCATCCCATATTGCCCTGTCTGCCGAGGGCCAATCGTATTAAATATTCGGGGTAAAATGACCGGTATATTTTTCTGATAAAAATGGGCATACCCGATTACTTCCTCAGAGAGTTTACTGATGGAATAAGTCATATGGGAGTTTGTAAGCGGTTTTAAGTTTAGGGAGCTACTTTCGCATAAACCTTTAGAATCTCCATACACAGCGGATGAGGAAACAATCACCGTAATAGGCTTTTTTTGAGCGTTAGCGATGGCCTGTAGCAAATGGTTGCAAGCAATAATATTATTATTGATTACAGCGATGGGATCATGTAGGACTTTAAACATTCCAACCGATGCGGCTAGATGGAAAATAACATCTGCCCAGCTCACTGTATCTTGCAAGTTTGGCCAAGTCAATAAATCGGCTTCCTCAAATGTAAATGACTGATGCTGTTGAAATTCACTGATATTTTCAATTTTTCCAGTGTCCAAATTATCAATGCACACCACTTTATGCCCTTTTTCAAGATAATATTGGGCAAGATGAGAGCCAATAAAACCGCAGCCACCAGTGATTAATATGTTCATTTAGTAATCCTTTTGGTTAAATTATCCCGCTTATGCCAATAGTGCTCTGGATTACAGGCAATTAAGCTGTTGCGCTCGAACTTGATTTTTTCCGCTTTTCTTCGCTTCATACAAGGTTTTATCGGCTACTGAAATGATTTGCTCCACGTTTTCCTCTGGGCAAGAAGGTGACACACTCACAATACCGATACTTAGTGTAGTTGCATTCGAAACTTCAGATTGAACCTTATTTTGTAATTTCCTGCATAATAAAATAGCCTCTTCCAATGAAGTGTTCGTAAGAATTGTCGCAAACTCGTCACCGCCAATTCGAAAAGAAGTATCATTTGCTCTTTGAGCAGATTTTTTGATGGCTGAAGCTAAATGCTTCAAAAACAAATCACCTGAAGGGTGCCCAAAGTTATCGTTAAGTCGTTTGAAGTCATCGACATCGATTAACACCAAGTTAATGGGGTGATGGTTTCGTTTGGCTCGAGCAAACTCTTCACTTAATCGTTGGTCAAAATATCGACGATTATAAAGACCCGTGAGTGAATCGGTGATGGACAACCGTTTGATTTCAATGAGTGCCTTCTCTTTTTCTTGGGTTAAGCGAATGGTGCTTTGTAAAATTCTAGACTGGGATTTTGCTGTAATGAGTAACATGAGAACAAATAAAGAGAACATCGTCGCTAAAATACTGTGATTAAATTCTCCTAACCAATAGTTGTAAACGATGAGAGGTAAAAACATCGGTAATAAATACGCACAGTAGGCGGGAAGGTAAACGGATAATGATGCGAGCGCGCCTGCAGCCATTCCCCCGAGAACCAAGGTAATGATATTTTGATTCACTTTTAAAAAGTAAGGATAAAATAATAGATAAGAGCTACCCCATAATGCACCCATTAGGAATGTCAAGGCAATAAATAGGTGTAATGTCTGTTTTTTCTTTTTAATATAACGCTTTGATTTAATGCAATACTTACTATACAGCAAGCGTGCTATGCTTAAAAAGATGACAGCAAGTAACCAAGTCATCACCCAATAAAGTGGTGCTTGTCGGTAGAGTAGATAGAAGGATATCAATACCGATAATAAGCCGTTGAAAGGAATTGACCTAAGGGAGCTTTCCAGTAATAACAAAAAGCACTCGTCTTGTAGTTGAGAGCGGTTTGGTTTCATGTTCTCTGCAATAACCTTTTTAATTAATGTTACCGATAGATTATTTTCTATTAGCGTTAACTCCCATTATCAATTATAGCCTGTATACCACGTCGTTTCTTCGGCGGTGTTCTGGGTAAAGCATGGACGAACAGAGCCATTCACATCATTGTTCTTGTTCCAAAGGTTGACTCAAACAAGCTATCACATGATGTTGTAATAAAAATACACAAGTCGTTGCTGCCCATTGCAAAACTATATTGTTGTGATAGGTCTTTGTTAAACCGGGGGCAGAATTTTTTTTTAAGCTCTCAAAAAGTGCATGAAGCTCAGTGTAGTGACTGAGGGAATCACTAAATAAACACTCCTCAACATGGAAAAAATCTCTATACGCTTGATTATTTAAAATCATAGTCCCTTCTGTATCACAGAGAAAGGCAGGATATGGGTATTCTTCAATGAAGTGCAAGCTCATAGTTGCTCTGGGGTAAGAGACTAAAGAATAAATAGTACTAATAAAACGAATGTTATACTAGATACACTCAATCGAATGATAGTATGGACCTCGTACTCGTTTGAATTCACGGCCTACAAGAAGCTGGCCTGTATTTAGCTGCTAATGTTCCCCCGGTGCAGGTCCAAGTCAAATCACCATTTGCATTTAAAGTAGGCGTTAATAGGATGGTACCGCCTCCGGCAGCTGCTGTATAAGTAATTGTTATCACTCCGGTATTGGCTGCAATGGTGATAGAAGAGACGTTTGCCGTAGCGGCCGGTGAGACATAACCAGTAGCGGCTTGAGAGGTGGGAAGTGCATTTCTAGCGATGGTGGTTTCGGCGACCGCCGCTTTTGCAGAGGAAGCTAAACTTAATCCCTCTGTCACTCGAGCGCGAATCGTATAGTCTTGATAAGCAGGGATTGCAATCGCTGCTAAAATGCCTACGATAGCCACAACAATCATTAACTCAATCAGTGTAAATCCCTTATGTTTTTTCATCTTATTATCCAAATCCTGTGACACTTCCGAAGTAACCATTAAACTGATAAACTGATAAACCAGAACCACCACGTGGTGGTTCTGTGCGATTGTCGTTTTGGAACTTTTGCAACTCCCAATATAAGAATAGTACATTTGAGGAACAAAAGTTATACTTTACAGTGAATATAGTTTTCAAAAGCACGCTAGTTTATTTTAACCTCTTCGTTGTTAATTTATACAGTATGTGGAAATGGAGCTTTCGTAAGTGTCTGTTTAAATAGCTCTGTTGTGTATTGGATAATAAATGAGTCCACCCTTCCTTTATGACAGTACCAACATAAATTAATGGTCTCGTTAAAACCTGCTAATTTAAGTTTTACTAATTCCGGATCACAATAATGCAATGGCAATACACTCCAGCACAATCCTGCCTTTACTAATTTGCCTAATGCTTCGAATGAGTAAAGCTCATGCTCAATCATCAGAGGTAATTCAAGTCTGGTAAATATTCGATCCAGCCGGTCGCGTACTGAAAAACCTGACGGCGTATGTACACAAGGGTATCTGGATAAATCATCCCAGCTAATTTCTTTCCTGCTTGCCAGAGGATGTCTGGGCGACACCACAATAAATAATTCCTCTGAGGAAAGTACAGTGCATTGAATAGAGGAATCTACAATTAAATCTTCAGTCGCCAACGCAAGATCTAAAATTCCATTGAGCAAGGAATCCACTAATTCCTTTTTTGGCAGCTGTCTGATATGAAATTGGGGGTAGGCAGCTTGGTCGTTGGATATAAGCTCTATAAATGCGGGAATGAAATCGAGTGCTGGATAAAGAGTAGTTCCCAGCGATACGGATAGTTTGGATAACTGATTTCCTCTTAAATCAGAGTAAGTATTATTCAAAATATTGATTAATTGTCGAGCATAAGGAACAAGTAGTTTAGCTTTAATTGTAGGTAAAACCATATTAGAGCGATTTTCAAATAGTTTTACCCTTAACTCTTTTTCCAGATTAAAAATGCGTTTACTAATAGCAGATTGAGTAACAAAAAGTTTCTTCGCTGCAATTGAATAGGAGCGATATTCATACACCAGCAAAAAGGATTTAAGTTCATTACTATTCATTTAACCCTGCTTCAATCCACTCACGGCTATAGAAAATGTAGTGGTCTAATATGCCTGGACACTTTTATAGGTTAAAATATAACCAATAGGAGTGAAGTATTGAATCAAAGAAAGAGACCGTATTTTAGTTTAGAATTCAAACAGGATGCTGTTCAATTGGTGCTATCAAAAGGCTATAGCATTCCAGAGGCAGCTACAAGTTTAGGTGTTTCGATTAGTGCCCTAAGGAAATGGGTTAGTATGGAAAAAGGGGCTGAAAAGAAAGGGGCTAGTACCTCAGGCTCTCAGCTGAGCTTAAACGAACGCGAAGAGTTGTTACGCCTCAGAAAGAAAATAACAAGCTCAGGATGGAGAGAGAAATCTTAAAAAAGGCCGCGCTTTCTTTGCTCAGGAACAGAAATAAAATATCAATTTATCAAAGAGCAAGAGAAAGCCTACTCGATTAAACTGTTATGTAAAATGATGCAGGTTAGCCGAGCGGATGGCGTTTTGGCGCAAAAAACCCTCTCCAGGATTACTGCACCACTCAGATCGCGGCAGTCAATATGCGAGTTATGAGTACCGAGAGCTATTGAAATTAATGAAAATGCAGCAGAGTATGAGTCGCAAAGGCAATTGTTGGGATAACTCCCCTACAGAGCGTTTTTTTCGCAGCATCAAATATGAATCCTTGAATTACCATCGATTCGCTACTAAAGCCTGTGCCAAGCTTGCCGTGATTGACTATCTTGCCTTTTATAATGGTAGACGGCTTCATTCAACTTTAGGCTATAAAACACCGTTAGCGTTTGAACAGGAGTTTTATCAGAGAATCGCTTGAAACTGCTCAATCAGGAGCGCTGGACTGCGCGGGATTGAGGAGTCGACAAACCGCGGAAGTGGTGCGTCAGCAGGGAGGAATTTTGTTTAGTAAGTTGTTTAAATAAGTGTCCGAATTTACTTGACCATTACAGTACATGACTTTTATTTAAGAGCTGCGCCTATATGGGTATTTGATTTTAAAAATGATAATCACGTAATGCCCTTAAGTTTAGGTGCGGGTAAAGTAATTAATCAGGAAAAACCGTATACAATTTATTTGTAGAACCTCAATTTTCTGTGTCCACTAAAGGCATTGCTCAACCTACCACACAAGTATATGCTGGCCTAAATCTACAATTCTATACCTAAATGCTCATCGTACTACGGGTTTTCCCGCATATCCAGCCCAAACTGGCAATGACTATGCACGTGGCGTGACCGAGTAGTAGCTACGAGCGTTAATAGAATTAAATTTGATGTCCTGGATGTACCTTAATGGCAAAGCTTGAAAT
>NZ_MVJN01000012.1 GCF_003265995.1 Legionella quinlivanii | reverse complement strand
TTTTCCTGGCGACTATAGCGGTCTGGAACCACCTGATCCCATCTCGAACTCAGAAGTGAAACAGACTTGCGCCGATGATAGTGTGGAGTTTCTCCATGTGAAAGTAGGTCATCGCCAGGGCTTTATTGCAAAGCGGCTTTCGAGCCGCTTTTTTTTTGCCTGAAAAAAACCTCCAAACCTTCCTGCAGACGGAATCCTGTCGTCTTTGCGTCGCTAACGCTCGCAATGACGGTTCTTTTTGTACCGGTGTATATCCAGTTGAGCCTGGCTTGATGGCAGTACCTATGTACTTCGGCTTGTACCCAAATTGCCCCCTCTCCCTCTGGGAGAGGGTCGGGGAGAGGGTAAATCAGTCTCTCAGATACTATCTTTTAATTTGTATCTCTTAATTTATGGTGTATATACAGTTGTGTCTGGCTTGATGGCAGTACCTATGTACTTCGGCTTGTACCTTAGTTTATAGCCCGTTTTGCGACTAACACCATAACGTGTGCATAAGTCCGTAAAATCAAATTCATTCTTTAACCAATCACCAATAAATTTTAATTTCTCAGTTTCTGCTTCACTACTCTGCCATATCATCGGTAACACCTTTTTCTCCTAAGAAAGTGTTACCTATCTTCCCGGTTTAATCTGTTACCAGTCTACCCGGTTTATACCCTAATTGCCCCCTCTCCCTCTGGGAGAGGGTTGGGGAGAGGGCAAATCAGCCTCCCAAATACATATCTTTTAATCTGATATAATGTTTCGCTGAGTATTCGAGTTGTTCCAACTCCTGCTCGGTGAGCGGCCGAACTTGTCGCGCAGGATTACCAAGATATAAGTAGCCGGATAAAAGGCGCTTCCCGGGTGACACTACACTGCCTGCAGCAATCATAACATGATGCTCCACATGAACAGCGTCCAGTATTAATGCTCCCATGCCGATCAGACAGTAATCTTCTATATGACAGGCATGCAGAACGGCTTGATGGCCTACTGTAATCCCATTTCCCAGAATCAACTTCCTGCCACCGGCAGTAAATGGACCATCGTGTGTTACATGTAAAACAGCACCATCCTGAATGCTGCATGAATGGCCTATTTCGATAGAGTTCACATCTCCCCGGATCACCGCCATTGGCCAGACAGAACTGTCATTGTCAATCATTACATCGCCAATTACCGAGGCAGCCGGATCAATATAGACTCGTTCCCCCAAGGAGGGGGAAATGTTATTAAATGCTCTTAAATTCATCAGTTTACTCTCGCACCTAAACCATAGTTACCAATTCTTCGGCACTTGTAGGGTGGATTGCGACTGTGTTGTCGAAATCTTTTTTGGTAGCCCCCATTTTTACAGCGACGCCAAATCCTTGCAGTATCTCATCGGCATAGTAACCGATCATATGTAAGCCAATGATCTTTTCTTCTTTACCCAAGGTAACTAATTTCATGACAGTGGGCTTTTTATGCTCGCTAAACGCGTCAAACATCGGATTAAATCGGGTTTGATAGGTTTTAATTTGATCTGCTCCATATTTTGAGACCGCTTCCTCTTCACTCATGCCCACACTGCCTATCGGGGGGTGACTGAAGACAACTGAACATATATTGCTGTAATCGAGAAAGGCTTCAGCCTGGCCTCCAAAAAGACGATCACTCAGTCTTCTGCCGGCAGCGATGGCAACTGGTGTAAGCGCAGGCTCATCGATAACATCTCCAATAGCGTAAATACCTTTAATATTGGTTTGCTGAAATTTATCGACTTCAATAAGCCCTTGCGGATCCCGTTTAACCCCAATCTCATCCAGATTCAGCTGATCAGTACGGGGAGAACGGCCAACGGCTGCGATGACGACATCAAAATCACTGAGAACAGAACCGCTCTGGCAATGGATACTTCGCCTGCCATCGGTCTGTAACTCAATTTTTCGGGCACGATGGTTCGTATGAACCTGTAATCCATCTTTGAGCATTATCTCCATAAGGGTCTCGCCCAGCATAGAGTCGAATCGGCTAAGGGGTGCTTTACCTCGTAAAAACAGATGTGTTTCAGAACCCAGACCATTGAGTACTCCTGCGAGTTCAACCCCAATATATCCACTGCCAATGACCGCTACTTTTTGAGGAAGTTTTTCCAGGGCAAAAAAACCATCCGAGCTAATCGCGAGTTCAATTCCCTCAAGATCAGCCGGCATAGAGGGCTGTCCTCCAGTTGCAATAATTATGTGCGGTGCCTGATAAATCTGCCCGTTTACCTCAACCTGATCTGAGCCGACAAAGCGTCCATGCCCGTTTAGCCGGATAATATTAAATTGCTTGAAGCGCGCAAGATAATTTTCACGAAGCCGCTCAATGTAAGCTGTTCGTCTGGCGATTAATGTTGACCAATCCAGTTTAACTGAGCAGGGGTCAAAACCATAATCAGGGGCTTTTTCCATGATTTCGGCGATGCTTGAGGCATTGAACATTATTTTTTTAGGAACACAGCCCAAATTAACACAGGTTCCTCCAAGATGCTGCTGTTCAATAACGGCGACTTTCGCCCCGTATTTTGCAGCTCGAACAGCACTCGCTATTCCCCCGCTGCCCCCACCAATAACGATTAAATCAAAATTCATCATCTATGCGCCTTATTAGTTAAACTCAATTATAAGTATTTTAGTATAAATAGAATTTGCTCAAATAAAAAATTCAGGTCACTATAAAGCAATCATTTTTTTATCAAATCATTATGCGGAAATTTTTCCTGGTTTTATTGACTATAAGCAGTTTAATAGCTTGCCACCAATCACAAGAACGCCAGATACAAGGTTATGTGGAAGGTGAAAATATTTATCTGGCATCGCCTTATTCAGGGATTCTGGAGACTCTTGCGGTGCAACGCGGACAAATGGTGAAAAAAGGCGATTTACTTTTCCAGCTGGATAAAAACCCTGAATTCCTGCAAATTAAACAGTTTGAAGCCGATTTACAGCAAGCTAAAAATCTATTGAAGGATTTGGAAAATCCACGACGAAAGCCGGAAATAGCGGCTATTCAGGCACAAATTGAACAAACCGAAGCCCAAATTAAACTGGCCGAGGTGCGAGTCAGACGCTACCAGGAATTATATCGTAAGCAGGCGGCATCAAAGGATGTCCTTGATGAGGCCGTTGCTGTCTATCAGGAGCAGGTCAAGCTGAAAGAGCAATATGAGTCCAATCTTCGTCTGGCGAGACTTGGCAGTCGAGAAGAGCAGATCAATGCGCAAAAAGCCCAGATTGCTTCATTCGCGGAAAGATTGTCAGTTGCCAAATGGCAGCTGGAGCAAAAGCGGCTGTATGCACCAGCTGATGGTTTAATTTTTGATACCTATTATCGCGTGGGTGAGTTTGTAGGCAGCCAGAAAGCGGTTCTATCTCTGTTAACGCCTGCCAATGTTCGCATTGAATTTTTTGTTCCAGTGGAACTGCTGGCCGCACTGAAAGTAGGGCAGAAAATTGAATTTCTTTGTGATGGCTGCCGTACGCGTGCGCAAGCGCTGATTAGCTATATATCGCCAGAAGCTCAGTATATTCCTCCTCTGGTATATAGCCGGGAGAACACCGATAAGCTTGTTTTCCGAATCAAGGCCGATCTGCGCGAATTTAATGAATTTAAGCCGGGTCAGCCGGTGACGGTGTTTATACCATGACTGCTGAAGCCATTATCGATGTCCATGATTTATGCAAAAGTTTCAATGGCAAAGTGGTGGTCAATGGGGTCGACATGTATGTTAAAAAAGGAGAAGTGTTCGGCTTTCTTGGCCCTAATGGCAGTGGGAAGACGACAACCATCCGTATGCTTTGCGGTTTGCTGACACCGGATTCTGGCAGCGGAACTTGTCTAGGCTATGATATTTTGCGAGAGTCGGCCAGGATTAAAGAGCATGTTGGCTATATGACTCAGAAATTCAGTTATTACACTGATCTGAGTATCGAAGAAAATCTTAATTTTGTCGCCCGTGTTTATAATCTGGATAATCGAAAACAACGGGTTGAACGGGCCTTGGAGGATTTAGGGCTGACTCATCGGCGCAAGCAGTTAACCGGTGAGCTGTCGGGGGGCTGGAAGCAGCGTGTAGCCTTGGCAGCATGTCTCTTGCATGAGCCAGAGTTACTGCTTCTCGATGAACCTACAGCCGGAGTTGATCCTTTGGCACGCCGCGAGTTCTGGGATAAAATTCACTCATTAAGTCAGCAAGGCATTACCACCCTGGTATCAACACATTATATGGATGAAGCTGAGCGCTGCACCCGTCTGGCATATCTGGCCTATGGCGATTTGCTGATTACTGGAACAGTGAGTGAAGTCATTGCATCTACAAAGTTACTAACCTGGAAGATTACTGGTGATGTAACTACCAGCTTATTACAGGAAGCTAAAGAAATGAAGGCTGTGATGCAGGCTGCCTTGTTTGGCAATCAAATTCATGTAAGCGGGTATCAGGCAAAAGAGATTGAAGCCGAATTGCAGCAGCTTGCCCAACGCCATAGGATAAAATGGCAGCCAATTGACTCCACACTGGAAGACGCCTTTATCAGTCTGGTTAAAAAATCAAAAGGAGGTAGCGCTTGATTCATCAGGGGTTTTCTCGTTTGCTGGGTATTATGGTCAAAGAATTCATTGAAATGAGGCGCGATAAGGCAACGTTTGGGATGATTCTGGCTATTCCTCTTATGCAATTGATTTTGTTTGGTTATGCGATTAACACCAATCCCCGTCATCTGCCTACGGCCATTGTTAATCCTGAACCTTCCCAGTTTACAAGGCGTATTCTTCTGAGTATGCAAAATTCAACCTATTTTCAGTTTATCAGTCCCTCCAGTTCAGAGGAAGAAGCACGGCGGCTGATTAAAAGAGGAGAAGTGCAGTTCGTAGTGAATTTTCCTCCTGATTTTTCGGAGCAATTGGTCAAAGGGCTCAAGCCTGGCGTTCTACTGGAAGCGGACGCGACTGATCCTGCGGCGACCAGCCGCGCTGTTGATGTATTCACGCAGATGGCTTCTCTGGCATTAACTGAAGAGCTTAAGGGGCCTCTGGAATCATTAGCTGATCAGGGCCCCCCCTACGAACCTCTTGTTCATACCATTTACAACCCTTTGGCGATTACTGCCTATAATATTGTGCCGGGACTTTTAGGTGTTGTTTTAACAATGACAATGGTAATTGTAACGGCTCTGGTAATTACCCGTGAGTATGAACGGGGTACAATGGAAAATCTGCTCGCTACCCCTTTAAGGCCGCTGGAAGTGATGGTCGGAAAACTGCTGCCTTATATTATAGTCGGTTACGTCCAGGCTTTATTGATTTTATTGATGGCCAGATTTTTATTCCATGTGCCAATGGAAGGAAACATCTTCCTTCTTCTTTTCTTAAGTTTGCCATTTATTGCTGCAAATCTTGCAATGGGTCTGACCTTTTCTACTGTTGCTACCAACCAGTTGCAGGCAGTACAAAGTGCTATGTTTTTCTTTTTGCCTTCCATTCTATTATCAGGATTCATGTTCCCTTTCCGGGGCATGCCTGTTTGGGCTCAATGGGTAGGGAGTGCTTTACCCCTGACGCATTATCTGATCATTGTTCGGGGAATATTACTCAAGGGCAATGGTTTCCTTGATGTATGGCGAGAAACCATCCCGATTATGATCTTTACTGTAGTTATTCTGCTTATTGCATTTAAGCGATACAGGCAAACCCTGGATTAACATTGTGCTTTTATTTAATCTGATTCGAGATATTGGACAACTCGTGTTTCAACTCGCGAATCAATCAAAACGCCCACATGATCCACTCCAGGCAGTAAAGTCAGGCTTGCAAAAGGATATCGGCGACAAAAAATAATGGACTCCTGCGGGCTAATCGAGTCATCCTCTTTTCCATGAATACATAAAATAGGAATTTCACAGCTGTTAATCATTCGCCGATAGTTTAAATGATCAATGCTGGTTTTGGAGTTTTGCCTAATCACATTTCGCAATTGCAAAAAGGCAGAGCCGTTTAACCCCAAACGTCTGGCTAATTTACTCACCGGCGTTCTCATCTGAGTGGGTGAGGCAATGAGAATGGCCTTGTCAGGCATGTGTTCTATTTCCCATTCGGGTAGTTGATGAGCAAGATTTAAAGTGTTTAGCAACATGGAGCCGCCAAAGGAGTGTCCTAACACCGCATAAAAAGGCCCTAGTTCATTAAGCGTTTCTTTTAAAATACTTACCGCATCCAGCCAGGTTAACTGCCATCCGCGGGCTTCGCCATGCGCAGGAAAATCAATTGCATAGACATCATAGCCCTGTTGATGGAGCGCCCGTATTACTCGAACCATATAGGCTGCTCTGGACATCCAGCCATGAGTCACCAATACTTTTTTCGCTTGCGGATTGCCTGGCTGCTCAAAGCGATGTATTACATGATGGCGTGGTTTGTCTCTATGTATCACGGCGGTTCGTTTAGAAGCTACAAACTCACAGGCACGAGCTGCAAAATCCCGATATTCTTTCTCGAGCGGCAGAGGTAAGGGGGTAATAAAAAAATGATAGCAGAACTGTGCCTGTAAGAAATCTTTCACTTCAGTTAAAGTATTAACTATCATGATCACTGTCCTGTCAGTAATTAACGTTTAATTAGCACGTGGAAATCGAGATTTCCCGCTAGCAGGTTAATTCATTCAGATGATATAAGACGTCTTTGTTATCATTCATTCTCTAATTTAAAGTTTAGCACCTTGTTTTATGACTAGCCAAACCGATTGATAATTGCAAACTGCAAGGCTCTGTCTCAAATCATTGTTTTGCTGACAATTATGAGAACTATGAGGTTATATTTCTTTCAAATTCATAGTATTATCTTAAGAATGGTATTGGACTTTTAGCCAGTCTCAATTTAGACTTTAGCAATACCTACTGCTTCAGAAAGGAAAATTTCATGCACAGCTCAAATTATCTCTATCATCATGGTGAACAGGAGTTACATGGTTTTCTTGCTTATGATGATTCCATTGACCAGCCTCGTCCTGCGGTGATTATTGCTCATGACTGGAGCGGGCGAAACGAATTCGCCTGCCATAAGGCGGAGATGCTGGCTAAAGAGTTAGGTTATGTTGGTTTTGCCCTGGATATGTATGGGCATGGACGTATCGGATACACGACCGATGAAAAAATCGCTTTGATGCAGCCATTGGCGGGAGACCGGCGTTTGTTGCGTGATCGTATCCGTGCGGGTTTTGATGCAGTGATTGCGATGTCTGAGGTGGATAGTACCCGGGTTGCGGCTATTGGTTTTTGCTTTGGTGGTTTATGTGTTCTGGACCTGGCGCGCAGCGGTGCGGAACTGGCTGGTGTGGTCAGCTTTCACGGATTACTCGATAAACCAAAACACATTCCCAATCAAAAGATTCAGGCTAAAGTTCTTGCTCTGCACGGCTATGACGATCCAATGGTACCCCCGCAACAACTTAATGATTTTTGTCAGGAAATGACGGAAGCAAAGGTTGACTGGCAAGTTCATCAGTATGGGTTGACAAAACATGCGTTCACCAATCCCAACGCTCATGATCCTGATTTGGGAACGATTTATAATCCGGTAGCCGCCAAACGATCCATGCAAGCTATGAAAAATTTTCTTCAAGAAATTTTCAAATAGATCAGTACTATGCGTAAATTTGCAGGGTTTATTTTAAAAAGCGTACTTTTAATCTGTCTAAGTGCGGAAGCTGCTTTTGCGGCGGATACAGTCAAGGATTTTCAAAGCTGGCTGACAGTGCTTGGCATGGGCTCTTTAGGCAAAGGGCAGCTTGAGCCATTCAAGCTCTGGGTGGAAGCGCAAGAGCGCGCAGGGGATAATGTGGAGCGGGCAACGCAAACATTGCTTAGGACTGGCTTGGGCTATGCGGTAAATCAGGAGACCACCCTTTGGCTCGGTTATGCCTGGGTGTATACAGAAGAACCCTTAACAAGACATCCGTTTCATGAGAACCGTATCTGGCAGCAGCTTTTTTGGACTAAAAAATTCCAGGAGTTAACCTTTTCAATACGTTGCCGTCTTGAGGAACGCTATCTGGAAACCAGTGATAATACTGCTTATCGCTACCGACAGTATTTTAAGCTGATGGTTCCTCTGGTACCGACGGCCAAACTTAATCTCGCCAGCACTGAAGAGGTTTTCTGGCATTTGAATAATTTCAATGGATTGAACAATCGTGGTTTTGATCAGAACCGTTTTTTTATTGGTTTTAATTACAAGCTAAACTCCGCACTCACAACAGAAATTGGTTACCTGAATCAATACATCAGACGTGTGAATACGAATAATTTCCAAGCCAATGTTTTAGCCATGAATCTTTTTTTGAATTGGTAAAATTAATGTTTAATTGCCGTTAATCCAGTGCTCTCCCAGGTGTCCAATTGAGAATGTTTACAGTCTTATTCATTCGTGAAAGCAAGGAACGTTTCTTTCTGCTAACGAATGATACAGTTGTAGAAACAATTACTCCAATTTGTTCATTTACAAACTAATAGAAAAATGTTACTCAGTTAATGTTTTGATAATACTAAGCGTATAAACTAGGAACATAAAAATGCGTCAGAATCCTTGCTTCAAAATTTAGGAGTATTGAATGAGTGTTGTTAGGGCTAGCTATATCAGCCTTGAATGTGAAGGCAATAGGCGACCTTTTCTATTGGGTTGCAGCGGTGGCGGTGGACACATCTCAGCGATTAAAGGGATTCATAAGTATTTAGAAAGAGAATATGCGAAAGCGGGAATTGAGTTTGATTTTCCCGAATATGAGCCGGTATTACTGGAACATAAAGGCAACAATCCGTCTCGCGACCTGATCCTCAGAGGACAGGGTCTGCTATACGATTATCGAATATCTCCTCTGCTTAAAAAAATCAGCGCGCTCACTCCAATACCCATTATTCCCTCAAAAGAAAGCCTGGAGGATGAAACCAGGCGCTTAAACGATGCTGAAAAGAAGCTCAATCGATACTATCGCGATATGTTGCTGGATTATTATGATGCCGGATATGAGAGTGCAGGGATCTGGAATATATTACAGCGCGAGGATGCGGTTACTGAGCTTAAAAAACTAATCGACTTACAAAAAAGTAACGATGATCAAAATTATTCTACAGTTAAGGAACGATTATTAACTGATTTAAAAGCGGCAGCAATTAAAGGTGAGCCTTACACTGAAATAATAAGCACGCAGGCAATGGGGTTGCCAGCACTTTGTGATGCGGTGATAGAATATAACGAATGGGCTAAGCAGTATTACAAGAGCTATAACCAGCTAGTAATTCAGCAATATTTTACTGATTTACCTACTGAGGGGGCGGTTCATTTTTTTAATCCCTTAGCTCGCCTGAATAAAAAGCAGCAGCAGCAAATGCGGTTGTATGGTGTTGGAATGACGGACGATATCATTCGTTTTCATTTTCCCAAGGGAGAACATTTTGCCGGCATTTATGATGTGCCTGCGAAGGACAATCCGATGGTTCGTCCAGGATTTAAAAATCCTGACCTGGATTATAGTCGATATTTTCATGAGCCTTGCAAAATAAGTCTCAAAAATCCGGATGATAGCGAATCTGATTATTCTGTCGCTGCCCACGAGCAGATCGCGACTATTCTTCTCGGTAGCCAGGCGGGTAATGACACAGTTAAATACATTGAAACCCTTTTAACAAATGGCTATGAGAAAATTTTTGTCCTGGGTGGTCATAAATTTAAAAAAGAAATAGAGGAAATTAGCTCGCGTTATCCGCATCTCAGTAGCCTCATCATTCCTGTATCGACAAATCAGGATGATATCAGTTTAACGCCATTACTTACCCGAAGTAATCTGCTCATTCAGCGGGGCGGCGGGGTTAGTGTGATGGAAGGAATGGCTTTGCCCCATAACCCTGAGCAAACCATTCTGGTTCATCATGCGGATAATGGCAGCCTGGATGAAACCAGACTGACATCTGGCATTCGCTGGGAAGATTGTAATGTTGACCGCTTGATAAAAGCATTATCTCAGCAAGGTATTGAGTGTAAAAAAACCTCACCTAAGCTGGCAAAATTACAAATCCCCAGAGCCAGGCTTCATGCCGCGCTTATTCGGATAGAAAATAATTTTAAAGCGCAATTGAGGGACGCTCAGCCCGTGCTGTCGACTCATAACCGCAAGCAGTTACTTGAAAAAAATGAGCATCTCGAGAAAGCCATTAAATTTTCAGCCAATTTCCGTCAATCTTTACCCTATCTTAATCAATTTATCCTTGAAGATTTCGTGGCTCTTTTATCTCATCCCCTGATTAGGGAAGAGCCAAAACGCTTGCTCCAAATCATGGCGGGTTATAAGCGCTGTACAACCAAACAAAGTCGTGCAAATTGGGAAATTGTGCTGAATAACTTATTAAGTGAGGAACGACTGACCCATTCCTGGCTAAATAAGTTAAGTCATCCTGAGCTGGCTGAGCCTGTTATCACCAAAGAGGTGCTGCGAAGTATCATTTTGAGAATGCTGGAATTACAGCAAAGTCTTTCAGGTAAAGAGCTGCATATTGCGACCAAATTATCACTTAGTATCGTTGAGCGAGCCAGCCTGAATGATTTGAAGGGCTTAAAACAATTATTATCCTCAGCCGTTCCACCGAAAGGCACGACTAATGATAATCTAAAGAAATATTACGCTCTTTGTAATTGTCTCGCCGAACGCCTGCAAACCCGTTCGGATGTACAGGAGTTAAATTATCTTCTTTTAAATCCAAAACCCGGAACCAAAAGTCGGGGAGGAAGCCTGATTGGTGAGCATGGAGAACCTAAGACCAGATTATTATCTTCAGCCGGGCAACTGGAAGATGCTTTAAAAGTGTATATTCTAGGCATGAAGTCTGACTTGAATAATTATAAAAAAAATCAGTTTCGCTTTTTCAGCCCCCGATATATGGTTCACTATAATCTTATGCATGAAAAGCTGAATATTGCTGAAACATTACTCACCAATTTAACCCGACTCAATCAAAAAGAATTACCTGAGCAGACGCGGGCCAAATTGATGGCTAAAATGCTGGTAACCGCGCAAAAAGTGAATGAGAAAGTAGTAGATCGGGCGTTTTTTGCTTCAAGCGGCAGATTAGGCGAGTTGTTAAATTCGCATGTCGGTTTTATGAAAAACAATTATTCAATTGCCTATCATCAGGGATGTGTCGAATTGCATTCCAAAACATTTACGACGAGCAGCGGGCTTCACTAGCCTGCTGGCAACATCGAAATTTTCTCTTTTAATAACTTTTCAGCAAGCCGGATTTGTCGACGGGTTGCTGCCATGATATAAATCAGAAGGGTAATCATTTAACAGGAGAATTTTGTGTCAAAATTTAATGACGTAACCAAAGGAATCAGCACTCAACTCGCGAAAATGCGCAAAGAAATGCCTGACGTTATGGCCGGATTTTCTTCTTTAGCTCAGGCCGCTACCAAAGATGGCGCGCTGGATAAAAAAACGAAAGAACTCATCGCAATGGCTCTGGCTGTCGCCAATCATTGCCCTGGCTGTATCGGGTTCCATTCACAAGCTCTGGTTAAATTACAAACTTCACGTGAAGAGTTGATGGAAACTTTGGCGATGGCTATTTATATGGGCGGCGGGCCGTCTTTAATGTATGCCGCAGAAGCGCTGGAAGCATTTGAAGAGTTTAGTGCCTAGAGGCTCAGGCTGCCCTCACTACCATTAAGTCAAGGGAATTCTGCGATTACATGTAGCAACTGTCTTGAATTTTTAATTCAAGACAGTTGCTACAATGATACTTAATGGCAGTGACCTTAAGAAGGCAAGCCCAAAACTGAACTCATATGCTGCATGCGCGCTGTTTTTCCGGTAGCTGAATTGGATGAAGCAGCTGGAGCGGCTGCATTCCCCTGGCAGGGAAAGCTTTTCATTACACCAAGCCAGGCGACCTGAGACACGGTCATTTTACTTTTGTCGCTTTCCTGGCTTGAGATACCATTATAGGTTTGAACAATGATGTTATTCATCGTCATTGCATCCAGTTTTTTTCCTTCGGGGAGGCAGAATAACTGACGTCCCTGGCTTTTTGCTAAATCATTGGCCTGAGTCAGTGTTTCGGCAATACTTTCTGCAGTAATAATCAGAACATTCCGGGCTGAACGCGCCCAGGCCTGGGATTGGGCATCGGCTTTCATTTCCATCTGCGGGATGTTATTTGAAATGTTGATATAATGATCAATGGTGTCTGCTTTGACCAGGAAAGACAGGGTAGATAACATTAGAAATAAATAGGTCCGCATTAATAGTTCCTGTTATAGCAGTTCGATAGGACAGACTCTACAAACTCTTCCGGAAATAATCAAGATTAATGAGGATAAACGGGCAGGTAGTTGAAATAACTTTGCAGACATTCAGAACCGCATTCATCGTGAGTATTATCCAGGCAAAGAAAAAAAGATTTTGCGCCCCGCTTTCTGGCTTCCCGCATGGCATCATCCAGCGTTGAGAATGAAGCCAGGTCAGTTCCCTTGTGCACATAATCTGTCTTGTGGTTTGCGATTAACTCAACCAGGTATTGATGTAATTCAGTCGGCGAATAAATGAGCCCTACCGGATTGTCTTCCGATAACTCCAATATTCCCTCTCGTGATAAATTATCCATAGTCGCTTTAGATAGAAAATAACCATGTTATAAATTATAGCAAATTGGTTTCGAATTTGACAAAAAACATCTTTTCAGGCTAATGACAAGCCTGTTTTCTCTGCTCCAGAATGGAAAACACTTCATTATCACCAATCACCAGATGATCGAGCAGCTGGACATCAATCAGCTTCAGCGCCTGACTCAGGCATTCAGTAACCCGATAGTCCTGCTGGCTAGCTTCACATAATCCTGAAGGGTGATTATGGGCAATGATGACTGCGGCAGCATTCAGTTTGAGTGCGCGCTCCACCAGAGGACGCGGGTGGACAGTAGCCGCATTGATAGTGCCGTGAAATAATTCTTCATAGCAGATAACCCGGTATTGACTATCCAGAAATAAAGCCGCGAAAATCTCATTTTTCTTGTCGCGTAGCTGACGTTTGATATAGCGATAAGTTTGCTCTGTACTGCCAAGCTGCTGGTCTTTTTTCAAAGTGATAAATTCGCTGCGCAGGCAAATCTCACGCGCCGCCTGTAGCTGCAGGTATTTCACTTGCCCAAGACCTGGAATGCACTTGAATCCTTGTATATCTGCATTAAGAATCGCGCGCAAATCACCAAATGTTTTAAGTAAATCCTGAGCTAACTGCAGACAAGAGCGTTTGCCGTTACCAGAGCTGATAAAAATTGCAAGCAACTCCGTATCAGACAGCTTTTCAGCGCCAATAGTTGCCAGTTTTTCGCGCAAATCCAGGGATTGCGCGTTAAACAAATTTGTCATTCTTATTCCTTTATAGCGAGGTTTGTGTTTTGATCGGGGATTATTCTTATCAAAACTGTTCAAGCATGCAAGATTTTGAAGATAAAAAAATACTGTTAGGTGTTTGCGGGGGTATTGCCGCCTATAAATCTGCTTATTTAGTTCGTGAACTGACCCGACTCGGTGCAGAGGTGCAGGTGGTGATGACCAGGGCCGCCACAGAATTTATTTCTCCCATGACCTTTCAAGCCCTAAGCGGCAAAGAAGTACGCATGGATTTATTCGATCCACAAGCCGAGCGTTCAATGGGACACATCGAACTGGCGCGTTGGGCCGATTATTTAGTCATCGCACCGGCGACCGCGAATTGTCTGGCCAGGATGGCTCAGGGGCTGGCTGATGATTTACTTTCGACCCTGTATCTGGTGGCCAATATTCCAGTCCTTGTATGCCCGGCAATGAATCACAGCATGTGGAATCATCCGGCGACTCGCGATAACTGTGAGCTGTTGAGTCAGCGTGGCGTTGTTTTTGTCGGACCCGATGAAGGAGATCAGGCTTGTGGGGAGTTTGGTCCGGGAAGAATGGCGGAAGCACCGGCTGTAATCAGCAGTTTACGTCTGCTGAAAGTTCGCCGGCTTCTGGCAGGGCAACACGTTCTTATCACCGCTGGGCCCACCCGGGAAGCACTGGATCCTGTACGATACATTAGCAACCATAGTTCCGGACGTATGGGCTATGCGCTGGCTGAAGCTGCCTGTATGGCAGGGGCTAAGGTGGTATTGATCAGCGGACCCACTGATTTGCCGCCTCCATCGAATATCGAATGCCATCGAGTGATTTCTGCCAAAGAAATGTTTGACAAGGTGATGCAGCATTTAAAACCTGGAACTTTATTTATCGGATGCGCCGCTGTGGCTGATTATGCGCCTGTTGCTGTGGCTTCGCAAAAAATCAAGAAACAGCAGGGCCAAAAGCCAGTCATTGAATTACAGCTTAATCCGGATATTTTAAGCAGTGTTGCGCAGTCCAAAAAGGCGGGGCTGGTGATGGGCTTTGCCGCAGAAACCGATAATTTAATCGAAAATGCCAGACAAAAGTTAAAAAATAAGCAGCTTGACTTAATTGTAGCAAATCAGGTGGGGAACGGCTTAGGGTTTGATCGCCTGGAAAATGAGGTGGTGGTTATCTCGCAAAAAGAAGAAATCCATTTGCCTTTGAACAATAAACAGCGATTGGCGGCTGATCTTATTGCAATCCTGGCTTCAACTCTTCAAAATGTCGCCTCATCTGAAGTTTCTGGAGATAACTGATGGAACACGCAATTCAACTTAAAATCCTGGATCCCCGTCTTGGGAACAGTATCCCGTTGCCATCGTATGCCACTGAAGGGTCTGCTGGTCTTGATTTACGGGTCTGTATCGATGAACCTTTGCAAATTGCTGGCGGTGAGACGGTTCTTTTGCCTACCGGTCTGGCTATTTACATCGCAAACCCGCAATTGGCGGCTGTTATCCTGCCTCGTTCTGGTTTAGGGCATAAACACGGTATTGTGCTGGGTAATCTCGTGGGGCTTATTGATTCTGATTATCAGGGGGAATTAAAAATTTCCTGCTGGAACCGCAATCAGGAGCATTTTACTGTGAATCCTGGTGAACGTATTGCCCAATTGGTCTTCCTGCCGGTTGTTCAGTGCCAGTTTAAATTGGTGGATGCTTTTATCGAAACCCCACGAGGTGAGGGCGGTTTTGGCAGCTCGGGGAGAGGCTGATGCCTTATGTTGAAAAAGAAGTAAGCCCGCTGGTATTTCGTGCTTACGATATTCGCGGCGTGATTGATGAAAACTTTAATGAGGATGCTTTCTATAGCATTGGCAAAGCACTCAGCGTCCGCATGAAGGCTTTGAATCGCAGCAGTATTTTTCTTGCTCGTGATGGGCGCCTGACCAGTGAGCGCCTGGCAGAAGCATTAAAATGCGGTCTGCTTAGCAGTGGAATCGATGTGATAGAACTCGGGGCGGTATCCAGTCCTGTGCTGTACTATGCCACTCATCTGCCGCAATCAGATTCGGGCCTCATTGTGACCGCAAGTCATAATCCAGCTGAGTATAATGGGATTAAAATGGTCCTGGCGGGTAAAACGCTGACCAAATCTGAAATCATGGATTTATACCAAATCATACAGAATGGCCAATTCATAGAGGGGCAGGGAAAAAGCTCTTTCCTGAATATTCTGGATGCCTATGCCGATCTGGTTGTTTCAAATGTGCATGTCGCTCGACCATTCAAGATAGTTGTGGATTGCGGCAATGGTATCGCAGGCCCCCTTGTCCCCAAAGTTTTGGAGCGCCTGGGTTGTGAGGTGATTCCTCTGCATTGCGAGGTAGATGGCCATTTTCCCAATCATCATCCCGATCCCACCATTGAGGAAAATTTAACAGAGTTAAAAGATACGGTCAGAAAGCATCAGGCTGATATTGGCCTGGCTTTTGATGGCGATGCGGATCGTCTGGGTGTAATTACCGAAACGGGAGAAATGATCTGGCCCGATCGTCTGATGATGTTTTACGCCCGCGATCTATTGAAGAAAACAAAAAATGCGACCATCGTTTTTGATGTGAAATGTTCTGCGTTTCTAACCCGGATTATTGAACAGGGTGACGGCGTGGCGCAAATGTGTCCCACGGGTCATTCGATTGTGAAATCAGTAATGGAAGAAAAAGGCGCTATTCTGGCTGGTGAAATGAGCGGGCATTTATTTTTCAAAGATCGCTGGTTTGGCTTTGATGATGCTTTATACAGCGCCTGCCGCTTGCTGGAGCTCTTAAGTCAAAGCCCGCTAAGCCCCAGTCAGCAGTTTGCGCAAATCCCGATAAGTGTCAATACGCCGGAAATTAAAATCCCGATGGAAGAGAAAGACAAATTTCTGTTTATGCAGGAGTTTGAAAAAAAAGCAGAATTTCCCAAAGGGCGTGTGATTGGAATTGATGGCTTACGGGTGGAGTTTGCGGACGGATGGGGTTTATTGCGAGCTTCCAATACCACACCTTGTCTGATTGCAAGATTTGAGGCCGAGGATGAAAATGCTCTGGAAAAAATCAAAACGCTGTTTCGTAAACAGATTAATCAGATTAATCCGGCATTGGAATTACCTTTTTAATTGTTCTTACTGTTCCTATGTGCTCACGGTTGTTTGGGTGCATAGATAAAGATAGTTGCAAAAAAACGTCTTTGCGAGCGTTAGCGAAGTAATCCAGTGTGAGCACGCTAGCTTACGTAAGTAAACCCTCATTAATAAGGATATTTTATGGATCATGGAAATATAGCCTGGATGCTAATATCCTGTGCTCTGGTAATGTTAATGACGCCTGGCCTTGCCTTTTTTTACTCTGGTTTAAGCCCAGTACGAAACACATTAAATACAATCAAAATGAGTTTTATTTGTCTGGCGATCATCCCGCTTATATGGGCGGTCTTTGGCTATTCTTTAGTCTACGGCGGGAGTAATCAATGGCTGGGAAATATGGATTATCTGGGACTCGCGGGTTTATTTTCTGCGGAAAATAAGAGCTTACCTATTCCCATTCCACTGTTTATGTTATTTCAAATGATGTTTGCAGTCGTCTCTCCGGCCATAATTTCCGGTGCGCTGGTAGGGCGAATGAAATTCAGCAGTTACATTTTGTTTGTATTTTTTTGGACCATTCTCGTCTATATTCCTTTGGCGCACTGGGTTTGGGGGGGTAATGGGTGGTTAGCACAAATTGGCGCCATTGATTTTGCCGGCGGGATCGTGGTTCATATCAGTGCCGGATTTTCTGCATTGATTGCTGCGATTATTCTTGGGCCAAGAATTGGCTTATCGCAGCAAAAAAATCGTCCCCACAATATCCCTTTTGTGGTTCTTGGTGCTTCAATGTTATGGTTTGGCTGGTTTGGATTTAACGCAGGCTCTGCCTCCGCTGCCAATGATTTAGCTATTTGCGCGGCCATTACCACGATGCTGGCTGCAAGCTCCGCGGTTACAACCTGGACTTTGCTATTATGGGCGCGGGGAAAAAGGCCCTCTGCAGTTGGCGCATCAGCTGCCGCGGTGATTGGCCTTGTTGCTGTTACGCCTGCATCTGGCTTCGTTACTCCGATGGGAGCCATAGTTATTGGAAGTATTACAGCAATCATTGCGCAGTTTTGCCTGGACTTCCTGAATCGTTTCGAGACGGTCGATGATGCGGCGGATGTCTTTGTCTGTCATGGCATCTCGGGTGTGATTGGTTCTGTTCTGACCGGTGTATTTGCCACGGTAACTATGAATTCCGCTGGTAAAGACGGTTTACTGGCTGGAAACGCTATGCTGATAGTTTACCAGTTGATAGCAGTCATTGTTGCAATTGCCATCTCCATAATCGGCACGGCATTGATTCTCTTTACTTTAAAAAAGCTGATAAACATCCGCTCAACCCCCGAGGAAGAAATTCAGGGGGTGGATATCATTGAGCACGGCGAAAAGGCCTATGACCATACACTTTCGCCCTAAAATATTACATAATTTTATTTGAGTGCTCGTATGAGAGGCTTTGCTCAGCACCCTGATTTTTTAATTGATTCAGATTTTCTTTCATAATCAAACTTGCAGGCGCTGTTGTCGGCTTCATATTTGCAGGCAAATCCTCTGCTATTTCTGAGTCTTGAATAAGAGAAATTTGATTTAAGTAACTCATAAAATCATTAACTCCGGGTCGTAATTCTGGATTAGCCTGCAAGCTCATTTGAATGAGTTCTCTAGCTGCCTTTCCTGGCTCGGTTTGGAAAACTTCCGCTGAAAAGTCAAGGGCATCCGCTGTATTACTGACCGTTGAGTCACAGCCTGCAAGCTGAAGTTTTGAGGCCCAGGATAATTTTTCATCGCCTTGCTGCATGGTCAGTAAGTCGTATAACATCACAGCCAGCTGATAGCTGGAAAATTTATCCATGTTTATATGCACATTGCTTGATAGATCCCTAAGATATTCGGGTGCGGCAAAAGAATAAGTAGTATTCACTTCTTCATATTTTTCCAATGTGCCATCAGCTTTTAAAGGGCGAATAAATTTTATATCAGAAACCGCCAGCTGCAATTGGTCATTGACTAAAAAGTTTTCTGCCTTAATATCCGGATGACCATAGCCTTTCTTAGCCAACAGAGCAACAAATTCCGCAACCTCCAGAGTTCTTTGCAAAGCCATGCTCACTGAAAGCTCGGGCGTTGCTTTGGCGTGCCGGGATTGGTATCGTAAAATATCACCATTCTGGCAAAATTCAGATACGGTGATCAGATTATTGTTCCCCATTGCCAATAAAGGGGTGACTGCACGCAAATAATCCTGAGTAAGAAACTTGCTAATCTCTGGATCCCGGCGTAGTTGGTTAATCACACCGGGTTTGTAATCATTCCCGTCAGCCATGCGGATTAAATAAGATTGACCTGTTTCCAGATTGGTGGTCACCCAGTTTTTGTTATTGCCACCCCCTTGAGGCCCCAATCGCTTAGTCTCAAAACCAGGTATAATATCCATTTGGTTGCTGGATAATTGTTTTGAGAGCTCCAGCAGTGCTCGATTCTGAGGAGAGCGGGAGCCCAATAGTTCGGCAGCCACATGCTTCTGATGTTCGAGCTCAACTTTTTTATCTTCCAGGGTTTCAAAAATATAATTCATTTCAAAAAGAACGGCACTCAATAAATTACGCAGCCGATGCTGGGCAACTGGCTTTCTATTGGTTTCAGTAGGGTGGTTTAGCTGAAGCAGTATATGATTTTTCAGTTGTTCAAGGGCATTGTAGTAACTGATCTTCGCTTGCTCACTCTCATGCTGCCCTGTACGTTGCTGGTGAACCGCCAGCAGTAAAGGGTCTATTTTTTCATATAATTCATTCCTTGCAGCTAAAAAATTCCGAGGCGTTGTGTGCTTCGTCCACTCTTTAACGGTTGGAAGAGGTGTGGGATGCTGCGCCAATTCCAGAACGCTTTTTTCGCCAGAGGTTCCGGGGAAAACGCTTGTTTCAAAAGATGCGAGTTCCTCCATCACCAGGCTGCTTGAATACCAATTAAGATAATTATCGATATCTTTATCCACAAAGTTAGGGTCATGTTTCGTTTGCATGTCTATAAAAACTGTTTCAGATAAAGTATGTATCTGCGCCAGAAGCATAGCCTGTTCCCGCCTGTCTGACTTTTTCTGATCATACAAACGGATAAGCGAGTTCAGTGTGTTTATTTCGGCCAGTTTTCCGGACGTCTGGATTGGTGTGAGCATACATACTCCGATTCATTCCCTTAACTACAGTGTAGAATACGGATTCAGGTTTGCTATTAATGAATACTCATACCGGGTGTTCTATTTTGTAACAGATGCTGATACTCATTGGATGCAAGATCGGCTGCCAGCTTATTATGCTCATTGCATAAATCGGTTCTTGCACCATGTGCAAGAAGTAGTTCAATCATTTTTCCATTGCTTTGCCCGGCAGCTAAATGAAGAGCAGTATTGAGTTTACGGTCTTGCTTATCAATTAAATTGAATTTACTCGTTAACACCGCTGTCACTGCTTCAACATAACCTCCGGCTACGGCATAATGCAGAATAGTTTGATTGTGAAGCGTTCGATGTTCAACCATCGCCCTATTTCTTAACAAGGGCTGATATATTTTTTTTAATCCAAGTAACAAGGCCACATGCAGTAATGTTTCGCCTTCATCATTGATTGCTTGCAATGCCGACGGATTTTTCTGAAGCGCGTCCAATGCTTCATCCTCCATTTGGGCTCGCAGCAAATAGAACAGGATATTTTCACCTGCGGCATCCAATCGCTGAACAATTTCAGGCAAGGTATGAGAGAACTCTCGGTAACACTCTTGTCGCATGGCGGTATTGTGGCATTGCAAAGCCAGCATGATTGGCAGCTTACCTGCCATATTCGCTTGCATGGCTGACATATTCAGTTGCAGCAGAAACCGTATGACCCGAGGATGACCATTAATTGAAGCCAGATGCAGCGCTGAATTATTAAAGTTATTCACATGTTGCAGGCAGTTTTTCCTGACCTCGTTATTACTGTGCGGCCAGGCCTGTATCAGAAATCGATCCATCCCATTTTTAGCAGCATAGCTGAATACTATCAGAGATGAATCGAAATCAAGGGTTTCATCCAAAGCGTTTTTATTTTTTATTCGCTCATAACTTTCATACAAGTGTTTAAGGGCGGTGATAGTTTGCTGGGGCTGTAAATCACTTTTAATATTTCTGCGAAAATAATTGATAATTGTTTCCAGATCGCGCTCATTGATTTCATCAGGATTGATCTGCAATTGTCGAAGGCGTGTTTCCCAGCTCGCTGGTCCAAAAAAACCTTTCATAGCTGTCCTGTCCTTGTTGTTTAAACGAAGTATAGTCCGAAATCAGCCGCAGTGAATCATGGAATTGGAGCTAGTTGAAAGTAATGCCGATTTTTTTTACAAATCAATTGTGGCAAGGTACTATTGCTGCTCATACAGGTCATTATAATGCCATTCCCAGGAGATAGGGGGGCAAGTCAGGAGTGCGTATGCGAATTGTGCAATGGGTCAAATCGTTTGTTATGTTTGGCGGTCGGTCTAATCTCATTGATGAACTCGATGACGACATTGAAAATAATTTAGAGAAAAATAATCCCCCTCAGGCTGAAAGTTCAGGAGAATCCAATCCTATTCTGGATGGAGCAAAGTCTGCTCCTGCTCCTGAAAAAAAGGCATCACTCTGGGGTGCATTTTCCTATTTCATTTCTTATATTTGTACTGGAAAAAATCTTCCGGACATAAGCCTTGCGCAAGTCATGAATCTGATTCAGGCGCTTGCAAATGGGTCCAGTTCTTTTTTGTTCGCGAAAATTGCCGAGGCATCGTTCACGGATGAAAAATCAATTGAAATAATGGGGGTAGAGTATTCAGTTGAGTCCCTTGTTGCAGCACTTACCTGCATTTATGCTCTAGGAGGACTTGCTAAAACACAGGCGCAAATACTTCTCACAGGGCCCCGTGCGGATACCTTTGAACGGGTGGTCACTGAAGCAACTGAAAGACAAGTAGGGCTTACTCTTGAAGAGAGCATTCGGCTCGGTTCATATCCTCAGATACAGCTTATTCAAAAAAGCATGGGTATTGAGGAGCTGATTGAAGCCTTGTTCGGCGAGACGCTCAGTGCCGCCGATATAGCTATTCTGGGAAGCGCCCTCATGGCAGTATTGACTCACTCCGCGGCTTTGGGAATCAGTGCCGTGTCCATTTTTACTGCCTGTGGGCTTTTTGCTGCTACCAGGGTGAACACTATAGTCGAGGCGAAATCAGAATATATACAGAAAAATAATAAAGTATGGGAAACATTTCTTGGCGCATTGGCCAACAAGGGAATAATAGACAATTTTGATAAAAAAGCTGCTGCCAGGGCGCTTGTTTCAGGGGCAAACAAAACCTTCGGTGAAGCACTGATTAAAATGGATAAAATAAAGCATAGAACCAGCCAGGGATATACCGCAATCTCGAGAACAGGTATGCTCTTGGGCGCTGTTTATGCCGCCTATCAGTTAAGAGAAGGAGCGCTTAGCCCTCAAAGCTTTATCTTCATCCTTGGCTATCTCAATCAATTATGCCAGATGGCCCCCGATTTTGGGGCGGCTTTCACGCGTCTATTGTCTTTAATGCCAGACTTACAAACGGTCTATGGTCAATTTATAGATAACAGCAAGCAGATAATAGACAAACATCCTGATGTAAAACTGGACTTAACTGAAAACGATCATCCCGCCATTGAGTTTAAAGACATTCGCTTTAGATATCCCAAAAACGAGGATAATGAGCAAGAGCGCAAAATATTAAGAGGGATTTCAACCAGGATCCAAAAAGGAGAGTGGGTTGCGGTTGTCAGTGCCAGTGGCGGGGGTAAAAGTACCCTTTTCAATTTGTTATTTGGCCATTCCACACAAAGTGGAGGCTCTATTTATATTAATGGGCAGGATGTCGATGGTATAAGCCTTCGGGCGCGGCAGGCTTTTATCACCTTATTTTCTCAAAAGGCGGGCTTATTTAAAGGATCAGTCAAAGAGAATATCCTGTTTGGTGCTCAGGAGCCGGTGGAGGATGTGGATACTGTAATCTTCAACCTGGCTGAATTATTGGGTATTGATGAACTCTTAAATCGCTTGTCCAGTAAACTGGACACGGATGTGGGTGACCAGGGGCAGGGCTTATCAGGGGGCGAGCAACAGAAGATTGCTATCCTTCGCGGCTTAATGAAAAATAGGGACGGTATTTTTCTCCTTGATGAAATTACATCTGCTCTGGATGCTACCTCAGCAAGAAAAGTGATGGAGGCCTTTAAGAAATATTTCAAGCCCTATGCGGCTTTGATGATTACGCATGAATTGAGCGAAGCACGGGATTTTGCCGATAGGATTATTGTAATCGACGGCGGAAGGGTCATAGCTGAGGGAACCCATGAGGAGTTAATAGGGAATTGCCAATTTTATCGTGACTTATGGAAGGCGGCCAATAAAGAGAATACTCCCTCAAGCTCTTATCAAAAGATGACTGCAAAA
Organism: Legionella quinlivanii; assembly: GCF_003265995.1. Lineage (GTDB taxonomy): Bacteria > Pseudomonadota > Gammaproteobacteria > Legionellales > Legionellaceae > Legionella_C > Legionella_C quinlivanii_A. The sequence goes on along the minus strand of NZ_MVJN01000012.1, from coordinate 73,164 downwards.
ATGGGGGTGGATGCTAAAAGGGAATCCGGGGATATTGAAATTGAAAGCGATGGGCATTGGGATAGCCCTTTACAGACCAGTCCCAAACGCAGAAAGCCGGAAAAAGAAGGGAAGGCCGCCAGCAACTCCAGCACCATTGCCCCCTCTTAGCCAGGTTCACAGAACCTAATGTAAATCCTGGATTACCAGGGCTTACAGTCGACTGAAAAAGGTGAGGGATTAAAGTTTGTCAGCTTATCTTCTGCCCTTTCTTTGTCTTGCTCTACGTCGTCCTTCTTCAAATCGGGTTTGGGTTCCATCGCCAATGGCGATAAAACTAAACCCTTCTTTTCCTCGCGCGATTTCTCATTGATTACTGCGGGTCTCGGAACCGGTAAGAGATTGTTCGCTAACTGTTGAATAAAGGCATCGTATAAGGAACGGGAAGGAAGATTAATACGTAAGGAGAGTATATTTTTCTTCGTATCTTCAACCAGGTGGATGCAATCATCACTTAAATGATGTTGTTTTTTAAATGAATTGAACTCTTTAATAACTGCGGTCATAAACTTGTTTAATTCGTTTCTTTGCTTTTCAGATAAAGCATCTGGCTCGCATTGAAGCTTAATAGTCAACGTCAGCGATTTAGGATCAGTATGGACCAGCAATAAGCCTTGCTCGATTAACTCAGCAATTACCGCGGGATCAAATAGTTCCTCATCTGACTCAGCTTCTTCACTATTCTCTATTGGAGTAAACTCAACCAGGAAATCTTCATCATCGGCTAAGGGAGATAAATTTGTCAGTGATAACTCAAGGTTTTGGCTGCTGGTATTCTCTGATGACTCTTCAGTCCCGCCGCCACCGCCGCCCCCGCCATGTCCAAAACAACGGGGAGTTGGCGCAATTTCTTTAAAACAGGTCTTGCAGCGTACTTTAGCTGACTCCGCGGCCGCTTCTTTTTCTTCTTCACTTTTCCTGAATCGTTGTAAAACCATGGTGATAGAGGAGCTTGAGGCGTTCTCGTTCAGGCTTGGGGTAGTCTTTTGCTGGGCTTCTGGCATGGGGCATCCTGATTTAAACTTGATTAGCAATGTTTGAAATTATATTTAAAAAGCCAATGCAACTTCACATGAGCTGCAGAATTTTACAATATCTTTACGACACCCCCAGATACCGTCATCCTGAACAATCCTCTCAACGTCATCTTGAACCATCCTCAAAACGTCATCCTGAACCATCTTCTAAACGTCATCCTGAACGTAGTGAAGGATCCCCTGAATCTGGCTCAGTTCCAAGCAGTTTGAGATCCTTAGCTACGCTCAGGATAACATACCTGGGAAGTTTCGTTTTGTGCTTCTTCTTTTTGAAGAATAACGAGACGGGTCAACAGTGGTTTATCTTCCTGTTTTCTGCTGGCTATTTCCTCTTGTTTTATCCAGCGAAAATGAGATTTTAAGGCTAATTGCTTTAAATAGTCCAGATGATGACTAAAACGTGCGCTCGCCTGTAATTGCCAGGGCGGTTCGAAGCTGATTTCGGTATTGAAAATGAAATAGGCTCCTGTGAGTAAATGCTGACTGATTAGCTCAAATAACCCGGAAAGATCGCCAAAATAAGGCAGGACATCCGCGGCAATAATCAAATCATACAAGGCTGTATCTTTTTTCAGAAAATGGATTATTTCATCTTCAACCAACTGATCATAAATCCCTTTTTCATGCGCCTGAGCGAGCATTTTTGCAGCGATATCCACGCCGATTAATTTCTGGCAAAATGAACGAATACTGGCTCCGGAAAGTCCGGTTCCACAGCCTAAATCCAATACCCGTTCGACAATCTGAATATCGGCCTCTTTGAGGAATTTTCGAATTCGTTCTGGTAAAGAATAACCAAGATAATCCTTGAGGTGCTGATCGTAATAAAGCGCGTAATTATTGAATAAATTGGCCGCATATTCTGGCGCTGTTTCCGCTCGTTGATTATTCATCAAAGCATTCAGCATATGCCGGCTTGATTTATCATCGGGCTCGACAAGCAAGGCCTGCTGCAGTAATTTTTTGGCCCGTTCTTTATCTTCAAGACGGAGATAAATAGCGGCGAGATTATTAAGAGCGGCAAAGTGACGTGGATCTGTTTCGAGAATTTTTTCAAAATGAGCAATGGCTTCGTTTAAATGACCTAAAGCCATTTGCGCAACGCCTGAGTTGTATAAGTATTCACTATTATCAGGAAACTGTTGCAGCAAAACATCATAATGCATTAATGCATTTTCGAAGCGGTCGTGATGGATAAATGTCGCGGCCAGATTGTTGCGTGCTTCAATGTGATCATTATCAATAGTTAGTGCACGTGTGAAATAATCAACCGCTAACTGTCCATTATTCTGCTTCAAGGCGACCACCCCTAAATTAGTCAGCGCCTGCACATGATTTTCATTTTCCTGTAAAACGGTTTGAAAAGCATGTTCTGCTTCTTTCAGTCGATTGGCTTCGAGTTCCAGTACGCCCAGATAGAATTGCGCCTCAACATGAGAAGGATCCAATGCCAGGACGTTTTTAAATTGAATTTTTGCAGGGGTTAACTGATTATTTTTTAGTAATAACAAGCCTAAATTAAAGTGAGCCAGTATAAAATCAGGCTCGGCATGAACAGCCTGGCGATAATGCTCTAGCGCTTGAAGATAATCTCCCTGAATAGCATAGACACCTGCCAGATTACAGTGGGCCTGGGCATACTCATTATTATAATGAAGTGCTTCCTTGTAATGGGAAATGGCTTGATCAAAATCATGTATATTTTTATATGCATTGCCCAGATTATTAAGAAGCACCGGATTATCAGGTTTTAATTGCAGAGATTGCTTCATGAAGAGCACCGCATTGGCCATATCGCCCAACTGTGCATAGGCTAAGCCTAAATACTGCAGGGCGCGCTCATTCTGAGGATTGATATTGAGCAGCTGCTCGTAGAGGGTAATCGCCTGCGGTAATTGTCCCCCATAATGAAGCGAGTAAGCTTTCTCAAATAGTTCATCATCATTCATAGTGATCTGACCATTAAAATATGCGGGATTCCATCCTCATCAAAAGGTTCTCCCTCACTCGAAAATCCATAAGATTCATAAAAGCGTTTTAAATAAAACTGCGCATGAATATGAACCATTTTGCCGGCAAAATGAGTTTGCAGATAATCCATGACATTGCTTAGCAATTGTTTCCCCAATCCCTGGCCTCGCGCGATTGCGGCAGTGACAATACGGCCAAAACTTAAGATATTGGCATCATAGTCGGGTAGAATTCGCGCATAGGCTAATAAAGTCTCGCCTTCGCGCATACACAGGTGTAAGGCCTGCTGATCCTTATAGTCCAGATCCTGATATGGACATTGCTGCTCCACTATAAATATAGCATTTCTCAATTGCAGAATGTCATATAAATCCTGGGTTGAGAGTTCATTGAATGATTGGATGCTGGTAATCATAGCAGCTCCTTCAGCTGATCCCGAAGCTGAGATAAGGCGCGTGCCCGGTGACTGATTTTGTTTTTTATTTCAGGAGATAATTCAGCGGCAGTGCACTGCTGCTCTGGAATATAAAATATTGGATCATAACCAAATCCCTTGCTTCCTCTGGGTTCAAAAATGATCTGCCCCTCGATTTTGCCATAAGCTAAAAGAGGTACGGGATCATCTGCGAAACGCAGGATAGCAATAGCACAAAAGAAATACGCTTGTCGTTTTTCTTGCTTCAAATCCTTCATATTGTGCAAGAGCTGCTGGATATTATCGCCATCCGTTGCATCTTCTCCCGCATACCGGGAAGAATAAATACCAGGCGCACCATTGAGTGCGGGAACCACCAGCCCCGAATCATCCGCCAATGCTGCTTTTCCTGACTGTGCACTGGTATGACGAGCTTTAATCAAGGCGTTTTCAATAAAGCTTAAACCGTTTTCCTCAGGGCTTTTGATTTCAAAATCAGCCATGCTTAAGCATTGAAGAGGGGAAAGAATAGCTTGAATTTCTTTAATTTTCCCTGGGTTGGAAGTGGCCAGTACAATTTCTTTCATAAATGAACCAAAACAGAATGGAAGCGTATTCTGAAGTATATCAATGCCCTCATCTCACCGCCTCATGCATTTGGAAAAATTTTATATTCGCCAATATTTATGTTTAAAATTTGGTATAATGTAGTAAATAATGGACATTGAGATAACTAAATGCATGACCTGAGTAAGAAAAGGATTGTTTCAAAACCTGTAATCAATAGCCAAGGCGAAAGTCTACTCTATGGCTTTGGGTATCACGAAATAAAGGGTCATAGAGAAGAACAGGAAGATGCTTTAGCCTGGGAAGTTTTCGAGCCGGCTATATTCCAGGATCTGACACCGCTTCAGATAGCTCAACGGTTATGGACCTCTTATCGTCTGATTAACAGAGAAATTTTAAACACAATAAATCAAAGCGGCACTACCGCTGTAACCACCATTTTTAAGCGTGACTATCTGATTAGCGCACTAGTCGCTGATGCGGCAGTTTTTGTTGCTATTTATGATGAAAATGGGGAGCTTGTTGGTGTGCGCAGGCTCAATCAACGCGTCCATAAACCAGAGGTGCAATCTGAGCGAGACAGGATTTACGCAGCAGGTTCATGCATCGATGTTGAGGAAGGGCGGGTGCAGGGAAGATTAGCTATTTCGCGAGCCTTTGGTGATAAAGACATTAAGGGGATCATTCCAGATCCTGATTTAATGATTACCTATGTTGGGGATATTCCAGACGAATACAGTGTACACCTTATTAGCAGCTGTGATGGGTTTACCGATGCGGCTGAAGATGACACGCAAGAGAGCCATGAAGAATTATTAGATTCTTGCTTAAGGGCTTTGAACAAGGGTAAACCGGGACGCTGTGATCCTATAGAAATAGCCAGTTACCTCACTCGGGAGGCTCTTGAACGGGGGTCTCAGGACAACATATCCGTATCGGTTCAAATTGTGAAACGTAGCGGTAAATACGCGTCTTTTTGCGGGATGTCTGGTATTTACGATGGCCACGGCGGCTATCAGGCTTCGCATTACACCGCAGATCACATCGGGGATATTGTCAGGAAGCAATTGCTTCTCTCTGAAGAAGAATATGCCGCGCAGGAGCAAAGTTCTATCCAACAGGAGGCTGATTTTCTACGTGATAATCAGGACGTTAACGATGGGTTCATCCTGAATTTTTGCTCGTCTTCTGATGAAGCTTTAACGGATGATTCTGAAGAAGTGGCTGAACCAGTGAGCCAAGAACCTGAAGAAACGGTTGCTGTCAAAACAAATGAGATCTCTTCGGTCATAAACGTCACGTTCTGGAGTTCAGAGGAAAAAAATGTAACCAGAGTTCTTCCTGGAAATAAGCCCCCGGAATTACCTTAAATCTGCCAAAAATGCGCTTTAAATAATCATAAAATATCTGTTGTGTGCACAGTGGCATTTTATATCCTGACTGGGCATTTTTTCAGAATTGATTTCCAAAAATACTTTCATTATCATGCCGCTGTTACCGGATATGTTTATGGAAATTAGGAACAATCATGAGCTTTGCAAGTCCTCTTTATCACGTTTTTCTATTCAACTTTATCTCTTCTTTTATTAAAAATAGTACCTCCCTGTATTGTTAGCCCAGTTTGGAAAATCCAGGCCTTTTTAACGGTTTGGTATTCTGATGCTGGCGATGTCCGATAAGTCTGGAAGGCAAATCTTACATCGCAAACAATTTGTAGACAAAAGGAAGAGAAATGTCGCAGATTTTTACAGGTACAGGCTTGGGCCTGCAAGGCTCCTCTTTGAGCCAATTAGGTGCTTACGGTCCACAGGGCAATGCTATTTTTGGCCAGAACGGCCTTTCATTGTATATCAATGCAGCTAATGGCAATCTGATATTAAAACAATCCGATGGTTTCCTGGCGAGTCATGGAATCGGTTTCAACTTATTTTCAACCTATAACGCTCAAGGAAAAAAAGCAGATCGCTGGTTGTTTAATACCCAAACTCATCTGATTATCGATGGCGAGCCAAACAGTGCGGGGGGGAGCCTGACCCGAATCGGTGAGGATGGCCATCACACTCGCTTTGTTTTTGATTCGGCGAGCAAGACCTATCTGCCCGAGGACGGCGGTACTGAAAGGATACAATGGACAGGCAATGGATGGTCATATTCTCAAGGCGCATCCGCAGTCAGTTGTGAATACAATACGGAAGGATTGCTGACAGCCTGGAGCGATCGGGATGGGCATCGCTTGAATTATGTGTATAACGATGGCCAGCTAAGCGATATATTTGATTGCACTGGCCAGCAAAATATCCATTGGCAATTCCAGCAGGGATTGCTACAGGATATCAGTTTTTATGATCAGGGTTTGCTAGTCCATCACCTCCACTATAGCTATGACGACTCCGGCCGTCTTCGATTAGTTATCCAGGATCAGGGGGATGGCAAGAGCTCCTGGGTGGCTTACGATTATCAGGATGATTCCGATCTCATCGAATCAATCCGACAGAGCGATGGCTGTGCGCTGCATTTTAGCTATGACGAGCAGAACCGGATAAGCAGTATGTCCGATGGAGAGGGCAGGATAACTCGATTCAATTATGAGCCGGGCTGTACAAAAGTAAGCAATCAATTGGGGGAAACGTGGTGCTATTCATTTGATGATAAGGATCGTCTCACAGAAATCAGAGGTCCGGACAATCATACAATCAGTTATCAATACCAGGGCAATTATCTCAGTCGTATTGTGAAGGGCGGACTGGCATGGAACTTTATTTATAATGAGGCAGGAGACTGTATACGTACTGAGGAACCTGATGGACAGATTATTCAAAGAACCTTTGACGCCGAGCATCGCCTCTTGTCTGAAAGCAAATCATCCATATTTAACGGAAATAACCATCCAGGACAAACAGCGACAGCCCATTATATCTATGATTCGAAGGGGCATTTGCGCTTTGCAATTTCTGATAATGGAACGGTTACTGAATATCGCTATAACGAGGCGGGTGCATGCCTCAATCGCCGCGTCTATTTAAAATCAGCTTTTGATTTAAGCCTTTTTTCGAATTTAAGCCAACCTGATTTAAATGATTTAGAGTCCTGGAGCAAACGCCAGCCTGCCGCGCAAATCAGCCTGGTCGAATATCAATATGATTGGCGCGGACAACTGCAGCAGGAAATCCACTATCAATCAGTGGACGCTGCAGGAAACGGTTTTGAGCAAAATGCATTAAGAACTTACTATCAATATGATGCGCGCGGACGTTTGATTGAAAAAACAGTACCCACTGAATGGGGTGATAACAAAACCTATTTTTTTTATGATGATTTGGGTCGTCTCACCTGTTCCAGAGATAATTTGGGTCTTATCAATCAGTATGAATATGACGACAGTCATCAACGAATAATTCAAACAGACAGCAGGGGTCTAAAAACGCTTTATCTCTATGATCGAAGCGGGCTTCTTTTGTCAAAGCAGCAGCTGGGTACTAATAACCGTGATTTCGGAGTACAGCGGTTTGAGTATGATAAAGCAGGGCGTCTGATTTCGGAAACTGACTGGGAAGGACGGAAAAGCTGGTATTTGTATGACAAGGCAGGGTTGCTTTGCGCTAAAGTCGATAACAATGGTCATTTAAAGGAATACCGCTACGATGCCGAGGGCCGTTTGATTCAGTCCATCGAATACGCCCAAAAAGTAAATGAACAGCAGCTTGGCGGTCTTGAGCTAGAACTAATTCGTCCAACTCACTCAAGTAAAGATCGCTATAACTGGACGTTTTATAATCAATACAATCAAATTGCTTATCAGGTCGATGCCACCGGGGCAATTATTGGTTATCGCTACGATGCACAAGGCCAATTGACCGAAAAAATCGCCTATGCAGAGCGTATAGCAATAACTAATTTGTTTGATGCTATAAAATCGGGAACGATAACCCCGGTTGAAAATGCTAATGATCGGCGCTACCGATACTATTATGATATTGCCGGGCGTTTGCAGGCCGAAATTAATGCTGAGGGAGCTGCAATCGGCTATCAGTATGATCGCTTGGGAAACTGTATTGAAGTTCGTAAATTTTATAACAAGGCAATTACCAGCGATCTGAAATTCTGGGGGGAGATTGAGCCGGCTGTTTCCGACAAAGACATTGTTAATTACTCATTTTATAATTCGGCTGGTTTAAAGGAAGCGGATATTGATGGCGAAGGGTTTGCCACCAGTTATTACTACAATAACGCGGGTATGTTGCTTGAAAAAAGACAATATTTTACCGCTTTATCCAAGCCATTGCGTTTGAGCTTTGATAAATCCTGGGAGGATCAAAAACCCAACTGTCATCCCAAAGACAGGATAACCAGTTATCGCTATGACGAACGGCAGTTATTAATCGAGGAAAATCAGTCAGGCGGTTTAACCTTAAATTATTTCTACGACAATAGCGGCTTAATGCTCGAAAAAAGAGCTTTCGATCGTTTCCGGGATCAAAGTCGCGGTGCACGCTATCAATACGATGAGCGAGGCCGACTGATAGCAAGTCTCAGTGCAGAAGGCGAAAAGTTATTGCGCAACATCGAGCTTTCAAAAGAAGAAATCGCCGCTATCTGGCAGCAGCATGCTATCCATTATAGTTACAGTAATAATGATTCCTTACTGACGAAAATCAATGCGCTTGGGCAAACAGAACGCTATGTTTACGATGAGCAGGGACGGCTGGCCTTTATTATCAATGCCGATGGGGAAATCAGGGAACAGCAATACGATGACTTTGGGAATCTGACCCATTACATTCAATACAGCAAACATTTTAAAAATCTGCCTCCTGAAATGAATGCTGGCAATTTGCACGATTACCTGACATTGCACAAAGATCCCGCCGATGAAGTAACCGAGTACGAATACAATCATCTCGGTCAGGTCATCAGAACCTGTAAAGGTTCTCGCCTGGAAACAGCGACCCGCTACAATGCCTTTGGCGAAGTGGAACAATTGATTCAGGATGCACAGGGAAAATCCCCGCTCACAATCAATTATTTCTATGATAAGAGGGGGCTTCTGGTTTTGCAGCAGGACAGTGTCACAGGAATTTATAAGCCGCAATCCTGGAGTTATGATCGTTTTGGGCGGCTGATGATCGCAGTTGACGCCAATCAAAATAAGACCAGTTATAAATACAACCAGCGAGGGGAATGCACCGCCGTCATCAATCCGAAAGGTAAAGAGAAAACCATGCGCTATGACGCATTTTCAAGGCTAGTGTATGAATTTGATCAGCTGCGGACCATTTATGAATATGATGATAGCAACCGCAGTGTAACTATCAGACAGCCGGATAAAGGCAGAGAAGTCAAGACAGAATTTAATGCCTTTGGCGACAAGATTAGCTTTACTGACTTCAATGGTGCGATTACCTCTTTCACATATGATGTGAATGGGCAATTAATCGAAAAAAATGGACCCTTGGGTCTTCAGTCTTTTTATACCTATGACCGCGCCGGGCAATTAATCAAGGAATCAAAAGACGGCCGTATTACTCAATACAGTTATGATGCGGCGGGAAGAGTATTGAGTAAAACCATCGATCCTGAGGGTTTGAATCTCAGCACGCGCTATCATTTTGATGGTATAGGTCGTCAACTGGAGGTCATTGGCCCTGATCAGATTGTTAAACAATACCGCTACGACAATGCTGGAAATTGCATTCGTAGTTGCATTGATCCTTTGGGTTTGAATTTAATCACCGAGTATGAATATGACAGTCAGAACCAGCTGACCAGGCAAACAATCCTTAATTCCTGCGGCAAAAACCAGATTACTGCCTATGAATGGGATGCTTTAGGACGCTGTACCCAAAAAATAATTGATCCTGAAGGTTTGTCCCTGGTGACGCAATATACCTACGACGCCAAGGGCAATCTCTGCAGTGAAACTGATCCTCGGGGCAATACCCGGTATTGGATCTATGATGTCATGGATGAATGCCGGTTCCAGATTGATGCGCGGGGCTGTGTCACTGAGTTTAAATATGATCTGAATGGCCGCAATATTTGCACTATCCAATATGCCAATGAAGTGCGGCTAAATGCAGCGGCTACAGAAAATGACATGAAACTGCTGCTTAAAAGCAGTAGTGCGGATCGCTACAGCTTCAAGCAATTTGATTCCGATGGACATGTGCTATTAAGCTTTGATCCAATGGGTTATGCGACTGCATACACCTATGATGTGCAAGGGAATGCCACTAGGATAATACGTTATGCAAAACCGGCATCACTTGAGGATTTAAAGAACGGTATCATTCCGGTTTTTGGAAAAACGGAAGCTGGTCGGATACAGCATCTGGCCTATGACAGTTTAAACCGCCTGTGTTATCAGCTGGATGACGAACATCATCTGACTGAGTTTAAATATAATCAAGCTGGCGAAGTGGTTTCTAAAACCCGATTTGCCAATCGCTTTCTCTTCGATTTAAATCAATTCAATCAGGCTGAGATTGAAAAATCGATATCCAGAAATCTGCAGTCTGATCAAACCAGCCGTTATAGCTATGATCAGGCAGGCCGACTGCTTGCTGAGTTAAATGCTGAAGGCTTTGCCGTTAAATATCAATATGATCGTCTGGGTAATCTTATTGCCACGCAGGGTTTTGCAAAACCAGTAAGCAGCGTATTGGATGAAAACTGGCTGTCTGCTCTCAAATCAGATAGTTATGATCGTATTACTCGTTCAGTGTTTGACGCGGCTGGCCGGGAAATTTATCGAATCAGCGCCGAGGGACGTGTGATTGGCCGACAATATGATGCGGTTGGAAATATCATCTCCGAAACCAGCTATGCCGCCAGGCTCAATCTATCAGAATACTCTGAAGAGAGCTTGGCGCTGCAAAACGTCCAGGGGCGAACCTCGGCTTATCAATATGACAGCAATGGGCGCCTGACGAATAAAACAGATGCCGAAAATCAGCAGACAGTATATGACTATGATGCCAATGGCAATCTCCTCTCCAAAACAGAAGCGAATAAAGCGATCTGGTGTTACGAGTACGATGCGTCCAATCAATTAATTACCACCATTTCCCCCGAAGTCGATGTCGCCTTGGGTTATCAATCGCAGCGCCGTTCGATCATAACTCGAAACCTGTACGATAACTTTGGAAATATTATTAAAACGGTCAAGGATGTAGAAGGACTTTGCCAAATTCGTGAGTATACTTTTGATGCAAACAATCATTGTGTACAAATCAGTTATCCCGATGTAGCCATCAATAAAGCCGACTTGAACGGCTCAATGAACCGGCAGGAACTAAGGAAAACTTTGAACGAAACATTTCGTTACAATGCTTTCGGTGAGGTCGAGGCACAGTCTGATCGGGCTGGTAACTGGCAATATTTTACCTATGATCGCGAAGGGCATTTACGGTTTTCACTGAATCAATTGGGCGCTTTAACTGAGTATGAATACAATGATTTGGGCCAGCTGGCTGGAAAAACCACTTACGCCACAGGTATTTACCTCAAGCCCGGTAGTGAGGTAAACGGTACAGAGCTTGCCGATGCTCGTAAAACCAACGTCCTGGATCGCCATGAGTTTTATCAATATGATCGGCTGAATCGGCTAATTAAGACAGAAAAAGACAGTATGCGGTCATTCAACTCGTCCAGCCGCAGCTATGAGTTCTCTACTCCAACAACTCGTTATCAGTACAATGCCTTCGGAGAAGTCATCAATACCGCTGTTTTGCTGCACGAGGGAGTCTATGCTTCCAGCCGTCGATACTACGATAAAGATGGCTTGCTCACTGGAGAACTAAATGATGAAAATTATTTAACCCGGTATCAATACAATGCCTTTGGTGAATTAAGCCAGCAAACCGAGTATGCCGAGCGAGCCAGTTGTTTTGATGACTTTGATGTTAAATCACCGGTAAGTACCAGTTTGGATCGAGTGTTTCTATATCAATATGATGCTTTGGGAAGAGTTCAGAAAAAAACACAGCGTCAGGTGACGTATCAACAGTTGAATAGCAATGGACAACTGGTGAATTTAACCGCTGATATTGTTAATTCCTACGAATACGACAGTATGGGGCACCTGGTAAAAATGACCGATGCCGAGGGGCAGAGCAGTTATTTCAGCTATGATGCGCTTGGGCAGTTAAAAGCCAAAATGGGCCCGCAAACACAATCTGGACGTGCTGCTGTCTCGTATACTTATGATGGCCTTGGGCATCTTATCGAAACTATTCAATATGCGAATGGAGCCAAACTCGACAGTGAGGGTTTTATTCTCCCGGCAGCATCAGCCAATGACCTCCATACGCTTGATTTTTATGACAGCAATGATCAATTGCTCCTGCAGCAGGATGCGATGGGGCATTTTAAATTTTATAGCTATGATGAACAAGGGAATGTAGCCCGTGCCTGGGAGTTACTTTCCCAGATTGACGGAAGCCAGCGGCTTATTGACAAGCGCTATTTTTATGATGCCGGCGGCCATTTGCTGCGAGCGGCTACTCGAAAAGCCAATGGGGACTGGGCCTGTGAGGATAGCCAATATAATGTGTTTGGCGAAGTGGCTCATAAGGGAATTAATGGACAACTTAATATCCATTATGACTACGATCAGGCGGGGCGTTTATGGCGCACTAACTCCGCGGGCTATTATCAATTGTTCATCTATGATTTGAGCGACAAAGTGACGCAAATCATAACCTCTACCAACGCCTTTCGCGCGGTTGCCGGAGAAGATGGCTTGGATCTGTCGGATAAACAGTTTGAAACTGCGCGATCTTTTCAAACGGAATCTTGGGAGTTTGATCTTCAGCGGCAGAATAATCTTTATGACAAACTGGGCAATTTGCTGGCGCAAAACCGTGAGTCGACAGAAAATCCGCTAACGATTAACGATAGTGTCCATTTGAAAATCATAAATCAGACGTATAGCTATGATCGCTGGGGAAATGTGTTAAGCCATCGTAATGCCAATGGCTATGAAACGAACTATCAGTATAACGGCTTAAACCAGCTCACTGAACAGGACCTCCTCGAGGTAATGGCCTATGATGAGCATGGTGTCGGTCGATTAATCAATCCTCGGCTGTTCTATGCCTACGATCGCCTCGGTCGATTGATCGGTTTTACGGATGCCAATGGACATAGGGTAACAAAAGTATTGGATGCCTCAGGGAATGTAATACAGGAAAGGGATGGGAAAGGAGGGCTGAGGCAGAAATACTATGATATTTTCGGCCGGCTGAAAGAGAGCATTAATGAGTTGGGCGGCTCTACGGTTTATCTTTACGACAAAGCGAATCGTTTGACCGGCATTCAGACTTCGGGAAGTAAACAGCAATATTTCTACGATGAGGCTGGCCAGCTTCTGCAGCAAACAGATGGCGAAAACAATGCTTCTTTGTTTGTGTATGATGAATTGGGAAATTTAATTGGCAAACGAAATACCTTTGGGTATTGGCGATCAATGAGCTATGACGATGCCGGTCATAAACTGGCCGAAACGGATGAGCTTGGCCATGTTCAAAGCTGGAGCTATCAGGATGGGCGACTGATTTCGCACACTGATCTGGGGCAGCACCAGACCACTTATCGGTATAACCGTAACGGTTTGCTGCTTTCGGAATCGGGTTCAGGACGCTCGATAGAATATCATTACCAGGGCGATGGAAGTCTTAAACAATATGTGGATAACACTCGCGGCGAGGTGTTGAATTACCAGTATGACAATGAGGGAAATGTCAGCAGCAAACAAAGCTCTCGTATCAATCCGGGAAAGGACGGCTGGTTGCTTGAGTCTGATCATTATGAATATGACCGTCTTGGACGATTAATTTCTGTCAGGCGAGCCCATCCCGATGATGTGGATAGCCGTTTCCCGCAGCAGGATAAAAGCCTGTTATCAATCGATTATCAATACGATGCGGCCGGTAATTTAAGGCATAGTCTTATCACCGCTAACTATGGAGGATATGAAAAAGCCAGTAGTGATGAATACTACAGTTATGATGAAAATAATCGCATTAAAATCAGTAAAGGAAAATTGATCGAGGGTAATATACAAATTGATAAAGATCAGGGAAGCCTTCTTGATTATGATGCCGCTGGTAATTTAACCGGTGCGGATAAATATGAGGAGGGGATCCTGCATCATTATTTATATGGATACAATAAAGGCAATCAACTGAAATGGACGCAAAAAGATAATATAACCCTGGAGTCAAGAAAGTATAATCAGGCGGGACAGGTCATTGAGGATCGCCTCTTTGATGCGAAGGGGAATGTCGCCCAGATTAATCGCTCGAGTTATAAAAACGGCTTTTTGGATTATGTGACTACCACCCGCCCTGTAGGAAACCTTGAGCATCTGGTGAGCCAAAACAAGTTCTACTATGATGTTGCAGAAAACCTGACTGCAGAAATGCTGCGGGTGGAGAAACAGGGGCAAAATGCGGGATATACACTCACGCATGTATATAGTTTTGACTGGTGGGATGATTATCGCCGCTCGGAAGATCGGGCTACATTGAGTATTGACAATCAGGCTTCAACCTACGGTCTGAGCATGCGGATTTATGATGTCAATGGTCAACTACAGGAGGCCATCGATCAACAGCCCGACTCCAGCGGCAGAACCAACAGCGCACATTACTCCAGCAGTGCTGTGGACGGCATCCGCTCGCGGGAAGACCAAACCGGTAAAACCAGTTATCTCAGTGTGAATGGGAAACACATTGCGGATATAAAACTGGATGCCACCACCGGCAAGCAAACGCTGACAGTCTATGGCGGTTTTACTCCGGAAGGCAGCGCCCAGCCTGCACAAAAAACCAACCCCTGGATATGGAACCCCCGCGCTGGTTATGGCAATTTCAACGCCTTTTTTCAGAACGGCAGAACGACTGCGGAATCCATGCAAGCCCGAAACGAGCCGAATGATGCAATAAGCCCCAATAGTCCTCAGGATAATTTAGGAAGTTACACCGTAAGTGCAGGCGATACTTTGGAGTCAATCGCCCTTCAGGTCTATGGCGATAGCAGCCTATGGTATTTAATTGCAGATGCCAATGGCATCACCAGTCGTGAGGAGCGGGCAGGAAGTTCTTCACAAATGCACGCAGGACAGCGGCTGGTCCTGCCTCCTGTTTTCTCCAATCAGCATAATAGTGCCGATACGCACAACGTGCTCAGAGAAGATTATTTTATAGGCAACACCAGTGCGACAGCACCCATGCCCAAGCCTTTATCAACGGACTCATCCCCCGTTCAACGGAAGCATCATAAATTACTAGGCAAAGTATTGACTGCAGTAGTCGGTACTATTATTACCGTTTTGGCCGCGGCAGCCGTTGCAAGTATCTTTGCCCCTTCTGCTCTGGCGATTAACGGCCTGGGAGGTATCTTTAAACTGGGATTATCCACTCTGTGGGGCGGAACCTCTCTCGGTGTTAGTTTAGGAGCAAGCTTGAGTGCCGGTTTTATTGGCAATATGGCCAGCCAGGGTGTTGCTAGTATGGCCGGCTTACAGGAAGGAATGCATTGGGGTGCGGCATTGACCACCGCATTGGCCACAATGGCAAGTGCCGGTTTAATGCGCGGCATGAAAATGGATGGATTGGCAAAAGATGCCCTCGGCTTTTTAAGTGACAAGTCGCCTGCGCTATTCAATTTTTCCTCTGCAGCAGAAATGATGAGTCAAAATGCACTCAGTCAGGGAATAACGCTCGCTGCCAACCAGCAAAAGCATTTCGACTGGCAACGGCTGGCCGCCAGTGGCGTCACAGCAGGTCTAATGGGAGGAGAGGCAGGGGGGAGAGTCAGTAATGCCTTAAGAGCAATCGATAAAACCGAAATGATTAACACCGAGCTTAATTCATTACTAAATCAAGGCAGCCACGCCCTTCTGACCGGCCAAAGCATCAACACTTTGCAGATACTGGAAGACAATCTGGGAGATAGCATAGGTCAGGGCATTATGAAATCAGCAATTCAAGATTCTGAGAGTAATGAGCTAAACATAGAGGATTCAAGTCCAAGCCCCGAAGACAGCATTGAATCCCTCTATCTCGACAATGGAGAGAGTATCCTTCTGAATCTCAACGAAAATTCAACCGCCCAATCTATCCTTCCCCAAACAGATCCATTATCCTTGGCAACCAACAACGAATTAGACTTAAGAAACACCCTCACGGATCTGTACAATTATGGAAAGAACTCAATAATGGATAGATACAACAGCTTAACCCAAGGCCTGAATGACCTGGAAAAAGAATATAACGTCAGATCCCACTTTTATGACATATTACGAGATCTAAAACCAGAACCGATTGACAATACCCCCAGCTGGCTCGAAGATGTCGTCTCGTTTGGAATTGATCTCATACCCGTAGTAGGCCAAATTAAAGGAGGCATGGAGTTTTATACCGGCCGAGACATGGTAAGTCTCCAGGAAATGAACGGCAGTATGGCCCTTCTATCCCTAATTCCCCTCGCCAAACCACTCATCAAAACAGTTAAGTTTTTGAGTAAAACTAAGGCTGGAAAAGTGATTTCAACATATAAAGCAACTATCATAAGACACTCAGCAAATGCAGCTATAGCTGGTGGGAGTTCTTATGGTGCAGCTGTGTCAACGGGGGATGAGCATCCTATACAAACAGCTATACTGGCAACATTTGCGGGAATGATTGTCGGGTGCAAAGTAAATCCTAGTAGAGCAACTGCCACTAAAATTAATTTTCTTGCAGGTGGGGGCATAAGCTACGCTAATCAAGGAGTTGATTGGTATAAGACTGGGAAACCTGTAAGTTTAGGAAAAGTTTTCATAAACGCTACTTTTACAAGCCTAGGGGCTGCTTGGACTTGGGGCATGCCTGCAATTACAGCGGCAATGCTGAGATTTCAAACTGAAACGCCATCCATAAAAATAGGGGAAGAGCTCTATGACAAAATTTACCAAACAAAATCTTAAGTTTGTTGATGTAAGTCTAGGACCAAAAGGCTTCTTGATATGGATGTTTTTTCCTGCATTGTTTTTTATTCTGTTTATAATGACAATATGCATTGATGCATTACTACACATTTCTGAAGCCCAAGACGCCTTGGTTCATTTGATAGGTGGTTCAATGGTTTCTTGGTTCCTTTTCCGAGTGAGCTGTACATTGTTATTCGCTTTGAAAAGTGTCCAGGAAATTATAGTAGACGGAGATTACCTCTGTCTAAGATCATTTTTGGGAAGAAAGGACCGATTCCACATTGATACACTATTGGACGTAACCTATTTAAAAAATAATTGGTTGTTTACAGAATCACCTATTTTTAAGGTTGGCGGTGAACACATAGAATTATCATTCAAGACTAAATCGAAAGTTTACATAGGGGATAATGTAGATGGATACAGTGAGCTGAAAGCTATTTTAGGTGAAAAAATTAATCAGAGGTTGAAACTAGACAATCAGGAATTAAACTTTGTTGACCATATTTATGGTTCAAAAGGAAGGCAAATTTGGCTGGCCCTCCCTTCTTGTGTATTTTTTATTCTCGTCTTTTTTTGCGGAATCGTATGCTTTTCTACTAGCAGCTTGAATGTTGTTGAACGTATTGTGATTATTTTGGGTATTCTATTGGCGATGGCTTTTGTTGTACTAAGTATGCGAACAATATTTCTTGCAACTAAAACGGCACAGAATGTGAGCATTGATAATAACTCAATAAAAATTAGATTTTTTTCGGGATGTACTAAGAAGTATTTTTTTTCCGAAATTATCTCAATCCAGGAAGTAAAAAATACTAGGTTTTTCACAGAAGACTCAAATCTGTTTATGCAGGACAAGAATCATTTATTGATTAAACTTCAAAATAAGAAAAAAATCTATATGAGCGAAAACTTTGAGTATTATGATAAATTGAAGTTAGCTTTATTAGAAAGATTTGATCAGCCTTGCTAGATTGTACTTGCTGAAGTGCGATTAAAGTTTATCGCAAACATCCTGCACAGGGTTATGTCATATAAAATTATTTTTAATATAAATTAATGCTCACTTCAGTAAAAGAATGAAAATTAGTAATTAAGAACGGGTTGCTTTAATTGCATTAAAAAATGGTGAAAGAATATATGATTAGCATAAAGATTGAAAAAAAAACGATATAAATATCTCGGCCTGGGATTATTTTTCTCGTGTTTGTTGAAAATTCATTTCTTTGAATTTATGATTGCGCTAGCTGTAGTAAATGGATGTAGTTCATGACATTGTATGAGTTTAAATACATTATAGAAGAAATCATATCAGCCTATTATCAGAATAAGTACAATCTTTTAATGGATTCAATTAATCGGATTCTGGACTGTAATTTGACTAGTTCCATTGAAAAAATGACAAGTCTTACTATTTTATTGGAGGGATTATATAAACATTCTTGGACTTTATTTTCTCCTGAACAATTAAATAATCTTAGAATGATGAGATGGTCTAATCATTATGGAACGCCAACAGTCCCGTTTCTTCTCACATTTAGCTTTCAGATTAATCAAGTTTGCAACTCTCTCAAGTCAGGAGGTTCAACGCTTGTCAATTTAGAGGCTCTCAAAGCCTCCCCCTTATATACCATAGATCATATAAATCAGGTGTTGGTCAAACCTAATTCAATATTTGAAGTCGCTATACCACAGCTTTTACAGTCAAACGAAGCTTTTATCAAAACCCATAATCCGCTGGGCGGTTTTGTTGTAAAACCCTGTGACATTATTTCAGAGCAATTCCTTTTACATGCTGGACAATGCTATCAAAACAATGGAGCTGTATTGGAAATTGGAGCTGGTTTTGGAGCTGCATCACTTTTAGCGGGTTCAAAGGGTGTTAAAGTTTTTTGCAATGATATTTCTGCAGAAAATCTTGCTGTAGTTAAGCAACTTCATCTGAACCAGACAAAAGAAGGCATCACTGCCTCTGGAGATGCTTCTGAGTTCATATTAATACCAGGTGATTTTCCAGATGAATTATTCAGCCTACCCAAGAACTATTTCGATGCAATATTAATTAGTCGCGTCTTACATTTTTTTAAAGGAGAAAAAATAGATAAGGCGGTTTCATTTGCGGCCAAATTATTAAAACCGGGTGGAAAGTTATATATTATTTGTGAAACTCCATATTTGAAAAATTGGCAGAGCTTTTTGCCTGAGTATGAGAAAAGATTAAAGGATAATATTGAATGGCCTGGGGAAATTACTAATCCGGCCGATTATGAATGCAGTGGTAGAGTAAGCTCCTTGCCATCTTTTGTGCATTGGATGACTAAAGAAGTTCTTGAGAGAACATTAGAGCGAGCAGATTTAATTTTAGATTATTCAACTTACATTAACAGGAAGAAGCAATTTCCAGATGACTTAATATTATCAGAATATGGTAAAGAGAGTGTAGGAATTATAGGAGCAAGGAAAATTCCATGTTGAGTAGTACATTAGCCTGGTGGAATATTATCGTTCTTACTATCAAAGAATTTTTTAGTGAACGTGTTGATAAACCTCAATTTGAAATTGTTGATTTGTATGAGTGTAGTAAAACTAAATATACAAAAGCAGTCATTAAACTATCTCAAAGGCATATAATTGAAAAAAATATTAGTGACATAGTTGTTGATAACAATTTTATTGAGTGTTTAGACAAAAAAACAGTTCGCACTTTAACTTATATAGCCACCGTTGAAAGATTGAAACCAGACTACACGATTATCACCCAGCAAATGAGGGATGAGGTGGAAGGGTATATGCTTGAATTAAAATCAAAAAATGGAAGGGAAACTATTACAGGAACCCCTACAGAAATTTCTAGGGATAAAGATCTGATTTCTAAGCTGAACCCAATTGATGCTAACAGAGTAGGATATATGGCAGGAGTATCTGACACTGTAAAAGACTATAAAAATACAAAAGCTCATTTGGAGAAATAATTTGCAGAGCATGCTCTTAGATAAATTAAGTTCTAAAAGTCAATATAAGTATCCACTACTCCTCTTGGGAATGTATCTTACAGCCTTACTCGCCACTGTCTGTCTGGCTAGTAGAATTACTCAAATTGGGCCTATGCTTGAGCCAGGGGGAATTTTTATCTTTCCATTTACTTTTTGCATATGTGATATTGTGGGTGAGGTTTATGGGTATGCTTATCCACGCTTATTCATTTGGATTGGAATCATTTCCGAGGTTTTGTTCTCACTGATTGTTATCGGCGTTTCTCATTTGCCTGCTCCTGAGTTTTTAACTGGAGTTGAAGCTTATAAAATTGTTTTTGATCCAACGCTGAGATATGTTTGTTCAGGGCTTCTTGGATTATTCGTTGGTGAATTCGCAAATATTTACATCTTAGCGAAATGGAAAATTCGTTTAAAGGGGCGGCTTTATCTTTTAAGAAGTTTATTATCAACAGTTTTTGGTCAAGCTATATTAACAGTAATTGTTGATTTACTTAATTACTCTGGAGTTATTAAAGGAGGTGATTTACTTTGGATGATGTTATGCGGTTTTTTTTGGAAATTTTGTTGTGCACTAATTATGGTCTTCCCATCTTGGATTTTAGTTAAGTATTTGAAAAAAATTGAAAATGTAGATCATTACGATATTCACACCAATTTTAATCCATTTGTTTTAGAAATGAAGGAGGTTAGGTTGATTTAATACTGGATTCTTACCTCTATCAATATTCCAATAATCTTATCATCTTTATTATCGAGCTTAACCAAGCTCATGTTTTCACTAGTTTCTTGCATTTTGATGAAATTGTTTTGTTGCTCAATAAATAGTCTATTAAACAGAATTTGATCGCTTCCCTTTCTATAAACAATTACAAAATCCCTATCTTTTGGAATTTTTGCTACATCAAATATTAAAAAGGAGTTTAAAGGAAACAATGGCTCCATTGAGCTGTTATTCATAATCAGAGCAAACGAGCCTTGTGAGACATGTTGGTTAATCCATAATGTTTCATCTTCATCAGAAAAACATGAGGGCCATGATTTTAATAGTTCCCAATCTATGATAGGAACAGTTTGTATCTTTAAATCAGATTTTAGTTCCTCTGATATTTTTATTGTCATTGGCGTAAAGCCTAATAGCTCCTCTTGAGTAACGGAGAAATAATTAGCTATGGCCAATAATGCTTTCTTTCGTGGCTTTTTTGTTGAGCCCGCTAAAATGTGGTGAATGGTTGGTTGAGGTATTTGAGTTAATCTGGCTAACTCACTAACCGTCAAATTCCCATGAATACGCATTAAATGAGTCAGATTAGTAATTAGGTCATTTTCTTTCATAAATTATTTAATAAATTTATTCTATTGCGATTGACAAGTAGTATTGCATACTTGTAAATTATGTCAATTTGAATAATCTTATTCAAATTTATTCAAAACGTATTTAATGAGGAGCAAATATGGATGAGCAACCAGAGCGTGTTTTGGCGTACCAATTGGCTTTAACGATTGATGATGAAGCATTGATGAAAGTGGCTCGGCGTTGTGATCGGCGTAGTTTTCGTCATTTGTTGGAGGCTCGGGTCAGGGATAATCAGAAGAAGATGTTGACTATGATTTTTCCTCCCTCCAGTCATTTTTATTTTATATAAGAAAATTGTCACAATTAGCTTTAAGGAAGAAGTAATGAAGTTTTTAATTCCCACCGATTTGAATGATACCCATACCTTGTTTGTGAAGTTTGCTCTTGAGCGTGTTAATCATGAAGTGAGATTGCTCTATCCAGCTGATTTCCCTACTCGGCAGACCAATTCAGTGTATATCAAAAAAGGGGAATATGAATGGCGTTGTTCGGATTGCTATGAGTCGGTACTTAATAATCACTATGATGTGGTATGGTGGCGCGGAATTAGAACATTCATTCCACGGGAGGCCTTGCATGCTGATGATTATGAGTTCACTCTGAAAGAAAATGCCTTGTTTTATGATTCTTTGTTTGAAAACTTGAATGATGATGCCTGGTGGGTGAATAGTAAAGAAGCCTCTAATCGAGCACGTTCCAAATTGTTACAATTAAAATTAGCTCAGGAATGTGGGCTATTGGTACCCTACACCTTATGCTCCAATGATCCTTTGGAGATTCGTCACTTTGTCATTCACAACGAAGATAAGACTGGAGTCATTTACAAGCCCTTGACTACTTCTTGCTGGCATGAAGAAAAGCAAATCAAAATGACTAATCCATCACAAGTCAGATTTTTGGGATTACCTCCCAATAAGGTTCTGCAATTGACTCCCGGGATTTACCAGATGGAAGTTAAGAAGGATTATGAGATTGTAATTAATTGCTTTGGTGATTTTATGGTTGCCGCGAAACTTGTAGATCGCTCTCCTGAAAAATCTACATTAAATTGGCAGTCGATTGCTCAAGGCCAAGTTGAAGTTGAGCCTTATGAAGCCCCTGAAGAGTTACAAAAGAAATTGCGTTTGCTGATGTCAAAATTAGGCTTGGTTTATGGCTCTTTCAGCTTTATCCGCGATAGTGAAGGACAATATATTTTTAATGAAGCCCATGATGACAGGCAAATTCTCTGGCTTGAGGAATGCAATCCGGAGTTTAGAATACTGGATATTTTTGTGCAGTTTTTACAATCAAAAACTATAAAATTCAAATGGCAGCCGAAAAAATTTCAGCATAGCCTCGAGCGTTATAGGGCGCAAGTTAGCAGCGCATTTACCGAAAACAGAGATTATCGATTGGATTTGAACAATTTGCCCTTCGAGTCGATGGATTATGTTATGAAAATTACCTATGACAAAGATTGGTGGCGCCCATACGACTAGAACCTTTTCAATATTTATTAACGTTGATTAAGTTCAGGATTAATAATGTATTGCCCTTGAGCGGGTGTCCATTCATGGAATTATAGAGCTGATCACCATATGGATACCCCTTTTCTGAATATAATGATTTCTTAATGTTTGAGTGAGATATTGTATCAGAATCGGGCACTTGGGCAAAAATAGTACAGAATAGCCTGTTGTACGTGGTTAACGGCACCCATGACATATAAATCAAAGGCCGAAGAATTAATCATCGGCCAGATGTCAACAGATTCTAATTATCCAAAACAATACGATATCGTGCTTTACCTGAGCGCAGATGATCCAAAGCTTTATTCACGTCTTTCATTGCAAAGTGTTCAGTCATGGGGATGATGTTGTGTCGTGCGCAGAATTGCAGCATGTCTTGGATGGTAGCCGGGCTGCCGAGAGGGGAGCCTGAGATACTGCGCTGAGTCATAATCAGTTGCATTGATTGTGCAGGAATAGGCGCGGAGGTTACACCAACTGTATGAAGACGTCCATGTGGAGCAAGCGCATTAATGTAGGCTGACCAATCCAGATTAGCATTAGTGGTGTTCATTATAAAGTCAAACTGTCCTGCAAGTGCTTCGATTGCTTTTGGATCTTTTGAATTAACGACATGATGCGCGCCCATCTCTTTGGCTTCTGCTTCTTTGCCAGGGGAAGACGAAAAGGCTGTAACTTCGCATCCCCATTTGTTGAGAAACTGTAATGCCAAATGACCTAGCCCGCCAATACCAATAACGCCTACGCGATGAGTAGGGCGCACTTCAAATTGCACAATAGGGTTGAATACAGTAATTCCGCCGCAGAATAATGGACCGGCATTTTTAGCATCAATCGCATCGGGTAATGCGATTGCCCATTCTGAGTTACAACGCACCGTATCTGCAAATCCACCATGTCGTCCGATTATCGTTTGTTCTGCCGTTCCACAAAGATTATGATCCCCACTGAGACAACGATGGCAATGCATGCAGCTTCCACTAAACCAACCCAGGCCTACACGCTGTCCGATTTTCAGATTTTTAACATGATCTCCGACAGTCTTAACCGTCCCTATGACTTCATGACCAGGAACAATCGGATAATTACTGAAACCCCATTCATTATCAATCATAGCCAGATCTGAATGGCAAATGCCGCATGATTCCACTTTAATATCAACTTGATCTGCACCAATTTCACCTAAATCATATTCGAAAGGAGAAAGTTGACTGGATTTTTCTCTGGTTGCATAGGCATGGACTTTGGTCATGATAATTCCCTTTGAGATTTGGAGTTGGTATTTTTTTAAGGCCATAGAATTTATTAAAAATAAGATTGGCAGAGCATTGACTGCTTGTCAAATTAGAATAAACGCACCTACAAGCACATTTTCGCATCTAATGCCTGCGTAAGCGTTTTATGCAACACCTAATGAAAAAGAACTGAATAACATTCCGGATTGCCATTCTGAATGTTTCAAAAGATAATGAGTTTTTTAATAGTTAAGGATATCTATGTTAAGTCTGTTTCGGAAAGCACCTGCGGCTTCGCAAGCTACGATCATGCCTGTTCATGACAAAAATCCCAAGGGAGAAACTGCACTTCATCGCGCAGCGAGAGTTGGGAATAGTAAACTTATGGATGAGCTGTTAAAGGACGCAGCTTTGGTTAATGCTCAGACAGACCTTGGGGATACTGCATTACTTTTTGCGGCCCGCGGGCATCATTATGAAGCCGCGAAAACACTGATAAATCATAAGGCTTCCGTCACAATAGCTAACAAACAGGGCGAATTGCCTATTCACTTTGCAGCGACTGCGGCTGATGTGGATTTAAATGTCTTGATCTGGAGCAAAGAGACGCTTAACGCATTGAACACGCAGGGTGAAAACCCTTTGCATTATGCGGTTGCTGCTGGAAGCCTCCCAAATGTAAAAATGCTCTTGGCGAATGGCATCAATACTAATCAGGCTACTATAAAAGCTTCTTCTTTTGCATCAAAAGGCCTTCATACCTTCCCTGGATTGAGTACTCCCGTTCACTATGCTTTACATAGAGAAGATTTAGGCATCCTGCGGGAGTTGATGCGATACGACTACAACAGAAATTTGCAGAATCAACGAGGGGAGACTGCCGCATTTCTGGCTGTAAGCCACAAGCAGGCTGACAGTCTGACGGAAGAGGAGCTGCGCAGTTTGCTAAAAGGTCTTCATCTGGAAAAATTAACCGGGAACAAGGAAACAGTGCTTCATGCTGCGTCAAACAATACGAAGATCACTGCTTCGCAATTAACCACTATCTTATCCATAGTTAACCCTGAAGCTGAGGATAAGAGCCGTCGGGTTAATCATACGATAATGGATGCTAAAAACGATTCAGGAAAGACCGCTTTAATTCAGGCGGTTATCCAGAAACAATTAGGCAAAGTGGAGCTTTTGTTAACTCATGGAGCCAATCCTGATATCGTAGACGCATCAGGATTTACCGCTATCGTCTACGCCGCTCAGAAGGGCGATAATGCGATGCTTGAAAAACTGAAAGCAGGAGGGGCTGATTTTACCGGGCAAGCGGGTGAGCTTGCTATTAAACAAGCCTTATTAAATAAACATATTTCTACTGCTACACTGCTGATTAAATCAGGAGCGAAGGCCCAAACGCCTGTTTATCCAAGCGTAAGAATGAAAACATATTCTAGCATCAGCTCATATAGTTCAATCAGTGAATCTGTAAAAGTCAATGATGGTAAAGATCACCTGGGCTGTATTAAAGCAGGAGATACTGCTTTACATATTACTGCCAGACGAAGCAGCTTGAATGAGGCAGAGAAAGCAGAGAACCTGGCATTGGCTACTGCTTGTCTGGAGCAAAATAAAGGGCTGGTGAATGTGGGTAATGCCAAAGGGAAAACGCCTCCCTTTTATGCCTTAAAGACCCTTAATGAAGATATCGCTCCTCAGTTATCCTCCAAAGGAGCGCAATTTATAGAAAGCAGTAAGGAGCCTTCGAGCAGTCATCGAGATCCTCGTTATTACTCCCTGGACATGGCCGCAGCTGACTCATTATTTACCAGGGAAACAAGAGCTCTCTTTTTCAAGGGGGAATACGTATTAACTCCAGAGCAGTTATCCATTAAACAGAAAGTGGCCGAAAAATACCATTTGTCAGGAAAAGATGTACCTCCACCGGCTAAAATGGCTGACTTGGGAGCAGAGGAGATGTTGGTTCAGGAAGGTGAGGAGGCCTCTCAGGGACCAAGAGCGCTAAGCTGCTAGGGATGAGACTGATGAGCCAGAATTAACCTGATTGAATTTGGTAATTTTAAAGCAGCCAGTTAAGCAATGCCTGCCCTTGCCTTCGCAAAGGACGGGCATATGCTTTGAACTACAATCCAAATTTAACCGGCATAACCTCTATCCAGTTCCTGAGCTGGATGTGGCTGTTCTTTTCGTTGTATGAGATAGGCACTTAAAGACTCTGCCCGGCTTAATATTTCCTGACCTATTGTTTGCAAATGACCAGAAAATTTCTCTTCTTTTAATATTTGAATTAAGCCGGCTAATTCTTCACCGCCCAAATCATTCAGGTTCCCTTCATGGGTTCGGATAAATTGATTAAGTTTGTTCCTCAGGTTTGATACATTGAAATTTTCCTTTTCATTGGCTGTTTTCCAAAAGGTTCTGTCCATAAAGCCGTTTCTGGAAAAAATATCATCGAGATAATCTTTAGCCATTGTCTCAAGTTTAGCCGTCAACTCGATAATATCTTCTTTGCAACGAATTTCATAAGCCTGAAAATCCTGCAGCACCGTAGTATCCTGTACCCAGTGTCGTACAATTTGATCTTCCATCTGGTTTATTGTACTTAACAGGCGGCTATGCCCGCTTTGATTGAGTTTACGTCCGCTTCGTTGCTGATTTTTCGCGATATCATCATCGAGTATGTTATTACGGGTTTCGCGAAGAACATTCAAAAGTTCAATATAGCGATTGGGACTTGCTGCTTCTTTATTATTAAGTCTTACGAGCAAAGAATTAATTTGTTGATCACGCGTTTCAGATTTAAACCAGGCTCCTTTGTATTGTTTACCCAGGAGAGTCAAGTTCTTTTCGAGATCGGTTAATAAAGCTTTACTCTCTTTTTTGCCATGAAGAGCATTTAAATCCAGATTGGGTTTGCCGATAATTGCTAATTCATTGGCTATCTGGAATAAGCCTTGCTGTTGCACCGGACTGAGGTCGCGCACCAGACGCAAGTTGCTCGAGGGCTTTTGCGCTAAAATCCGTCTGCTTTCCTGAGTATAGTGTTTAAGGCCATCTTCCAAAAGCATTTCATTTTTCTTGTCTGACCAATTAATGCGTCGGGTCTCATTCTGTCTAGCATTGACAAAGGCCTGGTGATTTAGCATATGCAGCCACATCACGCGGTTACGGGTCTGATTGGCAGTTTTGTTATCAAATTGATACCAGCTTTCCTGTCGAACATTTTCTTTCATCAGCTCCACGTCACCACGGCAGTCAGAGGCTTTTTTGTAAAACCACTCAGCCATATCCTTTACGGCGTCCTGCTGCTCATCAGGAGTATCGCTCAGATAGACCGCCAGATTATCGTGCAAATATTGTTCTTGAGGCAGTTTATTGGTGCTTTGCAGAATAGCATTCAGTTTTTCAATTTCGACAGAGTTGTTTTGCTGAAAACGATTAACTCCTTCAAAAATGTAAGCCAATTCCTGCGGGCTGGATTTAGGTTCGCTGCCCACCGCCATAAATAATGCCCTTAAAAGAGGCTCTAATTCCCTGTCTTTAATGTTTCTGTTTTCAGCATAACGCAGCGATTGCATCAGACTGGCTGGATTGGCCTGTATATTTAGCTGAAAGCCGCTCCATACTTTGAGTAAAATAGCTAAAGAACTTGCAGGTAATAATTTTAAATTCTGATCAAAGGCTTTTTTATCGCCAAGATTGAGAAGAGAGCTTTCTTCAACAATTTTTCTGATGCTGTTCAATGATTGACAGCAAGCCGAGAAGTCGCTGAGGTTTTGATTTAAGTGACGGGCGAGCCTCAAAAGGGCGCTGACATCTGTTTGGGTTATTGAGAGATCTCCCATCGCGGTCTGCCAATCTTCGAGACTGAATAAACAATTGGTTGCATGGGATTGCAATTCTTTGCTTACAGCAGGCATCTTATAGAATAGCGAGACAAACCACTGAGCGCCTTTTACCAAATCACTGTGCCTTTCATGCCTTGCTCTATGCAGGAATTGTTCTAATGCCTGCAAGAGTTCTTTGAGTTGCTCGCTGGATTCCTGCTGTAATGACCATTTGATAGAGCCCAGAACCTGGCAATAAATTTTGAACAGCTCGGCAGTCATATGTTGTTGATTAGCCAGGCGCAACAGATGCTTTAAGCCGCCATCACTAAATGAATGCTGTGCAAGAATTTCCTGTAATGTTTCCAGGCTGAAAGGGGGATTATTCGTAAAGCGGATTAACTCTTGACTGGCTATCGGCATTTGTTCATGCATTGACAGATACCACTGCGAACCTGCGGCCAGATTGGAATGACCCTGAGCTTTTGCGGATTGCAAAAACTGAGTATAGGTTTGCAGACCTTGTCTTAGCTTTTCTTTAGTTTCTCTTTGTTTAGACCAGCGAATTCCAGCTAAAGATTGACAGCATAGACTAAAGTCTTCCAGACTCATCAATTGCTCATTTGCTTTATGAAGTAAAATCTCGATTCCGGCTTCGTCAAAAGAGTGTTTCTCAAACTGCGCCTGCAAATCTTGCAGCTTAAATGGCGGTCTGAGAACAAAGCGATCCAACTCTTGCTGGACAGAGGGCATTTCTTGCAGGCTGGATAAATACCAGAGCGAGGCATTGCCGGGTTCGGTATTGCCTTGCTGCTCTGCGGTCTCCAGGAATTGCTGATAGCTCTTAAGCATCGGCCCCGTTTGTCCTCTGACGTTCGATTCAGATTTCCAGGTGGCCAACATTTGATTTATCACGTTAGCCGACTGTTTCTGCTGTTCTGTAGAGAAATGGTATTTGCTAACCCACAGCTGGTTTAAAACTTTTAGGTCAGAAACTTGCAAATTGGCAGCCATTTCAGGTGAGATAACTGCTGGTTGCAAGCACTGATACCAGCCTTTTCCTTGCTCATTCAGGAGACTGCTAATTACCGGAAGTGCTGCGCTTGTCATGCCTTCGGCAAGGGAGCTCCACAGAGCTCGCAGTTCGGCCCGATATTGACCTTCATTAAGATTCCACCAGTGCCCCGTTTTCTTTACCAGGGTGTTGAATGAATCCCAGTTAACCCCTTCAGAAAACTGTTGCATGACCCTGGCAAACTGCTGCAGAAATAATTCGCGATCTTCTTCAGGCAGCTGAGTCATCAAGTCTTCACAGTGACGCAGCATTCGAATGCGCTGAACATAGTTACTTTGGGTCGCTTCTTTCAGTTGAGTAAACAATTTTCCTTCATCATTGGGGAAGCTATGCGCCAAATGCCAGAGGCTTTCATTGTCTTCATAACTCATTGCTCCACCGGAAAAGCGGTGTGACATATCTGACATTGGAGTATCATGAAGCAGATTATCAATGTTTTCCAAATACAGCTTACCCCAGCGCAGTTGTTCATATTCTGAAAACTGACCTAAATAATTAAGCAGAGGCAGGATCCGGCCTACGCGGTCCTTATCTTCCAGAAGACCAGGTCCGGTCATCCACTGGCTTAAGATGTGTTGTAGCGAGGGGTGTAGTTTTCCACTTAAGCGTACAAATGACTGACGAATTTCGGATGACACAGCTTTTAAAATATCATCCGCGTTGGGAGTAAGCAGGCCGCCGGCTTTGATTTGGCCATGTATGGGGGAGGCCTTGGTTATTTGCTGTACGCGGATTTTTAATTGTTCACTGAACTGCTCAATACTCACGAATTCCTGAGCATCATGGGTGAAACTTTCTAAAATATCCGCTTGAGTTGCCAGGATTGCCAGCTGTTCGGGAATGCTGTTAAGAAGCTCATGGCTCTTTGTGCCAACTGGCAGGGCAGAGAGGATTGCACCCAGATTAGCCATGTTATAAGTGCTCTTGTCAGCGGGTTGGAATTGTTCCAGCTGAATAAGCAAAGTTATTTCCGCAGCCGGTGTGAAGTTGAAGGGAGTGATATTCACTTTGCCCATTAACTCCTCATAATTCGCCTGTAAATCTTTGGCCGCTTCACCAATTCGCTCTTCGATAAGACGAATCTTTTCTAAAGAAGTTAAGTGATTCAAGGCGGAAATACTCAGCCATTTTTTCTCAAGACTATTGAGATGGCGAGTCAGCATGCTGGTAAACTCTGAGGCTTGTCCCGGATCAATGAAAGTGGAAATCAGGCGCATTCCCCAACCGGAAAATTGAGCGATACCGGTACGAAAACCCTGAGTGGCTGCATTTTGCAAGGTAAATACATATTCACGCAAAAGCATAACCTGCTCAAACAGTTTTTCATTTTCAGAATTACCAGGAACTTCCTGTAAACTCGCTTTGATCTTGCCGTGCTCGAGCCCAGGTGTGGCCTCAATAATTCGCAATAACTGCTCGCGTTCCTGTTGCAGCTCGTCTTCGAGATAAAACTGAAACACTTGACCTTCTTCACCGTTTCGAGCGGTACGACCACCGGTTTGTAATAAATCATTGACATCGCCAGTATCGAAAATAAATACGGCTTCAACGCCGACGTTATCACCGCGGCCAAAGCCTGAAGCTACCAGAGCGATCCCTTTTTGCTTTTTACCTCCCTTCCATTCTTCCATCCTTTGTTTCTTCGCAAGCACTTCGCTGCTGGTTTCTTTATCTTCATTGGTATAGAAAAGGAGATTTTCCAATTCCTCTTTGCTTAATCGCGCGCTAAGAATGGATTTGATTTCAAGAACCTTCTTATCGTTTTTACAAGCAAAAAGTACCGATTTCTTTTCTGCCATGCAAAGCTTGAGCTGTTGCAACATGGCCTCAATCCGCTGCTCCTGGTTTCGATAAAATCTGGCATTATGCCAGTACCGTAAATCGCTTTGATTGGTTGATACATGCAATACCTGCGTTCCATGTTCCTTATTCAATGCCTGCGCTTGTGAAGTGGAAATTGTAGCCGTGAAGCCTTCCCAGCGTTTCCATAAACGGGGTATCAGTGTCGATGCGACTTGTGAACTGATAATATGACTTTCTGGAAGCACATGATAGTTCTGAGCTTCATTCTGTTTTTTCGCTTCCTCGTTGAGGTTCGTGGCTACTAGCTGATGAACTCCTGCGCTAAAGGTAGAGCCAGTCGCTTTATGATTGTTGGTTGTAAGAGGAACAATTTCTTTTAACAGATAAGAAGCGCCGCCGATCGGCACATTGTCTTCCAGAACTGAATATTTTTCACCTCGCTGCAGTGACATGGCTTCATGGGCAGATTGAATCCAGCTGACCAACTGTAAACCGTCACGCGCCAGTAAGAGCAGGTATTTGGTTTTTTCCTCATCATCCTGTGCTTTTTCGACCAGAAATTCTAATAATGCCTCAACACTTTCCCTGGTGATTTCTTCTATTTTAAAGCGCTCTTTATGTGTTTCATAGAAATCATTTAATGCCCGGTAAAACCAAATCATTTGTTTAGGAGTACGTCCGGTAGGGCGGGCATAGTTAAATGCCATTTTTCGGCCTTGACCAAAATAAGTGTCATCGAATTCATCGCCCAAGCCTTCTGATTTATCAGGATCAATCTCAATCGGTTGACCCTGGAAGCTTTGTTCATCAAGAAACAGGGATAGATCCCCCAGTGTTGTATAATGAACCTGAGCCCCGGTATAACTCTCTCGACTGGATTTGGGAGTGATTGTCGAAGTGCTTATATTTAAGTAGTCATAAAAGGCCTGGTAATCTTCCAAATCCCGCTCAGCCAAACTGCGTTTGGCGGTAAAGACGGTGGCAGTTTGTCCTTGTGCTGCTTTTTTGGCGGCGCGCATGGCCACGAAATGGCTTTTTCCTTCACCAGTGCCCAGACGCAGTACCCGGCTGGATGCAGTGACGGCCACATCATTGGCAATCAAGGCGAATTGCTGAGCCATGTGCGGATATTTGCGGGTGGTTAAGCCAAGAGCATGAAATTCCAGCGCCCATATCTGCACCTGACGGCTATCGCTCGCAGGGCTCTTACACAGGCGATGAAATGCTTCAGCTAATTCATTCCGGCTCAGATCCGCAATCGCCTTATTGCAACCCTCAACAAAAGCTTCGCCGGTTTCCAGCCGCTTTAATTCAGCAAACATCAGGCTGATTCTGGCAATTTCCGTTGCGGTCAGTGGACGATTGACCTTCCCGTCAGTAACCCGGGTCGAAGTAAACATGCGCCGCAGATCAGCTGCGCGCGTTTTAGGCACATGGCTGTGGTCTGGCCGTATTTCTGGATGAGGGTTTTTAAGGAAGCCTGATAATTCCTTTTTAAAATCATGGCTGATATCAGCTCGTTTGAGCAAACGTATTAAATCATCGGCACCAGGTGATGGCTGATGGGGATAAGCAGCTGCCAGTGCAGTCAGTTCATCCAGGGACAATCTGCTTAAGCGTTCTATGAGTTTAGGCGCTTTGCGGTCCAGTTCATATTCATAGGCCTCCTTGTCACGCAAACCGGGTTGCAGACAGCTCCAGGCAATAATGTGGAACACCAGGGCACGTTCAGCACTTCGCTCGTCGCCCAATTTCGCCATGACCTGATTGAACAGGTTTTCTTCACGAGGATCTGCCGCTATCGCCTTTAGCCACAGCGCTGTAGATTTGTGCCAGGCCTCTTTCACAGACTGGTTGGGCATAGGATGGTTCAATAATTGCCGTAGTTTGGCAAAACGATTTTCCATGCTCATTTTATTAAGGCTGCTATTCAATATTTGCAAAGCTGAATCACGGCTGGCAGCATGCTGCTCGGAAGATAAAAGATTGATGGCTTCAGTCAGCAGGCTGGTAGTGCGCGCGTACTGATATTCATGCAGAGCTAGCTGGCATAGCGCTGTTTGCTGTGGTCGGCTGAAAACGGTGTTCTTCAGAATACCCTTTAAAGGAATAATCAAATCCTGTGGAAAGTCTTTTTCCGCATTATCAATTGGTTTTGCTTTTAATAGTTCGTCAGCAAGAATAACCTGTAACATATCCAATGGAAACGGGACCTGTTCATCTTCAGGTTTTAATACATCCAGAATCTTACTGAAGTAACTGGCACTCCATACCTGATCTTTCGCTGTTTTTTCGAGGATGGCCAGCAGAGGCTCCACCTCATTCAAATAGGTGCGGTTTAGCTGTAAGCTGGTAAAAAAAGCAATCAGCGGTTGTAAAGCTTCTGTGGCTTCACCTTGGGTAGGGATGACAATATGGTTTTTAAGGAAAGTCCACAAACGATGCTGGTGATCGACAAAGAGGCCTAATTTTGCAGGACGCTCTTCTTCAGCAAGATTGCGAAATTCTCCAGAGCGCGAGTATTTGAACAGAATGTTTTGATCGGAAAGTCTGCTAATAAACTGCTTACGAATCGCTGTACGATTGACCGGTCTATTGTTCATTTCCCCGATAGTCCTGAGAAAATCATCCCAGTTTTTCGGCTGATGCAATGCCAGGGGGGTACCCTGATTAAAATTAACGGAGAATAAATGGTTTAATAACAAATCCAACTCATTCATTACGGCTAAAGTTAAACCCTCTGTCGCTTGTATAAAATCTCGTAATTGTTTTTCGGTAAATGCACCAAATAAGGTAGCCGCTTTGTAGGCAGCCAGTTGCAGAAATTGAGGATAACTGGCTTTAAAAGCAAGTTTAATCTCAAAGAGATTAAGCAAATCCTGTATTTTTGCCTGATTGCCGCCTTCCATCAATAAATCCAGCGCCTCCAGGAAATTTCCATGTGGGTAAGCTGCCAGTAATGTCTGTCCCCGCCGGGTTTGTAAAATGTCCTTAGCTGCATCCAGAGTATTGAGCGTAATGTTGATTTGAGCATGGCCCAAACGAAAAATAGCTTCATGTAAATGGCTGGCAATACTGGTCACTAAGGAGACTGGAAGGCTTTGCACTTGATCAACGATGGCAGGCATTTGACGCGCGTCATATTGGGTATAAAGAAGCCAGAGCAACTGATGGCGCGATAACAAATCATTATTGGCGAGTTTATCACTAATGAGACTGTAATCTTCGTGGCTGAATTGTGAGCGTGACGCTAACGTCCTGCGAATATTCAAGGCTGCCTCATTTGAGGTCCAGCTGAAGATTGAAGATAATTCCGGGGCGTAAGTCGGCTTGCCATGTTTAAAATGAGATAACTTAAGCTCCTCATCAAAATATTTGAAGTGTTCTTGCTGAATAGCATAGTGCACGCCGCCATGGGTTAAATCCATTTTATGCAGTGATTTTAAAAAGCGCGTCTTTTCCTCCTGGGCAGGAAGACTGCGCAGAGAATCGAGTATACGATCAACTTCGACCAGCATATTTCGCGGTTCAAACTGCGAAAACTCATCGCCAGATAAAGACAGATCCATCTTGGCGAGTTCTTTGACCAGATAATCAAAGGCTTTCCATAGTACTTCAGTGTGTTCAGCAGGCACATGATTCAAATGTTTACTGCAAAAGCCTAGCCAGGCTTCTCTGTGCGGCTGGGCTCTGGCTGGAGCCAATTGTTCAATCATGCTGTCAATAGCAGTGAAGAAAGCAGGACTAATATAGAAATTATAGTTTTCAGCTTTACTTAATACCTCAGAGTGAAACGCATCGAAAAACTGGTTGCCTAACTGGTTCTCAATCTGGCGAAACTTTGCAATCAGTAAACCAAGGGTTTCCTCGCCATTACGATAATAAACCTGGCCAAGCGCCCGGAGGGTGCTGATATCCGCTTGCCCGCGTTTAGCCCACATTTTGGTCCATTCAGCCAACTCAGGTTGTCGGGAGAATAAAATGTCACAGGCGCGGGGAAGTTTTAGTAGCAGATC
The DNA here is from genome assembly GCF_003265995.1 of Legionella quinlivanii. Lineage (GTDB taxonomy): Bacteria > Pseudomonadota > Gammaproteobacteria > Legionellales > Legionellaceae > Legionella_C > Legionella_C quinlivanii_A. The sequence goes on along the minus strand of NZ_MVJN01000012.1, from coordinate 38,339 downwards.
CTGCTCTTTTAGTTTGAAAAATGCTGTGATGGCCTCTGGTCCACCGTATTGCCAGGCTTGAATAAACACCTGCCAGTGTCGAAGCACACGGGGAACGTCTTTTACCATTGCTGCAATATCAGGATTTTTTACTGAAAAGGTTTTCCATTCTTCTGAATAGTCTTTTTCAGGTTGCAACACTTCAAAGAGAACGAGAGGCTGGAAATCATCTGCAGTTTCCAGTTTGGGCCTGCGTTCAAGATAATAATCAATATTGAATTGACGAAAGTCTCCTTCCCAAAACTCCTGAACGGGTTTAGTTACTTGCAAGTCAACTGTAAGCGGGGTTGGAACGCCGCAGACATAGCCCATTTCAATGTTGTAACAAAGAATCAGCTGACCATCTTTGGAGCGCTGAGTGTAGATACCTTTCGGTGTGTTATTTGTTTTGGGACCAGAAGAAAGGCGCGTATGATGACGCAGCATCACCTTTGCTGCATCGAGAGTCATTGCCGATATTACATGCGGGGCTTTGACTCTGGGCTCTGCATTAATCCAGGTATGGAAAAACGCCTGCAAAGGAGTTTCTTCAGGTGTACCAAGTGGTGCATAACGTTTAACATCACATTGATTTTCTGCGATGTAGTCCTGATAGTATTTCCCCAGTAAGCGGTCGATATTGTCATAAGTGACCAGCTCACTGGTAATAACTTCTTCAACTACCTGAAGCCCCATCCGCTGTTGTTCCTGTTGTATCTGGCGGTTTTGCTGAATTTCCTGCTGCTGTTGCATTTGCAATTGCACCCCGCTGCCTCGCTGCAAAGGCCAGGGGCCTTTATCTGCGTCGTCAAAGTGCAGTTTAATTGATTCAGCCGATGGGTGGAGGGCTTTGGGTTCAGCGAAGGCATTATCTGATTTGGCGTGATCGAAACGACTATTTTCCCTGATTTGCAATGAAAGCATTGCCCCCTGTTTCAGGTGTCGGTTATTAAGAATCACATTATTCAATTGACGATAAAGGGAACGCAGCTCACGATATTCTTCGGTGGTGGTCTTATCTCCCTCAAGTTCGGGAATGACAATCAGTCCGGTCCAGCGGCCTCTCTGGGCGGCTCTCGCCAATTCACTCAAAAAAGTCGCGAATTCGCGTTTATGACGCAGACATTGAGCCAGATTAATTTGTTCGAAACTGTCTTTTTCATTAATGTGCTCAAGCAAGGCAATATAGGCTTTGTCATTGCCTGGCTGGTAGGCTGCACTGATTTGATTAAAGGGAAATGAATAACCATTACGTAAATGATCTGATAATAAGGCAAGATACTCCCTGACTTCATGCTGCTGGCAGGAGAGATAGAATAAGGGGCGGTTGCGGCCATAGATGCTCAGCAGATTTTCACTGAGATCTGAATCTCTCAAAAAAGACAGCACTTCGGATAGTCCTTTGACGCCCATGTCTTCAATACACTGCTTGAATATTTTATGCTCTTTTTTATTGGCAGCCAGATCATCTGCTTCATTCAGATGCAGTAACCAGAAACGTGCGACCCGTTGCCAGTAGTTGTCGACCATTGGCGGTAAATAACCGGATTCCTTAAGCCAGCGGTTACGGCCAAGAACTGGTAATAGCTCATCTCGCAGTTGTCTCAGTGAGTGATTAGCTTCATTAATTAGCAACTCAGTGATGTGTGCATTATCCTGCACTTGTTTTTTGATGAGTAATGATTCTTCCAGATTCAGATTAAACTTCGCTGGCAGGTGAATTTTAAGTTTTGGCTGCTTCGACTGACCGCGAAATGTATTGAGCACCATCGCAGTTGCCATATCTCTTTGAGGAATAGTACGTGAGCTTTTATCAAGCGACATGTAATTAAAGAAAGCACTATTGGTTTCAGTTTCGCGGCAAGCATTTTTATGCTCAAGCTGAAAAGAGGATTGATCAATGTTGTCTGGTACGGTCAAAGTGGTCAATTCGTTTTCAATTCTGAGAACAGGAGGATAGCCAAATCGAGTCATTGCAGGTACCAGACCTGGGATATTTGAACGATAGGCAGGCTTCCAATGCGCATCGAATACATTTATCTCATATTCATTTTCGCCAAAAATGCGAATGACATCGACCAGACTGTTGGGAGTGATAGGTTTTCCAGCGATATTGGGTAAGGCGGAAATGGCTGCTAGTTTTATGGGGAGGTAGCCAGCCCACTTCCCTTCAGGAGTTGTGTCCTGGAGCGTCTTATTTATTCTTTTAAATGCCTCGGTACAGAAGCGATTATATTCCTGTTCATAACAGCTGTAATGCACGCCTTTTGCGTCATCATCCCCACGGAACTGGGCAAATACATAGCATCCTAATAAGAAATTAAAATCGGAGGAGACATCAAAAAGCCAGGTCTTACTGATATTCTGATCCAGCCATGCAATTGCGGTATAGCCCGTTGAAATGAGATTAATTGCTTTTCTCGCACTCACTTCCTGAAATTCAATGGCCAGTCGTTTTTCAAGCTCCTTCTTTTCTTCTTCAAGAAGAGGGGTTTCACAATAAATCTGAGGATTCATTTTATTGCGCAGATCAACAACACCCCATTTAGCAAGGCCTTTGGGATCTCGATTAAAATTGACGATGAGCGCATTATTACGTAATTTGATTGCCTGCGCGTTTTCGGGCTGAATATTCAAAAGATTGAATACATTGAACTCGAAATGCCTGCCTTTATGAGCGGCTCGGTGTTTTATGTGTTCAGTTAATCGCAGCATATCCAGGTAGGTGACGGGCTCCGCTGGTTTTAGTTGTCCGGTAGCGGTTTTCTCCAAAAAGCCTGGTTGTAGAGAGGGTTTTCCTTCAAAAGGAGGCACAAAAACCATTTTTTCCAGAAAACACTTCCTCACGGATTGATCGGTTTGAAGAATTTCTGAAATAGTCTGGCTGATTTCGCCAATAGTAAAGAGTTTTCTGGAGTTGAGCTGAGAGATAATCTTGTCAAATAATTCTGTATAACTTCCTTTTCGTTTATGTTTGATTTCTTCTTCCAAAACCGGGAGGTTGAAAAGCCCATGAAAATGAGTTTCGAGCGCCTCAAAGATTTCTTCAAAATTATCGAAATTATACTTTTGGCGAAGTTTGGGAAAAGAATCAGAATACATGAGACACCTCAAAGCATGGAAGTAGGCTAAGTTTAGAGAGATTTCCTTAAAGAAATATTAAGAACTCGGTGGGGCTAAATTATGTCATCTATCGGTATAGAACTGACCCTCCTTGAGGCTCATGATTACAAGTGGCTAGAATCTAGATCCTGGCGTACTCAGTGACAGAGTTGTGTGAACAGGGTATTTTTAAACGAAGATGCTCGTACCAGGCAATCTATTGTTAAGGGAATAGACATCTTCACAATTAAGCTTCTCGCTAAGGAAAGTGAGCACTGAGGCAGGGATCTCGTAATTTATAGCAAGAATCCTGAGTATCTTCGTCAAATCAGATTGAGACTGAGGAAGTTTAATAGCCATTTCTATATCATCATCACAGGACACTATTAATTGAGGGCCCAGGGCCTGATATAAAGAACACTTTAACTTTTTCTTTAAAGCGAGATTATTATTTATTGGTAAAACAAGTGAAGCTTTTGATGTATTGATATACCAAAATATAATTTCATCACTACTACATCCGAAGAATATAGGATGAGAAAGGCATATAGTTGACTCGTTGTGCTTAATTTTCCAAGTTAGTATAAATTTTTTTCTTTGGGATTTGGGAGCAAAAAAGCCAAATATATCACCTTCATCTTCTTCTGATACATAATTATAATTTTCTTCGCAAGAATAGAGGTTATCATCTTTAATTCGGGTTTCATTCTCTGCATACCTTACTAATTTTTCATAAGCCGTTTGTAATGCTTGAAAATCAGTTGTTGCTTGCTCGTTATTTTGATTTTTATCAGGGTGGTATTTTAAAACCAGCTTCTTATATTCTCTTTTAACATCGGTAAGTGTGGCAGAAGAATTTAATCCCAAAAGGTGCAAATAAGGTTGAAGCGATGGTATATAAGGCATGTGATTTATTAACTGACTATTTTGTCATTCAGGATAATTGTAAAAAAAAAAGGGCTGCTCAACTCTGTTAGCCCTCCAATTAAGGCGGCTCCGATCCAATCGGCCATCAAAAAAAATTGAGCTGAGAGTCAATAATGCCCAATTATGCATGAATCTATCTTATTTTCCAGCACTTCATCCATTCCAGAGCCATACATTATTAATGCGCATGGGCGTAAATAATGTTAACGCGATCTAAATTAACATGCTGTTTTGCGCGCCAAAGCTCATAATTAATTTGCATTTGCATCCAGCTTTCTGGGCTCCTGCCAAAGGCTTTACTAAGCTTTAATGCCATTTCGGGAGACAAATCGGACTCTCCCTTGATTAATCTTGAGAAAGTGGAAGGAGCAACATCGAGATCATGGGCTGCTTTTCTTAAGCTAATGTTCAATGGCTCAATATAAGTTTCTTTAATAAATTCACCTGGATGTGGTGGATTATGCTGGGTAATCATTAGTGATAATCCTCGTAATTTACAATGTAAGCATCGCCGTCAATAAACTCAAATGTTATTCGCCAGTTACCGTTGACCGTGATTGACCAACTGTTCTTACGATCACCTTTTAATTTATGGAGGTAATAACCTGGCAAATCCATATCTTCAATAACCTGAGCGGTATCAAGAGCACTTAACTGTAATCTTAATTTTTTACAATGCTTTGCTTGAATACCAGAATAATCTCCTTTTTCAAAAAAGAGTTTCAGACCTTTATGTTTAAATGATTTTATCATAATAAAAGCATTATAGCCTGTTGCGCATCACGAATCAATCGTAAGATTTTAAATATATCAGGACCAGGTTGAGAGCCTTGGAAATTATTCTTCCCCTTCCAATGCCTGTTGCCGGCATTTATTTTTCCATTCGAGATCTACGGTGCCTTCTTCCAAGGGTTCGAGTTCTGCATTGACCGCTACGCGATTATCAAATACAAAACAACTGCCTTCCCATAAGGAATTTTCCTGGATGGTTTCAAGATAATTGAGGATGCCGCCCTCAAGATGGTAAACCTGTTCAAAGCCCAGCTTCTTGAGATAAGCGGTTGATTTCTCACAACGGATACCGCCAGTACAAAACATGGCTATTTTTTTGTGCTTGTCCTGCATCAGATTATTCTGCACGTATTCAGGAAAATCTCTGAAGTTTAAGGTCTTTGGATTGATTGCGCCTTTAAAACTGCCAAGACTGACTTCATAGTCATTTCGCGTATCAATAGTAAGTACCTCAGGATCCTGAATCAGCTGGTTCCATTCCTCAGGTTTTACATAAATACCCGCTTGAGTGGCCGCATCGATATCGTCAATTCCGAAGGATACAATTTCCTTGCGCAGTTTAACTTTGGACTTGTCAAAGGGATTAGTCTCGTCATAGCTTTTTTTAAAGTGAAGATCAGCAAAGCCGGAATAGCTTCTTAAGTGTTCAATGAATGCCTCTACATCATTCTCCAATCCTGCGAAAGTACCATTAATGCCCTCGTGGGCGAGAATGATTGTACCCTTAATGCCATGTTCCACCATTTTATCCAACAAAGGTTCTCTTAAGGTTTCATGGTTGGGTATAGAAACAAATTTGTAAAATGCTGCGACTAAGTATGACTTCATGACTGCTAACCTAAATGTACAATAACGCGTTAATGATAAGATTGTATCAAATTTAATCTTATCTGTGCTAATGAGGGGCTAATTATTATAAAAAACTCCTGACATGAAAAGGGGTTAATCAGTAGTTTCCCCTGTTTCCTAACTGGAAATCATTGGCAGATGGCGTTATCATTTTGGAAGTTAAGTATAAAAGGAATCAGCATGCCTTATGTGTTGTGGATATTATTATTCACGGTTTGTCCAATAAGCTGGGCTCTCGAGGATTTTGATCGTCAGCAGATTGAGGAGCGGATCAAGCCGGTAGGCAGTGTGGATATTGAGGAGGATGCGGGTAGTGCCTCAACTCAGAAAAAGGCACCTGCGGCAGAGAAAGCCGTTGCGAAAAAGCCAGGCCAGGATACTTTTGAACAATTTTGTTCAGTATGCCATCAGGCAGGTGTTGCCGGGGCCCCCAAACTGCATGACGCCGCTGATTGGAAACCGCGTTTAGGCAAGGGAATCGACGGCTTGACTGCCTCTGCTACTAAAGGACTTAATGCAATGCCGCCTAAGGGCACATGCCAGTCCTGCACAGAGCAGGATTTGAAAGAGGCCATTCAATACATGTTGCCGCCATCATGAACCTTATAAATCCTAAACGGCTGCAATATATATTGGTATTAATCAGTCTGCTGGTTTTTGGCGCTTCTCTGTACTTTCAATATATAAAAGGTATGGAGCCTTGTCCGCTTTGTATTATGCAGCGGATTTGCGTGCTCATTATAGTTTGCATCGGCATCGCTATGATGTTTGCCAAGGCTATTTTGCAACTGCAAAAAATGCAATTGCTGCAGATTGTATTTGCCGGGGCCGGGCTTTTTTTCGCTGGGCGGCAATTATGGCTTCAGTCTTTGCCTGCTGATCAGGTTCCAGCCTGTTTACCTGGGCTTGATGTCATGGTGAAATATTTCCCCCTGAAAGATGTCATGCACGCTCTGTTCTGGGGATCGGGTGATTGTGCTGAAGTGAACTGGCAATGGCTGGGCTTATCAATGCCTGCCTGGTCTGCTTTATATTTTTTATTCATTATTATCGGTTCAATGATTATTTATTATCTGAATGAAAAGTCACTATAAAATCAGGCTTGCATAAATTCCCAACGATTGACGTATAATGTCGGCAAATTGGAATTTGAATTGTAATAGTGTTTATTCCATTGAAATGCGCTATTGGGAATTGATATAACAGGTTAGATAGATTTTCATGTCAACATTTAATTGTGAAGTAATTGCCAGATATTCCCGCAACAAGGCGCGTATTATTCGCGTGTCCACTCCTCATGGGGAATTTATAAGCCCGGTATTCATGCCCGTAGGCACTCGCGCAGGCGTTAATAATATGATGCCTTTAGAGCTGAAAGAAGCCGGCAGCCAGATTATTTTAGGCGGTAACACCTATCATATGCTTTGTGCTCCGGGTATGGAAGTCATTGAACAGGCCGGCGGCATGCATCCCTTTATGGGTTGGGATGGCCCGATGCTGACCGACAGCGGCGGCTTTCAGGTTTTTAGCCTGTCCAAAAACAAGGAAATCTGTCGTATTGATGAAGAGGGTGCTCATTTTCAATTGCCGGGGGATTCTCGTCTGATTCATATGACACCGGAAATGTCTCTGGAAACCCAGAAAATAATTGGCGCAGATATCATCATGGCCTTTGACCAATGCACACCAGACGCATCCAGCTTTGAAGAAGTGCGCCAGATTATGGAAAGAACACATCGCTGGCTTTTGCAGTCCATTGATTATCACCAGCAGTATCCTGCTTCGCGCTACGGTGCCAGACAGGCGCTTTTCGGTATCATTCAAGGGGGCATTTTCCAGGAGCTGCGCTCTGAAAGTGCTAAGTTTGTAGCCAGTATGGATTTGGACGGGATCGCTATTGGTGGTGAGACCGTCGGCTTCGACATGAAGAAAACAGTCGAGATTATCCAGTGGGTCAGAGAATATCTTCCTGAAAATAAACCCCGCTATACAATGGGGGTGGGTATGTCGCCCCAGGATTTACTCGATGTAGTGGCTCAAGGTATCGACATGTTCGATTGCGTAGCCCCCACCCGTAATGCAAGACATGGAGCCTTATACTCTGGTAAAATTGTTAAAGATGGCCATTGGCTGCGTTTTGCCAGTGAGTATGATAATCATCGGCTGCAAATCAAAAAATCCTGCTTTGCCAATGATCTGGCTCCGATCATGGAAGATTGCCTTTGCTATACCTGCAAAACGCATTCACGAGCTTATCTGCATCATTTGTTTAAACAGAAATCCAATGTTTTCACCGCACTGGCCAGCATTCATAATGTGCATGTCATGCACGAGGTTTGCACGCAAATGCGAAATCTGATTCTTAACGAAACTCGCAATTAAAACTATTTCAACAGGAGATTTCATGATCATTATCAACACATCAAAGGGCGATATTCACTTGCAGTTACACGCAGATACAACCCCTGAGACGGTGGAAAATTTTAAAAATTATGTAAACAGTGGTTTTTACAACGACACCATTTTTCACCGCGTGATCCCAGGCTTTATGATTCAGGGTGGCGGATTAACTGCTGATATGCAACAAAAAAAGACCAACAGCCCGGTCAAAAATGAAGCGAAAACAGCGAAGCTTAACAAGCGTGGTACCATCGCTATGGCAAGAACAATGGATCCCCATTCCGCCACCGCACAGTTCTTCATTAATGTGGTCGATAATGGGTTTCTTGATTTTAAAGCGGAAAATGCCCAGGGTTTTGGTTACTGCGTATTTGGTGAAGTGGTAGAGGGCATGGATGTTGTTGATGAAATTGCCAAGGTGAAAACGGGCAATAAAATGGGTCACTCAGACGTGCCGGTGGAAGAAGTTATTATTCACGGTATGCGTGAAGAGTAATAATTGGAGCTGGGCTGATAAGTCCATAGCCGTCAGGCTAAGAATATCTGATCCCCTCTCCACCGCGCGCAGCGTGAGGGAGAGGGGGCTATAACCAAGGTCGCGTAGCGATTCATTAATCATATTTCTCTGATTATGGTTTATTGCCACAACAAAATGGAATCACTAACGTGATAAATTTTTTAACCCCCTCACCCTTCCCTCTCCCCCACGCTGCGCGCGGTGGAGAGGGGATAACATTACTTCTTAGCCTGACGGCTATGGGCTGCAAAGCCCGGCCTCTTAGTTCCCTTTTCTTCTTGTCCCCATTATTTCAAACTTAGGCATTTCGATGTGATAAAAAATAGCCAGTAAGCGGGCAGTAAATATGCTCATAAAGGTAGCCACAATATTGATATTGACGGGCACCTTAAAATGCTCCAGACCAATAAAAAGCAAACCCCCAGCCAGTGCAATCATGGCATAGAGTTCCTTTCTTAATACCAGTGGAATATCATTGCATAAAATATCCCGCAGCATCCCTCCGCTGACTCCTGTTAACATACCGCCAATAACCGCAACCAGGGGTGGGAAACCGCTGGCTAAAATTTTCTGTGTTCCAATAATAACAAAAGTGGATAATCCCAGGGCGTCGAGGATTAAAAATATTTTCATAATTTTGAGCAGGGAATTCGCGATAAAAATTGTCAAAACCGCGCATGCTGCAGTAAAAAGAAGGTATTCAGGATGGGTAACCCAGGTGAGGGGATAGGTGTCAAAGAGTACGTCTCTGACCGTGCCCCCGCCTAAGGCGGTGATACAGGCGATAACAATCACACCAAAAAAATCCATTTTCTTGCGGCCCGCTGACAAAGCGCCAGTAATGGCTTCAATTCCAATACCGATAATGAATAATCCATCAAGCAACATATTTTTCTTAATGCTTAAAAAAAGGGCATGATAGCATTATTTGTGAAGAGTAAGAAATTCATCTACGATATAAGAAAAAATAATAAAATTTAATTATAGGCTCGACAAGTGAAGCAATCCTTAGGTAATCTGGAGCAGGTATGGTAAACGATGAACAGCAGGAACCCGAATTGTTTTTAAATCTAATGGATAGCGACGCACAGCTCAATATCGTCAATCTCGATAGCAAATTAGAGAGCATGGCTGTGGAAGTTCAGCAAAAACTTGCTGTTATAGCGGAAGGTGATGCGCTGGTGCTTCCTCTCCAAACACTTCTGAGCGAAATTGATAAGGCTCGGGAGAGTATCAGGGGATTGGTATCGATGGTGTTGGAGGAAGGCGTGACAAAGGAAAGCTTCCAGCAGCAGAATAAAGAGCAGTTAGAACAATTCAACGATGTCATTCTCCAGGCAGTGAACAATATTGATGCCGTTAAGCAGCGATTTGATGAGATGCAATAGCAGGTATATTGCTCCCTGGATTTTAAATGATTATTGTAGTTAAGGTTGGTACACAAAGCATTCTGACAAACGATGGAACGCCCAACGAGCCCGTCATTCTGCATCTGGTTGAGCAAATTGTTCACCTGCAGGAGCAGGGAAATCATGTCATTCTGGTCAGCTCCGGAGCAGTTGGTGCGGGGCGAAAAATAAGTAAAGATTATCTGGCCCGCCAATACGGGCATTCCATCGCTGAAAAACAGGTGCTGGCATCGATTGGTCAGCCTGAACTGATGAAAACCTACTCTTCTCTTTTTGGCAAGTACCAACTACTCACGGCGCAGCTGTTGTTAACCAAACATGATTTTCATACCCGTCAGCATTATTTAAGTATTGCCCGACTAATCAGAGAATTGTTAAATCATCGCAATATTATTCCCATTATTAATGAAAATGACAGCGTGGCGATTCAGGAATTAATGTTTACCGATAATGATGAATTAGCTGGACTAATTGCCGCACAGGTTAACGCTGACAAATTGATTATCCTGAGTAATATTGCAGGTGTTTTTAGTCATCATCCGGACAGTCCGGAGGCGCGTCTTATTTCTGAAATTAAAAACGACAATGATTGGCCAAGCGTTTCCAGTCTCAAAAGCACGATGGGGAGAGGGGGAATGGCTGGTAAGTTGTCCACTGCACGTAAAATGTCAAAACTGGGTATCACCACGCACATCGCCAGTATGGATGAGCCCTATATTCTTTTAAAAATTCTGGCAGGCGAAACTATCGGCACCAGGATTTTACCGCGAAAAAATGCGTCCAACATAAAACGATGGATGGCTTACAATGCGGAAAAGCCGCATGGGGCGATATCTATTAATAAAGGCTTATTTGAGATTTTTAAAGACAATCGCCGAGTGATTAGCCTGCTGCCTGTAGGGATTGAAAGTTGTATTGGCGAATTCAGGAAAGGGGATTTAGTCGAAATTTTATTCGAGCATATGAAAGTCGGCATTGGCATTGCCCGCTATGACGCGAGTAAATTGAAGGAATTTCTGGGCCAAAAGGATAAACCCGAATTTATTCATTATGACCATTTACATATTTTTTAGTAATCTGTCATTGATAGTCTAAATGTCGATAAAGCCGCGGCAAGTAGGAGGGGATTTAAAATGCAGCAGGATATTATTTCTGAATTAAAAAAACTGCGGCAGGCTAGCCGAAAACTTTCGGCTTTAAGCGAAGCTAAAATCGACGCGATTCTGCATTCATTGGCCCACACTTTACGGCAATTGATTCCAGAGGTTTTATCTGAAAACCAAAAGGATCTGCTGCAAATGTCCTCCTCGGACCCACGTTATGATCGATTACTACTGACTGAAGAACGACTCCATTCGCTGGCTGATGATGTCATCGCGGTAGCCAATTTTCCAAGCCCCTTGCATCAGATTCTTGAGGAGAAACAACGGCCGAATGGGTTAAAAATTCAAAAAGTCTCGGTTCCTCTGGGAGTGGTGGCGATCATTTATGAGGCCAGGCCCAATGTCACTATTGATGTATTTGGCTTGTGTTTCAAGTCTGGAAATGCTTGTGTTTTGAAAGGAGGGAAGGAGGCAGAGCATAGCAACCGCATGCTGGTTTCAATTATCAAGAGAGCTCTGCGTGAAAATGATGTGGACGAAGATGTTGTGTATTTGTTCCCCAATGAGCGGGAAGTATTGCCGGCTTTGCTCAATGCCAATGACTATATCGATGTATGTATCCCGCGTGGTAGTCAGAGCCTGATTGATTTCGTAAGAGAGCATGCGCGCATCCCTGTTATTGAAACTGGTGCCGGGATTGTTCACACCTATTTTGATAAAAGTGGTGATTTGGAAAAAGCTGTGCCGGTTATTTACAATGCCAAAACCCGACGCGTCAGCGTCTGTAATGCGCTGGATACACTCATCATTCATGCTGAGCGGCTTTTCGAACTTCCGCAAATTGTTGCAGCGATGGCAAAAAAGGATGTAGAAATTTTCGCTGATTCGCCAAGCTTTGAAAGTCTGCACCCATTTTACCCGGAACACTTGCTTCACAGGGCTGAAGATAAGGATTACGGACAGGAGTTTTTAGATTATAAAATGTCGATTAAAACAGTGGATTCTCCATTAAAGGCCATCGAACATATTAATCGTTACAGTTCAGGTCATAGCGAAGCGATCATTGCCGAAGACTCCGAGGTAATAGATTATTTTCTGCAGACGGTGGATGCTGCAGCACTTTACGTCAATACGTCTACCGCTTTTACTGATGGCGGGCAATTTGGTCTGGGTGCGGAAATCGGCATCAGTACGCAAAAGTTGCATGCCCGAGGACCCATGGGCCTAAAAGCCCTGACCAGCTACAAATGGCTGGTCTGGGGAAATGGTCAAATAAGAGTTTAACGGGTGCTAAAAATCGTGATGTGTTTCCTGATCAATAATGGAGAGGGCTTTCACGGTTTCCAATCCGAAGCTCATTGCAAAATCAATGCTTTGTTTAATTTTCTGTTTATCATCAGAAAATGAGGTTTTATCCCCCACAATAGCAAGTATACAGCCGCAAAAAATTGGAATGGGATTGGTTTCTGTACTAATTAATTTAGCACTCATTAATGAACTTAAGGTAAATAGCTGCGCACACTCCATCTCGGTTGCCAGAATACCTGCCAAATGCATGGTTTTCATATACTGATCATTCTCTTCCATGAATGAATAGTGAAACTCACGCGCATACAGCGAGCTTTTAGAATGGACAATACCGAAATGAACAGGGAATTGATGAGCCAGAAGTCTTGCGGCACGGTGGGCGGCAATCAGGCATTCCATGGAAGCAATCGCCGGATATTCTCTATAAATATAATCCCAAGACGCCTTATCGTCACGAACCGCTGCAGTGGCCACAACAATATCGCCCACATGAATAGTATCCGGTTGCAGTGAGCCCGCAGTACCGATACGAAGCAACCGCCGAGCGCCGAGCATAATGAGTTCATTAATAATAATGTCGGCGCTAGGTCCTCCCATTCCTGTGGAAATGGCTGCGACATCAATCGCTTTGCCCTGGTTTAGTAATTTTCCCATGTAAAAATTATGCTGTCGGGGATGTTTTCTGACAATCACCTCTTCAAATTGCTCGCTGAGCTCTCGTGCCCGTTCATCAGAGCCGGTCAGAAAAATGTATCGGCCAATACCGTTATTGCCTGAAAAATCTTCATGGCTTGCATTAATATGCTGCGTTTCAATGAGTGGCATATCCTTACTCTGTCCTCAGAAATCGATAAATTAATTTCATCCTAGCTTTAGTCTGACTCACTGGCAAGTAAACTGATGAACCGTATCGATTTTTGCTCAAAATAAGTCTATAACTTAGTAATAAAGAGATTGGAGAGGCAGACATGCGCCTGTTAAAACCTTCCGCTGAGCAAGCGAAATCCGGACTGAAAGTGCTCAGGGCGATAATGCTGGCCGATCCTGAAATTAAGGAGTTAACGGAGCTTCAAATCAGAACCCTCGATGCTGCTCAAAAATTCATTACCGATACCCATTTTCCTTTAGAGGAACTCAGCGAGCCGGTTGAACCCGAAGAGCTGGCGCAGCAATTTATTGATCCTGCGTTAAGGAAGCAATTTGCTGAGGCAATGGTGGTTGTCTCTACAGTCAATGGAACCCCTAAAGCGGAGCAGGTCGATCTGGTACGAGCTTATACAAAAGCGCTTCAGGTCGATAGCAGTTTAGTGGATGCACTGCAAAAGCTCGCTAATCAGCACCGTGTTCTTTATGCCTTTGATGTGGTTCGTCATATGTATATTGGTGAAACAATCTCCAAGGCCTGGGAAAAAGAAAAGTTCAAAGGGATTTATAAAATTGTGGGCGGAATGAAGGGTTTTTATCAGGATGCCGAACTCGCTAAAAAATACCATGAATTAAAAGAATTTCCTGATGGTACGCTGGGGAAGGAGTTCTGGCGATTTTATGATGAGCATCAGTTTATATTTCCGGGAGAAAAATACGGCACTCCGGTGATGATGACCTATCATGACATGGCGCATGTTGTTGGCGGTTACGACACGACACCTGTGGGTGAGCTTAAAGTGGCCTCTTTCACAGCCGGATTTAGAAATGTGGGCAGACCCTGGATTTTATTATTTATTATCAGCCAGTTCCATTTAGGCGTTAAAACCGTTCCCATCGATGTCCCGCGCATGACCGGTAATTTTAATCCGGAGGAGCAATTCCTTGCTTTAAAAAGAGGAAGTCTGATGAACATCGATTTGTTTGATAACTGGGATTACTGGGAAGTAATGGACCAGCCTCTCGAGCAAATTCGCAAGACTTTTAATGTCTTGCCGCAAGAAAAAGTGTTGGAAATTGCACAAAGCGAAAACTAAATAGCGTCTTTGCTCTGAAAACTCATGTATTCAATTTGTTTGCTGGCTTCTTAACTGTTATCATTTCATAACCCTGAAAAAGAGATTGCTCTTAACGCCTGTTATTTCAGCACAGGGGGAATGCTATTTTTTGCGGCATGCCTCGTTACGGGACGGGACTTGCTATTAAGTTATATTAAACTGTCATCCCCGCGGAGGCGGGGATCCAGCTCTTAGCTAGCTATAATGCCAGTTGAGGAATGGATTCCCGCCTCCGCGGGAATGACAAATTCCTTAACCTTATGGCACCGATGGCAGGTCCCGGTTATCCGGAAACAGGATCGCTGCATTTTCTTTAAGGCTTGACGACATTTACGCGAATGCAGTTCAACAATGATAGTATTTATGAAAATAGTTTTACAAATTTTAATAACTTTAATGGTTTTTAGTTCCTCTGGTTACACACAGCGCCAAATAGCGATTACCATCGATGACTTGCCTTTTGTAGGCGAGTATAAAAATTTTCACCTGGACCGGATTATCAAGCTTGTTAAGGATAATGAGATTCCAGTCACAGGCTTCGTAATTGCTGGGAATGTGCGACAGGACAACTGGCCGATGCTTCATAAATTCCGAGATGCGGGATTTGGGGTAGGTAACCACACCATGTCTCACATTAATTTAAATAAGGTGAAGACTGAAAGGTATATCCAGGAGATCGAGGAGGCGGACAAGATACTGGCGCCGGTGCTGACAGAGCCTAAATACTTCCGCTACCCCTATCTGGCGATGGGGAAACAGAAAAAAAAGGAAAAGGTATTGAAATACCTCGCATCGAAGCATTATAAAATTGCTCCGATTACCATTGACAGCAAAGACTTCATATTTAACCAGCGGCTTTTATCGGTGCCGCAGGATGACCGAAGAGCCTATTTGGAAGAAGTGAAATATGATTATCTGGAGTTCATCTGGAAGCAGACTTTGATTGCCGAAGAAAATAATCGTTATAACCATAAAACAGATCAGGCACAGATTCTACTAATTCATGCCAATATTTTGAATGCTTATGTGCTGCCCGACATTATTAACCTGTATCGTGAACATGGTTATACCTTCGTCACCCTGGACGAAGCCTTGCAAACATTTAACTTTGCACAACCGCAGCAAAAACTGGTAAAGAAAGATAAAACCACGATTGAAAAGTTAATCGACGAATATTTTGAATGGGATTAGATTGATAAGGAGTCAATTTTCATGGACCAGAAAACAATTAAATGGGGAATTTTGGGTACAAGTTCTATTTCTCAGCATATGGCAGCGGCTATTGCTGAATCAAGGAATGGGCAGGTCATCGCGGTAGCCGGGAGAGACGCGGAGAAGTCTAAAGCCTTTGCCAAGGAATTTTCCATTTCCAAACCCTGCAATCATTACGCTGATTTACTGACTGATCCGGAAATTGATGCGGTCTACATAGGCTTGCCGAATCATTTGCATAAAGAGTGGGCGGTTAAAAGCCTGGAGGCTGGTAAGCATGTATTGTGTGAAAAACCCCTGGCCCTCAATGAAGAAGAAACGCTCGATATAATGGCCACTGCGCAAATAAAAGGCCTGGTTTGCATGGAAGCCATTATGTATCGTTGTCATCCACTGATACAGGAAATTAAATCCATTTTGCAGCAGAACCTGATTGGCCACGTTCAATTATTCCAGGCAGTTTACACAGCCAAAATAGCCCATCTGGCTAATCCTGTAGCAGGTGGAGCTATTTTTAATCTGGGTTGTTATCCATTGTCCCTGATCCGCTATTTATCAACGGCTAATGTAGTCAATTTAAAAACAATTGGAATAAGGAATGCGAACCATTCCCATAATGATACTCGCTCATCAGCTATTCTAAGTTTTGACGATCAATCCCTCGCTGCCATCACTGTTTCTGATGATCTGGATATGAGCTGGCAATTTGCTATCTGGGGTACCAAGGGACGACTGGAGATGCTTAGCAATCCCTGGTTCCCGAACAATGGGGAGCAGGTTTTCCGCGTTTATCGTTCTAATGAGGAGAAGCCGCAGGAAATAAAGCTGACAAGTCCATTGTCTGCATACACCTATCAGATTAATACGATGAATACATTAATTATTGAGCCTTCTGCCAAACTACTGGAACGAGTAACGCTTCAGGAAAGTCTGGAGAATGTCAGATTATTGGATGAGTGGCGAACCCAGGCACTTAGTCTGGCGAAAGAGGAATTGGATTTTTGCTCCTGAGCTTGCGCCGCGTCCTGTAAAAAGGTATCAATATAAATTTGAGAGGAATTAATGCTTATGAAAAGGATTTTGGTTTCTGCATTGCTAAGTTTATCATCGTTTTCCTTGGGTGCCGCCAGCACCGAACCACTCCATTTTGCCCATCAGAAAATTCAATCCACAGTGGATAACTATCTTGCCACAAGAGGGAAAGTTGAGCATTTAACCGGGATTGCTGTTGCCATATTTCTGCCGCAGAAAATGGGGTCTCAGGAAGGCACGATTCAGAGCTTTTATGCCGGCAATGAAGGACAGGCGCCATTTGATAAACCAGTTACTGCAAAAACCTTGTTTGAAATTGGGAGTATAACCAAATCGTTTATAGCCGCCCTGCTGTTACAACTGGAGGGTGAGGGCAAGCTGTCCATTGAAGATCCCGTGGGTAAATGGTTACCGCAATATCCACAATGGAAGGATGTCAAAATAAAAGATCTATTGAATATGACCAGCGGTATCCCGAATTATAGTGCTAATGAACAATTCGATAAAATTATGGAAGAAAACATGACGCGTCAGTGGTCAGATGCCGAATTGTTACAATATGCTGATCCCGCTAAACCGATTGCTCCGCGTTCCGACACCCATTTTGATTACTCCAACAGCAATTATATCCTCGCGGGAATGATTGTGGAAAAAGTAAGCAATACGAAAATTGCAGATCAACTGCAGAAGCGTTTGTTAACGCCTTTATTATTAATGAACAGCTACTATCCTGCCGGAGAAAATGGCCAGGCGCTTTTGGAGAAATTAATACCGCAGATGGCGCATGGATACACTTATGATGAGAAAACAGAAAAATTAATTGATATCACTAAAAATAATTTATCCTGGGCGGGAGCTGCCGGTGCAATTGTATCCGATATAAGCGATGTAATTCACTGGGTGCAGGCGCTGTACAATGGCAAAATGTTTGGTGAAAATTATCGCCAGAAAGCCTTGAGAGAACTTAAGACAGTAGTTTCCATTCCTGGCGGCAAGGAGATTGCAAATATCGATGCCCAACAAAAAGATGGATTTGGCTTAGGCGTCGGATATTTTTATGAGCCAAAACTTGAAAACCGTTTCTGGGCTTACGAAGGCAGCACCCTCGGATATCGGGTGGCCTATATATGGAGTGAATGCAGTAATCTGACAGTGGCCGTCGCGCTAAATAGCAAAGCGGGTGAGGGCAATCCTTCTTCGCCGCAAGGGGATGGCATCAAAGATTTAAGTTTGCAAATCTATAAAAATATAATTGAGATGCATCCGGAGTTTAACTGTAAAAATTTATAAGCCAAAATCCATGTATCCGGCAAATCACATCTTCAATTTACGCGCAAACTGTGTCATTCCCGCGCAGGCGGGAATCTATTTCATCTGCCGCACTATGCCAAATTATTGATAGATTTTCCGCCTGCGCGGAAATGACAGAGACAATAGCCAGGCTCTGAATTTCGGTGAAAATAACTTATTATAGTGGCTCAAGGTATCCTTTTCAGGAATCGCCAAGCGGAGAGCATGCATGCAAAATCCCTATTTTCACCTGCTTAAAACCGTCTGGGCGCATGGCCAGACCTGGCGCCGGGCTATTATCGGATATTACATCGCCTATATTATTGCCCAGGCCTGTATGAGCTTAAGTCCTTATGCCTTTGGAAAAACCATTGATGTTTTGCAACATTTTGAACCTGGGCGGTTACAAGAAGTCCTGTACTGGCTGATCATGGGAGTGCTGCTGGTTCCCTTGTTCTGGCTTTTTCATGGCCCGGCGCGGGTTGTAGAGAGACGGGTTGCGCTTCGCATACAGCAGGCGTTCCAGTTGCAAATTTATGAGAAGCTCACTGAATTACCTCTTAAATGGCATCAGGATCATCATTCAGGAAATATTATCACCCGATTAAATCGCGCCTCGACAGCCCTTAGACGCTTTGCAGAAGAACAATTTATTTATATTGAGACGATTATCAAGTTTCTGGTGTCTATAGCCTTCCTGTTCTGGCTTTCTTTACCGGTCGGAGTATTCAGTTTTCTTGCCTGTCTAACAGCAGCCCTTATGGTGATCTGGTTTGATCGCAAACTAATTCCGCTTTATGAATCAGAAAATGAGGTGGAGAATCATGTGGGCGCTGGTCTTTTTGACTATATCAGTAATATTACGACTATTTTAACGCTCCGACTGGCTCAGTTTACACGCAATAACCTCTCACAGCGTCTCATAGCCATCTGGCCATTTTTCAGGAAGGAATCGGTCGTCAACGAGTTGAAGTGGTTCATTATGGGCATGCTTCTGACCGTGGTTCAATCGATTATTCTGATTGTGTATATCGTTTATCATTTGCAAACCACTGATGGCATTTTGATTGGAACGGTGGTGATGATTTTTCGTTATCAGTGGGATCTGGCTGAAGTGTTTTATGCGCTGAGTATGCACTATAGCGACCTGGTTCGCATGGATACAGATGTAAAGAGTATTCAACCGATTATTCAGGATCTTGAAGCTCTGTCCCATCCGGTACCGGGAGAAGCCCTGGCTCAGCAATGGCATAGTTTATCGATTAAAAATTTAACATTTACTCATTCTGAGTCTAATAAAAAAATGCCTGCTCAACCTATCAGCATTGGCATTAAACGCGGCGATAAAATTGCATTAATCGGTTCAAGCGGTGCGGGAAAAAGTACGCTGCTCCATTTATTGTCAGGCTTATATCACCCGCAAACGGTTGAACTTCAGATCGACGAGGTCAATTTTCATTCCCTGGAGCCGCTTCACGCAATCACTACCCTAATCCCTCAGGAGCCGGAAATTTTTGAAAACACGATTGAATTTAATATAACGATGGATATTGAGACGAGTCGGGAAGTGATTGATAAAGCAATTGAGCTGGCCTGCTTCAAACCTGTGCTTGAAAAACTGCCGAAAGGTCTGTTAACCGATATACGCGAAAGAGGGCTAAATTTATCGGTAGGGCAGAAGCAAAGGCTGGCTTTGGCAAGAGGGCTATTTGCGGCGCGATTCAGTTCTCTCATTCTCATGGACGAGCCAACCTCAAGTGTCGATTTGCCCACTGAAAAGCAAATTCTCTCGGGTATTATCGAGACATACCGCGAGGCAACGCTTGTAGTCACTCTTCATCGTCTGCATCTGTTGCCGCAATTTGATCGCGTTATTTTGCTCGAGCAGGGGGAGATTATTGCCGATGGATGTACTGATGAATTGTTAAACAGCAGTGGTCCTGTGCAGAAACTCTGGCAAAAATATCAGGCTAAAGCAAATTGAGATTGTATTTTTGACAGGATGGGGTTAATCCTTGCATAAATTTAATTCAATATTCTATCGATTATTTCTCTAAAGCCGTTCTGAATTTGGTCTATACTATACGTTAAAATTGATTTGGGCGGGTATTTCTGGTAATCTGCACAGTCTTTAAATAACTGGGTATGGTGCCTGACTTTCAGGTTCAGGTGGCGATACCGTAATGAAAGTGAGTAGTGATATGAATGCCAAAGTGAGTAGTGATACAAATACTTCTATTCATCCCCAATACGAAATAGTTAAAGTTACCTGTAGCTGTGGTCACAGTTTTGAAACTCGTTCCACACTGTGCAAGCCTTTAAATATTGAAGTATGTGCTTATTGCCATCCTTTTTACACCGGTAAACAAAAACTGGTTGATACTGGAGGACGTGTTCAGAAGTTCCTGGATCGTTATAAGAAACGTGAACAATAATTGGTTGAGAATATTTAAGAGAAACGTGGAGATTACAGGATCCATAAGGGGGCGCAACACTATGCGCCTTTTTTTTGCAGAATGACTGTTCTTTCTCTTGCTTTTTCTATATGATTTTTTCCGATTTCCCGAAAAGTGAGTGAGAATTTTGGATAAAGAGGTCTTAAAGCAACGCGCATTGGAATATCACGAATTTCCAACTCCTGGAAAACTTGGGGTTTATGTAACCAAGCCGACCAATTCTCAGGAGGATTTGTCCTTAGCATACACACCTGGAGTCGCAGAGCCGGTACTGGCGATCGCAGAAGATCCGGAAAATGCTTTCAGATATACAGCCAAAGGCAATTTAATTGCAGTTATGACCAACGGCACTGCTGTTTTGGGGTTGGGAGATGTAGGCGCATTAGCCAGCAAGCCCGTTATGGAAGGAAAAGCAGTCCTCTTCAAGCGTTTTGCTGATATCGATGTGTTTGATATTGAAATCGACGCAGAAAATCCACAGGCTTTTATCGCTACGGCCAAACGAATTGCGCCGACTTTTGGCGGTATTAATCTTGAAGATATCAAAGCCCCTGAGTGTTTTGAAATTGAACAAGCTTTAGTGGAACAATTATCCATCCCCGTATTTCATGACGATCAGCATGGCACTGCCATTGTAGTCGCGGCTGCTTTATTGAATGCCCTGGAACTTCAGAACAAGAAACTGGCAGACGCGCGTATTGTCTGTATTGGTGCAGGTGCTGCAGGTATTGCTTCCATGCGATTATTAGTTGCTTTAGGCGCTAATAAAGAAAATATGACCCTTTTAGATACAAAAGGCGTGATCCATACCGGGCGCGATGACTTAAATGCCTATAAGTTTGCCTTTGCCAGAACAACGGAAGCGAGAACCCTGGCGGATGCCCTGGTTGACGCGGACGTATTTATCGGTGTTGCAAAACCTGATTTACTAAGCGGTAATTTATTGAACCTGATGGCTCCGAAGCCGGTCATCTTTGCTTTATCCAACCCGATTCCCGAGATTTTACCTGAAGTGGCGCATGCCATCCGCGATGATATCATCATTGCAACCGGCCGAAGTGATTACCCTAATCAGGTTAATAATGTCCTATGTTTCCCTTACATTTTTCGTGGTGCTCTCGATGTCAGAGCAACCTGTATTAATCAGGCCATGCAAGTGGCGGCAGTCGAAGCAATTCGGAAGCTGGTGCATGAACCTGTACCTCAAGTAGTGAAGGATAACTATCCCGGGCTTGATCAATGTTGGGAATTTGGTCCTCATTACATTATTCCCAAGCCTATCGATCCTCGCTTAAAAGAACAAGTGTCCACTGCTGTGGCGAAAGCAGCAATAGCAAGTGGCGTTAGTCAGATCAAAAAGCGTTAATCCATCTTTTTGAAATTTGTGCTTAACCGTCGTTAAGGAGCTCATTTTGAGTAGTAAAAATGATAAAAGGTATTTATTGAGTGCCTGGTTGATTTGTGGTCTTGGTGCTATTTATTATAGCTATGAGTATTTTTTAAGAATATCACCGAGTGTTATGGAACCTGCTTTGCGCGAACATTTTAATTTGTCCGCCAGCGGCTTTGGTTTGTTATCTGCGTTTTACTATTATGCCTATGTTCCATTACAGATTCCTGTCGGAGTGCTGCTGGATCGATACGGTCCACGACTGCTCATTACTATCGCTTGCTTTATATGCGTAATTGGTACCTTTATTTTCGCAGGAACCAATGTTTTCTGGGTAGCGGCAACAGGTCGCTTTCTGGTTGGTTTTGGTTCCGCCTTTGCCTTTGTCGGTGTTTTAAAACTGGCGACTATCTGGTTGCCTGAAGATAAGCTGGCAATGGTATCCGGTATGGCCGCTGCTCTTGGTACGATTGGTGCCATGATTGGCGACAATCTTCTGGGTATTCTGGTTATTAAGATGGGCTGGAAGTATACTGTGCAATTGACCGCCTATGTGGGCATTGCGTTGATCTTTGTTCTGTGGTTCGGTATCAAGGATAAGAAGAGCCACCAGCGACGTAGCGGAACGGTTGATAATTTCCGTAAAAGTATGATTGACCTGGGTATTATTGCGCGCAATCGCCAAATCTGGATTAATGGTCTGTTTGGCTGCCTGGTTTATTTGCCTACCACTGTATTTGCTGAACTTTGGGGCATACCCTATTTGAAACACGCCCATGGACTCACTCAGGAAGGGGCTGACTTTGCCAATTCCCTGCTGTTTCTGGGTTTCACAATAGGCGCGCCGGTTATGGGGCTCATCTCTGATAAAATCAAACGCCGCAAGTTGCCGATGTTAGTTGGAGCAACGGGTGCTGCCATCATTATGATGATTGTGCTCTACTTCCCCGGCTTGAATGAGGGCAGTATCAGTGTCCTGATGTTTATGCTGGGTCTTCTATACAGCGCGCAATGTATTGTGTTTGCAGTAGGCCGTGAATTAAGCCCGACTGAAGCAGCGGGTACAGCGATGGCGATGACCAACATGATTGTTATGCTGGGTGCCATGTTCCTGCAGCCGCTGGTGGGCGAGCTATTGGATATGAGTTTCGCTTCACATGCGGGCGTTATCAATATCGACACCTTATCGCTAGATAAATTGCAACAGCTTTATACAGCGGATGACTATCAGTTTGCGCTGTCCATTATTCCGCTTGGAATAATAATCGCAGCTATCCTGACTTTTTTCCTCAAAGAAACTTATGCGAATACAAATGATTGAATCTATTAGTAGAAGACAAGCCCTGTTGGGAATATTAATTTGTACTGTAGGAGCTTTCTTCTACTGCTATGAATTTGTTTTGAGAATTATACCAGGCGCCTTGCAAAGCGAGCTTAGTGCTGCGTTTGGTCATATTTCAGCTACCACGTTTGGCCAATTATCTGCCTTTTACTATTTTGCCTATTCACCGATGCAGCTTCCTGTAGGCATGCTGATGGATCGCTACGGTCCGCGCAGACTGTTAACCTTCGCCTGCCTCTGCTGTACTCTGGGCTCATGGATGTTCACAAACACCTCTTCCATGCTTATCGCGGGCAGCGGTCGTTTTCTGGTGGGATTTGGCTCCTCATTTGCCTTTGTGGGTGTCCTGTCTCTGGCTTTGCGATGGCTGCCTCGTCGTTATTTTTCACTGGTTGCCGGGTTAATCACTACTCTGGGCATGCTCGGATTAGTGTATGGCGAAGTGAAAATTACCGATATGGCAGTGTCCTTAGGTCTGATGCATGTATTGTGGATGATGATCATTATTGGCGCAGTACTTAGTGTAATTACTTTCCTGGTCGTGCGCGATGGTCCTCAGGGACATATCGCTAACAAGCAACCGTGGCCGGAGTTTTTCGCGAATGTCTGGCATGTTTTATCTTCTCCGCAAGTCTGGCTTATCGGCTTTGTAGGGGCCTGTCTTTACACCTCCCTGTCTGTGTTTGGGGAATTATGGGGGAAAACCTATCTCGAACAGGCTCATCACCTCACGAAAGTGCAGGCGGCAAGAACCGTTTCAGCTATGTTTCTGGGATGGGCTGTCGGTGCGCCGATAGCCGGTTATTTCTCTGATATTAGTGGCAGAAGGGTGTTTCCTCTGGTGGCCGGTGCTATTTTAAGTCTTATTTGCATTAGCATCGTGCTGTATTATCCAGGCCTATCGTATACCACCTTAAATATTCTGCTCTTTCTCTATGGTGTATTCAGCGCGACAGAGATTATTGTATTTATTATGGGTAAGGAAAATAGCGGCGCCAAATTATCCGGCACTGTGTTTGCAGCAGTTAACATGATTGTCACTCTTGGCGGTGTGGTATTTCAGCCCCTGGTTGGTAAATTACTGGATACATTTGGTGATAGTCATGTGGTCGCAGGGGAGCATATCTACAGCATCGTGGATTATCAGCTTGCTCTTTCAGTTCTGCCGCTTTCATTGCTAATGGTGATGATTCTCGCTTTCTTCATGAAGGACTTTCGCTCAACTATTCAATAGGCGAAGCTGGCAACCAGAATTTTACTGGTTGCCATGCAAGAAAGGTCCTGGTCAATATGACAGATTTTGGCGTTAGCTGGAATAACCGTCAAAAACCGCAATCAGTTCCTTAGCCATTTGCCTGTTTTCGGCATTACAGCTAATCATACGGGGAACTTCAAGGGTAATAATCTGGCTCTCTTTATAGTGATGACGCGTAAATTCCGTATCATGATTTGAAATAAGTACGGTAATCCCTTGTTCTGCGCTTTGCTTAGCCAGAATAGCCAGGTCAATCTGGTCCTGCTCATAAAATTTAGTCCTGGTGTAAGAGGAGAAATTGGAGCTTCTCGAAAGTGGAACATAGGGGGGATCACAATAAATGATGTCACCCGCTTTTGCCTGAGCAAAAGTACTTCTGAAATCTGCTAAAAGAAATTCAGCTTTCTGACTTTGCTGATAAAAATTCAGTAATTCTTTTCTGGGAAAATAGGGTTTTTTATAGCGTCCAAAGGGTACGTTATAAATACCGCTCTTGTTATAGCGGCACAAGCCATTATAGCCATGCCGATTGAGATATAAGAACAAAGCACCGCGTCTTTTGATGTCAGTACAGTGATTAAATTCATCACGATACTGATAATAGAGACTTTCCACATTGTTTTCCGCTGTAAACAATTCAGCACAATCGCTAATAAACCGATCGCCTTCATTCTGTACCATTTGATAAAGATGAACCAGGTCGGGATTATTTTCTGCTAAAAGGTAACTGTCATATACAGAGTTTATGAACACTGCCCCAGAACCCGTAAAGGGTTCTATTAAACGCCTGGCTGGTTTCAGATGAGTTAGTATATGGTTTAAGCAATGGTATTTATTGCCTGCCCATTTAAGAAAGGGACGATATTTAACCATAAGCCTTCAGATCGAATAAAGTATTCAAATCTCAGTCCAAAAGGCTGAAGTATCGCCTACCAAACTCTAAAACGCAATGGTCAGTAAAAAAATCGCAGTCAAAGCCACCAAACTCAACATAGCATTGCCGCCGGGCACAATTTGCAGGCTGTCTGAGTTATCAATTCTGCGTGCACTCCAGGTCATTATTGCGGGCATAAGCAACAATAAGACAACACAGCAAACCCCGGCATAACCCAAGGCATGCAGGTAAATTCCTGGATTGATTAGCACTACGAAAAGGGGAGGCAGAAAAGTCAGCGCCAGAGTCCCTTTACCTTGAAGTCCGGATTTCTTTAAGGACAAGCCATCAGCCAGAAAATCAAATAACCCGATTGAGACTCCCAGGAATGCGGTAACCATACAAATGGAGGTGAAAAAGCCAAAAAAGCCGGTGATCCACTGGCTATGAACTGCACTACTCAGCGCATTAGTTAAGCCGCTAGTCGCATGTTCGGTTGTCATCAGACTCAATAAACCCTCATCACCGTCACGAGATACGACACCCATAATTACCGCATCCCATATAATGTAGCAAGCCAGGGGAATTAGTGAACCGTATAAAATAACTCGTCTTAAAGAAGCAACATCTTCATTAAAATAGTCGCGCAGGCTGGGTACTATCGATGCGAAACCAAATGAGGTAATCAGAATCATAAGGCTACCCGTAATGGCTTTCACTGAGCCGCCGCTTAAACTGCTGGTATCCACATGCGGGCTGATAATAGCCACTAATAACAGATAAACCCCGAGTTTGCCGAACATCAATCCACGGTTCACATAATCAACCGCACGGATCCCTGCATAAACCACCATACTGAATACTAAAGTAAAAAGCAATGAAGTAATCCAACTGGGAAAAGCGATGCCTAGCCTTGCTAAAATGCCATTTAATACATCACTGCCCCCTGATATATAGGCTGCCAGCAGCGTGTAGAGCAAGAACAAGTAAGTGATCCAGGCAATAATCTGCCCAGGCAAGCCCAGGGTTGACCTGGCCATAGATACCATATTGCTTCCGGGAGGAAGCCGCAAATTGACTTCGAGAATCAGGAATGCCCCCACAGTCATAATCAGCCAGCAGAGTATTAGAAAGAAGATGGAATTGGTAAATCCAACTTCAGCGGTTGACACTGGGAGAGCCAGCATACCACCACCAATAGAAGTTCCTACAATAAGAAGAATTCCGCCGAGTAATTTTGAGTTGGTCACTAATTTATCCATATTGATCAAATTTCATTCAGAAATGTTAAATAACAATGGATGCAATGTCAATAGGATTATTCCATAAACAATGTGTTCTTTGCCATAACAAAAGAAAAAACTATCCATTGCGCTCTTGTTTGAAACTTATCGCCTAAGCCTGAGTCTTCCTTTAATGCCTTAGGCGTTAAGTTATGATTTTAGATTAATGACTGAGTAATTGCCAAATTGCATTTATCATTAAAATAACGGAAAAAATAATTACTAACCACTGAGTGATTGCCCCTCCTGGGACAGTATAACGCCCGGCATAGCGTTTTCGACCATAAACCGTCATCAACGCGGGCAATAAAAGAAGCAGTATGACGCAAAAAATGCCGGCATAATTAAGAGCGCGTATATAGATACCTGGAGAGTAAATGACCAGGAGCAGCGGGGGCAGAAATGTCAGTATAAATAGCATTAGGCCGGCACGTCCTTTTTGCTCTACCTTAAATCCATCGGCCAGAAAGCTGATTAAACAGAGCGATACTCCCAGAAAGGCGGTTAGCATGCAGATAGATGTAAAAAAATTAAAAATGGAAGTGATTAACTGGCTATTGACGGTTCTGCTTAATATATCGGCCAGAGCGCTGGTCGTATGATCATCATGTAAAAGAGCGGCAAGGCCCTGATTACCCTCGGTGGGTACAGTTCCCATGATAATGGCATCCCAGGCCAGGTAACAAAACAGGGGAATACAGGAACCGATTAGAATGACTTTGCGCAGCGTCTTTAAATCATCATTAAAATAATCCCGCAGATTAGGAATGATAATCGCATATCCGAATGAGGTAATCAGAATCATCACCGTACCAGTGATGAATCGATAATCTCCTGATACCAGATGCGCAGGTTTTACATGAGGCGCGATGAGTAAGACCAAAAGGCAGTAAGCCCCCAATTTGCCAAACATTAGCAGACGATTGAAGAGGTCCACTTTTTTGATGCCGCCATATACAATCATACCAAAGATGAAAGTAAATAAGACAATGGCCTGCCATTCGCGCAGATGAATGTTAATAAAGCTGAGCAGGCTTGAAAATACATCTGCTCCGCCTGAAATATAACCCGCAAGCAAGGAATATAATAAAAAAAGATAGCTAAGCCAGGCAACTAAAAGTCCGGGAATCCCCAAAGTGGCCTCAGCCATAGAAACCATGTGTTTGCCTGGTGGAAGATAAAGATTCGCCTCAAGAATAAACAGAGCGCCAAGCGTCATTAAAGCCCAGCAGAACAGCAGGAAAAGAGAAGACTGCCAGAATCCAGTTGCAGCATTCGCTACCGGTAAGGCCAGCATTCCGCCGCCTATTGATGTTCCTACAATAAGTAATATACCGCCAATAAATCTTGAGTTCATCATAATCAATCCATCAGAAACACTCCATGTCAGTTATTTTGTTGCTGCAGCAGCAGGTTGACTCAGTGCAGAGCAATTAAACCATTGAATTTCCAGGCGGCGGTTCTGAGCGCTGCCATGAATAATCTTATTATCTGAAACCGCATGTTTATCGCCATAGCCCTCTGCATTTAACTGCTGCGCCGGGATGCCATTTGCCCACAGGAACGTTAACATCGCTTCGGCACGTGCCTGGGATAAATTGTTTTTATGTTCTCGTGAGCCAATGTCATCTGTAAAGCCCGCTACATAAATTGAGCAATTAACATGGCATCGAAGCAGTTTAACGATATTTACCAATCCTTCATAACACAAATCATTCAGCTTGGGCGAGTTAAACATGAAATAGCGATCAGTGGGAACGATTAAAGTCATCGTGTCCCCATACTGGATATACTGAATATCTTCTCTTTCCAGTGCTTTCAGCAGCGAGCGCCGACTGTCTTTGTAAATACTGTAGGATATGCCGGCGGCAGCGCCAATCCCTGTTCCAGTTAAGGTTGAACCAGCAACGGCTCCTGCGACAGTTCCAAACCCGCCAATCGTAGCGGTATCTTTGTACATTCGATTATAAGGCTTAAAATTGTTATAGGGAGGCTGATAACAGCTGCTTAAACCAAAAGCCAGCAGACCTGCAAAAACCAAACGCCGGGCATTTCGCATTAAAGGCATTCCTAATCCTGAACAGAACAATTTTTCCATTATTAAGGATCCCTTGCAATTTCGCAACGAGCAGAAGTGCTTTCCTTGAGAAATAAGGAAAAATTTTTTGATTAAACTACGCAGAAGCAAGGAGTTTGGGTATAGTTATCCTTTCATTAATTAAAAAAGTCGAACAATGACTGAAAAAAAAGTAACGTTTTCTACTGCACTCGCTGCCCTGGGCATCGTGTATGGCGATATTGGAACCAGTCCATTGTATGCAATCAAGGAAACATTGGGTGATCTGCCAATCAATCGAGTTGATGTGCTTGGCGTTTTATCGCTTATTTTTTGGTCGCTAATTATCATTATCTCAATAAAATATTTAATTGTTATTTTCCGGGCGGATAATGAAGGGGAGGGTGGAGGCCTGGCATTACTTGCCTTGCTCAAACAGCAACAGAGCAAGCATCGGCACTGGTTTTACCTCATTGCAATTTTTACAGCGGGCTTATTGATTGGGGATGGCATGCTGACCCCGGCAATTTCCGTTACCAGTGCGATGGAAGGCCTTGAGCTATTGTCGCCCAAATTCGACAGCTATATTACCTTATTATCATCCACTATTCTGATTTGTTTGTTTCTAATGCAATCCAAAGGAACAGGGCGCATTGGTGCTGCCTTTGGTCCTCTGATCTTACTGTGGTTTATAACGATTGGCGCATTGGGTTTCGTGCAGATTATTAAATACCCGCAAGTGCTTCAGGCAGTTCACCCTTATTATGCTTATGAGTTCTTTTATGAAAATGGCTGGCGGGCGTATTTGCTATTGGGAGGGGTTTTCCTGGCCGTAACCGGTGGAGAAGCTCTGTATGCAGACATTGGCCACTTTGGTAAAAATCCAATTCGCTATAGCTGGTTTTTTGTAGCGCTTCCAGGATTATTACTCAACTATTTTGGCCAGGGCGCCAATCTGCTCCTGCATCCTGAAGCAATAGAAAATCCCTTTTATCTGCTGGCTCCTTCCTGGTTTTTTATGCCTTTGCTGATTATTTCCACGCTGGCCACAGTTATCGCATCCCAGGCTGTCATATCGGCTACCTTTTCATTAACCAAACAGGCAGTTCTATTGGGTTTGTATCCTAAACTGCCGATTGTGCAGACCTCATCCGAACATCAGGGGCAGATTTACATTCCACAAATGAATTTTTTTCTGCTAATCGGTACGATGGCCTTGCTATTTTTCTTCAGAAGTACTGACGGATTGGCCAATGCGTATGGGATCGCGGTTAATCTGGATATGTTATTAGTAACAACAATGGTGGTGTATGCGGCTCGCACGGTATGGAAGTGGTCAATCTTGCGCATTGCCCTGGTTTTCACCGGGTTTTTAATCATTGACCTCGCATTTCTGGGAGCCAATTCACATAAGTTTCTTACCGGAGGCTGGGCCCCTGTATTTTTTGCCTTATTGGTTGCCATTGTCATGTACACCTGGAGTACGGGTCTTAAGCATCTGAAAGAACACTATTACATGCAGAAAGGCGATTTGCTGAAGATAATCAAACAGTTACATTATAAAAGTTTGAATCATCTGCCGGGTGTTACTGCAATTTTTCTGACCGATATTTATGATCGCAGCGGCGGCAGCTTTTTACATTTTCTTAAACTAAGTCTTGCGGTTCCTGAGAATATTCTGATTGTGAATTATCAGGTGGAAAATAAGCCCAGAGTTCATTATAGCAAACGCTTTGAGCTGACACAGCTTGATGAAAAAATCTGCCAGTTGACCCTGCATTATGGATTTATGGATAATATTTCCATTCCTCATGCCCTGTCAGCCCTTAATGAAAAAAAACTGCTGCCTTATGAGCTGAATGTTGATTCTGCAACTTATCTGGTTGAGATCCCCAATGTGATGGCATCCAAACGAATCAAAACATTGACCTTCTACTGGCAGGAGAAATTGTTTGCGTTTCTGATGCGAAACTACTCGGCTAATCTGAATATCGAGTTCTATAATTTGCCCTACAACCGTACTATTGCTATTGGAACGTACTTTTTCATATAGTCCCGCCTGCTATTTTGCCGAGCACTGTGCATTCAGGGGCTTCTCTGGTAAAACAATCTGTACATTAATCCCTTTAATAGTAGGGCTCGGCAAGGCTTCTTTAAGATAATCCATTAATGGCACATCAACTACTTTTCCAAAATTGGAGGATGCTTGTCGGAAAATTAACTGATCACCTTTCCAGAAGGCGAATCCGAGATGGGAAACGTTTAAATGGGTGCCAATAGCCTGTGTCAAATCCCAGTTCGGTCGAACAATTTCGATAATCGCTGCATCAGGAATCTGCTTGAAAAGATGAAGGTTGGGGACGCCCTTGGCATCAAATAAAGCAGTTAGAGGCAGATAATCAATCTGTTCTTTGGCCACAGCAAGCTTGCTGCCCCGCTGTTTAAGTCTGCTTAATCGCTTCTCGGTTTCTTTAGCGTCGGGAGAGTTTAAACGAATGGATTTACTGCTTAAGTGCTGATACCAGGAGGGCTTATCTACTATAGCTTCAGCAACTTTGTACACTGGCTGATTGTTTTTATCAGTAAAATTGCGCGTGATGTCTTTTACATACCCCTGCTGCTGATTATTGGTATTCCAGTCCAGGGCGGTGAAATGATTTCGATTAATAAAACCAATTTTACCATTCTGATATCTTAATTTTTGCAGGCAGACTTTATACTCCGAAGGGTTATTTGCAAGTGCGAGAGCCAAAACCGAAGTCACGAAGGTTTCGCAATCAAAACCATCGAAACGGTAGAGTGTCATCTGATCAAAATAAGCGTTATGTCCCTCCCCAAGCGAACCGAGGATATAGGGTTTTCCTACAAAAGAGCTGCTTAGTTTATCCAAACGGGCCTGCATGTTTAATTTAGAGATGTCAGGGATAGTGTGATATAGTTTCTCAATGCTTAGGTCTAACTCTTTTCGGGGAAGATCATTTATAGCAAAGACATTAAAGGTCAGCGTTAAACAGCTGGATAAAAGCATCAATTTTTTTAAAGAAGCCATAGTTCGCTTGAAGTAATGTAAGTGTAGCAGGCAAACAGTTTGAGGGAAATTTATGCTAAATGCAATATGGCTCGGAATGATCCTGCTTTCAGTATGCGTTGCGGTGATTCAAGGGCGAGTGGATCAACTGGTCAATGCGGTGACAGACTCTGCCAAGCTGGGTTTTGAAATTGCGATAGGTTTAACCGGTATTATGGCCTTATGGCTTGGGATAATGAATATCGCCACCGAGTCTGGCCTGGTTAATCGTTTAGCGAGGTTATTGAAGCCTGTCATGAAACCTGTATTTCCTGAAGTCCCGGTGGATGATCCGGCGATGGGCGCTATGGTGATGAATATTGCCGCCAATATGCTGGGCCTTGGCAACGCAGCAACTCCTTTTGGGTTAAAGGCGATGAAAGAATTACAGCGTTTAAATGAGCATGCACAGGAAGCGAGTAATGCGATGTGTACTTTTCTCGCGATTAACACTTCCAGTGTTCAGTTAATTCCGGCAACTGCAATCGCCTTTCTGGCTGCTAATGGTGCTTTGCATCCCAGCTCTGTCATCGTCAGTTCGCTTTTGGCTACTACTTGTTCAACAATAGTGGGTATTGTAGCTGTCAAACAGCTTGCCAAACTTCCGGTTTACCGAATAAATAAATTAAGTGTTTCTCATGAGTGATTTTGCTAATCAATTATCCAATTGGATGCTTCTTGC
The DNA here is from genome assembly GCF_003265995.1 of Legionella quinlivanii. Taxonomy (GTDB): domain Bacteria; phylum Pseudomonadota; class Gammaproteobacteria; order Legionellales; family Legionellaceae; genus Legionella_C; species Legionella_C quinlivanii_A. The sequence continues at coordinate 5,993 of NZ_MVJN01000012.1, read as the reverse complement.
ATTCGTTGTGGGAATACCAGCTTATGCAGCTCTGCGAAAAGTCGACGTTTTTGAAGCGTTTATCAATGGTGCAAAGCAGGGTTTTGAAACCAGTGTCAGCATTATTCCCTACTTAATCGCAATGATGGTCGCAATTGGTATGCTTCGCGCTTCTGGCTTCTTTGAGCTGCTGAGTAGTCTGTTGTCCCCTGTACTTTCCAAGCTGGGTATGCCTTCCGATTTATTACCTTTGGCCTTAATCCGCCCATTCTCCGGCAGTGCATCAACAGGCTTAATGGCGGAGCTCATTCATGATCATGGGGGCAATTCATTCATCGCCAAAACTGCTGCAACTATGATGGGTAGTACGGAAACTACATTCTACGTGATTGCAGTGTATTTTGGAGCGGTAGGAATTAAAAGAACAAGGCATGCTATCCCCGCCGGCTTACTTGCCGATTTGGCCGGAATCATCGCTAGTATTGCTGTTTGCCGTTATCTATTTGCATAATGATATTTGTATTGGGTATTCGTTTGCCTCTTTTGCCAATTTCATAAACGCGAAATTGGCTGAATAGAAGTAGTAGAAGAGAAGTGCTTTTCTGTATCCTTAATCAGAGTTCGAATCACTGTTCCCGATCGATGGCCAAACTGCAAAGCATGATCACCACGTGGAAAAAAACGCACCGGCTTATGATGTGAATTAGGCAGTGATTCGAATTCACTATAATTCACAGAAGCATCCTTTTTGCCAGAATAGATATGCCAGTGACTATGTCCAGATGAATCCTTCTGATATAAATGCTTTAAAGCGCGGGCTGCTTTGAGCATTAAATTTAAAAGGCCAAATAGAGAGGGGCCGTTGCCGCCAAAACGTGGGGAAGGCCCAGTAGTTTGTGCAGAATATACATCGGGATGCATATTTCGGTAGAACAGTTTAAGCGGACTTGCCATTTTATGAAATCCGCTCATGACAGCTGGCGCAAGCAAGGAAACGCATTTCACGGCTTTTCCATTCTCATTAGTGAGATTATTAATGAAAGCATTCTCTACGGTTAAAATCGCGCCTCCCATACTGTGTCCCACCAGTGCCAGTTCCGCCTGTGGATTTTGAGCATTGATGTGACTTAGAAATTTGCGAAAATCAATTCGCAATAAATCAGTAGAAATATTTCTTTTCTGTCTTTGGGCATCATTACCATGACCTCGATGATCATAAGCTATTACTTTAAAGCCATTTTTTACAGCTTCTCGTGCCAATTTATCCGCTGAATTCACGCTATCATGCCATCCATGCAGAAACACCATGATTTTTTCAGGAGTCGATGGAAGGTCAGGCTCCCAGATACGGGTAATAAATGTTTTGGATGGGTTGGATTGAAAGAGCTGCAGCGACTGTCTGAGATACTGTTTTAAATAACTATTAAAAGGATGGGTAAGCTCATTTAAAAACTCCTCGATTGCCTCAATCTTTTTCAAGTCGTTTTGCTCTCCATCCAGTATTATCCTTAGTTTTTCAATATCATGCTGTCTATATTCGGATATATTTCCTTGTTTCTCACTGATATATTTATCAATAGCAAAATGAACAAAATCATTTAGAGAAGAACCCAATGAAATGTTTCCATCTTTTGCCCCTTCAGGTGTCTCGTGTTTCGCGGAGTGTGGTTGTGGTGAATAACCGAATGTATTGAATGATAGCTGGAGTTCTTTATTAATCTTAAGGATTTCTTCTACTATCAATTCTTCCAGTACGCTTTTGTCGGTAATACCTGTGTAGTAAGAATCGCTGCTAAAATAATCCTCCAGTTCTGATAGTAAATCGTCAGGGTTGGCAGCAGTATTCACTGTTTTGCTAATGTAGGCAATGTCAGTTGCTCTATGAGGAGAAGCCGCTCGTCTTGGGTATTCCGTTTTATAGCGATGAAGAGCTGCTATTATTGTATCCTTTAAGATGGGGAATCCGTCTTTGTTGTCACTTTCCGACATCTTATGTCCAATCTGGTTGTGAGTTTAAATTATACATAGTGGGCAAAGCCAAGGCAAGCTTTCGTTATTGTAAAAAACCTGTCCTGAATCGATTGACTTAATTTGTGAGGGGGAAAGGCAAGATTAAAGCGGGCAAAGGGTCGTCTGGTATCGTTCATAGTACGCAAACGACCATTTAGTAGAGAAGTTACTCAGTTATTAGTATCAGTTCTCTGGTTTAGAATAGGGCAGAACCAACACCGTTGTGCCTACATCGATAAAGTTCTGATTTAACCATTTGGCCGCTCCTGGCAAAACGCGTATACAGCCGTGGCTGGAGTTGCGGCGTGGTACTTCATAGGCTGCATGAATGGCATAGCCGTCGTGGAAGTGCATGCAATAGGGCATTTTAGCGCCACCTTCTTTGCCGCCTGGAGTTTTGGCAATTGGGAATTCACTGGATTTGCAGTCCGCCCCTTTTTTATTGAACACCTGGAATGTGCCAACTACGGTTCGGCATGATTCATCAATGTCCTGGCAAAAATCCATACCACCGGAAGCGCTGCCAGTCATCACCCGATTGCCCTGTGCGTCATAAGCTGCCCAGGCATAGGCTTTGGGATCAAACACAAACAGCTTTTTACCGTTCGTATTCCAGGTCATTGGAAAAGCATTCTGGCCGCGGGTATCGTCCTGGTAGGGAGTAGTGTAATGAGGATATCCGGCATCATCGGTTATCACATCAGGTTTGTCGAATGTATCGCATGAAGTCAATAATCCTAAAGCCAGTGGGGCCGCCAACAACATTTTTTTCATTCGTTTGTCCTTAAATCTTGATTATGCTTTTTTATTGTTACTGTTTTTTCTAGCTGCACTTGCAAGCTGTGCCTCTTCAAACATCTTTAATTGTGCAAGAAGGGTTCTGGTGTTTGCCCTAAAGTTTGCCATTTCTCTGGCAGAAATTTCCAAACCTCTGGGCAAGTCAACGGTAGTAGGATTTCTGGGGAAATTATTGACATGAAACTCATAATGGCAATGAGGGCCAGAGGCAAGTCCGGATTGGCCCACGTAACCGATCACCTGGCCGCGCTTGACATAATCACCGCGTGATAAGCCTTTCTCAAATCGTAGCATGTGGCCATACACACTGCTGTAATTTTTGTCATGCTTAATTTTAATCATATTGCCATAGCCATTCTGGCGGCCAATAATTTCAATTTTCCCTGAGCCTGTGGCCATGATTGGTGTGCCAATAGACGCAGCGAGGTCGACGCCTTTATGGGCTCGTCGATAATGTAAAATAGGATGATACCTTGAAAGACTGAAGGAAGAGCTGATGTGGCTGAAACGGACCGGATAGCGGTTGAATGCTTTCTTCAGACTTCTGCCTTCGGGGGTGTAATAATCAGACTGACCATCGCGGTTAGTATGTCTTACCGCCTGAAATGTTTTTCCACGATTCTTGTAAGATACCGCCACAATATCACCAGTTCCGACTTGTTTGCCATCGATATAAAATGCCTGATAAATAATAGTGAATCGATCCCCGGCACGAATATCTTTGGCAAAATTAATATCCCAGGTAAAGATATCGGTCATTTGTTTAACCAGTTTTGGCGGGATATTGTAACGTTTGGCCGTTCCATAGAGGGAGCCATTCACGACGGCAGTTGCGAAATGATTATGGCTGTTCATTTTCTTTGCATCTATTTTGCTTCTATAGTGAGTGCCGTCACGATAGATGACCAGAAACTGGGTGCTGGTAAAAGGAAGCATCATTCGCTCAAGAACCTTATTCTTGATTTGAAGCTGAATATCCTGTCCTGGCTTCAACCGGGTGAGAGCCGAGGTATGCGGATTATCATGAAGAATCGTTTGCAACACTTTCTGGCTTATACCGGCGCGATTGAATACCAGTGCCAGGGAGTCACCCGGACGGGTTTTAATAATTTTCCAATCTTTTTCAGGGGGTATAGCCGCGGGCTTATTCGGTTTAGCCGTTTTGATTTCCGGTTTTTTTACCTCGGCCAGTTTTTTAGCTGCTTCCAGACTGGTTTTCTGCGGCTCAGCTTTCTCTATATGCTCCGCTTTCTCTATAATAGATGAGGGCGCTGGAATGGTTTCGCCTGCTTCAGCTTCTTCTGTATCCTCTTGCTCTTCCTCATTAACCGGAACTTCCTCTTCATCAGGAATATCTTTTTCCTGTTCTTCAAGTTCAGATAAGGTCGTTGATTTGCTGCTTACAGGTGGCTTAATCTTGTGTGGAAATGTCTTGACCAATATGAAAGGCAAGGCAAATGCAATCGCCAATGCGATAAGAGCCAACAGCTTGGATGGCTTGTTTGTATTATTTATTGAGACATTGGGTCGTTGATCCATGTTTCGCCTTTTGCTACTGCTAACCTCTAGAGTGATGTTAAAATTATTATTACAGTGATAATTAGGTTTATTATTACCATCCCAATAAAACGGCGAAATAATAATCGCACGTTTTTTAAAATTTGGTTACCCACTGAACATATAATCTGTTCTGTTATACGGTTCGCCAACTGGGGCATTCATGCCTAAAAAGCTGTCCTGTTTATTCATCCTCTAGCGAGAACACAATAACCGGGCTAAGATACTCGCTGGAACAACTTAGGTCAATCACTAAAAAAGGTTTTACTTGTATGATTATTGATGAATCGATGAATGCCGAACTGCAAAGAGGCTGTGAAGAAATCCTACCTGTTCAGGAATTTGAAAAAAAATTGCTCAAGGATAGACCTCTGATCATAAAAGCAGGATTTGATCCGACTGCTCCTGATTTACACTTAGGCCATACCGTATTATTGAATAAACTTCGGCAATTTCAACAGTTTGGACATCAGGTTGTTTTTTTGATCGGTGATTTCACCGCCATGATCGGTGACCCGACAGGAAAAAATGTCACACGCATGCCCTTAAGCCAGGAGGCCGTATTTGAGAATGCCAAAACTTATGAAGCACAGGTATTTAAAATTCTTGATCCAGAGAAAACAATCGTTCGTTTTAATTCTCAATGGATGGGGGCAATGAACGCAGCCGACCTAATTCGTCTTGCCGCCACACATACTGTTGCCAGGATGCTTGAGCGCGATGATTTCAGTAAACGTTATAGTACAGGACAGCCGATAGCCATTCATGAGTTTCTCTATCCATTAGTACAGGGCTATGACTCAGTAGCGCTTAAAGCAGATATTGAACTGGGAGGTACGGATCAGAAGTTTAATCTGTTAATGGGCCGAGAATTGCAGAAACATTTCGGCCATGAGCCGCAAGTCATTATGATGACCCCATTAATAGAAGGATTAGACGGTGTTAAGAAAATGTCGAAATCTTTAAACAACTATATAGGTATAGAAGAAGCTGCCGATAGTATGTTTGGAAAGATTATGTCGGTTAGCGATGAATTGATGTGGCGTTATATTAATCTGTTAAGTTTTAAATCCTCTGCCGATATCGCAAAAATGAAACGAGCGGTTGAAGAGGGCTATAATCCACGTGATGTTAAAATCGGATTGGCCAAGGAAATTATTGAACGCTTCCATAATAAGGAACAAGCCGATTTGGCGGAACAGTCTTTCATTGAGCGTTTTCGCAAGAATGAAATTCCTGATGATTTACCCGAACAAATTATTATATGTTCAGAGCCTTTAAGTGTTGCCCAGATTTTAAAGCAACTCGATTTAACAAAAAGTACTTCCGAATCCATTCGAATGACCGCACAGGGCGCAGTCAAGTTAAATGGTGAGCGTCTGGCGGATGCGGCATTGTTAATGGAAATGGAAAAAAGCTTTATTATTCAGGTAGGTAAGCGAAGAATTGCCAAGGTGCTTCTTAAAAAGGCAGGGTGATAAAAAAGAAATTTAAACTTTTTTGCAAAAAGTGTTTGACAAGGGAAGCGAAATCCGTAGAATACGCATCACGCCTTCGGGGCGAGTTGATTAAGAAGATGAAGACAAACTGTGTGGGCGCTTGAAGAGATTTGAGTGCTTGAGAAGTAAAGAATATAGTCAGAGAAATTT
>NZ_MVJN01000011.1 GCF_003265995.1 Legionella quinlivanii | reverse complement strand
TTTTCCTGGCGACTATAGCGGTCTGGAACCACCTGATCCCATCTCGAACTCAGAAGTGAAACAGACTTGCGCCGATGATAGTGTGGAGTTTCTCCATGTGAAAGTAGGTCATCGCCAGGGCTTTATTAAATAGTCACGAAAGTGACGAAACACTTTCAAGTGAAAGTGAAAATTGATAATGCTGGCGTAGCTCAGTTGGTAGAGCAACTGACTTGTAATCAGTAGGTCCTGGGTTCGATTCCTAGTGCCAGCACCATCTTAAATGAAGTCAGGTACAGTAATGTACTTGACTTTAATAAATTCCTGAAAGAAAATGGCATTCTTTTTGGAGGGGTTCCCGAGCGGTCAAAGGGATCAGACTGTAAATCTGACGGCTCAGCCTTCGAAGGTTCGAATCCTTCCCCCTCCACCATTTTTAAAAAAAGAAAAAAGCGGGTGTAGTTCAATGGTAGAACTTCAGCCTTCCAAGCTGATAGCGTGGGTTCGATTCCCATCACCCGCTCCAAATGAGCTAATAGATTAGAGGATCAAATCAGTCTGTAGCTTAAAGCCCACATAGCTCAGGCGGTAGAGCACTTCCTTGGTAAGGAAGAGGTCGTTGGTTCGAGTCCAGTTGTGGGCACCATACAATTATCAACTTTCTATAGGGGAGATTTTCCGATGGCAAAGGAAAAGTTTGAGCGAAAAAAGCCGCACGTAAACGTAGGCACGATTGGTCACGTTGACCACGGTAAAACCACACTGACTGCAGCTATAACAACGATTATGGCGAAAAAATTTGGTGGTACAGCGAAAGCGTATGATCAGATTGACGCAGCCCCTGAAGAACGTGAGCGTGGAATTACAATTTCTACAGCGCATGTTGAGTACGAATCAGCAAACCGCCACTATGCACACGTAGATTGCCCAGGACACGCGGACTATGTGAAGAACATGATTACCGGTGCTGCGCAGATGGACGGAGCGATTCTGGTAGTATCAGCAGCTGATGGTCCAATGCCTCAAACTCGCGAACATATTCTGTTATCCCGCCAGGTTGGTGTACCATACATTGTAGTATTCCTGAATAAAGCGGATATGGTTGATGATGCGGAGTTGTTAGAACTGGTCGAGATGGAAGTTCGTGACCTGCTGAGCAGCTATGAATTTCCTGGTGATGACATTCCAATTGTTGTTGGTTCAGCGCTGAAAGCTCTGGAAGGCGACACAAGTGATATCGGAGTGGCAGCGATTGAGAAACTGGTTGAGACAATGGACTCCTATATTCCAGAACCAGTTCGTAACATTGATAAAGCATTCTTATTACCGATTGAAGACGTATTCTCAATTTCTGGCCGTGGAACAGTAGTAACAGGCCGTGTTGAAAGCGGAATTGTTAAAGTAGGTGAGGAAGTTGAGATTGTTGGTATTCGCGATACTCAAAAGACCACATGTACTGGTGTTGAAATGTTCCGTAAACTGCTTGACGAAGGTCGTGCAGGAGATAACGTAGGGGTGTTGTTACGAGGAACGAAACGAGACGACGTAGAAAGAGGACAAGTACTGGCAAAACCTGGTACAATCAAGCCTCACACCAAATTTGAAGCCGAAGTATACGTGCTTTCAAAAGATGAAGGTGGCCGTCACACTCCATTTTTCAATGGTTACCGTCCTCAGTTTTACTTCAGAACGACAGACGTAACAGGTTCTTGTGAACTGCCACAAGGAATTGAAATGGTAATGCCAGGCGACAACGTTCAAATGACTGTCAGTCTGCATTCACCGATTGCAATGGATGAAGGTCTGCGCTTTGCTATTCGCGAAGGCGGTCGTACTGTTGGTGCCGGTGTCGTAGCAAAAATTATCGAGTAAAGAGTAAAATGGTGTGAGAACAATAGTTCTCACGCCAAGAAGTAAGGAGTTAGGCCAGTAGCTCAATTGGCAGAGCGGCGGTCTCCAAAACCGCAGGTTGGGGGTTCGATTCCCTCCTGGCCTGCCAACTACCAAAAGCGTGATTGTGATGAAAACAAACCTAAGCGTTAAAGAAATTGTTTTATGGACAGGAATGCTGTTAGTAACTATAGCAGCCTTTTTTTGTACTTATTACTATACTGTTTCATCTCCAATCAAAGTTATGATTTGGATTGGTTGGCTAGTTAGCATATTCGTAATAGGTTTTTTTACCAATAAAGGACAGCAAGTTTTTGCATTCGCACAGGAAGCAAAAATTGAACTTCAAAAAGTAGTTTGGCCTACACGTCAAGAAACTGTGCAAACTACCTCAATAGTTATGATCATGGTTGCAGCAACTGGATTTATTCTCTGGGGAATTGATTCAATAATGATGTGGGCAATCGCAAAAATAACACATTTGGGCTGACAATAGTGGAAGAACAGAAATCAAAACAGTGGTATGTAGTTCATGCCTATTCAGGCTATGAAAATTTCGTTATGCGTGAGATAAAAGCACGCGCACTTCATCAAAATCTTGAAGAAAAAATTGGCGAAGTAGTTGTTCCTTCCGAAGAAGTCGTAGAAATGCGCGCCGGACAGAAGCGTAAGAGCACAAGAAAGTTTTTTCCAGGTTATGTTTTAGTTAACATGGTTATGGATGATTCCACGTGGCATATGATTCGAGCAATACCTCGAGTCCTTGGTTTCCTTGGTGGCACTGCAAAAGGGGATGCCAACCAAAAGCCGACACCAATTTCAGATAAAGAAGCAAGAGCTATCTTGCAAAGGGTTGAAGATGGCGTGACCAAGCCGAAACCCAAAATCCTGTTCGAACCAGGTGAAGTAGTTCGCGTCAAAGAAGGTCCGTTTGTTGATTTCAATGGTGTGGTTGAAGAAGTTAACTATGAGAAAAACAAATTGAGAGTGGCCGTTCTGATCTTTGGACGTTCTACACCTGTCGAGCTTGAGTTTAGCCAGGTCGAAAAAACCTGATAACACCAACCGGGGAGCTAATGCCGAATTAGTGTTAGCGTTGACCCACATAGGAGTAAATAATGGCAAAAAAAGTCGAAGCTTATGTAAAGCTACAAATACCCGCTGGTAAAGCAAATCCAAGTCCACCAGTCGGCCCTGCATTAGGTCAGCGCGGTGTGAACATCATGGAATTCTGTAAGGCATTTAATGCGGCTACACAGAATATGGAACCAGGCTTGCCAACTCCAGTTGTCATTACTGTATATAGTGATCGCAGTTTTACGTTTATTACCAAAACGCCTCCTGCTTCTGTACTAATCAAGAAGAAAGCTGGTATTGCCAGTGGTAGCGGAAAACCAAACACCAATAAAGTTGGCCGCCTGAATCGTGAACAACTTGAAGAAATTGCCAAAACTAAAGAACCTGATCTGACTGCTGCCAGTTTGGATGCTGCTGTTCGTACTATCGCAGGTACAGCAAGAAGCATGGGCGTAGAAGTTGAAGGCGTGGAATAAGGGGACAGATCATGGCAAAGTTAAGCAAAAAAATACAACAAATTCGTGAAAATGTTAAACCTAACCACTACTATAACGCTCACGAAGCAATTGAACTCTTAAAGAAATTTGCAAGTAAAAATTTCAGAGAAAGCATTGATATCAGTGTTAACCTGGGTGTAGATCCCAGAAAATCAGACCAGGTAGTCAGAACCTCAACCAACCTGCCCAAGGGAACTGGCAAAACAGTTCGAGTAGCTGTATTTGCGCAGGGCGACAATGCAACTAAAGCTAAGAATGCTGGTGCGGATATTGTTGGTTTTGAAGATCTGGCTGAAAAAGTTAAAGCTGGAGAGATGGATTTTGATGTCGTAATTGCAACTCCAGATGCAATGCGAATCGTTGGTCAGTTAGGCCAAATCCTCGGTCCGCGTGGACTTATGCCAAATCCAAAAGTTGGCACAGTAACCACTAACGTAGAAGCGGCTGTTTCCGATGCGAAGTCAGGTCAGGTTCGTTACCGTACTGATAAAAATGGAATTATTCATTGTACAGTTGGTAAGTTAGATTTCAGCGCTGACGATATAATCGAAAACATAAGCGCGCTGATTGTTGATCTTAAGAAAGCGAAACCCGCTTCTTCAAAAGGCGTATATCTGAAAAAGATTACACTGTCATCTACAATGGGACCTGGATTGCCTATTGATATTGCATCATTACCCGTGTAATATAAACGCCCTTTTAAAAGCTTTCACGGCATAGACTTGGTTCAATGCCGTCGAAGACCGCAGGTGCGAAAGCTTAATACCCTGCGCAGACGGTGAACCGGCTCCGGGATCTCTCTGAGACGGCCACCATAACTGTCAAATCGATTTATTGATTTGATCAACTTAGGAGGTCATTAACGTGACGATAACATTAGCTGCAAAAAAAGCGGTAGTCGACGAAGTGAGTGAAGTTGCTTCCAAGGCTATATCTGCTGTTGTTGCGGATTATCGTGGTTTGACTGTTAATCAAATGACCCAATTGCGTTCTGAAGCACGCAAATCCAATGTTTACTTACGAGTAGTAAGAAACACATTAACTCGACGTGCTTTCGAGAAAACGGAGTTTGCCTGTCTGAACGACAAATTGGTTGGTCCTTTATTTATTGCTTTATCACTTGAAGCACCAAGTGATGCAGCTAGATTGCTAAAGGAATTTGCCAAAACATTTGATAAGCTTGAAATCAAAGCATTATCTGTAGGTGGAAAAGTATACGGTGCAGAACATCTGGAAGCCGTAGCAAGTCTGCCGACACGTGATGAAGCATTAGCTAAGCTGATGTATGTGATGAAAGCGCCAGTCGAAAAATTTGTACGTACACTTGCAGAACCTCATGCCAAATTGGTTAGGACTATTGCTGCAATTAAAGATACAAAATAACCACATTTATTAATTTTAAACTTAGGAGCTAGTAATGGCTGTTTCAAAAAATGAGATCTTAGAAACTATCTCTAACATGACCGTGATGGAAATTGTAGATTTAATCGAAGAAATGGAGAAAAAATTCAACGTTTCTGCTGCCGCTGCTGCTGTCGCTGTGGCTGCTCCAGCTGCCGCTGCTGCCGCTGTTGAAGAAAAAACTGAATTCGATGTTGTTATGACAAGCTTCGGTTCTAACAAAGTAGGCGTTATTAAAGTTATCCGTGGTATCACTGGTCTGGGTCTGAAAGAAGCAAAAGACCTCGTTGAAGGCGCTCCTTCTACTGTTAAAGAAGGTGTTTCTAAAGACGAAGCTGCTACTATCAAGAAAGAGCTTGAAGAAGCTGGTGCTTCAATCGAAGTTAAGTAATACCATTGATTTGGTTTTAGATAACCCGGCCATGTTTACATGGCTGGGTTTGTGCGTTTGATTATCTCAATAATTTTACAGAGGAACTACCATGGCAATTGCAGAAGCTCAACACTATTCACATGCTGAGAAAAAAAGATTTCGCAAAAGCTTTGGGAGGCAGTCTGACAAGATGGAAATCCCCAACCTTCTTGATATTCAGCTAAAGTCATACACCGATTTTCTTGATGCCAATTCAAAGGCCAATATACAACAGAAAACTGGCCTGCATGCTGCATTTGCATCTGTATTCCCCATCGTTAGTTTTTCAGGAAATGCGCGTCTTGAGTATGTAAGTTATAAGTTGGGTGAGCCGGCATTTGATGTTAAAGAATGTAAAATGCGAGGATTAACTTATTCTGCTCCTCTACGAGTAAAGATTCGACTTGTAGTACTCGACAAAGATGCAGCTGGCGAACCAAAACCAATTAAAGACATTCGCGAACAAGACGTATTCATGGGTGAAATTCCCTTAATGACCGATGTCGGTACATTTGTGGTAAACGGAACCGAACGGGTTGTCGTTTCCCAGTTACATCGTTCACCTGGCGTTATATTTGAGCACGATCGTGGCAAAACGCACTCATCAGGTAAACTTTTATACTCTGCGCGAATTATACCATACCGTGGTTCCTGGCTTGATTTTGAATTTGATCCTAAGGACTGTGTATTTGTCCGTATTGATCGCCGCCGCAAGCTGCCAGTTACAATTCTATTGCGTGCGCTAGGTTTTGAAATAGAAGAAATATTATCTGAATTTTTTGAATCCACCATCTGCCAATTACGAAACGGAGAGTTTCATATCAATCTGGTACCGTCCAGATTAAGAGGTGAAATCGCTTCCTTTGATATTAAACTGCCTGATAGTGGTGAAATAATTGTTGAACAAGGTCGCCGCATAACAGCTCGTCACATCAAGTTGATGGAAAAGAGCAACATGCAGGACCTGGTTGTTCCAAGAGATTATCTGATTGGCAAAACCCTGGCAAAAAATGTCATTGATACGAGTACAGGTGAAATGCTTGCTCAGGCAAACGATGAAGTCACTGATCAACTGCTTGATCAATTAGCAGATCAGGGCATTTTAAGCTTTGAATTAATTTATACAAATGACCTCGATCATGGCTCGTATATATCAGATACACTAAAAGTTGATCCAACTACGAGTCAACTGGAAGCGCTGGTTGAAATTTATCGCATGATGCGCCCAGGCGAGCCGCCAACTAAAGAAGCCGCCGAAGCATTATTTAAGAACTTATTCTTCGCAGAGGACCGTTATGATCTGTCTGCTGTTGGTCGAATGAAGTTTAACCGTCGAGTTGGAAGAAAAGAAGATACTGGATTAGGTATTCTGACTAAAGAAGATATTCTGGCGGTAATCAAAACACTGATTGACATACGTAATGGCATTGGCATGGTTGACGATATCGACCATTTGGGCAATCGTCGCGTACGAAGTGTAGGTGAAATGGCAGAGAATCAATTCCGTGTGGGTCTGGTTCGTGTCGAGCGCGCTGTCAAGGAGCGCTTAAGTCTTGTTGAGTCTGAAAATCTTATGCCTCAGGACTTAATCAATGCCAAGCCTGTATCTGCTGCTATTAAAGAATTTTTCGGATCCAGTCAGTTATCGCAATTTATGGATCAGGTTAACCCCTTATCGGGAGTGACCCATAAACGCCGTGTTTCAGCACTTGGCCCAGGTGGACTTACCCGTGAGCGAGCAGGCTTTGAAGTCCGTGACGTTCACACTACTCATTATGGCCGCGTCTGTCCGATTGAAACACCTGAAGGTCCAAACATTGGTTTGATTAACTCATTGTCAGTTTACGCAAGAACAAATGATTATGGGTTTATTGAGACACCTTGCAGAAAAGTTATTGACGGTCGAGTTACCGATGATATTGAATATCTTTCTGCAATCGAAGAAGTGGATCAGTACATTGCACAGTCCAGTGTACCAGTAGATGAAAACGGAACCATTCTGGCTGATCTCGTTCCATGCAGACATCAGAATGAGTTTTCACTGACTACACCTGATAAAATTAATTATATGGATGTGTCACCAAAGCAAATCGTTTCTGTTGCGGCCTCATTGATTCCTTTCCTTGAACATGACGATGCGAACCGTGCATTGATGGGTTCCAACATGCAACGTCAGGCGGTTCCTACTCTTCGTTCCGAAAAGCCGCTGGTAGGTACCGGAATGGAAAGAACGGTAGCTTCTGACTCTGGAGTGTCTGTAGTTGCCAAACGAGGCGGTATAATTGATTTGGTTGATGCCTCACGTATTGTGGTGAGAGTTAACGATGATGAAACAACGGCTGGTGAAGCGGGTGTAGACATTTATAACCTGACTAAATATTTCCGTTCTAATCAGGATACCTGTATCAATCAGAGGCCAATCGTTTCTAAAGGCGATCTGATTCAGCGAGGAGATATACTTGCTGATGGTCCATGTACCGATATGGGAGAGCTGGCCCTGGGACAAAATCTGCTTGTCGCATTTATGCCCTGGAACGGCTACAACTTTGAAGACTCTATTCTGATTTCAGAAAGAATTGTACAGGAAGATCGATTCACAACCATTCATATCGAGGAATTAACTTGTATCGCTCGTGACACCAAGCTTGGCACAGAAGAGATAACGGCTGATATTCCTAACGTAGGTGAATCTGCTTTAGCAAATCTGGATCAATCTGGAATTGTGTATATCGGAGCTGAAGTAGGAGCGGGTGATATTCTTGTTGGTAAAGTGACACCAAAAGGCGAAACACAATTAACACCAGAAGAAAAACTGCTTAGAGCGATATTTGGTGAAAAGGCCTCAGATGTAAAAGACTCTTCCTTACGAGTTCCCTCAGGAATGAACGGTACTGTTATTGACGTTCAGGTGTTCACCCGTGATGGTCTGGAAAAAGATGACAGAGCTAAAAGCATTGAAGATGAGCATTTGGCAAGGGTTCGTAAAGACCTTATCGATGAAAGACGGATTCGTGAAGAAGATATTTATCATCGTATGTATAATCTGCTCATTGATAAAAATGCAACTGGCGGCCCAGGAAGTGTTAAGCCGGGTAGCGCGATTACCGCTGACTATTTAAATTCTATTCCAAGAGAAAAATGGTTTGATATCCGTATCGATGAAGATGTTGCGTCGCAGCAACTTGAGCAGTTATCCAAGCAGCTTGAGATGCTCGGTAAAGAGATGGAAAAGCGTTTTAATGATAACCGTAAGAAAATTATTCAGGGCGATGATTTAGCACCTGGAGTATTAAAGATTGTTAAGGTCTATCTTGCTGTCAAACGCCGTATTCAACCTGGTGACAAGATGGCAGGACGTCACGGGAATAAAGGGGTAATCTCGATTGTGGTGCCCGTTGAAGACATGCCTTACATGGCCGATGGTACTGCGGTTGATATCGTATTGAACCCATTGGGTGTTCCTTCACGTATGAACATTGGACAGGTACTGGAAACGCATCTTGGCCTGGCCGCTAAGGGTTTAGGCGACCGAATCGCCAATATGCTGGAAGCCAATCAGCAAGTTGCCGAGTTACGCACATTCCTGAACAAAATTTACAATCATGACAGCATGGAGAGAGTCAATCTCGATGCTTTGAATGATGATGAGATTCGTATTCTGGCTGATAATCTGCGCGCAGGAGTACCTATGGCTACTCCGGTATTTGATGGAGCAACAGAAAAAGAAATCAAGTCTATGCTGGAGCTGGCTGGTTTGCGGCCCGATGGCAAAACCATCCTGATTGATGGACGAACTGGTAAGGAATTCGACAATCCAGTAACTGTAGGCTATATGTATATGTTGAAGTTGAACCATCTTGTTGACGACAAGATGCATGCGCGTTCTACAGGTTCCTACAGTCTGGTTACACAACAACCATTAGGTGGTAAAGCTCAATTCGGTGGTCAGCGTTTTGGAGAGATGGAGGTATGGGCGCTTGAGGCTTATGGTGCCGCGTACACACTTCAGGAAATGTTGACTGTTAAATCGGATGATGTTGGCGGACGAACCAAGATTTATAAGAATATTGTTGATGGGGATCATCGCATGGATCCTGGAATGCCTGAATCATTCAATGTTTTACTAAAAGAAATTCGTGCATTAGGTATAGATATAGAATTGAACCACGATTAATAATTAATCGTATAAATTCTCACTAATAATTTTTTTGGAGACATAGACTTGGCTGATCTAAGCAACAACCCGATAAGAAAACCACCAGTAATGAGTGATCTGCTTGGTATTCTCAAACAACAGGGTCAAAGTGAAGAATTTGATGCAATTAAAATCGCATTAGCATCGCCTGACCTGATTCGTTCATGGTCCTACGGAGAGGTGAAAAAGCCGGAGACAATTAACTACCGGACTTTCAAGCCTGAGCGTGATGGATTATTTTGTGCCAAAACGTTTGGCCCAGTAAAAGATTACGAATGTCTCTGTGGCAAATATAAACGTTTGAAACACCGTGGTGTTATTTGCGAAAAATGCGGTGTCGAGTTAGCGCTTGCAAAAGTACGTCGTGAGCGAATGGGTCATATTGAACTGGCTAGTCCGGTTGCCCATATCTGGTTTCTTAAATCCTTACCTTCCCGTATTGGATTACTGCTTGATATGACGCTGCGTGATATTGAAAGAGTTCTTTATTTTGAAGCGTTTGTTGTAGTCGAGCCAGGCATGACCGAGCTTGAGCGTGGTCAACTGCTGAATGATGAAACCTATCTTGAGGCGATGGAAGAGTATGGTGATGAGTTTGACGCTCGAATGGGTGCTGAAGCGATTCGTGACCTGCTTCGTCAAATCGACCTTGAAGAAGAGATCAGAAACCTTCGAGAAGAATTGCCGACAACCAATTCCGAAACCAAGATCAAGAAAATTACCAAACGGTTGAAATTACTTGAAGCATTTTATGAGTCAGGAAATAAACCCGAATGGATGATCATGGATGTACTTCCTGTATTACCTCCAGACCTGCGCCCCTTGGTTCCTCTCGATGGCGGCCGTTTTGCTACTTCAGACTTAAACGATCTGTACCGACGCGTTATTAACAGAAACAATCGCCTGAAGCGCCTTCTCGATCTTAATGCTCCTGACATCATTGTGCGCAATGAAAAGCGTATGCTTCAGGAGTCTGTAGATGCATTGCTTGATAATGGCAGACGCGGACGTGCAATTACAGGAACTAACAAACGACCATTAAAATCACTTGCCGATATGATTAAAGGCAAGCAAGGCCGTTTCCGTCAGAATCTGCTTGGTAAGCGTGTTGACTACTCTGGTCGTTCAGTAATTGTTGTGGGTCCTACACTCAGACTCCATCAATGCGGATTGCCAAAGAAAATGGCCTTGGAGTTATTCAAGCCGTTTATCTTCAGTAAATTAGAATTCCGTGGCCTGGCAACCACGATTAAAGCCGCTAAGAAGATGGTAGAGCGGGAAGAGCCGATTGTATGGGATATTCTGGATGATGTCATTCGCGAGCATCCTATTCTTCTTAATCGCGCACCGACCTTACACCGTTTAGGTATCCAGGCCTTTGAACCTGTATTAATCGAAGGTAAGGCAATTCAGCTTCACCCATTAGTCTGTACAGCATACAACGCTGACTTTGACGGTGACCAGATGGCGGTTCACGTACCTCTTACTCTTGAGGCACAGCTGGAAGCTCGTTCGTTGATGATGTCTACGAATAATATTCTTTCTCCTGCGAGTGGTGAGCCAATCATTGTTCCCAGTCAGGACGTGGTACTTGGGCTTTACTATTTAACACGTGAGCGGCTCAATGCCAAAGGCGAAGGCAAAGTGTTCGCCAGCCCGCAAGATGCACAAAACTTTTATGAAGCTGGATATGTTGATATTCATGCCAAAGTTAAAATTCGTATGCCTTCGGAAGATAAAGAAGGGCAATATCAATTGGTCGATACAACGGTTGGTCGCGCCATTCTTTCAGATATATTGCCGAAAGGAATGTCGTTCACTGTCATTAACAGACCGATGACAAAAAAGGCTATTTCAAGAGTAGTGGATACCTGCTACCGAAAATTCGGTTTAAAAGAAACCGTCATTTTTGCTGACCAGTTGATGTATACCGGCTTTAAATATGCAACACGTGCAGGTGCGTCCATTGGTATTGAAGATATGGAAATCCCTGAAGATAAGGCAGATATTATCGCACAGGCAGACAATGAGGTTCGTGAAATTGAATCACAGTTCCGTTCCGGTCTGGTAACCAATGGTGAGCGTTATAATAAGGTTATCGATATTTGGTCAAGAACCAATGAAATGGTAGCCAAGTCGATGATGGCGAGAATCGCAACAGAAGAAGTAACCGATAGAACCGGTAAGAAAGTGAGACAAGAGTCATTTAATCCAATCTTTATGATGGCTGACTCTGGTGCACGGGGTTCTGCGGCACAGATAAGACAGCTTGCTGGTATGCGGGGTCTGATGGCGGCGCCAGATGGCTCAATTATTGAAACGCCTATTACTGCAAATTTCCGGGAAGGCTTAAACGTATTCCAGTACTTTATTTCGACTCACGGAGCTCGTAAAGGTCTTGCTGATACCGCGTTAAAAACAGCAAACTCTGGTTATTTAACACGTCGATTAGTGGATGTTGCGCAGGACGTTGTTATTACTGAAATTGATTGCGGAACTGAAAACGGCATTTTGATGCAGCCTTTAATTGAAGGTGGTGACATTGTAGAGCCATTGCACGAACGTGTATTAGGTCGTGTTGTTGCTAAAGATGTATTTATTCCCAATCAGAATGATGCAATTGTTACAGCGGGAACTTTACTTGATGAAGATTGGGTTGAGAAGCTGGAACGTTATGGTATTGACCAGGTTCTGGTACGTTCACCGATTACCTGTGAAACTCGCTTTGGTTTATGTGCCAAATGTTATGGCCGTGATTTAGCCAGAGGACATCTTGTTAACACCGGAGAAGCTGTTGGTATCATTGCAGCTCAATCAATTGGTGAGCCGGGTACGCAGTTGACGATGAGAACCTTCCATATCGGGGGAGCTGCATCCAGAGCAACCGCTGCCAATAATATTCAAATTAAGAATAAAGGGGTTATTCGACTCCATAATATCAAAACGGTAACGCACGAAAATAAAAATCTGGTTGCTGTTTCACGTTCAGGTGAAGTGTCAATTGTTGATGATTTCGGACGGGAACGTGAGCGTTATAAGCTGCCTTACGGTGCGGTACTGACTGTTCATGATAATATGGCAGCAGAGGCTGGCGAAATTATTGCTACCTGGGACCCGCATACCCATCCAGTAATTTCCGAAGTTAGCGGCCGTTTGAAGTTCATCGATCTTATTGAAGGTTTGACTATGAACCGTCAGACTGACGAGTTAACTGGCTTAAGTAACATTGTGGTCATTGACGCTAAACAAAGAAGCGCTGCAGGCCGCGATTTAAGGCCGATGGTCAAATTGGTTTCTGATGACGGTGATGAGATTTATCTGGCTGGTACTAATGTGCCTGCTCAATACTACTTACCGGTTGATGCCATTATTAATTTTGAAGATGGCAGTCTGGTAGGTGTAGGGGATGTTATCGCTCGTATACCACAGGAACGATCTAAAACCCGCGACATCACCGGGGGTTTACCGCGTGTTGCTGACTTGTTTGAAGCCAGAAAACCAAAAGACGCAGCTGTCATGGCAGAAACGTCCGGATTGGTCAATTTTGGTAAGGAAACTAAAGGTAAGCGTCGCTTGATCATCACAGCTTCTGAAAGTAATTTCCATGAAGAATTGATACCTAAATGGCGTCATATCTCCGTGTTTGAAGGGGAGCATGTCGAGCGAGGTGAAGTAATTGCAGAGGGACCATTGAATCCGCATGACATACTTCGTTTACTGGGTGTTGGCGCCCTTGCAAATTATATCGTTAATGAAGTACAGGATGTATACCGTTTACAGGGTGTGAAAATTAACGATAAACATATCGAGACAATTGTTAGACAAATGCTTCGTAAGCGAGTGATAACATTTTCTGGTGATTCCAAATTCCTGGTGGGTGAACAGGTAGAAGAAAGCATCATGTTGCAGGAAAATGACAAATTGCAAGCAGACGGGAAACAAGTTGCTATGGGAATACCTATTTTATTAGGTATCACCAAAGCCTCTCTTGCAACTGAATCATTTATTTCAGCTGCGTCCTTCCAAGAGACAACGCGTGTGTTGACGGAAGCGGCTGTTAGCGGAAAAGTAGATGATTTAAGAGGCTTGAAAGAAAACGTGATGGTTGGTCGACTGATTCCTGCGGGAACAGGTTATGCCTATCATCAAGGCCGCAAGGCAAAACGTGCAAAGACAGCTGGTTCTGAGCACATCTCGCATACGGTAACTGCCAGTGACGTGGAGCATGCATTGAGTGAAGCACTTAATGCAGATAACCATGATCATTGATCCGGGCTTGGAGTTTCAGTGGATAAGTCTTGACAAATCCGCTGAAACTATAATAGAATCCGGCCTCCTTATGCATACGAAATCACTATAAAAGAGATAGTTCGGAGTTAATAATAAATGGCTACTATTAATCAGTTAGTAAGAAAGCCTCGAGTGGACGCTAAAAAGAAAAGTAACGTCCCTGCTTTGGAATCATGTCCACAGCGCCGAGGTGTTTGTACACGTGTATACACAACCACACCTAAAAAGCCTAACTCAGCTATGCGTAAGGTGGCTCGTGTTCGATTGACTAACGGCTTTGAAGTGACCTCCTACATTGGTGGGGAAGGGCACAACTTACAGGAACACTCCGTGGTTCTGATTCGTGGCGGCCGGGTTAAAGACTTACCTGGTGTTCGTTATCACACAGTGCGTGGCAGCCTTGATACATCAGGTGTTAATGATCGTAAACAAGGTCGTTCTAAATACGGAACTAAAAAGCCGAAAGATAAAAAATAATCTGATTGTAGGAATTTGACATGCCAAGAAGAAGAGAAGTCCCCAAACGTGAAATTCTGCCTGATCCTAAGCATCATAGTGAGCTGTTGGCAAAATTCATCAACGTATTAATGATCAGTGGAAAAAAATCCATTGCTGAGAAAATTGTTTATGATGCCCTGGACGTACTCCATGAGCGCGTCAAGAAAAATCGTAAGAGCGAAGACGAGTCTGGTGAGGCCGGAAGCGTAGGCGGCTCAACGACTGTACTGCAATACTTTGAGCAAGCGCTTGATAATGTTCGTCCAAGTGTTGAAGTACGATCAAGACGTGTCGGTGGCGCTACTTATCAGGTTCCGGTTGAAGTGCGTACTGATAGAAGCATTGCATTAGGAATGCGCTGGATTGTCCAGGCTGCCAGATCTCGTGGCGAAAAGGGAATGATGCTGCGTTTGGCAGGCGAGTTGTTAGATGCTTTTGAAAGTAAAGGCTCTGCAGTTAAAAAACGTGAAGATACTCATAGGATGGCTAAAGCTAACCAGGCCTTTGCGCATTTTCGCTGGAATTAACAGAGAGAGAAAACTCCGTGTCTACTCCATTAGAACTTTACAGAAATATCGGCATTGCTGCCCATGTCGATGCAGGGAAAACGACCACGACCGAACGTGTTCTTTTCTACACTGGAATGTCGCATAAAATGGGTGAAGTACATGATGGCGCTGCTACAATGGACTGGATGGTTCAGGAGCAGGAGCGCGGTATTACAATTACCTCTGCTGCTACGACTTGCTACTGGGAAGGAATGGATAAGCAATTTCCACGACACCGTATCAATATTATTGATACCCCAGGGCACGTTGACTTCATGATCGAAGTAGAGCGTTCATTGCGAGTTCTTGATGGTGCTATCGTTGTGTTCGATGCGGTTTCAGGAGTTGAGCCTCAATCCGAGACAGTGTGGAGGCAGTCTGATAAGTACGGTGTTCCACGCATTGTTTTTGTAAACAAAATGGACAGGATGGGAGCAAATTTTCTCCGGGTTGTAGCTCAGATTAAACAACGTCTTGGGTCCAATCCTGTAGTAGTCCAAATGCCTATTGGCGCGGAAGATGCTTTCATTGGGGTTGTTGACCTTGTCAAAATGAAAGCAATTCACTGGGATGAAGAAAGTAAAGGTATGTCTTTTGTTTATCAGAATATCCCAGCAGAGATGATGAAGCAATGTGAAGAGTATCGAGCTTTAATTATTGAAGCGGCAGCTGAAGCGTCTGAAGAGCTAATGGAAAAATATCTGGAAGGCGAAGAGCTTACAGAAGATGAAATTAAGCATGCCATTCGTAAACGAACGGTGAGTAATGAAGTTGTACCCGTGTTCTGCGGTTCAGCCTTTAAAAACAAGGGTGTTCAAGCAGTTCTGGATGGTGTGGTTGATTATTTACCTTCTCCTATTGATATCCCTGATATTAAAGGCGTTGATGAGTACGGAAATGAGCTGCATCGTAAAACATCTTATGATGAGCCATTTTCAGCTTTAGCATTTAAAATTGCCACCGATCCTTTTGTGGGCACACTGACCTATTTTCGTACCTACTCAGGGGTATTAAAAAGTGGCGATACCATTTATAATCCCGTGAAAGGGAAAAAAGAGCGGATAGGCCGCCTTTTGCAAATGCATGCCAACTCAAGAGAAGAGATAAAAGAAGTTAAAGCTGGCGATATTGCTGCTGCTGTTGGTTTAAAGACAGTTACAACTGGCGATACACTTTGCGACATAGATCATGTTGTTACGTTGGAAAGAATGGATTTCCCAGATCCCGTAATAGCTGTAGCAGTGGAGCCTAGAACCAAAGCTGACCAGGAAAAAATGTCAATAGCTTTAGGTAAACTAGCACAGGAAGATCCTTCCTTCCGTGTTCATACTGATGAAGAATCAGGTCAAACAATTATCGAGGGGATGGGTGAGTTACACCTCGAGATTATCGTGGACCGTATGAAGCGGGAGTTCAATGTCGAAGCCAATGTGGGTAAACCGCAGGTTGCTTATCGTGAAACGATCAAAGCAGTGGTGGAGCAGGAAGGTAAATTTGTTCGTCAGTCTGGTGGCCGTGGACAATATGGTCACGTATGGTTGAAGATCGAGCCGCAACAACCAGGTTCAGGCTATGAGTTCGTCAATGCTATTGTTGGGGGTGTTATTCCAAAAGAATACATTCCTGCTGTAGATAAGGGAATTCAGGAGCAGATGCAAAATGGTGTTATTGCTGGTTACCCTGTAGTAGATGTCAAAGTCACACTTTTCGATGGTTCATTCCACGAAGTGGATTCAAGTGAAATGGCGTTCAAAATTGCTGGCTCACTGGGCTTTAGACAAGGTGCTCAAAAAGCAAAACCCGTGCTTCTTGAGCCAATAATGAGTGTGGAAGTTGTAACCCCTGAAGAGTATATGGGGGATGTCATGGGAGACTTGAACCGCCGGAGAGGCATGGTTCAGGGTATGGAAGATTCTCCTGCAGGAAAGGTAATTCGTGCGGAAGTTCCATTAGCAGAAATGTTTGGGTATGCCACAGATGTGCGTTCCGCGACACAAGGTCGAGCTACCTATTCAATGGAGTTCGCTAAGTATGCGGAAGCACCAATGAATATTGCTGAAGCGATTATTAAGAAACAATAAAAGTTAATGAGGTTATTTGAAAATGGCGAAGGAAAAGTTTGAGCGAAAGAAGCCGCACGTAAATGTAGGCACGATTGGTCACGTTGACCACGGTAAAACCACACTGACTGCAGCTATAACAACGATTATGGCGAAAAAATTTGGTGGTACAGCGAAAGCGTATGATCAGATTGACGCAGCCCCTGAAGAACGTGAGCGTGGAATTACAATTTCTACAGCGCATGTTGAGTACGAATCAGCAAACCGCCACTATGCACACGTAGATTGCCCAGGACACGCGGACTATGTCAAGAACATGATTACCGGTGCTGCGCAGATGGACGGAGCGATTCTGGTAGTATCAGCAGCTGATGGTCCAATGCCTCAAACTCGCGAACATATTCTGTTATCCCGCCAGGTTGGTGTACCATACATTGTAGTATTCCTGAATAAAGCGGATATGGTTGATGATGCGGAGTTGTTAGAACTGGTCGAGATGGAAGTTCGTGACCTGCTGAGCAGCTATGAATTTCCTGGTGATGACATTCCAATTGTTGTTGGTTCAGCGCTGAAAGCTCTGGAAGGCGACACAAGTGATATCGGAGTGGCAGCGATTGAGAAACTGGTTGAGACAATGGACTCCTATATTCCAGAACCAGTTCGTAACATTGATAAAGCATTCTTATTACCAATTGAAGACGTATTCTCAATTTCTGGCCGTGGAACAGTAGTCACAGGCCGTGTTGAAAGCGGAATTGTTAAAGTAGGTGAAGAAGTCGAGATTGTTGGTATTCGCGATACTCAAAAGACCACATGTACTGGTGTTGAAATGTTCCGTAAGCTGCTTGACGAAGGTCGTGCAGGAGATAACGTAGGGGTGTTGTTACGAGGAACGAAACGAGACGACGTAGAAAGAGGACAAGTACTGGCAAAACCTGGTACAATCAAGCCTCACACCAAATTTGAAGCCGAAGTATACGTGCTTTCAAAAGATGAAGGTGGCCGTCACACTCCATTTTTCAATGGTTACCGTCCTCAGTTTTACTTCAGAACGACAGACGTAACAGGTTCTTGTGAACTGCCACAAGGAATTGAAATGGTAATGCCAGGCGACAACGTTCAAATGACTGTCAGTCTGCATTCACCGATTGCAATGGATGAAGGTCTGCGCTTTGCTATTCGCGAAGGCGGTCGTACTGTTGGTGCCGGTGTCGTGGCTAAAATCATCGAGTGAGTAAAATGAGTAATCAAAATATTAAAATTCGTTTAAAATCGTTTGACCATCGTTTGATTGATTCGTCAACACGTGAAATAGTTGAAACGGCAAAACGTACTGGCGCACAAATCCGTGGGCCAATACCACTGCCAATTAAAAAAGAGAAATTTACTGTACTGATTTCTCCTCATGTTAATAAAGATGCTAGAGATCAGTATGAGTTACGCACCCATAAACGCCTGGTTGTGATAGTGCACCCCACTGAAAAAACAGTAGATGCATTAATGAAGCTGGACTTGGCTGCTGGTGTCGATGTTCAGATAAGTCTGGATGACGAATAACGTTCCAGATAGGAATACTAACGAGGTATTACAATGATAGGGTTAATTGGCAGAAAAGTTGGTATGACACGTATCTTTACTGAAGAAGGGCAGTCAATTCCTGTTTCAGTAATAGAAATTGCGCCAAATCGTGTATCTCAACTTAAAACGCTTGAATCTGACGGCTATATGGCTGTACAAATAACAGGCGGTGAAAAAAAGGCAAGCCGTGTAAACAAAGCGCTTACTGGTCATTTTGCAAAAGCTCAGATAGAAGCTGGAGATATGATCGGAGAATTCCGAGTCACTTCTCTTGATGGCTTTTCTGCTGGGCAGAGTATTTCAGTAGCCGAAATTTTTACTCCCGGTCAATATGTCGATGTGACAGGTACATCAAAGGGTAAAGGCTTTGCTGGTACCGTAAAACGACATAATTTTAGAACGCAAGATGCAACACACGGTAACTCTGTTTCGCATCGTGTTCCTGGATCAATTGGTCAGAACCAAACGCCAGGACGAGTGTTCAAAGGTAAGAAAATGGCCGGCCATATGGGTAATGTCAGATGTACTACTCAAAACCTTGAGTTGGTTAGAGTTGATGCTGAACGAAATCTACTGTTGATAAAGGGTGCTATTCCTGGATTCCCTGGAGCCAGAGTCGAAGTACGACCCGCAGTTAAGATCAAAGCAGGGGATCAATAATGGAACTTATTACTAAAGATACCAACACTTCATTAAGTGTAAATGAGCAAGTGTTCGATTATAACTACAACGAAGGCTTAATTCATCAAGCTGTAGTCACTTTTATGAATAATGCTCGCAGTGGAAACAGTGCCCAGAAAACCCGTTCTGAAGTAAGTGGCGGCGGTAGAAAGCCCTGGAGACAAAAAGGTACTGGCCGTGCACGCGCTGGTACAATCCGCAGCCCAATTTGGCGTTCGGGTGGGGTTACGTTTGCATCAAAAAAACGTGATTATAGCCAAAAGCTAAACAAAAAAATGTATAAGCGCGCTATAAGAAGCATCTTATCTGAGCTTATCCGTAATGAGAATCTGATTGTCGTTAGTGACTTTCAATGCAGTTCTAACAAGACCAAAGACTTTATTGTCAAGATGAAAGAGTATGATTTGACAAATGCTTTAATCATTATGCATGAAGTTGGCGAAAACGAGTACCTGGGTTCACGCAATCTGATTGATTTCGACATTTGCGACGTTGCTTCAGTTGACCCCGTGAGTTTACTGCGCTTTGAAAAAGTACTAATCACAGGTGAAGCACTTAAAAGCATTGAGGAGTTGCTACAATGAACGCAGAACGTTTACTAATGGTATTAAGAGAGCCACACACATCTGAAAAAGCAACTGTGATGGCTGAAAAATACAAGCAATTTACTTTCAAAGTTCTCAAAACTGCCACCAAAAACGAGATTAAAAGAGCAGTAGAGGAATTGTTTAATGTTAAAGTCAAAAATGTTTCTGTAATGAATGTCAAAGGCAAGTCCAAGCGTTTTCGCCAGTTAGCTGGTAAAAGAAGCGACTGGAAAAAAGCGTTTGTTTCTTTACACGAAAACTATGATATCGACTTTAGCGTAAAAGAATAAGGTAGACGACGATGGCATTATTAAAATCAAAACCAACGTCACCCGGAAAGCGCGGTGAATTAAAGGTTGTACACCATCATATCCATAAAGGACAACCTCACGCTGCTCTGGTTGAAAAGTTAAACAAGACTGGTGGAAGAAACAACCAGGGACGTATTACTGTTCGACACATTGGTGGTGGTGTTCGCAGTAAATATCGTATAATTGACTTCAAACGCAATAAAGATGGTATCGAAGCTCGAGTTGAGCGCATCGAATATGATCCCAATCGATCTGCTTTAATTGCATTACTTGTTTACAAAGATGGCGAACGGCGGTACATTATTGCACCTGCTCAATTAGAAGCTGGAGCAACTGTTGTTAGTGGTGAAGATTCTCCTATCAGTGTGGGCAATGCTTTACCATTAAGAAATATTCCGGTTGGTACAACTATCCACTGTGTTGAATTAAAACCTGGAAAAGGTGCTCAGTTCTTACGTAGTGCTGGATGTGGCGGACAAATTGTTGCTAAAGAAGGCGCTTATGCTACTTTAAAACTGCGCTCTGGTGAAATGCGAAAAGTATTGGCCACTTGCAGAGCAGTTATTGGTGAAGTTAGCAATAGCGAACATAGTCTTCGTGCTTTAGGTAAGGCAGGAGCCAAGCGTTGGCGAGGAATCCGACCCACTGTACGTGGTGTTGCGATGAACCCTGTTGATCACCCACATGGTGGTGGTGAAGGCCGTACTTCTGGCGGAAGACATCCAGTGACTCCTTGGGGCGTGCCGACAAAAGGTTATAAGACACGCAGTAATAAACGAACTGACAGATTCATTGTCAGATCTCGTAAAAAGAAATAATTAGCTAAGAGGATATTAACGTGCCACGCTCGATAAGAAAGGGTCCACACATTGATCCACATCTGCTTGTCAAAGTTAAAGCAGCAATTGATGCAAAGTCTAAAAAACCAATTAAAACCTGGTCACGACGCTCAACCATTACCCCTGACATGATAGATTTAACTATCGCTGTCCATAACGGGAAAGATCATGTTCCAGTGTTTATCACTGATAACATGGTTGGCCATAAATTGGGCGAATTCGCTATGACCCGCACATTCAAAGGCCATTCTGGTGACAGAAAGGCTAAAGGTAAGTAGAGGCAATGATGGAAGTTACTGCAAAATTAAAAAATGCGCCCCTTTCTGCACAGAAAGCCCGGTTAGTCGCAGACATGATTCGTAAAGTGAGCGTATCAAAAGCGCTCGATATTTTACGTTTTACACCAAAAAAAGGAGCATTTCTGATGCTCAAAGTTTTGGAATCAGCCATTGCAAACGCAGAAAATAATAATGGTGCAGATATCGATGAGCTGCATGTAGGCGTTGTCTGTGTTGATGAAGCATCTACACTGAAGCGTATCAGAGCTCGTGCCAAAGGACGTGCGAATCGTATATCCAAACGTACTTGCCACATTACAATTAAAGTATCTGACGAGGTATAATAGAATGGGACAAAAAGTAAATCCTATTGGTATCCGTTTGGGCATAGTAAAAAGCTGGAATTCAAAATGGTATGCCAGCAAAAATTACGCACAACTCCTGAATGAAGATATTAATTTAAGAAAAGATCTGAAAAAGAAGTTGTATGCCGCAGCGATTAGCCGTATCCAGATCGAAAGACCTGCAAATAATGCAGTAGTCACGATTCATACAGCTAGACCAGGTATCCTTATCGGAAAGAAAGGTGGCGGTATAGAAGGTCTGCGAAGCGAGATTTCTTCCAAGTTAGGCGTGCCAGTACACCTTAATATCGAAGAAGTTAAAAAACCGGAACTTGATTCTACTCTGGTGGCTGAAGGTATTGCACAGCAGCTCGAGCAACGTGTTATGTTCAGAAGAGCAATGAAGCGTGCAGTTACTTCTGCAATGAAATCAGGCGCTAAAGGGATCAAAATTTGTGTCAGCGGTCGACTAGGTGGCGCTGAAATTGCTCGAAGTGAATGGTACCGTGAAGGACGTGTTCCTCTACATACATTCCGTGCTGACATTGATTATGGTACTGCTGAAGCCAAAACAACTTACGGTATCATCGGTGTTAAGGTTTGGATCTTTAAGGGAGAAGTTCTTCCGCAAAAGAATCGTAACGCTGACAGCAGTAAATGAGTGAGGATTTATAATCATGCTACAGCCAAAACGTACTAAATATCGTAAACAAATGAAAGGCCGTAACCGTGGTCTTGCCCAACGCGGCTCCAATGTTAGCTTCGGAGAGTTTGGTCTAAAAGCGGTTGAACGTGGTCGCTTGACTGCCCGACAAATTGAAGCGGCTCGTCGTGCCATGACACGCCACATTAAACGGGGCGGAAAAATTTGGATTCGTGTATTCCCAGATAAACCAATCACACAAAAACCTCTTGAAGTTCGTCAAGGTAAAGGTAAAGGTAGTGTTGAATATTGGGTGGCTCAAATCCAACCAGGTAAGATCCTGTTTGAGATGGAAGGGGTATCCAGAGAGCTGGCATTAGAAGCTTTCAATTTGGCAAAAGCCAAATTACCTTTTAAGGTAATGTTTGAAGAACGTAAGGTGATGTAATGAAAACTTTAAATGAATTGAGAAACTTGTCTATCAAGGAATTAAGTGAGGAATTACTCCAGTTACGAAAAGAGCAATTCAATTTGCGTATGAAAAGAGCAAGTGGTTCTCTTGAAAAAACACACCTGGTTAGTCTGGTTAGAAAGACTATTGCTAGAGTAAAAACAGTTATGACTGAAAAGGTTGGAAAGAGTCATGTCGAATAGTGAATCAAATGCAAGAATAATGGTTGGACGAGTTGTTAGTGACAAAATGCAAAAAACCATTGTTGTATTAGTAGAGAGAACAGTTAAGCATCCTAAATATGGTAAAATCATGAAGCGCAGAACTAAGCTCCATGCTCATGATGAACAGCAGGTTTGCAAAATTGGCGATACAGTCAGAATTAGAGAGACGAGACCTCTTTCTAAGACAAAATGCTGGGAATTGGTTGAAGTTATTTCCTGATTCGTTTGCAATGACTTTTAAAATTCCAATTAGGCTGGTATAATCAGCAGCCTTTTTCTGGTCGAAATTAGAGCTGGAGAGTAGAATGATACAAATGCAGACAGTGCTCGATGTAGCTGATAATAGCGGAGCGCGCAAGGTAATGTGTATCAAGGTGCTAGGTGGATCTCATCGTCGCTATGCGAGGGTAGGAGATGTCATCAAAGTGAGCATTAAAGATGCAATACCTCGAAGTAAAGTTAAGAAAGGTGCGGTGATGAAGGCTGTTGTCGTTAGAACCAGCCAAGGTGTCCGCCGTGATGATGGTTCGTTGATTCGTTTTGATGGCAATGCTGCAGTGCTATTAAATAATCAAAACGAGCCTATTGGGACTCGTATCTTTGGTCCAGTAACACGCGAATTGAGAGAGCGATTCATGAAAATCATCTCTCTTGCAGCAGAAGTATTGTAAGAGGGATTAATTATGAAGCGCATCCGATCAGGCGATACAGTAATTGTTATCACTGGTAAGAGTAAAGGCCATATTGGCAAAGTAAAAAAGGTTTTAGGTGTGGCCGTTGTGGTTGAAGGGGCAAACATGATTAAAAAGCATGTAAAGCCGAACCCGCAGATTAATCAGCCAGGCGGCATAGTATCAACAGAGGCACCCTTTAATATCTCTAATGTAGCTATGTACAATCCTCAAACCAAAAAGGCTGACAAAGTTGGTTTCAAGCTCATTGATAAGAATGGCAAGAATCAGAAAGTCAGATATTTTAAATCAAACAATGAATTAGTTGATATTGTTTAGTCAGGGTGATTGAAATGGCAAGACTTAAAGAGCACTACAAATCGAATGTAGTCGAATCATTGATGAAGAAATTCGGCTATAAAAGCGTAATGGAAGTTCCCAGGATCCTTAAAATAACAGTAAATATGGGTGTTGGCGAAGCGGTTGGCGATAAGAAAATTATGAATCATGCAGTCGATGACATGACTCTGATTACAGGCCAGAAGCCAGTTATCACTAAAGCAAAAAAATCTATTGCAGGCTTCAAGATCCGCGAAGGATGGCCTATTGGATGCAAAGTGACGTTAAGAAAACAAAAAATGTATGAGTTTCTTGATCGTTTAATCACCATTACCTTGCCACGTGTAAGAGACTTCCGCGGTCTTAACCCCAAATCTTTCGATGGAACAGGCAATTATAGCTTGGGAATTCATGAACAGATCGTTTTCCCCGAGATTGATTTTGATAAAACTGATGGGATCCGTGGCTTAGATATTTGTATTACTACAAGTGCTAAAACGAATGAGGAAGCAAGGGCTTTGCTAGAAGCATTCAACTTGCCATTAAAAGACAGAGACAAACATTAAGAAGGGTATTTACTGTGGCCAAAACATCAATGCTCGAACGAGAAAGAAAGCGTTCAAAGCTTGTAAATAAATATAGAGAAAAGCGTAGTGAGCTTAAAGTTCTGATCAAATCATCTAATGATTTTGATGTTATTATGGACGCTCAGGCTCAACTTGCTAAATTACCTGTTAATTCAAATCCAGTTAGACAGAACAAGCGTTGCCAGCAGTGTGGGCGCCCTCATGCAGTCTATCGGAAATTTGGCTTGTGCAGAATTTGTCTGCGTCAACAATTAGTTGCTGGAAACGTCACCGGTGGTAGAAAGTCCAGCTGGTAAACAAAGGTTCTATGGAGAATAAGTGTGAGTATGCATGATCCTATTGCTGACATGTTGACGAGAATTAGAAATGGTCAACTGGCTAAGCATCAGAGCGTAACCCTCAACTCATCAAAGTTGAAGGAAGAAATCGCTCGCGTATTGAAAGAGGAAGGTTACATTCTCGATTACTCAGTACAAGCTGAAGAGAATAATCACAAGACTCTTACAGTCAAATTAAAATATTATCACGGCCGTCCTGTTATCGAGCGTATTTTACGCATTAGCAGACCTGGCTTACGTGTTTACAAACCTTTTAATGAGTTGTCATCAATTCCTGGTTTTGGTATTGCCATTTTATCAACTTCAAAAGGTGTAATGACTCACATCGCTGCCAAAAATAATCGTGTTGGCGGTGAAGTGCTTTGTGAAGTAGCTTAATTTTTGCGAGGAATAATATGTCAAGAGTAGCAAAAGCTCCGATACAGTTACCTGCAAATGTGGAGCTAACTTTATCAAAAAATGAAATGACTGTTAAAGGTCCAAAAGGTGAATTGACACAACATGTCAATAAGCTTGTATCTATTACAAGAGATGATGCTAAAATCACTTTTAGCCCAGCCTCTAATGACCCTAATGCCTGGGCGCAGGCAGGTACAGTCCGTGCGCTTCTAAACAATATGGTTAAAGGTGTAACTGATGGTTTTTCCGTTACCCTGGAACTCGTTGGTGTTGGTTACAGAGCGCAAGCTAGCGGAAAGTCTGTCAGCTTATCATTGGGATATTCACATCCCATAGAATATGAATTGCCTACTGGTGTGACTGTTGAATGTCCAAACAACACTACGATCATCATTAAGGGCATTGATAGACAATTATTAGGTCAGGTTGCTTCTGAAATTCGTGCATTCAGACCACCAGAGCCCTACAAAGGAAAAGGTGTGAAATATGCTGGTGAACAAATTGCGCGTAAAGAAGCCAAGAAAAAATAGGGTTTAAATTATGAGTAAGATTAATGCACGTGTAAGACGCGGAGCCAAAACAAAAGCAAGACAAAAGTATTGCGGTCGTCCACGCCTTGTGGTTTATCGTAGTACTACACATATCTATGCTCAGATTATAGTACCCGGTGAAAATGGTGACCGTGTAGTGGCTTCCTGTTCCACAGTTGATAAAGAAGCAAGAGGTTCTATTAAAGGTACTAAAGTTGAGCAGGCGACAATGGTAGGAAAACTACTTGGCGAACGAGCTAAGGCACATCAAATTACCGATGTTGCATTTGACCGCTCTGGGTACAAATATCATGGCCGCGTTAAGGCACTTGCTGATGGTGCCCGTGAAGCTGGTTTGAATTTTTAAGGAACAGTGATGGCATTTGAAGAATCCAAAATGACTGAAGGGTATCAAGAGAAACTAGTCTCTGTGACCCGAACAGCGAAAGTAGTAAAAGGTGGACGAGTATTCGGTTTTGCTGTACTTGTCGTCATTGGCGACGGTAAGGGCAAAGTTGGTTACGGACGCGGTAAAGCCCGTGAAGTGCCGATTGCTATTCAGAAAGCGATGGAACAAGCACGTAAGAATATGACTTATATTCCATTGGCTGGAAATACAATTCATCACGAAATTACCTGGAGCTATGGTGCATCCAAGGTATTCATGAAACCTGCCAGTGAAGGTACCGGAATTATTGCTGGTGGTGCAATGAGAGCTGTTCTCGAAGTACTGGGTGTCCAAAACATTCTTGCTAAAAGTATTGGTTCAACTAACCCAAGCAACATCGTCAGAGCAACTATCGGTGCTTTGTCAAATATTGGAACTCCAGATTATGTCGCTGCTAAACGCGGTAAAACTGTTGAAGAAGTGATGGCAGGCTAATCATGAGCAAAAAAATTAAAATTACTTTGGTAAAAAGTACAATAGGTAGAAAGCCCAAGCATATTCTGATTGTAAAACAATTAGGTCTGGGTAAATTAAATAGTTCTGTTATTCATCAGGATATTCCAGCGATCCGCGGTCTTGTGAATACTGTTCACTACTTGTTACGTGTAGAGGAGTGTGCCTAATGAAATTAAATACACTTTCGCCTGATCCAGGTTCAAAACGTCCAAAGCAACGCTTAGGTCGTGGTATTGGT
Organism: Legionella quinlivanii; assembly: GCF_003265995.1. Classification (GTDB taxonomy): domain Bacteria; phylum Pseudomonadota; class Gammaproteobacteria; order Legionellales; family Legionellaceae; genus Legionella_C; species Legionella_C quinlivanii_A. The sequence goes on along the minus strand of NZ_MVJN01000011.1, from coordinate 75,372 downwards.
TCTGGTCTGGGTAAGACAAGCGGAAAAGGCCATAAAGGGCAGAAGGCCCGTGCTGGTGGTTATCACAAGATCAACTTTGAAGGCGGTCAGATGCCTATTCAAAGACGTTTGCCAAAAATGGGCTTCAAATCTCGTATAGGCAAGTACAATGATCAAATCACACTTAGTGAACTTGCTTCCATTGAAGAAGAAATCATTGATATGGATACTTTGCGTCGGCACCGACTGATTAATACAGCGGTTAAAAACGTTAAAGTAATTCTTTCTGGTGAGATCAGTGTTGCTGTCAAACTGAAAGGGATTCCTGTGACCAAAGGAGCCCGTGCAATGATTGAACAGGCTGGTGGAAGTATAGAAGACTAATTATGAAAAACCGGAAGCAAATAGCAGGTCAACCCAAAAGTGGGTTGACTGAATTAAAGACCAGAATATTTTTTGTCATTCTTGGGATCCTTGTTTACCGTTTAGGTGCGCATATACCTGTACCTGGACTTGATCCACAGAAACTGGCCAATTTTTTCGGCGAACAACAAAATACTATTTTTGGCCTTTTTAATATGTTTTCTGGTGGGGCATTATCCCGAGTTACTGTATTTGCTATTGGTATAATGCCTTATATTTCCGCATCGATTATTATTCAGCTTTTTTCAGTCGTTTCTCCCAAGTTGGAGCAGTTGAAGAAAGAAGGTGAACAAGGGCGTCGTAAAATTAACCAATACACGCGCTACCTGACATTGTTATTATCAGTTTTTCAATCATTAGGTATGGCTCGATGGTTAGCTGGACAGCACATTGCTTTGCATGCTGATTTTACATTTTATTTTACGGCTGTTGTCACATTGGTTACTGGTACAATGTTTTTGATGTGGCTAGGTGAACAAATAACTGAAAAGGGCGTCGGGAATGGTATATCTCTTATCATTTTCTCTGGAATAGTCTCCAGTATGCCCAATGCAATTGCATCTGTGTTCCAGCAGGTCAAAGAGGGACAAATGCAGGCCTTGAGTCTGATTTTGATTGCATTAATCGTAGTTTGTGTAACCGGGTTTGTTGTATTCATGGAGCGAGCTCAAAGGCGTATCAGAGTTAACTATGCTCAACGTACTCAGGGTCGCAAAGTATATGCCGCACAGACCAGTCATTTGCCGTTAAAAATAAATATGTCTGGAGTCATTCCGCCTATTTTTGCTTCCAGCATTATTCTGCTGCCTGCGACACTTGCACAGTTTTTTGCTAAAGGAAAAGGAATGGACTGGTTAGCTGATATTGGAATGGCTTTATCGCCCGGTCAGCCTTTATATCTGATTGTCTATGCGGTAGCGATTCTGTTTTTTGCCTTTTTCTATGCTGCTTTGGTGTTCAATCCTAAAGATACAGCTGATAATTTGAAAAAGTCAGGTGCTTATATTCCAGGCATTAGACCTGGTGAGCAAACGACAAAATATATTGATTCGGTAATGACCCGGCTAACATTAATTGGCGCTATTTACCTGGTACTGGTATGCTTGCTGCCACAGATATTAATGTACACCTGGCATGTACCCTTCTATTTTGGCGGAACTTCACTTTTAATCATCGTTGTTGTGATTATGGACTTTGTCGCACAGGTTCAGGCGCACTTAATGACTCAACAATATGATTCACTGATGAAAAAGGCCAATTTTAAAGGTACTAAATTACCTGGTCTTTTATGATTATTACTCGGAGTTATGAATGAAAGTTAGAGCATCAGTTAAGCGTATTTGCCGTAACTGCAAAATTATTAAGCGTCATGGAAATGTCAAAGTTATATGTAAAGATGCTAGACATAAACAAAAGCAAGGTTAATCTTGCTTGATTTTAATCCAATAAAATAGTATTCTTCTGTCCCTTTCCGGCAGAGCAAAGTAAACATACGGAGAAATTAATGGCTCGTATTGCAGGTGTAAATATACCAGATAACAAACATATAGTGATTGCACTGACATCAATCTTTGGTATAGGTAAAACAACTTCTAAACATTTGTGTAAAACAGTGGGTATTGAAGAGTCCACTAAAGTATTTCAGGTTCCTGAAGAGAAGCTTGAAGCTTTGCGTACCGAAATTGCTAAAATGACTGTGGAAGGTGACCTGCGTCGAGTTGTTTCCATGAATATCAAGCGATTGATGGATCTCGGATGTTATCGAGGACTCAGACATCGACGTGGACTCCCTCTGCGTGGACAACGAACTAAAACCAATGCTAGAACCCGTAAAGGTCGACGCAAAGGCACAAGTAATTAATAATTCAGGATAGTAAGATGGCTACAAATAAAGCTAAGCAGCAAAAGACAAGAAAAAAAGTAAAACGTGTGGTTTCCGATGGCATTGTGCACGTTCATGCTTCTTTTAATAACACAATTGTTACTTTTACTGACAGACAGGGTAACGCTCTATGCTGGGCAACGTCAGGCGGTTCTGGTTTCCGTGGATCGCGTAAAAGCACTCCTTATGCTGCACAGGTTGCTACTGAACGTGCCTCTGCTGTTGCAAAAGAATATGGTATGAAATCTGTTGCAGTATTCGTTCATGGCCCTGGCCCAGGACGTGAGTCAACGATTCGAGAGCTGATCTCTCAGGATTTCAAGATTGTTGAAATTACTGATGTTACAGGGATACCCCATAATGGGTGTAAACCTCCCAAGAAACGTCGCGTATAAGATTCAGGAGTAACTAATGGCAAGAAAATTAGGCCCAAAGTGCAAATTGTCAAGACGAAGAGGCACTGATCTATTATTAAAAAGTGGCGTTCGTGATTTTAAATCCAAATGCCGTTCTGAAAAGAAACCTGGCCAGCATGGTGACAAAAAAGGTCGCTTGAGTGACTATGGTCTGCAGTTAGACGAAAAACAAAAAATCAGAACTTATTATGGTATTCTCGAACGTCAGTTTAGAAACTACTATAAAAAAGCCGCTCGCATGAAAGGCTCTACCGGTGAAAATCTGATGGTTCTTCTTGAGAGCCGATTGGATAATGTTGTTTACAGATTAGGTTTTGCCAGCACTAGAGCTGAAGCCAGACAACTTGTTACTCATAAAGCTATTCTGGTGAATGGCCAGCTGGTAAATATTCCATCATTCATTTTGAGTGCTGGTGATAAAGTTGAAGTTAGACAAAAAGCAAGGGAACAAGGTCGTATCAAAGCAGCTATCGCTTTATCCGAACAACGTGCTCCTTGTGATTGGTTAACTGCTGACTCTGGTTCAATGAAAGGTACATTTACATCTGCACCTACGTTAAATGATATATCATCTGATTTTAACGTTAATCTGGTTGTTGAACTTTACTCTAAGTAAGCTCGGAGACATAGCTGAATGTATACTGAAATAAACGAAATGCTGACGCCAACAGTGCTTAAGGTGCAAACTGATTCAATCAATCGTTCACGAATCGTACTTGAGCCTCTCGAGCGCGGTTATGGCCATACACTGGGTAATGCGTTAAGAAGAATTCTTTTGTCTTCTATGCCAGGATGGGCAATCACTGAAGTATCGATTGCTGGTGTTCTGCATGAATACAGTACTATTGAAGGTGTACAGGAAGATGTTGTTGACATACTGCTTAATTTGAAGCAAGTGGCTATTAAAGTTGCCTCTGGTAATGAAGCCACTTTAAGCCTTGTAAAAGAAGGTCCTTGTGTAGTTACTGCAGGTGACATTCAACTGAATCAAGGGCAGGAAATTGTTAATCCGGATTTGGTCATTGCCACTTTGAACGAGAATGGCAAACTCGATATGACGCTTAAAGTAGAGCGTGGTGTTGGTTTTCATTCCACTGACTCATTTGTCCGTGACTATGAGAATGATCTGGAGCGTAAATCTGTAGGTAAATTGAAGATTGACAATTCCTTTTCTCCTGTAGTGAAAGTCGCTTATTTTGTGGATAGTGCTCGTGTTGAAAACCGTACTGACCTTGATAAGCTAACCATTGATTTACAAACCAATGGAACATTGGATCCTGAAGATGCTATTCGTATTTCAGCTTCTATCCTGCAGCGTCAATTACATGCTTTTGTCGATATGAAGTTCGAGGAATCAAGAGCTGATAACAAAGAAAGAAATGATTTTGATCCTATTCTATTAAGACCAGTTGATGATCTGGAGTTGACTGTCAGATCGGCAAATTGTTTGAAAGCAGAGAATATATATTATATTGGGGATTTGGTTCAAAAAACTGAAAATGAACTCTTGAAAACCCCTAATTTAGGAAAGAAATCCTTAACTGAAATAAAGGATGTTTTAGCATCACGTTCTTTATCTTTGGGAATGAAATTAGAAAATTGGCCGCCAGCTAATCTAGGCGATTAATAGGAGTCTTATCAAATGCGTCACCGTAATTCAGGCCGAAGTTTCAGCCGTACAAGTAGCCATAGAAAGGCAATGTTTTCTAACATGTGCAATTCTCTGATTGAGCATGAGGTTATTAAAACTACCTTACCTAAGGCAAAAGAACTCCGTAAGTATATTGAGCCTCTTATTACTGTTAGTAAAAAAGATTCAGTTGCTTCACGACGACATGTCTTCAATCGCTTAAGATCAAAAGAGGCAGTAGGTAAATTATTTACTATCCTGGGGCCAAGATTTAACAAACGCCCAGGCGGCTATGTGCGCGTTCTTAAATGTGGTTTCCGTGCAGGCGATAATGCACCAATGGCCATTGTTGAGTTTGTCGATAGACCTGCTCAAAACGAAGAATAGGTTCATTGTATAAAAAAGCCCACAGATGTGGGCTTTTTTATTTGTACCAACTAGCGATATTCAGATTGAAGCATTTGCCCAATTATTTTCTTCTGCTAAAGCGGACTCTTCCTCATGATATTTCAATGAATGCCTGATTGAGAAGTCATAAACATTCGTTACTGCGATTTCTTCGTTTTCCGTCGTTATCCCGGGAATTGCCATGAGTTTACTTCTCAGTTCCTCGTGATCATACCTTTCCGTTCCATTAACTAGTGTGCCAGTCCAAATGGCAATATTGCGACTGCGGTAAAAGTACCATAAATACGGATTTCCATTCATGGAAATTGAAGGGAAATAAATCTCTTCAGAGCTTCGTCTGCGCTCAACCTGAGTAGATTCTTTTTCTGCGGGGGCGTTACGATGTGCAGTGCCTGTTTTTCCATATATTGAAATTGCTGGATATTTAACTCGGAGTAGCCTTACATCATTAATGATTGCCCGTGTCTCTGTTACGGTTATATCTGCCTTATGATGACTTAAATAACGATACAGATCCTCTTTATCATATTCCTCGGTACCCAGGAGTTTAAAGTCCGTGGTAGCTGTATTGTTATGTCGATTATATTTCCAGATAAAAGGATGACCCTTATAAGCAACATCCGGAAAGTAAATATGATCAGCTAATGGAGAACGAACCGGTTCAGATGATTCTCCTCTATTGGATCTGCTATTCGCTATACAAAAAAAACTGAGAAAACTCTTTGGCATATGGCCTCCTGCTCGGATTAATTAAGTAATTCTATTGCAGTAGAACCACAGGAAATACAGGGGCTGGCTCATCCTATGTTCTAAGTGTATCTCTCCTGATTAAAGTCTATCAGTGGTAGAACTTCTGGCTTGACTCTGGTTCCATGTCATAACCTGTTTTTACCGAGAATGCAAGCTCTGTTCTTAGTGTAGGCTCCTGCTTTGCGAGTAACCATGCCTGGTAAATTAGGACAATTAATTATGTTTGCCAAATCCTGAGTTACCCATGAAGGAATCCTTTCACGCTGTCAATCGTGTCGACTGTGATTTTCCTGAATTTTTCAGCAGTTAATCCACTTCCTTTTGCTGTCTTCTTGTTGTTTATGAGTATTTCTTCGTAAGCGTTTTTGCCTAATAAAGTAAATAAATTATTTAATTCCGGGATTGAAAGCCTGGATACTGCCGGATTTTCTTCTGGCATCGCTGGCGAAATTCTGGAGGTCTGACTTTCATAAGCATACGCCATTTCTATCAGAGTCCCTTCCTGAAATTGCCTGCTAATTAGTTCAACTCCAACAGGCATATGTAAATCATCGCTATATCCAACATTAATACTAATTGAGGGTAAGCCGGCATTGGATGGGATCGGCGCACGCCAGGTATTCACTGTCATGGCGTCGTAGGTGGCGGTTCCTTGACTAGTAATGGGCATTAGTAGAGCATCCAAATGGTTTTGATCCATTACGTTTTGTATATAGGCTCTGTTCCGGGCAAAAATAGCTAAAGCACGTTGATGTGAACTACTTGAGTTGTCGGCCATGTTTGCCATAAAGTGTAGACAATCTTTGATTGAGCCGAAATTTCTTGTGCGATTGGATTGGCAGATGTCACGAAAACTTTCTCTGGTTGATGGAAAAGAGGCTAGATAGGCGTCTATATCCTGAATCTCTCCCGCCTGATTATTCTGACGATCATTATTGAAAGCTGGCAGATTAATATCAACGATGGTTGCGCCCATTTGCTGCATATTTACAGTAGCATTCTTTATTATCCTGTTAATACTCGCTGGCATTTTATTGAATGGATCAAGGCCATTAACATTACGTACAACAGCAATTCGCTTATTAGCCAAGCCCTTCTTATTGAGAAACGCGGTATAGGTTTTTACTCTGGGAATATTCATTGTTTTGGGATCCCTGGAGTCGGGTTGAGCGATAACATCCAGTAAAATTGCCAGGTCCTGTACGGTACGTGCAATAGGACCAGCTGTTCCATCCAGATTGCCCATAGGGAAAATACCGTGTTGGCTAATTAATCCGGTGCTTGGACGAAGCCCTGCTAAACCATGGAAAGCAGCTGGAATTCTGACCGAGCCGCTATTATCAGTGCCAATAGCAAGCAAGGCAAAGCTCGCACTGACAGCAGCTGCTGGCCCGCCACTAGAGCCCCCGGGATTCTTACTGGTATCAAAAACATTCCCGATTCTTCCACTGCGGCTGCTGATTCCAAACATGCCCCAGGCAAACTCATCCATCCCTCCTTTGCCAAGGATAATGGCTCCCGCCCCTCGCAATTTCTCTACCAGAAAGGCATCATGTACGGGTTGACTACCTAATAGAGCGTAAGAGCCAGAGGTGGTAGTCGTATCGAATGAATCGATATTATCTTTTAAAATTATGGGGATACAGTGAAGTGTTCCTGACATTTGGCCAGTTTTTTCGAAAATCAAATCCAACTGCTGTGCCTGCGTTAGAACGGAAGGATTAATTTCAGTCCAGGCATTAATAGGTGCATGACCATTGACACTTAAATCATATTTCTTAATACGCTCAATATAGGCGCTTACTAGCTGCAGGCAAGAAAATTGCTTATTTTGAATGCTCTCATGGATGGAGGCTATGGTCTGCGATTCCAGATGAAGTGGAGAGTTGTTTTGAGAGGAGAAGGATGCACCGGCAAAGAATAAAATAATAAACAGGACCCTGATTGGAATAGATTTCATAATTGATTCAATCTTTTGATAATTAATCTGGCATTTTCTATATCAAAGATACTTGTTCTTCTCATGAAAAAAAAGCCCATTGATATGGGCTTTTTTTAACAGTTTACAGGTACACTTCAGTGCTCTCTAAAACGGGATATCGTCATCCAGTTCGTCAAAGGCATTATGAGCAGCAGGGCTCATCTGCGGCTTTCCCATTCCTTGTTGAGCAGGTGCCTGCTGTGGCATATCACCGTAGTTAGAGGGGGCACTGCCTTTGCCGTCAAGCATTTGAATGTCATTGGCTACTATTTCGGTAGTATAGCGATCCTGGCCTTGTTGATCCTGCCATTTTCTGGTGCGCAGGCTGCCTTCCACATAGACTTTTGAGCCTTTACGAAGGTATTCACCAGCGATTTCGCCCAGTTTATTAAAACAGACCACGCGATGCCATTCGGTGCGTTCCTGTTTATCACCAGTTTGTTTATCTTTCCATGCTTCACTGGTAGCCACTGATAAGGTAGTTACCGCGTTTCCATTGGGCATATATCGAACATCGGGATCACCGCCAATATTGCCTATTAATATAACTTTATTAATTCCACGTGCCATTTCTACATTTCTCCTGAGGTTCTTGCGAGTTAGGAAAGGATTATAACGAATTTAAGCCAACAATTCATAGAGCTTCAGTGCGTTGATCTTCTGCTTATCGAGATCAGGGCAATTCCTTACTGCCATTAAAGAGTTTTGATCTTTGCCCTTGAAATCAGCTTTTTTATGATCCATGTACGGCTTTGAATTTCACTATTTTGCACTAGTGTCATTCATGGGCCAGCTAATAAGAAGCCAAATCAGGCTGTATATAGTATTCATAATGAATAAACCTGTAATCCCGACATACTGATAGCTAAGACCGGACAGCAAGCCACCGGCAAAAATTCCTAGAAACTGGCTGGTTGAATAAACACCCATCGCAGTGCCTTTATTGCTTTTACTGGCCTGACGGGAAATGATCGATGGTAATGACGCTTCAAGAATATTAAAGGCGACAAAGTAAATAAAAATCAGAACAAACAATGCGAGAAGCGTTGATGGAACAACTGCCAGCAAGAGCTGTGCCAGGGCTGTGAGGCTTATTGCTGCCAGAAAGATTAAACGCATTTTTTTCATGCGCTCTGCAATATAAATGAAGGGAAGCATAACAATAAAGGACAAAAGTAATACCGGTAAATAAAAATGCCATTGCTGGCTTAGATTACCCAGCTGTATTTGTGCTTTTAAAAGCATGGGGACCACATAGAACGTGGAGGTTAAAACCAGATGTTGAAAAAAAATACCGGCGTTTAAGCGCTGTAATCGGGTATCTCTCAATACAGTACGCAGCAATTGGGGATTGGTTTCGCTTTCTGCATGAAAGCGTTCCTGTTCAGGGGAAGGGACAATAGTATAAAGAAATATCAAGCCAAGCAGCGATAAAACAAAGGTTAGATAGAAAATACTCGAAAGCCCATAGTGATGGGTAAGTACGGGACTTATTATCATTGCTGCAATAAAGGAGGTGCCAATGGTTAATCCTAAAATGGCCATGGCTTTGGTACGATCCTTATCTTCAGTCAGGTCAGCCAGCAAGGCAATCAGCACGCTGCCGATAGCGCCCATACCCTGTACAATGCGTGCTCCAATCATTCCAAAAATAGAGTGGGTCAATGCGCCCCAGAGGCTGCCTGCGGCAAATAAAATCAGGCCAATGGTAATCATACGCTTTCTGCCATAGCGATCTGAAAGAAGGCCGAAGGGAATTTGCAAAATACCCTGACTTAATCCGTAGCTGCCCAAAGCAATTCCAATCAGGCTCGCTGTGGCTCCGGACAATTGAACTGCGAGAACAGAAAATACAGGAATGAGCATGAAAAGACCAAGCATGCGAAAAGAAAACAGCATGGCAATGGGAACAACAGTTTTAGGCAGAGAATAGTTCATTCGGACAAAGCCAATGATTACAAAGCACAGATGGTACAAATTTGATGCCCTTGACACAAGCCCTTTGAACGATTGACAGTATTCATTAATCAGGGTAGCTTGCGTCTTTTTATATTTGGGGAATTGATATGTCCTTAGTGTTTCGCGATCGAGTTGCTTTGATTACTGGCGGCGCCAGAGGTATTGGCAAAGCCTGTGCCCTGAAATTGGCAAGAGCGGGTAGTGATGTAGCAATTGTATATTATAACAGTTCGGATGAAGCCCTGGAGCTCGTTGAAGAGATTAAGTCATTAGGAAGAAAAGCCTGTGCCATTCAGGCGAACGTCGCTGATCACGCCTCGGTAAAGGACATGTTTGCAATTTTTCGTGAGCATTTTGACAAGCTTGATTTTCTGATCAGTAATGCGGCCAGCGGTGTATTGAAACCCGCCTTAAAAATGTCTACAAAACACTGGCGCTGGTGTATGGAAACCAATGCTCTGGCCCTCAATCATTTAGTGTCTGAAGGACGTGAGCTGATGCAGCGCGGCGGTCGGGTAATTGCATTGTCAAGCCTTGGTGCTCATCGTGCGATACCTAATTATGCCTTTATTGGTGCTTCAAAGGCTGCCCTGGAGGCCTTAGTCCGCTCCCTGAGTCTGGAAATGGCTGAGTATGAGGTAACGGTTAACACCGTATCAGCTGGGGTAGTGGACACTGATGCACTGAAACATTTTCCAAACCGTGAGCAACTTCTTGATGAATATCAGGCTCATTCCCTGGCTTCCAGACCTCTGACGACAGAGGATGTGGCGAATGCGGTTTATCTTCTCTGTCTGCCTGAAGCACAAATGATCAATGCGCATACATTATTTGTTGATGCGGGCTACAGCAAGGTCGGTTGATTAGAGGAGCCTGGGCTTTGAAAGGTAAAATTTATCTGATAGCTCGAGCTTCGTCAATTTCGTAGCTGATTGCGAAAATTTTATGTTATAATCCTGAAATTTGTAAGCTAGAAGACTGCTGAGGAATAAGTATGAATGTAGAAAGCGTTTACCCCAAGGTTCGGGAAATTATCGCTGATGTATTGGTTATTGATGAAGAAGATGTTGCGCTTGACAGCCGTTTAATTGCCGATTTGGGTGCAGAATCAATTGACTTCCTCGATTTGGTATTTCAGTTGGAAAAGGAATTCGGTATTAAGATTCCGCGTGGCCAACTGGAAAAAAATGCACGGGGAGACTTGCCTGAAGACGAGTTTGAGAAAGGCGGTGTCTTAAGTGTCAAGGGAATGCAGGCATTGAAAAATTATTTAAGTGAAGTTCCTGCCCAGCACTTCAAGGCGAACATGAAAGTAAATGAAATCCCAATGTTATTTACTGTCGAAACGTTCTGCAAATTGGTTGTCAGTGCAGTACAGGAACAAAAAACCAGCGAATCTGTAGCCTGATGCGTTTTCTATTTGTCGACAGGATCTTGCACTTATCGCCGGGTGAATTCATTCGCGGTATCAAACATATCACTGCTGATGATGGCTACCTACAGCAAGATGAAACAGGACGCTTTGTGTTTCCTGCTTCATTTATAGGCGAAACCCTGGGGCAGCTTGCTGCCTGGAATGTCATGCATACCCAGGGCTTTGCCAATCGGCCGGTTGCCGGGGTAGTTGCCAATGCCAGCCTGCATCGTCCAGCCTATCTTGGAGAAACCCTGTATCTCGAGTCCTTTATCGACTCGCTGGACGATACTGCAGTTCAATATCACAGCATTGCACGTGTGGATGATGACCTGGTGTTTACAGTGGATGGCGCTTTGGGCCCATTGCTGCCTATGAGTGAGTTTATTGCCGAACAAGAGGTAAGAGAACAGTTTGCTGAAATTAATCGCCCCGGTGACTGGAATGCTGGCAGTAAGGCTATTGAAGAGAATGTCTTTCATGCGACTCGGCAACCGATTGCCTATCCGATGACTTTTGACCGCGTGTTGAAGGAAGAGCCTGGTCTGGCGTTGACTGCTGAGAAGCGCATTACCCGGGCAGCTCCCTGGTTCCCTGATCATTTTCCCCGCAATCCAGTACTGCCGATGACCGTCTTGCTGGAGTGTAAAATCCATTTGGCAAGGTATTTCATTGAGAGAATGGGATTATTGAATCAATTCAAAATTAAAGAACTCCGTAAAATCAAGATGAATGATTTTGTGCATCCTGGCGATACTGTGTTATGCCAGCTTCAGTTAAAAAAACAGGATGAAGAGCAGCTCGTACTTGTTTTCCGCAGTGAAGTTGAGGGGAAAAGAGTCTGTGTTCTTGAAATGGTTTGGCAGCGAAAGGTAAATTAATATGTCTAAAAAACGAGTAGCGATTACCGGATTGGGCATTGTTTCCCCATTGGGAAACGATGTGAGTTCCACATGGCAAAATCTAATGGCGGGTCAGTCGGGAATTAGTACAATTCAACAATTTGACGCCTCCGGATTTCCAGCACATATCGCTGCCGAAGTAAAATCCTTTGAGCTTTGCGAATCGCTGCGCAGCAAAGATACCCGGTTTGCGATGTCATTTACCCGCTTTGCACTGGAGGCGGCGCGACAGGCGTTTGCTGATGCTGGAATTCAACCGCAGGCTGATACTGCAGCGCGCTGGGGAGTAGTCACTGGCAGCGGTATGATGACTGCTGAATTTGAATACTTGCAACGCTTCCAGAAAGCCTGTGCTGCTGATGGAAATATCAACTGGACAGAGCTAAACAAAAACACGCAGGATTTCTATAAGCTGACAGATTTTGGAAAAACCACCTCCAACTCAGGGCTTTCTCTTTTGATTCAGCAATTTGGAATCAAAGGCTATGCGAATTCAGTTCATACTGCCTGTGCTTCTGGAGGACAGGCGCTTGGCCTGGCATTACAGATACTGCGTCGAGGTGAGGCCGATTATATGCTGGCCGGTGGTTTTGATTCGATGATTAATCCTTTGGGCTTATCCAGTTTCTGTCTTCTGGGCGCTTTGTCTACCTATAATGAGCATCCTGCAACTGCCAGCAGGCCTTTTGATGGCACTCGCAATGGCTTTGTACTTGGTGAAGGTGCCGCGTTTCTTATCCTTGAGGATTGGAACAGAGCGAAGGCCAGAGGTGCCAGGATTTACGCGGAACTCGCCGGAGAAGGCAATTCGCTCAGCTCTTACCGGATTACAGACTCTCACCCAAATGGTGATGGAGCCCGCCAGGCAATTGAACGCGCATTAGCTGATGCTGGCGTAACAGCCCGCGATGTGGATTATATTAATGCACACGGTACGTCTACCAAGATGAACGATCTTAGTGAAACCAATGCGATTAAAGCTGTTTTCAAAGAAAGAGCTTATAGCCTGCCTGTCAGTTCAACCAAAAGCCAGACCGGACACCTGATTGCTGCGGCAGGGGCACTCGAAGCTGCATTATCCGTACTTGCCATACAGCATGGACAAGTTCCCATGACGGCCAATTTAACCACTCAGGATCCGGATTGTGATCTGGATTATGTAAGTGATGGCCCTCGCGAGAAGTCTCTTGGCGTTGTGCTGTCCAATTCTTTTGGATTTGGTGGTTCTAATAGTTGTCTTTTATTTAAACATCCTGAGTTTGGCGGATCTGTTCATGAATAACGAAAAAAAACGGGTTTTTATAACTGGTCTGAGTGCATTGACCGCCTGCGGTGAAACCCTTGATAAAACCTGGAATGCTATTTTAGCTGGCGAAACAGGAATTGAAGAAATTCGCCAGTGGGACTTGTCTTCGTGGTCCGCTCGTTTAGGCGGCGAGCTGAAAGATTTCCAACCCGGCCGAGCCTTACCTGATCGCAAATTAATGAAGGTGATATCCAGACATGATGCAATGGGCATTCATGCTGCTGTGGAGGCGATTAAGCATAGCGGCATGATTGACTATCGGGATAGTCTCGAATCTGCTGAGCACTTCAATGAGCAAACTGCTGTTTTTGTGGGCTCACCGGGAAACAAATATTTCCAGCAGTATGATTTTCTGCCCTTGCTTGCCAAGTCAGAAGGCAATATGCAGGAATTCGCCGCACAATTGTTTAATGAAGTCCATCCGATGTGGCTCTTACGCATACTGCCAAACAATGTGCTCGCTTATTCAGGAATTACCTACGGCTTTAAAGGCCCGAACCATAATATAACCAACCATGCGGCAGGCGGAATCCAGGCTTTGATTGAGGCCTATCATACAATACAGCAAGGTCAGGCTGACAGAGCGGTCGTGGTTGCCTATGACGCCGGGGTTGAGCCGCAGGCCTTGTTCTATTATAACCAGCTGGGTGTTTTAAGTGAGCGTCATCTGAAGCCCTTTGATAAAGACCATGACGGCACCGTATTAGCGGAAGGCGCTACCGCGTTAATTCTTGAAAGTGAAGAAAGTGCGAGGGCGCGTGGTGCGGTATGCCTGGCCGAAGTCGCAGGCGGGCTGGCCTCCACTGAGGCTGCTGGACTGTTTTCCCTCGAAGCAGAGGGGGCGTCACTTGCCATCTTACTGCAGCAAGCGCTGGCATCCTGTAATCTGAATGCTGCTGATATCGATTTAATTGTGGCTCATGGAAATGGCAATGCCAAATCTGATCTGAGTGAAGCCTTTGCCATTCAGGAACTGGTTCAGGGAGCGCCTGTTCCGGTAACTGCCTATAAATGGGCGATGGGACATACCCTGACCGCCGCCGGGTTGCTGGATACGGTTTTAACGACCAGGGCGATTACTGAAAAATGCATTCCTGGTATTGCCAATTTGACCGAGCCAGCCGCTCAGTGTGCCGAGTTAAACTTAAGCGCAAGCACTCGAGAGTTTGCGAATCAGCGCACTGCGCTGATCATCAACCGTGGCTTTGCCAGTATGAATGCTTGCGTGGTGATTAAATCCTGTGACTGAATCAGCGCATACAATCAAAAGCTTGCCGACGACTCGTTTAGGCCGTTTAATGTTCAGATACTTTCCCTATCGGAAAGCGGTAGTAATGGCCAATATTGATCAGGTTTATGGTGAGCAATTAAGCATTTCTGAAAAACAGCACCTGGCAAAGGCATTCTACTCGCATCTGCTGCTTTCAATTAAGGAAGGCCTGCAATTACGCTTCATGAGTCAGAAAAGACTCAAAGAATGTGTGGAAGTCAGAGGACATGAGCGTATGTTAGCCGTTGCCGGCGAGGGAAAGGGGGTGTTGGTTTTAACGGGTCATTTTGGCAATTGGGAATTTGCGCCGCTTGGTGGGATCCTTAATTTCCAGGAATTTCAGGGACAATTTCATTTTATTCGACGCACCCTGGGTAATAAAACCATTGAGCGAATTCTGTTTGGCAGATATTACCGTGCCGGATTGAACGTTATTCCTAAAAAGAATTCATTACAGCAGGTCTGTGATGCCCTGGATAATAACCATGCGGTCATTTTTGTATTAGATCAGCATGCGTCGCTGGTGAATCGGGATGGGATTGCTGCCGAATTTTTTGGAAAAAAGGCAGGAACCTATCGCAGCCTGGCCAGTTTTGCCCGCCATACAGGCGTTCCGGTAGTCCCGGCTGCTGGTTATCGTTTGCCGAATGGCAAGCATGTTCTGGAGTTCTATGAGCCTATCGTCTGGCAGGATCATGGCAATACCCAGGAATCACTTTATCAAAATACTTTGGCATACAATCAGGCTTTGGAAAAGATAATTCTCGCCAATCCGGCACAATGGTTGTGGCTGCATAAGCGTTGGAAATTGAAGGAGCAGGTTTAGGACTCATTTTGTAACTCCCCTGATACGTCATCCTGAGCGTAGCGAAGGATCTCAAACTGCTTAGAGCTGAGCCAGCTTCAGGAGATTCTTCACTGCGTTCAGGATGACGTTGAGACGATTTGATTGAATTAAAGTCCACAATCTGGTGAGTTACCTTGTTTTCAACATGGGGCCATATGTAATAAATTTGAAAAAAAAATATACTTACTGGCACAAACTAAAGTATTTGAGCTAGAATGATTCTTTAAATGCCTTTGAACAGCCAAAAATGCCTGCATTACATTTGTTATTTACGCTTGTAGTTGTCGTAGTTTGGGGAGTCAACTTTCTTTTTGTCAAACTGGGGTTGCAGGAAATTTCCCCGCTCATGCTCTGTGCGCTTCGCTTTGGGCTGGCCAGTATACCGGCAATTTTATTCATCAGGCCGCCTGCCATTCCACTGCGCTCTATTATTTCTTATGGGCTGATTACCTTCGCTTTGCAGTTCTCCTTTTTCTTTGTAGGCATGTATATGGGAATGACGCCTGGAATGGCCTCCTTAATCATCCAGACTCAGGTTTTCTTTAGCATGTTGTTTGCCTTCCTGATTATTAAAGAAAAACCGGGACTTTGGCAAATAATTGGAGCACTGGTATCGTTTATTGGAATTGGCATGGTTGCCTTGCACTTTGACAGTCAAGTCTCCCTGGCGGGATTTCTATGTTTACTCGGTGCTGCCGCGTCCTGGGGACTGGGTAATTTAATTATCAAAAAAGGTCCTAAAGTGAATATGATGGCGGTTGTGGTATGGGGCAGTTTTGTTGCCTTTATTCCCATGCTCATCCTGGCCCTGGCTTTTGATGGCATTCATTCGTTGGGCGATACCCTCAATCATCTCAGCTGGAAAGGATTGGGTTCATTACTTTATATTGTCTATATATCGACCTGGGTGGGCTATGGGCTTTGGAATTGGCTATTAAGCCGTTATCCCATTGCGGTAATTGTTCCCTACACTTTACTGGTCCCTGTTGTAGGGATGATTAGCTCTTCCTTGTTCCTGGATGAGCCTTTTCAGGATTGGAAAATAAAGGCCGCTTTATTCGTGCTCTCCGGCCTTGTGATTAATATTCTTAGCATTAAACT
This sequence comes from Legionella quinlivanii, assembly GCF_003265995.1. Lineage (GTDB taxonomy): Bacteria > Pseudomonadota > Gammaproteobacteria > Legionellales > Legionellaceae > Legionella_C > Legionella_C quinlivanii_A. The sequence continues at coordinate 59,104 of NZ_MVJN01000011.1, read as the reverse complement.
TCGCTCTCAGCTTAAGGCGAAATCTGCGGTGGCTGGGAGATTATCACCCATAGCCGGCAAAGAAGAACCCGAGCCAAACAAATGATTGCCAGAACGTGACTGACTGGCACTCCTTACCGGCGCCGGTTGATTGCCTGAGCTTGTTTTATGGTTGACATCCTGCACAAGGTTTAACTGGCTGATCACAGGGCCGAATGAGGAAAGCTCATTTTCCTGTTCCAGTATTGATTGCATAGCGTCCAATTGATTATTTTGTATATACAAGCAAAGTAATTGATGACGATTGCCAATGAATAATTCCTTATGATTAGTTAGCCAGCGCTCTATTTTTGGATTGTCAGGCATTAGACCGCCCAGTTTCTGGTAAGTTTTTTCAATCTGCTCACGCAGGTCCAGTTCATTGGATGGCAAAGACTGCCATTCAAACAGGCGCAATGCTTCGTATAAGGCGTTCAGGCTCCTCGGTGAGACGTCCTGACGGCTATGCTTCAGCAATTGCTCCAGATCCTTGGGCAAGACTGAACCTTCAGCAAGGACATCCATTTTTTGATAACTAAAGCGGGATGAATCCACTGGAGTTTCAAATGGGAGCACATAACGGGGTGCCCTCGGTTTGAACCAGCCTTCCCAACCGTAGAAAAATGACCGCCTGCACCATAATCGGAACGATAAGAGCCATCCTGATTTAGTCATTAATTTGCGTTCAAACTTTGCTTCCTGTTTTGCGCGTTGAAGATGAGCCTCGACCTCGGGATTGGCTTTAGCGAAAGGTTTCATTTCTTTACAAAATTGAACCAGCTCATCATATTTTTTCTGCATTCCTTGAATTTGTAAGTATTTTTCCGCATTAAAACAGAGCAAATGAAATTTAATTCGGTTATTTAACAACTGCGGGTAATTAGTCAGACAGTTGAACAACACATTGCCTGTCTCTTTATTTAAGTCAGGCTGTGTTAACAGCCAGCTGACTTTTTCGAGCAGCGCTTGCTGATCTGATGGGATCCTGCTTTGAGGATGAGAGTCCAGATAATCTTCCAGAAATAATTGCAGCATTTCTGGCTTGCCATGGAAGTGAATCAGAAAATAACTTAAAAAACTGATGGTTTCTTCAGTCTGACTAATTGCGCTTAATAAGGTCTTATTTTCCCAAGGCGATTGGAATTCGCTTTCTGTAGTTTCTGTTGCAGGGAGATTACTGGTTTGCCAAAGTCTTTGGGATGGGCTGGATGCTGTTGTGCCCTGGCTTTTTGCTTTAAGCCAAACAGGCTCAAGCATTCTTTTGGTATTAATGCGCCCATCATCATAGAAAATTGAGCAGTCTGAAAAAACGGTATTGCTATAGCGATAGGTTCTTGTAATCTCAATAATTGATTCTTTTAGAGAGTCAAAATGATTATCTTCATAGAGGCTGAGTAATAGTTGCATACTCTGATTGGTCAATTTGGCTTCTCTCTGCTTCAGGGAATAGATGAGCTCGCCAATAAACTGAACCAGCGCTGGTTCTTCTTGATTTCGGTGCAGGTATAAGTGAATACAGTGATCCAGATGAACCCCGCTGTATAAGCCCGTCAAAGAGGCGGGCTGTCGTATATCAGGCAGTTTGTTCTTAAAACGCGCGTCAATGATCCTGGAGAGGAGCTCGTCCCGTATGGTATTTTCGAGTTGTTTCATGAGTTCCGCAAAATCAGGGAGAATATTCATCAGGATGATTAATGGCTTTTGAGCGCCAGGCAGGCGGGCATAATGTTTAAACCAATAGAGGAGGAAGGGGGATCTCTTTTCAGCGATACATTCGAGGAGATTGTTCAATATTTCAGGCGTAAAATGGTTAAATTGTCTGAATGAACAAAGTATTTCGGCTGCGGCCTCTGCCTGCAAGCTGCTGAGACTACCTTCAGGGATTAGTGGCAGCTTGATGTGATTCGACAGTGAGCCGAGGCGCAGGGAACCAGGACGACTTGCGGTTAAGCCTGGACTGTCGAGCAGTGTTTGTCCCGGAAATTGCAGCAGGCAATCTGCACGGCTCAGCAGATGGCAGACTAGTAAACAGTTTAAACTGGTATTGTCAATTCTTTTTGAGAGAGCCATTAGCGCATCAACCGGGAATTGGCAGACCATTAACAGATTTAGAAATTCCTTAATCGATTGCTCGTCTTCTAAAACAGCCTGCTGATGCTGCTTTTCCAACAAGCCTATTCTTAGCCAGGCAGGATTCGCCGCTGTCTTTTTTGCCAGTAACTGCTCTTTGATCCACTTCCAGCTGAGTAATGGAGTAAATAATGTCAAAATCCGGTCATCAATAGCCGTTTTCTGGTCCAGGCTAATCAATAAGCACTGACGTAATGACTCAGGATACAAGTGCAATTCATTGCAAAATTCCTCTACTAATCCCGCATGAATAAGCAGCCCAATTAATTTGTCCAGCCATTGGAGTTGCTCTGCCTGCTGTTCACCGATATCGAGCATCCATCGCTTGAGCTTATCCAGCAAATCATGCGGTTGTTTTGTTCTGTTAAAACTTAATGCCAGATAATGAAAATACACCGCAGGATAATCTCGATAGACTGAGGTGCAAAGTTCATCTACTCTTTGCAAAAATGTTTCATCGTCAGATGACAGCAAGGTTTCCACTAGCAATATGTTTTCTGTTAATTGAGCTGATACCACAGTGTTATTGTGCTCCTTCCAATGCTGAAGAATGGAATTCATAGAGGCAATAGCTGAGAAATCAATAACGTCTTTTTTTATATGGGCCGACGCTGTATTCAGCCAAATAGTGAATTCAGCAGCGGGTTCTACAGAGAAAATCAGTTTTTGCAAGGTCGTAAGCGAAGCGACAGACTCTCTGGTTAATTGTCCAAACTGTGCTGCAGTCAATTCGGCCAGACAAGAGGGGGCAGGTACCGTTTCTGGAAAATAATTGGCTAAGTGTTGTTGTAAACGGTTTTTGATCTGCTCAATACAAAACCTGCTTGAGCTGGGATGATGGCTCAGGGTATTCAGAAATTGATAGTGGAAGGCTGGATTTTCAAGCGCAATTCTAATGGTATGCTGTAAAAGCCGCTCATTAAGGGCCTGAATCAGGTTCAGATTTTGCTGATTCTCAAGCAAATAACTCAGGCTTAGTAAAAATTCCAGAGTAATCGCCTCATTAGGCGGGTTAAAGGCTGGTGCATAACTGTTAAAGATGATAGCAAGCTCTGCTACGTCAAGCTTAAGACCGGGGCTTCTTAATGCAGCCAGGCGTTCATTATCATAATGATTATGGCCGCTTTTTAATGCTTCAGCAGCAATCATTCGCCCGTGTTTTTTTAGTCTTTCCTCATTGATGTGTAAATGCTGAATTTCCGTTTGCAGCCATTGCAGTTCCAAATTCTGGCTTAAGGATTCGGGTAGAGTCACAAGCCCTGCCTCCTTTTTTGAAATGCCTGAAGCCTGAGCTTTCTGTACCATGGATAGAAGTAGGGGGGCATAAGCTAAACGATAAAAACGGGTGCAGGTCAATAATTCTTCGAGACTTTGACTGCCCATGCCATAAAGTACCGAAACCAGCTCCTGGATACTTGAATATTTTGTTAGCAGCTTGCTGAATTTAGCCAGATTCGCTGCGTGTACGGGGTTTTCTCTTTGCTGCAGATGAGTTATCAGTAATGAAGGGGATACAGCGCTGAGTAGTTTGTATAACAAGGGAGGAATAATGTTTATGCCTGATTGGGTAAACAAACAATTGTCCAAAATCCACTCCTGGACTTTTATATCCTGTAGAATCTGGGGATCTCTAAAAAAAACATCCATCAGCTCATTAAATTTTGTGCTGATTAAAAACTGCTGTTGTTCCTGCCATTCTTTATGAATAGCCTGGGCATTAGCCAAGGCATCACTTTCTGCTTTAGGTAGCAGGCTAATGCGCTTCATATTAATTCTGGCAAAATAAGACTCAGGATTAAACAAGGCATACAGACGCGGTGAGGAGTAATATTCAATTGCTGTGAGATGGAGCTTAAATTTTCCCCACGCGCCTTGAATGGTTTGGATTTGTTCCTGTTTAAGCGCATTAAGCGGTATGGCTGGGGCTTGACCGAGTGAATCGAAGGACTTAATTAGTTCACTGACTGATTGGGGCAAATCATTGATGACCTGCTCAGCGATTCCTTTTCCCTGTTTCAGCAAGGGTTGTATTATATTTTTAACAACCCCGGTATTCACCAATGGATGAGAGGGATTTACCGCTTCCTCTCCAAGTTCCATCAGCACGCCTTCAATCAGGGGCAGTCTTTGCAGCCAACGGGCTGACACGAGGGTATTTTCAGAAACACTCCCGGTATTGGCCAATGGTTCGTAAAATTCATTGAGCTTTATGATTTCCTCAAGAAATTCCATTTGGGCCTGCATGGCGATAACTTCGTCAGCAAAACCTAAATACTTTAAAAGAAGAGGATGGCATTGCCAGCCTTTCCATGGATGGAGCCAGGCATCGCGCATATACTGATTTAGAAGTCCTGCGCTCTCGATGGGCATTTCCCAATCAGGGTTTTTTAAAAAGCTCTGTATCTGCTGGCGTCGTGATACGGACTCCATAATGAGTTGATGCAGCTGCTCCTGACAGGCGTTTTCTTCTGTATAATTTGCCAGAGCAGCCAATGCCTGCTCGTCGGCGTTAATTTTATTCAACCAGTCGGCAAGAGCCAGATGATTGCGCTGCAAATATTGGAAGAGACTGTTGACGAAATTAAATTTTAGTTTGGGCTGTGTCTGGCTATTCAATATCCGGCACAACTGCTCTGCAGAGCTTAGTTCAGACAGCAATCTATCGATCTGTGCAGGCGCCAGAGTATGAATACCTTCCGGGTGTCTGGCAATTAAATCGACAAAAACGAAAAGTGTCTGGCTGTGTAAAAAAATTTCATATAAAGCCTGTACTGATAACACTCTGGCCAGGGTAATCAGAGAAGACCACTGAACGTCTTCCAGTTTGCTTTGCTGTAACACATTGACAGCCAGTTTTTTTTGTCTTTCGATTGTAAGCTTATGAAATAGGAGAACATATTGCTCTTCTGTGATCTTGGCGGGAGGTTTCATAAGCAGGGATTGGATAAACTCCTGGCAGCAATCGCTATCCATAAAGCCTTGATTCTGGATTATATCAAAATGCTCCAGCAGCGTGCTGGTGAACGGATGATGCTCAATATCAGCCTCGGGCAGATCGATAAGCCAGATATTGACTGCCTGTGAAAATTGCTGGCTGCCAAGGATAATCGACGTCCAGGCGGTATGCCGTTGCCGCAAAATTTCCATACTGTTAAATGTGACCTGCTGGAACTCCTGAACAAATTGATAGTGGTTAGCTTTATGAACCGCAGAGTTAGAGGATAGTTTCGCAAAAAATTCAATCTGGCCTAAAACCAAGGCCCGATGAGACTCCTGCTCATGGTTTAAATCGAGCTCCATTAACATTCGGTTAAACACGGGAATCACATCCAGGTTCACTGATTCCGGTTTAATTTGCCGCTGTGCGTCTGCAAGATGACGCTCTCTATCTACTGGGGTGAACAATTTTAACTGTTCAGCCAGAATTGGATAATGGATGGCCGGCAGTGATTTCTGTGCTAATTCAATGAAAAGTTTCGGCAAATAAAACTGCAGTTCAGGCAAGGCATAGACCGTTTGCAGAAAGCCTTGCTCTCTTGGCAATAAAGAGAACAGGCTGGCCCGGTCAATCGTATCCAATTGGCCATTTTTGATAAGCTGCTTCAGCCAATCTGGGAAATTTTGAACAATTTCCTCTGTCTTGCCAGTATCAACGAGCCAAAATATTTCCTCCTGGGAAAGCCCTGACATGGCTTTTTTAAAATGGCGAAGGCTTACAATAAATTGAAAAACCTGATTGTCCAAAACCGGATTTTCAGCCTGCGAATTGGTTTGATTAATTAGTTGATGAATAAATAATTGCGGTGTTTCCTGTAAGTCGACCGTCTTTCTTACCTTAGCCCAGTTAGTTAAGGTGGGGCCTTCCAGTGATTGAAGAAGTATGTTGATGAGATCCATATCGGGAATTTTCTCAAGCAACTCATCATCAATCTGGCTTAGGTAATCAGGGCTTAGTATAGAGCCTGGTTGGTTTGTAAGCGTGATACTTAGCTCTTTGAGGGTTTGGGATTGCCCTAGTTGTGTACAAAGTAATAATTGGCATGCGTTTTCACTGTATTGTCCAGCATGCAGTAATTTCCAGCAACTATGCTTTAGTGCATTAAAATTATTCTTTCCAGCAGCGCTTAACAAATGCTCCACTTTGTAGAGATTCTTAAAGATCTTTTGCAATACAGAGGCTTGGTTTTTGTAGAAATGTAAGAGACGCAAGGCCCGTTCATCCATTTTTTCAGGATTGTACGTAATTAAGTCAAGGATGCGGACTGCGCGTAACTTTAGGTCATTGTCCGCATTATTAACGAGTACACCCTGAAGAATTTGCGGGGTGTAGTCTTGCAGTATGGACGAGCGTGAACAAAGAGAGTGAAAACAGGCCGGTGTCGTAAACAGCTGTTCTGCAATAAGGGTGACAATATTCTTGTCATCCTCATTATTATATTTAATCCATTGATGTATGGGAGCTGAACTATCCAGTGTCGCTTGCATGCGGGTGCAAAACTGTATCAGCAACTGATGTAAGGGGGCCAGATAACTGCTGTCCTGTTTTGATTTTTTAATTAAACTGATAATGAGCTGAATGAGATGTGCTGGTTCAAGTTCTGGCAGTACGGTGTCGAGAATTTCCTGATGGACCTGAGGAGTCAGCAGTATTAAATATTCAAAAAATGAATGCTTATCTTTCTTCTTTAGATAATCACTTAAGAAAGTAAACTTTTCGTCGGTATTCTGATTACGGAGTAAATGGATATAAAAACGATAAAATTCCTCTTTGCTGAGCAATTCAAGCAGTTGCTGTTGTTCTTTAGCCGATATTGTCCTTATCAAATTTAAAAGAAAGGGAAACAGCAGGACCTTTTTTATATTGCTTTCAAACAGGGCAGAAAGCCATGCCATTGATAATTTCGAAAATCCATTAAGATGCGAGGAAATGAGTTCCAAAGGTTGCGCTCTGGATTTCTTGGGTAAAATGGCAATTGTCTGCGCTATCCGTTTGCAATCAGCTGCCTGATTGGCCGATGATTTCAACTTTTCGCACAGCACACGGCAATATTGTTTACAAAGCGATTCCTCCGGGTGGAAAATCTGTTGTAAAGCCAGAATGTGGCTGCAAATGGGAATTAACTGTTCTAATTCGAGCAGATTGAGCAAACTTTCAGTTAGCCGTTGGGATTGACCTGAGTTCTGAGTTAAAAAATTAATGGTGAAACTCTGGTCCGGAGTATTCCGGCTTATGTCTTTTACGAACTGGAGCAATTGCTCCAGTTCCTCAGTTTGCTTGTAATACTCACTTAAAAAGCGGATACAAAAAGCAGTATTCAGTTTATCGCGTTTGAAAAACTGTTTGAACAGTTCTTTTCCGCTGGCTGCTTTGGAGACGGCAACCATTACCGGAATTACTTCGGCAACAAATTGCGAGTCTTCCCAGTTAAACAGGGAATAATGAGTAAGAACTTCTGAGACCAGGCTTTCCTGGAGAGGTTTTTCCGCAGAGCTTTTCAGGCGCGCGATCATTAGCCAGTTAGCCAGATTCGGCCTGTCCGCTATAATTTTCTGATAAGCGCTTTCCGAAGCTTTGGCTCTGATGGCGAGCGCCTGAATAAGATTTTCATATTTGTTTAGATAAGTCTGTCTGGATGAGGCAAATCGTCCGTGAGCTTCCTGATTTTCCTTGGCGTAGGTAGAGGCAATGGCGCGCAGTTTTAAAATGCTGTCAATAAGCTCCTCATCCTCGAGCAAGAGTGACAGGCTGTTAATGGATTGTGCAGGTATTTCGGCAGCAGAAAGCAGGAGACAACTGCTCAGACGCTGCAAATGAGCTTTGGCTTCGGGTTCCTGGAGCGATTCATTTTTCAGGATATAGCCAATCAATTCACCAAGCCAGACGGCATCCTTTTCGGGTCTATCGGTCAGTGCGGCATAAAGCGTTTCCCGCTGGGTATTGGATAAGATGGCCAGCAAACTGGTTAAGGCTGTTCTGCGCTCGCCTGACTTAATCCAGGTGCTTAGAGCAAGCAGACATTGAGGCCATAAGTCAGGGGTTTCATTGATTCTGTCGAAGCTTGCTTTAAGTGCTTGCTGCTGATCGCGCTCCAGAATCTGTGAAAGAAAATGAATGGATATCCTGGTGGTAATCACCTCCAGTCTGTCATCGCTTCCACCGGTTTCGATCACCTTTAACAGGGTTTCCAATAAATCAAAAGAGTGCTGCTGAGCCAAATCATCAACAAGCTTGCTTAACAGGCTAATATCCGGTTTGTCTGATTGATAAGCAATGAGTAAAGCAGGGAGATCGGCTTTGGCCAGTAATGAGTCGACAAATTGATTGGGCATTTAAAACCTCCTTGTTACAGCGCAACTTCTAGCGTTCCCAAAAGCGAGGGGAAAATAAAATCAATAAAGAGAAAATTTCCAGGCGTCCGGCAACCATAGCAAAGATAAGAACCCATTTGCTCCAGTGATTTAAGACGGCCATATTTTCACTGATTGCTCCTAAACCTGCTCCTGAATTGGAAATAGAAACGGCAATTGCGGAAAATGCAGTAAGGAAATCATTGCCGAATCCCATAAAAATTAACAGCAATAGAATAAATAAAGCAATAAATACAGAAATAAAGCTCCACATGGATTGCAAAATGGGTTCTGGCAGACAATGCTTGCCAATTTTGATGGGCACTATAGCATTGGGATGAACCAAACGAATCATTTCTCGCCTGGATTGCTTAAAAATGAGCAGGGCGCGAATGACTTTGATGCCGCCACTGGTTGAGGCAGCGCAGCCGCCAATCAAACCAAGCATTATTAGCAAGATAGGTGTAAAAGTGGGCCAGTCATTAAATGGTTCGGCAATAAAGCCTGTGGTGGTTGCCAGGGAAATTATGTTAAACAATACGGTAATCACGGTATTGTGGCTGATATCAAAGAAGTCATAAATCACCAGACTACCGGTCACAATCAGAGTAGCAATTAAAAGAAAGCTGACATATGTGCGAAATTCCTCATCCTGCCAGTAATGTTTTAAACTTCGTTTTTTGAAGGTAAAAAAATGAAGTGCAAAGTTTGTCCCTCCCAATAACATAAAAAAGCAGGCGACCGACTCAATCAATTCACTTTGATAGAATGCAAAACTGTTGTCATGCATGGAAAAGCCGCCTGTGGAAACGGTAGAGAAACTTTCGCCCAGCGCATCAAACCAATCCATTCCGCTTATCCAATAGCAAAGCATACACAGCAGAGTTAATAAAACATAGATTGACCATAGCGCTTTGGCTGTTTGGGCAATCCGCGGGGTGAGTTTGCTATCCTTCATTGGGCCAGGGGTTTCAGCTCGATACAGCTGCATACCACCAACCCCCAGCATAGGCAATATGGCCACCGCGAGAACTACGATACCCATACCTCCCAGAAATTGCAGCTGCTGGCGGTAGAACAGAACAGCATGCGGAAGACTGTCGAGATCACCAATAATTGTAGCGCCGGTTGTAGTTAAGCCCGAGACCGATTCAAAAAAAGCGTCAGTAACTGGATTAGGACTTTGTATTGCAAACAGAAAGGGCAGCGATGCAAATAAACAGAGAACGCTCCAGAAAAGGGCGACGATTAAAAAGCCATCTCGAGTCTTAAGCTCGTTTCTGCTTTGGCGAAAGAGCAGCCATAACAAGCCGCCTGTACCAAAAGTACAAAGGAAGGCGATTATAAAGGGCCATAGAAAATCTTCCCGGAAAATGATATTAAAAAGGATAGGAGTGAGCATGCTGATACTAAACAGCATGAGCAAAATGCCAAGGATGCGTAAAATCGTTTTAATTTGCATTATTAACCCACAAAACTCAGGCTCACCTGGAAGAGCGATTCAATGTTGCTAATATATTTTTTCTTTAAAATCAGAAGGATGATGTGATCTCCTGATAGCAATATCAGTTCAGGATTAACCATTAATACCTGGCCATTACGAAATAAGGCTGCTATTGAACAGCCTGCCGGTAAATTCAATAAACTCACTGGGCGTCCAACTACTTTCGAAGTGTGCTCATCGCCATGAATAATTAATTCTACAGCTTCTGCTTCGCTATGTTGGAAGCGATACACCTTAACCATATTCCCGCGGCGCAGTTTGGTGAGAATACTGCCAATTGTAATCAGCTGCGGTGAAATAGCCTGATCGATATTGCTGCCTTCAATCAGATCCACATAGGCATTGCGGTTAACCAGGGCCATTACCTGGCGGGCGCCCAGACGTTTTGCCTGCAGACATGACATGATATTGACTTCATCGTCGTTAGTTACTGCACAGAACACATCGGTAAACTCGATATTTTCATTGACTAAAAGATCACGATCGGCGACATCACCCTGTAATACAGTGCCCTTGTGCAATTGAGTCACCAAATCATGGGTTCGATCAGGGCTTCGATCAATCACTTTAATTCGATAGCGATGTTCCAGAGCCTGCGCCAGCTCGGTACCGATATGCCCGCCGCCGGCAATTATGATACGTCGATTGGGGTGAGTGTAGCGTCCAAGCGCAATCAGTGCTTCTTTAATTGCTTGTGGGGAGGCAATAAAAATGACCTCATCACCGCTGGCAACCTGCATCTCATCCTGCGGTGAGAGTACGTCCTTATCGCGAAAGATCATCACAACGCGCGCTTCAATCCCCTGGAGATGTTCATGAAGTTGCCTGATAGTCTTGCCTACCATTAAACCCGAGGATAACGGCTTGATAGTCACCATTAATACATGGCCGTCAGCAAAGTCGAGAACCTGAGATACACCGGGATAGTCAATAAGACTTTCGATATGGTCAGTTACCAGTTTTTCCGGACTGATGCATACATCAACCGGAACATGCTCATCCTGAAATAGCTGCGGGTATTTATAATAGTTATGCGATCGAATACGAGCTATTTTGGTCGGCGTGCGAAAGAGACTGTAGGCTATCTGACAGGCCATCATGTTAATTTCATCGCTATTTGTAACCGCAATAAGCATATCGGCTTGTTCAATACCTGCTTCAATTAATACACTCGGATAGGCTGCATTTCCGCGCACCGTCTGTATATCAAGACGATACTGCAACTCCTGCAGGCGGCTTTCATCCTGGTCGATTAAAAAAATATCATTATTTTCTCTGGCCAGATTTTGTGCCAGCGTTCCCCCGACCTGGCCTGCTCCCAGAATGACTATCCGCATAACAGTAAAGTTCCTTCATAGACAAAAGTGGCAGGACCAGTAAGATAAATGGGGGAGGCCTGATTTTGCCATTTTACGAGGAGTTCACCGCCAGGCAGATCCACCTGAATCGTTTCCTCCATCTGGTAAAAAAGGCGGCCGATAGCTGCAGCAGCGACGGCTCCGCTGCCACAAGCCTGGGTTTCACCGCAGCCGCGCTCATAAACACGAACCTGCAGGCGATCATTGGTAATTATCTCCATAAACTCCGCATTGACTTGCTCCGGGAACAGGGGATGAAAACTGATTTCCTCGCCAAGGGTATTTACCGGGGCTTTCTGAATGTCATTTACCAGAGTTACGGCATGGGGATTCCCAACGCTAATTGCATGAACGGCGACATTGTTCCCCTTGGCTAATGATAATACATAAGAGTCTTGCTGCTGGGTCACCAGGAAAGGGATCTCTTTGGGATTCAGACTCGGTGGCGGCATTTCAATGGTTACAGAGTCATCTTTATTCAGGATTAGCTGCATGGTGGTGGTATGCGTACCGACGCGTATTTTCTTTTTAGTAGTCAGGCCATAATGGTAGAGAAATCGGGCAATGCAGCGTGCCCCATTTCCGCATTGTCCCACCTCCTGCCCGTCCGCATTAATGATGCGATAAAAGAAATCAAGCGATTTATCTTTTGACGGTTCAACGATGAGGCATTGATCAAAGCCTATGCCTCGATGACGATCGCTCAGCGCAATAATCTCTTTGGCAGTTAAATTGGCAGTTTGGTTAATTGCGTCTATGACGATAAAATCATTGCCTAAACCGTGCATCTTTGTGAATTTCAGACTCATGTTTTGGCTCTCGGGTTGGTCAGGATTCAGGGGCTGTTTGTTCTGGTAAATAAAGCGGTCCCTTTTGGCCGCAGGCTGACACATTGGCTATCAACACAACAACTAACAGCACTTGCCCAAGGATCTTTCCTGATAATTTCATAGAAAAACTCCATGTCCGTATTTAATTATAATCATCGTCAGTGTGATATAAAAGAGCCGCGGTGTAAATGATTCACAGTCTGTTTAGTGTGCAATCCATAAAACAAGGCATCTTGTGAGCGGTTTGACAGGATATCCTGGATGGAAAGATTAGGCCGTCACAAGTGAGCTGATTCGCTCCGTTTCCAGTTGATCCAGTGTTTTAAAGGTATCGAGCATGGCCCTGTTGTAGCGCTGATGAGAGCAGGCGTTGATAAAATGTTCTTTTTGACGTGCAACTGTCACTCCATGCGAGTTGGTTTCTGTCCAGCTCAGCATAAAGTGCAGGGTTTGAGGAATTAAATTATCTTGCTGATAGTGAGGGGTTACCTCAATGCGTACACTCGGAACGTTTGGCCATTGCTGTTTCAGTTTTTCAGCGGTGTCGTTTTCGATAGCTTCCAGTATATTGAGATTGGCTGCTCTCGTTGCCGCGGTAATAGACTGCTGATCGTGCTCGCCTCCGAGGAATAAGGCAATTAAATGCGTCCAGTGAAACATATGACCTGTAGACTCGGCATCAATTTCTACGCCATGGGCTTTAAACACGTCCTTGCAGGCCGCTCTGAAGATTGTAAACTGATTGCATGGACGCTTTTTATTCTGATTTTCTTCAATCTGGTGAAGGGTTGCCGTAAATGTAACTTTGCCAGCTCGTTCCCAGATATGCTTGAATCGTGTTTTCAGGGTGGCCACAGACTGCCCGGGCACCCTGAGCGCGCCGTTAAAACGCGGGTTATTATCAGGAGTCGTATGAGTCCATAACTCTGAGGTCTCTGTTCTATAGGCCAGGCGTGCCTCTCGGCCACCCGGCGTTCTTCCTACTTTCAGATAAGTGCGGCAGTTCTCCCCAGGGCTTGTCGGCTGAATTTCTGCTATGCGAACGCCTTTGTCTTTTAGCGGCGACTGACAAAATGTATTGGAAGCGTTTTTCGCCAGAATAAGCCGATTGGTCGAATAATCGATTTCCTCCTGGCTCTGCCGTTTTCTTTTACTCGGGGGTTGAGAATGAAAGAAGGGAGTACAATTTCGCCGCGGTTTTTTTTCTGCCAAAGCGGCAATCAGATTATCATGATTAAGATTTTGAAGACGGGCTAAATGCAGCTGTAAAAAAGGCCTCGATAATCGCTCCCTTTCCTGGGTATCAAAGCGTTTGTATAATTCAAACCAGACGTAGGGCGTCAGGTTTAAACCATTTTCAGCAGGCAGCAGGGACGAGGCCTGTATCGCAAATGAAGTGAGGTTTTCCTGATTATAATTCTCCTGCAGGTAATTAAAATGATACCATCTGGTGTCGCTGCTGCAGTCGGTTTTAGAGATGTATTGGCCAATGCAGTCTTCAGGGAGACTTAATTGAGCGGCAAGTCCTTCTGTCAGGCGTTTAGCGGAGTCTTTTGTATCGGCAGTCTGGTGTAAGCGGCAAGCCTCATTCCAATCCTGAGGAGATAGTTTTCTGGATTTTTTTTCTTGCAGGAACAGGAGGAAGGACTCGATTTGCTCTATCATTGGGCTGGTTGATTACAAATAATACATCAAGGAGGTTATTTTATCATGCTTTTAACGATCCTGCCAGATCGCTGAGCTTTAAAACGGATATCAATTTGTCCAGGGATAAATTCAGGCCATTTGAATCAATAAGTCAGTTTCATCAGGAATCATTGCTTTTTCTTGCACTGTGATAGCGCATTGGTGATAATTTCCCTTTTTTCGGAGAGCTTTGTTGAACGTTTACACAAAAGAGCCAGATACACCGCCGTTGGCTTCGGTAATTTGGATGCATGGTTTAGGAGCTGACGCCTCGGATATGTCAGGGTTAGCATCACAATATCCAATAAGCACGCTGCCCGTTCGTCATGTGTTTATGAATGCTCCCGTTCGGCCTGTGACGATAAATGGCGGCATGCACATGCCGGCCTGGTATGACATCGTCGGCTTTGAGTTAACCGATCGCGAAGATGGCGAGGGAATCAAGGAATCCGAAAAGCAAATCAATGCGGTTATCCAGTCGCAGCTTGAAACGGGCATGACTGAAAAGCAGATTATATTAGCTGGCTTTTCCCAGGGAGCTGCAATGGCTTTGCATACGGCCTTGAACCGCCCTCAGGCAATTGGCGGTGTCGTGTCGCTTTCCGGCTATTTGCCTCTTGCCAGTGAATGCCAGTTCCATTTACCCCGCGAAACGCCTTTTTTTATAGGATATGGACGTTTTGACAATGTCGTTTTACCCGATTGGACTAACTACTCTTGCAGGTTTTTAGAATCCAGGGGTTATCATGATCTGACCATAAAAGACTATCCGATGGAACATTCTATCTGTCAAAGTGAGATTAATGATTTAGATAGCTGGTTAAAAAGATTGCTGGGAGAAAAGGCATGACGATTGTACAAAAGTCACGCATTGTGAAATTTAGTTGCGAGCAAATGTATACACTGGTTAATGAAGTGGAGCATTATGCCGAGTTTCTTCCATACTGCAGTCAAAGTATTATACATCATCGAGACGCTGACGAGGTCCAGGCGACATTGCTCATCTCGGCTGCCGGAATGAATAAATCATTTACAACTCGCAACCGTTTGCAAGCAAATAAAATGATTGAAATTCGTTTGGTCGACGGGCCCTTCAGCCATTTAGAAGGGTTCTGGCGTTTTGATGAGGTTGATGAAGGGTGCAAAATCTCTTTCGACCTCGAGTTTGAGTTTGCCGGCAGAATGTTTTCGATGTTGCTGGGCCCTATTTTTGAGCAAATTACCAATAAGATGGTGGATGCGTTTTGTGACCGGGCAGAGAATTTGTATGCTTGACATTGAGGTGGTGTTTATTCCTTTGGGACAAGAGATATTTCAGGTTAAATGTTCGCTGGCTGATGGTGCCACTGTTGGAGATGCGATCCGACAATCTGGGTTATTGGACGTCTACCCTGAGGTTTTGGAATTGGATTATGGTATTTTCTCAAGAAAAGTATCTGCTGATACGCAATTGAAAAACGGGGACCGGGTGGAGGTCTATCGTAAATTAACCAATGACCCCAAGGAAAAAAGGCGTATTCGAGCCAAAGCTGTAAAATGAAATGGCAGTGCATGCTGGTTAAACCCGGCTTGCAGCCAGGCTTAACCGCTAAAGTCTAGGGAAAATGCTCAATACGAGTCAGCACGCCATTACTGAAATATAAGGAAACGTTTTTTACCTTGAGCGGTGAGCTGCCTTTGCGCCAGGTGTAGGCATAATCCCAACGGTTATTATTAAAGGTTGGGCTCAAAAGACTGCTTCCCAATAAAATAGCGACATCTTGTTTGCTCATGCCTGTCTTAAGCCGAGATACAGTGGATTGCGGTAAAAGATTACCCTGCTGAACGATTCGTCTTGAAAAATCATAAGAGGCGCACGATGCAATGCCGAATGAAATTGTAAGAGCAAGTAATAAACGTAACAATCGCATAATTTTGCCTGTCCTGAAAAATTTCGCCATAATAGCATGTCATTCGTAGAAAGACACTCCAATCGATTAGCTTTTTAAGGAGCCTGTGTGGAAGAGAGCCAACAGTTAAAAGACGCTGGATTAAAAATTACCATGCCCAGACTCAAGGTATTACAAATCCTTGAACAGTCTAAAGAACACCATCTTAGCGCCGAGAATGTCTACAAGGCATTATTGGACATGGGCGAGGATGTAGGCCTGGCCACGGTATACCGAGTTTTAACCCAGTTTGAAGCTGCTGGCCTGGTTGCCCGACACAATTTTGAAGGAGGGTATTCAGTTTTTGAATTGACCCAGGGTGATCATCATGATCATCTTGTCTGTGTTAAATGCGGACGGGTGGATGAATTTGTCGATGAGGTGATTGAAGAGCGTCAGCGGCTGATTGCTGAACGTGCCAATTTTAAAATGACTGACCATGCGCTGAATATCTATGGTCTTTGCCCAAATTGCCAGGTGAAATGATTAGACTATTTATCATGGAGATGATGGATAAAGATAAATTCTCTTGATGACCGGTAAACTGAATTATACTTAGGCAAAAGATCAGTATTGCAAGGAAGTTACAAAAATGAATGAGGAATTACGCAAAGCATATGCCGCCGCTGAGTATCCGGTAATGGATATTGGTGGAATTCTGCTTGATAACAAGCTATTGCCTGACTCTCCGGTGAATCTGGTACTGAAATCCTTTAACCGGCATGGGTTGATTGCTGGCGCCACCGGAAGTGGTAAAACCAAAACCATGCAGGTGCTTTGCGAGCAATTGTCACTCGCCGGTGTTCCCAGTCTGGTCATGGATATAAAGGGCGACGTGTCAGGGTTGGCTTTACCGGGAGTGGAAAATGATTTTTTACGAAGGCGCTGCCAGGACTTGAATTTATCGTTTACCCCGCGCGGTTTTCCGGTTGAGTTTCTAACTTTGAATGACGAGCAGCAAGGCGTTCCTGTCAAAGCGACAGTCGCTGATTTTGGTCCCATTCTGTTTTCACGGATGCTGGACATTAATGAAACGCAATCCGGTGTGGTAACCGTTATCTTCCAATATGCAAAAGAAGAGCAACTTCCCTTAATCGATTTAAGTGATTTCAAAGCCTTGTTACAGTATGTACAGACAGATGCCGGCAAGACAGAGATAGAATCCCGTTTTGGTGGAATCGCTTCTTCGTCGATAGGTATTATCACCCGTAAAATTATCGAACTCGAAACGCAGGGCGGTAACAGTTTTTTTGCAGAACCCGCATTTAATGTGATGGATTTGATGCGCACAACGAATCAGGGGTTAGGCATTATCTCCATTCTTCGATTAATGGATATGCAGGATAAACCCAAGCTATTTTCAACATTCATGCTGAAGCTTTTATCGGATGTATACCGTGTGATGCCAGAGCTAGGGGATCCGGATAAGCCGAAACTGGTGTTATTTATAGATGAAGCGCATCTTATCTTCAAAAATGCCAGTAAGGCCCTGCTCAATCTGCTGGAAACCATTGTCAAACTGATTCGTTCAAAAGGAATTGGTCTGATATTCAGTACACAAACACCCAAGGACATTCCTGATAGCATTCTCAGCCAGTTAGGTTTGAAAATTCAGCATGCCCTGCGCGCCTTTACCGCTAAAGATCGACAGGCCATGAAGCTGGTGGCTCAGAACTTTCCACCGACTAACTATTATAATACAGAGCAGCTATTAACCTCTTTGGGCATTGGAGAAGCGTTACTCAGTGCTTTGGATGGGAAAGGCCAGCCGACGCCATTAATTCAGTGCATGATCAGAGCGCCCGAATCGCGTATGGGCGCTTTAACTGAGCAAGAGCTAAGTTCAGTGGTCCAACAATCCTCTCTGGTATCGCAATATCGGCGGAAGGTCAATACGCGTTCAGCAGCCGAAATTCTTGCAGAGCGCAAAAAGAATACTATCGATATGACCCTGGATGAAAGTAAGAAACGAAAACCAAGGGAGCAGGCAGAGCCTTCAATGATTGATCAATTAAGCAAAAACAGCTTATTTCGGCAATTGGTTCGTCAGTTCTTTCGTCAGCTTACTGATCAGCTGCTTAAAATTCTGGGCGTGAAGAAACGCCGGTAATGAGGGTCGTGCCATTAAGTTAAGCCCCATTTTCTATTAAACTGTCTTCCCCGCGAATGCGGGGAACCATCTCTGAGCTAGCGATAATGCCAACTGAGGAGTGGATTCCCGCCTTCGCGGGAATGACCAATTCCTTAACTTAATGGCCGTGGGCAATGGGGATGGAGGTAATATTGTCTATACTTAAGGGGAGTAATTGGTAAAAGCAAAAGCCTCGCGGCGTTAAAAATGGAGTGACACGGAAGTGCTCTTTTTAAATAATATGCAAAAATTTCGCAATATCATTACCATAAAAATATTTGCTTCACTATCTTTGCTGATCAGTCTTTTTGGTATGATGCTGTGGATTGTGGCTGCATCACAGATTCATATCTTTGCAGGTAGTCATTATCCCATGCAGTTTAATACTGCATTGTGCATTGCCTTGAGCAGCATCTCTATATTGGCCTTACCTTCAAGGAAAAAGTTGGCGTTAATTTTGAGCCAGTTTGCCAATCTTCTGGCTGTTCTGACCTTTGCTCAATATCTGACCGATATGAATTTTCGTATAGATGACCTGTTTGGTTACATGGACCTAAACGTGACCTATCCGGGACGGATGGCTCCAAATACGGCCTTGTGTTTAATTTTATTAAATACTGCTCTTCTGATGCACCTTAAATGTCATTCGAGAATTATACGCTTCACCCAACTAGCCCTCGTTTGTGTAGTCTTTGGCTTGACTTTCCTGTCGGCTATTTCCTATTTTCTTGAGATTAAAGCCGTTTATCTATGGTCGGGTTTGACCGCTATGTCGATCCAGACCGCACTGGGTATTATCTTTTTAAGCAGTTCCCTTATTACTTTGTTTCTTCTTCGTTTTCGGAGTTTTTATGTGGGTTTGATCGAAACTATTGCGATAGTGGTTACCGGAACACTTGCGTCCATCCTGTTCTGGCAGTTTTTGTATATGGATTTTGAATACAATGTACAGAAAAAAATTCAAAATGAGGCGATGGTGGTCAGTAATGAAATCAAGACTGTTCTTGGATCTCAGGCTGAAGCGGCAAGGCGCTTTTTCTATCGGGTCAGCGATTCACCTATAGACGATGAACGAATAAAAAAAGATGCTGTTCATTACCTCGAAGATATGTCGAGCCTGGTATATATCCAATGGCAGGCAAACCAGGGTTTAATGACCAATAGCAATCAACGGGCGGTGAATCAGGGCGAGTGGGCGCCGCTCTGCGATAATGCCCCATCCACAAGTACCGGAATACGAACAGTAGTTTCTCGAAAGCAGTCAAATAATCATTATTATCTCTGTTTGCTGAGTGCGAATGATTCAAACAGGCTTATGCTTTTCGATTTTACCAAATTTCTATCCGATACCATTAACAGTCTTCTGCCGCGAGGCTTTAATCTCAGGATTTCTGATAATCAGCATATACTTTTTGAGCGTTTGTCTACTGAACCCAGTAATAGCAGCAATTTGCGATTTGCCGATAAACTGGAGGTGTATTCTCTTGCGGGTGAACTGCGGTTCTTCATCTGGCCAAGTAACAATTATTTACGAAGCAATAGCCCTGTTTTGCCCGATTTCTTTTTATTTTTTGGCCTGATAATCACCGGCCTTTTGGCATTTATTAATTATTTGAAACACAGCGTCAATATGAAAAATGAAAAGCTGCGTAATACGATGCAAAACAGAAACCAGCAATTATCTGAAATGAAAGCCAAGTATGAACGCATTTATGAATACTCCCCTGATATGCTTTTATTCATTGATACGGGCAACCTAATTACGGAGTGTAATGAAACGTTCGTTGATTCAATGGGCTATTTTAGAAAAAATGGTGTTTTGGGACGTAGTTTATTTGATGTATTGCATTTAAAAGATAAAAAAATTAAAAGGGATATAGCTAAAATACTGGCGGACAGAGGAGCAATAAAAAACCTGGAATTGCCGTTGACCAATCTAAATGGAGAAGAGTCCCTGGTAATGTTAAAAGCCAGCCCTTTTCTGAATGAAGAAAAAGAGTTCCTGGGATATTCGTTTAGCTTACGTGATATTTCGGATATCAACGCCTTAAAACAGGAATTAATGGCTCGTGAATACAGTGTCAACTTATTCCGCGAGAATATTGCTCTTTACGATCACATTCTTGACGAAACGACTGATGGCTGGTGGGATATTAATCTGGAGACGAAAGAATGCCGCTTGTCAAAAAAATTGCTTCGTTCTTTAGGTCTGGATGCACGTTATTCTCATTCACATGTGAATTTTTTTAGAGAGCATGTGATTCCTGAAGATTTTGCTATTGTCGAAAACAATTTAAAACAACATTTGCTTTCCAAAGGCCGCTTTCCTTTCAAACAGGAGGTTCGTTACAGACATCAAAATGGAAAGCTGGTATGGATCTTTTGCCGTGGTCAAGGCATTCTCGATCCCGATGGTAAAATTCGACGGGTTGTTGGTACGCATGTTGATATCAGTGCCCTTAAGTTAACCCAGGCCAAGTTATCAAAAAAAATCAAGGAAATGGACTTAATTGATCAATCAACTCATTTGGTTTTAATGTCTGATGATATCGATACGGCGCTTAGGAACTGCTTATCGCTGATTGGCCTTACAACTCCCTTTTCCAAAGGTATTCTTTATCGCTATCACCCCGCCGCCAATGTCATGGTGGCTACAGCTATCTGGTCTAAAAAAGAGATTGAACCTGAAATGTTAGGGGAGGGGGAGTTCCCTCCTTTTTCGCTAGCCTATGGTGAAGGGCTGGCGGGGAGAGCATGGCAGGAAGGAAAGTCACAATTATCTGGCGTTGACATTGAAAAATTCAAGGCGATTCTGGTTAATAAGTGGAATAAACTTACCTTAAATCAGGTGATCGCCGTGCCTCTTTTTTTAAGTGATAAGGTGGAATGTATTTTTGAGTTTTATCCAACAAAAAAATTAGTCATCAATGAAAATGAGCTGGGTCTTTTTGATATTCTGGCCACACAATTAAGTCTGGCACTGGAAAGAAAAAAAGCAGATTATCTGCTAAAACATTTAGCCTTGCATGACGAGCTTACCCAACTGCCTAACCGTCGTGCCTGCCTTGAAATGCTCGAAATGAGCTTAAGCCGCGCGAAGCGGAGTAATAGCCGGTTTGCATTAATGTTTCTTGATCTGGATGGCTTTAAACAGGTCAATGACAGCTTTGGGCATCATATTGGTGATTTACTACTGATTGAAGTGAGTCAGCTGTTTAGAAAAGCGATTCGCAAGCAAGATTATCTGGCGCGTCTGGCCGGTGATGAGTTCATTATTATTGTAAATGATTTACTTAATCAGGAAATGTTGGCGGTACTGGCTAATCGGTTGATTCAATCTCTTTCACGCCCTCTGGTACTGGAAAATAATATTGTGAAAGTATCGGTCAGTATAGGCTGTGTTACTTATCCAGAGGCAGGTCAGAACATCGAGGACCTTTTACGAGGCGCGGATTATGCCATGTATAAGGTCAAACAGGGCGGTAAAAACAGTTTCTCGGGTTTATCCTGAGATTTTAAGCCCCTCTCTAACTCTCACTGCCATTCAGTTAAGGAAATTTTGTCTTTCCCGCGAAGGCGGGAATCCATCCCTCAATTGGCATTATAGCGAGCTTAGAAATGGATCCCCGCCTTCGCGGGGAGGACAGTTTATGTACAACTGAGCTTAACTTAATGGCAGTGGGGATTACCTATTTAACGCGAACCGATAGCTCGAGAATAAACTCCGCAATCTTTTCCGGTTTTTCCGGATAATTGACAAAGGCGTCGATTGCTACTTTCTTATTCACGCGCTCGCCGCTTTCTTTAGATTCAAATAGCGCCGCTCTGACCTCTTTGCCGCTATCACAAACAAAAAAAACATCCGATTCCGGACGTCGAAGGAATTCGGCATGGAAGGATTTGAAAACCAGAGAAAGGTTTAACTTCTCTTTGTTGGCGTAATAAAAAGCGTGAAGTCCCCCGGCGACATCTGCGCCAACAGCCAGTGCACCGAAATACATGGAGTTAAGGTGATTTCGGCTTCGTCGACGCAATGGGATTTTCATTACAATCTGATCATCATTTAATACCAGAAGCTTGGGGCGTAAATGGCCAATCAGAGGCACCTGGAATGTTCCAAAATACCATAGGAAATATTTGAAGCGTTTAAATAAGGTCATGAGTCGTCCTTGTTTACCTGTAGTTTAGAAATAATCTTTTTTACACCGCGTACCTGATTGACGCGCTTGACAATTGCCAAAATCGATTTTTCCTGTTTTACCTTTCCACTCAGCGTCACCGTACCATTGCTGGTGCTGGCTTTAATACCCACTAAAGGGATGGATTCATCATCAAACACTTTGGCTTTTAAAACGGCTGCTTCAACCTTTGCCGTAATGTAGGCATCCGTTAATCCCATATTGACTGGTTTGATTACCAGATTTTCAATCTCTACCGATTTAACGCCTTTGGTTGATTTGGCGAGCGTTAAGGCATCGACAAAGGCCTGTCGATCATTGACGTGTCCGCTCAAAGTGACGACCCCGTTTTCTGTAGATACCGAGATTTTTAAGGGGTTTAAATCTGTGTGTTTTGTGTATTTGGCCTTAATTTTCGTCGTGATGACTGAATCACTGATGGTTTGCTCAATTTCTTTCAGATTGGGTTCAGCATAGGCAGAAGGAAGTGAACCTGAAAAACAGAAAGATAAAATAAAATATAGAAAAATTCGCATGGCAGGCTAAATATCAAATCCAGTTTACGGAATTATACCATAGATTGTCATTGCCGCGCGGTAAGACTAAGCGTTGTAATATGCGCATCTGGCGATGAATTCTATTATCCCGGGAACGTTTCATGCCAGGCATATTTGGGAGATCTCTCACTGCGTTCGAGATGACGGCCTGCCTGTCTGTGAGTAATGATACAGTTTAATGAACACTCTCATTATCCCCAGTAAAATGAACGGGCGAGACTTTGGGTTTCCCGGTAATTAATGAAGAAAATTTATCAGCATGGCTGAACGAAGAAAATACAAGAAGACTTAAAACAAAAGATTTTATCAGTTTAGTCATCATAATCTCTGCTAATAGGCTATTATTGTTATCGTCAGTTGCATAAT
The DNA here is from genome assembly GCF_003265995.1 of Legionella quinlivanii. Lineage (GTDB taxonomy): Bacteria > Pseudomonadota > Gammaproteobacteria > Legionellales > Legionellaceae > Legionella_C > Legionella_C quinlivanii_A. The sequence continues at coordinate 36,070 of NZ_MVJN01000011.1, read as the reverse complement.
CCGCTTTAATTAACTCCACAAGCTGGCATCAAAAGGGTATAATTGATTGTTTTTTGTTTAAGCAGGTCAGGCATGCACAGGATTAGTATACGCGGCGCCAGAACACATAATTTGAAAAATATCGATGTGGACATTCCGCGAAATCAGTTAACAGTCATTACGGGTTTATCCGGTTCCGGAAAATCATCCCTTGCTTTTGATACGCTATATGCGGAAGGGCAGCGCCGTTATGTGGAATCTTTGTCGGCCTATGCCAGACAATTTTTGTCCATGATGGAAAAACCGGATGTTGATTCGATTGAGGGGCTTTCGCCGGCGATATCCATTGAGCAGAAAGCGACGTCTCATAATCCGCGTTCGACTGTAGGAACTATCACTGAAATTTATGATTATCTTCGTCTGTTGTTTGCCCGGGTAGGTGAACCGCGATGTCCTGTGCACCATCATAATTTACATGCTCAAACCATCAGCCAAATGGTGGATCAGGTACTGACGCTCCCTGCGGAACAGCGGGCAATGATATTAGCGCCCGTGGTGAAAGAGCGTAAGGGCGAGCACTTACAATTAATGCAGCAATTGCAGGCCCAGGGTTATGTACGGGCTCGAATTGATGGTGAACTCTGCGAACTTGACGACCCTCCCAAGCTGGCGCTGCGTCAAAAACATACCATCGAAGTAGTGGTGGATCGATTTAAAATTCGGGAAGACATTGCACAACGGCTTAGTGAATCTTTTGAAAACGCGCTCAATCTGGCAGAAGGTATTGCCATTGTTGCTTCCCTCGATGGTAATTTCGAGGAAATTGTCTTTTCATCCAAGTTTGCCTGCCCGGAATGTGGTTATAGCTTGAGTGAGTTAGAACCGCGCTTGTTTTCTTTTAATAACCCGGTGGGAGCCTGCCCTTCCTGTGATGGCCTGGGTGTTGATCAGTATTTTGATCCGGAGCGCATTATACATGATCGCACCGCAAGTCTTGGTGCGGGTGCAATTCGTGGTTGGGATAAAAAAACCACTTATTATTACCCCTTGCTAGAGTCTTTGGCTGAGCATTACCAATTTAATATCGAGCTTGCCTTTGAAGAATTGCCTGAATCGGTTCAAAACATTATTCTTTATGGGAGTGGTAAAGAGGAAATTGAGTTTCGCTACCATCGCTCTCATGGCGGCTACCTGCTTAAAAAACATCGTTTTGAGGGGGTGATTCCCAACATGGAGCGCCGCTATCGCGAGTCAGACTCATCGATGATGCGCGAGGAGTTGGCCAAATATTTATCTTCCCGCCCCTGCCAATTATGCAAGGGCGCTCGTTTGAGAGAGGAAGCGCGCAATGTATTTATTAATGATATCAATTTGCCAGAAATCGCCAACTATTCCATTGAAAAAGCCTATGAATTCTTCAAGCAGCTTCATCTGAGTGGAAACAGGGGCGAGATTGCCGGTAAAATTAATAAGGAAATTTGTGAGCGCCTGGGATTCCTGGTCAATGTCGGTCTGGATTATTTGTCCTTAGCCCGCAGCGCTGAAACCCTCTCCGGGGGAGAAGCCCAGCGTATCCGTCTGGCAAGCCAGATTGGTTCCGGTCTGGTCGGTGTCATGTATATTCTCGATGAACCCTCAATCGGTTTGCATCAGCGCGATAATGATCGCCTGCTAAAAACCCTCACCCATTTGCGAAATCTGGGTAATACCGTCATCGTGGTCGAACATGATGAAGACGCGATTCGTTCTGCGGATTTTGTTCTTGATATCGGACCCGGAGCCGGGGTGCATGGCGGGCGTATTATCGCCGCGGGAACCCCGGAAGAAATTATGGCAGAAGAGAAATCCCTCACCGGGCAATACCTCTCGGGGGTTCGTTCTATCGAAGTGCCTAGACAACGCAAGCACGTGGACGATGAGCGCATGCTGCATCTCACCGGTGTCTGCTGCAATAATCTGGTGAATGTAAATGTAAGTATTCCATTAGGTGTATTGACCTGTGTAACGGGGGTATCTGGTTCGGGTAAATCAAGTTTGATTAATGACACTCTCTATCCTTTGGCCGCCAATCAACTCAATCGTGCCAGTGTGATGACCCCGGGCTCGATTAAGAAAATAAGTGGCCTCGAACATTGTGACAAGGTTATTGATATTGACCAAAGCCCTATTGGGCGCACCCCGCGCTCCAATCCCGCGACCTATACCGGTTTGTTTACTCCTATTCGGGAATTATTTTCAGGCACTCCCGAAGCCCGGGCTCGCGGCTATCAACCTGGGCGCTTCAGCTTTAATGTGAAAGGCGGACGCTGCGAAGCCTGTCAGGGCGATGGGATGATCAAGGTGGAAATGCATTTTCTGCCCGATATTTATGTGGCTTGCGACATCTGTAAAGGAAAACGATATAACCGCGAAACACTGGAAATCCAATATAAGGGTAAGAATATTCATGAAGTGCTGGATATGACGGTTGAGGATGCGCGCAGCTTTTTTGATGCAATTCCAGTCATTGCCAGAAAGTGTCAGACCTTAATTGATGTGGGTTTATCCTATATTCGTCTGGGGCAAAGCGCGACTACATTGTCGGGAGGCGAAGCCCAGCGCATCAAATTGGCTCGTGAATTATCGAAACGTGACACAGGAAATACTTTGTATATCCTGGACGAGCCGACCACTGGTTTGCATTTTCATGACACAAGACAACTCTTAAGCGTTTTATTCCGTCTAAGGGATCAGGGGAATACGATTATTATCATCGAGCATAATCTTGATGTCATTAAAACAGCCGACTGGATTATTGATCTGGGACCTGAAGGGGGAAGCAAAGGAGGGCACATCATTGCCACAGGTACTCCGGAAGATATCACTCGAAACAAGGCATCTTATACCGGAATGTTTTTGAAGCCTCTGTTAAAGAAGAAAAAAGAGGCGGTAGTTTCCTAGCGCTCGCTTCTGACTCCAACTAACCGAGGGTTGCCGTCATCTCGAACGTAGTGAGAGATCTCCCTAATCTTGGTTTGTGCCAGCATTCGGAGATCTCTCACTACGTTCGAGATGACATGGCTAACCACTTCTTAACATACTGAATTATATTGCAATTAATTTCACCCTATACTTGCCTCGGCATGTCCGACGCATCCAAGTGATGCTTGAACCAGAGCCGAATTCGGGTTAACGGTAGTTAAGCGGTTCTTATACCCATTGCAATGCTGGCGATACCAATTCATCTGCGTCTCTTGCTGGCCGGAGGCTAAAAAAAGAAGGACTATAAAGATTTAATCGTTCATGGCAACGCAAACCAAGACATACAAACAAGCCTAAGCCAAGCATAGTAAGGGCGGGTGTTGAGGTGGCTACACCGAGATACATGAATCCAAGCCCCCAGAGCATTCCTGATGGGTGGGGCTGAAAAGAATCGCTCGCCCCCTGAATATACTGGGCATGCTCAATAACATCATTGAACGATGTAGTAAAGGAGTCTTGCTCGCTGTGAGTACGAAGTTCGCTCATAGAAGAAAAATTTTAAAAATTGTCATTTTATGAACCAAAAAAGCTAAAGTCAAGTCACTGTTTTTGCAAGCCGCTGTATCGTAACAAAACCAAGTAATTTGATTTTTATCTAAAAATAGCTATAACTTCAATATAAAACAAAATTGGATGAATAACATGGGAAAGTTTCTTCTATTCGTTTTGGTGATCCTGGCGCTGCTGGCATTTTGGCTTATCAGCATCTATAACACCCTCATCGGAATGATTGAGGCGATTAACAATAATAAAAAGCAAATCGATATCCAGCTAGATCGCCGTTTCAAAGTGTTTGAGTCCTTGATACAAACCGTTAACAAATACATGGATTATGAAAAAACGACATTGAAAGATGTAGTTGCCTTACGTAATCAGGCACAGGCCGCAAGAGCTTCTGGCGATGAAAAAGCGAGAATGGATGCAGAGAATCAGATTTCGCAAATCGCATCAGGAATCAATCTGGTATTTGAACAATATCCTGATTTGAAGGCCAGTCAGAATATGCTTCAGCTGCAAGAGGAAATTGTGAATACAGAAAACAAATTGTCCTACGCCAAGCAAGCCTATAATGACAGCATCGAGCGCTATTATGCCAAGAAAAAATCCTTCGTAGAGGCAATGGTAGTAAATTTCTTTGCTGACAAACTGAATAAAGAGTTCGAGTATTGGTCTTTACCGGAAGATCAAATCAAGGCCCGTGAAGATTATACTGTCAAGTTTTCCGAGTAAGCCATGCCGCTATCAGACTACCATGCTTCGGTAGGTGACTGGCGAGCCCAGTTGCAGAAAAACCAGCGCAAAACGAGGATAGTCATCCTCCTTTTCATCCTGATTTATACCGGGGTGGGTTTGGTGGCGGATGTATTTGTTCTGCAGTCCACTAATCCCAATCTGACTGTGGGTCAGGCTTTTCATGCCTTGCTGACCCTTCAGGTCATTCCTTATGCAACATTGATCATGGGCGGTATCGCCGTCATTTCCTTGCTAATTACCTATGCCATGTACGACCGGATTATGTTAATGGGTACAGAATATCGGGAAATTACACCGGAAACAGCGCAGAATCTACAGGAAAAGCAGTTGTACAATGTGGTGGAAGAGATGCGCGTTTCTGCGGGACTAAAGTATATGCCCAAAGTATTCCTCATTGAAGCAAACTACATGAATGCCTTTGCCAGTGGTTACAGCGAAAAATCGGCAATGGTGGCCATTACCAGAGGTTTAATAGACAAGCTTGATCGCGCCGAATTGCAGGCGGTGATGGCGCATGAATTAAGCCACATCCGTCATCAGGACATCAAACTGACATTAATGGTTGCTGTATTGAGCAATATTTTATTGCTAGTGATTGATGTGCTTTTTTATTCGATGATTTACAAACGAGATCGCCGAAACCAGGATAATCGTTTATTGCTGATTATTATGGTTTTGCGCTGGGTGTTGCCCATATTGACTGTCGTCCTGGCATTATTTTTAAGCCGTACCAGAGAGTACATGGCCGACTCAGGGGCTGTCGAACTCATGCGTGATAATGAACCGATGGCCAGAGCATTGCTTAAAATTTCGGAAGATCATGCAGCCAATGCCGAGGAATACACCCAGGAATATGGACGAACTGCACATGAACAGCTAAGACAGGCTTCGTATTTATTTGATCCCTCCAGTATTGACCCGGTTAAATCACTGACCAGTGCTTTTTCAACGCATCCCCTCACCGAGCAACGTTTAGAGGCCATTGGATTTAAAAAGAAAGATAAGAGATAAACATTAAAAGCCTCACTGCCATTAAGTAAGCTCAATTGTATATTAAACTGTCATCCCCGCGAAAGGCGGGGATCCATCTCTGAGCTAGCCACAATGCCGACTGAGGAATAGATTCCCGCCTTTCGCGGGAATGACAGAAGTCCTTAATGGCAATGAGGGCTAGGTTGAGGGTTGATTCCAAAACCTCTCTCTGAAAGAGAGTAAGGACCATGCCTTGTCAACTAATCGGTTGAATCCTGCAGGCAATTGAATATTCTTTATTGCTTTGAGGTTCAGTAAATTGCAGCTCATTCGTATTACTGAGCGTGATTTTCCTGTCATGATAGGAAATCCCGTCATTTTTCAATACATTAATTAAATTACCCCGTTGAAACAGCACAATGATATGTTTAATCAAAGCTCTTGATGAGCTATTGTTGAATAACCCATGATATCGGTTAATTACCTGGCTTTTATCCAGATAAGTATTAATTTCCCTCTCAATATCCTGTTCTGAATGTTCAGCCAGATGATTCTTCAAAAACTGCTGATTACTTAACACCAGCTCGATAAAATTCAGAATGTTTTCCGTTTTTACGGTGCGATAGGAAGACCAGAAGCTTAGACGTGAGCTGAATTTATTTTCCAGAAAGTCAAAAAGATTGGAAAAATTATGAACAATTACTCTGGCCTGATCGGCCTTAGCCTCATAAAAATCAGCGCGATCCTTTTGTTTTTGTAATTCAACCAGGGCTTCATTCAATTTTAGTTCCAGCGCTTCAATCAGTTCCTGTTCTCTGCTCATGCTTAGTTTCAGGGACTGAAAATCATTTCTTAAATTCTCGCTCGCTCTATTAAAACTTTCTTCGTATAGCTTGAACCGCTCGAGAATGCTGCCAATTCTGCCCTGCATGTTCTCTTTGAGCAGAGATAACTCTCTACTTGCTTCCTGGGCTACTTTTGAATTGTCACCTGAAAGAATTTCCCGGACATCTTTTAATTTATCATCCAGAGTGCTCTTCAGTTCTTTAATATCTTTCACGTTGCGATGAAAATCGGCAAGGATAGTTGTAAAGAGATCTTCATTGGCCTTTTCAATTTTCTTTACATCTTCCAGATGTTTTTTATTGCTTGCCTTTAATTGCTGGACCAAATCCTGTGTTTCGCTAAATTGCCCCTTTACCTTGGCAATATCACTTGAAAGGCTGACTATCTGCGTCTGCTGTTGGATATTTTCCTTTGTCAACAGCTTGTTTCGGGTTTGCAGTTTTTTAACTCGCTCACCATTGATATCAATCTGCCTGATAAGCTCCCCCATATGGGCGGTGATATCTCCGAGTGCCTGAAAAAACTGGTGCAGGGGAGGGGCAAGTTCTTCCCGGCATTTCTCTCTGATTTTGTTTTCAAAATCCCGCAATCGTTTATAAAACTCAATAAACGAAAGCAAACTGCCATGTCTGGGATAAAGTAAAACGAATTCCAACTGCTCAGATCCAAGACCGAGCAGCGAGCTGGTCGCATTCCACTTATATATGGGACTGTTCATTTGCTTGAGGAATTGATAAAGGCCGTCTGGTATTTCAGCTTCATTTCCTCCAAAGCTGATTTTACAGCTGCTGACCTGACCTCCTGCAATTTTTCCAGTAGTATATGATGAGGAAATATGCAATTTACTGCATAGTTTATTGATGGCGTCATTCACATTCATCAATTGCAGTTGGGTAAACTTGAGAGAAGTAAATACTTCATTTTCAGACTTATCTATTTCTGAAAATTGTGAGGGTAATTCAGGATTTAAGCCAAGTAACCGGGTTAAACCATATTCTTCAAAGGTTCTGGCAATATTAAACAGATAAATTCGGTCTTCTTTAGTGAGACTGTTGGCATCAAAGGGCGTTTTGTGTTCATCCGGCTCATAGTTCTTAAGCTTATCAAGCCCATCATGAAGATACTGCATGCGTCGGCGCAGAAACTCCAGTTGTTCAAGGTTGTTTTGAAACACCGAATTAGTAATGAAGCTGGTGCGTTTTATCAGTTTATTGTCATCGAGAGGTTCCGTAATCGACATGAAAGATTGTTTGGGATTGACGAGCGGCATCTTCTTGCTTCTCATCCATTTGGTATCATTCATCAAATCCAGCAATTCCTTAACCTGCGCATACCCAAAGAAGTCAGATAAGCGCCTCATTGCCTCTCGGTAAAAAATATGGATCACCAGACGCCTGGCTTTGTATTCACCCTTTTCAGACATCCCTTTGAAGCCATACTGAATTGCAGACTCAAGAAAGTCTTTCTCAAGTGCCTGGCAAATAAATAAAAGCTTGAAAATGGCTATCATTTCTCGTGATAACTGATCTCTGCAATTTTGATCAATAGGGGTTTTAAGTAAGAAACCGTATTTGGGATCCCAGGATGTAATGTCTGCCATTGCTTTGGGATTATCAAAAATATCCTGGTAACGCACAAAGGATAATCCATCCTCCTCTTGGGCAAGACGATTAAGTCCTTCTGAAACTTTTGCCAGAGGTTTCAGTAATTTGAAAATACCATATTCGTTAAAGGGAACTTTTCCGGTTGCCTGGGAAGTATCTGCTCTTAACATATTCTGGGTTATTTTATAGGCAGAAATCTGCGTGGCATCTGCTCCTGCCTGTGCATCAAACAAGCGGGCAAATAATTCCATCAAATGATTATTCAAGTCATAGAGATCGCGGGTACAATGGACAGACATGGTCTGTACACTAATTTCTCGCTGCTCGACAATTAATTGATCAATTAGATCTCCAAAATGTTTCTGTACTTCCTGGGCGAGCGTGGTGCGCTGCTTCTGAGTTTTTACAAAATAATCCGCAATCGTTTTATTATAATTTTCGGTAAGACCTTCATTGTCTAAAATATTCTGAAAATAGCTTGTGATAATAGTTCGGAATTTTTCAAGGCGTTCTTCATTTTCATATCCTGGCAGCTGCGCTATTCCTTTCATCGCCTGGATTAAGAGCACTGTAGTGTTCCGCATGATTTGCACAGTAGCCTTAGCTAGTGCGCGATTTTCAGAGTTAATCACCTCGCGGTTTTTCAGGTAGCTGTCAAAATATTCATGGATGGTCCGCTCAATGGAAGAGGCAAGCGTATCGGGCGGGGTCATGAGCTGGCTGCTCTCCTGCAGCATATGAATCTGGAAAATATTCCCGTCTGCCGGACTCTCATGAAGCAGGCAGAATTTGTCCATTTCTGGCTTTAATAAGGTTCCGAGATTTAACTGCAGCTCGCAGCCTTTATCCAGCAGGTTTAATTCTTTGACAGTGATTTCAAGGATGCTTGCAAAATTGAAGTTTATGAATTCTCCTGCTGCCTTGTTCAGGCCGCTCATTTGCATAATAAGCTTTTTTTGGTCAGATTGCGCTTTTAAAGAGGTTAAATAGCTCCCCAGAAATGTTCCGGCCATCACACCAGCCGTGCCTGCGATAACTTCACCGGAAACCACCTTGGTGCCGATCATTGTCGCCAAAAGTCCAAACATGTTCATCTCCCTAAATGCATCAATGAATGCTCTCTTCCATGAAAACGCTTAAACAATTCATCGAATTTTTCAACGTATTGTCTAAATCAGCATTGATTTGTTAACCATATAACAGGTTTAATGAAGACGTCAACGCTTGCGTTGAGAATAAAAAAAACAATTTATTACGGGAATAAGCAGCTCGATTTTATAGTGTAGCAAAGTCACTCTAATCCCTGTAGTGGGAATGAACTTTAATTTGGAGATGGCTTTAATATAAGCATATTGGGGTTATCAGATCGTAATTATCCCACTATGCTGTTGTTCAGGAGACTATGCAGCAGGGCCGTTCATCGTCCTCATCCGGTTGTTGAACTGTCTGGATGGTCGGTACCGGAAAAATATTGTTATAAACAATTAGAATGTCCTGCATGAAATCATTGGCGTCACTGTTTAAGGCATGCTCAGGCAAATGCCGGAAAGAGTATTTGGCTGAGATATTAGCCATCAATTGCAACCCCTGTGCATGTGAGGAGTTTCTGGGGGTTCTCGCCAGTATATCACCGGGCCGGAGTATGACCGGAAAATCTGAGTTTTCCAGAGCGAGCATATAATCTGCCAAGACCGGAAACTCGGGTTTGTTTAATCGGCCGATAACAGCATTAAAACGGCATTCCAGAATACAATTGCTATTGTCCAGTAACTCAAGGCAGAGTTTACGTAATGTTTCAGCTTCAGGTGTTAAAGAAATCTGGGCGATTTTAGTGAGGGTCGCTTTTCTGTTAGCCTCATTCGTGGTCAAAGATCTTTCCCATCGTTGAACTATACCTGACAGCGACAGGGGGGCAAAATGAGTAAATGGGCTGGTATTCGTTTTATTCTTGGTGTAGGTGCTAAATAGCGCCAGGGCCGCCTCGGGGCTGGTAATTTTTTCCAGGTCAGTTTTGAGCTCTAATGCACGTTTGCAGACTTGTTCATCTTCCTTGTGCTCTCTGATGAAGCGTGTGAGCTCATCCGCATAGCCCCTCAAAATGTTTGCTGCCATCTGACCTCCCTTGTGAGCTTACTCACGCAATCCGACCCCTTTTTTCAGTAATATCATATTAGCTGCAATTAATAATACGATCAAGACAAAAATAATGCACATCGACAAAGACATGCTCATCTCTTGTTTGCCAATCATTGCGCCACGTAAAGCACTGACCATATAAAGTATAGGATTTAAATGCGAAAGCTTCTCCCAGAATGTAGGCAGCATAGCTGTCGAATAGAACACGCCTCCCAGATAGGTCAGGGGAGTCAGCACAAAAGTAGGAATCAGCATGACATCGTCAAAATTTCTGGCGATCATTGCATTGGTAAAGCCAGCCAGAGAAAAGATAGCAGAAACCAGCAGCACTACAAGCAACGTCAGGGGCAGATGGTGTGGATCAATAGGCACGAAATACCAGGATACCAGGAAAACCAGAAAGGCAACGATTACACCCCGAAGCACACCACCAATTACATATCCCAATAGCAACAGCCCATCATGCATGGGGCTGACCAGGATTTCTTCAATACTTTTCTGAAAGCGAACGGTGAACAACGAAGTTGATACATTGCCATAGGCGTTGGTAATGACTGTCATCATAATCAAACCAGGAGCGATAAACTCGGGATAGCTGACCCCTTGGATATCTCCAATTCGCGGACCTATTAAGGTCCCAAAAATTAAAAAGTACAATGCGGTGGTGATAACCGGTGGCAAAAATACCTGTGAGCTGATGCGAAACATACGCACTAACTCGCGTCTTACTACGGTATAAAAAGCAATCAACTGTTGATTAATGGTCATGATTGATTAAATCCAGAAAGAGTTCTTCAAGCCGATTGGTTTTATTGCGAAGGCTTTGAATTTTAATTCCATTCGCCGAAAGTTCTGCGAATACCTCATTCAGAGAGACGCTGTTATTCACCCGTAGTTCAAAAGTAGTACAGTCAATCAGGCTGGTTTCAAACAGCGGCATTATGGGCAATTGTTCAATGGGTTCCTGTGTGTTAAATACAAAGGTCTGATGATTCAAGCTATTAAGCAAACTTCGCATCGAGGTGTTTTTTATAATCACTCCCTCATCAATTATTGCAATGTGTTTGCAGAGTTGCTCTGCCTCTTCGAGATAATGGGTGGTCAAAATAATGGTAGTTCCTTGTGCATTGGTTTGCTTCAGAAAGTCCCACATGCTTCGCCTGATTTCAATATCCACTCCGGCGGTTGGTTCATCCAGAATGAGCACTTTCGGCTGATGCATTAAGGCTCTTGCAATCATCAGTCGGCGTTTCATACCTCCTGATAAATGCCGCACAATACTGTGGCGTTTTTCCCAGATTCCTAATTGTTCAAGCAGTAAATGCGCCCGAGGTCTCGCCTTAATGCGTGAAATCCCGTAAAAGCCAGCCTGATTAAGTAAAATCTGCTCGCAGGTCTCAAAAATATTAAGATTAAATTCCTGAGGTACCAGGCCAAGACAGGATTTGGCAAGATAGGGATGTTCATCCAAATCATAGCCATAAATGCGAATGCTGCCAGAGGATTTGGTTAGTAATGTGGTGATAAGTCCGATGGTGGTTGATTTTCCAGCCCCATTAGCTCCCAGTAAAGCAAAGAAATCGCCTGTTTTTACAGTCAGGTCAATTCCTTTTAAGGCTTCTACTTTATTGCCGTAGATTTTACGTAATTGTCTAATTTCTAAAGCGTTCATGCCAGGTTCCGTGAACAAATTCATTATGAAAATGTGGCCTATTGAAAAGGAAAAATAACGTTGAATGGGGCGAATAGCAAGCACTATTAACGTAATACCTAACTCGGCTGTAATGAATTGGGATCATCACTAAATTCATCAGACTCATCGTCGGTATCATTGCTTGTTAATCCCGCATCGATGTTGGCCTGTCTGATTTGTTCCATTTTGCTCATAAACTCAGGGGTGATCCATTCTGGCAGGAATTTTTTTTTTCGCCTTTTTTATCTTCCGGTTCTTTTAGTGGAGCAGAGTTTCTGGTTTTAAGTACAAAATCCAGCTCTTCTTGCATACTGGAAAAAAACGTTGGTTGCCCTGGCTTTAAGGCTGCTTTCTTTAATTTCAAAGGGGGCTTGATGTTGGTACTTCCACCCTCTGTTTTTACTGGCCGGGGAGGCACAGGCGGCGCTGGCGGCGCTTTACGCTGGGTTGGCGGTTCAATTTCTGTTTCATTCTTTAAAACAGGTGAGGGTTTGGTCTGTAAATCTGAGCCTGTCATCGCAGGGGAGAGGATGGGTGGCTGTTTAATCGACGATTTATTTTCTTTGATTATTAGTTCAGGCACCAGCTGAGCGGGCGCATTTGCAATAACTTTTTGTAAATTAACTGCATGGCTCGCTTCTTCAATCATATCCCAGGCATGTTCATAGCGGGTTACTTTTTCCCTTAATAAATGCAATTCTCCCTCATTGTCATTTTTGTGCCGCTCCAGTTCTTCATTATGAGTTTGTGATTCACGTAGCTCCTTGGTTAGCTTGGCTATCTGAGCCTCCAGCTCCTGGATTCTTAATGTATAGACTTCTATTTCCAGACAATGCGCTTCTCTCTCTTTGGATATCGCCTGCATTAAATTGCCAATCAGGCTGACTTTGGAGTTTTTAGTATTGAATTTAATGAAGAGGTTGACGCCAATATGATGCTCTTCTTGTGTGATCTCTGCATATTTATTGGTGAATGTGCCCATGTGGGCAAGAAAAATAGGGTCCTGGCTAAACAACATAACAGCGGAGTGTTTTAAAAAATTGAGCACGTCGTCTTCGTCAAAAATATCCGGGGTTTTTACAAAACAACTTTGCAGAAATTTAAGATTTTCAAGGATCGTTTCAGCATGAGTATCTTTATTCCATTTTAAATACCGGCTCAGGTTATTGTTTCCGTATTGCTCAACTAAATCGTTAAATAACGAATTAAACTCTTTGCTTATACTCATTTCCGGCTCCCTGGATTGATGTACAATAGCCCATCAATCCATTTAATAGCAACCGGCCAATAAATTCAACAGACTGAATTAATAATTTGTTGAGAACTTACTCGTTTTAACCACCCGGCAATGCTGACACGGGTCTGATGGGTCAGCTCCACTTCATGAGGAAGATCGCTTGTAAAGCAGATGAAGCGATCAGCCTGAGGTAAAATCGATACCAGGAGTTGTTCTTCCTGGTTATACACCTTCAGAGCTCCCCCATCTTCAGCCTTCCAGCCCTCATTCAGGTAATAGACGCAGGAAATACGCCTATCCTTGTTATTTTGAAATTGATCCACATGTTTTTTATAAAAAGTGCCCGGCTGATAAATGGCATAATGGGTTTCAAACTGATTCAAGCCCATGAACAGGACATTATTTAATTCGCGGCTGATTTGATTTATTTTCTGAAAATAATAGTTTACCGCCAAATCAAATTCATCGGGGTCAAGCCAGAGAATACTATCACCTCTGATTTCCTGCTGCCGGCTAACAGAGGAATTACCTACTCGGGCTTGTCTAAAACGTTGATCAGCATCGCCGCACAAGGCATTGGTTCTAAGTTGCCTTGCATGCTCTTCACCCAGAAAGTTTTCAATAATATGAAACCCTTGATTACAAAGATTATCAATCAGATTTGTATCGACCATGAACATCCAGAAATACTAGAGCTTTACACAATAATTATTGCGATTGTCTCGAAAAAAGCAGAAATCATAGTCCATTTTGTGAAGGAGAGCGAGAAGATTTAACGTATGGCCGATATTAGTCTATTTACCATTAAGCAGGTTTCGTCTTTCTTTCCAGTCTGGTAAAAATTGCGTCATCAACTGTTTAAAATAATGGTTATGGCTAGCTTCAATCAAATGAACCATTTCATGCACAAAAACATATTCAATACACTCTGGCGGATGATGAATCAAATGTTGACTTAACCAGATGCGGCCCTTGCTGGTATTGCAGGATCCCCAGCGGCTTCGCATCGCGCGTATGCCAATGAATTTGGGGAACACCTTAATGATCGGTTGCCATTTGCTTAACAGGGTATCCATTAAACGTCCCAGTTCCTGCCGATACCATTTAGTCAGTATCGTATTAAGATTTTGAGCGCTATCTAAAGTGCTTGAGAAATGCAGTTGTTCGTTAACGATGCCCAGAACCCGATTGCCTGAGCTACCATCTTTCACAAGAGAGTAAACTTTTCCCAGAAATTTAATCTGATTTTCAGAAAGAGGCTGCTGAGGCGAACGCCCTGCAACCTCCTTTTGCTTCTCAATAATCCAGGACTGGCGGCTCAGTAAAAATTGCTCAATCGCGGCATCGCTCATCCTATGGGGTGCACTAACGAGGATTTCGCCATGCGGGGCCGTAATTCTTAAATACAGATGTTTAATAGACTTCCTAATAATTCTGACAGGCTGTTCATTGATCAGTGGAGCCACTTAATATCCGGATAGAAAAAAGTCTATTATATCTGAATTACCCAGTGTGGCTACCGTTCTGCTGGAATACAGGGACTGTCAACGTATTCACCATTAATTTTGAGCACCATGTTGATACTGCGCCGATGATAACGTGACAAAATATCATACTGGGCTTTGCTCATATAACCGTAACTGTTTCCACAATAAACCAGTGAATGGGCAGACGCTGAAGGCTTGGGCTTTAAGGGCAAATCACACTCCCAGCGAAATCGACTTGGATCACAGTTTGCAAATGTTAAGGAAACTGGCAAGATGAACAAAAGGATCGCTATACTTTTTTTCATGACAGGCTCTTTTTTTATTATTGTTTGACTTAATATCGGCGGTTGTCATTATTTCTTTAACGGGATAATTAATTTTGCAAGGAGTAGCAGCGTGACATTAACGACTAAAGATTATCTCGATTTTCTAAGGGATGGTGACTATCTCCGGGCACTGGACTGGACGGCCTATCTCGAAAAAAAATGCGGTGTCAAGGCGGGAGGAGGCGATGATTTGCTGCCGATAGGCGTCTTTGAGTTAATTCGCTATGGATTTTGTCCGGAAGATATGAAGCATATTGAACTGCTTTATGCGGCCCAAGGTGTCAATCTTTTCAAAGGAGTTGCGGGATACGGCTGCACTAATCTAATAAGTGCCGCTCTGCAGTATATGGTTTATTTCAAACACCAGCTCCTGATGTTCTATGCGACTAACGAAGACTGGGGGTCTAATGAGTTATGGGATAAAGCTGCCGTAATTAAGCATATGGAAAGAGAAAGCCCTCACTTGTCTGCAGAAGCCAACAGTATACAATTGAGTACAGAATACGAGGCGCTTGATAAAAGGGCGCAAGAACTGGAGAGAGAAGTTCAGGAGTTAAAGGGAAACAGCGAGATTCAGAAGTTAAGAGCAAATATTGAGTCACTTGAATCCTACCGGGAACTTTGTAATGAGTATATAGACTTATTGTCAAAAGCGCTCGACTCCCTTAACAGTGGAAAAACAGAAAACCAGACTGGGGAGCAGGCTCTTCCTTCAGCTCAGAGCCGGGCCAGGAAAGCGGAAGTGACTGCCGTTCGCTTAGGATTAGTTAAAGTGCTGAACGAGGATTTCAGAGTCTCGATGGCCAACAAAATCAATTGGAATAAAGTAGGCTTGCAGCTTGATGAAATAAAAGCGCAACAGCCGCTTGACTGGGAATTTAATTATCTGAAAAGATTGCAACCGCCTTTCAGCCTGGGAAAAGCGATTGTCGACAAACAAAATCAGCTTTTGTTTTTTGGGATGAACTGTTTACAAAGTATTATTGGCTGTGATTCATCTTCTCTTCGCGCCTCATCGGAAGGACCTCAATCTTAAGAGCATTTGCTATCTGCATCACAAGCTGCTTGATATCTGTGCAATATTGCGTATAATAGCGCAATATTTGTTCACCATTATGAGGTGGTTATGGTTGATGTGGTTATAGTAGGTGCAGGTCCTCTTGGTCTGGCTCATGCCTGGGCAATGAAGAAATTAAATCCGGAATTAAGCATTGTCATTTATGAAAAATATACGGAATACCAGCGTAGACATACACTGAGTATGCAATGGCAGCATTTAGCCTCATTAATGAAAGCGACGGGAACCGAAGAACATCCCACGCTAAAACCTCTTCTGGCTCGGCTCAAAAAAGATCCGCATATTCGCACTAACGAACTTGAAAAAATATTCAAAGAGCTCGCTCTGGAGTGTGAAGAAGGATGCGAGCCTACAAGGATTATCCACGAGGCCATCACACCGGAAAATATTGAAGAAAAGATTCTCGAAGGGCATCCTGAGGCCAAGTTAATCCTTGGCGCAGATGGAACTCACAGCGTCGTCAGCAAACACTTTTTTGGAGAAGATAATCAGGTTAAGCAGGAATTTGATTATGTATTGCAGCTTCGTTACGAAGTCAATGGCTCACATAAAGATGAGGCGGTTGCCACCGCCAATTTTTATCAGAATATGGCGCGTGGCGGGATGATTGCCAGCGAATATGTGGGGCATTTCGCAAAAGGCCAAACTCCTGTTACCATGCAAATGATGATTTCGAAGGAAGTCTTTGATCGTTTGAAGTCCATCGCTACCTCGCAAAAGCCTATTCATCTTAAAAACAACGAGCAGGCAAAGGATATACCCCAGGATATTCGTAGTTTTCTAACCCGCTATCTCGAGCTTAAAATCGAAAAATGCCATGAAGATTCTTCTCTTATCGATTGGAACTCGGTGCGGGTTAGCGTCAACGAAGCGCCGGCGACTTATGCCAGACAAATCAGTAGGCAGGTCGCAAGAAAAGACGGCTCCAAAGTCCATGTTAAGCTGGCGGGTGATGCCAAATTAGGACTTTCTTATTTCAAGGGGTTGAACGCAGGAAATGAGGCAACTGCAATTTTTATCGAGCAGATGAAAGAGCATATTCGTAATGGATTTGCTGATGAAGAGCAACTCGAGCTCAGCCTCAATCAGTATCAAACCTGGTTTACCGAAGTGTATGCCCCTAAAAAAGTACATGAAGTGTCGCAATACAGCCGTCGCAATATTCGCGCTCCAATGCGAATAATGGAGGCCGTGCAAAAGGTAAAGGGCATTTCATGGCAGGACGATATTGACTCCTCTGAAGAGTTGCTTAATGCGTATTTTAATTTACAGCAGGCGCCTGCTCATCAGGTGAGCAGAGAAAAGCAATGGCGTAAATACCCGCATCGCAGCTATGATCCTGTCGGTTTGGGTGATTGGAAATATATTCCTATAACTCATCATTTGAAAAAGACTGTTAAACTGTTTACCGACTTTTTCAAACCTTATAAAACCTCTGCTTCATGGCATCCATTCAAACAAGACTTAAGACAACCCCTGGTTGGACTGCTGAATGTGGGAAGTGGACTGCTTAAAACGCTGGTCGGCCTGCTGAGCTTGAACCCGTGGCGATTTTTGGATGGAGTATTCAGTCTGGTCAGAGGCGCGATAGAAATTGCGACCACCCCGCTGACCTGGCTGCTCAAGCCAATTACCCGAGGCATAGCGACCTTAATCTACAAAGGTTTCTGGGGGCCTAAAAAAATCGAAGACAACACCGGCATGCGAAAGCTTGCTAAATTAGGTATTAAGGCTGTTGATGAATTCGATCAAGAATCCCTCGATCATGACCCCTCTGCCCAATCGAGTTATAACATCATAGCCCTTTGTCATGATATGCATCGCAAATATATGAAAGGCATTCGTCATCAACAAATAACGGATGTGGCGATGGATGAACTTGCAGCCTATAAGCAGGTAGTGGATGAGCCTGTTGCGGATCCAACCACCGCGCGCCAATACTTCTCCCTTTTCTATAACAAGCCAGAGAATAAGGCGGATAAAGTTGAAGCTCCATCTCATCAAGAGGGTTTATCCATCTGATTAAAAAGCCCTGAGGATGCAATAGCGGAATCAGGGCTTTTTTCTGTCTTCCCCCTCGTGCTGCCCTACGTACTGCGACTTGTTCGCAGTATCCAGGAAATGCTTTTAAACGGTTTGAATTAATTTTGCCTGGGATATTACGAATAAGTTGCGGTAAACAGGAGTTGTTGAGAAAATAGAATCAAACAACCAACCTGTTGTCTTTGCGAACAGAGTGAAGCAATCCAGATCGAAACTTGAACACAGTAAGGAGCTGGATTGCTTCGCTAACGCTCGCAAAGACGTTCTTTTGTGCACCTATTTTCATTTATGCAACAATGCCTGGTAAATAGGCGAAGATCTCTTCGATTCAGATGTAGGAATGCCACGACAAGTCGCGGCATTAGATGGAGCGGTAATTCAGGCAAGCAGGCAGTTGATTGTCAACAGGCCTAGTCTAGATCTTAGTCTTCTTTGCGGCTGCTTAATTTTTCTTTGATACGAGCAGCACGGCCAGCCAGATCACGCAGATAATATAATTTGGCACGACGAACATCACCACGACGTTTGACAGTAATGCTGTCGACGATTGGGCTATAAGTCTGGAATACACGCTCTACACCGACGTTATGAGAAATCTTACGCACGGTGAAGGCAGAGTTTAAACCACGGTTACGTTTAGCAATTACAACCCCTTCAAAGGCCTGTAAACGCTCACGAGTACCTTCTTTTACTTTTACTTGTACTAAAACGGTATCGCCTGGGCTGAAATCAGGAATATTTTTACCTTGCATTTGCTCGGCATTCAGCTGATCAATAATGTTAGTCATGAATCATCACTCCTCAAGTATGGTCTGTCGCTGCAAGCTCAGGTATATATCGATGTCCATAGCTTGCCGGTTGTTACTTCTCTCGGTTATTCCGTGAGAGCATTCATTTTAAAAGCTTTTAATGCTGCAAGCAGTATGCTGCAGTAGAAAAATGCTCCGTTTTTTAGCAGGAATCACTGTGTTCATTTTGAAACTCACTCAGTAATTCCCTGTCCAAATCGTTTAAATCGATTTTTTCTAATAATTCCGGTCTTTTTAACCAGGTATTTCCTAAAGATGCCTTACGTCGCCAGCGTTCAATTTCCCGATGGTTACCGTTCAGTAAAACGTCTGGAACCTTCTGTCCGTTAACCAGCGCCGGGCGGGTATAATGCGGGCAGTCCAGCAAGCCATTCATAAATGAATCCTGCTCTGCAGAGCCCGCGTGGCCCAGGCTGCCGGGCAACAAACGCAAAATTGCATCAATAAAAATCATTGCGGCTAATTCTCCGCCGCTCATCACGAAATCGCCAACCGTCCATTCTTCATCGACGTGTTGCTGGATAATTCGCTCGTCTATCCCTTCATACCGACCTGCAATAAAAAGCAGGGGTGTTTTATCCTGGGCAATTCTAATCAGGTCGTTCTGTTTAATCTGCCTGCCCTGCGGGCTCAAATAAATAGTACGGCATCCTGAAGGCAGAGCCGCTTTGGCATGCTCTATTGCGGCATGCAGGGGCTCATACATCATTACCATCCCAGGACCGCCGCCGTAAGGCTTGTCATCAATCTGACGGTAAGGCCTTTTTGCCCAATCACGTGGGGTCCAGTATTCAATTCGGGCAAGCCCCTGTTCAAGCGCTCGTCCTGTTACACCATAGCTCAAACTGTTAAAAATTTCCGGAATGAGACTAATCACACCAAGATGTAACATTAAAAATCCGCGTCCCAATCAACCAGAATCTGTTGCTGGCTTAAATCGACCTTTATAACGTAATGACCAGGTAAATAGGGAATCAGATGACGTCGTTCACCATTCACAATCAGGACATCGTTTGAGCCAGTCGCAATCACCTCGGTGACTGTACCCAATAGCTCATTGGATTGATTGATAACTTTCAGCCCAACAAGCTGGTGCCAGTAAAACTCATCTGGCTCTAGCACGGGTAATTGCTTGCTGCTTATCGCAATCTCCGCATTGGTCAGTTTGGCCGCTTCTTCTCGCTCATTGTAACCTTTTACTCTTACGAGAATGTGTTTATCGCTGAGTTCAACCTGTAACAGCTCAACAGGTTGCCACTGTTTGGCGATAGAAATATGCCAGTCTGCATAGTCAAGAATATTATTACGGGGTTCAGTAAAGGAATGTACCGTAATAAGGCCTTTTATACCATGAACTCGACCAAAACGACCTACAATTATCCAATCAGTTAAATCACTCACATTATTCAGCGTTAGCAGCTTTCTTATGTTCTTTAACAAGAGCGCTTACGCGATCGGATAACTGTGCACCCACGTTTAACCAATGCGTTAATTTATCCATTTCGATATGGAGACGAATGTCTTGTCCCTGAGCGACTGGGTTAAAATAACCAATGCGTTCAATGTAATTTCCATCACGACGTTTGCGACTGTCTGTAACAACCATGTGATAAAATGGACGCTTTTTAGCGCCAGCTCTTGATAAACGTATAACGACCATTATTTTCCTCTTCTAAGAGTGGTTACGTAAAAATGCCGTGTATTGTACGAAAATTCACACGACATGTGAAGTCATTCTGACAATTATTTGAAATCATCGGGTAAAATACCCTTCATTCCAGTAAGGCCACCCAAGCCGCGCATCATTTGTTTTAAGGCACCCGGCTTGGAAATTTTCTTCATCATCTTCTGCATTTGCTCATATTGTTTCAATAAGCGGTTAACATCCTGAATCTGTGTGCCTGAACCCTCTGCAATGCGCTTCTTGCGGGAGCCAATGATAATCTTGGGCAAACGTCGTTCTTTTTTCGTCATCGAATTAATAATAGCAATTGTTTTTGCCAATGCTTTATCATTCACTTGCGACATGGCCTGTTGCGGCAGCTGGCTCATACCGGGCAGTTTGCTCATCATACTGCTGATGCCGCCCATATTATTCATTTGCAATAACTGCTGCTTGAAATCTTCCAGGTCAAAGCCCTTTCCTTTTTTCAGCTTCTGCGCCAGTTTCTCACTGCTTTTTTTATCCGCCTTACGCTCAACCTCTTCAATCAGCGTCAGAATATCGCCCATCCCCAAAATTCGGGACGCGACACGGTCAGGATAGAATGGTTCAAGGGCATCAATTTTTTCGCCGGTTCCCATGAACTTAATGGGCTGACCAGTGATTTCCTTCACGGATAAAGCCGCTCCTCCACGGGCATCACCATCGGTTTTGGTGAGAATAATACCTGTTAAGGGCAGGGCATCATGAAAGGCCTTGGCGGTATTGGCTGCATCTTGCCCAGTCATGCTGTCGACGACAAACAGAGTTTCAACGGGTTTGACCGCTTGATGCAATGCTTTGATTTCGTCCATCATGTCCTGATCGATATGCAGACGGCCTGCTGTATCGAAAATAACGACATCCATATATTGCTTTTTAGCATTATCGAGTGCGCGCTGGGCAATATCGAGCGGGTTTTCATGCGCCTGCGCCGGAAAAAATGCAATATCAAGCTGCTCGGCGAGCAATTGCAACTGTTCGATGGCCGCAGGTCTGTAGACGTCCACGCTCACCAGCATGACTTTTTTGTTCTCTTGCTCTTTTAAATAGCGTGCGAGCTTGGCTGAAGTGGTCGTTTTACCGGAACCCTGCAAACCAGCCATAAGAAAAATAGCTGGGGGTTGCGTTTTAAAATTCAGTTCTGAGCGCTCACTGCCCAGAATGACAATCAATTCATCATGAATAATTTTGATCAGTGCCTGCTCAGGCTTGAGTTTATCATCGACTGCCTGACCAAGCGTTTTTTCTCTGACTTTCTCTATAAATTGCTTAACAACAGGTAAAGCAACATCCGCTTCCAGTAAGGACATGCGCACTTCGCGAAGCGCCTGCTGTGTATTCTCTTCGGTAAAATGACTTTGCCCAGTCAGCGTTTTGAACGCCTGGTTCAACCGTTTGGTTAAATTATCAAACATGGAATGTCTGCCTGATTTCAAAAATAATCATAGTACCACAGGTGTTTCTCTCTGTGTAATCTTTACTTTATAAAGAGTATAATTCGGTTTGTTATTTAACCGGATAAGGAATCCAAGTGCAGTTTTCCCTGGTCACACTATCGATTATTCTCTTTATTCTGATCCTGCTTTCCGCCTTTTTTTCGGGAACGGAAATCGGCATCATGTCGATTAATCGGTATCGACTGAAGCATTGGGTTAAAACGAATCATCATCAGGCTGTTCGGGTTTCCAGGTTGCTGCAACGACCTGATAGACTGCTGGGAGTGATTTTGATAGGTAATACCTTTGCCAATATCACGGCCTCCATGATTGCTACTCTGATAGGTCAGAGGCTGTACGGAAATGCCGGGGTCGCCCTGGCGACACTTGTGCTCACTTTAATTATCCTGGTTTTGGCGGAAATGGTTCCCAAGACGCTGGCGGCACTGCATCCCCAGCAGGTAGCGTTTCGCTCCTCTTTGCCATTGCTCCTTCTACAAAAAATTCTGGCGCCGCTGGTTTATCTGATTAGCACAATCACTAATTGGATTTTACGCCTGTTTGGTATCTCTCTGGATAAAGCTCAGCGAGAAGCGTTAAGCGCTGAGGAGTTGCGTTCTGTCGTTAATGAGGCTGGCGGTTTATTGCCCGCCGAGCATCAGGGAATGCTGATTAGCTTACTGGATCTTGAAGAAGCGACCGTTGAAGATATCATGATACCTAAGGCTGATGTGATTGGCATTGATTTGGAGCAGCCCTGGCACCAGATTCTTGATGAGCTGGAAACAGCTCAGCATACCCGCCTGCCTCTGTTTCGTCACAGCATTGATGATTTGCTTGGCATGGTACACGTGCGCAATGTGTTAAATCTTGCTCTTGAAGAAAGGCTGGACAAAGACAGTCTATTGAAAATTGCTGATGCCCCTTATTTTGTTCCCGAGGCCACGCCTTTAAATGTGCAGCTTTTGAATTTTCGCAAGGAAAAAAAGCGCAGTTGTTTCGTGGTGGACGAATATGGCGATTTGCAAGGGCTGGTTACAATTGAAGATATTCTCGAAGAAGTGATTGGTGAATTTACAACGGACATCGCCGCTCTGAGTAAAGACATTGTGCAGGAAAATGAAGAGACAATTATTGTCGACGCCAGCATCACTCTCAGGCATTTGAAACGCGGTTTAGGCTGGCAATTACCCATGATTGGACCGCGCACACTCAGTGGACTTATTATTGAGCATTTGGGTTATATTCCAACAGCTGATAGTTGCCTGCAGATTGAAGATTTTCAAATTGAGATTTTGAGGGTGGGTGATAATATGGTTAAAACGGCAAGGATAAGAAAAGTAAACAGGAACGAGCCAAGTCAAAGTTAAACCTTGAAGCATTGAGCATCAGGATTTAACTCTGTCTCTGCGTTTGCTGTTGATTAGCAAATAAATGCCGGGCAGCACAAAGAGTGTAAACAAAGTGCCGATTGCCAGACCACTGACTAATACTGTTCCAATTGCATGTCGTGATTCAGCCCCCGCATCCTGGGATAGCAATAAGGGAATTGCACCAAAAATCATCGCCCCCGTAGTCATTAATATAGGGCGCAGGCGAAGTGAACAAGCCTGCCTCACGGCTTCACTGGCAGCAAGTCCTTTCGCACGAAGCTGGTTGGCGAACTCAACAATCAAAATACCATGCTTGCTAATCAGCCCGATTAAAGTGATTAAACCCACCTGTGAATAGACATTCAGGGATTGTCCGGAGAAATAGGTAGCGGCTAAGGCCCCTGAACAGGCTAAGGGTACGGTAAATAGAATAATAAGCGGGTCAATAAAATTTTCAAATTGAATCGACAAAATGGCATAAATAAACAAAATCGATAAAAGTAACAGGAACAGCATGGTATGAGACGATTCGTTATAAGCTTTTGCAGCACCGCTCCAGGTCAGTTTGTACTGGGAGGGTAATTCAGTTTTGGATAATTTCCATAACTGCTTCATTGCTTTATCAATAGATTCTTTGGCAGGAAACTGAACATGCAAGGTGGTAGAGCGCATTTGCTTATAGTGCTCGAGGGTGGCTGGTTGGGATTTAGCATTCATAGCAGTAAAGGCTCCCAAAGAAACCCGCTTGCCCTCCGGTGTAGTTAGATAAAGCTCGTTTAAGGTCCAGGGAGCGCTATTGCCTTTAACCGTTAAATTGTAAAGCACACTATCTTTTTGAAAAGTGAGTGATTTATCGGCACTGAAAAATACTTCAATGGTTTTGGCGACCTGGGCGGGAGTTAATCCCAGTTTGCTCAAGGCATTATTATCCAGTTCAATGGAGTAGCCGAGAGTATCCAGACGTAAATCATAACTGGCGGATTCAAATTGTCCGCTGCTGTCGAGCACCGCTTTTAATTTTTCAACATGATCAAATAAATCACGAAAGCTGTCGGGTGTTGAAATAATGAGAGAAAGTTCAGCTCCCTGGCCTGCATCATCAATCCCCGGCAAACCAGTATTCCAGCTCCACACGGAAGGATCCACTGAGGGAATGTCTTTAAACTGCGGGCGCAGATGCAAAACGAGCTGTTCTGCCGACTGTGATCTCTGAGAATGAGGTTTCAGCGGGAGTAGAATACTCGCGCCCCAATCCCCCATAAAAGTTAATTTGTAATCCGATTCCTTGATGGAGTTAGTAGTTTTTTCGAATGCACTCACTTTTTTATCCAGATCATCTAGGGATTCGCTGCTAAGAGGTGGCGTATAAATGCCAACCAGGCCGCGATCTTCCTTGGGAGCGGTTTCTGCAGGAGTATTATAATACAGCAGAAAGCAAATGCTGATGGTGAGGATTGAGGCCAGTGCTGCAAACCAGCGTTTGCTGAGGACACGCGTAAGCGCATGGTTGTACCGCTTTGTGAGGTTTTCCAACAGTGTGTCAATTTGCGGCCACCGAGGCGTTGCATGGTTACCTAAAAATTTTGCACACATGAGCGGTGATAAGGTAAGAGCCACCATTCCGGAAACAAAAACGCTGCCGGCCAAAGCCACCGCGAATTCTACAAATAACTGCCCCAGCATCCCATCAATGAAGGCGAAAGGCATATAAACGCTGGCAAGGGTGAAGGTCATCGCTATAATAGCGAAGCCAATTTCTTTGGCACCCAGTATCGCCGCATTCAATGCGGTTTCACCTTTTTCGATGTGACGCCAGATGTTTTCCAGAACAATGATAGCATCATCAACTACCAGGCCTATCGCAAGCACCATCGCAAGCAGCGTCATTAAGTTGATGGAGAAACCGAATAGCTTTAGAAAAATCATAGCGCCGAGCAATGAAATGGGAATAGTTACCAGAGGAATGAGTGTGGCACGCCAATTTCTCAGGAAAAGAAAAACAATAATGAGCACCAAAATGACTGCTTCAAGAATTGCGGATTGAATATTATGCAAAGAGGCATTAATAAATTGCGATTGATCCAGAATAATACTGGCATGGACTGAAGAGGGTAGGCTTTGCTGGACCGCCTGCAGGGTCGCTCGAACTTGCCTGGAAACCTCAATAGGGTTGGCGTCATTCGCGCGATTAATGGATAATACGATCCCTGAATGGCCATTGACGCGCACTCGAAACTGGCTGTTATCGCTTATCAATTGAACATCGGCAATTGATTTTAAAAAAACAGGATGTTTTTTATCTGCTTTAATGAGCAGGTTTTCATAATCCTCCACAGATTTCAGGTCGGAGTTTAAGGTACTCGGGATTTTGTTTTGATAATTCCCTGCCGGTAATGAAACACGGCTTCGCTCAAGGGCGCTCATTACCTCATCTACATTGATGCCAAACGCGTATAATTTCTTGGGATCAAGGTTGATGTTATAAGTATAAGGCTGTCCCCAAACTCTCACTGATGAAACACCTGGAACACTGCGAAATTCATTTTTTAAGCGGAGATTGGCAAAATGAGTCAGGTCGGCGAAGGCTAAAGTCCTGGATTCAATCGCGATCCCAATAAATGGCAGACCAGTATTCTGGCGCTGACGCTCGATGCGGGGGGATTTTACTTCGGCGGGTAAGTAGGATTTGGCCAGACCTACCGCGTCCTGGGTGGCGCTTAATGCTCTGTCCATAGGAGTGCCGGTGCGAAAGCTCAGAGTGATTTCAGAGGAGCCGCTTTGTGATTGAGAGGTGATGGTGTCCAGACCTTCAATCCCTGATAAATTATCTTCAAGTATATTGGTAACAGCGGTTTCGACCAAATCCGGACTGGCGTTGGGGTAATTGGTACTAACACTGATCGTTGGAAAGGTGATGTCAGGATATTCTCTGAGTGAGAGCGACTGAATACACAGCAACCCCACTACCACGACGAGTGCGTTAAGAATAATGGTTATGACCGGATGTTTAATGAAATAACTGGTGATTTTCATAATGAAGCATTTTTTATTGGCTGTGGTTTAAATTCACTGACTGACATTCCTGGATATAGGCGCTCTTGCCCTTTAATAATCAGTTTTTGCCCCTCTTGCAAGCCTTCAGTAATTTCTACAGTCGATTTATCTCTGAGTCCCGTTTTAATCGATGCCAGTTTGATTTTTCCATCATCAAGAATGTAGACGAATGGAGCGCCATTCCTGAGAAAAATGGCGGATGAGGGTACCACTATTACATTTTTCTGTTCGCGTACTAGCAAATCGAGTTCCACGGTTGAACCAATCAGGCATTCCTTACAAACAATGTCGACATCGGCAGGGCACATGTGCGTTTCCTCATCCAGCATTGCTTGTACATGGGAAAGCTTATAATTCCGGTTCAATAATTTCACGGTTTGCCCCACCCTTATTGTCGGGAGAGTGCTGCAAGGCAGGTCGATATCGACGGCCAGCGATTTGGGATCATAGATAGTAACGATCGCATCTCCTTGGGTGACCTGCATGCCTTCACGTTTTTTGTAGACACCAACCACACCATCAAAAGGCGCATAAAAACGCAGATTGTCCAAATCAAGCTTTGCCTGAGCTAATTCTTTCTGCGCGGCCAGCCAGATCTGTTTTTGCTCATCTGCCTCTTTCGGACTGACATAGCCTTTTTTAATCAAAGCGGGATCCGCAAGGCGCTGATATTGCTGACGCGCAATTTGCTCAGCAGTTTCTGATAATTGCAGGGATTTTTCATTATCGGGATTATCGATTTTGGCTATTAATCCATTTTTGGAAATTGTTTCGCCAGGGTTGGCCATGATATCGAGAATGCCGCTGCCTTTTGCGGTTAACACCGCAACGTGTTTGGGACGAATAGTACCTAGCAGATGAATGGTTTCCTGAATATCGGCTTTTTTTAATGTCAGTGTTTCAACTACTTTTACCGGGTTGCTATTGTCCTTGACGGAGCTTGTATGAAAAAGCCAGTAGGCAACAATCACAAGAGGCAATATCACAAAAAGGATATGTTTTTTGGTTAATCGAATTGGCTTAACTCTAAAATTCGCCATAATCAGACTCTCTAATCATTGGTAATATCTGAGCGAGGATGGATTATCCTAACACAACTACGGTAGAGATTGGACAACTTATTGATTAAGGTATTTTAATGAGATTCAACTGACTCTTTCAGCACTTCAACCGGTGCTGTAAATAAATACCCGCCATTACGAATCGTTTTTATCAGCGCGGGTTTTTTGGCATCCAGTTCAATTTTCTGCCTTAAACGGCTAATTTGAACGTCAATGCGGCGATCGAATGGGTGGAGATCGGAATGTTTGGTTATCTGTAACAAAAACTCTCGTCCCAGGACTTGCTGCGGCTGTCGAACGAATGCATGCAGCAGGTCATACTCACCCGCGCTTAGCAAGAGCTCATGGTGATCATTACTAAAAACCTGTCGAGATGCCGGGTAAAGACGCCATTCTGAAAAAAGTAACACTTCTTTTTCAGCTTCTGCATTTTGAGTTGCCCTTGCGACTCTTCGACTAATGGCTCCGATACGAGCGTGCAATTCGCGCGGATGAATTGGTTTAACCAGAAAATCGTCAGCTCCGGCTTCAAGCATGTTTACACACAGTTGCTCATTGATTTGATTGCTGATAACAATTAGCGGCACATTGAAACGTTCATAGATCTGATGAATTTTTGCCGGGTTTGCTTCAAGCAGTGTTGCCGAAATAAGCAAGGCAACAGGCTCTTCACAAGTTGTTTCAAGTTCTGACAAGCTCTTGATCGAGACAATATTAAAATTAAATTTATTAAAATAATCAGCCATTTGGCTTTCCGGGAGCGCATCGTCAATGAAAAGCAGGGGTTTGCGATGCATGGGCATAAATAAAACTCCATTAATTTTTAATAGACAGTATTTTCACAATTATATACCTATTACACTTTAATTTCATCGCGTGTGAAGGGGATATCCGCCTCCATTTTCTGACGAAAATTGTTATTGTTCAGTGCCTTGGGACTAAGCTACAATCAAATAATAAGAGCCGGAGGGCCAGGGGCACTGCCATTAAGTAAGGGAGTTCTGCAATTACATGTAGGTTGGGCCCTTGGCCCAACATTGAATTCTGGAACGGTTCCAACGTCTTTATTGGGGCCAGGGGCCCAACCTACAATACTTCCTTATTTATGACAGAGAGGTCAGACGGTTACAGTTTAGCAATACTTCAGAGGGGAGGCAGGAGGTAAGGGATGACAGAAACCATGCATGTACCGTTACCTTGGTTGATTGATGAAAATTGCCGATTAAAGGCTGAATTAAAATATGCGATTAAAATTAACGAGGCAAAGCTAAAGCCTTTGCTGGAATCGTCGCCGACCCCGTCCTACAAAACGAGCAGTATTGTTGAGTATTGCCATGAGTTAATTGAACTGTATGAGAAATTATCCCGTCTGAACTCCTCTGAGGCTAATCCCGTATGGGAGTCGCCGCTTTTGTTTGAAACAATTTATTCACAATGTATTGCCAGAATTGAAAAATGCCGCATTAAATGGAGGCAGGGCAGTACTGATGAAAATGAAGCCCGCAGCGTTGATAGCTTATTATTTTACTACAGGAATCTAATGGCCTTGGTCCTTGACCACGATCCAAAGGCTAATTGCGGCGATAATGAACTGCTGGCTCCTTTACTGAAAAAAATAATACAGGCGAAATCAGTCAGTGAATGGCTGAGTGCAATTATTCATTTCGCCAATCGCTTCAATGACAAGGTCAATATGGCGAAAGAGCAGTTTTTGCATTTAAATGAACGCGATTGTCTGGGTTTTTATCAGCAATTGACCGAGCCTGAATATGTCGAACTGGTTAATGCCCTGTTTTTTTATAAAACGCAACCGGGATTGTTATACGGCAATCGATTGAGTACTGAAAAAGAAATTGAAGTTAAGAATACCCTCTGTCAGTTACATTATTTTATCGAGGTCATCCATCAAACGATTTTGCATAATCTAAAACAGCGTGGCTATAATCCAGTTCAGGATTATCTTTTTCATGGAGATGAATTACCTCCCGGGATTTGCGTTGAAATAAATGAGATGACAAGAGAAATTATCAAATCCGCTCTCCAGCAATGCGAAATACCCAATTTCCTGTCCACCAATGATCTTATCCATCAGGGCCTTAATGATTTGTTCCGCGCGTATAAATACTGGTTTAATCCCAATCGCCTGATTGACGCCGCTATGTACCTGCGAAGCCAGTTGGTCTCTCCTGTATCAGAACCGGAAGGCAATGAATTTTTGCAGCAAATGGTTATTCTTTATCAACAGCTAAGCACAGAGCAATGCATCGACCTGTATGGATATTTTTCAAATAAAGATACACGCTATTTGCTCAGGACTTTACAGGCAGCGGCGCAGGGTCAGATGATTCGTGATGTAGAGTTGCTCAGGGAGGATGAGCGATTAGCAGTCATTCGTGTTTACCAGGTTATGGAAGACTTGATGGCCGCTTTACTATGCGAATTAAAAAATCGCCATATTCTAATGGCGGCCTATCCTGATTTCAGACAGGATACAGTTGTAAAGCCAGGGAGGCGAAATCTGCAGGCTCTAAGCCGTATTCTGACGCTTTATTCGTCACCAGAGATGAATCAGAATTCGAGACTGGAGACATTATTTAAGTCCCTGGAAAAACTTCAGCAGGGATAGACAAGCCCTCCACGGGCTATCGTCATCCCGTTCATGAGGATGAGTTAGAAATCTTTGGCATCTCTTTAAACGCTGGCGGAGTTTGCGGATAACCTGACAATTGTTTCTGATAAAAATTAAGCAATTGTTCGAGCAGTTTTTGTCTCGGTGAGTGTTTTGCGAAAGCCGACTGGGCCTCATCAGTCCACTCCCCGGTCTTTAAATTCAGGATCACCGTAATATAGGTCTCATTATCGGGATAAAGAGCAAGCAGCCAATCGCCATCCAATATTCCATAAAGCTTCATTGCATCGATAAGGGGCCAGCGATCGGGACGAATTTCCAGATCATCGGTTTGAGGATTCACCCAGAAAAGCAGTTTGCCATATTCAACTGCTTTTTCATTACTTAGGGCTGAGTTGGGTAGAAATCCGCTTTCAAGCATCACCGGTCGGCTTTGTTCATTCAAATGGGTTTGTGTTTTTAAAAAACCTGCCAGTGATATGCCGTCAGATAATGGGGTCGGGTGAATTTTAAGATAGGAGTAGACAGTGGGGGCGATGTCCATTAATACCACACGGTCCTGCACAGTTTTTACCGGGCTAACGGTTGCTCCCTGCTGAAAACTTGCCATGCCCAGAACACAGAAAAACTGGTCCGGACTTAATAAATCGGAGCCATGTCCGGCGCTGCGTTGTAATTCAGTAGCGGTTTTTTGAGGAAAATAGGACTCGAGACGACTTGATCCGCTGCCCTGATACAGCTTAGGATCGATTTTCCTGGAGCCTTTTTTATATAATACTTCGCCATGATCACTTAATAAAATAATAAGACTGTTATCAGTGATTGCGGTTTTTTGCAGGAAATCAAACAATGTTTTAACTTGCTGATCGACTTTATGCAGTGCTGCATAATAAAGTCCCTCCCGCTCTTCGAGACTGTATTCATTTTTAACTTGGGCCGCAGAAGAGGCTGCCCAGGCATAGGGCCAATGAGGTAAGGTAAAATGTACGGCTAAAAAAACAGGTTTTTTCCTGTTTAGCTCAAGAACAGAGTGCTGCAATTCTTTATTGAAGGTCTCAGGGTAATAGGAAAAATGACCGGCGCGATTCATGTAATTGTAAGGAAGCAGCCAGCGGCTAAGGCGAAAATTAATTAAAAAATTGCTGAGCGGAAAATCATAAAATGAGCCGAGCAGTACATCATTAGCGCCAATTTTAGGGCCGACTATTTTTTGAAAACCAAACTCTTCTCCCAGATTATTGAATCGTCTGTCGTCTGTGGCAAAAATGGTTTGATATCCTGCCTTCCTTAAAGTCCAGGCAAAGCTTGCGGCACTGTCAATTTCTTTCTTTGAGATAAGATTTTCTCTGGCGCGATGATGAAGTGGATGCAGGCCGGTTAAGATACTTGCCCAGGCAGAGTAAGTTCGTGCCAGAGGACTGACCGTGTTGGTAAAATGCACACTATTGGCAAGAAATTGAGCGATGAACGGGGTATGTGCCTTGCTAACCTGGCTCGGGCTTAAAGAATCCACGCCGATGATGATAACATTTGGTGATGCTCCTGCGATAAAATGTGTCTCTTTTTTTGACCAGGGCAGGAATAGAGTAATGATTAGTAATATTAAGCTGATGCTCACTTTTGTATTTAGCAAACAGAATCGATAAAGGCTCATCAGACTTGCCAGCAATAATAAGCCAAGTGATATCAGAAGGGCAGCAGTAATCAGAAAGGGTGGAAGTCCCGGAACAAACAATTTGCTAAAGGCGCTTAAGGGAAAAAAGTAGCAGTTAAGGCTTAGAATGGCAATCAGAGAAGTTATCAGGATAGTGAGAATACGCCGGTCCAGGCGTTTTTGGGAAATGGGTATCGGTGTAATTCCCCATAATAAGAACACCTGAATCAGGGTCAGGAGAACGTGGAGAATAATTTGCAGCAAAAAGGCGGCAATTAACTCCGCATAAACTTTCCAGGGCAAGGTTACCGCGTGGATAAAACTGGCACTTAAGGAGAAACTGTAAATTAGTTGAAATAAGAGAAATAACAGGTTAAATCCTGCAAAGCTATAAATGCCCTGTTTTATAATCTGCCTAAAACGCGTTACCATCCGATGAGTAGAATATTGGTTAACCCTAATGGCATTCTGAGCTTGAAAGGCTGGAATAGCAAGTAATCTTAACCGGCCTGATTTCCAACGGTTGTATTCAAATGCCAGTTGTAAACATAATTGTCAATGGTATTAACATGCTTTAACTGATGTTTGAGGGGCTCTTTGGCAAACTGCCTGATATGATTAATTACATTTTGTTTGGTTTCGCCAAAATCCTCACTAAACCAATCGTATATTTTTGAAACGACCAATTCACCCTCAATAACCTGCACGCCTCGCAGAGAATTGACATAATCAAAGGCCGCCAGATTTAATTGCTGTTCCAGTTTTTCGCCGGTATAAACCTCTTTCCCCAGGTTAGGAGCACCAATTGCGCCATTATTCAGGGCATAATGACTACGGGAGTCATTCCATATAGGGCGAATAATACGATTTTGAATTTCGTCCAGAGACAATGAAATATTATTGACAGTAATCAGCTTGGCTCCCCAGGGCCCAATACTGAATAAACCGGGTGAAATATTGATTTCATCAATGCTGTTTACCGGGAAATAACTGGCAACAGTATGCACGGTTATTGCGTTATACACATTGATCCAGTAAGCGAGTTGCTCTGCTCGATTGTACTCGCTGATATTAATGCCTGACATTCGCTCAATGTATTTTTTTAAAAGCTGACGATCGGTTTCCCTGACATTGGGATAATCAATCAGATTGATTCCTTCTTCATTTGTAATGAGATGTTTTTGCAGAAATTCCTGCCATTCTGAATGTTGAATAACTGCTTTGGACAGTGGATTGTTAACTTCCCAAATAGGCCATAAACTTTTGTTAAAAGAGGCAAAGATATTACCTGTTATAAAAAGCAATAAAAAAAGAACTGAAATTCTAAGGCTTTTACTCATTCACAAGGGCTCGATTACGTAGTGCATTACCAATGGTAGTGACATCCAGGAACTCCAGCTCACCGCCAGAGGGGATCCCTCGTGCCAGCTGACTGATGCGAATGCTGCAGTCACTAAACAATTCGCGAATAAAATGGGTGGTGGTTTGAGCTTCAACGGATGGACTTAGGGCAAGGATAATTTCCTCAATCTGCTCTGACAGAGCCAGATGGCGTAAGCGCGGCAAACCGATGTCCTCAGGACCCAATCCATCGAGTGGAGAAATTTTACCCATGAGTACAAAATACTTTCCTTTAAATACTCTGCTCTGTTCAATTGCAGCCACATCAGCAGGTGTTTCAACGACACATAAGACAGACTGCTCACGGGTGTTATCCTGGCATAATGAACATAATTCGGTTTCTGTATAGTTGTGACAACGTTCGCAATGCCTGATTTGCTGCATGGCTTGCTCCAGACAGGCAGCAAGATGCAGGCCGCGTTGACGCTGGTGTTGCAGCAGGTGGAAAACCATGCGCTGGGCAGATTTTGGACCCACCCCTGGTAAACAGCGCAGTGCCTCGACAAGCCTGGTCAACGCATTCATAAAACTTATTATTCCTTGTCTTCTTCTTTCATGAAATCTGTTGGAATATTCAGTCCGGCAGTCAGTTGGCTGATTTCATCTTTAGATGCTTTTTCAACTTTACGATTGGCATCATTAATTGCCGCTGCAATTAAATCTTCCAGCATGCTAACTTCTTCATCCAGCAGTGAAGGATTAATTTTGACTTCGACCGCGTCATGGTTGCCTTTCATTTTAATACGCACCAGGCCGCCGCCAGATTCGCCGAGTACAGTCAGCAAATTCAATTTCTGTTGTGCTTCCTGCATTTTTTGTTGCATTTTTTGGGCTTCTTTCATTAGATTGCCAAGATTTTGATTAATATCCATGTGTAGCTACCTCATTTAAGTTGATTAACTAATTATAATGTATCTTTGTTAGGTACAATAGAATTTTTGACGATCTCTCCGGAAAACTCCTGAATTAACTGTTGTAAAAAAGGGTCTTCCTCCAGGTGTTTCTCTGCTTCCTGCATGTTTTTTGTTTGCTCTATTTGTTTAACCTGCGCAGGTGAACTTTGTATGGTTTCCTGAACGCTCAGATTAATACGGATATTGGTTTTATAAAATGCAGACAGAGTTTGTTCTATGCGTTGTGTAATCCCGGGCGAAAACAGGGAGTGGTGTCCCTTGGCGACTTGCAAAAAAATATCCTTGTCGCTGCGTTTAATAAATTCAGCATTTTCTACGGCAGTCAGGGCTAGTCCGCTCAATTTTAACTGGGGAATAATTTGCGCCCAGTTTTCCTCAATGATAACCGGAGCTGTATTAATCGCAACCTCGGGAACTTCTGAAGGTAAAGACATGGCCTTAACGGGTGTTTCATCTAAATGCCTGACAACGTCCTGCGACGGCGTTGTAACATCGTCAGATGGTCCTGGTTCATCTCGGACAATTTCCTCTGTTACATCAAAAGCCTTAGGCTGCTCTGGTGCTTTGGAAAGGGGAGCAGACTCTAATTGCTCACCTGTAAGCGGAGGAATGACGGATGTGTTCACCGGCTTGAAACTGAGCATGCGCAGCAGAGTCATTTCAAAACCGATTAAAAGGCTGGGAGCCAAGTGGATCTCATCAATGCCTTTAAGGGCAATCTGATAAAACAATTGCACATCTGCTGGTGTAACCTGAGTTGACAGGTTTTGTGTCTCAACTGAAAAGTCGAGTAAGGGATGAGAACCAGATAAAGCCTGACTGACAGAAATCTGGTGAAGGTGATTGATCAGTTCTTCAAGAACAAAAATGAAATGACCACCCTCAGCAGCAATCTGGCGGCTTGTGTTAATAATTCTTCCTGCATCTTCAGCAAGCAGTGCTTGCAGCAGAATCATGGCATAATCTTTTTTTGTATGTCCTAAAAGGCTTTTCGCAATTTCAGCGGTCAAATGATTATCAGCAGTTGCAATAGCCTGGTCAAGTATACTAAGTGCATCCCGCATGCTGCCTTTAGCCGCTCGCGCAATAATCTCAAGAGCCTGATGTTCAAAACTGTAGTCTTCTTCTTTGAGAATAAGTTCCATCTGACTAATGATAACCGCAGGCTGCAATGGTTTAAGATTGAATTGTAAGCAACGAGATAGAACAGTTGCAGGCAGCTTTTGCGGATCTGTGGTCGCTAACAAAAACTTAACATGTGCAGGAGGTTCTTCCAGTGTTTTGAGTAAGGCATTAAAACTATGCTGCGAAAGCATATGAACTTCGTCGATCAAATAGATCTTGTAGCGGCCTGTCGTTGTCGCATATTGTACATTTTCCAGAAGTTCACGAGTGTCTTCAACACGTGTTTTTGATGCACCGTCTATTTCAATCAAATCGATAAACCGGCCCTGTTCAATGGCGAGGCATGTATCACAGGACAGGCAGGGTTCGGCACTGACACCGAGTTCACAATTAAGTGCTTTGGCCATTAAGCGCGCGATACTGGTTTTCCCAACGCCGCGGGTTCCTGTGAAAAGATAAGCATGATGAATACGTTGCAGGGCCAGTGATTTGCTAATGGCTTTATTAATATGTTCTTGGCCAACCAGTTGCGAGAAAGAACGTGGTCGCCATTTACGCGCCAGCGCAAGATAACTCATAGACATTCTTTAGTAATATGGCGGCAGCTTCAGAAGCCACACCTCGGCGCCCGAATCAATTACTACCGCTGCTCCCTTCCGGGCCTGACGGGGTTCATAATCTATCGTCGCGTGGGGACCAATGAAGCCACCATTGTTCAATTCCGAAGATTAACAAAAAAAGCAGAGAATCACCAGTACTATTCACATAAATAGTCAGTTACTTGCTTAAGAAAGATTGAAAAGCGCCAGATAGTATATATATTAATAGTGTAGGCAGGCAGGCGTTGAAAAAAAAATTGGAAATATTTTGAATTAATACTGGCAAAATTCAAAGAATGGTCTAGACTGAAACTTGAGGCGTTTCATCCGGGTACAGATTTCAGATAATTGAGAATAAGTCAGCCTCTGAAATAAACCAAAGTACTTTGCGATAGTGGTATTCCTCCCCAACTTATGAAGTAATAATGAATGTAAGCTCTGCTAAACGTTCCATTTACTGGGTCAAAAAACTTTTTTGAAGAAATTTGCAAAAAGTGTTTGACAAGGGAAGCGAAATCCGTAGAATACGCATCACGCCTTCGGGGCGAGTTGATTAAGAAGATGAAGACAAACTGTGTGGGCGCTTGAAGAGATTTGAGTGCTTGAGAAGTAAAGAATATAGTCAGAGAAATTT
>NZ_MVJN01000010.1 GCF_003265995.1 Legionella quinlivanii | reverse complement strand
TTATTCGGGATGAGTTAGACTTTGAACATCATGTTAATTATATTCATTATAATCCGGTCAAGCATGGACATGTGTCTCAACCAATCGATTGGCCTTATTCAAGCATTCATCAATTTGTT
Source organism: Legionella quinlivanii (assembly GCF_003265995.1). Classification (GTDB taxonomy): domain Bacteria; phylum Pseudomonadota; class Gammaproteobacteria; order Legionellales; family Legionellaceae; genus Legionella_C; species Legionella_C quinlivanii_A. The sequence continues at coordinate 153,973 of NZ_MVJN01000010.1, read as the reverse complement.
ACAAATGGTATTATTCCTTCTCACTGGACAGTTTCTAAGCCATCTTATTCGCTGGATTTTGGTGAAAAATGAAACGTCGGGCGAAAGCGCCCGACCTACGGTATTATTCTATTTTATGGCCATCCAGATGCCGTTCATCACGCTCTTTATTTTTTTTCTCTAACTGTTTTTCTTTATTGCTTCTTCCATATTTAATACGATTTTCAGAAGCCTTTTTCTCTTTTTCTGACTTTATTTTGGCTTTTCTTTTTTTATTTAGATTAATGACTATTGCCATAGAGGCCTCGAGAAGATGGGTACTTGTACTGTTAAGTATACATTTTATAGCGGTGATTACCCTACATTTAACTAATTGATTTGTATGGTCTATAGTTATTTCAAGCAAGTTATTAAATATAGAATAAAAATGAATATCTTCATCACTGGTGGTTGTGGTTTTATCGGATCACATTTATGCGAATACTACTTAAATAAAGGGCATAAAGTGATTACGGTTGACAATCTTTCATCGGGACGTCTGGAAAATATTGAAGCGCTCAGAAAAAACGCTTCCTTCAGTTTTGTAGAAGCGGATATTCTTGAATGGCCAGATTTGAAAGAAACTTTAAAATGGGCCGATATAATTTTTCACTTTGCAGCCACTGTCGGCATGTTTAATGTAGTCAATGATCCCATTAGCACCCTCATTAACAACCTGATGGGATGTCAGCGTCTTTTAAAGAACATGACTGAAATAAAATCTGATGCAATTGTGGTAATTGCCTCTTCATCTTCGGTATATGGTGATAGTCAAACCTTTTCCAGCGAAAATGATAATCTGAATATCCATCGTTTATCTTGTTCGACTTCAACTTATCCGATTAGTAAATTGGCGGATGAAGCACTTGCTTATGCCTATATTCACCGTCATCAATTAAATATCATACTTGCACGAATCTTCAATACGATTGGGCCTCGGCAAACTGATTTATATGGAATGGTGGTGCCGAGATTTATAAAACAGGCCTGTAGCAATGAACCTATTACCATTTTTGGCGACGGGACTCAGACTCGTTCTTTTTGCGACGTGCGAGACGTGATTAAAGCCATGGATATGCTAATCCATGAGCCAAAGGCGCTGGGACAAAGTATCAACATTGGAAATTCATCAGAGATTTCAATTAATGATTTAGCTCAACTCGTCAGGAGTCAGGCAAATAGCCATTCTTTAATTCAGTACCTATCTTATGAGGAAGCCTATGGGGAACATTTCATAGATATTACACAACGCTGTCCCGATCTGTCGAAACTCTACCATTTAACAAATTTCAAGCATCAGTGGACTCTGGCTGATACTGTCGGTGATTTGATTGCAAGAAAGAAGCAGCTAACGTAGGTGGGACGAAAGCGCCCGACCTGCGTATTATTCATATCAGTTATTCTGAACCCTTGTCTGCAATGAAGCGTCGTCCATGATGTCTTTGAAATGTTCAACATCAGAAAGCGCATTGCGTAACTCCTCGAACGATGTCAAATTGCTATTTTCAAAGGCCTGCAGAACACTCTTCGCATCCTCGTTCAAAGAGGATTCGTCATAGTTATCCAGCCGCTTCCTGATATCGACTAAGGCCTGTGCGATCGCCTTCTCATCATTATGATCCAGATTGCCGACGATGCTTTTGATGTCCTCAATAACTAATGGAGTAGCGCCATCCTGATTATCCATCAGAGGATCATCGAGAATGGAAAACACTGCGTAAATATTTTCCTCTCGTTCATTGGGAGGAATTTTAGCGATATTTAACATCGATTTCATGCTATATTTTGAAGCATTTTGTTTTTGATTCTCTGGCGTAATATCTGATTTAATCCACTCATTCATCTCTGCCAGGTCCTGCTTAAACCCTTCAAAAAATTCTAATTCTGTATTGGACAGGGTGTAGGCCGATCGAAACAGGTTCGGGATATACTCCAGAAGACTCGCTTCATGTCTTTCATTATGGGCCAGCTTAAATCCGAACAAGGCACCACGAACCTTTGCTTTAAAATTGCCCCATGTCGAACCGGTGGTATAATCTCCCAGCGACTGCATATACAAGGCATAGGATTTTTGTTTTTCTGCTGGTGAAGCCTCCTCATTTAAATAAACTTTTTCTAATAAATGGTTAAGCGGATCAATAATATTTTTGATAGTGACCGGAAACTCTACTGTTCCAGTATCCAAATGGATGATGGATTTTCGATACATCATAAAAAAACTGGCATAAAGGTTACTTTCTGCAAAACTCTCTTCACAACCCAGTTTTTCAACAAGACGGGCGATATTGGGGTTAGTATCGGCTTTTTCTTTTAAACGTTCTACCAGATTATTCAGCTTTTTCATTTCCGGATTTTCAAAAAGAATATCGCGCAAAGCCTTCGCCTCTACAGGCAGTTTTTTATCATCCGAGCGCACGCCAGTGGGCGCCTCAAGAAATCCGTTAGAACTTGCTTTACGCGAGATGGAGGCTATGAACCGCTCAAAGCCCAGTTTTTCCAGAGTTTCCTCCTTTAAACCTGCCTTTTTACAATATTCATATAATTCCTGAGCGGCCTTATGGATTTCAGCAGGTTTCATTTCTATTTGCGGGTTGCCAATTCTGAATTCAATACCCAGAAGTAACTTATGGATCCTCCTGGGATCAAGCATTCGAGAGTCGGACACTTCTTTCATCAGCGCGTCCTTTAACTCAAGATAATCTCGGGTCAGACTCCTGCGATAGCCATCAACACGAAGCTGAGCCTTGCCATCCACTCCCCCCCAGGCATAAGTTACTTTGGAACGCTCCGCCTGATGCTCATAATAGCTATCCGGCAGAGCAATCAGATTCGACAAGCCGTCATAATGACGGGGAATGGTTTTTAATCCTTCTTGGGGTAAATTGGGAATATCAACTGAGACATTTCTAAGCCTGCCTGCTACTTCGGAATAAATGCCCAGTTTCCCCAGATACGAATGTAGTCTGGCAGCAAAACTATTCTCTCCCTGAACCCCGCCGCGACCGCCATTGCATATTTCCACGTTGATCTTGAGCGTACCTTTATCAGGTCCAAACACTTCTTTATTAAGTGTTTTATCAAGATAGTCGCCAATTTCAGTATAAAAAGCGCCGGGGATATAAGGATTACTGGGGGCTCCATGTCCCCATATATAGAGATGATCATCGGGGGTCATGCTTTCAAGAATTTCCTTATCGGCATCCTCAGGCTCAGCACTTTCCCAGGTCATGTATTGACCTTCATTGACATCGACCGGATAAATTATATGTACTTCAATGTCCTCATTACCCTTTTCTTCTTCCCTGTTTTGAATTCGCCGCATAAATGCCTGAACTTCTCGTTCCTCAGATTTATCAAAGCACAAAATCACTGCTTTCTTGCCCATTTGTTTTCCAAAGCTTGTTTCTATTTAAGAATTATAGCCGCTTATACCGGGCTTGCCGGGAAGTCATTAAAGAGAGCGAGACTCATTCTGCATATATCGCAGCATACTCTCAGCAGCCGAAACTCCCTGAGCAATGGCTCTGACCACCAAGTCAGCCCCTAACACCATATCGCCGCCGCAAAAGATTCGCGGATTGGACGTCTGGAAGGGAAAGTTTGCCTTTTCTGAGGTTTCAACCAGGCCTTTATCAGTTAAATCAACACTTAAATGCCCTAGCCATTCGGGTGGATTGGCATCAAAGCCATAAGCAATAATCACCGCATCGGCTGGCAAAATATATTCACTCCCTTCCTGATACTCAAGCCTGCCGCTGGCATTTTTCACGGTATTCACCAGCTTAACTGCTTCCACTTTTTTATCACCAATCAGCTCAACAGCCTGCTTATGGCAGACAAAATGTACCCCTTCCTCTATAGCATTTTTAATTTCTTTCCTTGCGCCGGGCATATCCAGCATCCCCTGGCGATAGACACAATCAACTGAAAAAGCCTCCAGTCGCAGGGCACTGCGATTACAATCCATCGCAGTATCTCCTCCTCCGAGAATTACCAGTTTTTTATTGCGAAAATCGAACGGTTCATAACCAGGCAGCCCCAGAAAACTGTAGATATTATGAACCAGAAAGTCCAAAGCCTGATAAACATTCTCTAAGGCTTCTCCCGGAATTCCTGCTTTTTTTCCTTTATCAGCGCCTAATCCTAAAAACAAAGCATCATACTCAAGTAATAATTGCTGTGGATTTAAATCACGTCCTACTTCTGTATTCAAATGAAAGCGCACGCCCATCTCTTCTAAAATCTGGCGGCGCTGTCTTATAATTTTTTTCTCCAGTTTAAATTCGGGAATACCAAAGGTCAGCAAACCGCCAATTTCAGGATATTTATCAAAAACCGAAACCTCTGTTCCATTTTTTGCCAAAACCGATGCGCAAGCCAACCCGGCTGGCCCTGCTCCGATAACAGCAACCCGTCTGCCATTGGGTTTAACCGCGCTCATATCGGGACGCCATCCATTTTCAAGCGCCTTGTCGGCGATAAACTGCTCTATTGCGCCAATAGTGACCGCCCCTAAACCATCATTTAGAGTACAGGCCCCTTCGCAAAGACGCTCCTGCGGACAAATGCGGCCGCAAACCTCAGGAAAAGGATTGGTTTGATGCGCCAGATTCGCCGCTTCTTCCAGCTTTCCTTCAGCCACAAGGCGCAGCCATCCTGGAATATGGTTATGAACAGGACATTGCCAGGCGCAATAAGGGTTCCCGCAATCCAGGCAACGTCCGGCCTGATTTTGCGCCTGATCAAGGCTATAAGACAGATAAACGGATGCCGAATGACGAATTCGTTCTTCAGGACTTAGCTTGTCAGGCTCCTGTCTCTTATCCGTTACAAACTTAAATTCTACAGGTTTAGTTTCTTTCATAGGCCACGCAAGGTACTCCAACCTATCGCTTTCGGTTTTACGAGCCAAAACAGAGGTAGATACTCACTAAAGGAGTCCTTAATCTGTTGCCCCCAACGACTGCCCGTCTCGTTAATATGATGGTCCAGTAGTTGTTCAAGATAATCAATATATTCCTTGGTATCGAGCTCAGCTAATCGATATCCTTCGACAAACTCTTCATTACACTGCTGAATAAAGCTATTTGCCAAATCGAGCACAAAGGCAAAACCTCCAGTCATCCCGGCGCCAAAATTAATGCCAGTATCCCCCAGCACCAGCACCAGGCCTGCGGTCATGTATTCACAGCAATGAGCGCCGGCGCCCTCAATGACGGCTACAGCGCCTGAATTACGCACTGCAAAACGCTCACCCACCTGACCCGCTATATAACAAATCCCGCCAGTCGCACCATAAAGGCAGGTATTTCCAGCGATGCTTGTCTTATTTGAGTCATACTGCGCCTCATCTGGCAATCTGATGACAATTTTTCCGCCGCTAATGCCTTTTCCCACATAATCATTTGCATCTCCGGTCAGGTAAAGTGACATCCCCTGACAAGTCCAGGCGCCAAAACTCTGCCCTGCTGTGCCGGTAAAGAATAGTTGAACTGAATTTTCTTTTAATGTTTTGAATCCATACTGTTTGGCAATAGTTCCCGCAAGCCTGGCACCGATTGAGCGATTGCCATTATGAATAGGAAAATGCAGCTGAATATCCTGATGTACTGCCAGCAGAGGTTCTACAGCCTCTTGTATGGCCTGAGCCAGACTTGCTTTATCTCTTGGCTTATTACTTTTAGGAAGCTCTCGCCACTGATAGGAAGGATCGACTTTGCTGCAATCGAGCATGAATGAGAGATCAATTCGGTTAATCAGTGGATCATCTGTTGTTATTTTTTGTAATAAATCCCTGCGGCCAATAATTTCCTGCAAACTCGAAAAACCGAGGCTGGCGAGGATTTCCCTGACTTCCTCAGCAAGCCAGGTAAAATAATGGATTACCCGCTGTGGGCTTCCCTGATAATGATTTTCTCTTAAAAAATCATCCTGGGTAGCAATCCCCGTTGCGCAATTGTTAAGATGACAGATCCTTAAATACTTACATCCAAGCGCCACCATTGGAGCAGTACCAAAACCAAAGCTCTCTGCACCCAAAAGGGCTGCTTTCACCACATCCATCCCTGTTTTCATGCCGCCGTCGACTTGCAGAATGACACGATGCCGCAACTTGTTTTCCAGTAAGAGCTGATGAGTTTCATGCAAACCGAGTTCCCAGGGCGAGCCGGTATATTTAATCGAGGAGGTGGGGCTTGCGCCAGTACCGCCATCGTAACCTGAAATAGTAATGACATCCGCATAAGCCTTGACTACTCCAGCAGCGATAGTTCCAATTCCAGGGCCTGAAACCAGTTTTACTGAAATCAGGGCCTGCGAGTTAATCTGCTTCAGGTCAAAAATCAATTGCGCCAGATCTTCAATCGAATAAATATCATGATGCGGCGGCGGTGATATCAGAGTAACGCCTTCACCGCAGTAACGTAATTGGGCAATCAGGGCATTCACTTTACTGCCGGGCAGCTGTCCTCCTTCCCCGGGTTTCGCTCCCTGAGCGATCTTGATTTGTATGACTTCGGCATTCATAAGATAGTCCGCAGTGACCCCAAACCGGCCGGAAGCAATTTGCTTAATCTTGGAGCGCTTGATGGTGTTGTGGCGGTAGTCAGCTTCTCCTCCCTCTCCTGAATTGGAGCGCCCTCCCAAGGTATTCATAGCCACAGCAAGCGCTTCATGAGCCTCAGGCGACAAGGCGCCTAAGGACATGGCAGCCGTTTCAAAACGCGGGAAAATCTTGTCTGCTTTTTCAATGTTTTCCAGAGGCAAACTGTTTTTTGCATATTGAATATCTAGCAAATCCCGGATTGTCGTCAATGGTCTTTGTTGAATGAGCTGAGAAAAACGTTGATAGAGCGCATACTCTCCCTGTTTTGCCGCATTCAGCAGGCTCATTACCACATCGGGATTGAATTCATGGTACTCATTATCTGGCAAGTATTTCAGTAAGCCGCCATGACGCGGATAACTATAGGGATTATGAGCGTCATCGAAATAAGCTCGGGCCAGGCTATCAAGATCGCTGAAATCCAGAACTTCCAGTTTGGAAGCGCTCTGACTGAAACAGCGATTGAGAACCGACTTGCTTAAACCAATGATTTCAAAAAGCTGGGTTCCCCGATAACTGTTCAGAGTTGAAATACCCATTTTTGCACTGATCTTTAATAAACCGCCTTCAATAGCTTTCACATAATTACTTAAACCCTTTTCGATATTGAAATCAGCAATTAAAGAATAAGCCAGATAAGGGTAAATAGCGGCTGCGCCATAAGCCAGCAGGGCGGCAAAATGATGCGGATCGCGCACCCATCCAGAGGCTACCAGCAAGTCACAGTCATAGCGCTTTCCTGCCTTAATCAGGCTCTCGTGAATAGCCCCCACTGCCAGCAAAGGATGTAATGGAATAGCCTGTACATCGAGGTCTGAATCAGACAACAGCAATAATACCGCTCCCTGACTAACTGCGTCTAATGCCTGTTTGCCAAGCCTTTCAATCGCCTCAAGTAAACTTTCCTGGGTCGAATAGGATAATGACAGTTTTACGAAAGGAAAGCCCTGAGTAGTCAGAGTCTGTAAATGCTCCCACTCTCCGCTGGAAAGAACCGGGGAGCTTAATATAATCCGTTTGGCATGCAGCGGGCTTGATTCAAACAGATTCGCCTGGCGCCCCAGGGTGATTTCAGTCGACATAATAACGGACTCACGCAACGAATCCATTGCGGGATTAGTTACTTGCGCAAATTGCTGTCTGAAATAATCAAACAACGAGCGGTTTCGAGTGGATAGTAATGCGATCGGGGTATCATCCCCCATCGATGCAGTGGCTTCCTTGGCCGTTTGCGCCATTGCCTTGAGGACATCATTCACTTCTTCATTGCTGATATCATAGAGTTTCCGATAAAAAGCGGCCTGCCGGTCAGTTAGCCGATTAGCCTCCAGGACATCATGTAATTCAGCCGGAGGATGATGGATATGCTGTTGCAGCCAGTCCGAATAGGGGTATTTTGAACTCAGCCTGGAATCAATAATCGCAGTGCTCATAACCTGATGCGTCTTCACATCAACGGCCAGAAGCTCGCCGGGACCAATTCTGCCCTTGCAAAGAATATTCTCTTCGTCGAGATCTATAACACCGGTTTCGGAACAGACGAGCAGTAAGCCATCCCTGCTCTGTAAATAACGCGCAGGGCGAAAACCGTTTCTATCCAGAGCACAGCACACTAATCGCCCATCGGTAAACACCACACTGGCAGGCCCGTCCCAAGGCTCCATTTGCAAGGAGCAATATTCAAAGAAAGCCTGTTGCTCTGAATCGCAGTTCCTGTTTTTTTTGAAAGCAGGTTGAATCAGCAGACGAATTGCCTGGAAAGGCTCCATACCTCCACGAACTAAAAACTCAAGCATATTATCAAGGCTTGCTGAATCAGAAGCGATGGGATCGATAATCGGCCTTATTTCGTCCAGACAATCCTGGTCTTTATTGGTAAACAGCGGCGCTCGAGCCAAAACCGCATGCCGATTACCCTGAATGGTATTAATCTCGCCATTGTGAGCCAGAAATCGAAACGGTTGTGTCAGCCGCCATGCGGGCAAGGTATTGGTTGAAAACCGTTGATGAAAAATGCTGAAAGCGGATTTAACTGCTTTATCGCTTAAATCTTTATAAAATACTGATAAGTACTTGGGTAAAACCAGGGCCTTATAAATTACTACCTGAGTGGAAAGAGAACAAATGTAAAAATAAGGATCCTCCCTTAAACTTTCAGTAGCGCGATGACGAGCGAGCATGAGCCTGGCTTCAGTCAGTTCAAGGGTCTGCTTATCATCAACATTAACTATAACCTGGGCAAAATGGGGCAAGTTATTGCGTGCATGCTCTCCGCAAAGCGCACTATCGACGCTGAGATCCCTCCAGCCTGCAACAGAGAAGCCAAGAGCAGTTAATTCATTATTTAATTGCTCTTTCTGGGCCTCTGCATTATCAGAGTTTAGAAAACACATGCCAACCGCAAATCGAGCGCTTAAAATCCAACCCTGCTGTTCTGCATATTTTCTGAAGAAATGCCTGGGTAACTGTATAAGCAATCCGCAACCATCGGCAGACAAGCCATCCTCGCCAGCAACTCCTCTATGGGTCAGACGTTGTAAAGCCGTTAGCGACAGTTCAACAATGCGATGAGAGACTTTACCATTGATGCTGGCAATAAAACCACAGCCGCAATTATCCTTCTCTATAATAGCCACGCCCCTGCCCTCTTCAATTCTAATAATAGAGCTTCTTAATTAAGATATAGACCCAATTTAAACTGCCAGGCAGGCTAGAGAATAAAATCCTCTAAAATTATCGATGGCGGGCCAAAATAACTCACTTGCCTGGCGATCTCCAATACTGTTTGAGCGAGACTCTCAAGAAAAAATAACAGGAATTAAGCCACTGTTAAATACGTGCTTGCCTCTATACAACTCAATCCACCACCAGATATCAGGCGATGGAACGTACGATGCCCCCATCAACATGCACAGAAGAACCATTGGTCGCCGAGGCCAGAGGACTGCATAAAAAAGCAACCATGACCGCTACCTCGTGAGTACTGGCGAAGCGTTTAAGAAGAGAAGATGGTCTCATTGTGCTGAAAAATTCCTGTTCAATTTCCTGTACAGTTCGAGATTGTTCCTTGCTTATCGTATTTAAAAAATCATTAACCCCATCGCTTTGAGTAGGGCCTGGAAGTACACTGTTGACAGTAACTCTGGTTCCGGCGGTCAATTCAGCCATGCCACGCGCAATGGCTAACTGAGCCGTTTTGGTCATGCCATAATGAATCATTTCAGGAGGGATCTGTAAACCGGACTCACTGGATATAAAAATAATGCGGCCTTCATTTTTATTAAGCATGAGAGGTAAATAATGGCGGCTTAGGCGTACCCCGCTCATAACATTGACATCGAATATATGCAGCCAATCCTCATCCGAGATGTCCACAAACGATTTGATTTCGTAAATGCCGACATTGTTAATCAGTATGTCAACAGAAGGCAGCGCCTGAATCAGCTTTTCTACCCCTGCTTTAGTACTCAGATCAGCAGGTGCCGCCTGCAGTTTGGCATGGGGATGTAAGGAATGAATATGCGCAATGGCCTGCTGCACCCGCTCTTCGGAGCGGCCATTGATAATAACTGTGGCGCCCTCCTGGGCAAGCACTTCAGCTATGGCGAGTCCAATACCGGCGGTCGAACCAGTTACCAGAGCAATTTTTTCTTCCAACTGAAAATCCATTTTGATCATCCTTAATTGTTTAGTTCCTTGATCTTACAGCAAGCCTTAAAGATTTCCAGCCCTGAAATCTGCTCAATAGGGATTTAAATTCTTGCAGGTCAAATGGTTCACATGGCAGGTGGAAGGTACTGCGCTGTGCGAGTAACATCTGGTCTTCGCACCATTAATCGCATTATCAGCCACGCGGTAAATACCGCTTTTCCAGACATGCGCCAGACTATCCATCGCAGTACACTGCCACAAAGGGCGTACAGAGACTCCATTAACCATTGCATCACAGTCTTCCCGTGAAATGGTGCAGGTCTTGGGCTGCTTGCTCTGACTTTTACAAAGGAGCTTGGCATTGCGCAAGGCAGTCCACTCGTTTGAAGAAAGGGCAATGAAACGCTGGTCGGTATAATCATGCGCATGGCAATGCCAGATTTCTTTATAAGAAATAAAAACAGCCGCATGAACCTGATAAGCAAATCCGCTGAAAAAAAGGCCTAAAAGCCATCCTGACTTCCTCATGGTTTTCTCCCTGATTCAATCAAATAAGAAGGAAAACATCCCCTTTATTATTTAATTGTAAACCAGTTGTGGAAGTCCGCTTAAATGGCTCTGTCGTTTTACGAGACTCTGTCATTTCCGCGCGGCATTGTTGCGTTATGAAGAAAGGTACATAAAAAACCGTCTTTGCGAGCGTTAGCAAAGCAATCCAGTTCCTTACTTTGTTCAAGTTCCGGTCTGGATTGCTTCATTTTGTTCGCAAAGACAACAAATTAGTTGTGTGGATCTTTAATGCAACAACACTTTCCCGCGAAGGCGGAAATCAATCTAATGGTGTATATTGGCCTTTTCACTTTCACCTTCGCTTTCATCCTCATGCTCCTGTTCCTCATCGGATAATGAACGCGGCTTAGGCTCAATTCCTACCAATTTCTCAACCGGCTTTTGTTCCAACCCTATCAGGCTCTGCATTTGCTTTTTGAATTTTGAGGAAACTTCATGGTCCAAATCCTGATGAAACAGATTCAACTCATGTTTTGACTGCGGGCTTGTTTGATGCCAGTCAGCATGAGCAACGTTATGAGTAACGGTAGAGGATGAACTTGAGGATGGACTTGAGGATGAGCTTGAAAATGAAAAGATATCTCCGGCAAGATTATTGTTATTATTGTTGTTATTACTACTATATTGCTGCGTTTCAGAAATCTCCTCTTCAAACTCGTCAGGATTAGACTCCCTGGAATGACTTAAGCTGTCAGAAGACTGGTTCAAATGCTGGGTCAAATCATCAGACACGCGAATACTGGGGGAAAAATAATTCGTTGCTTCATCGGGCATGTAGGTGCTTTTGGGGTGGTATTTACTGTCCGTCTGTTTTTTATAAGTAAAAATTGCTGTCTCATCCAGCATCTTGCAAAACTGCGGCATATGTTCAGCAGGAACTCTGATGCCTTCGGCACTTAATTTATAAGTCTCGGCGAACGACGTATCCTGTAATCGGGATACGTATCTAGTGAATGCCTGATAGGCCTCGTTCCTGCGATTTTCAGGTTCACAGTGAAATAAAAATTCCCCGTCTTTTTGACCTAGTTTCCACTTGAGTGCAGGTTGTTTTGTAGGCATTATCCGTAAATGCGCTAAAACGACCTTGCCATCACCCGATAAAATGGAGGTAGGATTACTAAGCTTGTTCAGATTATCCAGTACATCCACTTGTTCAGGGGTCATTAACATCTTTTGCCTGAAAATCTGAAACATCTTTCTATGAGCAGTGCTCGCCCGATCAGAAGCGTGTTCGACTTCGTGAACATATTGATCAAATAATACATTTTGATTGGATCTTGCGGAAAGTTCAGTTTTCACTTTGTCAGTAACTTTGTCAATCGTTTGGATGCGGGCGATGCGCAGCGCGAAATCCGGATTTTTTGCAGAATAAGCGAGAATCATCTCTTCAATTTTACGTTGTTCCTGCAAAGAAAACACTTTGCCGGCAGCATCCGGATCCATGCGATAAAGATAAAACATTCCCATCATTTTTTCGCTCATGGGAGCATCATAAAAAGCTGAAATATTTTTAAATTTTTTATTGGCATCCGCAGGTTGAATAAAGGTAAAATCATCTTTCAAACTATCTAGTATTGGATTCTCTTCCCGGTAAGCATGGCCAAAATCAAAGCCAAAAAAATACTCTCCAACCCGTCCTTTATTTTGCCCCTGGGAACCTAAGACATCACGATCACCCTGGGCAAGAACCAGCGGTAAGGATTCACCCAAATCTTTAACACTATCATCAGCAAGAAAACGGCCATTAACTGTTTTGGGTTCTTTATTTTCAAATTGAACCAGATGCCCCTGGTATAAATCCTTCTTCACACTGCCGCGAAGCTTACCTTCAAATACCCTAAGTTCAGGTTCCCACTTACAGGCGGTCATTATTTTGGGTTTGCCGCTGGAATATTCGCCAAAAGCGAGCTCCTGCTCCTGAACCTGCATGCCATAGGCTTTAGCCACTGAATTGGCAAAATACTCCAATACGGCATTGGTGTTTTCCACTTGAGGATCTGAAAGCCTGACTTTTTGGTATATTGCTGTGGCCGGGGCCTTCACTAAATCTGGCAATGACTTGATCGCATTGGTCTTTTCCAGACGATCTTTTGGCGGCGACACTTTACCACTGGGCGTATCATTGTAATCCTGTTTGATTAACCATAAATCAAGCTTTTGCTGACTGGGATTGTTTACATTTCCAGTTTTACCTTCTTTTTCAATTAGCCGGCTAAAACCCAGAAGCTCTCCGTAGTGTACGTTAGCCGGTTCCGCAACCATATTGCTAATAGTCTCTCTTAGCTGATTCATTGGCATGCTGTTATCAAAAACAGCAGGCATCGCCTCACTGATTCTTTGTCGAAAAGCAGGATTGATTTTGACACCCAGAAATCCCGGCTCAACACCACCCGGTTTATCCCCAACATAAAAAAATTCGCCGAGCACAGTGCCTACGCGATAATGCCGATTTTCTCCGCGAGGAGGAATGATTGTTGGATCAATTTTTTCGTAACTCATAATCAACTTATCCTTAAGAAGTAGTAGCCGTCCAATTGATTATTTTTTGATTATTTATAGTAAATATTATACAATGCTTGGACTGATTTTGTTTTAATTATTTTATTTAAGCTATTTAATCACTAGATAATATCGATTTCATCTAGTTTGATAAAGTTAAAATTAACTCCTCAGTTACGTCATCATGAGCGTAACGAAGGATCTCAAACGGCTTAAGGCTGAGCCAGATTCAGGAGATCCTTCACTGCGTTCAGGATGACGTTACCTGGGGAGTTCCGTAAAAAATCCTGTTGGGAGGGGCATGATGACAAAAGAAGTAAGGATAGAAAAAAGAAGAGATAATAGAAATATATTATCCAGAACGATTGGAAAGATGATCCAGAAAGCAGATGATTACTCCTCTGCTGTAACCAACACCTTCGTTTTGGCATTCAAATACAACGCAGGAAAAGATCTCAATGCCTTTCATCATTTTCTCGAAGACAGATACAGGGCGCTCCCTAAAGATAAAACCAAAATTCTTGATGTTCCAGTGATTTCTCCAAGTATTTTTCCACCCAGACTCGTGCAACGAGTGGTTGCGATTGGCAATCCCCGTGTTCTTTTGGAAATTGAGAAACTTCCCTGTGCCCAATCTTTTAAAAAATGGTATGAAGATAATCCTGAGAGACCAGCAATTAAACGAGGTCGAGCGTTTTCCTCTATTCTTGAAGCAATTGGCATGGGAATTCTGACTGAAGATCAGAAAATTCATGATGATTTTCTCGATCAAATGCACAGTTTGCAATTCAGTGGGGTTAAAGATCCCAAACACCCCAATCATCAATTCCAAACGAATTTTCTCGAGGTGATAAAAAAAGAAACCGGAGATTTAATTGAAACAATCAAGGCACGCTCGGTCAATAATGAACCGATTGAATTAGATTTTCTGGTTTTTTCCCTGAAGATTTTTCTCAAATCCTTTTATCCTAAATCGGACTGGAGCAATGAAGAATGGATTGATCAACTGGCCCGACAAATTGAACATGTGTCTCATGAGGCATTTAAAAATATTATGAATCCCTACGGGAATATTCAGTCACTGCGTGAGCTTGCTGCGAAGCATTTGGATCCCTTTATTGATAAAATTCTTGAAGATGAAGAACCCGCGTATCTTAGCGCCGACTATGTAAAAAGAACCAGCCGGGATATCAAAAAGCAAATCATTATTGCCCTGCTCTTTGCCGGTGGAGATAACATCAGACGCCTTATCGAGCATGGTCTTGTTAAATTTGGGCAGGATGAAATTTATCAGAAATATTTTGCTAAAGGTGTAACGCTTTCCGATTTACAGACTTATGTGAAAGAGTTAGAACGCCTGTTGACTATTATTTACGCTCAGCCAGGTGAAGCCGAAGAAGATTTCGTTATTGAATTTGAGGGGGAAGAGTTCGCCGTTAAGCAGGGCGATCAATTGCATTATACAACCTGGATTGCGACCACTGATGAAAAAGAGTGGGGAGAACATGCGCGAGAGTTTAACCCGGAAGCGAATAAAGACAAGCACAAAGAATTGCGTGCTGATCTGACATTTGGCGCCAATCGACGCCGCTGCCGTGGAAATATTGTCACTCATGAGATTATCTATGAGCTTTTCATGCGTATTTTAAATCAATTTGAAATTGAGAGCTTTGTCGGTGGCCAAAAAGGGGTTCATCCGATGAAGAAAGACTTTAACAATGAAGTGGATGGGCCAGTTACCGTAAGATACACGCCAAAAGCCGCTCAGACGCTCGAGGTTGAAAAAGAAAGCGTCAATCCCGAAGAACAGCCTAAACCAGAAAAGGCCAGCAAAGTGAAAGACTGTTACAAAGGTCTTGCTGCAAATGGATTTATAAGCCAGCTGAATAAAACCGAGCCTCAGGAAGTTGGGGAAGCAATGGAGATCGCTTTTGACCCCGAAACTAAAGTTTTTCCAGCCTAGGCGTAAACCTGTCACGGCCCCGCCGCTTCATCACTGCCCATTAAGTTAAGGAAATTCTGCAATTGCATGTAGGTTGTGCCCTTGGCACAACATTGCGTTCTGGAGTGTTACAACCCCTTTGCGTGGGCCAAGGGCACAACCTACAATGATTCCTTAACTTAATGGCAGTGCGCCGCTTCATGAGCGGCAGACTTTGTTCTTCCTATATATTGAGATCTATGTCCTAGATAACTTTCAAACCATTCATGTACGGCTGTAAAGCATCTGGAATATGAATATTTCCTTCCTGATCCTGGTAATTCTCCATAATAGCCACCAAAGTACGGCCGACCGCGAGACCTGAACCATTTAAAGTATGAACCAATTGCGTTTCCTGCGTTTCAGGATGGCGGTAACGAGCCTTCATTCGTCTGGCTTGAAATGCCTCCATGTTAGAACAGGAGGAAATTTCACGATAAGTATTCTGACTAGGCAGCCAAACTTCAAGATCATAGGTTTTAGCGGATCCAGCGCCCAAATCGCCTGTACATAAGCTGACAACGCGATAGGCCAGGCCAAGACGCTGCAGAATCACTTCCGCATGACTGGTGAGCTTTTCGAGCGTTGCATAGGAATCTTCCGGCCTGGTTATCCACACCAGTTCTACTTTTTCAAACTGATGCTGTCTTATCATTCCTTTTGTGTCTTTTCCGTATGAGCCGGCTTCACTGCGGAAACAAGGGGAATGACAGGCATGCTGTATCGGCAGTTCCTGATAAGGAATAATACAATCGCGCACGGTGTTAGTGACCGGAATTTCTGCAGTTGAAGTGAGATAATAGTTTTGATCCCCAGTCAACTTAAACAGGTCATTTTCAAATTTGGGTAATTGCCCTGTTCCCAGTAAGCTGTCCGCATTGACAATATAAGGCACATAAATCTCATTATAGCCATGCTCCTGAGTGTGAATATCCAGCATAAACTGAATCAATGCCCGATGCATACGAGCAAGTTTCTGTTTCATCACCACAAAGCGGCTGCCGGTTATTTTTACTGCCAGGGAAAAATCAAGCAAGCCTTTCGCCTCGCCCAGCTCATCGTGGGATTTGACAGGAAAATCGAAACGGGGAACTTCACCCCAACGCCGTACTTCCCTATTCTCTGTTTCATCTTTCCCTGCGGGCACTGTTTCATGGGGAATATTGGGAAGAGAAAGTAACAAAGCATCCAGTTGTCTGAGGACGGCTTCCAGGTCCTGCTTGTTGATTTCCAGCTGCTTTCCAAGTTCGTTCACCGCATCACGCATCGGTTCAATATCTTCTCCACGTGATTTGGCAAGCCCGATCATTTTGGAACGCTGATTGCGCTCGTTCTGTAAAGCCTGCGTGGCCACCTGCAAGGATTTTCGTTGCTCCTCCAGCTGCAGGAATTGTTCTGTATCAAATCGAAAACCGCGTGTTGCCAATTTCTCGGCAATCAAATGGGGATTTTCGCGCAACAACTGGATATCCAACATGAATTCACCTCAATTATCATCTACTAACGCCAGAACTAACCAATGGTTAATTCAGCATTCCATTGTAAAACTCGGCCCGACTCGATTTTGCCATCCAAAAATTTCAAAACGTTATCGACAATGGCGGGTTCGTCCACAAACTCGAGGACCATCGGCAAATTAAAATGCATATCCATTAATTTGGCCTCTCGCAGTTTACCCGTATGACCAAAGCCCTTCACTCCGCGAAAAATAGTGGCACCCTTTACTTTCTGATCATGAAGATAGTTATATATTTCATTCAGCCAGGGAGAATCCTCACTAAGATAAATACGTACTACTTTAACCTGCATCAATATATTCCTCCAAGCCAGCGTCCCAAATGCATACCAAGAAAAGCCAATCCTAAAGCCAGGAAATTATTCAATACCACATTCAAACAGGCGATCCAATATTGGCTGTCCTGATAGAGCATCCAGGTTTCCCATGAAAAACTGGAAAAAGTGGTAAAGCCACCGAGAAAGCCTACCATAAAGAACAAGCGCCAGTAGTCGCTGACAGCAAATCGCTCCAACAGCAAAATCATTAAAAAGCCAGCCAGAAAGGAGCCGAAACTGTTAACAATTAATGTACCATAAGGAAAACGGGGCCCCCATAGTTTCAGAGCCAAAAGGCTTGTTCCCAAACGCGAAACAGCGCCTAATCCACCGCCTGCAGCAACCAATATGACTGACCACATATTTCACCTGATTATTAAAATCCATTTAAAGAGCAGACTATTCGCTCAGAAGAATCAACCCTCTCCCTAACCCTCTCCCAGCTTGGGAGAGGGGATTTTTTCTTTAAATTGAATCTGTCTTAAAGTCCTCTCTCCCCAGGGGAGAGAGCTAGAGAGAGGGGATCTTCTCTAAAGTTGCCAGGCCTACTATCTGACAATACCTCGCGATGATTCGTTTAAAGCATCAATCATTGGTATCACCTCAGGACAATCAACCTGCATTTGTTCCAACTCGGCTACCGCTTGCTGCACTGTTAATCCTTTACGGAAAATAATTTTATAGGCTCGCCGCAAACCATCAATCGCATTGGATGAAAAACCGCGCCGACGCAATCCGACCGTATTAATTCCACAAGCAGAGGTCGTATGTCCGGCAATCATCACATAAGGCAATACATCTTTGGTCACATAGGTAGCTCTTGCGATGAAGGCATAAGCACCGACCTGGCAGAACTGATGAACTGCTGCATAAGGACCAATGATGGCATAATCATGAACGGTCACATGGCCAGAAAGCGCTGCATAGTTGACCATAATAATCTGATTACCAATCATACAGTCATGGCCGATATGGGAATAGGCCATCAGGAAATTGCCATTGCCAATACGTGTGACACCGCCTCCTTTCACAGTTCCGCGGCTAATCATACAGTATTCGCGGATTACATTATCATCACCAATCTCCAGACGAGTCGGCTCTCCCTTATAAGTAATATCCTGTGGCTCGTCACCTACGGAAGCAAACTGAAAAATTTTGTTGTTTTTTCCAATAGTAGTCGGTCCTTGAATTACCACATGAGGCCCAATCCATGTACCTTCGCCTATTTCAACATCGGCTCCAATAATACTGCCAGGACCTACAGAAACCCCACTCGCCAATTTGGCCGAGGGGTGAATAATTGCACCTTCATCTATCACTTTTTCACTTCCTTCGCTGCACTCATTAAATCAGCGGAGCAGGCCAGTTTGTCGCCGACAAATGCCTCGCCATGCATACGCCAAAAATCTCGTTTTTGCCCTACCAGTTTTACTTCCAAACGAAGTTGATCGCCCGGAGTCACTATCTGTTTAAACTTTGCGTTATCAATTCCGGCAAAAAAATAAATAAACTCATGTCCCTCTTTGGGACGCCGTGAAAGGTTGGATAAAATTGCGCTAGCCTGAGCTAAAGCTTCCAACATTAACACACCCGGCATGATAGGATTACCCGGGAAATGTCCCATAAAGAATGGTTCATTAATGGTAACGTTTTTAATTGCAATCAAATAATCCAAGGACTTATACTCATGCACTCTATCCACCAGGATAAACGGATACCGATGCGGTATAAGCTCAAGAATTTTTGGTATATCTATGGCCTCACTCATGTAATATCTCTCAATCTTTGATAATGCCTTCAATTGAAACGTTTTCGCCTAATCGACTGAAACGAGTTCAATCTTCTCTCAACCGATCTTTTTCTAATCTAATAAGCCGTAAGATATAATCGTCAAGACGTTTAAATCGTGCCGCATTACGCCGCCACCGATGATGCTCACTAACCATTGTGCCCGACGAATAAATTCCCGGCTTGCTTAATGACTTGTTCACCGTTGACATACCGGTTACTACCAGGTCATCTCCCAAATGAAGATTAGCCGCTACGCTGCATGCCCCGCCAAGGATACAATGAGAACCAATTTGGGTAAATGCACCAATCACAGTGCCGGCAGCAATTGCAGTATGCCGGCCTATGGTAACATCATGTGCGATTTGAACCAAATTATCTATTTGCACTCCACTGCCAAGCCAGGTATCTCCAACGATCCCTCTGACAATTACAGTATTTGCTCCAATAGTAACCTCATCACTTATTACTACTGAGCCTGCTGCAGATAAAGCTGACCATCGTCCTTTGACTTTATAACCATGAAATGGCTCAGCACCTATCACTGCACCACTATCGATCATGCAATGCGACCCAATAATGACGCCCTGCTCCAAACTCACATTATTCGCTATTCGAGTATTTTCACCAATGACTACATCGGAGGCAATGGAACAATTAGCACCAATATGGACATTTTGACCCAGTTTAACATTCTCAGCAATATGACTATTTGCTTCAATTGAAACTTGTTCAGCAAGCGTGACAGAGGCATGTATTACCGCATGCGGATGAATTGCAGCCAAAGGGACTTCCTTTGACTGTGCAAATAAAGCGTTTATGGCTTGTGCAGCAGCCAAGGGATCAGAGACCGCAATAGTGCTGACAGGAGAATCGGATACATCACGTGATGCTAACAATACAGCGCCCGCCTGAGTATTTTTTAACATCTGCAAGGGCAGGTGGCGATCATAGTAAGCGAGTTCAGAGGAGTTAGCCCTGACAAGAGAGGAAAATCCCTGGATGGACAAGTCGGGGTTACCGCCAATTGCTCCATCCAGGTAATCAGCCAGAAAGGCTAAGGTATAAAAAGGTTTCACGAATCAGTTGATTTGCTTCAGAACCTGATCAGTAATATCCAGTTTGTCGATGCTAAATGGAGTCGCATCTTTTTGCAGAATCAAATCATACTTTTCATTTTCAGCTACTTTACTTATTGCTTTACGGATTTTACCGTATAACTCTTCCATAGCTTCATTATGAGCAGTACTTAATTCCTGCTGGTATTGCTGACCTTCCCTTTCAAAAGTTTGTTGCTGAGAAACAATTTTTTTCTCCATATCTTTTTTCTGGGTCTGGCTCAAAACAGTGCTGTCGCGTTTAAACTTTTCCATGTCTTTTTTCAGACTTTCTTCCATAGCAACCAGTTTGTCACGTCTTGGCTTGAATTCTTTTTCCAGTTTTTGCTGAATGGCTTTCATCTGACTGGAAGTTTGCATGATTTTTTGCAAATCAACCACACCAATTTTTGACCAGTCGGCAAACGCGTTAGTCATACCCAAGCTAAACAACAATGCAATAAATAACCCGCTTACACGCTTCATGTTTTTCTCCTGATTTCAAAGCCACAAATGCTAGCACAAATTCATAACACTTGCGATAAAGGGAATCAATATCTCTGATAAAAAATTTAGGCCTGTCGAGGGTATAACCAATCTAAAAAAATGGGCTCCTGAGAACAAGCCGCCGGGCCTAGGGAGCACCGCCATTAAGTTAGCTCAGTTGTATATTAAATTGTCTTCCCCGCGAAGGCGGGGATCCATCTATGAGCTAGCTATAATGCCAGTTTAGGAGTGGATTCCCGCCTTCGCGGGAAGGACATAATTCCTTAACTTAATGGCAGTGGACCTAGGGGAGATAAGCAGATACCGCGCATAAAGCGCGGTACGCTGACGAAAGGTTAAAATCCGGAGGTCAGTGAGAACTGGAAGAACTGCTGTTCGTCACCAGGCTGCATATTCAAGGGTTTCGCAATGCTAAAGGCTAATGGGCCAAAAGGTGAACGCCATTCTACAGAAAGACCTGCTGAATAACGCATTGGACCATCCCCCCAGCCAGCCAGCGCTAATGGGGTGCCACGAACAAACACATTACCGGCATCAACAAAAGCCATTGTTCGGATATTGTCACGGCTTAAAGGATAAGGCAATGCAATACCGGCACTGCCATTGACCAGGAAGTTCGCTCCCATCGAGTTACCAACGCTGTCTCTGGGCCCTAACGTATAGGTCTGATAACCGCGTACCTGTCCAGGCTGGGCAATACCCCCTGCGTAATAGTTTTCAAAAAACGGCAGGCCCTGGTTGTTAAACCCGTTTCCGTAAGCAACATTTCCTAACAGTGAGAAGATAAAGCCATGTGTTAAAGGGTAATACCAATGTGCCGAGTAAGAGGTTTTGTAATAGTTAAGAGAATCTGAAGTCGCAGGCAAAGCAAACAGCAAACTGGCCTGTTGATTCATCCCTCGCGTCGGATAGGGCATCTGATCATAGGTATTACGGCTCCAGCCCGAAGTCAGGCGAATCTCATTGAAGCTTCGTCCGTAGATATTGACAAAGTTCTGGATCTGCTGAGAAGTACCCACCGATTTAATAAATAAATTCTGGAAACCATAGCCAAACTGCACACTGCTGTTTTCACTCAGCAGCACATTATAATTGATATCTCCTCCTACACGATCTGAGGTGTAGGCACTAATATCGAGTTTGCCGGGGTCAACTGTCTGATAGTAAATATTAACTCCACGGCCGACACCGGTATTGGTATAGAATGGGTTGTAGTAGCTCAGGTTATAATCCTGGCCGTAATAACTTGCATTAAATGAAAAACCTACTGAGCGCCCAGTTCCCATAAAGTTATGCTGATTCACCGAGGCATTAAATTGCGGACCATTAGTACCATAACCCAGGGAAGCAGTCGCCTCAGCTGAAGGAGCCTCCTCCATCTGTACATCCAGATCGACCTGATTGTTAGTACCCGGGACAGGATTGGTTTTGATATTGATATCTTTTAAATAACTTAATAGTCTTAGTTGTCGCTCAGATTCTTTAATATTATGTAAGGAAAGTAAGCCGCCTTCGTTCTGGCGAATCACGCTTCTTAATACGTAATCACCGGTTTTGGTATTACCATGAAAATTAATCCGGCGAACGTATACATGACGGCCAGGCTCAATCACAAAGGTAATAAAGACCGTTTTGTCATTTTCATCAATGCGCGGCTCGGCATTGATGGCCGGAAACCCATAGCCAATATCTCCCAGTGCAAGACCAATGGCCGAAATACTTTCAGTTACTTTTTTTCGTGAGAACACATCGCCCTGCTTCACCTGAACCAAAGCATCAATTTTCTCTTTCGGCAATATGGTTTTACCAGCCAAAGCATAGCCAGCGAAGCGGTATTGAGGGCCTTCTTCAACGTGAATATTGATGTAGACATCTTTTTTATCCGGCGAGAGCAATACCTGGGAAGAGATCACATTGAATTTGAGATATCCTCTATCCAGATAAAAGGAGCGAATAGATTCAAGAGAGGCATCCATCGCAGCCTTTGAGTACTGATCTTTTTTACTAAAGTAAGTAAAGAGATTGCTGGTGGAAAGCGACATTTCAGACAGTAATTCACTATCCGAAAAGTCATGATTGCCAATAAAGCGAATTTCTTTAATACGGGATACCCGTCCTTCAGAAACCGTCACGTTGATGGCCACGCGGTTTTCAGTCAGCTGGGTAACCTGGGATTCAATGCGGGCATTATATCTGCCGCGACCGTTGTAAGCCTGTTTTAATTCTTTTTCCAATCGCTCTAATGAAGAACGTTGAAATACTCTACCCTTAGCCAATCCCATTTGCTTAAGCAGTTCTTTCATTTTATCGCTGGGAATTTCGGAATTACCAGTAACGGTAATCGAACCGATAGTGGCACGCTCAACCACATTAACAATCAGGGTATTTCCCTGACGTTCCAGTGATACTGATTGAAAAAACCCGGTATCGTATAAAGCGCGAATAATTTCTCCAGTAGAAGAAGCATCCACTTCTTCGCCCACCTGTACTGGTAAATAATTGAGTACTGTACCTACACTCACGCGCTGTAAACCAACAACCTTAATATCTCTTACGATAAACCCACCGGCCGCATGCAGTTGTATCGAAAGCGTAAGCATCGCGGAACAACAAACACCTAATACTAATTTTTTACTGACTTTATTCATTATTATTCTACGTCCAGTACTGCTTAAAATTTTGCCGACCAATCTTTTTTTATCGGCAGGCTTGGAGAAAAACAATTGCACCCTTTTATCGGAACTGATCTATCCTGTCAAGGATTGCTTGTTATCCGCAGGAGCTACAACTAATATGATCTTGTCATAAACAGGGGGCTATTTTAACCTGTCAGGCGGGAGAGATCATTAGTTAACGCTAAAAACATTAATGTTACCAAAAAGGCTAAACCGATATATAAACCAATTGTTCTAAATTCATCGGACAAGGGTTTTCGTCTAATCAGTTCGATCAAATAAAACAGCAAATGTCCGCCATCGAGCATAGGAACTGGCAAAAGATTCAATACTCCAAGGCTTATACTGACCAATGCCAGGAAAGAAAGGTAATAGGCAATACCGCTTCGACCCGACTCACCTGCTCCCTGGGCAATTCCTACGGGACCGCTTAAAGTATCTAATCCCAGCTGTCCGGTTACAAAGCGCCCGATTAGCGAAAAAGTCGCCCCAGTAAGTTCGACCGTTTGCTGCATGGCAATTTTAAGAGCAGGAAGAGGAGCCTCTCTTTGCAGACGCAGCCATTGATTTGGCCAATTTACTTTTTCCGATTTAACTCCTAAAAATCCGGAAACTTGCCCATCGGTTTCTTTTGCACCAATTGTCACAGGAACTTTCAGTAATTTTCCATTTCTAAGTACGGATAAATGTATCACCTGATTAGGATGTTCTTTTACAAAATCTACCAGGAACAACCAGTCGCTCAATTTCTGCTTATCCATCATTTCGATGCGATCCCCTACCAGAAGACCCGCCTGATCGGCAGGAGAGCCACTCATCACCTCACCTACTATGGGTGGGATCGAGGGTATAAAAGGCACAATACCAAGACTACCCAACAGGTCCGGTTTCCTGGGATTGATTTCCCAGTTTTTGAGGGAGAGCCACAACGTTTTATGCTCACCATTGACCATTGACTTTACAGTCAGGGATACTTTCTCATCACTTCCAACCAGGGGCATGAAGGCATATTGAAAATCTCGCCAGCTGCTGATTTTTCGATCTTCCATAGCCACGATTTCTTGTTTTGCAGTCAGGCCGGCATGAGCAGCAGGAGTTCCCGGTTTAATTTCATCAATCATCGGAGCAAGCGATTTAATTCCGATGATTAGAACAAGCCACAAGCAGACAAATGCAAATAGTAAATTAAAAGCGGGGCCGGCAACGACAATAGCAATACGCTGCCAAACCGGCTTGTTATTGAACGCCAGATGTTTTTCTTCGGGAGAAACCTCTCCTTCACTTTCATCGAGCATTTTGACATAGCCCCCCAGAGGAAGGAGCGACCAGGCGTATTCCGTACCCTTTCGATCATGCCATCTGGCAATCACTTTTCCAAAACCGAAGGAAAAACGCAGTACTTTGACCCCACACAAACGGGCAACCCAGAAGTGACCAAATTCGTGAATGGTTATCAGCAGAAAAAGAGCAAGAAAAAAATAAAGCAGCGTTAATATCATGGCATTATCCAGACATCCAGAACCAACCGTAAAAAAATGGCGCTGCGGCAATCATACTGTCCAGGCGATCCAGAATACCGCCATGTCCTGGTATTAAGTGGCCAGTATCCTTAATCTGTACACGTCTTTTAAACATACTGATAATCAAATCGCCAACCAGCGAAATGAGAATAACGGACAGTGCCATTAGAAACCACCTGGTCACACTGTCTGGTTTAAAATAAGAATAACCTGCTACTGCAACTGCCAGAGCCAAACCCAATCCTCCGCAGAGCCCCTCATAGGATTTACCGGGACTTACTGCAGGAATTAATTTATGTCGTCCCCATTGCTTTCCAGCCATGTATGCGCCGATATCCGCCCCCCAGATCAGCAGGAGAAGATAAACGACCAGTGCTTTTCCCTGAGGAAGAGCAAACACATTAATCATGCTTTGGCCAAACAAAGGTAATAATAGTATAGCTGAAAATGCGATAATGCCCGGCTTTCCCCAATAAGCCTGCGAGCGAGGAAATCCGACTAAGGCAGCGATAACCAGCAGCCAGGCCAATAACCCGGGAATAAGCCAGATTTCATAAAAAAAATAACATAAAATGGAAGCAACAATTAAACTGGCCATAAATACCAGTTTCAAAGGAAACCTGGTAATTGGTACCAATTGCAACCATTCAAATCCACAGGCCTGTACCAGCAAGAAGATAACGGCAGCAAAAAACCAGTAATTCGCGTAATACATGCCCAGTAAAACCAGAGGAGCCATTACCAGTATGGTTAATAAACGCTGTATAAACATTAGACGCTCCCTCTGATTTGTTCTGAGGTTTTACCGTAGCGTCTTTGCCTTTGGCTAAAGCTCTCAATTGCTTTTTCAAATTCGACACTGGAAAATTCGGGCCAGGAAACAGGTGCAAAATAAAGCTCGGTGTAGGCTATCTGCCAAAGAAAAAAATTACTGATTCGATGCTCGCCGCTGGTTCTTATGAATAAATCAGGATCAGGAATTTTGCCGGTATTCAGATAGTCGGCGACCAGAACTTCATTAATGGCTTCCAGGTTAATTTTTCCACAGGAAACATCTCTTGCTATCGATTGTACTGCCTGAACCACATCCCAGCGCCCACCATAATTAACAGCGATATTCAGGAGCAATTTGCTATTGTTTGCGGTTAGCTCTTCCGCTTTTTTCATCTCCTCGCATAAAGCGGCAGACAAATATCCCCTGTCACCTAAAAAATTGAGGCGAATCCCGTTCTGGTGCAATTCATTCACCTCTTTATTCAGAGCATTCATAAATAATTGCATCAGAAACTCAATCTCTGGCTCTGGACGTGACCAGTTCTCACTGCTAAAGGCAAACAGACTTAAAACCGAAACCCCCTTTTCAAGGCAGCATTTAATTACAGTTTTGACGCTATCTACTCCAGCACGGTGCCCTTCAACGCGATGCATGCCGCGTTGCTGCGCCCATCGCCCATTGCCATCCATTACGATAGCTATATGCTGAGGTACCTTATTATTCAAGCTTACTCACCTTAATATCGCAGAAACAAGAATTACAATGGCCGATAGTCTAACTGCTTTATTAAAAAATATTAAGCCCTTTGGTGAATATGATGACAGCTAAAGATAAAGCAGGCACCTGACAGATTGAGCCACACTGAGGGCACTGAAAATGAAGTTATGGTAAGGGCTGGTAAAATTCAGTGTCCTTTTATAAACTGACCCGCATGAAAAACAACGGAGCTTCATTAATGAATAAAACAATAGCTGTCCTTCTGGGAACAGGTCTTGGTCTGACATCAACAGTATCGCTTGCGGATGCCTTCCAGACTACTTCATTGCCTCAAGGTTATAAAAATACCTTGGTTGCTGATACCTCAACACCCAGCAGCGACAGCAGTACGCAAACTCAAACCGATGGAAAAGACGATAAAAAAGGCGAAGGAAAATGCGCTGCCGGCAAATGCGGAGCGGGTAAATGCGGTTCTTCTAACTAATTATTTGCTGAAGATCCATGCCAAGCGTTTCAAAACCAATAGCCGGTACGGGGCTAGGATTACGGACCGGCTTTTTAAAGGAATTGATTAATAACTCAGATATCGCCTTTAATTTCCTCGAACTGGCCCCCGAAAACTGGCTGGGAATTGGCGGATGGCGTGCCCGTGCACTAAGCACAATCCGCGAACGATTTCCGCTTAGCGCAC
Organism: Legionella quinlivanii; assembly: GCF_003265995.1. Lineage (GTDB taxonomy): Bacteria > Pseudomonadota > Gammaproteobacteria > Legionellales > Legionellaceae > Legionella_C > Legionella_C quinlivanii_A. Next base: position 127,047 of record NZ_MVJN01000010.1, on the reverse strand, counting down.
ATGGTTTAGGACTGTCTATTGGCGGCATCAATCCTGTCAATACTCAGTTCCTCGATCAGCTGATGCTGTTTTTTAAACAGTATGACATAAAGCAATATACCGAACATCTGAGTTATTGCAGTGATGAACAAGGTTATCTTTATGAGCTATTGCCATTGCCTTTCACCGAGGAAGCAGTAAAGCATGTGAGTGCCAGAATTCGCTTTGTCCAGGATTATCTGGGAATGCGCATTGCCTTTGAGAATTCAAGCTATTACTACTGCCCTGCTCAGGAGATGGGAGAAATAGACTTCATTAACGCGGTGCTTGCAGAAGCAGACTGCGACCTCTTGCTGGATATCAACAATCTCTATGTGAATAGCATCAACCATCAATATCAGGCAAAAGAGTTCATCACCAAGCTGCCCGCGCATAAAATTCAACTTGTTCATGTGGCAGGTCATGAATCTATTGATAATGATTTAATTCTCGACACGCACGGCAGCCCGGTTTGCTCGCAGGTCTGGGAGCTTTTACAGTTCCTGTATCAGCAGAAAGGCGTTATACCCACCTTGCTGGAACGCGATCAGAATATTCCTGAGTGGTCTGAATTGCTGCGTGAAACGAAAGTAATCCAGCAATTGCAGAGCAATATATGAACAATTCAATAAAAATCCTGCAAACGACATTTACCAGGTCTTTGCGCCATTCAGAAAAATTAGCCGACACTTCACGAATAAATCTCTATCAGAACCTTGTATTCTCAACCTTTAATGATTTGATTAAGCCCTGTTTTCCTGTATTAAAATCCATTCTTTCAGCTTCACTTTGGGAAGAGCTAATTCGCGATTTCATCCGAAACCACCCAGTTTCCACCCCTTTGTTTTATCAAATTCCAGGTGAATTTGTACGCTTTCTTCAGGAAAGCGCAAGCCTCTCCAAGCACCCTCCTTTTCTGGCGGATTTAGCGCATTATGAATGGATGGAGTTAGTGATTGAACTGGCTGTGGATGAACCGGAACGAATGCCTGCTACGGCAGTGCCCTCTTTGAACAGTGTTTTTCGATTGAGCACGACCGCAGCCATGCACCATTACCACTACCCGGTTGAACAAATCAGCGAGAATTATTTACCGCTGCAACCAGAGGACTCTTTTCTGATAATCTGGAGAGACGCCAGTGACAAGGTGGAATTTATGAAAATCAGCGCCTTTGTTTATCACCTGCTAAATCATATGACAGAGAATAAAGCATCAGCCTGCAGCACGCTTAATCTGGAAAATCACCCGCAAAGAGAAGAGCTGGCTTCTCTTTGCGAAAAACTGTTAAACGAACTGGTAGACAAAAATATTTTGCTTCCAGCCCGTTAATCCCCTAAAACACAAGCCCCCTTGCCATCGGCACTCCATTGAGTGCTTATCGTGTAAACGCTGCTGCAATCCGCGTTTTTACAAATCATTGTTGCTGGTATCACCTGGCAGGCACCCGCCCAGCCATTGTTATTAAATGCAATGGATAAAGCTTTTGCTCCCGCGGGAAGATTGGCGGTGCCTGTGCGTCCATTGACGGTTGCAGCCGCTATCCAGTTTCCCTGGGAAGCATCTAAATTGTAACTTAGACTTAATTGAGTAATCTGCCCTAAGTTTCCTGCATTAAAATTAACGGTTACCGCCTGCGGCAAGCCATCTTCCTGAGCTCCACCTGAAATGTCGACTTTTTCAGGGATATCGTAATTCTCACCCGATAATTTGCCGCCATACTGAAATGGATTGTAATTAAAATAGTTCATAATCACCCAGGCATTGGATGTGGTGCTGGGTAAGGTATTGGCATTCCAGCCGAAAGGAATGGCGAAACGCTTACTGGCATATAGATAGGCCTGGCCCGATTGACTATCGAGACTTACGAAATTATCTTTGGGGGTTGCGCCGTCAAAACCTGCTGCCAGATACTGATCGTTTCGCAAATGCTTAATTCCCTGCTGCATGCTGGTCAGATCGGCCTGCAACTGGCTTATGTCTTCACCCTTTTGAGAATAATAATCAATAAGCGACTGAACCATATTAATAGCGCCAGCGGTCCACTCGGTCGACATAATATTTTCAGGATTATCCCCGGAATTATTATGAAGGGTGTAACCCACTCCCCAGAGCTCGCCTTGCTGGTAATAACCTCCCTGCTCTCTGATTTTATTCCAGACAGCCTTAGATGTTCCATCACCAAACCATTTGTCAACGGTTTCTGGGCCTAAGGCAGCAATTCCCCAGGTGTTAATATCAACAGCCATCGCCGCTGCTGAATCAGAAGTATCGGGTTGCCAGTCGGAAAGGGAAGAAGGAATGGGTGCTGTGCCATGCGTATAAAAAATGCCATGCTTTTGATCATAGGCCCCATTATAGATGAAGCTTAATAAGCCCAGCGTTTTATAACCATTTACAGTGGTTCCGCCATTAAGCATGACATCAACCTGCTGCAAGGCCTCGGTCACTTGCGGAGTCTGTTCGCTGTTTTGCAGAACTTTCTTTAAAATCTGCAGGCCGCCAAGCGCTGAAAAATTATTTTCAACTGAAATTTCCCCTTGCGCTATCGGCCCCTGGTTTCCTTGTGAGCCGCCCGGCGCATAGTAAAATGCACCAATTCCAGCCTGCATCGCAGAAAAAGCGCCTAGACTATTCATTGCATTGATTAAAGCGGGAGAATTGGCAGCTACTTTGCCATCATTGAGAAGTAATTCTGCCTGTAAAGGACCTATTAGCTGGGCCCAGGCGTTTTCCCCGGTAATGGGTTTCCAATCAGACCAGGTGGATACATATTCGAAAAACTGAGCTGGATGTTTATCGGGATCATTTTGAGCCAATTCTTCCGGATCATAATCCCAGCTGAGTTCTTTTTGATACCTCCCTTTATAGAAGGGATCTTTGTTATGGAAATCAGTAGCAATCATACGAAAACTGAAGGCTTTACTGGCATCGCTTATTGAACTCTGATAGCCATATTTGAATTGCTTGTCGGTGGCGCGGTTATCCTTGTTCATAATCGCCTGTAACTGGTTGCCAATCAATGTTTTCGCTTGCTCAGCCTCCAGATAATGATTTTTGGCGGCCAATGCCAGTGCAATTTGCCAGGTTGCGGCATCGTAGATATCCGCTCCATACTTCATATCGGTTCGTTCAAGCTGGGCTTGTGCCTGGGCCATGTCAAGGTCACCGCCTTGCTGAGGGGGAAGACCGCGCCCGAGAATAGCGTAGGGATCATTGTATAAACTGTCCACAACACTGCAGGTATCCGCAGGCTTGCAGATATAATCACCAAAATATTTGTCAATATCTTCCTGGTTGCCGGTATAGTAGCTCAGAGGAACCGATTGGCCGTCCTTGCTGCTTATCAGAAGATCTTTGGAAACCAGAAAGCTGACCAGCTCGCTGATGTCCTTATTCTGTGCATCCTCTGCAAATAATGCTCCTGGATTACAAACAAGACTGCTGATCGCCAGGACCAGGGGAAGTTTTCTCATCAGTTTCGCTCCGGCTAGAATGTCAGGCCGGATTATAAAATCACGATGAGGACCGTGCGCGTTAATTTACTAATATTTACGCTTTTTTAGCGATTGGCTTGTTCTGGGGTGTGTTTTTTGTAATTTGATTCGATAGCCTGGATTTCGGCTGCTGCTTTTTCACTCTCTTCATTAAGAGCGGTATTAAACCAGCTGGCAAGAATTTCTTTTGCCAAATCCTGAGTCAGCAAGCGATTGGATAATGCAAGGACATTGGCACTATTCCAGATGCGGGAACCTGCAGCGGTTTGAGCATCGGTGCACAAGGCGGCTCTGATGCCAGGAATCTTGTTAGCAACAATTGAGGTGCCAGTACCTGTCCAGCAGAAGAAAATACCTTCCTGGCAGTCTCCTGAACTGATTGCCTGGGCTGCTTCCTCAGTTGAGGCAATCCAGGGCGCATTACTGCGCGATCGCAGAGCGCCAAATAACACCGGTTCGTATCCTGACTTTCTCAACTCCTCAACTACAAAATCGTTCACTGGATAAAGCTCATCGCTGCAAACCGCTATTTTCATCGTTATAACTCCCAGCTATTTGACCAGATTAAAACCGGCATCAATCCAACCCTGTGATCCACTCTCCAGAGAGTACACCTGCTCATAACCCATGGCCTGCAGATTATCCGCAACCAGAGCACAGCGAAAACCGCCGCTGCAATACACGACAATTGGAGTCTTTAAATCTGAAATTTGTTTCTCGATATCGCGCTCAATAATTCCTTTCCCCAGATGGACAGCTCCTGGAAGGTGTCCGGTTTCCCATTCATTGGTTTCGCGTACATCTATGAGCTGAAAAGATTCATTGCTATCCATTTTTTCTTTCAAAGCGAGCGGAGAAATCTCTTTAATGCGTTGCTTTGCCGCTGTCACTAACTTCAAAAATCCGGGAGAATGTTGTTTCATAATAATCCTTAAAGAGAAGTGCCTCTATTATAGAAGTTAATCCTTTTTAATTTAAATAAAAAAACATTGCAATCGACATCGAATGCTCGCCTAAACCTGTCCGATAAGTATATACTTAGAGATCTAATCTTTCCTGCTCAGGAAGATTTCATTATTCTCTAATTTTGTCGGAGTTACCCCATGCAACAAAGAAAACCATTAGTATTAATGATTCTTGATGGCTGGGGGTACAGCTGCAACGAGAACCACAACGCAATCGCCGCAGCAGACACTCCTCAATGGGATGACTGGTGGGCGCACCGGCCGCATATCTTGCTAAACGCCTCTGGACATGTCGTTGGTTTACCCGATGATCAAATGGGCAATTCGGAAGTCGGCCATATGCATATTGGTGCAGGCCGCCTGATTTATCAGGATTTAACCCGCATCAATCATGCCATAGATACCGGAGAATTCGAGCAAAACGAATTATTTCTGGCTACTATTCAGCAATTAAAAGAAAGTGGCAAGTCCTTGCATGTGATGGGACTTTTATCTCCCGGAGGAGTTCACAGTCATCAAAATCACTTATTTACCTTTATAAAGATTTGCCATCAGCTTGGATTTTACGATGTGTATCTTCATCTGTTTTTAGATGGCCGTGACACTCCACCACAAAGTGCCCTAAGCAGTATCGAAGCTCTGGAAGAGCAGCTTGAGCGTTATCCGGCAGCACGTATTGCTTCAATCAGCGGGCGTTATTTTGCTATGGACCGGGACAAACGCTGGGAAAGGATAGCACCGGTTTATCATATGCTGACCCAAGGCAAGAGCCAATACCATTTTGACAGCGCAAAAGAGGCGATCCGGAATTTCTATGCAGACGGCAAATCGGATGAATTCATTCCGCCGACTTTGATTGGAGAACATAAAGCGATCGAAGATGGGGATGCCCTGTTCTTTTTTAACTTTCGTGCCGATCGCGCAAGGCAGCTCACTGAGGCATTCATTAACGACTCATTTGAGGGTTTCATTCGTCATAGGAAACCAGAACTGGCTGCCTTTATCAGCATGACTCAGTTCTCAAAAAGCTTAAACACCGCAATCGCATTTCCACCGATTCCTTTAAGCAATACGCTCGGAAAAGTGCTTGCCGATTATCGATTGAATCAGTTGAGAATTGCGGAAACGGAAAAATACGCCCATGTCACCTTCTTTTTTAATGGCGGATCAGAACAGATTTTTCCCAATGAGGATCGCATACTCATCCCCTCTCCACCTGTTGCAACCTATGATTTACAACCGGAGATGAGCGCGCCTCAGTTAACCCATGCCCTGGTGGATGCGATTAACAGCGATGCCTATGATGTGATCATCTGCAATTATGCCAATGCCGATATGGTAGGACATACAGGCGATTTTAGCGCCACGAAGAAAGCAATTGAGTGCCTTGACCGTTGTATGAGTGAGGTTTGGCAGGCTTTGGAAAGAAAAGACGGTTGCATGTTAATCACCGCGGACCATGGCAATGCAGAATTAATGTATGATGAAAACACCAGCCAGGCTCACACTGCTCATACCTGTGAAATGGTCCCCTTTGTTTATGTGGGTAATACCCGGAGACATTTTAAAGTCAGCCAGGGTACTTTAGTGGATATCGCACCGACCATTCTTTCTCTGCTTGATTTATCAAAGCCGGATGAAATGACAGGACAAGCCCTTCTGGTGGAAGATCATGCCGATTCTGTCTAATTTCAGATGTTATATTTCAGGTTTTACCCTTGTCCTTTGCCTGGCAGGTGCAAACTATGCGGCTGATAGCTCCTCTGTACTACAGACTAAAACCAAATTAAAGCAGCTGGACACGCAAATTAACCGTCTCAAACAAGTGCTGGCCAATGCGAATGATCGCCGCGGTCTGTTGAATCGTGAACTGGCAGGCACCGAGAAACAAATAGACAAAGCCATTCAACAGCTGCGCTCCATTCAAACTGATATCGACAGCAAGAAACAAAAAATTGTCAGCCTGGAACAGCATATCAGCGAATTGAATCAGCAACTGATAAAGCAGCAGCAACAACTGGCAAGCCATATTCGCACCCGCTATCAGATAGGGGGTTATCAGCCGGTTAAATGGATTATCAATCAGGATGAACCCTATTCTATCAGTCGCCTGCTCACCTATTATCAATACATCGTTCAGTCACGGCAACATATTATCGACGCCATTGATAACACGAAAAAGAATTTAACCTCCAATCAGAAAAGTTTACAGGATGAACTGGCTGAGCAGCGCCAGCTACAGCAGCGGCTTCATATTCATCAGGCCCAGCTACAGGAAGATAAACACTACCATAAAGCAGTTATCCAATCACTGAGTAAAGAAATCCAGAGCAAAGAGCATACACTGGCAGAGTTTGAACGTAACAAAGAGAATCTCTCCAGTCTTTTAAAGAATCTGGCCTTGAAAAGTGTCGCCTTACCTAAACAAAGCTTTAACCAGATGCGGCATAAACTTCCACGCCCCATTCAAAGCCGTTCTCTTCAACGGATGAATCAGGGCGTGACATTTTTTGCCGGAGAAGGAACACCAGTGCGTGCCGTCTCTTCAGGCAAAATTGTCTTTAGCGATTGGCTTAATGGCTATGGGTTATTAATCATTATTGATCATGGGCAAGGCTTTATGACCCTGTATGCGCACAACCAGTCTTTATATAAGCGCAAAGGGGCTACCGTACAGCAAGGAGAGCAAATTGCCTCCGTTGGACACAGCGGCGGGATAAAACAAAACGGTCTATACTTTGAGGTGAGGCAACGTGGCAAAGCTGTTCCACCACTTGAATGGTTAGCTTGATTTGTGTAATTTGACAATCATCGACATAATAACAAACATCAGCCAGAAGTAGTCAAATCCAGCTTGGTGATTCTGTGATCGTTAAGAAAGCAGTTATGATAAACGGATTTCTCGGTTTTCTGTCCCGTATGCTGTGTTGATTCATGCTCGAAGTAATAGCCTGAAGCAGACGAACCGGCATTGCAAAAGCAATTTCCGATAGAAGTTTTTCTTCTTAATAGACTCTCTGGCATTTATATTGCTTCATGTAATTTGACATCGGAAGGTGACCGCATGATGCGTGGCACACTATCCAAGGAGAACATTATGCGCAACAAACGGTTTTACTCTGGTGCTCTGGCGACAGTATTAACAACTGCGTTTTTGTTTCCAGCTCAACTCTATGCAACTGATGCCTCGGCAACAGCGACAAACACCAATGCAGAGGGTAATAAAAAAATTCCATTGGAGGATGTCCAACGCTTCTCAAATGCCTTAAGCCAGATTAAAAAATATTATGTGAAACCGACTGACGATAAAGAGCTGTTTGATAATGCCATTAAAGGTATGCTAAGCGGTCTGGATCCACATTCCACTTATCTTGATGAAGATGCATTTAAAGATCTGCAAACTTCAACCAGCGGTGAATTTGGCGGTCTGGGTATTGAAGTCACAATGGAAGAAGGAGTAGTGAAAGTGGTCACTCCTCTGGTTGATACACCAGCCTATCGAGCGGGTATCAAAGCCGGTGATTATATAATCAAACTGGGCAACCAATCCGTTCAGGGCATCACTCTGCAGGAAGCCGTTGATTTAATGCGTGGAAAGGCGGGTACGACCATCGACCTGACTATTCTGAGAAAAGGTGAAAGTAAACCACTGGTATTCTCTGTGGTTCGCGAGAAAATTCTTATCAAAAGCGTAAAAAGTAAACTCCTTGATGACAATTACGGTTATATACGCCTGACCCAATTTCAGGCAATGACCGGTGATGATATGGAAAAAGCGATCGCTCAACTGAAACAACAGGCAGGCGGCAATCTGAAAGGTCTGATTCTTGATCTCAGAAATAATCCGGGAGGATTGCTGGATTCAGCGATTCAGGTATCAGATGCGTTTCTGGATACCTCGAAAGATGGCAAGCAGGAAATGATTGTCTACACACAAGGGCGCTTACCGGGTTCAAAATTCACTGCTCTGGCCAATCCAGGCGATGTTTTGAACAATGCACCCATGATAGTTCTAATCAATAATGGCTCAGCTTCAGCTTCAGAGATTGTTGCCGGGGCTCTTAAAGACAACAAACGCGCAATTATCGTCGGCACACAAAGCTTCGGTAAAGGCTCTGTACAGACTATCCTGCCGCTAGATGATAAACGTGGAATCAAACTGACGACAGCCCTTTATTATACGCCATCTGGTGTGTCTATTCAGGCCAAGGGTATTACCCCTGATATCGTCATCGATGAAGTGACTGTGGCAAAAGATGATAATAAAGCCAGTTTCACCGGGTTTTCAGAGGCTGATTTAAGCGGCCATCTGGCTAATACCAGTGAACAAACCAAAAGCGTTGAACACTCTAACAAAGATGATAAAGCGCTTCTGCATGAGGACTACCAACTGTATGCTGCCTTGACTATTCTCAAAGGCCTGGCAGTTGCCCGTAACTAATCAAAAGCCTCCCCTCCTACGTCCCGCGACTTGTTCGCGGGATCCAGCTACCCAATAAGACCATCCTTTTTTGTGGCACAACCTGTTATCCCTTAACTCAATACCAATAGGGCTAGAATATCCCTTAATAAAACCTTAACCATTTCTGACTATAATTAGACCAATATAAATAACTAATGAGCAATATAATGGCTAGAGCAAAGCGGGATAATTCTTCGTTAAAAGCGTTAGTTGTAGGAGATGCAAACAGCGCATGGTCTGAGTTCCTGGAACCTACCATTCGAAAATCCAGGACAGCGCAAGGTGAAACTAACACAGAAAACTCTTCTGTGGTTAGAATCCGAAAACCCCTCAGAGAACCTACTAAAGGCGAGTTAAGACGACATCGGAACAATCCCTCTGCTCTTCAGGCAAATATACTGAGTCAGGACCATGCCCCTTTTTTGAATCTGGTAAATGCCACAGCCGAACCCGCGCGAGCCAGGATGCATGTGGGTAAAGATGAGAAGAGCGCGGATGTGCTCATTTATGTCGTTAACCTATCCAGTGACCAAAATAATATTGAAGAATTAAAAGCAAATATTAACACTTATCTCCAACAGATGCGCCCGGATACACGATTGATTTTAGTAGGAACTCATCCTTCCTCGGGTCTGTTTGACTTTCCCCAAACATCCGACAATGAGGAGGTTCTGAACAGCCTTCGAGGTACTTTTGCATCAAGATTAATTAATGTGCTTAACCTTCCGCCCAATTCTATAAACCCTTTCGGTGCAAATCCTAAAGATAAAGAAATAGAGAATTTTATAACACAACTCGATTTCTATGCGAGCAACAGGCCGGCACCTCAAGTACAGTTATCACAGCCATCCACTCCAACGCACACAGCTCCAGCTGCTGAAAACCCAAGAACACCACGCCAGAATTTAAATATTGAACTCGAATTTCCCCCTCAACCCCAACAACCGCCGGCTCAACCTCAACCATCTCCTGCGCCGCAGAATGTATCTGTCCTGACTCGACATGATTATCCAAAGTCATATCATGCGATGTGGACCAGGCAAACCCTCCCGCATTTATCCATGGAGAAAAGAAATTATCTGGCAGCGAGGACTATCCTTGAAGACTATGCACTTAGAACCTCAGATACCGCGAGCAGATGGCAGCGGGCGGGGCATTTTTTTGCACACCCGCGGCGTGGCCACACTGAGATTATTAATAACTTTTTAAAGAATTATACCGGTGAGGAGAATGTTCCGGCATTGCTTAGCGCACTCCAGCAGACATTGAAAGAAGAAATCAAAGAAGAGTTTAACCCCAAAGGAAGTCTTGCAGTCCGTATGGACTACATTGAAGAGCAGTGCAATTTGAATGCTGATAAAAGAATTATAAATCACGAGGAAATCATTGCTGCAAGACAGGAAAGAATCGATGCAAAAAATGGTCAAAGTCTGTGCTAATTGAAATAACCATCTTGATATGCAAAAAGCATATCAAGATGTAAATATTTTAACCGGGACGCGCAATTTCAGCAGGGGGGTTATCCTCGGCAGGGGCCTTATTGGCTGCCTCAACCGGTGGTTCCACTGCCTTAGGTCGCATATCATTTAGCGCATCACGAAATTTATCAGTTTTTTCAATATCTTTTTGTCTTTCCTGCTCAGGATTATCTACCTGATCAATACCATCTTTTTTATCAGGATCATCTGCTTCCGGCTTCTTTAAGTTTAAATAAGCCTCCCGCAAAGCTTCGCCTCGTTGAATTTTTTGTATTTCCTTATAGGCCTGATAAGATTCCCTCATTGACATTTTGTGCATTATGGACTGACTTAAAACATAGGAGACACTTCTAAAAAAGCTCTTTAGCGCGTAGAGAAGACCCAAACCTTTACTGCTTTTGGCAGCAATTTCCTTAAACTGCGGGTTATTTTCCAGATTTTTAGCCTCGTTATAACGCGTATTAATAGGCACAGAAGGGTCACGAAATTTGTCCACAAGTTTTTCGCCAAACTCAGATAAATCTTTATTTTCTCCGGGTTTGATTTTGCTCATGTGATCATTGATTATATGGGTCACATTGTCGACAAACCGATAGGCTCTGTATTGACTAGTCTGGATATTATTGAGCCCCATTTTCAGATCGTCCATTGACAGGCTGTCAGCCTGGCCTTCACTGATTAATTTATGCCGGTTATTTTGATAATAAGTGCGTAGCTCATTGATGTATTGAGTTTTAAAAGGCTCATTCAAAACTTTGCCAGATTGTGCCATCGCCGGGATGTATACTTTATTCAGCAACTTTTCAAATTCACTATCCAGTATTTTTGCTTTGCGCTCACCATAGTTTTCTGAGTAAGTCTTACCCACCTCATCCAGATAGTTCAGTTTATTGGAAAGTGTTTGCATTTTAAATTCAATATCTGTTTTTTCCTGAGGACTGGTCGCTTTATTGAGATCGTCATTTAACTGTGCCATGCGACTAGCTGTTTCTGACTTTAAAATCGCCATAAACTGATCTTGCTGTATAATAGCCAGTTTATCCTCATAAGGCAGATCCAGCTCGCTTAACATGGATTCAAAAAAGACATTCAGTTTTTGCATGGTAGGCATAAGCATCGTGCCCGGGTTCAGGTACAGATCGTCTTCCTTATGACTTATTTCCGCTAAAACTGCTTGATATAACTGAGTTTTCAAGGTACCCGTTTGTACATTGGCGATTGTACCAACGGTAGCGCCAAGCTCTCCCAGCTGTTCACCAAAGCGTTTAAGTTGTTTCAATAAGCCTTTGGACTTCCATAATCCACCTATCTGAGACCCTTCTGAAAGCTTTTCAAGACCACTCACAATCTTATCCGCTTCTTTTTTCATTGCCTCGGGATTGGCTAGTTGCTCACGCGTATACCCCTTAAACTTACGTCCCTCATCCACTTCCAGACCAAAATACCCGGCTAGCTGCTGCTGTTTATCTGCAACATACGCTGAAGCGGCAAACAGGCTATCAACTCTCTTCTGAATGTTTGATCTGGCCGCCTGAAGCTCCTGTGCGCTCTGACTCTGCACCTGAGCAGGGCTCACTACAGAGCTATAAGACGTTAACACCTTAGCTACTGAAGCATATTGCTCTTTTAGTTCAGGGGTCATGCTGTTTAAGGTATTCCAGGACGCCTTTAACTGCATCAGCACATCTTTTAAAACAGTGAATTTAGTAACCAGTGAATCGTCATTGTTCATTTTTTCAAAAGCCGCCAACGCTTTTTGCAAATCGTATAAATTATTTTCCAGATTTTTTATTTGCTTCACCACTTTGGGATCCGTCGGATCCTCCGCATGGGGCGGCATCTGGATTCGGTCATTGACCTGTGTGGATAAATTATTAATACGCGTAGTTCTGACATACTCACTTAGCTTGCCAATTGATGCAGATAACCCCATCTCCTGAATCGCAGCGAAATTACCCCGTAAATTATTAATTGAAGAAACCTCAGCTGGAGATAATTTATCGACAGCAGGTAATGGCTCTCTTTTTTTGTTGGAAAGATCAGTCAGAAACTGCTTACGAGCATTTAGCTCTCTGAAAAAATCAGGGTGACGTAAGTCAGCATTGATTTCTGCTAACTTTGCTTTATCTCCGGAATTAAGCGCTGCGGTTATTTTTGCATCCAGTTCATTATTAGTATGATAAATAGTAGGCTGTAGTCTTAGATATTCACTTTTTAGATAAGCCAGGTCTTTCTCGGAGACCTCTTCTGAAGAGTCGACAGCTTCTTTGATTACATCAAGCATTGTTGGCAATATTTGCTCGACCCGCTCCAGGGCATCTAATCCCATAACGCCCTGCCCACGTAGTGCTGCCGTTGTCTCGGGTGCCAATAAGGCCTTCTGATCTCTTGCAGCCAAAACCTCCTCATAGGGAACTATTTTTCCTTTGAATTTTTCTGCGAGGCTAAACTCTGCTTCATTAATAACTTCAAGCTTAAGAATTTCAGCATTTTCTTTATCATCATAATATTTCAAAATCTTTTGTCTTAATCCACCAACCAGATTCACTTCTCCGTGCCAGTACCCGCCGATATCATTCATCAAACCACTAATATCCGCTTTTTTGAGTTTCTCAACTCCTTTCCAGAATCCAGCGAACCGTCCTGCGGCGGGCGGTGCTTCTGTAGCATTAAGAGCGGATACAATTTGCTTGTCCAGCTCAATATTAAAGGTTGCAACGGCCGATTGAATCACCTGATAGGACTGCTTTAATCGCTGCTTATCCTCCAGGCTGATATCCGCCAGATTTTTTCCAGCATATTGATTAAGGAGATCAAAGAACTCTTTTGCCTGGGAAGCTTTAAACTCCAGCTCCTGTAGTTCGGTATAGGACGCGACTCTCGATTCATCTAAAGCATGAATACGGCTTTGTGCTATGAATGATTTGGCCGAGCCTACTTTAGCCACCCGGAGCACATCAGCTGCATTAGCATCAGGAAGCTTTTTAACGGCTTCTGATTGTGCTATGCGCGCTTCAATGGCATCACGCAAGATGGTTGCCTGTTCAACGATGGGATCAGAAATAGTACCCGGTTTCAAATAATTTCGACGTTCAAAATCATCAGCCATAGTAATCAGGGCCGTTAATCCTTCATTGCCCCACTTGATATAAGCCTTTATTGTTTCCTCGGAAAGATTATCTTGTTCGGCATCAAGCCGCTCTTTGATTTCTTTAAGACCTTTCAAGGCCTTTCTTGCAGGACGAAGAGCACTCAGCGTATGCTTATCACTGAGTAGCGCATCAATCAATTGGCCTATTGCCTGCTGTTTGTTTGCGGATATCTGCAAAGCCTCAGCACTTTGCTTATTATCGGGATTTATAGCCGTTGCCGCAGAATTGAGCAATCTAGGTAATTGATTCAATAATCCGCTCAGCACATTCCCCTGTAGTGTAGTCTTATCGCCTTTCTGCAGGGCGTTGACACCTTGTCCCAGCAATAGCCCGGCACCGCCTGCCAGATCCAGATGCTCATATTTTTCCTGTAAACCCAAGGCTTGCACCGCAGATGTGAGATTGTTGTATACTGGCTGAATAAGATCCATATTATCCCGCAACAATTCCCTGATCTCGGGTGCTGCTTCATTAAAGCTATCGAGAGCCTTGTACACATTGTATACATCATAAGCAATTTGTATCTGATTGCTTAAAACACTATGAACTATTCCCAATTTACTGGACGAATCAATTTTCTGCCATATTTCGGCCTTGGCCGCGTTCTCAGCATAATACAAACTATTAATCAGCTTTTTTATGGATGCAACCTGTGGAGGATCCTTGTCAAGATCAGTATAGGGAACGCCTTCCTCATTAGGCGTCAGCTTTTCACTGATTGGTGCACTCAAACTGGTTTTCAGCCGCTCGTTTAAGGCGGTTCGAGCATTCCGAATTGTCATAAATAAGGGCAGCGCAGGTGCAGTTTCAACAGCTGCTGTCACTGCAGTTTCTTTGGCAATAGGCTCCGCTGGAAGCTTTACATCTGCAAGAGCCAAAAACGATTTAACCTCTGTATTCCATAGATCTGCAACCTCCATAGAGCGCTGTAATTCCGAAAAAGCAGGTAAAGCCATCTGGTTAACACGGCTCTCTAAAAACGAAGCACGAATTTTATCTTCCGATGTCAGGGCATTTTTGTCTCTAAGGGTGCGCAGCTCATGCAAATCTTTAACCAGACTGTTCCAGGGAATAGCCCTTAGCTCGGGGGCTGCCTCCTGGTCCTGATAGTTTGCTGAATCCAGTATCTCTTTAATTTTATTGGTTAATGCAGGAAAATCAGGCGCAGGACTGCTGATAACTGCTTTGCAGGCAGCAAATAGTTCACTTATTCTTGGGGTTCTGTCAGCATCTGAGGACATGAGAAAAACACTTTAATGGTCTGAATGCTTAAATTATAGTCAAAAATGAAATGCTTATTAGTCTGCGCCCCAATCCTCTTTGAAAATAATGGAGACTTTAGCAAACAATCAGTATACTCATTCTCCTGTAATGTATTTTGGCTTCGCAGAATCAATGAGTTCCACCAGCTGAAGCCAGTATGGGCTTTGGTATGCAAAAATTGGTTGGTTATGCGTTTTTACTGGCGTTTACTTCGTCTGTTCAATCCGGTGTTGAGCAACATTTTAATGAAATCAGGCAAGATCCTAATGCCTTATATGCGTTTCTTAAAGAAATGCCCAAGGGCGGGGAACTGCATTATCATCTGGCCGGTGGCGCCTACCCTGAAACTATGGTTGAACTCGCAGCCAGGCAGGATTATTGTTTGAACCCGCAGTCATTTGGTATCAATAAAATCAGTGAAGCCTGTAACGGAATAAAAAGTAATCAAATACTGAACAATCCTGAATTATACGACAAGCTTATCCGAGCCTGGTCAATGAAGGATTTCATTGCCGGCGAAGAATCCGGACATGATCATTTCTTTGCCACCTTTTTTAAATTCACTAACCTCATCATGGACAATCACATCCCACTTCTTGCAGAAGTCATGCAGCGAGCCAGCGAGCAGCAGGAAGAATATATGGAAATCATGATGATGCCCGACTATGCCAAATCCACAGTCATTTCAGAAAAACCCAATCTGGCACAAGGCTTTGAAAAAGCGAGAAAGCTTCTTCTTGATGATCCAGCCTTTGTTCAGGAAATTTCAAATACAGTAAAAGTCAGCGACCAGTTATTGCCAGATACCAGAAAGTTCCTGGGATGTGACAGCAAACCCGAGCAGTCCGTTTGCCATCTAACGGTAAAATTTCAGTATCATATTCTTCGTGAGCAACCTCTTCAAAGCTTTTTTATGCAGGCGCTGCATGGATTTGCCGCCGCCTCCCAATCAGAAGCAATCGTCGCCATAAATATGGTACAGGCAGAAGACGGCATTATCTCCCTTAGAGATTATAAAAAACAGATGGAAGTGATCAACTTCCTGCACCAGAAATATCCGCAAGTCCACATTGCACTCCATGCCGGTGAATTAAAGGCCGAGGATGTGATGCCAAAGGAGTTGAGATTTCATATACGCGATGCCGTGTTAACAGGACATGCCGAACGAATAGGTCACGGGCTTGATATTGGGTTTGAGGATAACGCCAATGACACGCTGAATTACATGAAAACGCACCAGATCCCGGTAGAAATTAATCTCACCAGTAATGAGAAAATATTTAATATCAAGGGAAAAGAACATCCCATCCATTACTATTTAAAACAAGGGGTGCCCATTGTCTTGTCAACTGATGATGAAGGCATCCTGCGAACTGATCTGACACGTCAATATGTGAAAGCAGTCATTGAGCACGACATCGACTACCAGACACTTAAGCAGATGACCCGAAATGTACTGACTTATGCCTTTTTACCCGGCAAAAGTATCTGGGCTGATCCCGCCAGACAAACCCTGGTTACTGAATGTGCTGATTTGAACAGCGCCACCTGTAGCAGTTTTGTAAATGGAAATGAAAAAGCGAGCTTGCAGCGAAATCTTGAACTCAGAATGGCCGCTTTTGAAAAGCAATTTGAAAATTAATCATCAATCAGGAAGAACTATATGTTAAGGAAAACCGTTTGTGCCGCCAGTCTTATTCTGTGCTCTTCAATCAGCCATGCCGGATTCTACCTCGGCGCCAGTGTTGGACCTGAGGGAGCTGAATTCAGACAAAGATCCCATGTCATTCGCCCGGGTACTTTTGACGTAATCGATAAGAATCATTTTTCAGGCACTGGCGTTTTCGGCTCTATCTTCGGCGGCTACCAGTGGCGTTATCAACGCTATAGCCTGGCTGCCGAAGTGAACGGAAATCTGAGCTCGGTGGAATATGAATTAAACAATAACGAATATATTCATCAAACCTTTTTAAAAACCACCTTTACCGTAAAACGAAGTGCTGGAGTCAGTGTCCTGCCAGGCTATTTTCTCTCCGAAAATACGCTGATATTTGGCCGCGTGGGCTACAGCAACGGGCGGGTTAAAATCAGCGAATCAGATCCCACTATTCTTAGCCAAACCAAAAACCGCGGGGGCATTCGCTATGGATTAGGCTTAAAACATGCTTTATCCACTAATTGGTGGCTGATGCTGGATTACAGCCAAATTAATTATAAGGGCATTAAGAGTGCAGTGTTTGAACCTTTTGGCGGGGTGTTAAAACAAACTAAAATTACACCAAATACCGCTCAAATGGGGCTTGGTATAATTTATGATTTTGATCAGCCTAAGGCATATGTGAAGTAGTACAAAAACCTTGATGCCCATGCCGGGCATCAAGATGCTTTTTTCCTAGTTAAAAGGATCGCGTCTGATAATAGTGGAATCACGCTCTGGGCCTGTTGAAAGCATATCAACCGGTATATTCAATAATTCCTCAATTCGTTTCAGATAAGCCAGTGCGTTAGCCGGCATCTGTGACATTGACGTTAAATCAGCGGTGGATTCAGTCCATCCGGGCAATTCTTCATACACCGGTTCAAGACCTTCAAAATCCTCTGCCGATTGAGGCGGACGAGTCAGTAATTGCCCATTTTTATCACGATAGGCTACAGCAATTCGCAGGGTTTCCAAACCATCCAGGACATCCAGTTTGGTTACACATAAGCCGGTGATACTATTCAGTTCAATCGACCGACGAAGCAATACGGCATCAAACCATCCGCAACGGCGAGGGCGTCCGGTAACTGCCCCAAACTCATGCCCACGCTCTGCCAGGCGCTTTCCTATATCATCCTGGAGTTCAGTAGGGAAAGGTCCGCCACCCACACGTGTCGTGTAGGCTTTGGTGATTCCCAGAACATAGTCAAGATAGCGCGGACCGAACCCTGCGCCATTAATCACACTGCCGACGCAGGTATTGGATGAGGTCACGAAGGGATAGGTTCCATGATCGATGTCCAGATAAACCCCTTGTGCGCCTTCAAACAAGATTGAATCGCCTTGTTCACGATGGGTATGCAAGCTGGTGGTCACATCACAGACCATCTCCTTTAATTCAGCGGCCCATATTTTTGCATCGTGAAGAACAGGCTCTAACTGAACCTCAGGCTGTTGATAATAATTTTTAAGAACAAAATTATGATAATGTAATAGCTCAGTCAGTTTTCGGGCAAAGCGGTTTTCATCAAACAAGTCGCTGACTTTCAAAGCCCGGCGAGCTATTTTATCTTCGTAGGCAGGACCAATTCCACGCCCTGTCGTTCCGATAGCCTTGCTTCCCTTCAGTGTTTCACGGGCTTTATCAAGAGCCACATGATAGGGTAGAATCAAGGGACAGGCCTGGCTGATTTTCAGACGCTCACGAACATTGATTCCCTTGGCTTCCAACTCACGAATTTCCGCAAGCAGGGCTTCTGGCGAAAGAACAACTCCATTGCCGATATAGCAGCTGACATGAGGCCTGAGCATGCCGGATGGGATGAGCCGCAAAACTGTTTTTTCACCGTTAATTTTCAAGGTATGGCCAGCATTGTGACCGCCCTGATAGCGGACAACAGCCTTGACGTTCTGGGTCAGCAAATCGACAATTTTACCCTTACCTTCATCGCCCCATTGCGTACCAACTATTACAACATTCTTGCCCATAATTAAACTCTTACTCTATAAACTGGTGAATAATGGAGAGGAGAATAACTCCCGCTAACATACCGAGAAACCCTGTTATGCGAATTATTTTTCATAACAAAATATCTCAAAGAAAAAAGGGTTAAGCGAACTTAACCCTCTTCAACAAAATAAAAAATTATATCAGTTTTTCTTTGTCGTATCACCACTTTTTACTAAAGAATGTCTAAAGTAGTCAAAAAAAGAACTGCTTTGATCCAATACCAATAAATCCTGTTTACTGGTAAAACTTCCTTCATAGGCTTTCAAACTGCGGTAGAATGCAAAGAATTGAGTATTCTGACCATAGGCCTCCGCGTAAATGGTAGCTGCTTCAGCCTGGCCTTTTGCCCGAATGATCTGCCCTTCACTATGGGCTTTTGCCAGAGCCACGGTCACTTCTGCATCCGCGGCCGCCTGAATAGCTTCTGCTGCAGCCTGTCCATCGGCACGATGTCTGTTAGCAATTTTTTGCATATCAGCACGCATACGTTGATAAATGGCGTTGCTGGTGTTGGCCGGTAGTTCAATTCCCTTGATTCTGACATCGACCACATCAACACCTAAACCCTGCGCCTGCTGTTCCGCTTTTTCACGCAACACATCAACCACGTCATCTCTGCCGCCTGACACCACATCAGAAATAGTGCGTTTGCCGAATTCAGCGCGCAGCCAGGTATTCAACTGCTGCTCCAGCAAAGTTTCTGCTTTAAACTCATTCCCACCGGTAGATTTAAAATACTGAGCCAGATTGCCTATGCGCCATTTGACATAATAATCGACAATCACGTCTTTCTTTTCTTTGGTTACAATCCGCGAGGATTTAATGTCCAGGGTTTGCAGGCGTGTATCGAATAAACGCAGACTTTCAATAAACGGCGTTTTGAAATGCAAACCAGGCTCAAGCACCTTGACTTTATCTGTCTGTTTATCAATAACCAGGCGTCCCAGGCGTAAAAGAATCCCTTGCTGGCCTTGATTTACAGTGAAAACACTGGCTAGTATGACCACCAAAATGAAAAACGCCAATACGACCAGAGTTGTTCTTAAAGCATTCATCTATTAATTCCTCACTTGTCGATAAGTTTGCCTGATTATCGGGCGTGTGGTTGCATGATCGTCATACTCGCCAGCGGCAGAACTTTCCTCCAGATTGGCAGCGACTTCATCCACAGCAGGTTTTGGCAAGGAAGCGGTCACTGCGTTATGAGCCAGCTTATCCAGCGGTAAATAAAGTAAATTCCCGGATTTGCCATCTACAATAATCTTGCTGCTCTTGCTTAATACCTGTTGAATGGTATCAAGGTACATTCTTTCGGAGGTTACAAGCGGGGCCAGATTGTATTGCGGTAATAAGGCCAGAAATTCAGCGACCTCGCCTTTCGCTTTTAATACCACCTGCTTAGCAAAAGCCTGTGCTTCCTCACGAATACGCTGCGCATTACCTTCGGCGATAGGAACTACCCTTGCCTTGTATGCATAAGCCTGCTCCTTAAAGCGCTTTTCGTCTTCCTGCGCCTTAATGGCATCATCGAAGGCATCCTGTACATTCTCAGGGGCTCTGGCTGGCTGTGGCGATACGTTAACGATCACTATTCCTGTTTTATAACGATCAAGAATTTTAATCAGTGAATCCTGTACATGAGTTGCCCATGCTTCACGGCCTTCAGTGATAATTTCATTTAGTGTGGTAGTACCAACGACCTGACGCAACGCGCTGGATGTCGCCTGTTGCAGGCTTTCCTGAGGATCAACCACATTAAAGAGATAGGCTTGCAAATCACCAATGCGGTATTGAACAGCCAGTGAGACTGAAACCAGATTTTCATCCTTGGTCAGCATATGCCCTGAATAGGAATAGTCCGAAACGCGTTCAACATTTCGCACCACCTTTGATTCTATAATACGAGGTATCCAGTGCGGCCCAGGCCCTACGGTTTCTACATATTTGCCAAAACGCTGAATAACTGCCTGCTCGGCGGGATCCACAATAAAAATGCCTGAAAGCGCCCAGAGAATGAAAATAACCAGTAAAGCCAGGAATGCCAGCATACCAGCACTTTTTCCAGGTACGCTTGAACCCGGATCGCCTTCCTCACCAGAATTCCCCCCCAACAAGGTTTTTTTTAATTTATCCTGAAAGCGTTTGAGGGCTTCGTCTAAATCAGGCGGCTGATTTTGACCATTCCATTGATTTTTATCTTTATCTTTGTCTGGTTCTTTCCATCCCATTGAGTTCTCCACCCGGTACGTAAAGCTAGGATTCTAGGGCTTGCCGGAAGTTTAAGCAAGCCTCTGTACCAAACTCTGGAACAGGATTTATTCAATTTTCAAAACTGGTATGCGAAGCTTCACCCGCATACCAGTTCAACCTGTGGGTAAGAACCTAGACCATAAATCGTTCTTGCGCCTTTTCCTCTTCCTGCTGGGCAATCTCGTCGAGAAGTGCTTCCAGCTTGTTATCCAAAGCTAATGCCGATTTGTTGTGAACACTACTTTTATTGCTTTCAATGAGGTTATATATAGTACTTGTACGGGTACCTGCACCTTTATCGGATGTCGCATATAATCTCACTTCATCCCAACTGTTAAACCTGCCTTCCCCCAGATTCCAGAAGCCAGCTGCCCAGGGATTCCCGCCACAGCAAGCTTCATTGCGATTTTTATAAAATAACCGGGTAAAAACCGCCAGTTTAATTTCATCACTACTATAATGTCTTTCTTTTTTCTTGTCTGGAATCTTTCCCTCAGCCTCTTTCTTACGATATTTAAGAGTGGCTTCCAATACCAGATTTTCCATTTTTTTAGTGACTTTACCTGGATTACCCGCTAAATGAGAGAAAAAGCCGGATTCCGGGTAGAAAATTTTATGCCATGTGTTCTTGGCGTGTAATTGCAGGATAATAAATCTTGAACGCTTATAGCTATTTTCGGCATAACTTGCAATCTCACTCGCAAGCTGTTCCCGATATTGGGTGAGCAAATTTCGATGATTTTTGCTTTCCGGAACAGTTGACCCGCGGCATATCAGCATCGCGATGCCTGCAAGCAGGGATTTTATTTTATTCTTATCTTTTTCATTGCTCAGATGCTGACAAAGTACGTTGATTGGGCGATCTTGCGTATTACCTGTGGGATCACAAATTGGAGCGTTCACTTTATCTGCAAGCAATTTTTCTTTATCTGCGCTCGATTTGTCTCTATCTGCATTGGATTGCCCCTTAAGCAATACTTTCAAGGCATCAATTTTTGCGTAACGAATGGCGATAACAAAAGGAGTGATTCGGGTGGCGGGATTGTAATAAATTTCAGGGTTTGCTCCGCTTTCAATCAGCATCCTGACCCCTTCAGCCCAATCGTCCCTTACTGCTTGATGAAGAGCAGAATTCAAAACTTTGCTTTTTTGCGCAACACGGAATGCGGTCGGTTCATCCAGTCTCGGTTTTCTTAGCAATACCGCCCTAAGGCTCTCTGCATCTCTTGTCTGTACTGCCCGTGCAAGCAGAGTAAAACCATTCTCGTCTGTAGAATCGATCAGACGCATCAGCCCCACAGGCGCCTCATCGTCGTGCTCTTCAACAAGAACCCGAAAACGCGCATCTTTGGAACCCCAGATTTGTTCCTCGGCTTTTTCTTTAAGAGGTATAAAGTGGCCTAACAGAGGCGGAATCAGATCAAGCTTCTTCTGACGCAGCGCAAAATGAACTGGTTTGCCGCTAATGAAATTATCATGAGGCAATATGTAGCTTATATGAGGTATTAAATTCAGTTCATTCGCATCATGTTTTAAAATGAGATAGTTAAGGAGAGTGAAATTGCCAACGCCTGTAATTTCATACTTTTGCTGAGCCAAAAATCCCAGTTCTTCTTTTGATATTTCCCCGTCTTCTGATAACTCCAGGTTATCTCTCTGCTCCTCATCGGCATTAATGGATTTCAAATAACTCAAAAATTTCGACAATTCGCCGTCTTTCAGTACAGAATCCAGTACATTGAAATCAATCATTTTCAATAATCCTCTTTGTTATTAGAAGTCGGAGCCATTTAAAAGAGCATATTACACAGGCTGAAGTCCAAGTTCAAAAATTCTTTACTAATTAACAAAAAATTTCTCAAGTCATTACTCACAGGCACGCCGTCATCTCGAACGCAGTGAGAGATCTCGCAAATCTGAGATGGCATGACACAGTTTGATGAACACTCTCGAAATCCCTTTTTCTCTTAACCTCCTGCAATCGATCAGCGAAAGCACTTAATGATCTATTAATAAACAAATGCTATAGTATCTTATTTTTGGAAATCCTATGGCGATAGCACATCCAAATCTGCTTAAACTTGCAATGGAACTGGGCCTTTATAACAACCCCGAAGGCCTTTGTCATGGCTTTACCATCCAGTGGATAGAGGCTTGCCTTAGCAGTGATGCAGAAGAGCAGCGTTTTGAAAAATGCATCGCAGAAATTGCCGCCTCTTCTCCAGAGATCCTTGCCGCGGAAATTAAGAAAGCCAAACTCAAAGGCGATAATGCGGAGTTGCTTTCGGAAAGAGAGCAGGAACTTATTGAGATCTATCAAACCGTACGCCGGATCTGTATTTTCCATAATCCTAGTAACTTTTCAGAATTATTCAATACCGGATTTCCAGTGCTTCAACGGCATTGGGAAACAGTTTCCTCAGCCATCTCTACAGAGGCTATTCAACAGCAAGGTGGACTTAAGGACTTATACTCCGCGTCTTTTGTGTTTAAGCCTGAAGAAATCAAAAGCTATCTTACAGAACTCAATGACTTACTGGAATTCAAGGAGCGGGCTGAGAAACTGAATGCGCCTGTGGCCCTGCTTTTAAATAATGCGCATCATGCCATTGGACTGGTCTATAAGCCCAATCAGGGATGGAATTATCGTGACATTAATCAGGATCTTACGACAGATAAGGCAGTAGTCAAAGATCCGGCGTTACTGGCCGATTTTATTCATACGGCCTATAGAAATAATAGCCCCTATATTGCCTTTAATGCTCGGGTTATCCGAACCGCTTTTGCACAGGCAAACCCGGATCTACAGAAAAAACTGGAGCTATTTAAAAACTCACATGTGATTAACGAAGAAATGGCCCAACGACATGATGAGTATGCAAACCTGGCTTGGATTGCCGCAGTATCTGGCGATAAGACACTTATCAGTAAGTTGTCTGAATATTCAGCCAATCTGGATTTTCAGGGTATGCAGGGGATGACGCCTGCCTGCATGGCTGCCCAAAATGCTTATCCTGAAATCCTGAGTGAATTAATCACTATGGAAGCCGATGTCAATCTGCCTAACAATAGTGGCGAAACACCTGCATATATTGCAGCTAAACAAGGATTGACCGCCATCATCGAGGTCCTTGGACCAAAAGCGGATCTGGGTAAAACAACCAACCAAGACAATGTCTCTCCACTGTTTGCGGCTTCCCAAATGGGCTTTACCGATACTGTTGTATCATTAATCAAGCATGGGGCCAGTCCAAATCAGCGAACTGCCAATGGAGCGACCAGTTTAATAATTGCAGCCCAGAAAGGCCATCAGGAAATCGTACAGCACCTAATCGGACTGGATCATACGGATGTAAATGCTTTGGATAATGGCAAAGCAAGCGCAGTTTACGTAGCAGCACAAAATGGTCATGATCAGATTGTCAGGCTGCTGGGCGAAAAGAAAGCTAATTTAAATCAGGCAAGAGATAATGGTGATACACCGGCAATCATTGCGGTCAAAAATAAACATCCTGCCGTAATCAGAGAACTTGGAGTTCATGGAGCTGATTTAAATCAGGAAAATTCGGAGGGCCTTACGCCCTGCCTGATTGCAGTCGAACAGAGAGACAGCGCAATGATTAGAGAGCTAAGTGCTCAGAAGGCAGATTTAAACGCAACCAATAGCGGTCAGATGTTTCCGATATTTCTGGCAGCGCAAATGGGTTTTTCAGAGATGGTCGACATTCTGGCCGAAGAAAGCGCCAATTTAGACCAGATAGCCTACAATGGCGCCACTCCAGCCATGGTTGCTGCATTTGAAGGTCATACGGAAACAGTTAAAGCCCTGATTGCTCACAAAGCAAATTTTGATTTATCCACTACGGATGGAATAACCCCGCTTTTTATGGCCTGCCAACAGAATTTTCCTGAAATAGTGAAGCTTTTACTGGACATACCTGTAGACTCCACAATTGCCTTTCGTGCAACTCCGGCTCAGCTGAGACAAAGTATTGCAGATAAAGGCGTGAGCGCAATTCAAAAAATGGAAAGCTTAATTACTGCACAATCCCCGGATAGTGAAGGAAAAATAACGTTGCTCCCCAAAGATATTGGAGAGATTTTAGGGCACCAGGCGATTGTGGATCTGTTTTCTCAGTCTGCAAGACTCAAAACAGAGACGTTTTTCAGTGATTCGAACTGCTTTTTTAATCAGCCACTATCCAGAGCAGCATCACTCGAACCAGCTTTAAGCTCCCCTCAGGTTTAAATATTGGTACTACACATCGCTAAAAACAGAGTCTGCTCCTAGCTCCTAGGTTCCTAGCTTGTATACGGCTACGTCCCTCGGCTTGTCCCTGAGGGTTCCCTCATTTTTTATATAGTCAGCGGATGACTTAACATTTGCTCAAATAGCTCTATTATCGTGTCGTTCCCGCGAAGGCGGGAATCTATTTCTCAAGCTAATTCCTAACTTTGTTTGCAAGATGGATTTCCGCCTACGCGGAAACGACACTATTTAAAGTCATTTTGACCTGATAAAGTACGTATTTTTTGTCTGAGGATCCAGAAAAACTCATAGAGAAACACTGGACCCACCGGATAAGCCGCAGGGCGCAGATGGGTATTTTTCCCGTCCCGCCTTTTTATTTTTTAATAAAAATAAGATCCCAAACACCATGGCCTAAACCCTGTCCCCGTTTTTCAAATTTGGTAACCGGTCGGGTTTCAGGTCTTGGCGAATAGCCTCCCTCGCTCATTTTATTGATAAGGGCATTCTCGTTTGAAAGAACCTCCAGCATTTGCTGGGCATACTCTTCCCAATCGGTAGCACAATGAATAAATCCACCCTGCTTAATGGCAGCAGCCAGAGTCTTTATTAGTTCAGGCTGAATTAAACGCCGCTTATGATGGCGTTTTTTAGGCCAGGGATCAGGAAAAAAAATCTGCACTCCCGCGAGACTTTCAGGCGGAATCTGCTTTGTGAAAATCTCGACCGCATCATGGACGACAATACGAACATTCTCTATATTTTTTTCATGAAGATCCGCGATAAGACTTCCTACTCCTGCTCGATGCACTTCAATACCAAGAAAATTCTGTTCTGGATGTGCCTCGGCCATCGCCAGCAAAGAGGCTCCCATCCCAAAGCCAATTTCAACTACGGTTTGTGCATCCCGTTTAAACAACTCTGACCAATTCCAGAAAGTGCCAGTAAAAGGAACCTCATAATGCGCCAGTAAATTATCCAGTGCGAATTGCTGCCTGTTACTGATGCGCCCGGCTCTCAGCACATAGCTTTTAATAGTACGTTTCATAAAACCTGCGATACAATAAAAAAGGGAAGGAGTATAACAAAAAAGCGAGAGTCTCGACCAGCACCAGAAAAAAGGGTATAATCCATTATCTTTGGTCTACAAAGCACTTTTTGATTGCATAATTTGACATTTTTTGCTATAAAAGCGCTCTTGTATTATCCCCGGCTGATTTGTGGCTTAAGCCTTTAATTCAAGCCCAGCTAGATGTAAATCTACAGAACCTTTGGAGCAACAATATGTCAAGAGTATGTCAGGTAACTGGCAAGCGACCAATCACTGGTAACAATGTTTCGCATGCCAATAATAAAACCCGCAGACGTTTCCTGCCTAATATTAAACGACGTCGTTTCTGGTTTGAAGAAGAACAACGTTTTGTTACACTCAGAGTCAGCACTAAAGGTCTTCGTACTATAGACAAACTGGGTATTAAAGCAATTGTTGACAAACTTAGAGCCGAAGGCGAAAAAGTTTAACTGACTGAGGAATTTCAAAATGGCTAAAAAAACCAGGATCACATTAAAATTAGTGTCCACCGCTGGAACAGGGCATTTCTATACTACCAGAAAAAACCCAACTACTACTCCGGAAAAACTGGAGTTCAATAAATTTGATCCCGTTGCTCGTAAGCACGTACCTTACAAAGAAGCAAAAATCAAATAAAGAAAAGCCTCCACTCGAGGCTTTTTTTTCATCTCGTTTAAACTCATTAAATATTATCTGCTTGTTTTTTTACAATTAAACCATTCTAAATAAAAAGTTTTGATTCTTCCCTGATCCCCTACTGGATAATCCAAGTGAATCAGTTAAACTTACTAGTATAAAGCGGGTAAACAAAGAGGATTTGAATGAAACCATCGTTGCAGCTCAGTATTAGTCAGCAGCTGACATTGACCCCACAGTTACAACAGGCAATACGCCTGCTTCAGTTATCCACCCTGGATTTACAACAGGAAATTCAACAGGCGGTTGAATCCAATCCCATGCTTGAGGCAAGCCCCAATGAGGATAAGGAGGATTCTTCCGAAGCGAACCACCAAATCCCCGATGAATTTGCCGACTTCCAATGGTCGCAACTGTACTCCAATAGCGGAAAGCGTAGTTTGTTTGAAGATAATGATCTTAATTACGATAATCTGCATTGCACTACCACTAATCTGCAGGATCACTTACGCTGGCAGCTCGAACTGACGCCGATGAGTGATGTGGATCGCGTAATTGCCACTGCAATTATTGATGCCATTGATAACGATGGTTTTTTAACACAGAGCCTGACGGAGCTCCATACCAGCCTGGATAGCGAAAGCCATCCACTCGAAATGGATGAAATTGAAGCGGTGCGGCATCGCTTGCAGCATTTTGATCCAGTAGGCTGTGCATCAATCAATCTTTCTGAAACCCTTTCGGTACAACTTGAACAACTACCCGGTGATAATAGTGATGTCGAGCTCGCCAAGGAAATTATACGAAACAGTATCGAATTACTGGGCCAGCATAATTACCGGCAGCTAATTAAAAATTATCAGACCAGTGAAGAACAGTTAAATCGTGCCCTGCAGATTATCCAAAAGCTTAATCCCAAACCTGGCACAGTGATTCAGGAAGAAATTACCGAATATATTATTCCGGATGTTATTGTTAAAAAAATAGATGGCCGATGGCAGGTATTACTAAATCAAAGTACTCTGCCCCGTTTATCGATTAATAATCAATACGCTTCATTGATTCAAAGAGCAGATAATAGCCCCGACAATCAATTTCTGAAGAATAATCTTCAGGAAGCCCGCTGGTTTTTAAAAAGCATTCAAAGCAGGCAGGAAACCTTATTAAAAGTAGCAAATTGCATTGTGGATTATCAGATGGATTTCTTCGAACATGGTGATGAAGCGATGAAGCCATTGATCCTTAATGATGTCGCTCAGGCTCTTGATATGCATGAGTCCACTATTTCCAGAGTGACTACGCAAAAATTTATGCATACCCCGCGCGGCGTTTTTGAACTTAAGTATTTTTTTTCAAGCCATGTCGCCACTTCTACGGGGGGTGAGTGCTCATCAACGGCTATCCGTGCAGTAATAAAGAAACTCATCGCCGCAGAAAATAGAAAAAAACCGCTGAGCGACAGTAAAATTGCCGACCTTATTGCACAGCAAGGGATCCAGGTTGCCCGCCGTACCGTAGCAAAATATCGGGAGGCAATGGGGATACCCCCTTCCAATGAAAGAAAAAGTATTTCATAATGTAGTTGTAATCAAAGAAGGAGAAATATTATGGAAATTAATTTTACAGGCCATAATGTTGATGTCACCCCTGCTTTAAGAGACTTTACTAAAGGTAAATTCAATAAGCTTGAGCGTCATTTTGATAAAATAACGGCAATCCATGTAGTTTTCGATATTGAAAAGCTGGTAAAAATTGCTGAGGCTACTATTTTAGTTGCCAAAGCCGAGATTCATGCTCGAGCCGAATCTGAAGATATGTATGCCGCCATTGATGTTTTGGTCGACAAACTCAACCGCCAACTCATCAAACATAAAGAAAAAATTCAAACCCATCGCGAATGATTAACCGATTAAAAATTAAATCGGGCCTTCTGGCCCGATTTTTTTTTTGCATCTTTAAAATTTCAAACCCTTCAGAAAGAGTCAGACACTGTAGGTTGGGCCCTTGGCCCAACATTGAGTTCTAGAGTGGTGCCATTTGTTGGGCCAAGGGCCCAACCTGCAATACAGCTTAATGGCAGTGACCAAGCCCCTCTTCCAAACTTACTCCATATCTCCAGTATATTCACCGAAGCAAGCCATACTGTTCAATTTCGCACGTTTCAATAAAGCAGCCTGTGCTTTCTCAACATTCTCCGCTTTCCCTTTCCATGCCTGCAGACAGTCTTCCTGTAAAGCTCTGCCATAAGAGAAGCTCAATACCCAAGGCTGATAACCTGTGCAGTTAATCGCATTCAAATTGGCAGTGGCCTGCTCCGGACTTTGACCGCCAGAGAGGAAATTGATTGTTGGAACCGCTGCAGGAACCATGTTACGAAATACACTGATAGTGTAATCAGCAACTTCTTCAGGAGTAGAAAATGGATTATGTTTTTTGCCGCTCGTAATCATACTTGGCTTCAGAACAATGTTTTCAAGCTCCACCTGATGAATGAACAGTGAATGGAAGAGTTCGTGCAGAACCATTTCGGTCGCCTGGGCGCAATGCTCGATATCGTGATCCCCATCCATTAATACTTCAGGCTCAACAATAGGTACAATACCAGTTGCCTGACAGATAGAAGCATAACGAGCCAGCATTTCGGCACCAGCCTTAATTGCGGTTAAACTGGGGGTGCAATCGCTAATTGAATACACATTACGCCATTTAGCAAAGCGCGCACCCAATTTCTTGAAATGAGCCAGACGCTCAGCCAGACCATCAAGTCCCTGAGTGACTTTTTCATCATTGGTGTTGGGTAATGTAATCAATCCCTTATCCACTTTAATGCCAGGTACAATACCTTTAGCAGCGAATAATTCAGCAACAGACGTTCCATTCTGATCGCGGTGTTCAAATGTTTCTTCAAATAAAATCACACCATTGATGTACTGCTCCAAACCTTCTGTGTTTGCCAGCAATAAACGGTAGTCACGTCGATTCTCTTCAGTATTTTCCACATTAATGGTTTCAAAACGTTTGCCGATCGTGCCGCTGCTTTCGTCAGCAGCCAGAATACCCTTGCCATCTTGTAAAAGCTGATCCATTGTTGTTACCAACTCATCATAATTCATAGTCACTTCTTCTCCTCATTGTTTCTTATTTCAGGATTTGTTCAGCTTTGCATCAATCGGAGCTGCAATCCGGTTTTTGAGTTACCGTGAAATATACTTTTCGCGTATAACCTGTTGGGTAGCAAATCCTTTGGATTTTAACAGTTCAAAAGACTCGTCGATCATACCCGGATTTCCACATAAATAAACTATATCTTCTTCTGGATTCAGACTTAATTCGGTAAAGGCGTGCTGTACATAGCCGCTGAACTGATGCTCAATTAGAGATTCGCTGGGCTCACGGCTTAACTGCGCTCTGAAAATGACCTGCTGCGGAAACGCCTTGGCTAACTCGAGAAACTCATTTTCATAAAGTACATCGCTGCGGGTTTGTCCTCCAAACAAAATAACCAGTTTGAGATCGGGGTTCATTTCCATACGACGCTTTAATTCAGGCAGCATTGCCCGGTATGGAGTGACTCCGGTACTGGTCGCAACCAGCAAATACCGCTTCGGCGGCTCTTCCTTTAGCGTCAGTCTTCCAAAGGGACCACTAATCTGAATCACGTCCCCTGGCTGCAGATTAAATAAAAATGCGGTTCCTGGGCCATTTTCTACAAAACCTGCCGCAAACTCAATACGATTGTCACGCAATGGAACATTGGCGATACTATAGCTTCGTTTTAATTGTTTGCCATCCCGGTCGAAATGAATACTAATGAATTGACCTGGCAGGTAAGTAAAAGGGGGATTCTCCTGGAGTTCAAATATAAAATGCTTTACTTTTGAGGATAACATGAAAGCATCAGCTAGTTTGGCAGAAATAGTTTTGACTGGCATTATTGGATTACCCGATTAAAAAAAACTTAATATAGTAAAAAAACTGTATTTGCAAGAGATCTCTTTTTAAAAAAGTATATAATTAAACCATGAATAGTGCAGATTTAATTCAAATGATCGGCAATTTAAGTCGATCCCTCTTTCCTGTACAGTCCCTGATTTCCGGATTGGCCTATATATTGGGCATTTTATTTTTCATGACCGCGATTGCCAAACTGCGAAAAATTGGAGATTATCGCGCCAATTCATCCTCACAGGAAAAAATGTTTGGACCCATCGCCTATATAGTTGGCGGAGCCGCTTTGCTTTTTCTTCCCTCAGCAGTTGCATCCTTATCAAACACGGCTTTTGGGGTTGGAAATATTTTGCAATACGCTAATTATAATCCCACAAATATCTATAGCTCAATGGACTTAATCATAAGAACCGCGGGATTGATCTGGTTTGTTCGCGGCGCTGTCCTGCTAACTCATGCCAGTGAGCCGGGAGTGCAGGATGGTCCCAAAGGCCTTGCTTTTCTGGCTGGAGGTGTGTTTGCCATGAATTTTGATAATACCATTGCATTCATGGGCTGGATTGTCAATCAGTTGACCTCCCTGGCACTCACATTCCGCTATGTTTAGCAGGGCAGCCAAAAGCCTGCCTGATGTTAATCCCCTTCCTTACAGATTTTCAAATCATTTTCTTTGGCGAAATCCATAATGGCCTGGTAGACCTGCGGGCTGGTTTCTTTAAGTTTGGGATCAAGTAAAACGCATTTATAGCCTTCTGCATTAACACTGGGCTGTAATAAGGGAGAGTATCGAATTCGACGATTTTTAAAACTGGCTAAGGTACCGCTCATGCGCTCAGCCCAATCGCTGGGACGAAAGGTTTTGCCCTGCTGAGTAACCCCTTCAATTACAATTTTCTTATCATCAGAATCAGACATTTCAAACGCATAAACAAAACAGTATGCCTATTATAGCATCATATTGAAAAAACCACGACTCGCAAAACTACTCTGCCAGAAAAATGTGGAATTCTAAATCAGAGCCATTGTTCTGGCTGATTCAGTCTTTCTCACTCAAGAACATTAACGAACAAACGCTAACCACTGATTATAACAAATTTATAAGAAAAGGATAATCATGGCGAGACACTTGCCAATTATGCTAGGATAATCCAATTTTTATAGCAGGTATTAGCAGTGAACCCCAAAGAGAGTCATTCCGGGATCTATTTACTTCCCAATCTTTTTACAACAGCCAGTTTGTTTGCAGCTTTTTATTCAATTGTCGCCTCATTAAAGAACCAATATGAGACAGCCGTCATTGCTATTTTTATTGGTATGCTCGCTGATGGCCTGGATGGCCGTATTGCTCGTTTGACCAACACGCAAACCGCATTTGGCGCTCAATACGACAGTTTATCGGATATGGTTACTTTTGGAGTAGCCCCTTCATTGCTGGTTTACAGCTGGGGATTGGATAGGCTGGGTAAAATTGGCTGGTTGGTTGCTTTTGTGTACACAGCCGCAGTCGCTTTGCGATTAGCCCGTTTTAACACCCAGGTTGAGGTAGCCGATAAGCGTTATTTTCAAGGCCTGGCCTGCCCGCCCGCGGCGGCAATTGTATCTTCTTTCGTATGGCTTTGTTTTCAAAATGAGTTTAATCATCTTTCTATTGTCATTCTAACTGCTGCTATTACAGTCGTCACTGCAGTACTGATGGTCAGCAATATCCGTTATCATAGTTTTAAAGAAATTGATTTCAAAGGGAAAGTCCCTTTTTTATATCTGCTGATAACCGTCATATTATTTGTGGCAATTGCTGCCAATCCCTCAGTCGTTTTATTTATTGGGTTTGTTCTTTACGCACTATCCGGACCGCTTCAGCTTCTGATATCACTGCACAAAAAACGGCGATTTGAAAAACAGCCTCCGGCAGAATGAGTTAGCCGGCCTGGCTGTGGCTTACACCAGGCTATTGTGTTTGTGAACCAGACTAAGAGCCATTCACTCTTATTCTGGCTCTCCAAATCGATTATTGATCAACGCGACTAATGCTTTTTCCATTTCCACTTCATCAGGGCCTTCAATCACCAGCTCAAGCTCACTACCCACTCCACCCGCCAGCATCATCACGCCCATAATGCTTTTACCATTGACAGTCTTTTTGTTGAAAGTCACATCGATCTGACTCTGATAACGTGCAGCCAGGGCAACAAATTTGGCCGAGGCTCTGGCATGTAAACCGAGCTTATTAATAATTTTTACTGTGGTTTTTATCATAAACTCTCATCTGCAGTGAATCGGTTATTAATTTTTATCCGGGGATTATTTGGTGCTTCCATTAGCCGATTAAAAAGCTCTTTTTCACAAGTCAGCTCGCGGCATATTCCAGTAAATTCCGGGTCGGAAAACTGAACGATGATATCGCGCAATAATTTCAGATGACGCTCGCTTTGATTTTCAGGAACAGCTAATCCAATAATTAAATCCGTTAGCTGCCGGTCTTCAGCACAGAAATCAACCGGATGCAGCAGGCGGATGAAACAGGCTCTAGCCTGATTTAAATCCTTAACCCGCACATGGGGGATGGCGATGCCCTGGCCAATTGCGGTACTACCCATGCTTTCTCGCTTCCAGTAAGCACTGAAAAGATCTTCACGATTTAACTCAGGAAAACAGTCGCTTAATATCTGGCTAATCTTTTGTAATACGGCTGCTTTACTTTTAGAACTTGAATCAATATTGACACAATCAGGGACCATTATTTGAGCTAGGAACATGCAAGCCTCTCCAAATCCGGCATTGTTATATAAATAGAAAATCCTTCGTCTTTGCGAACGCAGTGAAGCAATCCAGATTAATCTTGAGCAAAATTAGGAACTGGATTGCTTCGCTGACGCTCGCAAAGACGGTTTTGTATGCACCTATATTCATTTATGCAACAACACCTCCAAATCCGCAGAGTCTGTATTTTACTGCTCTTGCCTACAGAGCACAATCTTTGTTTTATATCTCAAACCAGGCACAGAGAGGCAGGTGATCAGATAAGGTTCTCCAGGGTTTCCCATGGAGACAAAGGGCCTCCAGAGGTTTTAAACCCCGATAATAAATACGATCCACGCAAAGCGTGGGTTTTATAGCCGGAAACGAACGAGCGGGTTCACCCTTCAGAGTTAGAAAAGCTTCATATATCTGAAGTTCCTCAGCCAACGGTTTAGACAAATGCAATCGCCAATCGTTAAAATCACCGGCCATGATCAGGGGCTCATCCTCTGGAATAGACTCTGAGATTCGCTGCATCAACGCCCGGCATTGAAATGCCCGTTCGCGTTTGAATAAGCCTAAATGTACGCAAAGCAAATGCAGATTTTTTTGTTCATTCCCCTCGCCGATTTTAATTTGACTATGAAGAATGCTTCTGGAAGCGCGGTTTCGGCTGGATAAGTTAAGATTTTCAAAGGCCTCGAAGCTAAATTTGCTAAGGATTGCATTCCCATGATGACCCGATTGGTACACGGCATTCTTGGCATAAAGGTAATGAGGCCATTCCTTTTCAGCAATATATTCAAATTGCGGTCTGTCAGGCCACCTCTCAATTCGCTTCTCCCGGCGAATATGAAGTCCCTGCACTTCCTGTAAAAAGACAAAATCAGGACTCAAACCAGATAAGGCCATGCGCATTTGCGGTAATAAAAACCGAAGTCTTCCCGCACCAAAACCTTTGTGAATATTGTAGGTAATTATTGAAAAGGTTTTCCCAAATGTTGTCATGGAGCTCTTTGTCAGATGCCTGTATATCAAGAATAACACTATTTTCCGGTGCTAAAACAGAGTGTTCCATATATTTCAGACACAGGGTAATAAGCTTTTATTGAAAATAAATTAAGCTTACTCCACAATGGCGTCCTATATTTAGGCACAGAGAATCAATTAATGTCATCTGATTCAACCAGGAACCTGCCATGTATCATAATTTAGACCTTGGCTATGACCGCAGTATTAATGATGTCATAGCCGAATTAGAGGGAATTGACCCGGAAGAAGTGCAGCAGCTGAGTATTGATTCACTGGATTCCAGTCTGTTTTCTTATGAAGACCTGCTTACTATAAGCCAGAGAGTTCCAACATTCATTAACACTCTTGATATCACCAATTTAAATCCTGGTAAGCTTGATCTGAAAAAACTGAGTGAATTCCTCTCCTGTATGCCAAAGCACTTTTTGAAAGCGGGGTTTAATATCAGAGGATTGAAATCCCAGCCCATTGATAAGGTCTGCGGCTTATTAAGCAGCCTGGCATCCACAGCAATACATCATTTGGAATTATCGGACAATTCCACCGACGATATGAATATTACTGAAATAAATGAGGAGAGTTTTTTTGACCGCAGCCCGGAAGAAATTATCAGAATGGCTCGCACATTACCCCCTGACATTCACTCATTAGCTGTAGTCAGAGGCAATATTCATTCCGGGAACTATCGTAATCTGGCTCTTTTTTTAAAGAACTTATCTGAAACAGTGATTAGCCTTGATATAAGTGAAAACTCATTCGAGAATTTAAATATTGGCCAAATACTGCACATTTTGGCATCCATTCCAAAACCAATCATCTCACTTAAGCTTTGCAATAACAATATGGGCAGATTCTCCAGTGTAATGGCACTAATATGCGATGTATTGCCTGAAAATCTGATTAATCTGGATTTGAGTTTCAATGATTTTGCCGGAGCTTTCATCAATTTAAAACGACTTGAGCAGCTCTGTAAATTAAAATTAGCCGGTAACAACTATGAAGCATTGCATTATCGAGCGCTAAGACTTCGTTTTCAGGGTTTGCCTGCGCGGACAACACAAGTGATGTTCTGCTTTTCTCATCAGGAAAATCAAAGAAGCGCCTATATAAACCCGGCCAACTTCAGCTTTGATGATTGGAATCAATCCAGCATGAAACAATTTTTTGATGTCCAGAGCTCCTTCCCTCGCCCGGCCTTGAGTAGTCAGTTCAACTTCTTTCCCGTTGAGGTAACTGAAAATCAACCACCAGAAGGCAGTCATGAGACTGACGATGCGGTCTCATCACTACAAGACAGGACATCTACGACAAGACCGTCCTAGAAGTATTGCAGATTGAAACAGATCAGGGTAGATTGTTTTTCCTGGTATAGCTTCAGCCCGGAATTGTATTTAAGGATTGGAATGTCCTGTCGATTTGAGCTTAGCAACACAGAGCCTCGGAGTTTATTGATTGAGGTCAAAGCCGGACTCAGTGTTTTGCCGCTCGCTAAAGAGCAGAATCTAAAAACGATTATCAGTGCCCTGAGTTCAGAATTTTCTTACATCAGAAAGCTCACTCTTGCCGGCAGCGGGCTTATTCAGTTTGATTATGACGAGTATGTCAGTATATTACGCGCGCTTCCCAAAGGACTTGGCAATCTCAATATATCGGCTAATTATCTCGATCGTTTCAGCCCTGAACAACTGCTATTTCTAGGCTATGTTTTACCCACCCAATTACGCTGTATTAAGGCAGAAGGAAATAATCTTTCAGCCCAGGCACTCATTTCATTTCTGAATGGACTTGCAATTAATCTCCCTTCACTGGAACAACTGAATATTCGTAATAACCCGGCAATCGTCTGTGACCAATTTATGCTCATCAGCATCTGGCAGGCATTCCCCAAATCATTACGTCATTTGCTTATGGATAGTATCGATCTATCTCATTATACCCCCCAGCAGATTATTGAGCTTATTCCGCACTATCCGCGTGCTTTCCAAAGCCTGCATCTGGACTTTGGAGGCTGGCGTGCTGAATGGGTATTTTCACTGTTCAGACAATTGCCTGGTCATCTCAGGAAACTGGTGGTTGCCATTCCTTTTCCCCATAGTATTTCCCCTAACATGCTGGATGCCTGGAAGACATTACCCAGGCATATCAATGAAATTGAGATTTTAGATACCAGTTTTCAAAAAGAATGGGTTTACAGCTTATCTGTTTTTATTGGAAATTTGCATATAGAAAAATTAAGTCTTGCTTATAATAATCTGGGTCTTTTAGAACCACATGATGCGGTACTCTTGACTCGTTCTGTTTCTTCTTTTACAAAACAACTGGATTTGTCTTATAACCAGTTACCAGAAGGCAGCATACCCTTCTTTTTTGCCGGAGTTTCAAAGGACCTGAGAATCCTTATACTTCATGGCAATGGGTTTGAATATCTCCCCCGTGAAAAACTGATTTCCTATTTCAAGTTTCTTCCCCCTAACGATATCCGCCTGCATTTTGGCAGGATGAAAATGACTCGAGGAGAGTTTGAGACACTCAGATATAATCAGCCTTCTTTTGTAACAGCGAAGCTTGCTCCACCGGATAGCCCTATCATCGGCGATCCTGTCCACTTAAACGAGAGTATTGTTTCATTACGTCGTAACTCTCATTACCGATTTTTTACGACAACACCCAATATAGAGCGGCCGCCAGAGGAAGACGCTCTGGCAGTGACCCAATACACTTCCCAGCCCACGCTTTTAATGCCATCTCCCAAATATCCGCAATCAATTAGCTGGCTTCAAGGCAGATAAGTTTAAATGGTTTTAGTTATACTATAACAAGTCAACTGATTTAAACATTGCAGAGTGATTATGGACAACTTCTATTTAGATATTCCCGGCTTTCAGATTGCCGTTAGAACCTGGGGGGACAAAAGTCTGCCACCATTACTATGCCTGCACGGCTGGCTGGATAATGCCAACTCGTTTGAGCCCCTGGCCCCCTTTTTGAGCGAAAAATTTTATGTTATTGCCGTAGACTTGCCCGGGCATGGTTTGTCATCTCATTTACCTGATGGGTATCATTATCATTTTAGTGATGGCATTTTCACTGTGTATCAGATTATTAAACAACTGGGATATGAGAAAATCCATTTACTGGGCCATTCGATGGGAGCTTGTCTTGCGAGCCTTGTAGCCGGTGTACTTACAGAGAATGTTTTGTCGTCCGTTTTAATTGAAGGCTTAGGTCCATTATCCTCTCCAGAAGAAACATGTAGTGAACAACTTTCAAATTATATAAACCGCAGCCTTTTGGCTTCTGCCAAAGCGGCGAAACCTTATCCATCTCTTGAGCTGGCTGCACAGGCAAGAGCGCGGAATGGTCACTTACCTATTGAATATGCAAGAATTCTCTGTCAGCGCGGTGTTGATGAGCAAGCAAAAGGCTATTATTGGCGGCATGACCGCAAATTAATTCACCCCACTCCACTGCGAATGACCGAAGGGCAGGTTCTGTCCTGCCTTAAAGAAATTATTTCCCCAAGCTATCTTATCTGGGCCGATAATGGCTTTGGCTTTCCCAAAAGAGAAATGGAAAAACGAATCCAGGCAGTTAAAGGCATCCAGGTGCAGATGTTGTCAGGTGGTCATCATATTCATATGGAAAATCCGGAAATGGTTGCAAAATCCATGCAGAGTTTTTACAAATCGCTTGAATAAGCCTTGCAGGAATAAATGAATAAAGATGCCCGGTCAAAGCGACCGGGCCTAAGAAAGGCGATTAGCTACATGAGTTGTAGTTAATGGCAACAACACCTAACGATTTTTTGATGTCTTCGATTGAGTAGCCCAGGTCTTTCGCTGCGCTTATCATACCGCAACCGCCTTCATCAAAAGTTTCATAAGGAGTCCAGTAATCCATATTGGCTTTAACCATCACGTCAAAAGCTTTTTTCGGATCCCAGCCAGCCTGATTAGACAGGGTGTAATACAATCTGTTGTACACACCACTGGAGAAGTGAACATCGAGGCTGCTATCGTATTCATCAGCAGAGTCAATTGACATACCATCTTTACTGGGTACATCCATATAACGAAGAGTCTCCCAGCCGCTGTCTTCTTTCATGATTTCAGCGCCGATCATCCAACTGCTTTTGCCCACTGAATAATACTCAGCTGCCATTGCGGCCATGTCAGAGAATGATTCATTCATTCCGCCTGATTGACCATAATATTCCAGTCCGGAATGCTGTTCAGTAAATCC
This sequence comes from Legionella quinlivanii, assembly GCF_003265995.1. Classification (GTDB taxonomy): domain Bacteria; phylum Pseudomonadota; class Gammaproteobacteria; order Legionellales; family Legionellaceae; genus Legionella_C; species Legionella_C quinlivanii_A. The sequence continues at coordinate 88,336 of NZ_MVJN01000010.1, read as the reverse complement.
GTGACTGACTTCATGGCTGCCGACACCCAGGGAGACTAATGGATACATAAAGGTATCGCCGTCACCAAAGGTCATTTGCTTGCCATCCCAATAGGCATTTTCGTAACCTTGGCCATAGTGTACGCGCATTACTAACTGCATGGGCGAACCATCTCGTTTCTTCAACGCTTCTACACCATACCAGTCGTGATACATGTGTTTGATTACATAACCAGCATATAACGCATCATTGGTCGGTGAATAGGCACCATTGTCGCGATCATAGCCATCCGCTTTGTAACCAGTCCAGAAAATGTCCTCATCCCCATCATCCTTCTTACAGGAGAAACTCATGGGCTTGTTCGTTGAATAATAACTATGCTCCATATCCACTACACGGACTTCTTTATTCTCCATATAGCATTTATTGAGCAGTTTGGAGCGGGTGATTTCCAGGAGGGGTAGATCACGGCCATAGCTCACTTCACCTACTTTGCTGTTACCACCAAAGCCTTTCCCTTTAACGGCAGCACGTCCTGTCTTGATATCATTCCATTGGATAAATGGTTTTAAAGTATCAGCATCAAGAATTGCGGAGGGTCTTTCCGGAATACGATCATCATAACGAACATAAACGCTTACTTTATAAGCCCAGTGCGCTTTATTTTGTTTATCGATATACACTACCGGCGTAACTTGTTCTTCACTGACATCATTTGAATTATATTGCGCTTTGAATTGATTCAGCGCCGCGTCGCCATTTTTTATAAAATCAGCAGATGGTTTGCCTAATTCCGCTTTTAAACCGGAATACACTTTACCATTCATTGAAACCTTGCCTTTTCCAGCGACCAGGCTGCTCGCAGCATTAGTGCTATGAAGAATGGCATAACCACCGATTACATTATAACCCGCATATTGTTGCTGCATACGGACATGGTTTACATGATTTTTATCGGTGCTTTCCTGCAAATATTGCAAACTATCGTCAGAAGCCGCCACACCCTGCTGTACACCGGGTAAAGCCAGATGAAACTGTTGTTGGAGATTCTGCAAAGACGCATTTTGTAACTGCACAGGCTCAGCTGCATGGGCAGAAGAGGCAATGATCAATGACAAACCTGCTGCAAGAGGTGATAATTTGAGATTGTAGTGCATTAATACTAACTCCTTAAGCTAATACACATGAGGCAGCTCGTCCCAGAGAGCCCATGTTGTTAAAAAACACCAGACTTGACTCACAAAATTTGACAGCCTGACTTTGAAAAGTCTGGTAACAACCAACCAGTAAAAACAACTAACTGAATCGGTTTCCGAATTCCAGCTTAAAGCATCTGAGGTTGGCTTATACCAAAATCCGTGAAAGCAATTCTATCAGCTAGCAGTCAAACTACCATAGTTTTATTTAATTTTAAATTGTTAATTTTTAATCTGTTAATCGCCCATTCTTTAAAGAATACCTTATCAGGCTTTTGCACTTGGCTGCTCTTATACTGTACAATACTGCTTTCTTTTTTTTCGTGCTTGGCATGGCTACTATTATTACTGATATTGATTTGGCGGCTCATCAGCTCATCCGGGGTGATATTGTGGCCATTCCCACAGAAACCGTTTATGGCCTGGCAGGAAATGCTACAGATGAAGCGGCGATCGCTAAAATCTATCAACTGAAAAACAGACCCTTAAATCATCCGTTGATAGTGCATGTGGCATCGGACACCGATTTGCTGGAATGGGTAAATTATATTCCTCCTTATGCGCATAAGCTCATGGAGAAATTCTGGCCAGGTCCTCTGACTTTAGTTTTCTCAGCCCGTCCTGGTAAAATCAGCCCGTCAGTGACGGGAGGTCAGTCGACCGTCGCGATACGCTGTCCGGCTCATCCCATTGCCCAAACCCTTCTTAATAGCCTGAACTTTCCTTTAGTGGCTCCCTCCGCCAATCCTTTTGGAAAAATAAGCCCGACCACCGCAGAACATGTTCAGGACAGCTTCCACAATGATTCATTGCTTATTCTCGATGGCGGTCGAGCTACAGTAGGGATTGAATCCACTATTGTTGATGCGACTCATCCTGAAAGTTACCAGTTATTACGGGCGGGCATTATCAATGAAGAAACACTGGATACTTTTCTCAATGCAAAAGCCTTGTCTCTAGTCAATGAAACCCGTGTATCAGGCAGGCTAAAGCAGCACTATCAGCCCGAAAAAACCCTGTTTTATTTTGATGACCAATACAGCCTTAAGCGATTTATCCAAAGCCAATCTCAATCCGTCTATGCATTATGTTTCGAAAAGCTTAGTCTGCCAGCGGCCCATTCCAGTTATCAATTACCGGCCCATGCCAGCGAGATGGCTTATGAGCTTTATTTTCAATTACGGCGTGCTGATAAATCCGAGGCCGCAGTCATTGCCATCGAACTGCCTCCTGATACTGTAGAATGGCAGGGAATACGCGAACGGATTATCAAAGCGGGAAGACCTGGAACTTAAAAGGATAAAAGCTTGATTCTATTTAGAAGCAATCTTGTCGGTATCATGCCGATATGTTCGAGCATCTGGACAATATTAAAATCTTCAGGCAGAATCCATCAAATTTTGCAAGTTAACTAAGTCATGAAGAAAATTCTGGTATTACACGGCCCCAATTTGAATCGGCTTGGAACTCGGGAACCAGAGGTCTATGGAACATCAACCCTGGACGAAATCAATCAACGCTTACTAGATGATGCCGGCAAAGCCCAGGCTTCAATTGCCTTTTTCCAAAGCAACAGCGAGTCAGAATTGATTGATAGAATCCATCAGGCTGCTGATGAACAGGTAGACCACATAATTATCAATGCTGCGGCCTTAACCCATACCAGTATTGCTCTTCGTGATGCACTGGCGGCTGTAGCCATTCCATTTATTGAAGTACATTTGAGTAATATTCATTCACGCGAAGCGTTTCGCCACCATTCTTTTTTGTCCTCAATCGCCCAAGGTATAATTTGCGGCTTCGGTGCCAACAGTTATTACCTTGCATTGCAAGCGATTGTGAATAATTAATAATTTTTAGAGAGTAACCAATGGATATCCGCAAAATCAGAAAATTAATCGAACTACTGGAAGAAACCGGTATTTCAGAAATAGAAATCAAAGAAGGCGAAGAGTCAGTGCGCTTAAGCCGGCATTATACCATGGAAGCGCCGCAAGCCGTTCGTTATGCCCCGCCTCCTGTTGCGGCTCCTGCCAACCAGGCCAGCCCCATGCCGGCTACTGCCGAAAACAGGGAGAACATTACAGCAACGGCCAAAGGACATCGAGTTAAATCCCCGATGGTCGGCACGATGTATACCTCCCCCTCTCCTGATGCCCCCGCATTTGTTACGATAGGCCAGACTGTTAAGGCCGGCGATACGCTTTGCATCGTGGAAGCGATGAAAATGTTTAACGAAATTGAAGCAGATCGGGCAGGCAGAATTGTAGATATTCTGGTGGCTAACGGGGAGCCGGTTGAATACGACCAACCCTTGTTTGTGATTGAAGAATAAGGGAGTCCTTATGCTTAGTAAAATTGTAATTGCCAATCGCGGAGAAATTGCCCTGCGAATTCTCCGTGCCTGCAAAGAGCTGGGAATTCAAACCGTTGCAGTACACTCCGATGTGGACAAAGACCTGCTGCATGTGCGGCTGGCTGATGAAACGGTGTGCATTGGTCCTGCTCCCTCTCAAAAAAGCTATCTTAATATTCCGGCTATTATCTCGGCAGCGGAAATTACCGATGCAGTAGCTATCCATCCCGGTTATGGATTTTTATCAGAAAATGCCGATTTTGCCGATATTGTGGAGCAAAGCGGTTTCACCTTTATTGGCCCGCGCGGCGATACCATTCGCCTTATGGGTGACAAGGTTTCTGCAATTGCCGCCATGAAAAAGGCGGGTGTACCCTGTGTTCCAGGATCGGATGGTCCGCTGACTGATGATGACAAATTAAACCTGTCTCTTGCCAAACAGATTGGCTATCCCGTCATTATTAAAGCGGCAGGCGGAGGCGGCGGACGAGGGATGCGGGTTGTTCATTCTGAAGCGAACCTGTTAAACGCGATCGCTTTAACCAGCAGTGAAGCGAAAGCAGCCTTCAATAATCCGATTGTCTACATGGAAAAATTTCTTGAAAATCCTCGCCATGTGGAATTTCAGGTGCTGGGCGATGGAAAAGGCAATGCTATTCATTTAGGTGAGCGCGACTGCTCCATGCAGCGCCGTCATCAGAAAGTGATCGAAGAAGCGCCGGCTCCTGGTATTACACCAGAACTTCGCAAGGAAATAGGCGAGCGTGTCGTGAACGCCTGCCGTGAACTCAAATACCGAGGCGCTGGAACCTTTGAATTTCTGTATCAGGACGGCTGCTTTTATTTTATCGAAATGAATACCCGTATACAGGTAGAACATCCGGTCACCGAGATGATCACCGGTATCGATTTAATTAAAGAACAAATCAAAATCGCCAGCGATTTGCCATTCACTCTTAAACAAGAAGACATTAAGCTGAAAGGCCATGCGGTTGAATGCCGTATTAATGCCGAAGATCCAAGAAACTTCATGCCCTGCCCCGGAACGATTCGTCTGTTGCATCAGCCTGGAGGGCCTGGAATTCGCTTTGATTCGCATATCTACAGCAGCTATACCGTTCCTCCCAATTATGATTCCATGATTGGAAAACTCATCAGTTATGGGGAAACCCGTGCTGAAGCCTTCGCGAGAATGCGAAATGCGCTAGACGAAATAATTATTGACGGTATTAAGACTAATATTGAATTACACCAGCGTATTCTGCGTGATAAATCCTTTATGCAGGGTGGAACCAATATTCACTACCTGGAAAAAATGTTGAAGGAATAAGGCTGTGTGGTATCAAATACAAATTGAAAATTGTCAGCATGAACAGATTGAACTACTCAATGACTATTTGGAAAATGCTGGCGCCTTATCCATTACGCTCACTGACAAAAATGATGATCCGGTATTGGAACCGGCGCCAGGCACCACTCCTCTCTGGCCCGATGTAGTCATTAATGCCTTATTTTCGGACGAGAACGAGGCGCTGCAGACATTGAACAATCTGCAATCCGATTTCCCAATGCTCAATTCTCACATGGAGTCACTCCCGGATCAGGATTGGGAACGAAGCTGGATGGACGATTTTAAACCCCAGCAGTTTGGCAAACGCTTATGGATTTGCCCTTCCTGGCATACTCCACCTGAACCAGAAGCGGTGAATCTCATTCTGGATCCAGGTCTTGCCTTTGGAACTGGCAATCACGCGACCACCAGTCTTTGCCTGCATTGGTTGGGAAATAACGATGTCAGCGGTAAAACCATAATCGACTATGGTTGCGGCTCCGGGATCCTCGCTCTGGCAGCGCTTAAACTGGGAGCAGATAAAGCCTACGCCGTCGATATCGATCCGCAAGCCCTGCAAGCGACCGAAAATAATGCAATCAGCAATCATCTACTTAATGAACACTTGCAAATCAGTTTACCAGACGCCCTGAATGAACCTGTTGACCTGATGATTGCCAATATCCTTCTTTCTCCTTTACTCCAGTTAAAAGAGGTGTTTCACAAGCTTTTAAACCCACAAGGCAGATTACTGGTATCCGGCATTTTGAATGAGCAGGTTGAAGGTTTGGTTAAAGAATACGAGAATCACTTTGCTTTGCAGCAAACCTACAATCATGAGGGATGGAGTTTGCTGGAATTTATCCGCAATGAATAATTTATTGAAATCGCCACTATTTCCCGAAATAAATGCTACAGGAGTATTTTATGGCTGAACAACACTGGCAAACTTTTTCTCCAAAACGTGCATTGCTTAGTGTCTCCGACAAACAGGGTATCGTTAGTTTGGCTAAACTGCTGAGTGAATATGGCGTTGAACTGGTAGCCACTGGCAATACTGCTGTAATACTTCGTGAACAAGGCTTAGCAGTCACTGATGTCAGTGACTGCACTGGCTTTCCTGAAATTATGAATGGGCGCGTCAAAACATTACATCCCGCTATTCATGCAGGCATCCTGGCCAGAGGGGAACAAGATTCTCCTGTATTGCAGCAGCAGGGAATCAAAGCCTTTGATCTGGTTATTGTTAATCTTTATCCTTTTGAGCAAACTATCAGCAATCCGGAGTGTAATTTTGACAGTGCGATAGAAAATATAGATATCGGCGGCCCGTCAATGATACGAGGCGCTGCAAAAAATCATGCGCATGTCTCGGTTATCGTGAGTCCGACTGATTACGATAAACTCTCTGAATATATTAAGGCTGGGAAGAAACCAGCCCACTGGAATTTTGAGTTGGCGAAGAAAGCCTTTGCCCATACAGCCGCCTATGATGCATCCATTGCCAATTATTTTGGAACGCTGAATGAAAATAAAATTCCAAGCGGCTTCCCTGATACCCTGACCTGCCAGTTTACAAAACATTTTAATTTACGCTATGGGGAAAATCCTCATCAGCAAGCTGCGTTCTACCTGGAAAAAAAAGCATCCCCTCATTCATTGGCACGGGCTGAAATCATTCAGGGGAAGGAGTTATCTTATAATAATCTGCTGGATGCCGATGCCGGTTTTGATACCATCAAATCATTTACCAGAGAACAGCCTGTCTGTGTCATTGTCAAACATGGGAACCCCTGCGGCATTGCGCAGGGCAAAACCCAGTTACAAGCTTATATTAAAGCCTATGAATGCGATCCGGTTTCTGCTTATGGCGGTATTCTGGCATTTAACGGCTGTCTGGATGCAGAAACAGCCCAAAATATTCTTTCCCGGCAATTCGCAGAAGTCATTATTGTGCCGGCGATTAGCGCAGAAGCCAAAATTATTCTGGCAGGCAAACCGAATATTCGCGTGTTGGTCACTGGCGGCATAGCACCTTCCGAGCGTTTTGAACTGGATTCACGCCGTGTGGAAGGCGGCTTATTAATTCAGGAACACGACAGCTTCCCCATCGCATCCGAGCAATTCAAAATTGTTACCCGACACGCCCCCTCTGAGCAGCAGAAAGAAGATCTGCTATTCGCCTGGGCGGCAGTAAAACATGTGAAATCCAACGCCATAGTTCTTGCCAAACACCATGCAACAATTGGTATTGGTGCAGGTCAAACCAGCAGGGTAATGAGTACCAGAATAGCAATCTGGCAAGCCAAAGAACGCCAGCTGGACTGCCAGCAGGCAGTTATGGCATCTGATGCCTTTATCCCCTTTGCAGACAGCGTGGAGATGGCCATTGAGGCAGGCATTACCGCGGTTATTCAGCCTGGCGGTTCAATCCGAGACAACGAGGTTATAGAGGTAGCCAATGCTGCAGGCATCAGCATGATATTTACTGGTTTTCGCCATTTCAGGCATTAAGATAATTAAGAAGTTAGAAGAGTTTCTGATTAACCGTCTTTGCGAGCCCTGGCGAAGCAATCCAGATCGATGTTTCCTTAAAGCTAGATGTAGATTGCTTCACTTTGTTCGCAAAGACGGCTGTATGAGATGTGACTAGAGTCAGCTACTTACAGCCGGTTACTTGTTATTCCTTAATCAATCCCAATTCTTTAACCGCCGCTTTCTCTTGACGCAATTCTTCAAGAGTCGCCTGGAATTTAGCTTGTCCGTAGTCGTTTAAAGGTAAATTCTCAACCACCGACAATTTGCCATTCTGTACACGGCAAGGGTATGAGAAAATTAAGCCTTTATCGACGCCATACTCGCCATTTGAACGAAGACACATAGAAAAGGATTCATGAGACACGGTATCGGTAACCAGATGATTAACACCCTGGATAATCGCATTGGCCGCAGACGCAGCAGAAGACGCCCCTCTGGCTTTGATGACTGCAGCACCGCGCTGTTGAACCGTTGAAACGAAGGTTTCTTTTAGCCAGCTCTCATCATTAATGACTTTTGCAGCTGACTCCCCTTTAATTTTTGCATTATAAAAATCAGGATATTGAGTCGCAGAATGGTTACCCCAAATAGTCATTTGCGTAACATCCGTTACCGGCACACCCGCTTTTTTAGCCAACTGGGTGCGGGCGCGTAATTCATCCAGCATCGTCATCGCATAGAAACGATCACCAGGAACATCTGGCGCACTGTGCATGGCAATCAGGCAGTTAGTGTTGCAAGGATTTCCGACCACAAAAACGCGGACATCATCTGCGGCATGATCATTAATCGCCTGGCCTTGTTTAGTGAAAATACCGCCATTAATCTGCAATAAATCAGAGCGTTCCATGCCTTGTTTACGCGGAACCGCTCCCACGAGAACAGCCCAGTTAACGCCATTCATCCCATCTTTTAAATCAGCAGTACAATGAATTCTTTTCAGTAATGGAAAAGCACAGTCATCCAATTCCATCGCCACACCTTCCAGAGAAGGCAATGCCTGCTCAAGCTCCAGTAAATTCAGTTCCACTTCGGTTTCCGGACCAAACATTTGACCTGAAGCAATACGAAACAGTAAGGCATAGCCAATCTGACCAGCAGCTCCAGTCACTGCAACTCTAACACGATTACTCATTATTTTTTTCCTTCTCTAACCATTGTTTGACTAAAAAAAGCGCCGCAATGCTGCGGGCTTCAGAAAAATCGGGGCGTAATAAAAGCTCATTACTTGCATATAATGGCCATTCAATAACCTCCGGCGGTTCAGGCTCATCTCCAGATAATGACGCCGGATACAAGTCTCTGGCCAATACGACATCCAAACGCGCCCCAAAATAACCCGGAGCCAAGGTCAGAGAGTGTATCCAATCCAGACGCCTGGCTCCAAACCCTGCTTCCTCGCGCAACTCCCGATCAGCGGCCTGCAAAGCTGATTCTCCCTTTTCAATCAGCCCTTTGGGAAATGCCACTTCATAGGCATCAGTCCCTGCAGCATATTCTCTGACCAGCAGAAAAGATTCGGAAGGTGTCAAGGCAACTATTAATACGGCCCCATGCCCATGATGACGAATTCGCTCGTATACTCGCCGGGAACCATTGCTAAATTCTAATTGCATTTGCTCAATAGTAAACAAATTGGATTTTGCAATCACGGTTTTTTGCTTACAAACAGGTTTTTCACGCATTGTTAAACTATCCCATCTTGTTTTAGGCTCTGTGAACCTGGCGTGGAGAGGGTAAATTTTAATCACTCCACTTTCTTTGCTGCCAAACAGCCCCTTGTGGTATTATTACACTTCCACATAAGTCAGTCTAATCCGAGTCAATGATTCCAACATCACTGTATATTCATGTTCCCTGGTGTATTCGTAAGTGCCCTTATTGCGATTTTAATTCACATAAAAGCCCTCAGGAGTTGCCAGAGCAACAATACATCCAGGCATTACTAAATGATCTCAAACAGGATCTCATTGATTTTCCTCAACGGCAAATTATTTCCATTTTTATTGGCGGAGGCACGCCCAGTTTATTATCAGCCAGTGCCTATACCTGCCTTCTGGAAGAAATTGGCAAACTGCTGCCTCTGTCTAAAGACATTGAAATCACCATGGAAGCGAATCCCGGCACGGTAGAACAGCAGCGCTTCCGAGGATATCGAGAGGCTGGAATCAATCGCCTTTCGCTCGGCATTCAAAGCTTCAATCCAGAGCACTTAAAAAAACTTGGCCGTATACACGATGATAAACAAGCCCATTTTGCCATCGAAACCGCCCGCCGGGCCGGCTTTGACAATATCAACCTTGATTTAATGCACGGATTGCCTGGTCAAACTATAGAACAGGGCCTTGCTGATCTGCAACAGGCACTCCAGTATGAACCCGAGCATTTATCCTGGTATCAGCTGACTCTTGAACCCAATACTGTCTTTTATAAGCAACGCCCAGTCCTTCCTGAGGACGATGAGATCGCTCTCATGGAGGAAGAAGGCTTTGCCCTGCTGCAGCAATCGGCTTATCAACGCTATGAAATTTCTGCTTTTAGTAAAAAAAACAGGGCATCCCGGCATAATCTTAACTATTGGTTATTTGGAGACTATTTCGGTATTGGCGCAGGAGCACATGGTAAAATAACCCAGGACCTCGCTACACCAGAGATCATTCGCACTAATAAATACCGCCAGCCCACTGACTATCTTAATAAAGACAAGCCTTTTTGCGCCGGTAAAGAATCAATTGATGCCGATTCCCTGCTTTTTGAATTTTTCCTGAACACCACCCGCCTGGAGCAAGCTATTCCCTTGGAACTGTTTACAGAAAGGACCGGATTGCCTAAAAACCTCTTGCTTGACAAGTTAAAAAAAGCCTCTGAACTGAAACTGATCACCCTTCAGGATGATCACTGGCAGGTAAGCCCTTTAGGAAGACAATTCACCAACAATCTGCAGGAGCTTTTTTTGCCCTGAGACTCTTATAACTCTTTATCAGGAATAGATTATAGCTAACCCTTCACAAGCTTCGCAGTTTAACTGATAATGACTATTTAAATTGCCACTGCTCAGGAGAGGTCATGTTAAGCTTTTTGCTGTTTGTTTTTGTGGTTGTACTGGGTTATTTATCCGGATCTGTCTGTTCGGCCGTTATCGTCAGCCGCATATTCTCCCTCCCCGATCCAAGAACAGAAGGCTCGCAAAATCCTGGCGCCACCAATGTGCTTCGGCTGGCCGGAAAAAAATACGCAGTGATTGTTCTGTTATGCGATGTGCTGAAAGGTCTGGTCCCCGTTCTCATTGCAAAAATTTTGCATGCAGGGCCTGCAGCAATCAGCTTTACCTGTCTTGCAGCGGTACTGGGCCATATGTACCCCATTTTCTTTGATTTCAAAGGGGGAAAAGGTGTAGCTACAGCCATTGGGGCTTTTCTTGGCCTGCATTTTGTAATGGGAGTTGTGGTCATCGCCACCTGGCTTTTGGTCGCTAATTTCACTCGCTATTCATCTCTGGCCTCAATAATCGCAATATTGCTTGCTCCTCTTTATGCCTTATTAAGCCTCGGCAATCTGGATACTTTTCCACCGCTCTTTTTTATTGCCCTGTTTGTTTTGTATAAACACCGCGACAATATTACCCGACTCATTGACGGTGAAGAGCCGAAGCTTCACTTCGGGCGATCGAACTTAAAAAATATGACCGAGGAAATCCTCACTGAAACCGCTGAATTTACTTCACACGAAGCTGCAGAAGAAGCAGCAAACCAGGCTCCGATGCGTGATAATGTAACGGAACTTCAGCCTAAAAAACCTGTAAAAAAACGAAAACCAAAGCCCACTCCCCCCTGAGATGAAGGGATTTCCGGTTGCTAGAGCCGGAAATCCTTTGTAGCAGACTACAAAGGCCAACGCGCTTTCACATCAATAGCAGCATCATTATCCTGACGGCCGGCCAGTAAATGTAAACATCCGGTATAGGCAATCATCGCCCCGTTATCAGTGCAAAACTCTAAGGGTGGGAAAAAAACACGCCCACCCAATTGAGCGGTCATGCTCTCTAAACTCTGTCGAAGCTTAAGATTTGCACCAACTCCACCTGCCACAACCAGCGTATTAGCCTGTGTAGATGCCATTGCCCGCTTGCATTTAATGAGCAGCGTATCGACAATTGCCTGTTGAAAGGCATAGGCAATAGCTGATTTGCTTTCTTCGCTTTTATCACTGTGATTCCAGGCGTTTAAAGCATGCGTTTTTAGCCCGCTGAAACTGAAGTTCAAACCCGGTCTGTCCGTCATTGGCCGTGGAAATGGCGGGAAATTGTTCCGTAAATGAGCGGGACATGCGTCCGCCAATTTTGCCAGCTGTGCCCCGCCAGGATAAGGAATACCCATTAGCTTGGCTGTCTTATCGAAGGCTTCGCCCACCGCATCATCGACACTCTCCCCGAGCAGCCGATACTCATTCAATTCATTGATTTCAATTAGCTGGGTATGCCCACCTGAGACAAGCAAGGCAAGAAAAGGAAAGTTCAATTCTTTTGCCTGCATTTTGGCCACTAATATATGCGCTTCAAGATGATGTACAGCCAAAGCCGGAATCTGCAAAGCAAAGGCCAGGGTTTTAGCAAAACAGGCACCCACTAACAAGGCCCCGATGAGGCCCGGGCCGGCAGTGTAGGCTATTGCATCAATGGCAGATTTCTCCACACCGCTTTTACACAATACCTCATCAAGCAAGGGAACCAGATGATTAATATGATCCCGCGATGCCAGCTCGGGAACAACTCCACCATATTGTTGATGTAAAGCGATTTGTGAATAAAGCGCGTGAGCCAATAAACCTTTATCAGAGTCATAAAGCGCCACGCCTGTCTCATCACAGGACGATTCGATACCTAAAACCAGCATTAAAAAACCTCAAAAAACAGTTGCCGCTACGCGAAACCCAGGGAAAGAAATTGCAATATTAACAAACTTACTTCAAACTGGCATAGAAATTGATTACAATTATTAAACTAAAGTCAATCAATAAACTTGACCTTAAGCGGATCTGGCACTAGAATTGCCAACCTATTGTGTTTAATTATATCAGAGGACTATTTAATGCCCACCGTTCGTGTGAAAGAAGGTGAAAACCCCGAATACGCACTTCGCCGTTTCAAGCGCTCCTGTGAAAAAGCAGGTATCCTGACCGAATTACGCCGTCGTGAATTTTATGAAAAACCTACTGCTGAACGCAAAAGAAAGCAAGCTGCTGCAGTGAAACGTCACCTTAAAAAAATCTCACGCGATACAACTACCCGTCGTGCTATCAAACATCGTCGTAAAAAAACATCATGAGTATTAAAGATCGCATTAGTAATGACCTGAAAGACGCCATGCGTGCCAGGGACAAGCAACAGCTTGAGACCCTGCGGCTCATTACTGCTGCAATCAAACAGGTCGAAGTAGATGAGCGCATCGATGTGGATGATGCACGTTTGTTAGTTATTCTGGATAAACTCGCCAAACAGCGTAAAGAATCCATTAGTCAATTTACCTCTGCTGGAAGAACCGACCTGGTTGCCCAGGAAGAATATGAGCTTGGCATCATCGGCAAATATTTGCCAGAGCCTCTTTCTGACGAAGAAGTTATGACCTTGGTCACGCAAGCAATTGCTGAACTTGGCGCTGAAAAAATGAGTGATATGGGCAAAGTAATGGCGCATTTAAAACCCATGCTGCAAGGCCGTGCCGATATGTCTCAAGTCAGTGCTATCATCAAGGCCAAACTCAGCTAATTTTCCGGGAAATATACCCAACATGTCTGGCTTAATTCCACGGCCATTTATTGATGAGCTCCTGAGCAGAACTGATCTGGTCGAGCTCATCGAACATTATGTTCCCTTAAAAAAGCGCGGCAACAGCTATATCGCCTGCTGTCCATTTCACAATGAAAAAACCCCCTCTTTTAATGTCGTAGCAAAAAAACAGTTTTTTCATTGCTTTGGATGTGGAACCAGCGGAAATGCCATCAGCTTTATGATGTCTTATCTGAATCAAAGCTTTACCGATGCAGTCGAAACACTTGCCGTTCGATTAGGAATGACTGTTCCAAAAGAGCTTGCGTCACGCGAGGTCAAACAAGGGCCTAATCTTTACCAGTTACTTGCCAGGGTTACACGGCATTATCAGGCTTTATTAAAAACGGCTTCCGCCGCTGAAGCGGTTAGCTACCTGCGTCAGCGTGGATTGACGGGTGAAATCGCTAAACAATTTCAATTAGGATATGCGCCTGGGGACTGGAATGTTCTTGAAAAAAACTTTTTTGCGGATAAAAAAGGATTAATTGATACCGGAATGCTGATTAAAAAAGACAATGGAAAAACCTATGATCGCTATAGAAACCGCATTATGTTTCCCATTCATGATCGCCAGGGAAAAATTGTCGGCTTCGGCGGAAGAGCAATAAGCCCTGATCAGCAGCCTAAATATTTGAACTCCCCAGAAACGGTACTGTTTCAAAAAAATCGCGAACTGTATGGACTGTATCAGGTTTTACAACAGCCTCGTCAGGATCAGATCATTGTTGTAGAAGGCTATCTCGATGTGATTGCCTTGGCTCAGTATGGCATCAATAATGCAGTGGCCGCCCTGGGAACTGCGACCAGTTCCTACCATGTTCAGATGCTCAGCAAATTTTGTAAACAGCTCATTTTTTGCTTTGACGGCGATAAGGCGGGGCGTCAGGCTGCCTGGAGAGCACTGGAAAACTCACTACCCCATTTGAATACCGGTATGGATGTCCGCTTTGTTTTTTTACCTGAAGGACAGGATCCCGACAGTTTTGTACGCGAGGCAGGCCGCGATAAATTTCTTGAAATTATGCAATCGGCAGTCTCCCTGAATGATTATTTTATTTCAAATCTTTCTGAAAACCTGGATTTGCATAGTATCGCCGGAAAAACACAGTTTATTAACCTGTCCAAACCCTATCTGGCCAATATGCCGGAAGGTACTTATAAGCAACTGTTAATTAATGAGCTTTCACAGATAACCCGTCTTGAAAACCACCGCATTGAGCTAGTGATTACAGAACAGAATAACCCCACCCAACCGGTAAAACCCAAAAAAGGGATCAGCCGCTCTCCCATTCGCCTGGCGATTGCATTGCTAATCCAAAATCCCGAGATCTATTCAGGGGCTCAGCAACAGATTAATCTGCAGCTGCTTGGTGGTAAGGAACAAGAAATTTTGAAACAATTGATTGAGCAAATTGCTGCAAATCCTCAGATAAATACCGCGTCCTTGATCGAACAATGGCGAGAAACCTCCTTTTTTGAATCACTAAACAAGCTGGCTGCCTGGGATCATCAGGTTCCAGAAGAAGCCTTGACCAAAGAGTTCCTTGATATTATTATTTTTTTACAAAAACAGAATAGCGGCAATAAAATTAATGAATTTCTTGAAAAATCCCGAAAAGAAGGCTTAACTCTTTCAGAGCAAATGCAATTGCAAAACTTGTTAAAGCAACGCCATCAAAACAGGCGTGATAAAAATTAACACATTTTTGCTGGCATGTTTTTGACGTGAGGGTTATAATCAAAAACATTTTTGTAGATTCCCCTTCATTATCTGACTAAGTGCCTATGAACATAAATGACCAAGAACAACAACGCTCACAGATCACTAAAGTCATTAGCCTAGGTAAAGATCAAAATTACCTGACTTATGCACAAATAAATGATCTGCTTCCCAATATTGTTGATACCGAACATTTTGACGTCATCATCAGTATGCTGGAGAGCATGAATATTAAAGTTTTCGAGCTCCCGCCGAGCGACGATGAACTAGCTCTTCTTGGTACAACTGAAGAAGCACCGGAGGATGTGGAAGAAGCCGCAGCCGTATTGGCCTCCGTCGACAAGGAAACTGGCCGTACTACCGATCCGGTTCGCATGTACATGCGCGAAATGGGTACAGTCGAACTGCTGACTCGTGAGGGTGAAATCCGCATCGCCAAGCGTATTGAAGAAGGGATATACCAGGTCCTGCGTTCATTGGCGCACTATCCGGAAACGGCACAATTAGTACTTGAAGACTACGACCGCGTTCAGCTTGAAGAAATGCGCCTGAGTGAAATCATCAGTGGTTTCGCCGACAGCGAAGAAGAAGCGCCGCCCTCAAGTATTGGCTCCATGCTGGATGAAGGTCAGCAAGACGAACTACTGGTTGAAGAAGTTAATCTTGATGATGAAGATGAAGACGGTGAAGGCGGAGGCGGTCTTGAAGCAGATGACGGTCCTAATCCTGAAATAGCCAAAGTCTATTTTGACGATCTGCGTGAGAAATACGATTTCGCCATGACGGCTTTACGCGAAAAAGGACGCAGCAACAAATTGACTGTGGAAAAGCTTGACTCCATGGCAGAGTCCTTCCTGAAGCTGAAGCTGACTTCCCGTCAGGTCGACAAATTAACCCGCCATTTCCGACTGCTGAGAAATCACATTCGTGAATTTGAAAGAAGCATCATGCGTTTGTGTATTGAAAAAGCAAGAATACCGCGCAAGTTGTTTATTGAGACATTCCCAGGTCAGGAAACTGACTTAAACTGGTTACCAGATTTAATCAAGATTCATGGCAGAAAGCTCGATATGGCTCGTCTTGAAGAGTACAACGACGAAATCAAGCGCCTGCAGAGCCGACTGGCTGCCTTTGAAGAAGAGTTTGGTTTAACCATTAGTGAAATCAAAGACATTAACAAGAAAATGTCCATCGGAGAGGCCAAAGCCCGCCGTGCTAAAAAGGAAATGGTGGAAGCGAACCTGCGTCTGGTAATTTCAATTGCCAAGAAATATACCAACCGCGGCTTGCAATTCCTCGACTTAATTCAGGAAGGTAATATTGGTTTGATGAAGGCTGTTGATAAATTTGAATACCGTCGCGGTTACAAGTTTTCAACCTATGCCACCTGGTGGATTCGACAGGCAATTACCCGTTCGATTGCAGATCAGGCAAGAACCATCCGTATCCCGGTTCACATGATTGAGACTATCAATAAACTGAATCGAATTTCACGGCAAATCCTGCAGGAAACCGGCAGAGAGGCAACGCCTGAAGAGTTGGCAGCTAAAATGGATCTAAGCGAAGATAAAATTCGCAAAGTTCTCAAAATAGCCAAAGAGCCGATATCAATGGAAACCCCGGTAGGTGATGACGACGATTCGCATTTAGGCGACTTCATCGAAGACGTGAATATCGAATCACCGATTGCAAGAGCAACCGCTGAAGGCCTACGAGAAGCGACCCTGGAAATATTGGAAACACTAACCCCCAGAGAAGCCAAGGTCCTGCGCATGCGCTTCGGCATCGAAATGAACACCGACCACACCCTCGAAGAGGTCGGCAAACAATTCGACGTCACCCGCGAGCGTATCCGCCAGATCGAAGCCAAAGCTCTACGCAAACTCCGCCACCCTTCCCGCTCAGAAAAATTGAGAAGCTTCCTGGAAGGCGACGACGATTAAACCCGGGAGCCTCCGGGCTCCTGAAAAAGTTTAAAAAAAAGTGGTGTTACTCAAAATTTAAGATTACAATAACACCTTCTCTCCGGGCCTATAGCTCAGTTGGTCAGAGCAGCGGACTCATAATCCGTTGGTCCTAGGTTCAAGTCCTAGTGGGCCCACCAATTTAGACCTTTAAAATCAATAACTTACGTTGATTACCTGTTTTAACACAAAAGCCCTTGCGTGACTTTTGCGTGACCTAGATCACGCACTTACAAACTTACGTGATTTTCCCTTAGAGTATTTTGACTGGCAGGTCTACTCTTTGGGTTTCGCAATAATGTTAATATCACCCCGCTTTTACGATTCTCGCAAACCTTATTCGCAGCTTGATATAAACTTTGCAGCTCAGCAGAAGAATAGTGAGTTGTAATCCTACCTGAACGATGCCCAAGTAAATCTTGCCTGTCTTCAAAACTTATCCCTGCAGCTCTCAATCGTCTACCAAAGGTATGCTTTAAATCATGCACTCTTACTTCAGGCAATTTCGCCTTTTCTCTAGCCTGTCGCCAACCAGTCGATAACATACGACTTAATGGTCGACCTTTAAAACTAAAGACATGAGTAGGATGTTTACCTCTCTCCCCTTCTATCACTTCCCGAACCGTTTCATTACAAACAATCAGCCGTTCCTCTCCGTTTTTGACCAGTTCTCCTGGCACAATAAAAACGATGATATGTGGCAATTCTGGAATTTGTATTTCCCAATCCCAGCGAAGTTCACATATTTCGCGATCCCGACACCCCGTATTTACGGCAAACAAAGCCATAGTTTTCAGATGTTCCGGTAACTGCTGAAACAGCTTGTGCTGTTCATCCCAACTTAATGGATAAGGTTTTCTTAAATCTGGCTCAGGTAAAAGTTTTATCTTTGGCGCTGAGTTTAACCAGGTTAAACCGAATTCATCCATCCATTCACTAGCCGCTAAATTTAATATACGCCGAACAATCATCAAACCATGATTGATAGTTCTCGTGCTTACTTCATCCTTTCTTCGACCTTCAATAAAGGATTGCAAGCTACCGATATGAATTGCTTCAATAGGCAAATCCCCGATGTACTTAACCACTTCTCGCAAACGACCAGCATCATCACTAATACTGCGTTTGTGTTGGTTTTCCATCAGAAATTTAGTAGCGGCTTCTTTGAATGTTCTTTTGGGGCGAACACCGTAGACTGTTGCAAGTCTTATCTCTTCGAGACGCCTTGCGAGATACTTTTCCGCCTCTTCGAGGTTGTCAGTACCAGTGCTTTCGCAAAGTCGTCGTCCGAAGACCTTTTTGTCAATACACCAGACGCTGCCACGTTTTTGCAGCCCTGGCGTTCTTTTTCGTCCCATAACTCCAAACTCCTACGTTCAACTGCCGCGGGACGACCACTACACTGTATATAATCGTCTACCCAGGCATCTAAATCAAGTCGATCAAAAGCAATACCTTGAGTCCCCATTGGAATCTCAACTAGATTTGGCCTTACATCTTTATTAAATCGATGACGATCCATACCTACATAGGTTGGAGCGTCTCTTAAGCGAATTAATCGGGGGATTAGGTGAATATTGCTCATGATTTCTCAACTCCTGTAACTCATAAACCAAAATGCTCGTTTCGAGCATTTATTAGAGCATATCGAGTACATTACTGCAAATATTTTTTTAGGCTATACCTATAAGAATTTTATTTGTACAATGGCTATCAGAATTTAATATAAGGTGACATCAAAATGAGTTTAATGGAAAAACTTGAATATGCTGTAGGGAATGAGTATTTGATCAGCCACAAAGATTTATTGTTAGATACAAATCAAAACAAACAGAGCCAGGCTAATTCCAATAAAATAGTTTCAATACAAAAACAGTACCAGCCTGATAGCAATAAAATAGTGAGCATAAAACAATTTAATGCATAAGCTTATAGTAGTAGGGTCGGGAATTAAATCGATTTCTCATCTGACCGAAGAAACTAAACGAGTTATTCAAAACGCTGATAAGGTACTCTACCTTCTCAATGAAGATAACCTAAAACAATGGATTCAACGAGAAGCGAAAAATTCAGAATCGTTGGATTCTATCTACTTTAGCAGTGAAAAACGGATTGAAGCTTATCAAGCATTAACAAATTATATTATTGAAGAATATAAGAAGGTTTCAATTTTATGTGTTGTTTTTTACGGGCATCCTACCGTTTTTGCGGACTCAGCACTTAATGCCGTAAGACAAATTAAGATAGATGGTGGTGACGCCATCATTCTACCAGCAGTATCTGCCCAAGACTGCTTGTTTAGTGATCTTGAAATTGATCCAGGTGATCAGGGATGTTTTTCAATTGAAGCTACTGAGCTGGTATTATTTGAACGTTTCATTGATGTACATGCGCATTTAATACTTTGGCAAGTAGCAAACTTTGGTAGAGCTGATGGGAAAAAAGCTAACAACCTATCAATTTTAAAAGATTATCTAAGTGGTTATTATCAAGCGAATTACTCTATATGTCTTTATGAAGCTCCTTCCCTGCCTACTTGTTCCCCTCGAATTGAATGGATTCAACTTTGTAATCTTGAGTTATCAGTTATTTCTTCAATAACAACAGTATACATCCCACCAATCGAAAAAAAGACTATTAGCAACAAATACCTGAAGCTGCTCGATCTGACAATGGACGATTTAACACTAAGTTGATAAATACTCTGCTCGTTTTAATCTATACAACACGTGTCTGATAAGCGGGCTCCCTAACGGTACCTTTGGGTTGTCAAAATCATCTTCTAAATTAGTATGCAAGCCAATCTTTTGCATTACTCGAATAGACGGTTTGTTTAATTCGGATGTAAACGAGACTACTTCATTCAAATCTAATTTCCTAAAAGCATAATCAAGTACAGCTTTGGCAGCCTCTGTTGCATAGCCTTGGTTCCAGTGTTTTGAGGATAACCGCCAGCCAATTTCAACCGCAGGAGTAAAATGAGCTTGAAATGTTGCAGTAAATAAACCTACAAAACCAATCATTTCACCAGTATTTTTAATTTCAGCAGCATATAGGGAAAAGTTTTTTTCTTCTTGATGAGAAATGATTTTATCTATGAATGCAATGGTTTCTTCCCGCGTGGGTATGGCTGGGAAAAACTGCATTACTTTTGAGTCCTGGTTAACGGCAATTAATGATTCCACATCCTTTTCTTGAAAAGTCCGTAGAAATAATCGTTTTGTTTCTAATATTCTCATCTATATAACCTTATTGTTTTCTTAATCTAACGCAACCTCTAAATAACTTAGCATCGCTGGCAAATTGCGTTTTATCGCTGCAATAAGAAAAAGCAAATCTGTTATCTGTTCCCTCTAGTTCTTCAGAACTATTAATGCTTTTATTACTAGAGGATTTATAGTGGTAAAAAGAAAACTCCGTTTGTTTGCTTACATGATAAAGAAGGCTTCCAAAAGCAGAACTGTTATCCGTAGTAAACTCCGACTGATAAGCCAACAGCACATTTTTTAGCATTTCCAGCTCACTATAAGCACTGTTGCTTTGATTGGTTTTGAATGTATTAATCTTTGCAAAGGGGCATTGTAAAGGATAGTAAACACTATCAGCCTGACCATTCAAGGCTGATGGCACCATGACTGTCGCTGTGTATTCTAAGTCATAACATTCATTATAAATTTTCTGAATCGTTTTAACTGGAAAATATTGCTCATCAATTGCAGGCTTTACACCAATACCAGATCCCATGCAAATATTAAAAATGTATTTTGCTGTATCCATGATAAATGGTGTAGGTCTGAAACGATTAATACTCTTGGCACTGAGGAATAAATCGTTACAAGAAGCATCGTAAGTATTTTGCGTCAGCTTTTTCCTTAACGACTCTGAGAAGTAAAGTTTCAGCTTCAGCCATTTATCATTATGTTTAACTTCATTAATAAACTGCTCGGAAAAATAAAGAATCTCGCTATACCAGTTATCGATAGTATTTTTATCCTTCAATATTTCTTTAAATACAAGATAATGCTCATAAGGAGATTTAGGTGCAGGAACAGAAACATTAAAATATTTCTGAATTCTTGAATGCTTCCTTTTACAACCTATATTCGGTAATAAAAAGGATGAAAGCGCTCCAGATGAGACAGAGAGCACATTGTTATCTACAGTCTGATCTTCATCAAAAATAACCTGCATATTAAAAATTGCACCAGGTCCCTGAACACAGTCTGGAAAGATGCGCTCATCTTCACCAAAATAATGCCACTCGCAAAACTTATCCAATATTAAGCCTAAGGGTAAACTATTTTTTCCATAGCCAAGATGATTGAATAACTCATTATCTGTGTGCTTGCTGTCAATTTTTTCCATTTGACCACTACTGGTTGGCAGATAAGCATGATTTTTAATACCGAAATGCTCACCAAATTTATAACGAGCCAGGTAAAATGGTATTTCTTTACCAGGCGTAATATCTTCAATGACACGATATATTGATTCGTTGACTTGCTTTACTTGATGCTTGACTTCATTCCATGAAACTCTAGTAATTTTGTTCATTCCTAAACACCCATACAGCAATTAAATTTCAATTATCATCCTCTAAAAATCAGGATAATTGCAGAAAGGGATTAAGTTTATCCATTTTTAATGGTAGAGTCACCTCTCAAAATAGTTTTAGGGAAAAAATATGCTGTTATCAGAAAAAATGCCAAAAGGAATCATGCCACTGTATTTAATACAGGCTTTTTCAACCTTTTCTTATGCAATTCTATATTCCTCATTATCATTGTTCCTCACTAAACAATTAGGATTGTCCAATACCCTTTCAAACAGCATTGTCGGCTTATTTCTCGCATTTAACTATGTTCTACATTTACTCGGCGGAGTGGTGGGTGGACGATATCTAAGTAACAGAACCTTATTTTTGATTACCACAGCCATACAAACGATCGGTATTTTACTTTTGGCACTCTCATTGCTTTATCTTGGACTGAGTTTATTTCTAGTAGGATGTGGCTTAAACACCACCGCATACAACAGTATATTGACACAACGCTTTGCGCCGGATGATAACCGCAGAGATAAAGCCTTTTTCTTGAGTTATTCTTACATGAATGTAGGCTTTTGCGCGGGCTACGTCATCAGCGGCTTCTTTGATTATTCCAATCAATATCAATCTTTACTCTATGCCAGCATAATTCCAAACGTAATTACGCTTTTGCTCATGTGGGGTTACTGGACAAACTTAAATGATCGCGACACTCCATTGCTCAATGTTAAAAGCAAAGCTTCACTAAACTTCAAAAAAGCTATTGGCTGGGGAATTATCTTATCTCTTATTCCGTTCACCCTGCTTTGTTTTCATAAAGCTCAGTTCAGTAATGGAGTTGTAGTAGGCCTAAGCGTTATTATGTTTTTTGTCATTTTATATCTTAGTTACCAACAAAAATCGACTTTGGATAAGCAAAAGATAATGACTTTTCTAATACTGACAATAACATCAATCTTATTCTGGATGATCTACTTCACAGGCCCAATGGGCATAACCCTATTTATTAAAAACAATGTTGATAAACATTTATTCCATTATGAAATGGCGACCCAATGGCTTTTGAATATTAATGCCATGGTGATCATTATCGGTGCTCCGTTGTTATCGATTGTGCTCACACGACTGCAAGCAAAAGGATACAATGTATCAATAACCAAACAATTTGTTTGGGCATTCCTGATATTAGCGGGTTCTTTCTTCTGTCTATCCGGCGGCATCCTCTCGGCTAATAAACATGGATATGTCAGTGTTTATTGGGTAATGCTCCATTTCACCTCGCAAGCGATTGCAGAGTTATTAATAGGACCAGTCGGTTACGCCATGATTGGTAAAATTTCCCCTCCACATTTACAAGGTGTGCTTATGGGCACCTGGATGATGGTATCAGGGGTATCAGCATCTTTATCACATTACTTTTCCAATGCTATGACCCAAGGTGAGTCCATAAATCCTTTGCTATCCAATGGTGATTATCTGCATGTATTTAATCAGCTGGGTATGTGGGCAATATTAGGTGCTGTTTTCCTTTACTTAATCGCAAAAAGAATCAGACCTGTTATCGAGCAAACAACAGATTCAGAACTCTCCGAGATTGTAACAGCTACTTAAGAGAAAAGCCCAGGTAGGTAATAAATTGATCAAAATTGCATTTTACCTCTGATCTTTTCCATGTAAAAAAACTAATTTTATCGATATCACGGCTATGGTTTACTGTTTTTTGACTGGACTATGCCGTATTAATATGAAAGCGAGGATGTTTTACATGGAATGTTTTATCGAGGTTGCAGAACCTGTTATTGATGTTAAGTTTCAATTAAAAAAAGATACTCAGAAATATTTAATTGATTATATTCTGTCCTACAGCAAATTAGACTGTAAAGAGCTGGCTCAAATACTTGAAGCCAGTCCCTTGATGCTTAGCCAAGTATTGGCAGGAAAGGAATTCTTAGGACCTTCAAAAGCACATAACCTATTTCATTATTTCACCATGCTAATTAGTCATTAACGCTTTTTAATTCCTTTCATAACCGAACTGTTCTATGGATTTTGATACTTCAAAGAACAGCTACACCCATCAAATAAATCAAAATTAGCACACTCTGGCTATTATCATGCTTTAAAATTGATTGATCAAAATAAATTCATTAATATAAACCGGTTTTAAACCTCTTTAGCCTAATGTAATCTAATTTTCATTGGCTATACTTGTTTTATATTGCAAAAATAATCATAAGAGAAAAGCAATGAATGATAGGTGGTTATCGGTTGATGAAATTGGCGAGTACCTCGGTGTAAAAAGAGATACTGTCTACAAATGGATTAATGAAAGAGGCATGCCTGCCAGTAAGATCGGTCGCCTCTGGAAATTCAAAATTAATGAGGTTGATAGTTGGATTAAGAAAGGATCAAAGCAAGAATCTGATATATGTTAAAGTTAGAAGATATTAAAAAAGACGCCCAGATTCGCGGCATCAAAGCAGAAGAGATTGTGCGCGTAGTACAGGTAGAGCCAATCGGTGATGCAGCTATCACAGTCTATTATAAAGACAGCCAGGGCAATATCGGTGAACAAATGCTGTTTCGTTCGGATGAGGCTCGCCTTGAACTAGCCACTATTGGCCGGCCATGGGCATTTGACGCCCCGGGAGCGGAATTCAAGCTTGGATTGGAAGCTTACCGAATTAGCCAAGCAGCCTTGTTTGACCCTATGATGGCAGTACATACATCAAACGTGGAGCCACTGCCACATCAGATATCTGCCGTTTACGAGGCCATGCTTCCCAAACAACCGTTGCGTTTTGTGCTGGCAGATGATCCAGGTTCCGGTAAAACCATTATGGCAGGCCTGTTAATTCGTGAGCTCATCATGCGTGGCGATGCCAAGCGTATACTCATAGTTTCACCTGGCTCTCTAACCGAGCAGTGGCAAGATGAATTATTAGAAAAGTTTGGCGTCACCTTTGATATTTTCAGCCGGGAAAAACAAGAGCAATGCGCTTCAGGCAATTACTTTGATGAAGCCGACCAACTTATCTGTCGTTTGGATCAATTGTCTCGAAACGAAGAATTCCAAGAAAAGCTTAAAAACACTGAATGGGACATAATCATTGTTGATGAGGCACATAAACTATCGGCCAGTTATTTCGGATCAAAGATCAACAAGACCAAACGATTTCAACTAGGTGAAATGCTCGGCTCAATTACCCGCCATTTCTTGTTGATGACAGCAACTCCGCATAATGGTAAAGAAGAAGATTTCCAAACATGGCTCTCATTACTGGATGGCGACCGCTTCTATGGCAAATTTCGAGAAGGTGCTCACAAGGTTGACGTATCAGACATGATGCGTCGCATGGTTAAAGAAGAATTGCTTAAGTTTGATGGTACACCACTTTTCCCAGAGCGTAGAGCTTATACCGCCAACTATGAACTCTCTCCTATGGAGGCGTCACTTTACGAACAGGTCACCACCTATGTTCGTGAAGAGATGAACCGCGCCGACAACCTCGACAGTAAA
The DNA here is from genome assembly GCF_003265995.1 of Legionella quinlivanii. GTDB lineage: Bacteria > Pseudomonadota > Gammaproteobacteria > Legionellales > Legionellaceae > Legionella_C > Legionella_C quinlivanii_A. Next base: position 63,359 of record NZ_MVJN01000010.1, on the reverse strand, counting down.
AAGAAAAATAATGTCGGTTTTGCATTAACAATGTTGCAACGAAGGCTCGCGTCCAGCCCAGAAGCAATCTACCAATCGCTGAAACGTCGCCGTAAACGTTTGGAAGATCGCCTGGAAGAAACCAAGCTAATGGCCCGAGGGCAGACAGTTAAAAAGGATAGTGTTGCCGAAACATTAGGTGAATACAACCTTAAAAAACAAATTGATTTACCTGATAATTTCGATGAAATAGATGAAGATTTAAGTGCAGAAGAATATGAGATTCTTTCAGAGCAAGTGGTCGACCAAGCTTCTGCATCAGAAACAATCCCTGAACTAGAAGCCGAAATACTTATTCTGAAAGATCTTGAGGACCAAGCGCTCAAAGTCGTCCAATCAGGTAACGATAAAAAGTGGGAAGAACTCTCTTACCTTTTACAAGACAAACCAGAAATGCTCACAACCAGTGGTGCTCGTCGCAAACTGATAATCTTTACCGAACATAAAGACACTCTGAATTACCTGGCCAATCGTGTTGGCGACATGCTCGGTAACGAAAACGCTGTTCGCACCATTTATGGTGGCACCAACCGAGATGAACGTCGCAAAGTGCAGGAAGAATTCCGCCATGACCCCGAAGTAATTGTACTCATCGCCACCGATGCTGCGGGCGAAGGTGTTAACCTACAAAACGCCAATCTCATGGTCAATTACGACCTACCTTGGAACCCCAATCGCCTTGAACAGCGCTTTGGTCGTATCCACCGTATTGGTCAAACCGAAGTTTGCCACCTCTGGAACATTGTCGCTTCTGAAACTCGCGAAGGCGAGGTATTCAAAAAACTCTTTGACAAAATAGAAATCGAAAAAGAGGCATTGGGAGGAAAAGTTTTCGACGTGCTTGGTGAGGCCTTTGACAATGTCTCATTAAAAGATCTACTTGTTGATGCCATTCGATACGGCGAAGCACCAGAAACTAGAGCCAAGATGAATGAAGTGATCGATTCTGCGCTTGATTCTGAACACCTAAAAGAAATCCTTCGTCGTAACGCTTTGGTTGAGCAGCATATGGGACTCGAAGAGCTCTATGCAGTAAAAGAAGAAATGGAAAAAGCAGAGGCGCGTAAACTCCAGCCATACTTTATCCGCGCCTTTTTCACCGAAGCATTTCAAACCTTGGGTGGAGAAATGCGTAATCGTGAGCCTGGCCGCTTTGAAATACGCCATGTTCCAGCTGCCATCCGTGAACGTGATCGTATCATTGGGGAAACAAGAACACCCGTGTTACGCAAGTACGAGCGCATCTGCTTTGAAAAGCACCATGTTCGCCAGCAAGGCAAACCCATGGCTGACATAATACACCCATTGCACCCATTGATGCATTCTGCAACCGATTTGGTATTAGAAGCTCATCGTTCCAAACTCAAACAAGGTGCCGTACTGGTTGATCCAAATGACGATGGTCTAACCCCCAAAGTGCTCTTTATGTTGGATCACACAGTAAGAGAAAGCGGTAACTCAACCAATATCGCGTCTCGGCGTTTAGAGTTCATAGAAATTGATGAAAGAGGTAATGCTATTAATGCAGGCTGGGCACCCCACTTAGATCTAAAGCCTATCGAAGATTACGACCATAATCTGGTTAGCGATATTCTGAATGCTCGATGGTTAAACAACAAGCTAGAAGCATTGGCACTAAACCACGCTTCACTAAAGTTAGTACCAGAACATTACACTGAAGTTAAAGAGCGTCGCGAACGCCAGGCCAATAAAACCCTCGCAGCAGTAAATGAGCGACTAGTAAAAGAAATCAACTATTGGTCTGACCGTTATATTAAACTTCAAGACGATGTAAATGCCGGCAAACAGCCACGCATGCAACCTGAAATGGCGCGTCGCCGAGTAGATGAACTCACCGCTCGATTAGAACAGCGAAAAGCCGAACTGGAAGCATTGAAAAATGTGGTATCCAGCACCCCAGTGGTAATGGGGGGAGCATTAGTCATTCCTAAGGGCTTGTTGGCCCATCGCAAAGGCGAAACACAATTTCGTGTCGATGCTGAAGTCCGTTCTCGAATAGAGAGTATCGCAATGAATGTAGTGATTGATACAGAGCGTAGCTTTGGCTTTGAGGTCAAAGATGTAGGGACCGAAAAATGTGGTTGGGATGTTACCTCGCGCCCTCCCACAAATGCAGATGGTTCAATAAGGCCAGATCGGCATATTGAAGTGAAAGGACGGGCCAAAGGCCAAAACACCATCACGGTAAGCCGTAACGAAATCATTTACGGCCTAAACCAAGCAGACAAATTTATGCTTGCCATAGTCATTGTCGATGGAGAAAAATTCGAAGGACCGTTTTATGTAAAAACGCCTTTTACCGTCGAGCCAGATTTTTGCGTAGCAAGTATTAACTATGACCTCAGTGATCTACTGTCTAAAGCAGTTGCGCCTGAGCAAACAATTTAAGAAGCCAATATGACAAAAGTTATTAGTCTCAAGAAACTCATCGAAGTGGCACTGCCATTAGATGATATTAACATCGCCGCAGCACGTGAAAAATCCATACGCCACGGTCATCCAAGCACGTTACATTTGTGGTGGGCGCGTCGCCCTCTTGCAGCAGCACGAGCCATAATTTTTGCACAGATGGTGAATGATCCATCCGAAACAGTTTCGGGTGATAAGCGCCTTCGTGAAACCAAACTCAAAATTCAAGACGAACGAGAAAAACTATTCAATATTATTCGCGAGTTAGTTAAATGGGAAAACACAAATAACGAAGAGGTGTTAAATAAAGCTCGCGAAGCCATCATAGAAAGCTGGCGTTGTACATGTGAACTGAATAAAAATCACCCGCAGGCTGATGAATTGTTTAACCCAGAAAAACTGCCTGCGTTTCATGATCCCTTTGCTGGTGGAGGTGCAATTCCGTTAGAAGCACAACGCCTGGGCCTAGTAAGTTACGCCAGTGATTTAAATCCCGTAGCGGTGATGATTAACAAGGCGATGATCGAAATCCCCCCTAAGTTTACTGGGCAGGAACCCGTTGGCCCAATTCCTAGCTGTGAGAAGCAGAAAAATCTTGTGGAAGATTGGTCTGGAGCAAAAGGCTTAGCTGAAGATGTTCGCCGTTATGGTCATTGGATGCGTGAAGAGGCCTTTAAACGTATTGGACATCTATACCCTAAAGTGACTATTACGCAGGAAATGGTTGAAGAGAGAGAGGATTTAAAGCCCTATGTGGGCGAAGAGCTTACCGTAATAGCTTGGCTTTGGGCTAGAACTGTAAAAAGCCCTAGCCCTGCATTCACGCATTTATTTACTCCACTAGTTTCTTCATTTGTAGTATCGGAAAAGAAAAACAAAGAGGCATACGTAGACATCGCTGTGAATGAAGAGAGTTTTATTTTTTCCGCAAGGATAGGTCGAGTTTCTGATTGGGCAAAAAAGAAGGAAGGTACAAAGCTCTCTAGAAATTCATTTAGGTGCATTTATAGTAATATGCCCGTCGATTTGTCCTATGTGAAGGAGCAAGCTAAGTCTGGGCAGCTTTCACAGAGTCTAATGTGTATTGTGGTTGAAGGACGCGGCGAAAGATTGTTTCTCAGCCCAACGATGGAGCAGGAAAAAGCTGCATTAAACATAGAGCGAGATTGGGAGCCAAATCTGCCTTTACCAGCGAAACTAACTGGTGGAACATGTCACTCCTACGGCTTTGAAACTTGGGGGAGCATTTTTACTAACCGTCAACTTAGGGCTTTAAACACCTTCGTGTCTGTATTAGAAGATCTGCCAACTGGCAAATTGGAACGCGACCGAGCCAAAGCCATAAGAACATATTTATCTTTTCTTTTGAGCCAGATTGCAAATCATGGTGCATCAATTTGTGGTTGGAATGCGCCTAATACTCAGATGCGTAGTGTATTCGCACGCCAAGCGATTCCCATGGTATGGGATTTTGCTGAAGTTAATGTTTTTTCAAAATCGACGGGTAGTTTTAAAAACTTATTTGAAAGACTATGTAAAGGGTTTGAAGCATTAGGCAATAAGGTGGATGGATATGCTTGCCAAGCCGATGCTGTATCCCAAAATATATCTAACTACAAGGTCATATCAACAGACCCACCATATTATGACAATATTGCTTATGCGGATTTGTCTGATTTCTTTTATGGATTTCAACGGAAAGCTCTTTCGGGCTTATACCCAGATATTTATGGTACCCTTGCAGTTCCCAAAAATAGTGAACTCACAGCTCTGAAATATAGGCATGGTTCAAAAGAAGCTGCGAATGATTTTTTTGAACAGGGCATGTCGAAGGCAATAAAGAACCTTGCTGATCTTGGCAATCCAGTATTTCCAGTTACTATTTACTATGCGTTCAAGCAATCCGATACGTTGGAAAATGGTACTGTGTCATCAGGTTGGGAAACATTCCTTTCCGCTGTAATAAACGCAGGGTTTGAAATAACTGGAACATGGCCTGTTAGAACTGAAAAAGAAGGCCGCTCAGTAGGAAACGGCGCAAATGCCTTGGCTTCCTCTGTTGTTCTAGTTTGTACTAAACGACCTCACGATGCTGAAATCATTTCACGTAGGGACTTTCAACGCGAACTCCGTGAGAAAATGCCCAACTCTCTTGAAGCTATGATAGGCGGTAGCACAGGAGCGTCACCAATCGCACCGGTTGACTTGGCTCAGGCGGCCATCGGCCCAGGCATGGCCATATTCTCTAAGTATGAATCCGTATTAAATCAAGACGGTAGTAAGATGAGTGTACATGACGCACTTATCTTGATCAACCGTGCAATTACCGATTACTTAAACCCCGACAGTGGTAACTTTGATAACGATACACTTTTCTGTGATAACTGGTTTAGCCAATACGGCTGGGGACAAGGCCAATTTGGTGAAGCTGATACCCTTGCCCGCGCCAAAGGCACTTCAGTGGATGGGATAAATGCCGCCGGAGTGATTGAATCGGGCAGCGGTAAAGTGCGTTTATTAAAATGGGGCGAATATCCCAAAGACTGGGATCCCAAAACCGATACGCGTACCCCTGTATGGGAAGCTTGTCATCAGATGATTAGGGTACTCAACCAGCAAGGCGAAGCTGAAGCCGGTGCTTTACTTGCCCGAATGCCAGAGCGCGGCGAACACATTCGCCAATTGGCTTATCACTTATACACGCTATGTGAACGAAAAAAGTGGGCTGAAGAAGCCCGAGTCTATAACGAATTGATTGGTTCCTGGCATGCTATTATGGCCGCTTCACACGAAGTTGGCCATCGCGGTACCCAGCTAGGGCTTGAATTGGGTTTTTAGGGGAAAAGAAGAATGAGTTTAAAACCATGGCGTGAAATTGCCCGCCCTCACAAAGACGTATTAGAAGGCACTTTTAAACAGTCGGAGTTTGCGGCAGATATTTCTCAAGTGGCTTCTGGTACCGCTACCGAAGAATACCAAGATGCCGAGAAATTCTTCTCTCGCACCTTTATTACCGAAGGTATGTGTTTATTATTGATTTCGGTGGCCCAGCGCCTAGTCGGCCAAGGTGGCGACCCGGTCATTCAGCTACAAACTGCCTTTGGTGGTGGTAAAACTCATACCATGTTAGCAGTTTTACACTTGGCGTCCCGCAAAGTGAGCACCGATAAACTGCAAGGCATTCCACCACTATTAGATAAAGCAAGTGTTCACGATTTGCCCAGTGCCAAAGTTGCTGTGATCGATGGCATCAAACTATCCCCTAGCCAGCCACAACAACATGGCACAGGAAACGAGAAACTTGTTGTGAATACCTTATGGGGCGAACTCGCATGGCAATTGTTAGGTGAAGAAGGTTACGCCATGGTTGCGCAAAGCGATGCTGATGGCACATCTCCCGGTAAAGAGGTGTTGCGCCAGCTGATTGAAAAAGCCGCGCCTTGCGTTATTTTAATTGACGAGTTAGTTGCCTTCATTCGTCAGCTAGAATTGGGTAAACAATTTAAAGCCGGTACCTTTGATAGCAATATTTCATTTATTCAGGCGCTCACTGAAGCGATGAAAGCTGTTCCTAACGCCATTCTTTTGGCTTCTTTACCAGAATCCGAGTTGGAGGTAGGAGGTATAATGGGTCAGCGTGCGCTGGAATCTTTAGAAAAATACTTTGCACGTGTTGAGTCAATTTGGAAACCTGTTGCCAGCACTGAGGCCTTTGAGATTGTACGTAGACGGTTATTTGAATCAGCCGGTGAGAGAGCAGAAGTCGAAGGCATTAGCCGTCAGTTTTCAGATTTTTATCGCGCCCACAGTGATAAATTTCCCCTAGAAACTCAATCAAATGTTTACTTTGAACGTCTTTGTCAATCTTATCCGATTCATCCTGAGGTATTTGATCGTTTATATGAAGATTGGTCGACACTTGATAAATTCCAACGCACCCGTGGTGTCTTACAGTACATGGCGATTGTCATTCATCGCCTTTGGAATTCAGACAATAAAGATGCATTGATTATGCCTGGATCTATCCCTCTAGATGATAGCAATGTGCGTAACAAGAGCATTCACTACCTGCCTCAAGGATGGGAACCCGTGTTGGAAAAAGAAGTGGATGGGCCGCGATCCGAGCCTGCTGACATTGATGGCCATGATACGCGATTTGGTAGTGTGCAAGCGGCACGTCGTGCAATGCGAACCGTTTTTTTGGGTAGTGCTCCGTCAAATGCAGCACAAGGTGTTAAAGGAATTAACCAAGAACACATCTTATTGGGTTGTGTCCAGCCTCGGCAAACAATCGGCGTGTTTGAGGATGTGCTAAAACGCTTACGCGACCGATTGCACTATTTGTACTCAGAGCAAGAGCGTTACTACTTGGATACACGGCCAAACCTGCGTCGTGAGATGGAAAGTCGCAAACAAAATATAAATCAGCAACAAGAACTACACCCTTTATTAAAGGAGAGTGTCGCTCGTATATTTGGCCGGAATCACTGTTTTGGCGGGATTCATGTCTTCACGCCATCCATTGATATACCTGACGACTATGCCCTTGGCCCACGTTTAGTTGTGTTGCCACCCAGTGCAGCCTATAGCCGTGGTGATGCAAGACTGACTTACGAAGCCGCCGAAGAAATACTCCGCAATCGTGGTGATCAGCCTCGACAAAAACAAAACCGCCTTATTTTCTTTGCCGCAGATTATGATGTTGTCAGCCGTTTAAATGATGCGGGAAAAACTTACCTTGCTTGGAAAAGCATCGTATCAGATGTAACAGACGGAAAACTAGACTTAACGGTATCGTTGTCTAAACAAGCTATTCGCAATGCGGAAGTCGCTGAACAAAGCTTACAGCAAATTGTACGCGAAACATATAAGTGGATTATCTGCCCGGTTGAAGACTTCGCACGCGGTAAACCAGAATTAACATGGGAGGCAGTTTCTGTATCGCCTGCGACACAAAATCTGATCGCTGAGATTGAAAATACCCTACGCGAAGAAGAGTGGTTGACTTCAGAGTGGAGTCCTATTCACCTGCGTAACACTCTACAGAAATGGTATTTTAAAGATGGCGTCAAAGATGTGAGCGCATTAAAAGTATGGCAAGACAGCTGCCATTACCTTTACTTACCTCGCCTGGTCAATGATCAAGTATTCAAAAATGCCATCACCTCAGGCTTGGATAGTGAAGATTACTTTGGCTTTGCCTCAGGTAAAGATGGCGACCGTTATTTAGGTTTTGTTTTTGGTTGTGACTCCATGCCAACATTGGACGAATCTTCATTGCTGATTGAGCGTGAAGCCGCCGTTGAATATCGCGAGCATATTAAACCCACGCCTATATCTTCTACCGGCGGCGATCCGACGATACCTTTGATTCCATGTGCGTCCGGAACCACCAATGGTGTTCAGTCACAACCGATACCAGTTGGTTTTACACCCACTCCACCGACTATTCAAACTGCAATAAAAAAACAATTTTACGGCAATATAGAGCTAGACCCTGTGAAAGCAAAAATGGAATTCGCCACTATCGTTGACGAGGTGGTGCAGCAATTCACTGCCAAGCTTGGTGTTGAAGTTTCAATATCTGTAGAAATTCAAGCTAAGTCTAAAGATGGTTTCGATGAAGCACTTCAGCGCACGATAAAAGAAAATTGTAATGTACTGCGATTTAGTAGTTCTGAGTTTGATGAGGAATAGTGATGAATCAAGAGATTAAGCAATTCATAAAACAATACCTCAAGGAAATTGAGGAAGACAATGCAGCAATATTTGCAGGTGCCGGATTGTCAGCACCTGCAGGTTTTGTTAACTGGAAAGAGTTGCTGAGACCGTTAGTAGATGAGCTCGGATTAGATATTGATAAAGAACAAGATTTAGTGAGCCTTGCACAATTTCATAATAATGAACATGGTCGCCACCGGATCAATCAACAACTGATTAATGAACTATCCTCTAACAAAGAACCTTCTGATAGCCATCGCATCTTGGCCAAACTACCGATAAGCACATATTGGACAACCAACTACGACCGTTTGATTGAAGATGCCTTAAAAGAAAATGGAAAGATTGTAGACTCTAAATACACAAACAATCACCTAGCCACAACAAAGCCAAGACGAGATGTTGTAGTCTACAAAATGCATGGTGACATAGAACATCCAGATCAAACAGTACTAACGAAAGATGACTACGAAAAATACACCATTGATTATGAGCCTTTCGTAAATGCACTGTCAGGCGACTTGGTATCTAAAACATTTTTGTTTCTAGGTTTCAGTTTTACTGATCCAAACTTAGACTACATCCTCAGCCGGATTAGGATTTACTTTAAAAAAAATCAACGTCAGCACTATTGTATTTTTAAATCCTGCAATGCAAAAGAATACGATTCTGACGCCGAATTCCAGTATGCTAATACTAAACAGCAGTTAGTTATTAGTGACTTACGTCGATTCAATATAAGGGCTTTGCTTGTAGACGAATACTCAGAAATACCTAAGATACTCAACGCCATTGAGCGTGCATTTAGCAGAAAAACGGTCTTCATTTCTGGTAGTGCAAGTGACTTTGGTCAGTGGTCGCAAGTGGATACAGAATTAGCTCTAAGTTCATTGAGTGTTGCAATGATTGGTCAAGGCTATAAAATTGCAACTGGAGTCGGTCTTGGTATCGGCAATGCCATTATTTCAGGAGCAATTTCTAAAATATATCGTAATGGCATTGGGCACATTGAAGACTTTCTTATCATGCGCCCCTTTCCTCAGTTCATTGATGATAAAGATGAACGCGAAGCAACTTGGAAGCAATATCGCAAAGACCTCATTGGTCATGCAGGTATAGCATTGTTCATCATGGGAAATAAGATTATTAACGGGAAAGTAACAAATGCTGATGGTGTAAGAAAAGAATTTGAAATAGCAAAAAATTTAGGCTTAGTGCTTGTACCTGTTGGCGGAAGTGAATTCATGTCCCGAGAACTCTGGGAAGAGATAAATACTAGTTTCAACGACTATTTTCCAAATTCATCTGATGACATTAAGAAAGCATTCGAAGCTTTAGGTCAGCCCATAGAAAAACCAAACGAGCTGATATCTATCGTAATAGATTTTCTTAATTTATTAATCAAGGAGTAAATATGGCAAGGAAAGTATTTTTTAGCTTCCACTATGAAAATGATATTCGGCGTGTTGTCCAAGTCCGAAATTCTTGGCGCATTAGAAATGGAAACGACACTCAGCCTTTTATGGATAAAGCCGATTGGGAAACACTAAAAAGAAGCAATGATAAGGCGATCGAAAACTGGATTGAAAAGCAACTCAAAGGGACATCAGTTACTGTTGTGCTTATTGGCTCAGATACATTTAACCGACCATGGGTAAGGCATGAAATAAACAGAAGCCACTTACTTGGAAAAGGAATGATCGGTGTCTATATTCATAATGTGAAGGACCCTCAGAATGGTACCAGCTTAAAAGGCAAAAATCCTTTTGATTACTGGTATATAGAGGAAAGCAACAGACGAAAGTACTTTTCGGAAATATATCCAACTTATGACTGGGTCACCGATAGTGGATATAACAATATTGAGAACTGGATTGAAACTGCAGTAAGAAATGCTGGCCGCTAATTAAACTGGCAGCTTTCACTTTAGTATAAATATACTCATTCATACTACCTCAAAATTGACGATCAAATTACACTTTTGTTTTCATAGGGTTGATCATTAACATTTCAACCCTCTAATCAAACAAATCCCACAGCCAATAATCTGCGCTGAGTTTTCATTGGCGCCAACTCTTATATCAGCCCAATCATCGTTAAGAGCAATCAATTCATATTGTTGATCTTCTTTAGATGCAGATAGTTGCTTATACTTGCGAACAATCACTTCATGCTCACCCTCAATCATAGCCACAACGAAATCCCCAGGCTTTGGTCCTATATTTGGATCTATGATAAGGACATCATTTACTCGAAACTCTGGAGTCATACTGTCATCCTGTATCTTCAGAGCAAAAGCATTTTTTCCAATGCTATCACTAACAGCTGTGCTAACAGGAATAAACTCTACTTTGGTATCAACATCCTCTTTGATTTTCTGGATGAAAACAGCTGAGTCAATTGCCTGTTTGTAATCTAAGACAGGAATCAATGCCCCCATGCCAAGGGATTTTGTCATCTTACCTTCACGGCTATCAGTTAAGCACATCAAATAAGATGCTGATACTTCCAGCGCATCAGCAAGCAATTTAATTTCTGTCGGACCAGGGGTACGATCCCCTCTTTCATAATTATTAATACGTGAGATTTTCAACTCACTGGTCAATTCAGCCAATGCTTTTCTCGTCAATCCTTTGGCCTTGCGTTCATTCATGATTCTTTGGCCGATTTTCTCTTTGATGTTCATACCTATTCCACGGTTTTAGGTTAATAAATTAATCCATTTATATATTGACTATAACTCAATTTGTGTTATTTTGAGATTTAATAACTACTCGATTCGAGTAATTTGACTCATTAAGAGCTGTTTTTTGTCTTAAGTTCTCAAAATGTTATCACAAGTTTCATTGAGCGCTAAGACTTTTAGTTAAGGAATAACGGACTATTTATGTACTTTACAGTGAATGACAATGAATTGGATGCGCTCTGTGGACTTTCATATATCCAACAAATTACCTACTTAAGAGGTATTCGACCCTATATGGATCGCAATACTTTCGTAGTAGGGATAAAGCGACGGATTAGTTACCAATCGCTAGCTGAGGCACTTTATATTGAACCCCATCAAGGTATTACTGAGTCAGGAAGTCCTAGTCGTCAGCAAATTCGTCGAGTCATTAAAGGGCTAGAACGAGCAGGACTTATTGTCATTCAATCTTTCGATAAACATCTTATTTTAAAATGCCTTTTAGCGGATATCAGTTATTGCGTCCAAAATAAACCCGGCACAAACCCGACACAGCAAGCCGACACAAAGCCGCATGCTGTAATCCCTGTAAATACAATGAGTTCGGGAGCTACTGAAGTAAAAGCCGACATAGATAAATTACTAAAAGCCGACACACCTCAAATAAAAGAAAATAATTATATTTATTTATTACAACGCTTCGACCATTTCTGGCGTATGTACCCCGAGAAAAAGTCACGTGATCGTGCCTTTGAAATTTTTCAACAAATCAATCCAGATGAACCTTTGCTGCAATGCATGTTGCAAGCACTTTATCAACAAATCACAGCGCGTGAAGCAAAAGAAGCCCATGGTGAATGGGTTCCAGCATGGAAATTTCCAGCTAACTGGCTATCTCAAAAATGTTGGGAAGATGAAGTCAAAATCGAATTAACGCAGGAGAAAAGGAATGAGAAGCGCGGCACAAATACTAAGAGCGGAGCCATTGATCCATTCTGGAACCCAGAAACAGGAGAGACAGCAGGCACCGATGAAGACGAATACAAGCAGTCAAACGTCATCAACCTGCAATGCTACCGACAGTAGAAAAAAATGTATTGAAAACCTGTTTACTCGCTTTGCAGTTTACTACGGGCATTTGTGGCGCAGTCAGTTCAAGAATGATGGTTTTTTGGAATTTGCCAAGAAAGAGTGGTTGGAGGGGTTAAGTCAGTTCAGTGATGAGATTTTGGATCAGGTCATCATTGATTGCCGAGATCATTGCGAAATGCCTCCTACCCTGCCGCAAATGATTGGCTTTTGTCGTGATATCAAAAGGCGAAATTCTTTTGACATCGCACCAGAGAAACACCAACCAGCCAGCAAAGAAGTGGTTGAAGAGAATATCAGGCAGTGCAAAGCCTATTTATTTAAATAATAGAAGGAGAAGCAATATGTTGGTTTTAACAAGAAAAGTTGGGGAGTCTGTTGTTATCAGTGAGGAAGTTTACTGCACTGTAGTGGGTTATCGTGATGGTGAAGTTCGCCTTGCTTTCGATGCCCCTCAATCGATCCCTGTTCACCGTGATGAAATCCAAAGACGTATTTATCGAGAACGCCAAAAAGATCAATGGTTCAGCGACTCTCCTTCCAATAAGGAAAGCATTGTTGACAGTTTAATTAGCAAATTCAAACACGGCTTGAAGTCAGCTTAAAAACATCGAGGATTATTCGTATGAAAGCACAAGAAGAACAAGGGATAACGGTTAAAGACCGCGCCCGTGAAAAGCTAAGGCGTGATTTGGGTGGCATGATTGAACAGGCGCTAAGTGATCCTAAAACCGTTGAAATCATGCTCAATGCAGATGGCAAACTTTGGCAGGAACGTCTTGGTGAAACAATGCGTTGTATAGGTAGTATCAATGACGCTCGTGCTGAATCCATCATTAAAACTGTTGCAGGCTTTCATGGTAAGGAAATAACCCGTTTTAATCCGATACTGGAAGGTGAGCTGCCACTGGATGGATCACGTTTTGCAGGGCAGCTGCCACCAGTGGTCTCAAAGCCAATATTTGCAATTCGTAAAAAAGCCATTTCGGTTTTTACACTGAACGACTACGTAAAATCAGAAATTATGACAGAAGCACAATGTGCAGTGATTAAAAAAGCTGTTATTGCACATCGAAACATTCTAGTTATTGGTGGCACGGGTTCTGGGAAAACTACATTAGTGAACGCCATTATCAATGAAATGGTTCGTAGTTCACCATCCGAGCGCGTCTTCATAATTGAAGATACTGGTGAAATTCAATGCACTGCTGAGAACTGCGTTCAATATCACACCACTCTTGATGTCAATATGACCCAGCTTTTAAAAACCACTCTTAGGATGCGGCCAGACCGAATCCTTGTTGGTGAAGTTAGAGGAAGTGAAGCACTGGATTTACTCGATGCCTGGAATACTGGTCATGAGGGTGGTGCTGCCACTTTGCATGCCAATAACTGTCTTGCAGGACTTCATCGTTTGAAATCACTAATTACCCGTAACCCCTATGCCCCAACTGAAATTGAACCTTTAATTGGTGAAACGGTTCATTGTGTGGTGCATATCACAAGAACACCGCAAGGACGCAGAGTTGAAGAAATCATATCGGTTAAAGGGTATGAAAACGGTCATTACAACATCGAACAACTTATTTAAGGAGATTAGGTATGAACCAAGCAGTTAATATAAATTATCGAAGTCTATGGATGATGGGAGTGATTGTTTTATTGCTTCTGTTAATAACACACCCTGCATGTGCATCTAGCGCAGGTGGAGGATTACCTTTTGACTCGTATCTGACCAAAATACAAAAATCCATTACCGGCCCATTTGCCTTTACTGCTGCAATTATTGGTTTGGTTGGTGCGGGAGCTACTCTGATTTTTGGTGGTGAAATGAATGGTTTTTTGCGAACTCTTCTCTTTATCGTACTGGTGCTTTCATTTTTAGTTGCAGCACAAAATACCATGACAGCAATTACAGGCAAAGGAGCTGAAATTGCTAAACCTACAATAGCTATGGAGACACAACCATGAGTCTTCGTACCATTCCTATACGCAGATGTGGTAACCGCCCAAGTCTTTTTATGGGTGGTGACCGCGAGCTGGTGATGTTTTCAGGATTACTTTCAGCAATCTTAATATTCGCCGCACAGGATTGGCTTGCCGCCATTTTTGGCTTTGCCCTTTGGTTTTTATCTTTAAAAGGTCTAAGGCTTATGGCAAAGGCTGATCCTAAAATGCGCGCTGTTTATCTAAGGCAAAGAGACTATCAGGCCTATTATCCAGCACGTTCAACCCCTTTTCGTAATAATAAAGGGAGTTATTTATGATCCAGTTCATTACCTTTTTAATCAGTATTACGGGGCTATTGCTATTAGGTATTTTGTTTCACACCACTCAAATGAAAAGTCGTAATCACCATGTCAAAAAACATCGAAGTAATACTGCAGGATTGGTTGATTTACTGAATTATGCTGCAGTTGTCGATGATGGCGTGATTATCGGTAAAAATGGATCGTTTATGGCAGCTTGGCTTTATCAAGGTGAAGATATAGCCAATTCTACCGATGAAGCGCGTGAAATGATGGCTTTTCGAATCAATCAAGCAATGTCCTCTATGGGTAATGGCTGGATGATTCATGTAGATGCCATTAGACGTGCTGCTCCAAGTTACAGTGAGTGCAGTGCTTCATACTTTCCCGATCATGTGTCGAAAGCTGTTGATGAAGAAAGAAGACAATACTTTGAAAGTATTGGTGCTTTGTATGAAGGTTATTTTGTTATCACCCTAACCTGGTATCCACCTGTATTGGCCCAAAAGCGTTTTGTCGAATTGATGTTTGATGATTCAGGGGAGAAATTAAACCACAAAGAAAAAACCCATCAATTGATTGAAACATTCAAGCAATCATGCAGAAACTTTGAGTCTCGTATGAGTGCTGCACTTCACCTGGAAAGGCTAGGCTCAGAAATACTCATCAATGAAAACCATAAAGTTACTCAAGATAACTTTTTGAGACACATCCAATATTGTGTCACGGGAATTAACCATCCCGTTAATCTGCCTAAAAATCCAATTTATCTGGATGCACTCATAGGCGGTCAGGAATTAATTCCAGGTATAACACCCAAAATTGGCCGAAAGTTCATTCAGTGTGTTGCTATTGAAGGATTCCCCATGGAGTCTTACCCAGGTATTTTAACGCTGTTGACTCAATTACCCGTGGAATATCGCTGGAACTCTCGCTTCATATTCATGGATCCTCATGAAGCTGTAGCTCATTTCACGAAATTCCGTAAAAAGTGGAAACAAAAGGTCAGAGGATTTTTTGACCAAATGTTTAATACCAGCTCCGGTATCGTTGATGAAGATGCACTCAGCATGGTTAATGACGCGCAGGCAGCTATTGCCGAAACCAATTCAGGAATGGTGGGTCAGGGCTATTATACCTCGGTTGTGGTGTTAATGGACGAGGATAGAGCGAACGTTGAGAAAGCAGTCCTATTTATCGAAAAGAATATCAATGCCTTAGGCTTTAGCGCACGAACAGAAACCATTAATACCATGGATGCCTTTATGGGTAGCCTGCCTGGTCATGGTGTTGAAAATATCAGACGACCTCTGATGAATACCATGAATCTGGCTGATTTGTTGCCAACATCCAGCATTTGGACAGGTGAAAATAAAGCTCCTTGCCCACTGTTTCCTCCTCAATCACCGCCTTTGCTGCACTGTGTCACTAGCGGTAATGCTCCATTTCGCTTGAATCTTCATGTCAGAGATTTAGGTCACGGCATTATGTTTGGTCCAACACGCTCTGGTAAATCAACCCATTTGGGTTTATTGGCATTGTCCTGGCGTCGTTATAAAGATGCCCGTATTTATTCTTTTGATAAAGGCATGTCTATGTATCCAACCTGTAAAGCAACAGGTGGGGAGCATTTCACTATTGCAGGTAAAGATTCACATCTTGCCTTTGCGCCCTTGCAGTTTTTAGAAACTAAAGCAGATCGGGCTTGGGCTATGGAGTGGATTGATACCATTTTAGCTTTGAATGGTTTGAATACTACACCAGCTCAACGCAATGAAATCGGCCATGCCATTCTAAGCATGCACCAAAGTGGCTCTAAAACCATATCTGAATTTGTCATGACGATTCAGGATGAACCCATTAGAGAAACATTAAAGCAGTACACTATTGATGGTTTGATGGGGCATTTACTGGATGCAGAAAGTGATGGGCTTGGTTTGTCTTCCTTTATGACTTTTGAAATCGAGCATTTAATGGGCTTAGGTGAAAAATTTGCATTGCCTGTGTTGCTTTATCTCTTTAGGCGTATTGAAACATCATTAGATGGTCGCCCCACCTTAATTTTGCTTGATGAAGCATGGTTGATGCTGGCGCATCCTGTGTTTAAAAACAAGATTGCTGAATGGCTTGATTCCATGGCTAAGAAAAACTGTGTGGTGTTTATGGCAACCCAACATTTATCACACGCAGCCAACTCTGGAATCTTAGATATTATTGTTGAATCAACTGCCACCAAAATCTTTTTACCCAATCTTTATGCAAGAGATCCTGAAACCCGCCTCATTTATGAGCGCATGGGCTTAAATCCACGCCAGATAGACATCATAGCATCTGCTCAACCCAAACGTGATTACTACTACGTCAGTGAAAAAGGCCAAAGACTTTATCAATTGGCGTTAGGACCTTATGCCTTGGCGTTTGTTGGTGCAACAGATCCCGATTCGATTGCGCGTATGAAGCAATTAGAGTCGAAGTATGAAAGTGAGTGGGTCTCTCAATGGCTTTCAGAAAAAGGTATTCATTTGGCTCAGTACGGAGAAGCAGCATGAAAAAAAGTATAACGAATAACCCCTACCTCAACGCCAGACGCGCCTGGAATGTTCATACGGCAGGACTTATGAAATCACTACAAGTTTGGCAATTGGTGGGATTAGGTAGCCTGTTAATCGCATTGGCAGCAGTTGGTGGGCTCATTGCGATAGGTAGCCAATCCAAATTTATCCCTTTAGTGTTTCAACAAGATGCCAATGGCAATACCTTGTCAGTTACTCGTGCTGATAAGGTTGGTGACGCAAGCATTGACGATTATCGTGCTGCAGCTGCCCATTTTATTGAAAACGTTCGCATGGTAAGCCTTGATACGGAACTGCAAAAGAAAGCAGTTTTTCAAGTGTATTCCTATTTAAATGCCAATGATGCAGCTTTAGCCAAGATTCAAGAGTTCTACAGTGACAAGCTGCAATCCAATCCCTTTGAAAGAGCTGCCTTTGAGATTGTGAGCATAGACATTCGCTCAGTACTTCAAGAGTCGGATGAGACCTGGCAAGTTGACTGGATTGAAACGGTGAGAAATCGTGATGGATCGCTTAAGGAAAAGCCTCGCATGATGAAAGCAATGGTTACGATGTATCAGGAGAATGAAATCAATGATGTTACCAGCGAGTCCATTTTAAAAAATCCGCATCTGATTTATGTGCGTGATTTTAACTGGTCCTACGAATTAAAGCATGGAGAACAACAATGAAAAGAATAATGCAGCTATTTTGTTTATTAACACCGCTCACCAGTTTTGCATTGGATAACACTATTCTGGCCGAACATTATTTTTCCGAAACTGTACCCAAGCTATCGAGTCAGGAAAAACAAGGTTTAGATATCGCAGAACGCACACAAAAAGGAGAAAAAACAAGTAAACCCTTCGCATCAAGCGATGGTTCAGTCAGTTTTATTTATGGATCAGGACAAATCAGGGTGGTTTGTGCGCCTTTACAAGTGTGTGATATTGCCCTCCAACCAGGTGAGCAGTTTAACGACATGAATGTCGGTGACCCACGTTTTGTTGTTGAACCATCCATCACAGGATCTGGAGCTATGCAACAAATCCATCTGCTCATAAAACCTAAAGATGTAGGACTTGATTCTTCTTTGGTAGTCACCACAGACAGAAGAACCTATCACTTTAGATTAAAGTCAGATAGAACCGAATTTATGCCTTACATTTCATTTACTTATCCTGATGAGGCAAAAGCCAAATGGCAGTTACTACAACGTATCCAGGCTGAAAGACGAAAAGTAGATACCTTACCAGAAACCAATGAATATCTAGGCGACCTTAACTTCAATTATCGAATTCAAGGCAATGCCCGATTTAAGCCAGTGAGAGTTTATAACAATGGCGTCAAAACGATTATTGAGATGCCAAGAACCATGGCTCAAAGTGAAGCACCTGCACTTCTGATTTTAAGAGGTCGAGGGCTATTTAAAAAATCAGAGTCTGTCATGGTCAATTATCGCCTCCAGGGTTGTCGTTACATCGTGGATGGTGTTTTTGATAAAGCCATATTGGTTATCGGTAGCGGTTCCTCTCAAGAAAAAATTACGATTACAAGGTGCTGAAGATGAAAGAACTAAGTGTTTTATTGGCTGCCGTCTTGTTATCAAGCTGTGCCAGCATGCGTTATGGCAATTTCACCCAAATGCCTCAGGGTAAAGATGCTTATTTGGCGACAGATGCAGCCACTCAATTAACCCGAGTCTATCCCCCTGCTCAAAATACATTTTGTATTGGTCAGGCAGTCAACGATGGCTTTGGCTTAAGTCTTATTCAAAATTTGAGAAAAAAGGGCTATGGCATCAATGAAAATCAATGCCCTAAGAATAAAGCTAATTTTTTCTACGTGCTTGATGAGCTTAAACCTCAAAGTTATCGAGTAAGCCTTTTTGTAGGAATACAAACATTGAGCCGTCTGTATGCAAAAAACAATGAAAATATCATTCCTGTCAGCGCATGGACTCATAAGGAGTAAGAACAATGAATCGAAATAATGATTATTTGTCACCAGACAATTCACCGCAAAAGCTTGAAACCACAGGTGTAAAACGAGTAAATAATGTGCCACTCATGATTGCAATTGGTATTTTAACTCTTTTTGTGGTTCTCATCGCATTGGTTGCCAATAAACGGGCTAATGCGCAAAACCAGCCACAAGAAATAGCAAAGGTTAAGAACACTAAGAAAAATACCATGAGCCTTGCTAATGATGTGGTAGGAAATCATAAAACAGCAGTGATTCCTCCCCAGAGTGACACTATAGCTAATAATGAAGCAGGCCCTTTGCCCATTCCTGAACAACTTACACACAAAGAAGATGCTCTGACACAAGAGGTATCTGAAGCTGAAATCGAGCGTATTCGTCAGGAAAAAACTCAAGAATTTGAAGAGGCTGTCAAAGCTAAGTCATCCGTAATGGTAGATAACCCACGATTGAATAATCGCGACACTACTAAAACTTCCATGAATAGCAATGAGATGACATTAAACATCGACCCTTCATCAGCATTTAAAGAGCAGCTCGCATTATTACAAGGAAGACAGGCCAAACCTATGCCACAAACATTAGGTGGGGAAGAAAATGAAATGCGCTGGCATTTAAATTCAACGTTGCAAAATCCAAACAGTCGATACGAACTAAGAGCTGGCAGCGTGATTCCAGGGGTAATGATTAGCGGTATTTCATCAGAATTACCAGGTCAAATCATCGCTCAAGTATCACAAAACGTATATGACACCGCTACCGGAAAATATCTTTTAATACCCCAAGGCACCAAGATATTGGGGCTTTATTCCAGTGATGTCCCTTTTGGTCAGTCTTCCGTATTAGTGGCGTGGCAACGTCTGGTGTTTCCAGACAGTAAAGCTCTGGATATCGGCTCTATGCCCGGTGCTGATAGTGCTGGATATGGTGGTTTTCGCGATCAGGTAGATCACCATTATGCGCGAATTTATGGTTCAGCGCTTTTAATGTCAGGCATTATTGCGGGTATTACTTATAGCCAAAATACAAATCAATCTAACCAATTGGGTTACGCCCAGCCCACAGCTGGCAGTGTCATGAGTCAGGCTCTAGGACAACAGTTGGGCGAGGTTACTTCACAACTGGTTTCAAAAAACCTAAATGTGTCTCCGACTATCAATGTCCGTCCAGGTTATCGTTTCAATATCATCGTAGTGAAAGATTTAACGTTTAAACAACCATATAAGCAATTTGCTTATCAATGAAGGAGAGCATTATGAAATTTAAATCCATGATTATTTATTGCTTTGCTTTACCAATATTCGCGGGTGGTGCGCCTGTGTTTGACATTGCGAACTGGATTCAAAATGGAAAAATGATTGCAACTCAGCTTAGCGAGTATAAAACGCAAGTCGATCAATACAAAAATCAGATGGATCAATATCAAAACATGTTAGACAACACCAAATCACTGACTTCCTTTGAATGGGATAATGCCAACTCGGTTATTAATAATTTGCTTGAGTCGACTGATACCATTGATTACTACAAGCAGGAAGCTGGCAGCCTCCAAGGGTATCTTGACCGATTCCAAAGTCAGGAATACTACCAAAAGACCCCGTGTTTTAATGGCACGGGTCAATGTTCTGCTGAAGAACTTAGAAAAATCAAACAAAGCAGATTAGCGGCTTCTGTTGCTGAAAAACGCTCCAATGATGCCATGCTCAAAGGGATTGATAAACAACAACAGAGCTTAAAAAATGATTCTGCAAAGCTGCGTACGTTGCAATCTCAAGCACAAAGTGCTGCAGGCCAAAAACAGGCTCTTCAAGCCGCTTCTCAATTAGCAAGTAATCAATCCCATCAATTACTTCAAATCAGAGGCGTGTTATTGGCGCAACAGAATGCCCAGGCAGTCAAAGATGCGGCGAATGCCAACAAAGAAGCAATACAGACTGCAGGAGATGAGCATTTCAGATCAGGGGCATACCATAAAAGCTCAGGGAAAAAATGGTAATCCATCATAAAAAGGAGAGGAAAATGAAAGTTATATGTTTATCAATTTTGGTTCTTACTTGTGTGCTGTCAGGTTGCGACAGTGCTGAAACTACAGCTCAAAAAAAGGCTGAACATTTGGCTTCTCTAACATGCGGCAGTTCAAGAGAGGGTCGAACTAAAGAAGAACTCCAAGCGATTGGTGATGCGTGTTTCCGTGGTGGTAGCTATTCCAAAAGCTCTGGCAAGAAGTGGTGATGGTATGAATAAAAAAATAGCTCCTTACTTTATCCTTTTCTGTTTACTTGGGTTTTCTGCTTGTTGCCATGCTCAGGGGCATGGCATGGATAGTCGTGACTTACTGGATAATATTTTACAACGGTTTGCCAGCACATCCGCGCTATGGAGCAAAACCATGTTGAGTTACGCAAGATATTTGTTCTGGTCTTTGGCCTCAATCAGTATGGTGTGGACTTACGGCTTGATGGCATTGCGAAGAGCAGACATTCAAGAATTCTTGAGCGAAACAGTACGGTTTTTTGTGGTTGTCGGTTTTTTCTATTGGATTTTAGACAATGGACCTGCAATTGCAAAAGCGATAATAGACTCCATGCGGCAACTTGCAGCCAAAGCTTCTGGGATTAATGAGCATGTCTCTCCTTCTGATATTGTGGATGTTGGGTTTGATATTGTTTCAAAAGCCATAGACAGCTCATCCATCTGGTCTCCTGCAGCAACTACAGTAGGATTACTCGTTGCAGGGGTTATTCTGATTATATTGGCTTTAGTCAGTATCAATATGCTCATTATCTTAATCACCGCATGGATTTTAACTTATGGTGGCATTGTTTTATTGGGGTTTGGCGGTGGCCGTTGGACTCAGGATATTGCAATTAGCTACTACAAAACTGTCTTGGGGATTGCATTACAAGCTTTTGCCATGATTTTAATTATTGGTATTGGTAAATCCTTTGTAGATCAATATTACGCTGCAATGTCTGAAAACATCATGCTTAAAGAAATGTTTGTCATGCTGGTAGTTGCCGTACTGTTATTGGTTCTTATTGACAAAATTCCACCTGCTTTAGCTGGCATTGTGTCAGGAGGTGGTTCTGGTGGTGGCGGTGGACTCGGTCTTGGTGGAGCTATGGGAGCTGCAGGAATTGCAGGTGCTGCCATGGCAGGTGCAGCAGGCACCGCACTTGCCCAAAGTGGTGGAGGATTATCCGCGCTTAATGCCGCGTTTAAAGCAGCCAGCCAATCAACCAACTCTGGTGATACAAGTTCTCTGTCAGGAATGGATAAAGGCTCTAAAACTGGTGGTTTAGCTGAAGCCATGGGAACAGCTACCAAATTTGCAGGTTCTTTTAGTTCCCATTTAGCATCAGGTACTATGGATGTGGCTCGTGAAAAAGCAAACTCGGTTAAAGAGGCCATTGCAGACAAAATTGCTGACACAACAGGTGGGAAAATTGCTGAGGCAATTCAGAACAAGGTAGATTCATCTGCTTCTGAATCGCAAGAATCCAACGCACAAAATATTCTGTCTATGGGTACTCCTGGAGGTAGCTTTAGTTCAGGTACTGATACATCAGATGAGGTCAGTCAGTTTGTGAACCAAAAGGCATCGGGAGAGAGCCAATGAGCCAAAACAAACTGAATCAAGCCATAGGCCCCCAAGTCAGAGAAAAAAATCATAGCAAGACAAATAAAACGCATACCTGGTTAGTGATTTGTTCTTTTCTAATCAGCATGCAAATTGGCACGCAGTTTTTCGCGCATCAATTTCACTATGCTGATGTCCTAGGGGCTTCATTCGCCCATATTTATATGCCTTGGCAGATTTTTATCTGGGCTAGTAAATATCAATCCTATTACCCAGATTCTTTTAATGCTGCCTTTGGCCTCATTGTGATGATGGGTTGTCTGTTTTTAATGATGATCGTATTGGCTTCCAAATATTTTAAAAAGAACAATGTGAGTGATTACCTCCATGGTTCAGCCAGATGGGCTAATTGGGAAGACTTAAACAGTGCGAGCCTCATTGGACATGATGAAGGAGTTTATGTTGGGGCATTCGAAGATGACAAAGGAGAGATTCATTATTTGCGCCACAATGGGCCTGAGCATGTTTTAACCTATGCACCAACACGCTCAGGGAAAGGAGTTGGTCTAGTGATCCCTTCCCTTCTATCCTGGAAACAATCTTGCGTCATTACCGATTTAAAAGGTGAACTTTGGGCAATGACTGCTGGATGGCGTCAGAAACATGCTAACAACAAAGTCATTCGATTTGAACCGGCAACGTTAAAAGGAAGTGCACGCTGGAACCCACTAAATGAAATCAGAGTCGGTACGGAATCAGAGGTCGGTGACGTGCAAAATTTGGCAACACTTGTAGTTGATCCCGATGGTAAAGGATTGGAAACGCATTGGCAGAAGACCTCTCAAGCCCTTTTGGTTGGTTTTATTCTGCATGCGATTTATAAACTGAAAAACCAGGGAGAACCAGCTACATTTCCCAATATTGACCGTATGCTGGTTGATCCCAATATTAATATTGCCGACCTGCTCATTGAAATGACGCAATACCCGCATATTGAAGGCAAAACCCATCCTGTTATTTCAGCCTCTGCGCGTGACATGATAGACCGCCCCGAAGAAGAAGCAGGTTCTGTATTATCTACTTTAAAATCTTATTTGGCGTTATACCGAGATCCGGTGGTAGCACATAACGTCTCGTCTTCCGATTTTTGTATTCGAGATTTGATGAACCATGAAAATCCTGTGAGTCTCTATATTGTTACTCAACCTAATGACAAGGCCAGGCTTCAACCTCTGGTTAGAGTAATGATTAATATGATAGTAAGACTATTGGCAGACAAAATGGAATTTGAGCGTATATCCAATGACAAAGGATTATCTTATGTGAGCGCTAAAAAAACGTATAAACATCGACTGCTTTGCATGATTGATGAATTTCCTAGCCTTGGAAAACTCGATATTCTACAAGAGTCATTAGCTTTTGTTGCAGGTTATGGTTTAAAGTTTTACTTAATTTGCCAGGACATTAATCAGCTTAAAAGCCGTGAACGTGGTTATGGGCCTGATGAGACCATCACTTCTAATTGCCACATCCAAAATGCTTATCCACCCAACAGGGTTGAAACAGCAGAACATCTTTCCAAGCTGACAGGTCAAACAACTATTGTTAAAGAACACATCACTACCAGTGGGAAACGCTTTTCTACGTTCTTAAATCAAATATCAAAAACCATTCAAGAAATATCGAGACCTCTTTTAACTGTTGATGAGTGCCTGCGTATGCCAGGCCCCAAAAAAGATTCTAATGGCCTGATTATTGAAGCTGGGGATATGGTTGTTTATGCAGCGGGCTTCCCTGCCATTTATGGTAAACAACCGCTTTATTTTAAAGATCCAGTCTTCATGGCTAGGGCATCTGTAGAGGCTCCTGCTCAATCAGATATGTTACGTGTTCGTTTAAGTGAAGATGAGATGATCCGATTATGAAAAAACTATCCGTCATAATCGCTATTTTTCTGATAAGCACTATTGCTGCAGGTATGTTATTCCATTCTATGGGCTTTAAGATAAATCTTACTGAGTCCATTCCTATAGGCTTATATCGCATCACCGGCACAGAGCCACTAAAAAATGCTTATGTGATTTTTTGCCCAGATGATAGGAAAACTTTCAGATTAGCCAAGAACAGAGGTTATATAGACCCTGGTCTTTATTGCAATGGATATGGCTATTTAATGAAAAAAATAGTGGCTGTATCTGGCGATGTCCTCTCTACGACAAATGAAGGAGTTTATGTGAATCAAATGCTAACTCCTTATTCAAAACCAAAATTACAGGATGGAATGAACCGCACTTTACCTCAATGGCAGGTAATGAATTATCAACTTCAAGAAGATGAAATCATGACGATGACCAGTCAAAGCGAATGGTCATTCGATGGTCGATATTATGGTCTTGTTCACACAAGACAAATCAAGGGAATGATCACACCCATATGGGTAATTAATAAACGGGAGAAAACCACATGAATCATGAAACCGAGCTAATGGATGTGATTTCAGAAAAGTTCGAGGATTTAGTAATCCCTGGCTTTCTTGTCGAGGTCAGTCCGATAGAAGCAGACATCATGGGCGCATTTTTTGAAGATGCACTCAATGAAGAAGACGCGATGGAGGCTATTTATGACTAAAATGCCTTACCATCAAGTCGTTGCCAATCAAATTATTGAGAGCCTGAAAGCAGGAACAGCACCTTGGCTAAAACCATGGGAGCCAGGCACAGGTAATGGTCAAGTTCCTTATAATCCGATAACAGGAAAACGTTATCGCGGGATTAATGCATTGTATTTAATGCTGAACCAAAGTGATGACAATCGCTGGTTAACTTACAAACAAGCACAAAGCATGGATGCGCAAGTGCGCAAGGGAGAAAAAGGCACGACGATTCAGTATTGGAAATTTCATGAAGAACAAATCAAACAAGATGATGCTGGTAAACCTGTGCTTGATGAGCACGGTAATCCATTAAAAGTGCAGGTGAATCTTGAACGACCCAAGGTGTTTTATTCAACAGTATTTCATGCCTCACAGATTGATAATATGCCCGAACTCATTACAAAAGAGCCGGACTGGTCCTTAATTGAAAGAGCAGAAAAACTACTGCATAACTCTGGCGCCACCATTATTCATTCTGAAGCGGACAGAGCATTTTACAGATTATCGACTGATAGCATTCATCTTCCGCCAAAAGAGCAATTTAAATCTGCAGCAAACTATTATGCCACTGCCCTGCATGAGCTTGGGCATTGGAGCGGTCATCCTTCAAGACTGGATAGAGATTTAGGCTACCCCTTTGGTTCAGATGCTTATGCTAAAGAAGAATTGAGAGCAGAAATTGCAAGCATGCTTTTAGGTTCTGAGCTTGGTATAGGTCATGACCCTTCTCAACACACTGCATATATCAAATCGTGGATTCAAGTTCTGGAAGATGAGCCGTTAGAAATATTCAGAGCATCTGCAGATGCAGAAAAAATAGTTAATCACCTGTGTGCTTTAGAGCAAACCCAAGACATTCAACTAACAGAACTTATTGAAATCAAGGATGAGAAACTTAAAGAGGTAGCCTTTATGACGCCTGAAAACATCACTTCTGAAAAGGTCTGGTTAAGCATCCCCTTCAAACAAAAAGAGAGTGCTAAATCCACAATAGGAAAACTCACTGATGGAACACCAGGTATTGCTTGGGATAAAGTTCAAAAATGTTGGTATGCAAATCCTGGTGTTCCTGTTGAGAAAATCAAAGCCTGGCTTCCTGAAAATCAAATACTAACCCAGGATAAAGCGCTTATACCAGAAGATGAATTTAAGGCGGCATTGGTGAGCCTTGGTGCTATTGTTTCAGGTGGGCATCCAATTATGGATGGTAAACCTCATCGCATAGCTACAGAGGGTGATAAAAACGGTGAAAAGGCAGGATTTTATGTGGCCCATTTAGATGGTATTCCGGCTGGATATATTAAAAATAATCGAACTGGTGACGAACTTAATTGGAAATGTAAGGGTTACATTTTAACTGATGAACAGAAGACAACGCTTAAGGCAGAAGCACTCGAGCAACAACAAACTCGCCAACGTGAGCTTGAAGCTAAGCAAAAAAGTACTGCATTAAGACTCAAAGAAAAATTATCGATGATGACAGAGATTTTGGAACCCACGCCTTATATGCAGGCCAAAGGTATTCAGGTTCATTCTGGCGCCTATACGGATGAAGAAAGAAAACTAACCTGTATTCCAGCAACAGATTGCCAAGGTACACTTTGGACTGTTCAATACATTGCCGAAGATGGAACCAAACGCTTTGCAAAAGATTCAAGAAAGGAAGGCAGTTTTCATGTATTGGGTGGCCTAGAAAAACTTTCAGGAACGCCTGTCATTGTTATTGCTGAAGGTTATGCTACAGCTGCAACTATAAAAGAGGCAACCGGGCTACCTATTGTTGTCTCTGCCTTTGACTCCGGTAATCTCAAACCAGTCGCTAAAGCGCTACATGATAAATATCCCAATACTCCAATTATTGTGGCTGCAGATGATGACAAACACCTTGAGTTAACAAAAGGTATTAACCCTGGGAAAGAAAAAGGAAAAGAAGCAGCTGATTCAGTTAATGGCTTCATCATTCTACCGACCTTTGCTCCGGGAGAGCAGTTATCAAACCCCCGACAATTTAGCGATTTTAATGATCTGGCTAACAACAGTAAGTTAGGGCTCGAGGGAGTGAAACGACAATTAAAATCAAAAATTTATAGATATGCTAAGTTAAATAGCCGTTTGCTATTATCGCAAAAGACCAATGTGGCTCATATTGCATAAATTCATTTCAAATGGCAACAGCTGATCAGTTCAGTTGTTGCCAAAACTACCCATATCCTCATAATGACGCATCTAGGTAAGTACTATTCTTAGTTATGAGCGACTAAAATACTCTCTAAAAGCAGCTTAATCCTTAAAGATGGTGTTTAACGTCAATGATGGCTTGTTAAGTCTGGTAATTTAATATCCTGATAAGTCATCAGAGTCATCATCCCAGTCTCTTGATGATAAAGCATATGACAATGCATCATCCAGTTGCCCGGATTATCGGAATCAAATTGAACCTTAACAGTTGATTTCGGCAACACCAAAACCGTGTCGTGCAACAGACCATCACTTATCTTTTTCCCATCAATCTCAGTCACTTCAAAGACATGACCATGCAAATGCATGGGATGAGCCATCATCGTTTTATTATTGAAGACAAGTTCAACCCGTTTGTTTTTCTGAACCGTTAATGGTTTTATTTCAGGCCATTTTTGATTGTTAATTGTCCACACATAGGACATCATATCGCCTTCTAAATTGACTGTAAGCGTTTGTCCAGGAGTTTTAGCTGACATTGGCTGTAAGGCCTTAAATTTAAATTCCTGATCATAGTTTAAAGCGCCAGCTTTATTTGACGTTTTTTCATTTAGTTTAGGGATATTCGCTTTAGGCGTTGTAAGTATTAAACCTGTTTGCATCGCAGTCCCTTCTCCTTGCGCAAGAATAGGATATGCGTTTTCACCTTGGGGAATGGTCACCAAAACATCAATCCGCTGTCCCACAGCCAGTTGAAATTGATTGGATTCTACTGGTTTAATCGCTTGCCCATCAATAGCAATCGCCTTTCCTTTTAAAATGCCTGTATTGATAAAAAAATTAGACATTGCAGAGCCTGCGATAAACCTTAACCGAACAGTATCTCCTTGATGAACGGGAACAATTTCTGGATTCTTTAACGTTTTATAGTTGGTTAGGAATGCATCATAATTGACATCATTTAAATCGGCTTCGGGTTGGCTCATAGGCATAGAAGACATGCCATTTCCATGATGCATGTGGGTCATTTGTCCCTTCTTTAACTCACTTAAAATCACTTCTGGTTTTTTATAGCTAAAATCGCCAATGAATAAAGTAACCTCTTTCTCACTTGCCTTATCTTTTGCATCGGAGATAATCAAAGGTGCTGATAAAAATTGTTGTACCTGCAAATCATGGTGCGAATGCATCCAATAAGTCCCAGATTGTTTGAGCAAGAAATGATAATGAAACTCACCGCCTGGGGGAATAGGTGCTTGCGTCACATAGGGCACTCCATCTTGGTCATTTGGTACAATGAGGCCGTGCCAATGTAACACTGTGGGCTTATCAGTCTGATTTTTTACAATGGCATCAAACATGTCGCCTTTAACCCCATGATATCCCCAAGTACCATCAGGCTGCTCGATTCGAAATAATTCAGTAGGTTTACCATCCACTTCGGTTTGATATTTTTTAATCAACAACACGGTGGGTTTAGTCACTGTATGTGAGGTCGGATTTTGAACTGCAAGGGCTTGCCCAACATACAGGGCATTTAATGCAAGTATTGCTTGAACGCAAAAAGATAATTTCATAAAAATACTCTTAATTAGATGATGAGATTTGATAAAGGGCACGTAATTGGCTTAATATTTTTTCCAATTTATCCCAATTGGCTTGAGTTCCCTCTTTATCGTTTGCATCCCCTGTTTTATCAAGACGAGTGGCCAATTGCCCTACATAACTTAAATTTGTTTGTAATATTTTTTTCTGCTCTTCAGATAAATCCTTGCTTAAAGCAGGCAGTGCATTGACTAAATCGCGAATAGCAAAAGCATGCTCATGAATGGAGGTGAGTTGATTGTCTTTTAATGCCTGATTAATCGACACCGCTTGCTCATCAATGGCTTTCCAAATGGCTGGGATAGTTGATGGAATGGTTACTTTGGACGCTTCGCTTGTATCGGCAAAGAGTTCTATAGGTATTGTCCAAATAAAAAAGCTCATTATCAAACTAAACCACTTTAACTTACGGTTGCATTGTTTTTGGTTCATGGTGTTTCTCCTTATTGGTTTCATCTAAAGATTGATGTCTTTCCCGCCATTGTTCAATGGCGTTATAGACCGTGGGAACAACAAACATATTGAGCACGGTTGAAGTCAATAGCCCTCCCAATAGTACTTGTGCCAAAGGACGCTCTAACTCTTTACCGGCGGGTGAACCCCAAAGGAGCGGGAAAAGACCAAGGGCTGCGGTAGCCGCTGTCATAAGTACCGGCACTAATCTATCGAGTGTCCCATCAATGACCACTTGCTCTCGAGTTTTTCCCTGCAACCGCAATTGATTGTAGTGGCTCACTAAAATAATCCCATTGCGTGCCGCAATCCCAAATAAGGTAATAAAACCAATCATGGCTGCCACACTCATCTCACCACTGGCGATAAAAAGTGATATCACCCCACCGATTAACGCCAAAGGTAAATTAAACATCACCAATAAAGCTTCTCTTAAGGTACCAAAGGCTTTATGCAGTAAGACCAGCATAATGAAAATAACTAAAGCACCAAAGGTAATAATCACTTTAGAAGCTTGTTGCTGGCTTTCAAATTGCCCGCCGTATTGGATAAAATAGCCTGCGGGTAGTTTTATTTTTTCCTGTACCTCTTGTTCTACATCAGCAATGACACTGCCTAAATCTCGTCCTTGTACGTTAAAGCCAATGACCAATAACCGCTGCACATTCTCCCGATTAATGGCAAAGGGTTGGGGCTCTACTTTAATATCAGCCACAGCCCGCAAAGGCACTTGACCAGAAGTTCCCTCGGCTTGGCCATGTGCGTCAATCAACATGTCTTGAATGGCTTTAATGCTATCTCGTCCAGGTTTATCCATACGAAGGTACAAATCAAAGGTACGCTGTCCTTCCAAAACATTCGAAACACTGACTCCATTTAAAAGTACTTGTACGTCTTCAGAAATTTGCCCTACATTGACCCCATAACGTGCCGCCTTTTCTCGGTCAATTTTAATGATGAGTTGCGGTACATTAATCTGCTGCTCTTTATTGACATCAACAACACCCGGAACAGATTTTAAAACAGTCTCTAAAGATTGACCTAATTCATTGAGCGTCGTTAAATTATCACCAAATAACTTCACCGCCACTTGGGCACGAACCCCTGAAAGCACTTCATCCATACGATGGGCAATGAACTGACCCACATTAAACATCGCACCTGGAATATTGGCTAAATCAGCACGAATTCGTCGTAATAGCTCATCAGGTGGCATCGATTTGTCTCTAGTAAAATCAAGTCGGACATCAAATTCGCTGACATTAGGGGGTAGCGCATCTTCATCCAACTCACTGCGACCTGCGCGTTGGGAAATCGAGATGACTTGTGGGTAGCGCATTAAGGATTTTTGCACCTGTTGTCCCAAACGCATCGACTCTTCTAATGAAGTTCCTGGCAATGTGCTCATAGCAATAATGAAATTTCCCTCATGAAACTCCGGTAAAAAGGACTTACCAAAAAAGGGAAGTAGGGTTAATGCAAACAAAAAAGCAGCCAGTGCCATCACAACCACAGCTTTAACATGCGATAAAGACCAGTGCAGTGCTGTTAGAAAATGCCTTTTAAGAAACAGGACAAACCGGGTTTCAGACTCTTTCTCATGCTCCGTTTTTTGCTCTACCCCATAATGACGCTCACGCTGAGATAAGCCATGTAGACTCACTTCAGAGTCTTCTGCTTTTTCTTTGCCACGAACCAATAAAAGGTAACAAAGCGCCGGAACCATGGTAATCGATACCACCAAAGAACCCAAGACAGAGGCAATATAGGCAATGGCCAAGGGGCTAAAAATACGCTCAGCAATCCCTGATAAAAAGAAAATAGGCAAAAAGACAAGGCTAATAATAATGGTGGCATAAACAACCGAACTTCGTATCTCAAGTACCGCATCAAACACCACTTCAATGGCAGGTAAAGGATGGAGTTCTTGACGGTTTACTCTTAAACGGTGCACCACATTCTCAACCGTGATGATGCCATCATCTACGACCTCGCCAATCGCAATGGCCATCCCACCAAGTGTCATTGAGTTAATCCCAATGCCAAAATAGTGAAGCACCAATAAACCAATGACAAAGGATACAGGCATGGACAGAAAGGTAATAAATGAGGCACGCCAATTCATTAAAAACACAAAAAGCACCGCAATGACAATGATTGCCCCTTCAAGAAGAGCGCGAGATAGATTATGAATCGCTGATTCAATAAAATTGGCTTGACGAAAGACTTCCGTTTCTAACGCCACCCCTGCGGGGAGAGTGAGTTTGATGTTTTTTAGCGCTTGCTCCACTTTAGCCGTGGTTGTCACCGTATCGGCACCATAGGCTTTGGAAATGGTGCCAATCACCGCGAGCTTTCCATTGTAAGCACCATCACCGCGCTTTATTTCACCACCAAAAGCAACGGTAGCTACATTATTAATCGTGATAGGAATTCCTTTTCGTACCACAATGGCGGTTTTTTTAATGTCTTCTAAGGACTGGATTCGCCCCATAGTTCCGACCACAAGCTCGCTACCGGCTTGGTGAATAAAAGCGCCAGGTACGTTTTGATTCGCAGTGGTTAACGCCTGGCGTACTTCTTCGATGGTAATCCCATAAGAAAGCATGCGCTCAGGAATTAAACGCACTTGGTATTGCTTGACCTCCCCACCAAGTGACACGACGGCCGCAACCCCACCTAATGCTAGAATTCGGGGTCTGATGGTCCAATCTGAAATGGTGCGTAATGTTTCAGGACTTACCGTATCACTGATTAAGGCATATTTGACAAGCCAACCCACTGCAGAGGTTACCGGTAACATCACTGGAGGATTAACCCCGGGTGGGAGTCGATTACTGACTTGTTGAATACGTTCATTTACCAGTTGTCGATTACGGTAAATATCCGTTCGGTCATCAAAAACCACGGTAATGGTGGATAAACCTACCGATGTTTTAGAGCGAACACTGGCTACACCTGGTGTGCCATTAATCGCACTTTCCAATGGATAAGTAATTAGCGTTTCCACATCTTGGGTGGCCATGCCCGGCGCTTCGGTTTGCACCACCACCTGTGGAGGGGCAAATTCCGGGAATACATCTACTGGCATTTGTTTTAAGGTGTAACCACCTAAAAGACACAGCACGAGCGTTAAAGCTAAAATCAAAAGGCGATTATGAAGCGACCAGGCAATTAAGCGTGTAAACATTAGTGAGGCTCCTTATCACCAGATTTTTTAGTGCCGCCACCACTTAGAGATAATGTGTACAATTCTCGATTACCCTGCGTGACCACCTCATCGCCAGGAACTAAACCTTCTTTAATTTCAGTATACTTATCATCACGAGCCCCAAGGCTAACCACCGTCCTCTCATAGGCTGTGCCATTCTTCACAAACACAAAGGTGGCATTATCAATTTCCAGTATGGCGTTATTAGGTACCGTAAGTGCTGCCTGAGTAAATCGTAATACCACGTTGGCACGTACAAACATGCCGGGTTTTAATAATCCCTCTTTATTATCAAGACTAATTTGGACGTTCACGGTGCGCGTTAAGGGATCTAAATTTGGTTCAACAAGCGTTATTTTTCCAGGAAAAATACGCTTGGAATAACTTAAAACATGCACATTCACATCCAACCCTACTTTAATCTTGCCCAAATCCTCTTCATACACTTGAACAATAGCGAGCACTTGCTCACGATTACTGATGTGAAATAAAACGGTGTTGGGTTCTACCGCTTGCCCCAAATTCACATTGCGTGCATCAATAACACCTGAAATAGGCGCTTTTACCGCGACACTAGGTGGAGGATCACCAACTAGGCGAGATTGTACCGTGGCCAATGTTTGGCCTTTGGTGACACTGTCCCCAAGATTGCTCACAATATCAGTCACGGCACCACTAATACGCACACTGACATCGGCCTGTGCATTGGGCAGTAATTGGATTTGACCATTTAATGCTAACAAGTCAGCCATGGGGCGCGGCGTGGCTTCGGAGACCTGAATATCCAGCATTTTGGTTTGTTCAGGAGTTAATGTAACCGACTGGGCTGGGCCTGACGTGCTGACTTCAATTTCGTCTCCATGCGCCATTAGCAATGACGAATGAAAGAAAATACCCAGTAAAACAATAAACCACACTCTTTGGCGGATGGAGTTAAATGTATGAATCATTTGGTCACGTCCTTTGTTAAGGATAAATACGAGCAGAATCCGTTTGTATGGGGTGCTCCAATAGCCGTACATAAGGCAACATAAGATTGAAAATATTGGCCAATGGTCGTTAAGTAGGCCATTTGTACATCATTTTGTTGCCTTTGCACCTGCAAGACATTCAAAAAAGAAACTTGTCCATTTTGATAGGCTTCACGAGCAAGTTTCACGTTTTCAAGCCCTAAACGAAGGGAGGTGCCTTGCGTTTGCGCGACACTAGTTTTAAGAGCATTAAGCTGGCCATAATTGCTCGTAACCTCTGTTTCAATCGTGAGATTTAAAGCATCTACTGAGATCATGGCTTGAGTTCCAGTTGCGGAGGCCTCCATAATTCGCCCTTGATTGCGATTGAGTAAAGGCAGAGGAATGGATAAGGAAACCCCTAATGTGCGATCAGCTGGTTGCGGTAACCCGCCTTCCACAACGATTTTATCTTGTTGCACTCCAGCACCAAGAGTCCAATCAGCAAAGCGCTCAGCTTGGGCTAAACGTCTATCGGCCATGGCGCGTTGTCCAGCAAGTAGCAAAGCCCTCCTGTCAGGACGATTACTGAGGGCGTGATTGATTAAGTTTCCTAATGGAGGAATGCCTTTTGCTATCCTAATCGTTTTTTTAACGTTCAGTGGCGAATTGGGTGTTTGACCAATGAGTTGATTTAAAAGGGCATATTGGCTAATTAGCTGACTTTTTAACAGTTGTTTTTCTTGAGTAATACGTGCGTATTCAATGCGAGCCGAATTATCATCCAATTTAGAAATTTCAGCGGCATGGTAGCGATTATGAATAACACGCACCAACTCTTGATTTATCTTTTGTAAATAATTTAATTGTTGCATGCGGTTCTCTGCGATGACCACCGCATAATATGCATTAGCAACTTTGGCACTTAACTGCCGGGTCGCCTCAAAAACCTCAGCCTGGGCGCGAAGAATATCAATGCGTGCCACTGTTTTTTGCTTGGCAATACGACCTGATATGGGAAAGGCCTGGTTAAAGCTGATACTTCGCGAATATTCACCCTCGTTATTAAATAATCGGTCGTCGTTGTTATTTAAATTAATATTGGGATTTGACCATAATCCTGCTTGTACCAAGCGTGCCTCGGCAATAGAGATGGCAAAACGCGCTGCTTTTAAATCCTTGTTCTGTTGAATTGCCAGTTGTGTCAGCTCTTTGAGATTCAACGGGGATTTTGCATGTGCTAATACAGGCATTAACAGTGTCAGCCCTATCACAAAATACTTAAAACCCCTTTTCTGATTCATCATGTACATTCTGTCCCTAATATTAATTAAATTAATTTAATTATTTTTCCTATCATGTCAGCTTCTTGCGCAAACGCAAAGCATTGGCAATCACCGACACAGAACTTAATGCCATGGCAGCACCAGCTATCATAGGATTTAGTAATAAGCCTGTAAATGGGAAAAGAACACCTGCCGCGATGGGCACGCCCAGCGCATTGTAAATAAAAGCAAAAAAAAGATTTTGATGGATGTTCTTTACTGTATGCACCGATAATTCATAAGCCTCTACCAGTTTATTTAAATCACCTGCTAATAAGGTAATGCCGGCACTTTCAATTGCTACATCACTTCCGGTTCCCATCGCAATACCAATATTGGCTTTTGCCAAGGCAATGGCATCATTCACCCCATCACCAACCATGGCAACCACATGCCCTTCCTGTTGCAATTGAGCAATCATATTGCTTTTTTCATCGGGCAAGACTTCGGCAATAACCCTTTGAATACCTACTTGTCGAGCTACTGCTTTGGCATTAATGGCATTATCACCGGTGAGCATAATGACTTGTATACCTTTTTTGATAAGCGTGGCGACAGCATCGTGGCTTGACTCTTTAATGCGGTCAGCGACCACAAAAACACCTGCGAACTGCTTATTAACTGTCAAATAAATCAAAGTAGCCCCTTCTTCTTGGGCCTTCAACGCCGCATCAGGAATTTGCTCGGCAGGAACCAAAAGCCACTGTGCATTACCAATGGCAACGCTTTTTCCATCGATTTTTGCTTGAGCGCCTTTTCCTCTAACTGCAATAAAATCCGTAGCTTCTCTTAAAGTAATTTGACGTGTTTGCGCTTCATCACGTAGTGCTTTGGCTAGTGGGTGCTCACTGTGACGCTCAAGAGATGCCGCGAGACTCAAAAGCTCCTGTTCTTGCCAACTAGCAATTGGAATAACTTGGGTTAACGCCGGATGACCTTGGGTCAATGTTCCTGTTTTATCGACAACCAGGGTGTTGATTGTTCTTAATTGCTCCAAAGAAGCAGCGTTTTTAATTAAAATACCGCGTCGTGCGCCTTCTCCTATCCCAACCATAATGGACATGGGGGTTGCAAGACCCAAAGCACAAGGGCATGCAATGATTAATACGGAGATGGCAGCGATTAAGCCATAACTTAAGGAAGGCGAGGGGCCTACTAAAAACCAAACAAGAAACGCAATCAATGCGATTGCTAAAACAATAGGCACAAACCAAGCAGAAACAGCATCTGCCAAGCGTTGAATAGGGGCCTGGCTGCGTTGGGCCTCACTGACTTGGGAGATAATGCGGGCAAGTAACGTGTCTTTGCCTATGTGTGCTGCTTTGATAACAAGGCTTCCTTGTTGATTCAGTGTCCCACCAATCACCGTATTGCCAACTTCTTTGGCGACAGGCATAGGTTCACCTGTGAGCATGGATTCATCCACATCACTTTGACCTTGAATTACTTCTCCATCAACCGGGATTTTTTCACCAGGGCGTACCAGCAATCTATTACCTACCGTTACTTCATCAAGAGAGATGTCCTCCTCATTTTCGCCGTCATTTAATCGATGAGCAATTGTTGGACTTAAATGAAGCAATGCACGAATGGCATCTCCGGTGCGCTCACGCGCTTTTAATTCCAACACTTGGCCTAAAAGCACCAAAGTCGTAA
Source organism: Legionella quinlivanii (assembly GCF_003265995.1). Lineage (GTDB taxonomy): Bacteria > Pseudomonadota > Gammaproteobacteria > Legionellales > Legionellaceae > Legionella_C > Legionella_C quinlivanii_A. The sequence continues at coordinate 26,999 of NZ_MVJN01000010.1, read as the reverse complement.
TCACTGCTGCAGCTTCAAAATAGACTGGCATCATGCCATCGCCTTGCATATGCAGGGGAAGTAGTTGTGGAAAAAGAACGACTGCCAAGCTATACCCCCAGGCAACACCAGTGCCCAAAGCAATCAGGGTAAACATATTCAGATGATGGGTGCGAAGAGACTGCCATCCTCTTAAAAAGAAAGGCCAACCACAGCCCCAAACCACCAGCGTTGCAAGTATAGCTTGAGTCCATAACGATAGAGACATTGGAATTAATGGGCTTAACCAACGCTCACCCATGCTCAAGAAAATGACTGGAATACTTGCTATAGATGCAATGATAAAACGCCAGAACATATTGTGATACTCGGGATTTCTTTGTTCTGTTATGCTCACCTGCTCTGGCTCCAGCGCCATACCACATAGTGGGCAAGTTCCTGGTTTGTCTTGGCGGATTTGTGGATGCATAGGGCAGGTGTAAATTACATGATCTGATGTTATCTCAAATTGGGACATAGGTGCATGATGATGCTGATGAGCACAACAACTATGCCCTTCTTTGTGGTGTTTAGCATCCTGGTTTTGTGTATTCATCATCCACCTCAGTCGTATTTTTTTAGTAATGCCATAATCTCATCCATTTTTTCCTGACGCGACTCAGAAGTTCCATGGCAGGCGACCTCATTAAGGCAGTTTAAAACATGGCGCTCAAGCACACCCAATTCAATAGTTTTTACTGCATTACGAACAGCGCGTAACTGAGAAAGGATATCCACGCAGTAGCGTTGTTCTTCAATCATCCGCTTAATGCCTTCGAGTTGTCCGGTTACTCTATTAAGTCGAGACAACTCTTCATGATGCTTAGGGTGTTTTGACATATAATTCTCCAATATACCCCTATAGGTATATACCCTTGGTGGGTATATTGTCAAGAAAAATGCACCATTTTTAGTCTGAGGAATAATTATTGACTTCAAACTTTCAATAGGAAATTGGTTTAATTTGGTTCTTGTAATGCTTTCTATTTGTCTTTAATCGAGAAACTTCCCGTCGCACATGGTTATCAAATTTGAATCCTTGCCGCTCCAGGTGATCATGTGCATTATCCGGCAATAACACTTGACCTCTTCCGGTGAGCTGAACCAGATCGCATTTGGACAGGTTTCGCAAGCTGTTGTGATCTTTGGCTGGCGAGCCTTGTCTAATGCTGAAAGAGTTGGGCTTTGTGCTACCCCTTCTCTTTCCAGTGGCTGTTCCAGCAGCCTCATGGCCTCCTGAAGTTCTTCCTCGATGGCTTTGTCGGTTTGCTCTTGATTGATCATGGGATTTCTCCTGTTCAAAATTTAGTTTTTGACGTTGATTTTCCAAATCCAAATCAGCAAAAGTGATTGGCATTTGATATTGAATAACAATCTGCAAGATAATCTTTTTAAATAATGGAGACCCATTCACACAAATACAGTCACCATAGCGCTGCCTTGCCATTTCCAAGGCTCGTTTAAGCGCAGGAATAGACCCGCCTTTAGAAATGATAATTTCCTTTCCATTGTCCCTAATAATACTGTTATCTTTTTTATAAATCTCCGTACCTTCTTTAGTAACCAAGTCGATTTGTCCAAAATTTAAAGAGGAAGAAAAAGAAGGGCCTGATCCTGATATGGTGTAATCATGTTTATTTTTACGATTACGATACCGCATTGCCATTAAAGCATTTTGGTCACCGCCTTGTGCTTTTTGTTTCAGCCAGTCAGCCCAGGTTTTGTTTTGATAAGAATCTAATAACTGACTACGTTCTTTTGCATAATTTTTTCTTATGTTCTCAATCTCATTAAGCAGCGTTTTGTTTATATGTTGATAGAGGTACTTTTTCTGTACTTCAGAAAGGTTCATTAACTTCAAAGCCGCTCGTTTAATTCGTCCTCGCTTTTTCGCCTTTTCAATAAGTTTTGTTTTGGCCTCACGCAACTTTTTAAGCTTGTCTGAAACGAAACTTTTATTGTGTGATTTTTCATGCTGATATTTAGCATAGAGATTGGTGCCAAGTACCTTTTTATTTAATGGTTCATAATGATAAACATTTGATGCAGTTCCATCGTCTTCTGGGTGCGATGGTACGAATGAACCTAGCTTGGATTCGAGATTTTTTTTAGCAAAAATTCTGGAAATTGAACTTGCTTTAACAGTAAGCCCTTGGACATTGCAGAACACAAAACCATTGGCTTTAATTCGAATTATCAACCCATGTTCTGTCAAAATACTATGAATCTCCTTCCAACTACTGGCAGCCTCGATTTTTTCCTTACAATAGCGTTTCATCCAATTAATTAAGCTTTCAATACCTGAATGATGCTCCATATCGTCAGCAAGATTTTCTGAATGGTTTTTACGGGTTTGATGATTGGTTATTTGAAGACCTAATTCAATTTCTAGCTTGGATGCGACTTCAGCAAAAATCTTATATGCCCTGAAAGGTTCAATCATATTAAAGGTTTGAGGATGAATTTTATTAATCGCAACATGAATGTGAAGATTGTCTGTGTCATGATGAACAACTGAGATTCTTTGGTGTTCTTTAAATCCAATCGATGATGCCACTGTATCTTCAATTTCCTGTAAAATTTGAGCCGAAGGGTTTTCTCCTGGAGCAAAAGAAATAAGCATGTGATACGTTTTATCTCCAGTCGCTCTTTGGTTTTTAGCTTGCGTAGCCAAAACCTCTTGAACAGCCCAAATGGGATCGATACTGTTACAGTTTGATAACCTGACCTTGCCCACTCGCTCCTGTTTATTTTGTTGATTACATAGGTATTTAACAAGACCTGAAAAACTACTAAGCCTTGTTTTCTTCATGGGAATATGGCGAATAATCATAATTTTTTCACCACTTCCAACATTGCATCCTGGGTAGCTTGAATACGATTTAATAATGTTTTAACTGTTTGGAGGTCAAAATGTGCAACGCGTTTATCCTGAGTCAGCCATAGTTTTAACAGTCCACCGAGCCGTCCTAAGTCTCCATTTATCTTGGCTAGTTGCAGCACATAATCCTTATCAACACTACTTTGAATTTGATAACCGAGACTAATCCTTCTTAAATACTCGGCAATTGAAAGCCCAGCTGTGGCTGCATTCGATTTAATCTGAGTTTCTTCGGAAGGCAAAACAGGTACGCGAAGATGGCGACCATTTTTTCTGGTGGGTGTTTTAAGCTTCTCGTCCATAAGGATGCCGACCTCTTAATTAAGTGGTTATGCAATCCTTTGGGTATTGATTTGACCTTAAAACATAGGGTTTTCGTTGAGTACCGAAGGTGCGAATAAGACTTGTGAGGTTTGGTAGCCAGCTTGCTGGTTAGCTAACTTCACCTATCTTGCCCTGCGTTTTAAGTTCATCTAATAGCATACTATCAGGTAATTTTATGTAATTACAAGGCTATTTGTTTTGAAACCAAATTAATTTCTAATAATTACCAATAATTACGATAAATTACATATTGATGCGTTTTAGAGAAGGTTTAATTACGCCAAAAGGAAATAAAATAACTCGATTTATTGCACAGCAACAAAATAGTTTGTACTATCAGAAAGAGAACAATAATAAGTTGATGGTATGACATGGGAAACTCCCTCAGCGAACGAATCGCAGCAAAGCAAATGTTAAGAAAAGCCTCTGCTAAATCTGTAAATAAAGCCGCATTTCTTGCATTAAAAAATGATATCGCTTCAGCACTAGCTGATGGCTGGTCTATAAAGCTTGTCTGGGAAACCTTAGTTGAAGAAGGCAAAATCTCATTTTCATATAAAACTTTTTGTGGCTATGTAGCACGTTTGATTGCTGCAGAAACAAAGCCATCTATGCAGGAAAAAACCAAGGATGATGAAAAGGCTAAAAGTAAGGCAAAAACCGAAATTCGCGGCTTTACTTTTAATCCCAAACCCAACTTGGAGGAACTCTTGTAATGGCAAAAATACATATCACACTGCAGGGAAAAGGTGGTGTCGGCAAATCATTTATTTCAGCAACCACAGCTCAATACAAACAGCACAAAGGCCACACACCGCTTTGCATTGACACTGACCCTATCAACTCCACCTTTCATGGTTTTAAAGCTCTAAACGTTGATCATATTCAAGTTATGAGTGGTGATGAAATTAACCCCCGTCTTTTTGATACGCTCATTGAAAAAATTGCCTCCACAACTAATGATGTAGTCATTGACAACGGTGCCAGTTCTTTTGTACCGCTATCTCACTACCTCATCAGCAATCAAGTTCCGGCTTTGTTAAAGGAATTAGGCCATGAAATGGTGATTCATACTGTCATAACCGGAGGCCAAGCCTTATTCGATACCATTAATGGCTTCGCACAGCTGATTAACCAGTTTGCAAATGAAGCTCAGTTTGTTGTCTGGCTCAATCCCTATTGGGGAGCCATTGAACATGGAGGTAAAGCATTTGAACAACTGAAAGCCTATCTAGATAATAAGGACAGAATATCAGCCTTAATTCAAATCCCCGATCTGAAAAAAGAAACCTATGGCCGAGATTTAACCGAAATGCTGCAACAAAAGCTGACCTTCGATGAAGTGTTGGGTACGCCAGAGAAAAGCATTATGACGCGCCAACGCTTAAAAATCGTTCGAGATCAACTGTTTGGACAGCTGGATAGCGCCAGGGTGATCTAATGTCAGAAAAACTGGATAAAATCATTCAAGACATCACTGTCAAACATGGTGTACTTTTGGGTAAAGACGATCCAATCCTCATGCTTCAGACTATGAATGTGCAACTGATTGAGGAAAATCGGAAAGCTCATCAGGATTTGCTGGCACAGTTCCGAGAGGAAATGGAAAGCATTTCCTCTCAATGGAAAGATGATGCCAAAGAAAAAGCTGAAAAGGTTCTCAATACAGCATTAGCTAGTAGTAAAGAAGCTATAACCAGATTGCTGCACGAATCTACTAAAGAATCGGTTCAAGTTATGAAGAAACTGATCTCGGATTCATTGATTGAGGCCCACTACTTCACACAAAAGACACAGAAATTCAGTCGATTTGCATTGGTATATTCAGCCACATTGTTTGCTGCCTCTTGTGTGTTTCTCTTGCTATTTTGTAAATAGGTTTCATCGCAAAAGAATTCATAAATCTATCTATTGCCCCAGATTGGGGCTTCTTATTTTTATCAACTAAACTTAATAACATGAATATTTAAACCAATACTGATAGAGACAGGGATGGCAAAGCTCCTAACTAAATCAAAGTTCAAAATGGCTTTAGAATGCCCAACTAAGCTCTGGTATTATGATCGACCTGATGAATATGCAAATATACAAGATGATGACTCTTTTCTAAAAGCATTGGCTGAAGGTGGTGCTCAAGTAGAAGCATTGGCAAGATGTTATTTTCCAGATGGCATATTAATTGAGAGCTCAAGTACAACGGAGGCACTAAACAAAACTCAATTGTTAATTCAAAGGGATTCAATAACTGTATTCGAGGCCTCCTTTCAATATCAAAACTATTTTCTGCGTGCTGATATCCTGCAAAAAACACCAGAGCATATCAAAATAATTGAAGTTAAAGCAAAATCAATTAGTAAAAAAGATGAATCTAAGATGGCAACTAAAAAATGGCAGCCATATATTGCTGATATCGCTTTTCAAAAATGGGTTATGCAGCAACTCTACCCATCCTTCACCATAAGTAGTTATTTAATGCTTGTCGATAAAGATGCTATCTGTCCAACTGATGGCTTAAATCAAAAGTTTTTGGTACAAAAAGATAGCAACAGTAAAGCTATTGTTACATTAACATCACCAGTGACGGAAGAAGATTTATCGATAAAAATCCTAAGAGAAGTAAATGTTGACCATCATATCGAATTATTTTGGCAAGAAAAAAATGACGAACAACAAACGGTAAAAGAGCAGTTTCACAATTTCAGCAAAATGTATTTTAGTGAGCAGAAATTCACTCCTAAAGCAAAAAGCGAATGTGGTGATTGCCAGTTTAATACAAAAGAATCAGACAAATTCCTATCTGGTTTTAAAGAATGTTGGCGTGAATCATTAGGGTACAAAGAAACAGATTTTAATGACCCTACAATTCTCGATTTATGGGATTGCCGAGATAAACAGAAATACTTTCAGCAAGGGCTAATCAAGCTAAAGGATATTAACGAAACAGAATTCAAAATAAACGAATCGGATAAGTCAGGTATTTCGAGAACAGAAAGGCAATGGCTGCAGATAGAAAAAATTAAAACTCAAGACAATAGTGTATGGATTGATCAAGAAAACCTAAAAACTGAAATTAGTTCATGGCGATATCCCCTTCACTTTATAGACTTTGAAACAGCTATGCTGCCAATTCCTTTTAATAAGGGTTCTCGTCCTTATCAAGGTATCGCCTTTCAATTCTCACATCATACACTCAATGAAAACGGTCAAGTTTCCCATGTTGGCCAGTATCTGAATTCTGAACCTGGAGTTGATCCAAGCATCGAATTTGTTCGCCATCTAAAAAAGGAATTAGAAAATGATGATGGGACAATATTTCGATATAGTAACCATGAAAACACCTATCTCAACTCTATTCTTGAACGACTAGAACAAATGATTGAACCTCCTAATGATAAAGAAGATTTATGCTCTTTTATACGCTCCATCACAAAATCACCATCTGATAGAAAGGTAAAATGGGAAGGACCGCGTTGTATGGTTGATATTTTGGAATTAGTTAAACGTTTTTATTATGATCCTCTAACCAATGGTTCTAATTCAATTAAACAAGTATTTCCTGCTATTTTAAATCGTTCAGATTTCTTACAAGAAAAATATAGCCAACCAATCTATGGAGCCTTAAAAGGAATTCAAAGTCATAACTTTATAAATCAATGCTGGATAGTTAAAGAAAATAATCGAATAAAAGACCCCTATCATTTGTTACCACCAATTAATAAAGATATCTCTGATGAAGATGCTCAATTTCTATTTGATAATGAGGACTTAAAAGAAGGTGGCGCTGCAACAATAGCCTATGCAAAGTTACAGTTCACCAATATGAGTAATTCTGAACGAGAAGAACTTAGAAGTGCTTTATTGAGATACTGCGAATTAGATACATTAGCCATGGTTATGATCATTGAGGCATGGCAACATATGCTTCAAACTTAAATACTTATTATTAAGCCACATATTTGGGACTCGTATTTTTTATCAACAGTTTAATTCTACAGCTCATGTCTCCTTTAAGTTGATTGGAGGACAGATGTTGTTTTTTTCATAGATAATTTCTCCAGTTTCGGGAAAAAAGGCCGCACCTTGCTGATGAAATCATAAGCCATGAAGAGTGCGCCCAAAGCAAAAACCACATCGCCTGGCAACCGTAACCATTGCCATAACAAAGTAGTATTATAAAACTCAAGACTTCTGGCATGAGCAAAACCATGCTCATAAACATCCATTAATTGAGACCATCCAATAGGAAAGAAATTAAGTACAATCCATAACAAAAGACCAAGGTTATAAAGCCAAAATGCCCAAGTTCCTAAACACTCGCTCCACGGTAGGCGATCTCCTGCGGCATAACGCAAACAAAAATAAATAAGCCCAAGTCCAAGTAAACCAAACGCGCCAAATAAAGCAGTATGGGCGTGATTGAGCGTTAAAAAAGTACCGTGTTCATAATAGTTCACTAATGGCGCATTAAGTGTTCCGCCGCCAAATACTCCTGCACCAACAAAGTTCCAAAATGATGCGCCTAAAACATAGAGATAAGCCAAATTATAAGTGAAATCACCTTGACGTTTAATCAACTGTCGATGTTCAATCGCATCAATAATAAGAAGTACTAAAGGCAAAACCTCAAGAAAAGAAAACATCGAACCAAGCGGCACCCAGATATCAGGCGTACCTGTCCAGTACCAATGATGTCCTGTGCCAATCACCCCGCCTAAAAAAATAAGAATGGTTTCAAAAAACATGGTTCGCTCTGCAAGAACACGAGACACTAATCCGGTTCCCATTAAAAGATAAGCGGTTGAGCACGCCGCAAAAAACTCAAACGATTGCTCGACCCAAAGATGAACGACCCACCAACGCCAAAAATCAGTAATAGTAAATGATTTTTCAATACCAGTTAACGGTATCATACCAAAGCAATATAATACTGCCACATTCGCGGTACTTGCCCAAAAAAGATGTTCCAATTGAATTCGACCAGTCCAAAACTGTATTGTTGCCTCTTTAACAGTTTTCCACTCAGGCCACATGCCTCGAAAAACAATAAAACTCCAAAGAAACAGTCCAAGACAAAACCCTATTTGCCATAAGCGACCAAGTTGCAAATAAGAAAGTCCTTGATTACCAATCCAAAACCAGTATTGGTTGACATACCCCATAATCCCTAAATAATCACCAATTAGAGCGCCGCCAACAACAAACAGAGTGACCCAAAATAAAACACTGACTAAAAAGCCTTGGCCTTTTGCCTCCTTTTTACTAATTATGGGCGCCATAAACACTGCTGCACTAATCCAGGAAAGCGCAATCCAGACAATTGGTGTTTGTATGTGAACATCTCGCAGGAAGTTAAAAGGTAAATAGTCATTAATCGCAATACCATAAAAACCTTCACGCTCAGAATAGTAATGAGCCATAAGAGCGCCTACACTAATTTGAATAAGCAAAATAACTGCGACAACCAGGAAATACTGACCCACTTTGCGCTGGCTTGATGTAAGCGGTTTAAAACTCATGAATAGAGGTGTCCTGGGAGAGTCGTCTGACACGCTCAGATAATGATGATAAATGTATAAAATAGCACCAAATCCTAAGAACACAAAACAGAATGACACCCAAGTCCAATAAAAGGTAGCGGGTGTTGGGCTGTTTCCCATGCTGGGTTCATAAGGCCAGTTGTTGGTATAGGAGCTATTTTGTCCGGGTCGATGAGCAATGGTAGTCAATGAGGAGTAAATAAGAAAATCAGCCGTTTGCAACGCACTTTGCTCATCTAAGCTATAGGCTTTTGTCCAACCTTTTTTTGCATCATGATTCAATAATGTAAATGCAATTTCTTGTTTTAATTGTACTATTGAACCGGCAACTGATGTTGATAAAACACAGATGGGCGCACTTAAATCTGTGCTCTGTAATTCACGCTGCATCATTTTTCGGGCTAAATATTGCTCCTCTTCCGCCAAATCAGCAAACGATTTTCCGTAACGTGCTTGTGCTATTTTTTCTTCAACAAGCCGCCCTAACCGGAGCAAATATTTTGCAGTGTAATCTTCACCAAAATAAGAGCCCATGCCATACAGACTTCCATAATCCATCAAATCAGCGCGTTGAAACCCTGCTTTGCCCGCAACAATATCCTCTTCAGTCATGACCACTCGACCAGATTGAGTTTGAAATTGCTGTGGTAAAGGTGGAGCAAGTTGGTAGGTTTTATAAGTACCCCATATCAGCACCATAAAACAAATCAGCGCTGTGAACAATAAAATCCATTTTAAAACCAACGCAACAGGATCCCTTGTTGCCTTGGCATATTCGGTTATTGCTTTTGCATTTTGAGGCATTGTTTCACTCCATGAATCATCGTGTCACTTACCGAAGAATAATGCTCATAAAAATACATCACTTAAGATGGTCTGAGAAGGCACACCAGCAAGAAAAATCTGTTTTTTCAATTTATCAGTAGTTTCTTTAGGGCCGCAGACATAAACCCGTGTTTCTTTCGGGTGATTTAAATGCATTAATGTTCGTTTTTCTATAGAAGCTTCAGGAAATAACCCCTGACTTTGAAGCACGCAAGGGTCGTAAACAAAAGATGGGAACAGCATTGATAACATTTCCAGCTCTTCTTTATAGTAAATATCTTCATCAGAAAGACCGCCATGAACTAAAGTAATAGTGCCTTGATGATTTTGACTTAGCGCGCTTTTAATAATGGCAATAAGTGGAGCAAGCCCTGTGCCTGTTCCCGCCAGTAACATATTAAAAGCCAATTGCTCTGGGTTAAAATAAAAACAACGACCAAAGGGACCTCTTAGTTTCACTTCAATATTTTTTGTTGCTTTGCTCGCCAACCATTGTCCCATGCTCCCACCTTGATAAATTTTTATATGTAATTCAATAAACCCTTCTTGTATGGGTATGTTGGCGATTGAATAACTACGTATCGTGCCTTCAGGATTAATTAGGCTAAGGTATTGACCAGGAATCCAATGTGCTAAATTATCCACTCTAAGCTTCACTTGCATTACATTGTAATTAAGTGATTTTATATCGATTATTTTCGCGTTTACTTCACATTCAGCACTTTCAGGAGATGAAACTTGAAGCGCTGCCTCTGGCTTTGCAAGACAGGCTAGAAAATAACCTTGCGCTTTAAGCGTTTCGGGCAATCCTTCTTGCCAGGCAGGGTTAACAACCCCGTCTTTGATTTTAATTAAGCAAGATTGGCAGATACCCACCTGACACGAGTTAGGATAATCAACCTCATGACGTAGCAGGCACTGCAATACGCTTTCCTGATACTCTAAGGTATAAAATTGGTTTTTAAATGATATGGTACTCATGCGCGCCCCAATACGTCATTTCGAACGCTATTAGCAATTGCGGCCACTTGAGTAATATCCTCCGCTGTTGCTCCCAACTTAGCAAGCGTTGCGCCGAGATGCTCAATAACAATGTCCACATGCGTATCATCTAACCCACGTTTCAGTAAATGGTTATGTCCTTCGCGCATATTTTTTCCGGTGTACTTATTAGGCCCACCAAATACCATGGTTAAAAATCCTTTTTGCTTTAAGATTTGTTGCTCCATATCAACATCATCAAAAAAATGACTTACTCGTTCATCCGTTAACATTTTACGATAGAAAATATCAACCGCAGCATTGACTGCGTTTTGACCGCCCAGACGCTCAAATAATGACCCTGACATAATGATCCTCATAAAGATGTATTTGCAATGCATCTTATAAAAAGAAATAATCACAGTCAACAACCAATTAGGAATTAATGATGCAACTCACACAATTTACGGATTATTCATTACGCGCCTTGATTTATATCACGCTTAGAAAAGAATCCTGTACCATTAAAGACATTACTGAAGCCTATGGCATATCAAACAATCATATGGTTAAAATCGTTCATAATTTAGCCAAACTTGGATTGATTAAAACGATTCGAGGTAAAAATGGCGGTATTATCATGGCCTCTCAACCTGAAACCATTAATTTAGGTCAATTAATAACTCAATTGGAGCCTCATTTTGATTTAGTACCTTGCTTTAATAAGGCAAAGGCGAATTGCTGTATTGCTCCTGTATGCAAGTTAAAAGGTGTGTTGCATGAGGCTCAAGCTGCTTTTATGGATGTTTTGGAGCGTTATACTCTAGCTGATGTTTTGCATAACAAAAATGAGCTGTCTGTTCTATTGAACATCAACCCATTAGAGAAGTAATTCTTTATCGGGTTTTTGGGGCCAGGAATACAAAACCGCTTGCAGAATGAGTGCATGATTATGTTTTAGGTCTTTTGCAGCATAAAACAAAGTAATAGAGGTGCGATCTTCTTGTTCCAAAATGTGTTTTATTAAATCGATGCATCATCCGATTTTTTGTGCAAGCAAAATACCAAACAAACCAGAAATTTGTCTTCCTAATGAATCTTGTTTATGCAAATGACCTACTGATTCTTTATATTCAAGTATAGACCAGCCATTATCTTGATATCGATGATAAATTTCCTCTTTTTGTGGTAGATACGTGAAAAAATCAGGTAATGGATAAAGCTCTGATTGAATAGGAAAGACTAAAAAATGATATCCACCTGTTTTAGTCAACTCTTGAAGTTCAGTAAGCAGGTCTGGAATACGCATTGGGTTTAAAAATTGCAACGTCACTGTTGAGAGCACAAAATCAAAACGTTCTGCGTCAAGACTTAAAGGTTGATTTAAATCATGCAATTGGGCGACCGCCTCAGGCAGAGCTTCTTTTTGAGCAATATCCTGAATCGTATCTACTGCCGATTGACTGAAATCAAGTCCTTTTACACGATGCCCCATTTTTGCTAAATACAGTAAATTTCTACCCGAACCGCAGCCTACATCAAGGATGGATGCGTTTTGCAAATGAGACAAATAAGTCTGGTAAACATACATCAAATCACTATGTACTGGACTTAAACCGTGTTTTTTATTGAAGTAACGCTGGGGTATGCAATAAAACTCAATGGTTGCTTTAAATGATTCACTGACGGGAATAATTTTATGCCACGCAGCAGGAGGAATCAAGATTTGGGAATGCTCTTCATTAATCCTATCACGTGATAGTTCTTTTCCCTGACCGTTTAAAAATACAAAATCAATAGCTCCTTCATGCAGAAAAAGCTTACCCCAGGTTCCTTCTTTAGTGCTGTGTTTTTCCAGGAAAAATTTCAGTTTTCCATGGCTGTCAATCTCGGTTTTTTTGTAGCACAGTAACTTTTTAGGTTCCAATCTCATAACGTATCCTTTTTCTGTTATCAAAAACTCTTTGACTCCTTGTTATTTGCACTATCGGTAGATCCCAATTCTAATTGGGTCAATAAAGTACGCTCGTTTGTCAGCTTGTCCGCTAATTGATGATTTACATCCCGATGCTCTACCTCATCGTCACGCACGACCAAAAGTACGTCACGTAATCGTGCATCTGGAGCAAGCCTCCAATACTGTTTAGCAATTTCAGGAGCTGGGACATTTTCAATGCGACCATCATCTAACTCCTGTAAATAATGGGTGTAGCTGACCACGGCTTCTTCCTCAAGATAACCGACAAAGCGATGCGCTGTTTTTGAAGAAATAACATACATCAACAGGTACAACACCACAAAAATAGCTTGCGCGGTAAAAATAATAAAGCGCTCAAACCAATTAGGTTTGGCAATGTACATAAACGTAATCAAATGCATTCGTTCATTATCTGCTTCATCCAATAAAATTTTAATCCAACCCTCATCATTTTTAATCTTTCTTAAGCAGCGTAAATGCAGTAAAGCAGCGCCCACCATGCCAGGCACGGCAGCTACTGTTTCCAATACAATAGCTCTATTGCCATAGCGCTTTTGAAAAAAAGTATCTGCAAAAAAGCGGAAAAATTTCACTAGGCCAAAAGCAATTTTATCACTAATGGTTTTGGCAGGCTTATGAGTTACTGGCATGATATATTCCTATGCGATACGTAATATAGAATATATTATATTAAAGATGTATTTTAAATACAATTTTAATGTCTTGATTTAAGATATGGTTAAGATCATAGAGGCCTGACACACCATATACTTCAAACTTATTTACTCAATTATTACTAGATTTAAATATATTAAACATACTTAAACTTCCAGTTTAATTAACATAAAATATAAACCACCGCGATGTTGCTCATGTACTATGCCATTGCTCCATCGTTTTTTGAAGTAAGTTGACTGAATCAATGTGTCTTTGTTTAAGCATCTTGCGAATTCAGATTAGGTTTATCCAGCAATCCCTTATTGTTTAGTTTTTGCAGTAATAAATGAAAATAAATAAATCCTGCATAGGGATACCATTTTTTCGTAATTTTTGAAATTTGTTCGTAATCCAATTTTGTTTTAATACCTAACAACAGCTGTAAATTTTTTGCGGCACCTACATCATCTCCCGGGAACATTTCAATTTTACCCAATCCACGTAATAAGACATATTCTGCAGACCATCGTCCAATCCCCTTAAATTGGCATAGAAATGTTACAATTTCATTGTTGGTTCTATCCTCTAAATTATCAAACAAGGTTTCATCAGCGATTATTCTTAACGATAACTCAATAAGTGTTCTGCATTTATTGGTGCTAAAGCCCAACTTTTTTAATTCAGGAATAGAGCAGCTTGCTACATCTTTTGGAAGGGGAAATAAATAAAATGTTCCAAAAGCATCATTCATACTTTTTCCAACATATTGAACAAAACGGTTTTGAATTTGTAATCCTGCATCAAGTGATAATTGTTGACAGGAAATAGCGTTAACAAGTGCCTCAAATATACTAGGAAATCGAGGAGGCTTAAGTCCTTTAAATTGCCTCACCATAGAAGTTAAATAAGGATCTTCTTCTGCAATACGATAAAAATTGTGTAAGTTATGATTAAGCCCAAACATCATTTCTAATAATCGGATTAATTCTATCTTTATTTGTGAGCTAATTTTTATATTGGTAGATACCAAAATGTCTTTTTCATTTTTTTGTTCTACATCTACTTTAATTAATTGATTTTCAATAAAAAATAAACGTGTATAACGTTCATGACTCCATAAATCAACAATGTTCTTACCCCTTCTACGTAGAGCCCAAATGGTGTAATCGAGCCTAAATGGGTATATTGGTTGTAAAAGAAATGAAGTATGCATAATCTCTCAGTCCTATTAAATTAAATATGCTCTTTCCATTGATTCAATAGTTCTATAAAATTGAGTTCCATATCATATTGAAGGACAATTTAACCTGTTCCTCCAATAACAGGTAGGTGTTTTAACCAACGTCGATCATCACGTTAGGATAATCATTACGACTATATGTGCCTATACTTTTCCTATGTATTAAAAACCCCTGTCTTTAGAGATAATAAGCAGATAATGATGATTTTTTATTCATATCCAGAAAATACGAACAATGATATACAAAATTGTCATTCCAACTACAGGGATAACTATAAACCCAAGAAAATTATAAAATCCTATTCGGTTCTCTGCTGATTTATTATAGAATTTTTTAAATATTTTCCATTCTCGTTGAAAAAAGCTTTTTTTGGTCATAATAATCATCCATTTTATTGGTTTTTATCTACTTTCATTATTAATAAGTATAGCTTTACTATTTAATGATTGTATTAATTTGTTAGCACCTAACCTTCTTTGCTTGCATACAAACTTCCACAAGTTTATTTTGAGGGCCTTAGATATCATCTATAGTTTAAACAATTTGTTTTAAATTATTCATAAAATAATTAACTATAATATATATCTAACTCCTAATTCTGTCATACAAACTGTTCCGATAAGGATATCGTAATGCTACAAATAAAAAATTGGCTAAATTGGCTCTTTGGTGCAAAACCCCAGAATAATCAGGCTATAATAAATGAGTCTTCTGAGGATTCATTTCCAGCAAGCGATCCTCCCTCCTGGGCAGGGGGAATACAGGAAATCAAACAGCATACCATTGCATCAGACCTTGTTCTTACCAGTGAATTCCATAAAAGTACACAACAAATTCTTTCGATAAATGGTATCGATTATCATTACAATAGTTTACTAGCTGCTGAACAGGGAGGACTTAAAGACTTATCAAAACTACCCTACACTTTAAAAATTCTTTTGGAGAATTTACTTCGTCATCTAGACGGACAATCTGTTACAGTTGATGATCTCAAAGCAATAATTGAGTGGTTAAAACTAAAAACTTCCAATCGTGAAATAGTGTACCGTCCTGCACGTGTCTTAATGCAGGATTTTACTGGCGTACCTGCTATTGTAGATCTTGCTGCAATGCGTGCTGCGATTGAAAAGCTTGGTGGAAATCCGGAACAAATTAATCCCCTTTCAGCTGTTGACCTGATAATTGATCATTCCATACAAATTGATCAGTTTCTTATACCCGATGCTTTTACAATCAATGCCACAATGGAAATGGAAAGGAATTATGAACGCTATGAGTTTTTACGATGGGGACAAAAAGCATTTAGAAATTTTCGTGTTGTACCACCTGATACGGGAATATGTCACCAGGTGAACCTGGAATACCTGGCCAAAACTGTTTGGACTCAAGAAATCAATGGGAAAATATATGCCTACCCTGATACTTTAGTGGGTACGGACAGCCATACGACTATGATTAACGGTCTTGGGGTACTTGGCTGGGGAGTCGGTGGTATTGAAGCAGAAGCTGCTATGTTAGGACAACCAATTTCTTTACTAATTCCTGAAGTGATTGGTGTAAAACTGACAGGACAATTACAAGAAGGCATTACAGCAACTGATCTGGTTCTTTCTGTAACACATCTTTTACGTGAAAAAGGGGTCGTAGGGAAATTTGTTGAATTCTTTGGAGATGGGTTACGTCATTTATCTCTTGCAGACAGAGCAACAATTAGCAATATGTCACCTGAATATGGCGCCACATGCGGTTTCTTTCCTATTGATGAAGCCACCCTCGATTATTTGCGTTTAAGTGGAAGAGAGGAGCAAAGCGTTGCTCTTGTTGAAGCTTATGCGAAAATTCAGGGATTATGGCATGATCCTCAAGCTGAACTTGTTTATACAGATTTGGTTACACTGGATTTATCAACTATCCGAGCGTGTATTGCTGGCCCAAAACGCCCGCAAGATCAAGTTGAATTGTCAGATCTGGCTAATACTTTTGATAAATTCTTAGCAGAAAACAAACGTAGCGAAGAGAAAGAACAATCGTTTGGTACCGATGTGAATTATGAATTACATCATGGGGACGTTGTTATTGCAGCCATCACCAGTTGTACCAACACCTCGAACCCAAATGTACTGATTGCAGCTGGATTATTAGCAAAAAAAGCAGTTGAAAAAGGAATGACACGAAAACCTTGGGTGAAAACCTCATTTGCACCAGGTTCTCAAGTGGTCACTCTCTATCTGGAAAAAACTAACTTACAAAAATATCTTAATGAGCTGGGTTTCACATTAGCAGGCTATGGATGTACAACGTGTATCGGAAATTCTGGCCCTCTTCCCGAACCTGTAGAAAAAACAGTGATTGAAAATGATTTAATTGTTTCAGCTGTACTTTCAGGTAATCGTAATTTTGAAGGACGAATCCATCCACTTGTTAAAGCAAATTGGCTCGCGTCACCACCGCTTGTTGTTGCCTTTGCCATTGCTGGGACTGTATTGATTGATTTGACAAAAGATCCTCTTGGAGAAGATAAGGCAGGAAATCCTGTTTATCTAAAAGATTTATGGCCAAATAATGATGAAATTGCCCGGGAGGTAGCTACTATTACTAGCAAGATGTTTCATGACACCTATGCAAATATATTCACAGGAACAGATGAATGGCGCTCTATGAAAATTTCTGAATCAGATACTTATGCATGGCCGCTGGAATCAACATATATTCAACATCCACCATTTTTTGATGGTATGGGTGTGACCCCAGAAAAAATTAAGAATATTAAAGGTGCGAGAATTTTGGCACTGTTTGGAGATAGCATTACTACTGACCATATTTCACCCGCCGGTTCCATTAAACCAGAGAGTCCCGCTGGGGAATATCTGCTATCCAAAGGTGTAACAATTAAAGACTTTAATTCTTATGGATCACGGCGTGGGAACCATGAAGTCATGGTGCGAGGAACATTTGCTAACATCCGTATTAGAAATGAGATGACTCCAGAGCTTGAAGGAGGTTTTACAAAATATATTCCCACTGGTGAAATAATGCCGATATATGATGCTGCAATGCGTTATAAAAATGGAGGTACAGCATTGGTTGTAATTGCTGGTAGGGAGTATGGAACAGGCTCTTCTCGAGATTGGGCGGCAAAAGGACCGAAGCTTCAAGGTGTTGTGGCAGTCATGGCAGAAAGCTTTGAACGAATCCATCGCTCAAATTTAATTGGTATGGGAATTTTGCCTCTAGAGTTTCCTGAAGGAATCACACGTAAAACGCTGCAAATTTCAGGCTCTGAACTCATTGATATTATAGGACTTACTCATCAGATGAAACCACGCATGCCAGTAAAAGTTGTTATCCATAGAGAGGATGGAAATCAAAGCGAAGTTACTCTTATTTCGCGAATTGATACATTAAATGAATTAGATTACTACAAAAATGGTGGAATTTTACACTATGTATTAAGAGGAATGTTAAAAAAATAAGCTGAGCCATGCGGAGTAATTTAAATTAATATTAGTAAGCTATGTATTTTCGACGGGAGCCATTTACAATGAATATACAGGTCAAACGAATTTATGAGGAATCAAACGAATCGGATGGCTTTCGAATCCTTGTTGATAGACTTTGGCCTCGCGGAATAAAAAAAACTGAAGCAAATATTGATCTGTGGTTAAAAGACATTGCACCCAGTGATTCATTACGCAAGTGGTTCAATCATGATCCCAAGAAATGGACTGAATTTCAAAAACGTTACGCGCAAGAAATAACAGATAAACAAGAAGATATTGATATTATTCTAGATGAAGGGAAGAAAAAAAAAGTGACTTTATTATTTGGTTCTAAAGAAACTGAACACAATAATGCTGTGGCTTTATTAAATATTTTATTAACTAAAATTTGATTGTTCTTGTATATCGAGGTTAAAAAGGAGTTGTAATTATGGCTATTTACCAAATTAAACTGTTAGAACGTCAAATTGTTGCTGAAGGAACAATGGCATTTATTTTTGAAAAACCAAAGGATTTCACCTTTAAAGCAGGTCAATTTGGTGACTTCACTTTACTTAATCCTGAAGAGACAGATGAGGAAGGTAATACTCGTGCTTTCTCGCTCACTAATCCCCCTTATGCGAACGATTTAATGGTGGCTACTCGTATGCGCGATACAGCCTTTAAACGAGTATTAAAAACACTTCCTATAGGTACTGAACTCAAATTAGATGCGCCATATGGATCTTTTACGCTACATAATAATAAAGCGATACCGGCTGTATTTCTTACAGGCGGAATTGGTATTACACCGGTGAGAAGCATTGTTACACAAGCCACAGAAGATAAGCTACCGCACCAAATTTATTTATTTTATTTTAATAACAGACCAGAAGATACCGCCTTTCTGGAAGAACTAAAATCTCTCGAAAAAGGAAATTCGTATTATAAATTTATCTCAACTATGACGGTTATGGAAAAATCAAAGCAGCCTTGGACTGGTGAAAAAGGTTTTATTAATCGAGAAATGCTAGAAAAATACATCAAAGATTTAACTACACCTATTTATTATATCTCAGGTCCAGCAACAATGGTTGCTGCCATGCGCAAGATGTTAAATGAAGCGGATATTAATGATGATAATATTCGTACAGAGGAATTTTCTGGATACTAAATCATATTTATATAATTGGAGATATGTATGGGTAATCACTTAGCTTCTATTCGCTGGCAACGTAATGGGCCAGATTTTAATTATGAAACCTATGATCGTACTTACACAATCAAATTTAGCGGAGGAGAAAACATTCAGGCATCAAATCCAAAGGTCTACTTCGGTAAATCAGAATTGCCTAATCCTGAGGAATTGCTCGTGTCAGCCCTATCGGGTTGTTATATGCAAACTTTTTTAGCGGTAGCTTGCAAAAATGGTTATGTCATTGATAGTTATATTGATGAGGCTATTGGTATAACGAATAAAAATGAGCATGGAAAAATTAGCGTGACAGAAATTACATTGCATCCCAAAATTAAATTTGGTGGTTCGAAACTTCCTGACGATGAGGCCATAAATAAGATGCGGGAAAAAGCTCATGAAAATTGTTTTATTTCGAATTCCATCAATAGTCAGGTAAACATAGAGATAACAGCCAGCTAAACTCTAAAATTGCGAGAATAATAGTGTAAAATTATGACTAAACTTTATACCATTGGACATTCGACACGTACTCTGCAGGAATTTCTTGATATAGTACATGCGTATCAAATTACACACGTCGTGGATGTGCGTACCATACCCAAATCTCGCCATGTGCCATGGTTTAATGAAAATGAACTAAAAAAATCACTTCGAAAAGAAAAAATTGCCTATACTCATTTATCAAAATTGGGTGGTTTACGTCGAACGACTCATAATTCCATCAATATGGGATGGAGCAATAAAAGCTTCCGTGGCTTTGCAGATTATATGCAAACATCTGAGTTTTACGAAGGGCTAAAGGAATTAAACGGCTTAATAAAAAAGAACCAAAAAGTCGTTATAATGTGTGCTGAAGCTGTACCTTGGCATTGTCATCGCTCTCTTATTGCAGATGCAGAAGTGGCTCGGCATCTTGTGGTTTTGGAAATTATGAGCAAAAACTCGGCTCATCTTCATAAATTAACCGACTTTGCGGTAATTAATAGAAAGAAAAGACCCATTCAAATTTATTATCCAAAGCTAAATGACAAATGAAAAGGACTAAAATCCCTCTTCCCCACTCCCAGTGAGCATAACCTGTCACGAACAAAAAACTTCACTTTTAACCCGCTTAGGAATAAATAATCCAGAATAGTTAAAGTACCATACTCATTATCTCAACTGAAACGCATTAATGAATCTTTTTCTCGCCTCGGCTTTCAACGTTCCTTGGCGAGAAGTAGAAGATTCAAATTTTAAATTAATTTATCTGGCGAATAATAAGAAAGTCGGGGAATTATTTATCGACTAGAGTTTGTTTATGACATCTGTAAATGATTTTATCAGTAGCGAGATCTATGAGTTCTCCTCTAGCTCCAGAAGATTCCAAATCACATAATAGAATCAAACGTACCTGCTCAAAGAACAGCACCATACAATCGTTCTTGCTGATAAGGGATATGATTCACAAGAGCTTATTGATACCTTACACCATCAAGACTGCTCATCAGTCATTCCATCAAGAAAAAATGCTAAAAAGCCCAGAGAAATAGATAAAGAACTTTATAAGGAACGCTTTCTAATCGAGGCCTTTTTCTCTAAATTAAAGCATTTTCGAAGAATTCTTTCTCGGTTTGATAAAACCACTTCCGCTTTTTCTGGATTTTTACATTTGGCCGGTGCGCTCATTTGGATGCGATAGAAATTTCGTTCACAGAACCTAGTACGACCGTCCCATAATTGTCCCAAATTGATATATTAATAAAAATAAATCCAATTAAATAAAGGATATAAAACAAAAAATCATCGGATTATAATTCCGTTGGTCCTAGGTTCAAGTCCTAGTGGGCCCACCAATGAAATCAATTAGTTAGTCTAGACTAACTTGATTAAAGTGCCCCCTTAATTGGTGTAGAGCCCAAATACTCCTTATAAATTCCATATAATGAGCAGCTTTAATAGATACAGTGAGTATAGACCCACTTCCCTTTAAAGGTTATGGTGAACACAACAAAAACTATATTAATTGCATATCAGGCTTTAAATTACTTATTGTTTAAATAAACCATAAAATTCCTTTATTAAAACGCTCTATATAGGTATAAAATCTATTATTTCTAATAACATTAGTGCGCCCTATTATGATACCAACAAACAGAGCCCCAGCACACCCAGGGGAAGTGTTACTAAATGAGTTCCTTGAGCCGCTCAATTTATCACAAAAGCAATTTGCCGAACATTTAGGCTGGACCTATGCTCGCCTTAATGAAATCGTTAATATGCGCCGAGGAGTCACTGCGGACTCTGCCTTGTCATTTGCCGAGTCATTAGGAACAGAACCCGAATTTTGGCTCAATATCCAACAAAGCTGGGATTTATGGCGAGCCAGACAAACCCATACAGCCGTTTCTCCGTTACCCCATATTGAAGGTTAGCCCCATCAAACACCCAAGGTAGGCTATAAATCTCACAGAAAGTGATTAAATCGTATATCGGTATATGATATAATTTCTATTATCTATTTCACCAAAACCTCTACTTGTAAATAAGTTGTGCTAAGCATTGAATCCTTCAATGATTTATTTTAAAGCGCTGTAGAGGTACTTTGCACCCTAAAGGAATATCATGTTTTCAGTATTGGCTCGCTCTGATAGAAATGAAAAAGATTTTTTTGGCGATCCCATTATTTATCGCACCAGAGACAGTTGGGGTGAGATATTAGTCATTGATAGGAAAATGAAGCGTGTACTTGCTTTTGACCCCATTTATGAACAAAGCTGCTTGAATTTAAATGAGCCACATATTCCTGCGCACGAATACACGCGAATCATGCTCTTAGTCTTAGCTTTTGTTCACCCCAAACACGTGACCCTTTTAGGCTTGGGAGGTGGCTGTCTTCTTCATTCACTTCATTACCTCATGCCTCAATGCACAATTAGCGCTATTGAGCTTCGAAAGAAAGTGCATGAAGTGGCTCTTAATTTCTTTTTAATGCCAACTCATCCCAATATTCATGTCGTTATTTCTGACGCACAAAAAGCTTTAGTACAATGCGATGCACAAAACACCCAGATTATTTTTGCAGACATGTATCAAGCTCATGGCATGAATCCCTTTCAAATACAAAAAAAATTCATTCTCCAATGCGCTCGCATTTTGGATGACAATGGATGGCTGGTAGTAAACTATCATCAACTACCAGAGCATAATTCACGCTTCATTCAATGTTTACAACGTTATTTTTCCGAACTATTTGCAGCTCTTTCCTACAGTGGAAATTATATTTTATTTGCTCGAAAAAAACAGGGAAGCCCTCTGAGTAAGTATCAAACGAACGTACTCGATTTAGAAAACCAGCTTAACATTAAGTTACTCATGTTGTTTAAACGAATTACTCGCGTGTACTCAAATCCGTACTGATAAAAGCTTAAATGCTATTTTTCTGAATTCAAGTAATAAACAACGCTTAAGCTTTTTTCACAAACTCTGATTTAAGCTTCATTGGCCCAATCCCTTCGATTTTACAATCAATATTATGATCTTCATGGGGTACCAAGCGAATGTTTCTTACCTTGGTCCCTACTTTGACGACCTGTGACGATCCTTTGATTTTCAAATCCTTAATCACACTAATCGTATCCCCGTCATGGAGTCCTGTACCATGCGCGTCTTTAACCATAGCTGCATCATGGTCTTTTGGCTTTTCCTCAGTGTGTTGCAGCCATTCGAAGGAGCACTGCGAGCACACAAAAACAGTACCGCTGGGATAGCTGTACTCTGAATGGCATTCTGGGCATGGGGGAAATTGATTCATCGAATTGATCCTATTTTGTTGGAATGGGAGTAGAATTTAAGTCTTTGATTAAATCAGCAAGAGTTTCAAACACAGTTCCTCGTTCAATCAAGTGGTACATGTTCAGTTTATCCAGCTTCTTACGAACGGTTTTATTCGCCTCACAAAGATAAACACGCACTCCACGGTGATGAAACGCCTTGATAATTTCTTGAAATGTTTGTAATCCTGTCATATCCATAAATGGAATATTCTTTAAACGAAACACAATGATTTCAGGATCGGAATGGGTTATCGCCAGGGCTTGTTCAATTTTTTCGGCTGCACCAAAAAAGAAGGGTCCCTGGATGGAATAAACCAGAACGCCTTCTGGAAGTACTAAATCAGAATCATCCAACTCCCTAGATATCTCGGTATGGCACTCTTCTTCAATGGTTACCGCCTGACTCATTCTACGAATAAAGAGCAATACCGCGACAATAACGCCTATATTGACTGCAATCATTAAATTAGTCAGTACCGTTAACAAAAATGTGGTGACTAATACAATGACATCATGGCGTGGTGCGTGAGTCAGCATGTATTTAAAATGAGGTACATCACTCATGTTGTACGCCACTACAAACAAGATAGCAGCTAAAGAGGATAAAGGAATGTATTCTGCACAAGGAGCAAGAATCATAATGACGAGCAGTAAAAACACAGAGTGAACAATGGCCGCAATCGGACTGTTACCCCCGTGTCGCACATTGGTTGCTGTGCGAGCAATAGCACCCGTGGCCGCAAACCCTCCAAATAAAGGAGTCACGATGTTAGCCAGTCCCTGCCCTATTAATTCCTGGTTGGAATGATGCCGCGTTTTAGCAAGTCCATCCGCAGCTGTTGCCGACAATAAGGACTCAATAGCACCCAGTAAGGCAATGGTAAAGGCAGGACCAATTAAATTAGTAATCTGATTTAATTCCAGTGAAGGAACATGAAACGTGGGAAGCACCGAAGGGATTCCACCAAAAGCACTACCAATAGTCGCGACCGTTTTAAACTGGAAATACATCTGCAAAAGGGTGGCCACTACCATCGCCACTAAAGGGCCAGGGATTTGTTTGATGCATTTAGGCGTAAGCCACATAAGCAGTAAACATAGGGTAGCAAGTGCCGTGGTGGTGACATCGAGATGCGGTAGCGCATGCATTAAAGCTACAAGTTTCGTATGAAATGGAGCATCAAGCGGTACATGCACAGACAGGCCAAAAAAATCATTCCATTCACTAACGAAGATAATCACCCCTATACCACTGGTAAACCCGACAATCACCGGATCGGGAATAAACTTAATGACACTTCCCAACTTAATCAGTCCCATGAACAATAGAATGAATCCCGCAAGTAAGGTAGCGATTTGCAACCCCTCTATACCATAATGCGCCGTAATGCCGGCAAGGATGACCACAAAAGCCCCGGTTGGCCCTGCTATTTGTACCCGACTGCCACCAAAAACACCAACCACAAGCCCTGAAACAATCGCGGTATATAGCCCTTGTGCCGGAGGAACTCCTGATGCAATCGCAAAAGCCATTGCTAAGGGTAAAGCCACAATCCCGACAATAAGTCCCGCGATTAAATTCGTCATCCAATTTTTAGGTTTAAGTAATCCAGCCTGGTAGGCTTCATATAAGGCAAGCATCATCAGTCACTCGGTTAGTATGATTTTTTTAATTTATGAAAATGCGTTGTTAGCGGGGTGCTTGCCCGCCAGATAGCGCATAATCTAGGAAACATAAATTATATCATATATCGATATAAGATTCAGGTATCATCTGCATGTAGGTCGTAAATTTTTGATGCTAAGAGGGCCCTCAGCTTTAATTCATTCGGGCATTAAACATGAAGGCTCAAGAAGAATTTTTTGAATCGTATCAGTCAAAGGTAGCACGACCAATTTTTGTTTACTGCATGTTCCAGCCTTTAAACTAATGCTGCTTTTAGGAACCGCAAATAGTTTAGATAAAAAGGATATTAACTCTTTATTAGCAGCACCTTGGTGCGGTTTAGCATGTAAGGCAAGATGCAGCCCCTGCTCCGTAATAGCGACAAGAGCCGTTTTTTTCGCATGGGGTTTCGCGATAATCTGTAGGGTAACCTCACGCGCGTGTATTTTAAACCACATAACCATACCTTAACGAATAGTCGAAGAGAGCTTAAATTTGAATTGAAACCAAACTTGAAATTCAAGGCACGACAATCTTTTTTTCTAAAATGCTGTCAAATTAATGATAACCAATTATTGAGTTCATCAATGATTGATACTACCCCTTCTGGCAAACCAAGCGCCTGAACTCTATGAGCCCCTAAAACACGTAAATGCCCAGACCAAAGAAGCTGCATCCGCTCCAACTCATGGGACTGAAATTGCACTGGAAGAGAAAATACTGTTCCACGATTTTGAAATGTTTCGATGATATTATCTTTTAATCGGATTTTATCAATGAGCTTACTCTCTCGACATAATAATAGTAGATCATGGTAGTCTTTCATACGGCTGTTGGCTGCCCCACGAGAAATGAGGGTTTCCAGTTTTTCGGCAAAAATAGTTTCAACTGGATATACTTCCAGCGAGATAAGATCTTCAAACAATGGCTTTTCTTTGTAATTAAAGGATGGCCACTCTAGTAATACTGGCTCAACAACATCACCCACACCAATGTCCACAAAAAATTTATCGCTCATCACTCCAAATTGAACGGCAATCCCTATTTGAAACCCAGGGTAATTCATATGTTGGTGATCTAAATCATCAAGATTGATGAATTGCATCTGAAACCCATCATCCAGATTGATTAAACAGATTTCTTGCATGATTAATTCTACATTAGATTTTTCTGCATTTAGCCGTCTAGCTAATAGATCAATATCAACGGTTTCTCTGCCAATAGTCAGGTAATAGGATAAGAGCAACCCACCTTTGAATATGAATTTATCAGAATATACAGATCGAGAAAGTCTGGCTAAAAATCGCTCTAAAACTAATAGCTTCCAAACTTCATTAAAACTCTTATCCTTTTCTTTGCCAATATGTTTTAAACGTGCTTTTAAAGCTTGTTCATTCATGTTGTCACCGTCAAAATATAAGGCTCAAGATTAAGTCCAAATTGCCTCGCATACTGCTGAAGCTTCTTAATATCCAATTTTTTTGTTGCTCTACTATTCACAGCTGCTTTAAGCGCTTTAATGGCAATTTCTTTACTGAGATAGCGAAAGGCGTCGATTATCGTTCTTTCTCTGTCAAAAATGACCACTGTTTCCCGCCCTATTGGGTACAGTATTTTACCTGTTTCTATATCACGCATTCTAACAATACGAGTATGATCTCGTTTTGGTGCCGTAGTAGAATGAGGAACGGCTATCCAATGCTCTCGTGGCATTTCATCCGTCAACTCATACAGAGCCAAAGCGGAGACCAGACAGACCACACCTTGTGGGATACTTTTGGCAATGATAATCAGATCTTCCCATTGAAAATCCGCATCAATAGAGGATTCTACACCTCGATAAACACCGTGACCAATACGTTCAATCCTATTAGTTTTTACATAATAGCTGAGCCGGCTGGGATGGATACCTGCTTCACGTGCCTCTGCAGCGTAAAAGACTGGTTTTGCAAACAGATCTTGCAATGTCATTTCATTATTTAGTTTCATACTTATAATTTTAATATTAAAACCCAATAACGTCAAATGGGTTTCAATATTAAAATTACCACGTAAAAACCCATTGTGGGGAATTTGCGTATTTGGGTACGACGCTGTTATACTTTGTACGACAATTGTAGTGGTTTCCTGCGATTAAAATTATAATAGAATCAATTACTTAATTTTGCATTGACGGGCTCATAATCCGTTGGTCCTAGGTTCAAGTCCTAGTGGGCCCACCAATAAAATCAAGCAGTTACAGTGCTTTCCAAAATACTCGAAAATCTCGGGGCTTTCCCAATAACGGGGGCAGCTTTAATCATCCGCAAAGGACTCTAACACGTAGTCTATAGTTTTCAAAATTCCTAAATCCATATGCTCTTCGCTGGATAAGTTTCATTTTTCGATGAAAGCCTTCA
>NZ_MVJN01000001.1 GCF_003265995.1 Legionella quinlivanii | reverse complement strand
AAAAAACCATAACAATATAGAATTTTCCTTTTACAAAGCCTGTAAACTCCTAATCATCAACGTCTCAGAACTAGCTTCTGCTCTAGTCTCTGTCTATCGCCTAAAATCGTTTATCCATTCCTTTTATGAAAGTCTCGCTTGCTTTGCTATAAAAAATGTAAAAAAGAAACCCGATTGGGAGCCAGCTCCCTCCCCGGGGGAGGGTGAGGGGGTTAAAAAATTTATCACGTTAGTGATTCCATTTTGTTGTGGCAATAAACCCTAATCACAGAAATATGATTAATGAATCGCTACGCGACCTTGTTTATAGCCCCCTCTCCCTAACCCTCTCCCCCGCTGCGCGCGGTGGAGAGGGGATCAGATATTCTTAGCCTGACGGCTATGGGCGCTTCGCCCGACATTCGCTGGAAGTAGCTTTCGTCTCGAATGACACGAAACCTAACTCTTAGCCCCTTCCTGCTTTATCGAACTCTTCTTAAGATTCTCCAGCCAGAGAGCGCGGCGTTCCTGCCCCATATCGGCGCTGCGGTAAACATAATGCAGGACATAAAATCCGTTATCTGTTCGGACAATTTTTTGAATTTCATCCTGCACAGAATTACTGGGTTCTTTAATCCTGAATTCAAAAATAATCTGATCGGGGGTTTCTTCGAGGATTGTTATTTCCGGATTAGCGATTTTTTTCAGGTTTTCCATAATGACGTTGGAAAATTGTTTTAAGCTGGCTTGTTTCTGCAGTTCTGGAAAATACTGAGTAGTCACCAGTTCTTGCCAATGATCAAGCCGTTCACCGGCCGGGAGATACTCTATAGTGACCATGACTGAATCTTTTTTTCCCCAGGCAGC
Organism: Legionella quinlivanii; assembly: GCF_003265995.1. Taxonomy (GTDB): domain Bacteria; phylum Pseudomonadota; class Gammaproteobacteria; order Legionellales; family Legionellaceae; genus Legionella_C; species Legionella_C quinlivanii_A. Next base: position 496,639 of record NZ_MVJN01000001.1, on the reverse strand, counting down.
CTGCCAGACACGATTATCAAAGACCAGGTTCTGCTGCTCAGACCTGACTATTTCGGGATCCACTTTAACTTCAGGATTCAAGATCTTTGAACTGCAATATAAACCATCCTGATAAGTGTAATATTCAACGCATTGACTGGTATTCCCCTTATCAACCTTGATGAGATCTTCCGGTTTAACCGTAGCTGCCTCTGCGCTTGGCAGGAAGGAAAGAAATAAACTGGCGCTTAGCAAACTGACAAGCTTTGTCATTGTGGGATATCCTTAATTTCAAAAGAATATTGTAAATGATTTTATGATGAAAGTCTTTTTCGAAAAAAAGTAAAAACAATCATCTATAGTTAGAATAACAAGAGCAAACCGGGTGTGCTAAATGAAAATTAAGGGATTTTGTTTTCTTTTCTGGCTAGGCTTTATGATGAATGTTATCGCCGCAACTCCTGTTAAGATCGGAACTCCTTTTTTTGATCCTCCTTTTGCTACAAACGATGGCCACTACTTATTAAATGGATTTGATATCGATTTAATGAAAAAAATCTGTGAGAAGCTGCATTGGGAATGTCAATTTTTTTCCCTCGAAGGACCGCAATTGTATACTGCCTTGTCCGAACGAAAAATTGATTATGCGATTGGAGATATCGCGATTACCCCCTCAAGACAGCTGAATTATCTGTTTTCTATTCCATATATGATTACAGAGGGAGCATTTGTCACATTAACAGACAGCCCGTTGACCACTTTGAAATCCTTGTCTGGAAAGCGGGTGGGGGTGATGTCCTGGCGGGTTTACAATGAATATCTGCAACAACATAATGACTTGAATATCACGGTGGTTCCCTTTGATGATTTTAATAATCTGGCGATCGCTTTGGCCAGGCAGGATATTGACGCTGTTTTTATGAATAAATACAGTGCGCTTTATCTGGTTCGTCAGCATCCAGATAAAATTAAACTCATGAATATTGATTTAAAAATTAATGAGGGAATTGGAATAGCAAGCTATTATGGAAATGAGAAGAATATGGATCTGATTAATCATTTAATACTGCAATTTCAAGCCGATGGAACTTTTGTTAACCTGTATAATTATAATTTTGGATTTTTTATACGTCGCTGACTATGTCTAAATCACAAGAACAACACTTACAAGAAGAGCTTTCCGCCGCCGCAGTCATTAAAGAGCAGCTCACTGCCATTACAGACGATTTCATGCGTAAGTATGAAGATGAAGGGGCGAGGCAATTTGCAAAAGTGGCGCATTCAAGTACGGACAATGCCCTTGAAGGAATGCTTAAAGCCAGGACCGCAGACGATTTTTTACTACATGAAAAACGTCTGTCTGCCCTTTTAAAAAGTTTAAAGAAGAAATCAGATCTCCCTGACAATCTCGATGATTCACTCGCCAATTATCGTTTTTACCGGTATCTGATGTCATTATTGGGTGCTGTGCATACTCACAACAGTGAAAGAATTTTAGCCCGCCAGCCTCAGTGGTTTTGCGACCATCCTGCTCATGAAGAATGGCAACAGAGACTGACTCAACTCAGCCATTTAAACAATGAAAATGAGCTTGAAATTACAAAAGGCAAATTGTTTGAAGAGGTCCTTAAAAAAGATGCTGGCATGGATTTAGCCAACCTTGCCTCACTGGCGGTTATTGAACGGCAGGTTCGCGCGTTCAGTAAGCAGCGGCTTTCTGAATTAAAACCCAATAAACGCTGGAAGCATTTTCTGCAAGATGCGGCCTGGATGGGGCTCGGATTAGGATTAGTGATTACCTCTTCAGTACTAGGCCTCGCTTTTCCTTTTCTGGCAATACCAGGTATTGTCCTCGGGGCGGCCGTAGTAGGTTATAGTGTTATTGATTTTATCAAGCAAAGCAAAGAAGTGTATTCGGAGCTGTATCCTGAGGACAAATCTGCCCTTGTTACTCAGGAGTTCATCGAAAATTTGGAGAAAGAATATGGTGAAAGCCTTCCAGACGTTGACTTTGGGGCATTAGTTAAACAGCAGCTCGCCGACGATAAAAAATGGTCGCTGGAAAAAACGCTGGTGATCGGTTTAGGTTACGGATCATCCGCCACAGGGCTTACTCTTGCAGTGGCTGGTATGGCCTTTCTTTTTCCAGGATTTGGAGTTCCACTGGCCGTGATTATTGCAGTTACTGTTGCCGCCTTGGCAGTTATCAGTTTTTCCAGTCTGTTATTGGGATTTAAGGCCTACCGCGAGAATGTGGAATACAATGCCAGACAAAGCGAAATGAAGCAGTCTATTATCGAAGATAATCAGTTGATCTCCGAGATTTCCTTGTCGCCAGTGGATAAGTCTGAACCCAGCAGTACTGCTAAATTATTTCAGAAGGGGATTGCTCATGCGGCGGAAGAGGAACCGCAGCCTGTTTTGGCTGATGGGCACCCGCAGAATGAGCCGGCGAACCAAAACTCCCAAAATGAGAACGATAGTGTTCCTGTAAATGTTGCTGGCAGGGAGGATGAGGGTGAAAGCGAGGGGGAAAAACAAAGACCCCATTAGAATCTGGCATGTTTCTTGTTAATAATTTCTTGTTAATAAATAGTAATCCCTCAGGCACGTCATCCTGAGCGTAGCGAAGGATCTCAAACTGCCTGGAACTGAGCCAGATTCAGGAGATCCTTCACTGCGCTCAGGATGACGCCACAATCTGAGGAGTTACATACATAAAACAAATCTTCCGGGAGTCAGAGATGCGGTATTTGCCGATAGTCTTGTTTTCCCTGCTGTATTCGTTCACTTGCCAGGCGGAGACCATTCACATCATAGCCGTTGGTGATGTGCTTATTCATAAACCGCTGCGCGATAAGGGTATGAAGCTTGGCTTCACTCAGTTATGGAGTTCTCTGATTCCTGAATTGAAGAAAGCTGACATTACCTACGGCAATCTTGAAGGCCCTGTTGCCGCAATGGTAGATTCAAGAGGCCGAGCCACTGAGAGCGTTCAGGCCGCTTACACTACCTTCCCAATGTTTAATTATCCGCCCAGTCTCGTATCGGGGTTAAAAGATTCCGGATTTGATGTGGTTTCAACAGCCAATAATCATGCACTGGATCGTTATGGGGCAGGCATTGATAAAACAATTGCTGTTTTGAGTAAAAACGAATTGGCCTTTACCGGAACTAAAAAAAGCGGCAGTCAGGAGCGATGGTTCGCAGAAACCAATGCCAATGGCATTTCCATTGCCTGGTTGGCCTGTACCCAGGATACCAATGGAATTAATGATACAGAGCAGCAGGTCTTATTATGCCATCGTGATCAGGAACTGGTTTTAAGTCTGATAGCTGAATTGGCAAAAACGCATGACGCGGTCATTGTCACGCCTCACTGGGGAGTAGAGTATCAGTTAACCCCTGATAGATCACAGCGTCGTTTAGCGCAGCAGTTTGCTGATGCGGGTGCGATGGCCATTTTGGGTTCTCATCCCCATTGTGTCCAGCCCTTCGACTGGATAAAGGCGAAATCCGGACAGAAGGTGTTTGTCGCTTATTCACTGGGTAATTTTATTTCGAATCAGGGCAGTTTGAAAAACCGTTCCAGTGGCTTATTGTCCTTGTATGTTAAAAAAAATGAGGTGGGAACTCATATCGATAAAGTAAATTACCAGCCGACCTATATGGAAAATCGCGGGGGAGAAATGCAGGTGAATTGGGTTAATTCTCGAAACCATCCGGCGTATTTGTGGTTGAAAAAAGTTGTGGGAGAACACTATCTTAAGCTGGCAAAAGAAAGTGATAAGCAGCCTTGATACCTATCAAGGCTGAAATATCCCTGAGGGGTTAAGCCGCTTTCGGTGATTGATGACTACTTAATAATGCGTCAGCAAGAGCGAGTATGGAACACTGAGGATTCTGCTTCCTGGCAACATCAATGTATTTAGTAACTTCCTGCCACTGCTGATTCAGGATAGCCAATAAGGCAAGACCCGACCAGGCTTCGGAAATCGAGGGCTCAAGCCCAGTGGCCGACTGATAACAGCGTTGTGCCTCAGACAAGTCATTCATTAGCAAATGACACCAGCCCAAACCTATCCAGGTAGGGTAAAACTGTTCATTCAAATGGAGGCTTTTTTCAAGCGAGGCTTGTGCATCTGGCAACTGATGTTTTTCCATTTGCTTAACGCCATAATGATACCAAAGACGGAAGTTGGCTGAATCCACAGCAATGAAGGCTTCGATATTGGTTAATGAAGTTTGTTTATCCAGAAATAGCATCACCAGCTGTGCTTCACGATTCGTATCATTTAAAGACAGGCATAATTTGGCATAGTAAACAGCCTCGTGCTCATTCTCCAGCTCAAACCAGGATGCTGCCAATATACCCAAAAGCTCCGCATTCTGCTCATAGTGCTCTACAGTACGTATTAGCTCAATACTCTCTTCAAAACGTTCGAGCCGCTGCAATAATCTCGCTTTCATGGCGAGTATCTCACTACTGGCCTCAAGCGGCTTGAGTAATTCCAGGGCATAGGCATAATTTTTTTGTAAACTATACGAATAAGCCAGATAATAGCGCCGTTGCGGCAGATCGCGCTCCTGTAATGCTTTTTCAAAAACAGCAACAGCTTCCTCATAATTTTCAGCTGATAAGTGCAGCAGGCCTTGTTGCAGCCAAAGCGCCTGGTTGGAGGCTTTTTTGGCCTGATCCAGATAGTGCTGAGCCTGATGCCAGTTTTGCTGGTTTTGGTAGCTTTGACTAATTGAAAGAAGCAGATTGGTGTTATCCGGATCTTGTTTCAGATAATGCAGATAACGTTGAAGTGTTTGATTTTCCATTGTTTTAAATCCTTTAATTTGCTTGCGAGGCAGCGCCGATTGTAAAGGATAGTCAATGGCCTAGTAAAGAAATTTAAGATCATTTTTAATTACCTCAGCGAAACGCATTACTTTCGCTGAGGCAGATTTCGAAACTTAAGTGCGTGTATTAGAAGAGCTGCTTTGCGCTTCTACATCATCATCGCCCAAAAATTCGAAATCATCTAAACTAATTTCTTCATCAGAATAAAGATTCTCAAATTCATCGGCGAGGCTGTTAACCTCTTCATCATTGATATTTTCTTTTACTGATGTTGCTGGTGATGATGTTACACTGGGTTGGGTAGAAAGAAGAACGCTCATTAAACCAAAGCCTTTCTGTGCAGCTTGACCGGCAAAAGCAAAACCAGCTCTACTGATATCACCAAATTTATATCCTTGCTTGTCATCAGGTTTTATTTCTGCGTGCGTCATTTCAGAGGTCGCCTTATTGGCTTCACTGGCACAATGTTTAATATGGGCCGACATTTTCTGGAACTGTTCTATTTGTTTCTCATCCAATTTTACTAAAGGATTTACTTTCGCAGATTGGTTATATTCAATGACGTTTTTAATCAGAATGTCATAACGAGGACCACGTTGTACAGGCTCAATGAGATAATCTGATAGGCAAAAACCTTGCTTGTTGCTTGCATACACATAATCTTTTAATGCCAGGAATGCCTTAGGGTTTCCAGCTTGTTGCGCAAATGCTCCATAATTTGTTGCATATTCAGCATACAGCACAAAATAACTTTTTAATAATTGCTGGCGCTGCTTTCTTAAGGAATCTAAAGTTTCCTGCTCTTCAATGGAGATAGTTTCTCCTGCCGCCATTTTTTGAGATATTTCCAAGCCCTTAGTTACGTTTGTGTCGAGTCTCATTGAAATTTCAACAAGCCTCGGGAGTAATTGTTTGAACTTGTTTAAAACAGGGTTCGTTCCAATTAATCCAGATCTTGAAAAAACACTAACCAAAAAAAGTAGTTTATTACGATAAGTTTCTTCAGTTTTAAACAACTCTGCCAGGGAGTGGTTAACAGGGTTGACTGGGGATTTGGGTTCTGACTTTTCTAGCATGGTAATTCCTATCTTCTACATGTAGCCTAAAAAATAACCATTTTAATCGACTTTCATTAAGATAAAATTAAGTATAATTATTTTGACTAATAACTATTGACCCCTACGTTCCGTGGTTAACCGGTGTTGTGGGATAAATAGAAAACCTATCGTCTTTGCGAACGAAGTGAAGCAATCCAGATCGAGCGTTGAACAAAGGGAGGAGCTGGATTGCTTCGCGAAGGCTCGCAATGACGGTTTTTGGTGCGCCTATCTTTATTCATAGAACAATGTCGAACAAGTCGCTGAACATGGAGTAATAAGTTGCGATAATCAGGCGGCATTAGCTGTCGTGGGACTTTCGTCTGGGCAGATGGCGAGAGTCTGGCGGCTGCGTCTGGAAAGTTTGATATAGGCAAAAGGAACCACGTACAGTGAAAAGAAAGTACCCACTAACATTCCACCGAGAATAACAATACCCAATTGCCGGCGGCTTTCCGCTCCCGCTCCTGTTGCCAGAGCGAGGGGGAGGGCGCCAAGCAACATTGCCAGGGTGGTCATTAAGATAGGACGGAGTCTGATTTTTGCACTTTCAATAACGGCATTAAATTTATCCATGCCTTCCTGTATTTTCAGGTTGGCAAATTCAGTAATCATTATCCCGTGTTTGGTGATAAGCCCTACCAGAGTCACCATTCCGATATTGCTATAAATTGAAATAGTCTGATTGGTGAGATACAGGGTGAGCAAAGCACCTACCAGGCATAATGGTACACTAAGCAGTACAATCAATGGATCGATAAAGCTCTCAAATTGTGCGGAAAGCACGAGGTAGATAAATAATAAGGCTAAAAGCATTGCGTAAATGCTGTTTCCAGAGGATTCCAGATAATCTTTGGCGGTACCGGTAAAGCGAAACTGGATATCATCAGGTAGTTTTTTATCCAAAATATCCTGAATTTTATCAATGACTTCATTTAAATGAGCACCGGGTGCGAGTTCAGCGCTGATACTTGAGGTTCTTAAGCGATTCAAATGCGGCAAACTATCCGGTCCAATGGAATGGCTGACGTCAATCAATGTGGATAAAGGGACCATTTTTTGCCGCCCGCTTTTAACATAGAGTTTATTGAGAATGGCAATATCGCGTCGCTGGGAATGATTTAACTGTAATATCACTTTGTAGGTTTGCCCGTCATAATTAAAATTGACCGGATTACTTCCGCCAAGCATTGTCGATAATAGTTCCGCTACCTGAGCCAGATTGACATCAAGATCGGCTGCCAGTTGTCTGTCAATTTCAATATTGACTTGCTCACTATCCAGCGCGAGATTGTTTTTAACATGCCTCAACTGAGGAAACTCGCTTAAGGTTTTGGCTACATCGTTGCTTATCTCGTTGAGCCGTTTGTAACTGGTGTTTCCCATAATTGCCAGGCTGAACTGATTACTGCTGCCGCCGCGATTGCCCAAGGGATTAGGGCTTACCGGATATACATTAACCCCAATCAGTTTCTGCATTTTTTCACTGAGTTCGTCACTGATTTCCTTTTGTGAGCGTGAGCGTTCATGCCAGGGGCGCAGTTTTAAAATGGTAAAGGCTGAGGAGGGTTTAACGGAAACAAAATAATTCAGCTTTTCCGGAATAGATTCATAAATAGCCTCCAGCTGCCGGCTATAGTGGTCGGTGTATTCGGTGCTGGCATTGGTGGGTGAGGCAATGGGTCCTATGATGTAGGACTGATCCTCAACCGGAGCCAGATCTGCTCCTAACTGATGATAACAGAAGAAACCAAGCAGACAGGATGCAGCCAGAATCAGAGATAAGCGGTATGGGCGATGAAGCATCGCGTTTAAGCTACGGCTATAGCAATCGCCCAGTTTTTTAAAAACCTGATCAAGCCAATGACTGTAGCGGCTTTCTTTTTGATTAAGCAATTGCGAGCACATCATTGGGGATAGACTTAAAGCAACCAGTCCGGATAGTAAAACGCAGATTGACAAAGTCGCACCAAATTGGAAAAACAGTTTCCCGGTAAAGCCATCCACAAAACCCATCGGGGCATAGACTGCCGCTAAGGTAATAGTCATAGCCAGAATAGCGAAAACAATTTCGTTGCTTCCCTTTATAGCGGCTCGAATGGGAGATAAGCCGTTTTGTATGTGCCGGTGGCAGTTCTCCAACACGACAATGGCATCATCAACGACAAGGCCAATCGCCAAAACCATTGCCAGAAGGGTTAATGAATTCAGCTCAAATCCCATCCAGTACATTGGCCAAAAGGTTCCAATCAGGCAAATGGGAATGGTGACGATAGGAATTAAAGCCGCGCGGATGCTGCCCAGAAACAAAAGAACCACCAGTCCGACAAAGAGAGACGCTTCAAAAAAGGTCCAGTAGACTTCATGTATGGAAGCTTTAATAAACTGGGTTGAATCAAATACAATTTCAGATTTAAACCCTTCAGGAAAGGTTTTCTCCAGGCGCACCAGGCTTTTACGGACTGCTTTGGCTACGTCGACGGGATTGGCATTGGATTGAGCCAGAATCGCCAGACCGACTGCTGGTTTTCCATTAATTCGCAATAAATTATCCTCATTCTCACTGCCGACGGTGACTGTTGCCACTTCACTTAAACGAATTAGCTGGTGATCTCGCTGTGCAATAACTAACTCTGAAAATTTCCTGGCATTTTGCAGCCGTGCATGAGTGACCACTGTGTAATAGCGGTTAGCACTCTTGATTTGCCCGCTGGGTACGTCAATATTTTGTTGGGCAAGCGCTTTTTTTATTTCAGCCACTGTGATCTGGCGGGCAGCCATTTTTACCGGGTCCAGTGCAATTTTGACGGCATAATTACGGCCGCCATGATAGCTGACTTCACCCACTCCCTGAATTTCCTGCAAAACCGGTTTGATGTTTCTTGAAATATAATCCGTAATTTCAAGTGGATTTTTTCGTTCATCATGAAAACCAAGCACCACGACCGGATTGGCATCAGAATCATTTTTGTTGACTACGGGTGCGTGGCTGCCCAAGGGTAAATGGGTTTGCAGCGAAGACATTTTGTTACGAATATCACTAATGACTTCATTGATATCCACACCCAGTTGAAAATCAATGGTCACTCGGCTTTTACCCAGCAAACTGGTTGAGCGCAAGCTATCGACCCCGGGAACGCTGGACAGCATGTTCTCCACCGGAATGGTAATTTCCTTTTCTACAAGTTCAGGACTTGCACCATCGAATTCAGTATTGATAGTGATAGAAGGTTTTTCAATATTGGGAAGATGCCGCAGAGACAATTTGGCAAAGTGTAAAAGTCCGGTAATTACTATCATCAGTGTTAAAACAATAGTAAAAACAGGGCGCTTAATGCAATGCTCTGGAAAGGTCACCGCGGACTCCTGATATGATTCACAGCGATAACTTTAGTGCCTTCTTTTAATTTATGCTGCCCGCGTACGATAATAATGTCATCTGCCTTAAGTCCCTGGCAAACTTCGGTCATGGCGGCATGGTGAGTTCCTGTTTTAACGCGAACGGTAATGGCTTTGTCGCCTCGAAGAACAAAAATTTTCTGCCCGCTAATTGTTGGAATGAGGCTTTCCTCAGGGACCAGCAAGCGTTTTCTGGCCAGACCCAGCTGGTGTTTAACTCTGACGAAAAGCCCAGCTGAAAGCTGGTTTTTACTATTATCTATCAGAGCTTCGACCGCAATGGTGCGAGTGTCTTTATCGATGGCGGGTGCAATATAGTTTACCTTTCCAATGAAAACCTGGGTGGGAAAGGCATCTGAACTGATTCGTACCCTTTGGCCATTGTGAAGACGCGGCAGCAATCTTTCAGGTACATTATATTCTACACGCAATTGCTGATTGGCAACCAGATGAACCAGGGCCTGCCCCATTTTCACATATTGACCGACACTGACTTGTTTTGAACCGAGGGTGCCGGTAAATGGTGCACGCAGATTCAATTTTTCCAATTGCGCCTGTTTGACCTTAACCGCGTTTCGTTTTTCGCGCAGATCAGCCAGGGCTCGATCAAGGGCCTGTTCGGAAGCCAGACTTTTCTGTGCTAATTCCTTTGTTCGTTTGTAATTGGTTTCACTGAGTGACAGGCTGGCTTTTGCACTGGCGAGCTGGCTTTTCATAACAGTACTGTCGAGTTGTATCAGCAAGGTATCTTTTTTTACCAATGCGCCGGGCTGAAAATGGATCGCTGAAATTTGCCCGGCAATTTCCGAGCTGATATCGATACTATCCATACTGGCCAGACTGCCCAGCGTTTCAAATTGCTCGGCCAATACTCGCTCGGTCACATGCGCGGTTTCAACAGTGATCAGCGGCGGTTGCGGTTGAGAATGTTGTTTACCGGATACTGCGAATTTGACATAAAAAAATGAAATAACTGCCAGGATTGCTAACAGCAAAAGTGAAAATCGAGATTTCATGCGAGATCCTGGAAGGTTTGGCCGATCGGGCTATTATAAAACAACTTGCACACAGGTTCAAAAGAAAGCTGGGGTTTTTAGAGAGGGAAAGCTATCCAGATTAAGCTGGGCTGATTAATTCAAATTATTTATAAGCATTTTCTGGATTGCGCTCAAGCGAGCATTGTTACATAAACAGAATTAAATCACTAACCTGCCGTCTTTGCGAACAAAGTGAAGCAATCCAGATCGAACCATGAACGAAGCTAGGAGCTAGATTGCTTCGCTGACGCTCGCAAAGACATTTTTGTGCACCTATCTTCAGTGATGCAACAACGCAGTTCTCAATTACTCAGCTGCCAGCCACTGGTTTAACACTTCAACAATTTTCCGCGCCTGATCTTCGCTGGAAATATTAAATTTGGATTTCATCCAGTATTGATTATTCCTTTTCTGATAGCGTCTTATGGAATATTTGATCGGGCCGAAATCGTTTTTTGCATTATCCCAATCCTGATATTTAAACATAATAGTGGTCCAGGCCCCCTTGGTTAACACATATTTATCCAATTCTTTGGTAGTTTCTGTGCCATTTTCGCTAAAAGCAATAGTCAAATCATCAATTGTTTCACTCATTTATAAACCTTTGGAAGAATTAATCGATGGATTGTAGTTTGCCGTCAACAAAAGTCAAGGACATGGGCGGGCCATACTGGGATGGCTGATAGGTCCAAATCTGCGGTTTAGTCTGACTTTGTACAGGCACTTCGATAAAGGTATTGTTCACGATAGAGGGGCTTCCACAAGCACCATATACTTTGCCAACCGGATCACCTGCCTGGATGCTTGTCCCTCCGCAAATAGAAAAAGCATTAGTGGAGTTGCCATTCAGAACAATGTCATGAACCTGATTATTAACAACGTCTACTTGCAATTGCACCCCACCCGCTGTCCCCTGAAATGGTGCGCTGCCGTAATTGCTGTTTCCGATAGGCAGCTTCCATACACCATAAAAGGCGGTAGGAGCTCCTTCATTATTGTAATAAAGCTGTTGCGCAGGAATTTTCTGCATCAGAGGTTTGTTAGAGTTTTGTTGACTTAAAGGTTGTCCACAGGCGGCGATAACCTGATCCTGAGTCATTCCCACATTGATATACCCGTGATTCTGCGGGCAATATACTGAATCAGCTGCCCAGAGTATACAGGGGCAAATAACGGTTGCTACAGCTGCTACTGCAATTCTTCCGGCCATTTCAGCCTCCTCAAGTTCCCTCATAATCAGTATATACCCTGTGAAGAAAAATAAAGTGATTTAGTCTGCCGGAATAAAAAATGTTTTATTCAACGACTTTGTTAATAAAGGCTTCAGAATTCTTTTTTATACTTATAGAAAGTATGTATGTAGTTGAGATTAATCATGGCTCTAACAATTAAAATTGAAAATCCTGATGAAATAAGTAAGGAAACTGCAGCTAAACGTAAAAAAGTAGTTGAATTAAAAGAGGGTATTCAGGATTCTCTGAGGAATGTAGAAGAAGATCTGAATGGTGGTCTGGACACAGAACTTGCAGAAGGACGGCTCAGTCCTGAGGAATATGAGCTGCATAAAGGAACTAATGAGCAGATGTTAGAGAATTATACTAATGCGCTCAAGGCTGCTGGCAATACTATCGCTCGTTATGATCAGCTCTTAGCAGAAAACTCTGGTCTTTGTATCATAATACCGGCCAGTACTGGAAGAGATGAACTTAAGCAGATTATTCAGGGCATAGAGGCGCTATTAAAAGAAAACAAGAATGCAGAAGAGGTTGAATTTTTCAATGCCATTCTTACCCGCACGAAAAATTTGAAAGATATTGTGGATACAGGTAAGGCTATCAAAGAAACCAATATTCCCATTACCAGAAACGAATTGGTCGTCTGGGAAAGAATTGCAAAGGATCTTGGTCAGGATAATAGTCAGGCGAAAGATCTGAACTATTTGAATAGTCAGGTGTCTGCTGTACATAGCAGCAAAACATTGCGAGGGGAAGAGAAGAGTATATTAATTGATTTATACAATAAGCTATCATCGATTCTACTAAGTGATGCCACGGATAAACACAGCAAGATCCAGCAAGCAGTGAGCGCTGTGGTCGATACCTCTGCATCGATTAAACGCACCGAGGGGTTCAGAGGCTTTCTTAATGCCGTCTGTCAATTTTTTAAGATCCCTCTTGCCTTTACCATGAAATCAGAGTCGGTGGCTAGCACGGTCAGCATTAAGCAGGAATTGCAATTGTTTAAGAAAGCACAAGTTGCAGATGATTCGCCGGAGGTGGAGTTTGACCATGATCAGCAGGGGGATGAAGCTCCGACAATAAGCTATTCAAGCTGATTAAGCGAGCACTTCCCTGTGCATCAGCACCCTACACTAACGGTAAAGGCATGGACGCGCTAATGAATAAAGTAATGACTTTGATCATCACCATCATAATGTAGGGTGCAAAATCAAATCCTGAAACATTGGGAATTATTCTGTGGCCAAGGCGAATCAGTGGATTAGTCATTAAATTAACCACATATCCTGCTGGATTCTGCTGTTCCCAATGCGGATTGACCCAGCTCATGATCACCCGAATCAGCAGCGCAAAAAACATCAGGTTGAGCGGCTGAACGACAAGATCAGCTATTACGAAAAGAAGAATGAAGGAAACCGGCAGCAACCCTCCATAGGCAAGCAATCCAAGACAGATGAACTTGATAATCTCAACTACGACAATCAGGGCCAATCCCGGCCAGTCATATTGGGAAAGGGGTTTTCTGGTTTTTCCCGGTGTATCCTGCTGTATCATTCGCTCAATTGGGCCGAGAACAGGACCTACAAGGGCATTAATACTTTGGTTGACCGGATGAAGAGGGCTTAAACGAAAATAACGCAGAATCACCCGCGCCCAGAGAAGAAACAGTATTAATGTAAAAATCACGGACACTAAAAAATAGGCTGCCGTCAAAAGTCCTGTCATCATTTTATCACCTGCACTTTATGAGCCTGGCAAGCAGTCTCGAATGTTGTTTCTGCATTTTACGGCATCACAGTGATTTGACAAGAGCTGAGACAGCTACAGAGGCTTATCAAAAGTAATCAGATATAATCGGCTATTTTCATGTTTTAAACCGGCAATGCCTGTCTTTTTATCAAGTTTTCCATTCAAATAAAAATCATTATCGATGATTAGAGCTATCTGATTAGGCTTGACCAGACTGATGCCTTCAATTTTAGAATTTCTGATACCAAGAGCGGCTAAGTCTAATACCAGTTCCTTTTGCAGGCTTTTAATCCCCAGGGCTTTAAGTGAATCAGCGCTCTGACTTTCCAGGTTTTCATTAAGCTCTCTTTTTTTCGGATCTGAAGATTGCAGGTTGCTGGCATCGGCGAGGTGAATCAGATAAATTTTTTTGTATGCCTTTTTGCCCGTCTGATCGTTTTGTTCAATTACTAAAAAACGCCCATTGCCGAGAGCGACCATGTCACCAATACGATCAGAGTATTTTTTGTCAAGCAGGTAGATAAATTGGCCTGTGGTTTGTTTTTTGGGTATATCAAACTCGATGAAGCGAATAATTTTTGAGTCTTTTTTAGGGTTATTGACAGGATTTTGCAGTGGACTTTGTAAAATAGCATAGACTTTCGATCCCTGCAGAGCGATCCCTTCAAATCCCCTATTGAGTTGCCGCAGTTTCAGAATAGGCGGTAAGCCTTTACCGGGATAGAAGGTTTCCAGAAGCTTTCCCTGTGAGGAAAAATGAATGATAGATGGGCCGTACTCATCAACCATCCAATAACTGTGGTCATTAGCGACATCAATCCCTTCCAGATCCATGTCCAATGGTTTGAAAGCCAGTGTATTACCAAACAAATCCACTGGTTTTTCCTGGTGTCCAGAGGAGGGAGATAGTCCCGAAATGGGTTTGCTATCGATATTTTTAAGCAGGATTTGCTGGCTTACCGTCAATGTTTTACGAACAGGATCGGCCAGTAAAATAACCAGACGAGGGTTGAAACCTGGCAGCAGAAAGGGGCGTCTGATGATTCCTTTATCTTCATAGGCATCGGGATTAGGGCCTCTGTCTGTATGGCTTAGAAATCGCAACTTGCCGTCGCCGGTTAATCCTAAAAATCTTAATCCTGAAAATCCGCCTAGCAGAATGGTTTGTCCTGCACGGGTTTTACCTAAAGCTGGGGGGCTTTTCAGTTCAAAACGCTCAATTACCGGTGGTGAACTAATAACTGCTTGTCCGAGCGAAAAGCCAGGCCAGATCCCAACGAGAATTATAAGCGTTCTTATTGGACTCATGATGACTCATTATCCGATTTAGCCAAATATTCTTTAAACGCTTCAATCCCCTGACTGCCGGACTCTTCAAAAACATAATGAGCGGGTGAGGGAACGCGTGTGACATAAAATTTGTCTATTTCATCCAGATAGGCGGTGGCGTCTATTCCCACTTTTGAACTGATCATATGTTTTTTAATCGAGGGATCGAGTTTTGAGCCAAGGGCTCCGTTCACAACAACCAGGTCACGCTCTGCCTGAAAGCGAGTAGCAATAGCCCATTCGATGTCATTCGGATCGTCAATATTAATGTCATCATCCACCACAACCACCAGTTTGATGTCATAATGGCATCCAAATGCGCAGCAAATCACATTTTTGGCTTCACCCAAATTAGTTTTTTTCATCTTAACCACCAGGTGGTAACGTCCTAATCCGCCCGTTGTTAATCTTATGTCAATGACATTGGGGAAATTAACACGAATTCTTTCCAGCAAAGAGGCTTCGCGGGGCACTCCGCCCAGAACGACATTCTCCAGCCCGGAAGGGTGATTGGTTTCAAAAATCGGTTTACGCCGGTGGGTGATGCATTGAATCTGAATAACAGGCAGCATCGAACTGCCGCTATAGTATTTTGGAAATTCACCAAACGGTCCTTCCAGCGCTCTTACTCCGGGTAACACCAATCCTTCGATAGCAATTTCGGCTTCGGCTGGGATATATACATCATTGGTATAAGACTTCACAACAGATAAAGGTCTTCCCATCAAAGCGCCTGCAATTTCAAGTTCGGATTGATCGCGGGGAGCAATCATTTGTGATGCCATTTTAGTGACCGGATCATGGCCTATCGTTATGGTCACAGGGAGAGGCTTCCCCATACTTTCTGCATCCTGATAATAGGCGTGCAGATCACGAGGCAGCATGAGAATACCTAACTTGTCAGGTGCATGGACCTGCAAGCGATTAATGGAGGTATTTTGCTTGCCTGTTTTTAAATTCAAACCATGCACCAGTCCAGACGTAATATAGGGACCCACATCTTTTTCATGATGAGTTACAATAGGAAAAAGCTTTAACAAGTCAATTGACTTGTCATGAATAATCTCATGAACGGGGGCTTGCTCCTGATTGACGACTGCCCAGGGGAGAGGCTTGTGCAAAGCATTTTGAATGTGACCGAGCATTTCCTCTTGTCTGACATTCATGGCTTCTGCAGCCCAGGCACGCTGGCCCAGTGTTCCAGAGACAATAGGAACAGAATGCCCAAGTGGATCTGGGAAAAAACAGGCTTTCTTGCCTTCAAATTGTTCTATCCAGGTCATCACTTCAAATTTTGGATCAGCGCCGGTTTTACAAATCATCAAACGCTCAGTACTAAACAGCCTGTCAAGCCAGTCACGAAGGTTATTCATAGTCCATCCCTGGGTTAATAGTGTTGACAATCAAGAAAATGCGAGTCACGAAATGAATCCTCAGGTGGCTCGACAAGAGGTGTCGATAATGAGTGAATGTTTTCAGGTTCCAGGGCAAAAAACAATGGATATCCGGGATTGTCTTCTACCACAATACGGTAACCTTCGATTATGATTCCCCTGCTTTTTAAAGTTTCTTTGGGTTTATCAATCAGTTGTTTTTTCAGAGTATTATTATTTTCTGCCTCAGCCACTAAAGTGGAAATCATTTCCGCCAGCTGAGGTGATTGAATATCAGACATCTTATTCTCCTTGAGATCACTGATTTTAAGTATAAACACTTCCTGGATTAAAGGGTATTGAGTGATTCGCCCAATTCCTGAGCTCGCTCAGACGCTTTTTGAAGTGCGTTCTCAATCAATTGCTTAAACTGTCCTTTCTGCAGTACATCCAGTGCAGCTGCTGTAGTGCCGCCTGCCGAGGTGACATTCTGCCTCAAGGCTTCTGGAGATGATTGTGTGCTATTTAGCAAATCAATTGCTCCCAGAATGGTCTGTTTAGCGATAAGTTCTGCCTGCGCTCTGTGGATCCCCAGCTTTTCTGAGCCTTCAGTCAGCGCTTCCAAAAACAAATAGACATAGGCCGGCCCGCTGCCTGACAAGGCGGTAATGGGATTGAGAAGTTCCTCATTTTCAATCCAGAAAGCATAGCCTCCGGAGTTAAACAGGCGCTCAACTTGCTGACGTTGTTTTTCACTGATTTGGGGATTGGCAACCAGTGCCGTAACGCCCTTGCCAACTGCAATCGGAGTATTGGGCATGCTCCTGACGATAGCCTGGGTCTTTGGGCAGTATCGAGCCAGGTGCTCAAGGCTGATACCGGCCGCCACTGACAGTAAAACGGCTTGTTCAGGCAGATGCCCTCCAATTTCGGTAAGTACTTCATTCACTTTAAATGGTTTGATCGCCAGGACGACCAGATCTGCCTTTTCAATAATCGCTTTGTTGTTAAAATCAGTGAATAATCCGTTTGGTAATTGTTCTTTTTTTAAAGAAGGTGAAGAAACAGCTAATTGAATGTCTGGCTGAGTGATTAAATTGTGCGCCAGGGCTTTTGCCATATTACCATAACCAATGATACTTATTTTCATTGACGCTCTCCAAAAATAGCTCGGCCTATTCTAATCATAGTGCTCCCTGCTCTAATCGCAGCATCCATGTCATCACTCATTCCCATTGAGAGAGTATTGAGCTTAAGCCCAGTTTGCTGATTGAGTTTGTCAAGCAGCTGAGACAGCCGCAAAAGACTTTGATATTGTTCGGTTTCATTCTCACGAGGCATGGGAATCGCCATCAGGCCGCAAAGCTTAAGACGGGGCAGTTCGGTGATTAATCTGGCAAGCGGCGCTAATTCCTCTGGCGTAATCCCTGATTTACTGGCTTCCTGGTCAAGCTTCACCTGAATGCAGATTTTTAGAGGCGGCATTGAAGCAGGGCGATGCATGCTGAGCAGGCGGGCGGTTTTTTCTCTGTCTACACTGTGAACCCAGCCAACACAGGCTGCGATTTCTGCAGCTTTATTGCTCTGAATAGCTCCAATAAAATGCCAGCGGATTGGCAGATCTCGTAATTCAGAGATCTTTTTCTGAGCTTCCTGCCAGTAGTTTTCGCCGAATTCATTTAATCCTGCTGCCTGCGCCTGGCGAATCGATTCACTGCTGTGGCCTTTGCTGACTGCAAGCAGGGTGACACTGCCTGATGGCCGGTGGAATTCGGCTTCAAGCTTTTGAATATGATTTTTTATCCGGATAATTCGCTGAGCTATAGTCATTTTCAGATTCATAAATAGCAACATCATAACTGATTTTGATTCAGCAAGAATAGCCTTCAAGCGGATGTATCTGTCTGACTCCCCTGTCATTTCCGCGCAGGCGGAAATCCATTGATGATTTGGCACAGGAGTCGTGATAAAAATTGATTCCCGCCTGCGCGGGAATGACACAGTTTGTACAGCGGGACACATAATTTCTTCTTCAAGCCGAAAGGTTTTGGTTCATCGATGAATTTGCTCTGAGCAGCATCCTGAGTTAATCTTGCAATTATTCGAATGACTTAGAGCACTATATGGATATTGCCGAGCTGCTGGCTTTTTCTGTTAAAAACAACTCCTCTGATTTGCATTTGTCCGCCGGAATGCCTCCTATGATTCGGGTTGACGGTGATTTGAGAAAAATCAATATCCCCCCCCTGGAGCATAAAGAGGTAATCAAAATCATTTATGATATTATGAATGACAAGCAGC
Organism: Legionella quinlivanii; assembly: GCF_003265995.1. GTDB lineage: Bacteria > Pseudomonadota > Gammaproteobacteria > Legionellales > Legionellaceae > Legionella_C > Legionella_C quinlivanii_A. The sequence continues at coordinate 478,288 of NZ_MVJN01000001.1, read as the reverse complement.
GCAAGGAGTATGAAGAGCATCTGGAAACAGATTTTTCTTTTGAAATTGCAAATCTGGCGCGCTTCAGGGTTAATGCCTTTAATCAGGCTCGCGGTGCAGGGGCGGTATTCAGAACCATTCCTTCCAAAATTCTGAGCATGGAAGATTTGGGATTGCCGCCTGTGTTTACCGAAATTGCCTCGTTTCCCAAGGGGCTGGTATTGGTTACTGGTCCTACAGGTTCAGGAAAAAGCACCACACTGGCAGCGGTGATTGATTACATTAACTCAAATCGCTACGATCATATTCTAACCATCGAAGACCCTATTGAGTTTTTGCATACCAGCAAAAAATGCCTCGTCAATCAACGGGAAGTGCATCGCGACACACACAGTTTCGGTGCTGCCTTGCGTTCTGCCCTGCGAGAAGACCCTGATATCATTCTTGTCGGTGAGCTTAGAGATCTCGAAACCATTCGTCTGGCGATGACCGCAGCAGAGACAGGCCATTTAGTGTTTGGAACTCTACACACGAATTCAGCAACCAAAACAATTAATCGAATTATTGATGTGTTCCCTGGTGATGAAAAATCAATGATCCGCACAATGCTTTCTGAATCTTTACAGGCGGTGATAGCACAAACACTGTTAAAAAAGCGAGGCGGAGGACGACTGGCTGCTCTGGAAATTATGATGTGCAACTCTGCAATCAGAAATCTGATTCGTGAAGATAAAGTGGCTCAGATGTATTCTTCAATTCAGACAGGACAAAGCAGAGGAATGCAGACACTGGATCAGCATTTGACCCAGTTGGTTAATCAGGATTTGATAGCCAGGCACACGGCCCGTGAAATCGCGATTAACAAGTCAATATTCTAGATACTGACATCTCTTGGAATAATGCAGCATTGAAAGGGGGGAATAGTTCGATCTGTTATTAGTTTTTTATTTAAGGTAATATCGCTCATCCCAATTTTTTAAGGATAAAAAGGTGATAAAACAATGGTTAAAAGCTGGTTTTTTTACCAGTTTGATTTTTTCCGGGGTGGTTGATGCGGCAATTCCAAAATTTGGCCTGGCCCCTCTGAGCCCTACAGTCTTACAAGTTCCATCCAATGCTTCATCCTCTGTCAGTTATCTGGTACGAAATAATACCAGCATTCCCCGTATGCTCACCATGCAGCCTCTGCCGGGTATTGCTCAGGTGGTCAATGCAGGCACTTGCAGTAATCCGTTTTATTTGAATCCGGGACAAACCTGTGTGCTTGCTCTGCAAGTTAATGGCAGCCAATTACCTGTCAGCGGTATTCATGATGGTCCCGTGATTTGCAAAACCTTTGGACCTGGAAATAATAGCCCTGATCCTTTTCTGTGTTCCCGGCCAAGCGCTCTGGAAATTTTAAATATCAGTGTAGTTGCTGCGACCAGCGGACACCTGCTGTGGCTTTACAATGGGGTTCCGGTAACTAATGTTGATTTACTGACCGATACCAGTGGTAATATTACATTAAGCAATACTGGAATTAATACGGTTACCAATTTACAGATAAGCATTCCAGCGCCCTACAACGCTTATTTCTCTAATGGCTGTGGCGCCAGCTTATTACCCAATAGCAGTTGTAACATTAGCTATAACATTCCCTCGCCGGTCTTCTCGAATAATTTCGTGATTACTGCAACGGGTTTAAATGCGGATAACAGTCCCTTGCCATTGTCGGTCGAAATTGGCCCTGTAGGTCCTGTGCAATGTTGGGGGGAGAATAATACCGGACAACTGGGGAATGGTACAACAACACCTCCAGCGCTTCCTGTAACTTCTCCAGCAGACCCATTGAGTGTGGTTCTGGGAATTACCAATGCTACCGAGATAAGCGGCGGTTCTACCTATACCTGCTCCATGTTGGCTACAGGCCAGGTTCAGTGCTGGGGTGCTAATAACCTGGGTCAGTTAGGAAATGGCGCTCCACTTCCTGGAGCTACTTCCTTAACGGCTGTCAACGTAATTGGAATCAATACTGCTGTGGATATTAGTGCGGGTGAGACGCATGCCTGCGCAGTGCTCGCCAATGGTACGGTACAGTGCTGGGGTGCTAATAACGTAGGCCAGTTAGGAAATGGTCTGACCACGAACAGCAGCACGCCTGTGACTGTGGCTGGAATTACTAACGCGGTCGAAGTCAGCGCCGGCTTTTATCATACTTGCGCTGTGCTCGCAAACGGGCAGGTATCCTGTTGGGGAGGGAATGACTTCGGTCAGTTAGGAAATGGTACAACCGCGCCTCTGCCTCAGTTTTTCCCCGCTGCTCCGGTAATAGGCGTTGATAATGCCATTGCCATTACCACCTCGAGTTTTACCTCCTGTGCGCTTTTAGCGAATACTCAGGTCAAATGCTGGGGAGTGAACAATGTGGGGCAGGTGGGCATGGGGCAATTCAGTCCGTCAGTACCCACTCCAACAACCGTTGTGGGAGTTAACAACGTTGGCGTATTATCCGGCATTACTGATTTGTCAGGTCGAGGCTTTCATACTACAGCGCTTGGCAGCAATGGTTTGGTATATGCCTGGGGATTAAATAATGCTGCCCAGTTGGGTAATGGTACGCTTGACAATAGCCCATTCCCGACTATGGTTTTGGGAATTAGCGCACCTGCAATTGATGTGAGTTCCGGTCTGGTGCATGCCTGTGCTCTTCTGATTAATGGTCAGATGCAATGCTGGGGTAAAAATGAATTTGGCCAGTTGGGACTTGGGAATGCGCCGCCTCCGCCCTCTGTTCCGCCGGATATCTATACTTCAGCGCAAACAGTGCTTGGTTTAACGAACGGCATTGGACTGCTCGAGCATGGTTCAGCGGCCATAAGTTGTGCGATTGTTTCTTAGTTCTCAATAAATTGTTACCTACTGCGGGCGATGTCCGCAGTAGGTAACTTTCAGTCCTGCATATAAAAACTCTTTTTAATATTCTGTTAATAATTTTTTGATTAAATAAGCACTCTTTTAGCAAGTTAATGGAAAAAGTATGGCTGCTTATTCGATCGATAGCCCCGTGATTTTGTTCTCTCATTCTGAATACGGTGAAAGACTTTTATTTAAAAATGGCGCTACCAATCCCAGAAATGAATTAGGAAAAAATGGGGTTACTCTCCACAGTGGATTTGGTTCATTAGCTTATAAAACAATAAAAATCAATGCTAAAAAAATTAATCAGGATGGTACTGAAGAATTATCTACATTTAGGGTCAATCGAAACAGTCTTATCAAATACCTTGGTATTAAAAATCCTAAAGGAATGAAGGATGCAGACCTGATCGCCACTCTTCAATCGCAATTCTGGACAGATGACTACGAAAATCGAGATACCGCTAAAGCTCAGGGGATGGCTGGTGAGCGTTTACGACATGCTGGAGAACATAACAAGAGAAAAATCAGCAATTGGCGCAATGCGATTGGCGATAGCCTGAAAGGCGGCTTTCTGAGTTGGTTGTATAAAAAAACGATTAGCGGCGTAAACCGGATTAAAGCTCGTTTTCTTTTTGTACGTACGGAAAAAGACATTTTTGAGGCCGGAGAAGTATTGGCCAAGAAACGAGCTAAGCAAGCCTATAAAGAGATTCCTGCATACAAAGAGCATTTATCACGCTTCAAATGTACAATTAATTCTGAAACCACATTTTCTGACCTCCCGGTTACCACAAAAGAAAATTATATTAAACATAATGATAAACACGAGAACAGAACGCATCGTCATGGTAAATTTCCTGCAAAAGCGAAAGTGGATACCTCAACCGGCACCACTGGAAAGCCTACTGCATGGGTCCGCAGCCATGAAGAGGTTGAGCTTGTAAAAGAATCATTGCAATTAGCTGCAAAAATTCAGTTTGGTGATCGCAAACTTCATTATATTGATGCTTTTGCACTGGGCCCCTGGGCAACGGGTTTAACTACCTATGAGCTGATGCGAAATACCGGCAGTGTATTTGCTACCGGTTGCGATAAAGAAAAGATTCTGGAGGAGTTGGTTCTCAGAGCTCGCTATGACACTGATTTACGAGAGCAGGCATTAGACAGGTGGCAGAATAAACATCCAGGAAAAATCACAGACGGCGATAAAGAGCTGATTGGCAAGTTAATTAAGGATACTTTGGCCAAGGTTTTAAAAAACCGTGATCTGGACTTATATGATGCTTTGAAAGAAGCATTCCAGCAAAGTGAGGGCCGAACTGCTGAGCTTGTTCAGCGGTATAAATCTGAAATCCGACGGATGGCAGCCGAGTTAAACAAGGACAAGCAGCAGATCATTATTGCCGGCTATCCACCCTTTTTAAAGGATTTGACCGCGTATGTTGAAAGTAAAGGCTATCAGTTTGAGGATTTTTCGGCAATTGGTGTAGTTGGAGGGCAGGCCATTTCAGAGGCAATGCGTGAATTGCTGATAGAAAAAGGGTTCAACCAAATCTACTCCTCTTACGGTGCGTCAGATCTTGATATTAATCTGGGTGTTGAAACTGAATTTGAGATAGCACTGCGCAAGGCACTTGAAAAACACCCGGGACTAGCTCGCGAGCTCTTTGGGGAGAATAAAGGCATTCCGATGGTATTTCATTATGATACGATGAACTATCATGTGGAATGCGATGAAAATAACCAACTAATCTTTACCTGTACTCACGATTACCAATCCTCCCAGCGCGTGCGCTATAAATTGGGAGATGAAGGCCGCCTTTATGCCTGCAGTGACGTTCAGGCAGTGATGGCTAAATATGGTATTTTCAATAAACCTAAAACCAATCTTCCTTTGATGTTTGTCTGGGGACGCGAGTCTACCGTAGTTTATAACGGGGCCAATCTGGCTTTCACGGAGCTGGAACGGGCAATCACCGATGACGAGGAACTCAAGTCACAGGTACTTAAAAAAGCGTTTTATGTTTATCATGACGATGAAGGGTCTGAGAAAATGGAGATGTGGCTAGAGCTTGATGAAGGACAGGAGTTCCCTTCGGAAGAGGAAATGTTTGCTTCCTCGCAACGCCTGTATACCAATCTGGCATTGGTTAACCAGGATTTTAAATGGCAGCTGCAGCAGCTGGATGAAGGCAGACAACTGCCCGTGATACGTTATTTTAAACGCGGTGCAAGTCCAATCAGTGAAACTGATGGACATCACAAACAGGTTCTGGTCTTTAAACAAAATGCCAATCTGGCCCGGGATTATCAGTTCCCTGATGAAAGTTTGTGTAAAGCCGTTACCGTGCCGATGAGTGGTGAAATTCTTAAGGAAAGGGCTGCCGAGTTTGGAATCTGAATCATCGGATCCCAGCCTCTGCGTAAAGGCGTTCTGCGTGAATAAAGACAGGTACACAAAAAACCGTCTTTGCGAGCGTTAGCGAAGCAATTGCTCCCAGCTTTGTTCATAGTTCGATCTGGATGCTTCACTTTGTTCGCAAAGACGGACAGGTTGGTTGCTTGGTTCTATTACGCAACAACGCCTCGCGGAAATGACAGACACGTCTATGTGAAACAGGTTAATCTGCGATAGAATACAATTTTTATCGGAAGGTTAAAAACAATGGGTGTGAACGAATCAATTTTCCTGCGCAGTCTGCGCCGAGAGGCAGTACCAAGAACTCCGGCTTGGTTAATGAGACAGGCAGGACGTTATTTACCGGAATATCGTCGGGTTCGTGCACAGGCCGGCGACTTCATGACCCTTTGCAAAACCCCCGAGCTGGCGTGCGAAGTCACCTTGCAGCCGCTCAGGCGGTTTCCTCTGGATGCCGCTATTTTGTTTTCAGACATTTTAACCATTCCGGATGCAATGGGGCTTGGCCTGCATTTTGTGGAAGGCGAGGGGCCCTGTTTCCGATTTCCGCTGCATACTGAAAATGCCATTAAAGCGCTTCCTTTTGAGCAATTAAACGAAGGGCTTTCCTATGTTTTTAACGCAGTTGAATTAATCCGTCGAGAGATGCCGGCCGATCTGCCTTTGATTGGTTTTTCAGGCAGCCCCTGGACGCTTGCCTGCTACATGGTGGAGGGGCAAAGCAGCCGTCAGTTCCCCCGCTGCATGCAGCTGATTGAGAAAGAGCCGCAGATTGCCAGGCTCTTGTTAACTAAGCTGACTCATGCGGTTACTCACTATTTACTTGCACAAATCCATTCAGGTGTTAACGCCGTCATGTTGTTTGATACCTGGGGTGGACTCCTGTCAACCGAGAAATATCTGAATTTTTCACTCAATCCGATGAGAGAAATTGTCCAAAATATAAAAAAACAGTATCCCCATATTCCCGTAATTTTATTTACCAAGGGCGGAGCGCAATGGCTCTTGCAAATGGCTGAAACCGGTTGCGATGCCCTGGGGCTGGATTGGACAGCGGATCTGGGAGAGGCCAGAGCACTGCTTGAGGACCGGTTGAGCCTGCAGGGAAATTTTGAACCGGCCTTGCTTTTAAGCGATGAAGAGACCATTACTAAAGAAGTAGAACGTATTCTCGCCTCTTATGGAAATGGACACGGTCATATTTTTAATCTGGGGCATGGGATTACACCGGACGTTCCTCCTGAACATGTCAGTATGTTATTGCAGGCTGTACAAACCTTTAGCCCTGCTTATCATAAGGAAAGCAAGTGATTACCGAGAGTCAATTTAAGCCGGCCTGGTGGCTGGGTAATGCACATAGTCAAACCATCTATCCCACTATTGCGCGCAGCATTCGATTTGTTATCGATAAAAGCGAACGCATCGAATTGGCTGATGGTGATTTTCTGCAATTATCCTGGATGACTAAGGGAGTGCCACAGAATGCACCAGTGGTCATTTTGTTGCATGGTCTTGGTGGAAATCTGAATTCGACCTATGCCGCTGGCTTAATGCAATCATTTAATAAAGCAGGCTGGCGAGCAGTAATGATGCATTTTCGTGGAGGCGGCAGTAAGCCAAATCGTCTGCCAAGAATTTATCACTCCGGTGATACCAGTGATTTTTCCTATTTCCTGAATATCCTCGCAGATAGGGAGCCTGACGTTCCGAAAGCAGCGGTAGGGATCTCTTTAGGCGGCAATGTGCTCTTGAAGTGGCTGGGAGAAGCAGGCGAACAGAATCTTATCCAAACTGCAGTCGCTGTTTCAGTGCCTTTTAAATTAAATATTGTTGCTGAAAAAATAGATAAAGGCTTTTGTCGTCTCTACCAAGCCTATCTGCTGAAGAAATTGAAAAAACTGGTTGTAAGGAAGCAGCAGATTTATGCCGATCAATGGGAAGATATTTCCAGCAGGCTGCAACAATCCAATTGTTTTCGCAGTTTTGATGAAAATATAACCGCTCCTTTGCATGGTTTCTCCAGTGCGAATGATTATTATGCCAAAGCGAGTTCGCTGCCTTATTTATCAAAAATAGCGACGGAAACCTTAATTATTCATGCCAAGGATGATCCTTTTATGACTATGGAGGTTATTCCTTCTAATGGGGAGTTATCTGATAAAGTTACTTTAGAGTTAAGTGAAAAGGGCGGACATGTGGGCTTTATCAGCGGGAGTATGCCAGGTTTGCCAGTCTATTGGCTGGAAGAAAGGATCCCTGAATATATCCAGTCTGTATTTGAAGCTCCCACGAAAAAGCTCAAATAAAACCCGGTTATACCAGGGTGTTTAGTCGCCGCATAGCCGAAACGCCTGTCAGGCTCCTTGTTCTTCCTCGGTTTTTTTCATTGGGCGAGGATTAAAATGCCGGCTTAGCTGAATTGCCATTTCTAATGATTGTTCATAATTCAGGCGAGGATCAACGAGGCTTTTATAAGCGTGCTTTAAATCTTCTTCACTTAAGCCCCGGGCTCCACCGATGCATTCGGTGACGTTATCTCCAGTTAATTCAAAATGAACACCACCTAAATTGCTGTTCATTTCAGTATGAATTCGATCGGCTTGCTGCAATTCTGATAAAATATTATCAAAATGACGGGTTTTTATTCCATCTGCAGTAGTTTCTGTATTTCCATGCATAGGATCGCAAGACCAGGTGACTGGAATATTAGTCGAGTGCACCGCTTCAATTAAAGGAGGCAATAATTGAGAAATTGATTGTGCGCCAAACCGGGTAATCAGTAATACTCTTCCTGCCTCGCAATTAGGGTTAATAATTTTCAGTACATCAATCAGCCATTCCCGCGTGGCTTTCGGTCCGACCTTAATTCCAATGGGATTTTGAATACCCCGCATAAATTCAAGATGGGCGCTATCCAGTTGCGCGGTTCTCATTCCTATCCAGGGAAGGTGAGTGGATAAATCGTACCACAGCCCGTCATGCAAACGCCGGGTCAAGGCCTGCTCATAATGCAGATGTAAAGCTTCATGAGAAGTATAAAAATCCACTTTGCTTAAGTTGTTTAAATCATGACCATTAATGGCCTGAAAAAAATCCAGCGAATCAGCAATTGAGTGCACCAGTGAATGGTATTCATCCGCTTGCGGCGAATGATCAACAAATCGCAAATCCCATTGCTGAGGATGGTTCAGATCTGCAAAGCCGCCGTCGAGAAGCGCTCGGATAAAATTGAGCGTCATCGCAGCACAGCTGTAACCCTGAAGCATTAACTTGGGGTTTGGAATACGTGATTGCGCATTAAATTGGGGTGAGTTAACCAAATCACCGCGATAGCTGGGCAGAGTCACCCCATCAATCGTTTCAAAATCAGAGGAGCGGGGTTTGGCGTATTGGCCGGCAATTCGTCCCACTCGAATAATTGGTTTACGCATTCCATGCAGTAGAATCAGGCTCATCTGCAGAAGAATTTTCAGTTTGTTACTGATAATATCCGAACGGCATTCGCTAAAAGATTCCGCGCAATCGCCTCCTTGCAGAATAAACGCTTTTCCCTGTCCTGCAAGCGCAATTTCCTTTCTGAGATTTTTAATTTCACCGCTGGTCACCAGCGGCGGTAACTGACTCAACTGTTCAACGACTTTTTCCAGCTGTGTCTGATCAGGATAGACTGCTGCTTGCTGGTAGGAGAACTGTTGCCAGGAAGTTGGCGACCACGCGTTCATAAGCACCTTGGATTACATTAATAATTCAACAAGTATGCGATAACTGCGTGGGAGTAGCAAGAAGGAATCAGCCAGGGGAGCAAAGCGCTCCGAGTATCCATTGGATTCTCATTGCTTTTAAGATCTATTCTTCAAAAAAAATGATAAAAAATTTCCATGCAAGCCTTGAATTTATAGTTATCATCCCCATTTTCTGTTGTCGGTAAATTCAGGAGTTGTTCAGATGAGCAGTGAAAAAACAAAAGACTGGAAAAAAATTAAAGAAGAAATCGAGCAAAAACTCAATGAAGACACTGAAAATTCAATTGATACGGATGAAGAGGAAGGTGAGAGCGGGAGCAGTGGAAAAGCATCTGAAACTGCCCTGGATCATCCAAGCTACACCGCGCTCGAGGAAAAGCTGACTCTGGCTGAGCAACAGGCTCATGAGAACTGGGAAAAATCGGTACGCGCAATGGCCGAGCTTGAAAATGTCCGACGTCGGGCTGAGCGCGATATCGCCAACGCCCATCGCTACGGCCTGGAGAAATTTATCACCTCGCTTCTTCCTGTAGCTGACAGCCTGGAACAAGCAATGCAGTTGGCTGATAAATCGGCTCAGGATGGCATGTATGAAGGCCTCGAACTTACGATGAAGTTATTTCTGGATGCGCTGGCCAAGCAGGATGTTGTGCAGATTGATCCGCAGGGGCAATTGTTTAATCCCCAGGAACATGAAGCCATGTCAATGGTGGCAGTGCCAGATGCAGAGCCTAATACAATCGTCACTGTATTTCAGAAAGGATATAAATTGGCGGACCGAATTATTCGTCCGGCTCGTGTTATTGTGTCAAAAAAATAAAACTGGTTGCAGGCATATTGGCTTGAATTTATTAGATTCACCCCCATATGTTGGACTAATTGCAATAAAAATTTATATTGGAGCAAAGGCAAATGGCAAAAATTATTGGTATTGACTTAGGTACGACTAACTCCTGTGTTGCGGTTATGGAAGGTAAAAATGTACGTGTTATCGAGAATAGCGAAGGTCATCGCACAACGCCATCCATTGTCGCATTTACTGAAGACGATGAAGTTTTAGTTGGGCAATCAGCCAAGCGTCAGGCAGTAACCAATCCGGATAAAACCTTGTTTGCTGTCAAGCGTTTAATCGGCCGCCGCTTTGATGATGCGGTTGTTCAGAAAGACATTAAAATGGTTCCTTACAAAATTGTCAAAGCAGACAATGGCGACGCCTGGGTTCAGGTTAAAGGCCAGGATAAAGCCCCTCCGCAGATCTCTGCAGAAGTACTGCGCAAAATGAAGAAAACCGCTGAAGATTATCTCGGTGAAGAAGTGAAAGAAGCGGTAATCACTGTTCCTGCATATTTCAATGACTCTCAACGTCAGGCAACCAAGGATGCGGGTCGTATTGCCGGTCTGGAAGTCAAACGTATTATTAACGAACCTACTGCCGCAGCTCTTGCTTATGGTATGGACAAAAAACGCGGTGATTCAGTAATCGCTGTTTATGACCTGGGTGGTGGTACATTTGATATTTCAATCATCGAAATTGCTGAAGTTGAAGGCGAACACCAGTTTGAAGTATTGGCTACTAACGGTGACACATTCCTCGGCGGGGAAGATTTCGACCTGGCATTGATTGAATACCTGGCTGCTGAATTCAAGAAAGACACTGGTATTGATCTGCACAATGATCCTTTAGCTCTGCAGCGGCTGAAAGATGCAGCAGAAAAGGCGAAAATTGAATTGTCATCTGCTCAGCAGACCGATGTGAATCTGCCTTATATTACTGCCGATTCCAGTGGTCCAAAACACATGAACATCAAGCTGACCCGTGCCAAGCTGGAGTCACTGGTAGAAAAATTGGTTGAGCGTACTATTGAACCCTGTAAAACAGCACTCAAAGACGCTGGATTAACTGTTTCCCAGATTAATGAAGTGATCCTTGTGGGCGGTCAGACCCGTATGCCTTTAGTGCAAAAAACAGTACAGGATTTCTTTGGTAAAGAACCGCGTAAAGATGTGAACCCTGACGAAGCGGTTGCTGTGGGTGCGGCTATTCAGGCTGCTGTATTGTCCGGTGAGGTAAAAGATATTCTGCTGCTTGACGTTACTCCGCTTTCTCTGGGTATTGAAACTCTGGGTGGTGTAATGACCAAGTTAATTCAGAAGAATACTACTATACCGACCAAGGCAAATCAGGTATTTTCCACGGCTGATGATAGGCAAACCGCGGTCACTGTGCATGTTTTACAAGGCGAGCGTGAGCAGGCTTCAGCTAATAAATCGCTTGGTCGATTTGATTTGACGGATATTCCTGCAGCGCCTCGTGGTGTGCCCCAGATTGAAGTGACTTTTGACATTGACGCAAACGGTATCTTGAATGTATCAGCAAAAGACAAGGCAACCGGTAAAGCGCAATCTATCGTCATTAAAGCGTCCAGCGGTCTTAGCGATGAAGAAGTTGATGCAATGGTTAAGGATGCTCAATCTCACGCGGAAGAAGATAAGAAATTTAAAGAGATGGCCGACTTGCGTAACCAGGCGGACAGCTTAATTCACAGTAGTGAGAAATCACTGACTGACCTGGCAGGTGAACTCGATGATGCTGAGAAAAAAGGCATTGAGTCTGCAATAGCCGAGTTGAAAGAAGCTGTGAAAGGCAATGATAAAGAGCAAATGGAAGAGAAATTGAAAGTTCTCTCCGACGCTTCTGGAAAAATGGCTGAACGCGTTTATGCCAAAAAAGCCGCTGAAGGACAAGCCCAGCAAGGTGGCGAAGCGCCTCATGCCGGCCAACAGTCACATGCTGGTGAAACTCAATCGGGCAAGCCTTCTGACGGTGTTGTGGATGCTGAGTTTGAGGAAGTTCAGGACGATAAGAAATAAAACCTTAACAGGTTGTTTCTTCTTCGGTGCAGGCGCCAACTCAAGAGTTTCCAAAATCCTCTCTCCCCTTAGGGGAGAGAGTTAGAGAGAGGGGTTTAAAGTGAACCCTCACCCTTACCCTCGCCCAACTTGGGAGAGGGATTTCTTTTGAGGTTGACGCCCATATGCTAAAGCAGAGATTTATTTAAATGTAGCCTTGATATGCGAAGCGCATCAAGGTTTTTTTGCTTAAGAATGCGAAATCCGGATGTCATTTATTTCGCAAGGGCTACAATTTAATAGTATAGAATAGGTGGAAGAGCGTCGCGGTGTTCGATAAACCAGGCGTTCTTTTTGTATTATTCCGTTTTTACCCCGGGTAAAAGCATAGTTATTGGTGTGTGCAGTCATGGATCAACGGGATTATTATGAGATTCTGGGTGTTAATCGTGGAGCCAATGAAGGCGAAATAAAAAAAGCTTATCGAAAATTGGCAATGAAATATCATCCGGATCGTAATCCAAATGATAATGTCGCGGAAGATAAATTCAAAGAAGTACAAAGAGCCTACGCAGTGTTATCCGATCCGCAAAAGCGGGCTGCCTATGATCAGTTCGGTCATGCGGGAGTAGATGGGGCTGCAGGCGGTTTTGGCGGCCAGGGTGGATTCGGGTTTGGCGATGTGTTTGAAGATATCTTTGAAAATATTTTCTCAGGCGGACGCACGCATAGCCGGCAGTCCAGAGGGCAGCGCGGATCGGATTTACAGTATAATATTCAGTTAACGCTTGAAGAAGCAGCACTGGGGAAGCAGGTAGAAATCACTGTGCCCCGGCATGCGGCTTGCCAGACCTGCAGTGGTTCGGGCGCAAAAGCCGGTTCAACCCCAAAAAATTGTGAAACCTGTGGGGGGATAGGTCAGGTACGAATTCAGCAGGGCTTTTTTTCTATTCAGCAAACATGCCCCGGTTGTCATGGTGAAGGTAAAATAATTACTGATCCCTGCACGAGCTGTCATGGGCAAGGTCGAGTCAGAGAAAGTAAAAAATTAACCGTTAAAATTCCCGCCGGTGTCGATAATGGCGACCGCGTTCGTTTGTCCGGCGAAGGCGAAGCTGGCGCTTACGGCGGCGGTTCGGGTGATTTGTACGTCCAGATTAATGTCAAGCAACATGCTATTTTTGAACGTCATGAGAGTGATTTATATTGCGAAGTGCCTATTAGCTTTGCCACCGCAGCTTTAGGCGGCACGATTGAAGTACCGACTCTCGAGGGGCGCGTTAGTCTGAAAATTCCACCTGAAACACAAACTGCTAAAGTGTTTCGATTACGCGGAAAGGGTATGAAATCGGTACGCGGGCATGGGGTTGGTGATTTGTTATGTAAAGTGGCAGTAGAAACGCCTGTGAATTTATCCAAAGAACAGAAAGAACTGTTAACGAAATTACAGGAATCTTTGGACAGTAGCAAAAAAACCCATTCTCCCAAGTCAAGCTCCTGGTTTGATGGTGTAAAAAAGTTTTTTGAAGACATGAAATTTTAACACGTCTGAGCTACAATTACGGCTTTGATGTATTTTTCCGCCGTTGTACGGCACTGCCATTCAGGAAGCGCATTGAGGAATTCGCGCCATGTGCGCGAATAAAGGATTAAGCAGCTTATACTGGCTGCTGCCTCACAGCATACAAAGGGATTTCACGCAATGGCAGCGAGACTAATGATTGCCTATTTGTAGGATTTTCTTCATGTTGAATAAACCAGCCATATTAGCTCTTGCTGATGGAACACTTTATCATGGACTCTCTGCAGGCGCTTCCGGCCACTGTGTTGGAGAACTCGTTTTTAATACGGCAATGACTGGTTACCAGGAAATGCTCACTGACCCTTCCTATGCCCGCCAGATAATTACACTGACCGCTGCACATGTAGGGAATACCGGTTGTAACGAAGAGGATATGGAATCATCACGAATTTGGGCCGCAGGACTGGTTATGCGTAACTGCACTCAATATCCCAGTAATTATCGCTCGACGCTATCATTACCTGAATGGTTAAAACGAAATGGGGTTGTGGCTATTTCAGGGATTGATACCCGCCAGTTAACTATTCATTTACGTGAACAAGGGGCGATAGGGGCTTGCATCAGTACGCAGGCAGATAAACCCGAGCAAGCGATTGAGAGAGCCCGGGCCTTTAGCGGGTTAAATGGTGCGGATCTGGCCTGTGAAGTGTCGCGCCAGGCAATTGACCGCTGGGATGAAGGTCGTGGGCAATGGGCATTAGACTCGCGTCCGCTTCAATACCATGTAGTGGCCTATGATTTTGGTGTGAAACATACCATTCTTCGTATTCTGAAAGACAAAGGCTGTTACATCACCCTTGTGCCTGCTAAAACCAGCGCAGAAGAAGTACTCGCTCTAAACCCTGATGGCGTATTTCTCTCTAATGGACCCGGTGATCCATTAGCCTGCGACTATGCAATCAACGCAACCCGAATTTTTCTGGAAGAGGGGATCCCGCTATTTGGAATTTGCCTTGGTTTTCAAATTTTAGGGCTGGCTGCCGGCGGCAAATCACTAAAAATGAAGTTCGGCCATCACGGCGCCAATCATCCCGTGGCTGAATGTGATGGGAAAAAACGCGTGTTCATTACCAGTCAGAATCATGGCTTTTCAATTGATGAAGCCAGTTTGCCAGGTTGTCTGGAAGTGACCCATCGCTCTTTGTTTGATAATAGTTTGCAGGGAATAAGACACAAAACGAAGCCTGCTTTTGGATTTCAGGGACACCCTGAATCAAGCCCGGGGCCTCATGATATTGAGATCCTGTTTGAACAATTTATTTCGATGATGAAAAATGACAAGTAATTGACCCCTATTACTATAAACCCAGAAACTGTTTTTACATCCTGATGAATCGCGTCTCGACATAAGCATCAGACAATTTAAACCAAGAGGTCCGGGAAGCAATGTTGTTTGCCGCAAACTCAGAGCATTAACGTTAAAAGGAAATATAGAAGTGACCGAGCTAAAAGTATTTACTTCAGAATCCGTTTCTGAAGGTCATCCTGACAAAATCGCAGATCAGATTTCTGACGCTATTCTTGATGCAATTCTTAGCAAAGACCCCAAAGCAAGAGTTGCCTGTGAGACTTTTGTAAAAACCGGTATGGTTTTAGTCGGCGGTGAAATCACGACTTCTGCCTGGGTGGATGTTGAAGAAATTACCCGTCAGGTGATTAAAGAGATTGGCTATAACAGTTCGGAGATGGGTTTTGATTGGGCCTCCTGTGCCGTTCTTTCGGCAATAGGCAAGCAATCGCCTGATATTGCCCGTGGAGTGGACAATCAGGACACAAAAATTCTGGGTGCAGGGGATCAGGGCTTAATGTTTGGTTATGCAAGTCGCGAGACCGATGTTTACATGCCTGCCCCGATTGCTTACTCTCATCGTTTGATGGAGAAGCAGGCAGAGCTCAGAAAAAATGGCAGCATTTCCTGGTTGCGACCCGATGCAAAATGCCAGCTGACCCTTCTTTATGAGAATGGTATGCCGGTTGCTGTGGATACGGTTGTATTTTCGACCCAGCATCATCCTGATGTGAGTTATAATGAGCTGGTTGAAACAATCAAATCCGCAATCATTCATGAAGTGATTCCAGCAGAATGGTTAAATAGCAAAACACGCTATTTTATTAATCCCACCGGTCGATTTGTAATCGGCGGACCCTTAGGGGATTGCGGTTTAACCGGAAGAAAAATCATTGTGGATACTTATGGCGGCATGGCCAGACATGGCGGCGGCTGCTTCTCAGGAAAAGATCCATCCAAGGTTGACCGTTCAGCGGCCTACGCTGCGCGCCATGTAGCTAAAAATCTGGTCGCCGCAGGAATTGCAGAAAAATGTGAGATTCAGGTTTCCTATGCGATTGGTGTTGCGGAACCTACTTCCATCAGTGTAGAAACCTTTGGCACCGGGGTTCTTCCGGAATATACCATCATCAACCTGATTCGCGAGCATTTCGATTTAACGCCGCAGGGTATTATTGATCATCATGAATTGTTAAGACCTATCTACCGTCAGACAGCCACTTATGGCCATTACGGCAGACCGGATTTTCCCTGGGAAAGACTGGATAAAGTCGATGCTTTAAAAAAGGCGCTTTAATTCATAAGCTGTCAGTTATTAACGCAAGGAATATTATGAAACCAACGAATGTAGCCAGTACCCTGCAAACACATCAAGATTATAAAGTGGCTGATTTGTCACTTGCAGACTGGGGACGCAAGGAAATCGCCATCGCCGAAACGGAAATGCCAGGCTTAATGGCCTTACGTGAAGAGTTTGCTGCTCAAAAGCCGCTTAAGGGGGCTCGCATTGCAGGTTGTCTGCATATGACGATTCAAACGGCAGTTCTGATTGAGACTCTCATCGCTTTGGGTGCTGAGGTCAGATGGTCTTCCTGCAATATTTTTTCTACTCAGGATCATGCCGCTGCTGCGATGGCGGAAGTGGGAGTTCCCGTGTTTGCCTGGAAAGGCGAGACAGAAGAGGAATACTGGTGGTGTGTAGAACAGACATTGCGCGGTCCAAATGGTTGGACCCCCAATCTGTTGCTGGATGATGGCGGCGATTTAACGCAGGTTCTGCACGAAAAGTATCCTGAGATGCTGAAAAACATTCATGGCGTTTCAGAAGAAACAACCACCGGTGTAGCCAGATTGTATGAAATGGCCCGAAACAATCAATTAATGATCCCTGCTATCAATGTCAATGATTCGGTCACCAAATCCAAATTCGATAACCTGTACGGTTGCAGAGAATCCTTACTTGACGGGATTAAACGGGCTACTGATGTCATGATTGCCGGTAAGATTGCCTTGATTATGGGCTATGGTGATGTGGGTAAGGGCTGCGCTCAGGCGCTTCGCGGTCAGGGAGCCACTGTGTGGATTACCGAAGTGGACCCAATTTGTGCTCTCCAGGCTGCAATGGAAGGATATCGCGTAGTAACCCTCGATGATGTGGCACATGAAGTGGATATCGTGGTAACAGCCACAGGAAATTATCATGTGGTAGCCCATGAGCATATGATTCGCATGCGCAATCAGGCGATTCTCTGTAATATCGGTCATTTCGACTCAGAAATTGATATCCAGAGCCTGAGACAATATCAATGGGAAAATATCAAACCGCAGGTGGACCATGTCATTTTCCCTGACGGCAAACGATTAATCGTCCTGGCTGAAGGCCGCCTGGTGAATCTGGGCTGTGCGACAGGACATCCAAGCTTTGTGATGTCAGCTTCTTTCTCCAATCAGGTATTGGCACAAATTGAATTATTCACCAATGCCAGCCAATATCAAAAGCAGGTTTATGTACTGCCTAAATTATTGGACGAAAAAGTGGCTCGTCTGCATCTCAAACGCATCGGAGCAAAGCTGACGACCTTGACTAAACAGCAAGCTGAATATTTGGGTGTAAAAGCGAACGGACCTTACAAACCCGACCACTATCGTTATTAATCAATATTCAAAGCAACTGACCTGTTATCTTTGCGAACAAAGTGAAGCAATCCAGATCGAACCTTGAACAGAGTTAGGGGTTGGATTGCTTCGCTGACGCTCGCAAAGACGGTTTTTCTGAATCATCAAGACTATGAACTTTCCCTACCATATTATCGACCTGACCCAGACGATCTCTGAAAGCTGCCCAAGCTGGGAAAATAAATGCGGTTTTTCCTCTTCTTTGATTCTTGATTATAGCGATTGAAATAGTGATGTGAAATTTCGCGTTGAACGCTTTAGCATGGAAGTCGGAGAGGGTACCCATATGGATGCACCTGCCCATTGTGTTCCTGGCGGGGCCTCGGTTGAACAAATTCCTTTATCTCAATTAGCGTTTTGTACCTCAATAATTCCAGTGTTTACTTCATTCAAATGTGAGCCGAATAAGTTTTTTATGGGCTTGATTTATGAGCCGAATAATCCTATTATTTAACTCAAAAATTGAGCCGAATAACCTCGCTAATCGGCTCATGGAGCAGAGTTCATGAACGATAATCAAATAAAATGGATCTGGCAATTGCCCGATTGGCCCAGGTTTCAGTGGCAGGAACAGCTCATTCAGCCTTTATTGCGTGAAGTCCGATTAAAACAGGGGATTTTAATAGGTCGAACAGGATCGATAGCAGATAATATATCACTAGAGTCTGCTCTGGATACTTTATTGCAAAATATAATTGCATCTTCCGCTATAGAAGGTGAGCGTTTGAATGAAGACTCTGTGCGCTCTTCTCTGGCAAAACGACTAGGATTACATCTTAAGCAGCCTTATCCAACTAATGAGCGCTCAGAAGGTTTAGCGCAAATAATGTGGGATGCTATCGATAACTTAAACACTGATTTATCACTAGAACGCTTGCAGCAATGGCACAAATGGTTATTTCCTAACCATGAAATGTCTACATTGTATAGAGTTAACGCAGGGCAGTTAAGAGGTGATGAGCCTATGCAAGTAGTTTCTGGCCGTATCGATAAGCCAACGGTGCATTTTGAAGCGCCGCCAAAGCAACGATTAGAGGACGAATTAAATACGTTTCTGGAGTGGTTCAATCAGACCCTGCGAGATCCAACATTGGATCCCTTATTACGTGCCGCAATTAGTCATTTTTGGTTTATAACAGTGCATCCATTTGAAGATGGAAATGGGCGGATCACGCGTGCGCTAACCGATTTAGCTTTAGCTCAGGAGGATAAGCAAAGTATTCGATTGTATGCTATGTCGGCAATTATTCTCGCTAATCGCAATGATTATTATAAAATTTTGGAAAAAAGTCAGTGTCAAACAACAGATATAACTTTATGGTTATTATGGTTTTTAAAAACTTTGGATACGAGTATTCAAACTGCAATTAATAAGATTGATCACACTCTCGCTAAGAGCCGCTTTTGGCAGATTTTTCAAGAAAGTGAACTTTCCAGGGAGCAAATAAAAATTATTAATTTAATGTTTGATGAAAAAGACAACGCATTTGAACAAGGGATTAGTGCTGCTCAGTATAAAAAGATTACTAAAGTTAGTAAGGCCACAGCAACCAGACATCTTTCTGATTTGGTGGATAAAGGTTGTCTTGAAAAACTACCTGGTGGAGGGAGGAGTACCCGATATCGAATCACATCCAGGTTAAACTTCTAATAAGCTGCTATTCAAAAAAGTCATTCCTGACGCAGGAATGACTTGATTCGCGGGACAGAGAGACCCTTATTCCCAGGCTGGTATTGCTGCGTCACCAAATAACTCTTTGGCTTTTGCTTTGACTTGAGGTGATTGGAAAGCCTTAACAAACTCTTCGAGTTGAACTTTCTTTTCACTGTTTTGATTAATGACAATCAGATTAGCATAGGGTGAGTTTTTATCCTCAACAAAAATGGCGTCTTTAAGTGGGTCAAGGCCGGCCGGAATGGCGAAGGTAGTATTGATGATCGCTGCATCCACATCATCAAGCACGCGCGGCAATTGACCTGCGTCCATTTCCTTGATTTGCAGGTGTTTGGGATTTTCGGAAATATCCGCAACGGTCATTGTAGTGTCGTCTTTTTTTAATTGAATCAAGCCGGCTTTTTGCATTAAAAGAAGGGCTCTTTCCTCGTTACTGGGATCATTTGGGATAGCGATGATGGCATTATCGCCGATTTCGCTGATAGCTTTATGTTTGCTGGAGTAGATCCCTGTTGGGTAAACAAAGGTTTTGCCAATAGGTTCGAGCGTATAGCCGTGGGCTTTCATGGAGGCTTTCAAATAGGGAAGATGCTGATAGACGTTGGCATCAATGCTCCCATCCTGTAAGGCTTCATTTGGCAAGTTATAGTCATTGAATTCAACTATTTTTACTACTAAATCATATTGCGTCAGTGCAACTTCCTTAGCGGCTTCCACCAAATCGGTTTCTGGACCGGAGATGGTTCCTATAATCAGAGTATTAGGGGAGGGCTTACTGCATGCCAGTAAACTAAGGCTTAAAAAAATAATGGAAAATAAGCGCATGAAAAATCTCCTGTTAACAATGAGTGTAGCGTCTGGTTAATCGGTCACCTGCCATTTGTAATAACTGGACGATACCGACAAGAATGATTACGGTGACAATCATTACGGTCGAATTAAAACGCTGATAGCCGTAACGGATAGCCAGATCTCCAAGACCGCCTCCGCCGATTGTACCCGCCATTGCGGTATAATTAACCAGCGCAATAGCAGTCACTGTGGTGGCCTGGATGAGCGATGGGAAGGCTTCGGGTAGTAAAATGTGTTTAATCATTTGCCAGGTATTTGCGCCCATGGAAAAGCCGGTTTCAATCAGTCCGGCGGGAAGCCCCTGATAAATATTATCCACCAGACGTGCATAAAAAGGGATAGCACCTATGGTTAAGGGAACAATAGCGGCATTGATTCCAATGGACGTGCCTATCAAGAGACGTGTGAAGGGAATTAAGGCGACCAGTAATATAATAAAGGGGATTGAACGCGTAAAATTAATCAGGCCGGCGGTAAAACGATTAATCCAGGCATGCGGTCTTATTCTGGAGGAAGTAAATAATAAGGTACCCAGGGGCAGACCCAGTAAAGTTGCCAGAATAGTGCTTACTGCCGTCATATAAACTGTCTCAAGACTGGCTTGAACAACATCATAAAGCAGGTTCAGTGACATAACCTAAAATCTCCACAGTTAAATTGGCTTTCTCACAACGCTCAATAAAAGCAGTTAACAAGTTATCATCCGCTATTAGTTCTACAACCAGCACCCCACAGGTCACGGTATCGAAACGATCAATATTAGCCAGCAGAATGTTAATATCAATATGCAATTCCCGACTGGTTTTACTAATGAAGGGTACGGTGGCATTGTCGCCCTGAAAGAGTAAACGCAGCAGAGGTTTATTATTGGGTTTCTGAGTCAGTGTGCCCGCCAGGCATGGTGGTAATTGCGGGCTTAATTGGGAATATAACATATTCCTTGCCAGACTTTGGGGATCTTTAAATGCACTGGCCAGCGAAGTTACCTCAATAATCTGGCCTTTTTCCATAACCGCCAGGCGATGGCAAATTCGCTTCACTACATCCATTTCATGGGTAATCAGAACGATGGTAATCCCATAGACTCCATTTATTTTTTTTAACAGCGATAAAATGGACTCGGTGGTTTCAGGATCCAGGGCCGAGGTTGCTTCGTCACAAAGAAGGATTTTGGGTGAGCAGCTCAAAGCACGCGCAATGGCGACCCGTTGTTTCTGACCGCCGCTTAATTGGGCTGGATAGGCATGTTTTTTGTCCTGCAATTCGACCAGTGGTAATAATTCTTCAATCTTTGCGGCGATTCCATCTTCGCTGATGCCCTGTATCCGCATGGGCAGTGCGATATTGTCATACACGGTCTTTGATTGCAGGAGATTAAAATGCTGAAAAATCATGGCTATTTTATGGCGGGCCTGTCGCAGCTCAGATTCGGTCAGTGAAGTCATTGCTTTATTGTCAACGAGAACTTCGCCTGAATCTGGCCGTTCAAGCAAATTGATACTGCGCAGTAAAGTAGATTTTCCAGCACCACTGCGGCCAATTATGCCAAATATTTCACCTTCCTGAATGAATAAACTGACGTTATTCAGAGCAGTTACCTGATGGTAAGATTTGTGAAGCCCAACTAATTCAATCATATGTCTATATTACCTACGAGGAGTACAGCAGGCGGGAATAGGGCAGGATGGGATGTGTGATCCGCTTTAGCCGTTTTACAAAAACCAGAGACTGGTCTTGTGCGCCCGCAAGCTGAAATTTCAAATCGGCGCAATGGATCAATAATACGCTATTTTTTCAATAAGGGGAATATATTTTTTAAATTTTGCTATGTTTTTGAGCAAGATAGCAGAGAGAAGAAGCTCATATGAATTTGACTTTCATTAAAGTTCTTGGCATCTTAACGCTTTTTTAGCAAGGAGCAGTAATGAAAAAAACAGTCCTCTCTTTAATGGCAGCAGCCGCTTTCTCTGTTCAGGCAGCTGAGCTGGCCAGTTTTCCAGAGGTTGCCGATGCAGTGAGTCACGGACAAGTCTTAAGTTTTGTCTGGTCGGTTAAAAACTGTGTCTCGGAAATGCCTTTACCTGATGTCACAACATCTATACAACCCAACGCTATAATGCTGATAGCAGGTCAACTGGTCACCGCCTCTGATCGTCATTTTACCCTGAACGACCCATTTCTGCCTGGAACACCTGCCTTTGGCTATAGCAAATTTGAGCTGACTGCGGACGGTAAGGCTGCATTGAAAATTACATTAATGCGTGCTGCTGACTACAGCAAGGTTAAGGAATATAGCATCCAATGTCATCTGGGAAATGGCTTGAATATTTTTACCGCGGGCTAATAGTTGTCTGAAACTAACCTTGATGCATTGCATCAAGGTTATAGATGATTTACTGATTTAATTCTTCTCTATTCCTGTAGTATTCCAGTGCTTCCGGGTTTGCCAGAGAGCTTAAATTACTTACGGTCTCACCATGAACCACTTGCCTGACTGCGACTTCTACAATTTTCCCGCTCATCGTTCGCGGAATATCCGCCACTTGCAAAATCCTGGCCGGCACGTGTCGAGGTGAGGCATTTTTGCGGATAATATCCCGTATTTTTTGTTGTAATTCCTCAGTCAATTGATAACCATTACGCAGCTTGACGAATAAAACGACCCGAACATCGTCCTCCCATTTCTGGGCAATTACGATGCTTTCCAGTACCTCTGCCACTTTTTCGACCTGACGATAGATTTCAGCGGTGCCTATTCTTACGCCGCCGGGATTTAATACTGCATCGGAACGCCCATAAATAATCAGGCCTTTGTGCGGTGTAAGTTCAGCAAAATCACCATGGGCCCACACCTTTTCGAATCGTTCAAAATAAGCATGCTTATAGGCTTTTTTATCAGGATCATTCCAAAAGCCTATGGGCATTGAGGGAAATGCCTGAGTGCATACCAGCTCCCCGCATTCTTCCTGTAACGCCTGACCTTCTTCATTATAAATTTTCACTGCCATGCCTAAACCGCGGCATTGCAGTTCGCCGCGGTAAACGGGCAATATCGGGTTACCCAATGCAAAGCAGGAGACGATGTCTGTGCCGCCGGAAATTGAACTTAACTGCACATCGGATTTGATTTGCTGGTATACAAAATCATAATTTTTGGGCAGCAGCGGGGAACCTGTCGATAAAATAGCTTTTAATGAGGGCATGGAATAGCGCGAGCCTGGAGCGGCCCCCGCTTTTTCAACAGCAGAGAGAAACTTGGCACTGGTTCCAAACACGGTAACCCCTTCTTCATCTACCAATTGAAATAACCGATAGGCGTCTGGAAAATTGGGAGCGCCTTCATAAAGAGTTAATGTCGCGCCTAAGGCCAGCACAGAAACCATCCAGTTCCACATCATCCAGCCGCAGGTTGTATAAAAACAAAGATTATCCTGTTCTGAAATATTACTGTGCAGCCCAAGTTCCTTAATATGCTGCAATAAAGTGCCGCCCGCGCCGTGCATGATGCATTTGGGCTTACCGGTTGTTCCTGATGAGAAAAGAATGTAAAGCGGATGCGCAAAAGGCAGGGAGGTAAACTGACAATCTGCAGCAGGCTTAAGAAAGTCTTGCCACCAGACGGCCTTATCGATTGCGTCGATATTAAAAGGCTCATTGATGATTGGGGAAATAATGACCTGTTGTATAGAGGGTATCGCTTTTTTTAATTCTGCAATTTTGTCTTCGGCGAGATGTGTTTTGCCCATATACTGGTGGCCATTACAGGCAAATAAAACTTTGGGTTCAACCTGCCCAAGCCGGTCAATGGCCGCCTGAGCGCCGAAATCGGGGGAGCAGGACGACCAGATTGCACCAATTGAGCTGGTTGCCAGCATGGCGATGATGGTATGGGCGACATTGGGCATAATAGCGGCCACTCGGTCGCCTTTGCAAACGCCGGCATCGAGAAGACCCTGGGTACAATAGGCCACTTGCTGTCGTAATTGTTTATAGCTTAGCTGTTCACGTTTTCCATTTTCATCAATACTTACAATGGCGGGGTAATCGTCATTGCGTTTCAATAATTGACTGGCGAAATTAAAGCGTGCTCCTTCAAACCATCTGGCTTCCAGCATATGCTCATGATGATTTAAAACCTCTTCAGCTGAATCATCCCATTCTATGCCGAAAAAATCCGCTATGGCTTGCCAGAATTGTGCAGGTTCCAGGATAGACCAGTCATACAATTGCTCATAGTGATTAAAATCCAATGAGCAGGATTGTTCAACGTAGCGCATAAATTGCCACATTCTGCTTTCTTCAGAATGTTTGGGCTGCCAAACAGGAATGTTCATAATGCTTCCTTTCTTGAAACAATAGTTTATCTGGATACGGGTTGCTGCTGGGTTATACAGTGTATTCCACCGCCGCCAGCAAACACATCCAGTGCGTCGATTTGGCTGATTCGACAGGTGGGAAACAGTTGTTTAAACAGAACAAACGCGGCTTCATCGTAACTTGCATGGCCAAAAGAAGGCATTACAATACCCTGGTTGGCGCGATAGAAGTTAATATAGGATAAGGTGAGACGCTCATCATTCATATAAGTGGCAGGGGGCTGTTCGACAGTGACTACCTCCAGCGCACGCCCTTTGGCGTCACGAGCGGTTTTTAAAATTTCCAGGTTTTCCTGAAGCAGGTAATAGTTAACATCCGTTTTGTCGCTGGTGGTCAGGGCTAATACTTTGGCTGGCTCAATGAAGCAGGCGATTTCATCGATGTGTCCATCAGTTTCGTCGCCAATTAATCCTCTATTTAGCCAAATCGCTTGTTCTGTTCCCAGAAACTCATGTAAATAACTTTCGATCTGATGCTGACCGAGCTGAGGATTACGATTTTTGTTGAGCAGGCATTCACGGGTAGTCAGAACAGTGCCCTCGCCATCGACGTGAAACGAGCCGCCTTCCATAACCAGCGGTGCTTTAAAATAACGGGCCTCAGTATACTGAATAAGGGCTTTGGCTATTTCCTGATCCAGTTCATACTCGGGATAATTTCCCCCCCAGGCGTTATGGATCCAGTCAATTCCTGCCAGCTCATATTGATCATTAAGAAGGAAAGTCGCTCCGGTATCCCGTGTCCAGGAATCATCCAGGGGCAAAGGAATTATGCGGACACTGTCATTGCAGTATTCCGCTACCTGCGCTTCTTCTCCAGGCTGAACCAGCATCATCACTGGCTCGTATTGACTGATGGCCTTGGCGACTTTTGCATACGCTTTTCTGGCGCGTTCCAGTCCAATCGCTGACCAGGTTTGTAAATGGCGTGGCCAGGCCATCCAGCAAGCTGCATGAGGATACCATTCGGCGGGCATGTAATATCCGGCTTGTCGCGGAGTAATCATAAAGATCCCTTTGTTTTGTTGCTGTTAAGATAAGTCAGTTGTGAAAATACACTACGCAATTCATTTAAATAGGTGTTAATGCTTTCCTCAGGAAGATCCGTGTTTAACAATTGTTTCTCATAAGATTGCAGCAATCTTTTTGTATCATAATGAGCCATATTCAACACATTGGTCACAGTATCCCCACTGACCAAATCATTAATTTCAAACCCTTGATTATCTGACAATTTTACATCGAGGGAATTGGTATCGCCAAATAAATTATGCAGATTACCGAGAATTTCCTGGTAGGCTCCTACCATAAAAAAAGCAATCGCATAGGGATTTTGGGGGTCAAAATGGGGCAGCATTAATGTCGGATGTATACGGGAGCTGCCTGTATACTGTTTAAGAGTGCCATCAGAGTCACAGGTTAAATCCTGTAAGATACTGTGCATTGCAGGTGCTTCGGTTAAATGAGTAATAGGCGCTACTGGAAAAATCTGGCCAATGGCCCAGGCATCTGGCAGTGACTGAAAAAAAGAAAGGTTACAAAAAATCTTGGCGGCCATTTGCTCATGAATTAAAGCAATTAATTCATTATCTCCTGGACTCTCCGGATCGAGCCTATTCTGAATTTCCAGACAAATTACAGTAAAAAGCTGCTCAACTTTCGCTTTTTCCTGAAGACTTATCACGCCATGCTTAAACATTGAGTGGGCTTCATCAAGCGAATGCCGGGCATAATTGTAAATTTCACTGGGTAAGCTGTCACTAATGGATTGATAGGTATCCCAGATATCCCGGATGACGTGTGAATCATTGGCGTCGATTTTAGGTAAAGAAGACGATTTTCTGATAATTTCCACATCGGTGATATTGGATACCAGTACTGCATGATGTGCCGTCAAGGCACGGCCAGATTCAGAGATGATATCCGGCTCTGGCATATTGGCCTCTTCACACATGTGCCGAAGTGCCAGCAGAATATTGGTCGCATATTCATTGACGGTATAATTCATTGAGCAGCCGGTACTCGAGCGAGTGCCTTCATAGTCCACTCCTAATCCGCCGCCGACATCAATAGTGCCGATTGGGGCCTCGAGCCGTCTTAATTCAACATAATAGCGGCCAACTTCCAGCATACAGTGGCGAATATCATGAATATTGGCAATTTGTGAACCTAAATGACAGTGCATAAGCTGAAGGCAGTCTAATGCATTATGCGCTTTCAGCTTGCCGACTACCTCGAGAACCTGTTCGGCATTCAGCCCGAATTTTGACTTTGCTCCGCCTGTATTTTCCCACTTGCCAGCGCCTTTGGTAACCAGTCGAATGCGGATGCCGATGCTGGGTTTAACACCCAGACGAGCAGCTTCCCTGAGTAAAATCTCAAGTTCGGATTGTTTTTCAATGACTATAAAAACCTGATGCCCCATTTGCTGAGCAATAAGCGCAATACGAATATAGCCGCTATCTTTATAGCCATTGCATACGATGGTTGTTCTTTGATGGCTAAGCATACCTATAACAGCCATTAACTCCGGTTTGCTTCCCGCCTCAAGGCCTACGCTGAAATGCGGCGATTTAAGCAGTTCGCGGACCACGCATTGCTCCTGGTTGACCTTGATTGGATAAACCAGTTTGTATCTTCCCTGATAACTAATTTCTTCAATCGCTTCATAAAAGGCTTCATGAAGTTTTGCGACCCGATCATGCAGAATATCGACAAATCGAATAAGTAAAGGAAGTTGCAGACCGGCGCGGCTGGCACTATTAACAATGGCCTGAAGCTCTACACCCGGCTTATGCGGATGTTTGCTGACTTCAATATTGCCTTTGTTATTGATTGAAAAATAGCCTTCTCCCCAATGGGAGATATTATAAAAATTCTCGGAAGATGGTTGGGTAGGCATCAGGGGCATCCTGTTGGTTGATGAGGTTTCAACAAGTCATGATAAGTTGCTGGCTGTCTTTGTTTTGGGAATGGAAATAATCGACCCCATAAGTCTCTTTGATTAAAATCGAGTTCTGCAACCACTACTGCGGGTTCATGGCGGGGAGCCTCGGCAATAATTTCACCAAAGGGATTTGAAATAAAACTGCTGCCGTAAAATTCCAGGCCTTCTTCTGTGCCAATCCGGTTGACCGCGATGATAAAGCAGTTAGCCATAATACCCTGAGCAATCATCACTTTCTGCCACATCGGTTGACTGTCAAATTCCGGTGCAGTGGGTTCGGCGCCAATGGCGGTGGGATAAATTAAAAGTTCTGCCCCTTTAAGGCCATAAATACGGGACAGCTCGGGAAACCATTGATCATAACAAGTCGGAAGCCCGGCCCGATGATCGGCAATCCTGTGGATCGGATAGTCAGAATCTCCCGGTTTAAAATAATAATCCTCATGGTATTTTTCGCCGCTAGGGATATGTTGTTTGCGTGTGACAGCTATCAACTCACCCTTGTTATCGAAAGCGACTGCCGTGTTATAGCCCTCTTTCTCAAATAATGAAGCAGTAATAGTAGCATTTGCGGTTTTTGCCATCTGGCCCACAAACTGGGCAGTAGGGCCTGTTTTGATATCTTCCATATAGGGTTCTGGATCAACAGAAGGACTAGTACAGAAGTAGGGGGACAGGGTTAATTCCTGCAGACAAATCAGTTTAGCCCCTTGTCTGGCCGCATGAAGAATACCTTTACTCAATTCTTCCTTGTGCTTGTCAGTATTGGGATACCACTGCTGTTGAACTAATCCTACTGTTAATTTTTTACTATCCACTTTTTCACCTGACTTCGTTGAGAGTTAGAAAAAATAAGTGTGAATATTACACCGGTTTTTAGAAATTCATACAGTAAAGAATCGTTAAAGGAATGAAAAAATTTGTAATTCCCCAGTGCGTCATCCTGAGCGTAGCGAAGGATCTGAAACTGCTTGGAGCTGAGCCCGATTCAGGAGATCCTTCACTGCGTTCAGGATGACGTTGAGACGGGTTTATCAATAGGGCTCTTGACTAGCTGCCGCCTTCCGGAGGGCTTGCTACTTCTGTCGGTACTGAAGCATTGGTTGAGCCTGTTTCAACGGAGTGAAAACCCTTGTAATTATAAAAGGCGAGGGCGACTACAAGAATAATGACAAGCAGGCTGATAATGCCAATAATTTTATTTCTGTTATCCATAAAAAGCTCCGTAAGTTTGCTTCGCCTGCATTGCTGACTGGCAATTGTGTTCGGTTCTTTTAATAATTATATATCCTGTAGTCTGAGATAGGGCGGGGAATCTCGGTTTTTTTCAAAAAACATACAATTTTTTAAGGATTTGCCAAAAGTGCTGTAGCGACTTTGGATTGATTTTTTTTACCCAGGATTTTACAAATCATATCGCCGGCAGCCACAATTTTATAGATATCAACCCCCGTTTCTATTCCTAATCCGTGCATGAGATAAAGCACATCTTCAGTCGCAACATTTCCGGCGGAACCGCGCGCATAAGGACATCCGCCGAGTCCGGCCACGGAGCTGTCGAAGCGGCTAACCCCTAACTGCAGGGAGGTATAAATATTGGCAACGGCTTGCCCATAGGTATCATGAAAATGCATAGCCAATTGGTGCCGGGGTAATATTTCAAGAATCTCTGAAATCAATCGGTGAGTCTGTTTAGGTGTTCCAACGCCAATTGTATCCCCCAGACAGATTTCGGTTGCTCCAAGCTCAAGCAGCATTCGCATAACGCTGACCACCTGCGCCGGAACGATAGTGCCTTCGTAAGGACAGCCAAGCGCACAGGAAATATAGGCTCTGACCGGCATTTTTCGTTCTTTGGCGATATCCATTACCGGCTCGAACCGACGAATGCTTTCGGTAATTGAACAATTAATATTATATTGATTAAACGCTTCACTGGCGGAAGTAAACAGCGCGATTTCTTTAACTTCGCAACTCAAAGCTTTCTCCATGCCTTTCATGTTAGGCACAAGAGCCGATAAATGAATGTTATCGGATTTGTTAATTGATTTGAAAACCTCTTCGCAGTCTGCGAGCTGTGGTATGGCTTTAGCCGATACAAAGCTGGTTGCTTCGATAAAACGAAGGCCGCTTTCACAGAGTAAATTAATCAGTTCGATTTTGGTTGCGGTAGGCACAAAGACTTGTTCATTCTGCAAGCCGTCACGCGGGCCTACTTCTACTATCGTAACTTGTTGTGGATAGCTCATTTCAGTCTATTCCTATCGTTTCGCCGAAACTGTTTATCAAATGGTTTTCTGTATTTCGCGCAGATGTGCACTTGCATCATGTAAGCTTGAGCAATTCCTCACCTTCATTCACCTGGGAGCCGATGCTGTAATATAATTCCGTTATAACTCCATCTTTGGGAGCGCGGATGCTGTGTTCCATTTTCATGGCTTCCAAAATCAGTAATTGCTCTCCTTTTTTTACCACATCTCCTTCATTTTTTAAAATAGCAACTACGGTGGCGGGCATCGGCGCTGTTAAACGGCCACCCTGATTAGCTGTGTCAGCATGACTTGTTTGCCAGCTAAAGCGTTCAATTTGTACATTAGCTGTTGTATTGTAGATTTCAATCTGACCATCTCTGTCTACAACCCAGGCAGAACGCCGTTGTTGACCATCATTGATTGTTAAACGCTGATTTTGATAGGAGGCAGACAGATTCCAGGTTTTGTCCTGAATATGGGCAATAAATTCCTGGCCATTGACGGCAATAATTTTCACTTCTTTCAGCTGATCCCCTAGTGTGTAGCGGAAAAACCAGAAACCTTTCAAATTCAGCTGCCAGGCAAAATTTTGAAGAAACAATGGATCCTTTTCCTGGTTGATTAATCTTAAATAGTCATAAGCCGCAGAAAATAATAAGCACTCCTGCTCATCAGATTTTTCTATTTCAATGGTTTCACGGCTAAGAAAATCAGTGCCCAAATCCCCCTTGATAAACCGATGATGATTGCAAATGGCCTGCAAGAAGCCGATATTGGTTTTTAAACCGCCCACCGCATAGGATTTAAGAGCTTGCTGCAGACGTTGAATTGCTTCAAGCCTTGTTTCTCCCCAGACGATCAGCTTTGCAATCATCGGATCATAATATTGGCTAATTGTTGAGCCAGTGCTTACGCCTGTATCAATGCGCACACCCTCTCCACAAGGCTCTTTCAAAAAGTTGATTTTCCCAATGGACGGAATAAAGTTCTGTGCCGGATCTTCAGCGTAAATCCGGCATTCAATGGCATGACCTGTCGCCTGAATATTCTCCTGCTTAAGGGGCAGGGGTAAATTAGCAGCAATTTTGATTTGCCAGGCGACTAAGTCAAGTCCAGTGATCATTTCGGTTACGGGATGCTCCACCTGCAGGCGAGTGTTCATTTCCATAAAATAAAACTGATTATCTTCAGCGACTAAAAATTCGACTGTACCGGCGCCACGGTACTGGATGGAACGGGCTACTTCGCAGGCTGCCTCCGCAAGACCCTGTTTAAGTTCTGTATTTAAGCCTGGGGCAGGGGCTTCCTCAATAATTTTCTGATGACGGCGCTGGATGGAACAATCCCGCTCGAAGAGATGAACAACCTCTCCATGCTGATCGGCCATGATTTGTACTTCCACATGACGTGGATTCAAAACCAGCTTTTCAATAATCATGGTATCATCAGCAAAACTTGCTTTGGCTTCACGCCGGGCTCCTGCTAATGCAGAATCAAATTCAGCAAGCTCATGAACTGCCCGCATTCCCTTACCGCCTCCTCCGGCAGCCGCTTTTAGCAGAATGGGGAACCCGATACGGTTTGCTTCTTCCTTAAGACGCTCATCGCTCTGATCGCCGCCGTGGTAACCTGGAGTTAATGGAACAGCGCTTCCCTCCAGTAATTGCTTGGCTAACTGTTTTGAAGCCATTGCTTCAAGCGCTTTAATAGCAGGGCCGATAAAAACAATATCTTCTTTTTCACAGGCTGCTGCAAACTGTGGGTTTTCTGATAAAAAACCATAGCCGGGATGAATAGCCTCTGCCTTCGCTTTTTTTGCGATGTCTATGATCGCATGGATATTTAAATAGCTTGCCAGGGCCGGGGAGTCTCCTACCCAATAGGCTTCATCAGCTTGCCTGACATGTTGGCTCTCTTTATCCGCTGTTGAATAAATGGCAACAGTGGTAATTCCCATGCTTTTTGCCGTGCGAATGATTCGACAGGCAATTTCACCGCGGTTAGCGATAAGAATTTTATTAAACATGAAAATCCTTAGTTCCAGTTAGGGGGTTCTTTATTTAAAAACGCATGCAGGCCGCGCTGTCCTTCCTCAGAAACCCTTTTTGCTGCAATAATGGCGGCTGTCTCTTCAATAAGCTGCTCATCAATGGGTCTTGATGCCACCCGCTCAATCAGCGATTTACAATCAACAATCGCCTGGGGTGCGAGATGGCTGAGTTTGCTGGCATAATCCAGCGCAAATGAATCCAGTAAATAATCATCAATATAATGATGAACCAGATTATATTGTTTTGCTTGTTCCCCATCGAATACTTCCGCACTCATGAACAGCCATTTGGTTAATCGCTCACCAATTGCTTTGATTATGTAGGGGCTAATCACAGCAGGTATAAGGCCTAGCTTAACTTCAGAAAAACAAAAACGCGCGGAATGGCCGGCAATAGCAATATCACAGGCAGCCACTAGTCCGACTCCGCCGCCATAAGCGGCTCCCTGTACCGCGGCGATTGTCGGTTTAGGGCAGGAATACAGAGTATTCATAAGTTTTGCGAGAATCAGGGCATCGGCCAGATTTTCCTCTTGCGTGAACTGAGCCATTCGCTGCATCCACTGCAAATCAGCACCTGCTGAAAAATGGCGGCCATTGGCGCGCAGTAAAATCACAGAAACTGCAGGATCCTGGATTGCTTTCTCCAGACTGGTTTGCATTATTCTTAATAATTCATCATCAAAGGCGTTATTCTTTTCAATTCGATTCAGACTGATTTCAAAAACCTGTCCTTTTAATTCACATTCCAGGTCGCTCATTTTTATCCTTACATTCTGAATATGCCAAAGCGGGTTTGATCAATAGGGGCGTTTAGAGCTGCCGACAAGCTTAAGCCCAGAATACGGCGAGTGTCTGAAGGGGCAATGACGCCGTCATCCCATAGTCTGGCACTTGCATAGTAGGGATTCCCCTGTGCTTCGTATTGCGCCCGTAAACTGGCTTTGAAGGCTTCTTCCTGCTCAGGCGGCCATTCGGTGGCATGTTTACTGTGTTTATCGCGATTGATTTGAGCTAAAACATTCGCAGCCTGATCACCGCCCATGACTGAAATTCGTGCATTAGGCCAGGACCATAAAAAACGCGGATCATAAGCACGGCCGCACATGGCATAATTTCCAGCGCCAAAACTTCCGCCGACAATCACAGTAAATTTGGGCACCTGAGTGGTGGCAACTGCGGTAACCATTTTTGCACCATGCTTGGCAATTCCTGCTGCTTCGTATTTACTACCGACCATAAAGCCAGTGATATTCTGCAGGAATATAAGGGGAATATTACGTTGAGAGCATAACTCGATAAAATGGGTGCCTTTCAAAGCACTTTCACCGAATAAAATTCCATTATTAGCCACAATACCCACCGGATAGCCATATAAATGGGCAAAACCGCATATTAATGTGGTCCCGAACAACGCTTTGAATTCATCAAATTCTGAACCATCCACAATCCGGGCGATGATTTCGCGAATATCAAAAGGTTTACGCAGATCAGTTGGAATAATCCCATTTAACTCGCTGCTATCGTAAAGTGGTTCGATGCTTTCTCTTCGCTTAAGTACGCGCGGTTTTTGCCGGTTCAAATGACTGATAGCGACCCGTGCCAAATGCAGAGCGTGTGCATCGTTATCCGCATAATGATCGGCGACCCCCGATTGCCTGCAATGCACCTCGGCACCTCCCAACTCCTCGGCACTGATTATTTCGCCGGTCGCGGCTTTAACCAGGGGAGGGCCGCCCAGAAAAATAGTGGCCTGATTTTTAACCATAATCGATTCATCCGCCATTGCGGGTACATAAGCACCCCCTGCGGTACAGGAACCCATTACAACCGCTATTTGCGGAATGTTTTTCGCTGAAAGATTGGCCTGATTATAAAAAATACGACCAAAATGATCGCGGTCAGGAAATACTTCATCCTGACGCGGGAGAAAAGCCCCTCCCGAATCCACCAGATAAACACAGGGCAGGTGATTCTTTTCAGCGATTTCCTGGGCGCGCAGATGTTTTTTTACTGTTAAAGGATAATAAGTCCCCCCCTTAACGGTGGCGTCATTAATAACAATCATACATTCAGTTTGATGAATACGCCCAATCCCGGTAATGATGCCGGCGGCGGGAACGTTATCATTATAGACCTGATAGGCGGCAAGCTGTGATAATTCAAGAAAGGGGCTGCCAGGATCAAGCAATTGCTGCAAGCGCTCACGTGGTAACAATTTTCCATGCTCTAAATGGCGCTGTCTTGCCTTTTCATCTCCCCCCAGAGCAATCTGGCGGATTGTATTCTGCAAATTGTCCAGCAGCGATTGCATCGCGGCTGCATTTTCTCTGAAATCCTTGCTTGCAGGGTTAATTTGACTGCTTAACTTTGACATTGATTTACCTTAACGTATCAAAATGTTGCTGAGTACAATGACGAGCCATAAACACCAGGTCAATTCGAGAAAATAAGGCATTGGTCTTCCCTTAATTGGACGATAAATCAAGGCGGGAACCAATGCAATAATAATTGGTATAAAAGTCAGTAGAATAATTTTGCGAATTAGTACACCCACTCCGGTATGAGTGAAAAGAGGGCTAAGTTTTATGTTGATGTAGGTATAAAACAAATCGATATAAAGGATCAGGGTGTGTGCAAATTTGGCGAATACGACAACCAAAATGGTTAGAACCAGATAAATAAGGCTTTGTCTAAGCATAACTCTCCATAT
This sequence comes from Legionella quinlivanii, assembly GCF_003265995.1. Classification (GTDB taxonomy): domain Bacteria; phylum Pseudomonadota; class Gammaproteobacteria; order Legionellales; family Legionellaceae; genus Legionella_C; species Legionella_C quinlivanii_A. Next base: position 443,985 of record NZ_MVJN01000001.1, on the reverse strand, counting down.
AAAACAACAAAAGGGTTTGACAAATAGTCACACATGAAGGCGAATCTGTCATCCTGCGTTCACAGAAGATGACAGATTCTTAAACTGCAGGCTATTACACCAGCTCAATGGCCATTGCTATCCCTTCGCCTCCACCGATGCAAAGCGCTGCAATACCTCGTGATTTTTGCTGTCTTTGCAGAGCATGCAGCAGAGTCACCATCACGCGTGTGCCGGATGCTCCAATTGGATGCCCCAGGGCGCAGGCCCCGCCGTGAATATTAACTTTGGAATCATCAAGTTCCAGTTGCGTGATAGCCGCCATAGCCACTACAGCAAAAGCCTCATTGATTTCAAATAAATCAACATCCTGATGCTGCCATCCTGCTTTGTTCATAACCTTACGGATTGCGTCAACAGGTGCTGTGGTGAACCATTCGGGAGCTTGAGAATGGGTAGCCTGAGCAACAATACGCGCCATTGGTTTGATGCCTAATTTTCGAGCGTGACCGGCGCTTGTGATAATGATGCTTGCTGCTCCATCGGAAATAGAGCTGGAGTTTGCTGCCGTCACTGTTCCATCTGCCTTGAAAGCAGGTTTCAATTGTGAAATCTTGGAAAGTTTGCTTTCATCCGGGCCTTCATCCATGGATACAATGGTATCCCCCTTGCGTCCGGCAATGGTAACGGGCGTAATTTCCGCCAGAAAAGCATTATCTTGTTGAGCTTGCAAGGCGCGAGTTAAAGAGCGTACTGCGAATTCATCCTGCTGGCTTCGGCTGAATTGGAAATGACGAGCAGTCGCTTCAGCAAAACAGCCCATCAATTGTCCACGCTCATAGGCATCTTCCAAACCATCCAGAAACATATGATCTTTCAGTTCGCCATGGCCCAAGCGATAGCCAGAGCGGGCTTTAGCTAATAAGTAAGGGGCATTGCTCATGCTTTCCATACCGCTTGCCAGAACTACATTTGCGGAACCTGCCTTGATCATGTCATGACCCAGCATAATGGATTTCATACCGGAACCGCACATCTTATTAATGGTGGTTGCTCCCGCTGAATGGGGTATGCCTGCCTTAATCGCCGCTTGTCTGGCCGGAGCTTGTCCAATCCCTGCCTGTAACACGCAACCGGAAATGACCTGATCAATTTCTGCAGGATTAATATTGGCTTGTTCCATTGCGGCCTTGTGAGCAATCGCTCCCAGCTCAGGTGCGGTTAAACTGGATAAAGAACCGAGCATTCCTCCCATTGGGGTTCTTTTTGCGGCAATAATGACAACATCATTTTGATCCATTTGAATTTTTCCTTATTCAGTTTCTTTAAAAAGTTCACGACCAATCAACATTCGTCTGACTTCCGAGGTTCCAGCGCCTATTTCATAGAGTTTGGCATCTCGCAGCAGTCGTCCGGTCGGGTATTCATTAATGTAACCATTCCCACCTAAAATCTGAATGGCTTCCAATGCCATTTGTGTTGCTCTCTCTGCGGTGTATAAAATCACTCCGGCTGCATCTTTGCGGCTCACCTGATGTTTGTCACAGGCTGCGGCAACGCTATATACATAAGCCCGGCTTGCGGTAAGCTGGGTATACATGTCAGCCAGTTTGCCCTGAATGAACTGAAATTCACCAATAGGTTTATCAAATTGCTTACGCTCATGAACGTAAGGCAAAACCACATCGAGGCAGGCTTGCATAATACCTACAGGGCCTGCGGAAAGAATGGTGCGTTCATAGTCCAGGCCGCTCATTAATACCTTGGCTCCCTGATTCAGTTCGCCAAGAATATTTTCAGCAGGAACTTCACAATTATTAAAAACCAGTTCGCAGGTGTTGGAGCCGCGCATTCCCAGTTTGTCTAATTTCTGTGCTGTTTTAAATCCTGGGAAGCCTTTTTCAATAATAAATGCAGTGATGCCTTTGCTCCCCGCATCTTTCTCTGTTTTGGCGTAGACAACCAGCACATCGGCATCGGGCCCATTGGTAATCCACATTTTGGTGCCGTTTAAGATAAAATGGTCGCCGGAACGTTTCGCCTGTAATTGCATGCTCATGACATCCGAGCCCGAATTGGCTTCGCTCATGGCTAATGCCCCTACAAACTCGCCGCTTATCAGCCGGGGTAAATACTTTTCTTTTTGTGCCGGACTGGCATTTAAGGATATTTGATTGACGCAAAGATTGGAGTGGGCACCGAAGCTTAGACCGACTGAGGCAGATGCGCGCGAGATCTCTTCCATAGCGATAACATGAGCGAGATAACCCATATCTGCTCCACCATATTCTTCACCGGCGGTGATTCCTAACAGGCCCATTTCTCCTAATTTACGCCACAAAAAATGGGGAAACTTGTTTTCCTCATCAATTTGGGCAGCCAAAGGCGCAATTTCTTTTTGGGCAAATTGGTAAACACTGTCACGTAATAAATCAATTGTTTCGCCTAACTGAAATTGTAAACCAGTATACATGATGACTTTCCTGTAGTAAGGAGCTGTCCTAGCAATAATCACTTAGGTCATGCTCAAGTCAATGAATAAAAAAACAGTGGCTTGTTTTTCCTGTTTGTTTTTTCAGCACTCACATTCATGGAGCAAATGAGCTAGACTATACCCAATCAAGTTTAACTTTCAACCTGATTTTATTTGTTAAACGCATCCTATTGAGATTTTTAGCTTAGCACAGTAAATCATCGCAGCAAAATCCAATGCGTTCAAAAAGAAGAAGAGGTGTGTAAATGAGCAAACTGGTACTTTGGGGACATCATATTGATGATTATCGTGAGATGTTTGATTTGAGTGATAATGATCTGAAATCCAATATACTCGAGTTCGGTTGTGGCCCCAGCGCTTTCAATGCAGAGGTTCAGGCTTATACCAGTTCCTGCGTAAGCTGTGATCCCCTGTTTTCTTTGGATCTCGCCACGTTAAAAACCAAAACTTCCCTGGTATTTGAGGATATGATTGCACGTGTTAAACAGGATCACGACAAATACGATTTTGCTGATTATGGCGGTTTGGATGGTTTGGTTGAAAAAAGACGGCAGGGAATGGAGGCTTTTTTTTCAGACTATGAGAAAGGAAAGCATGACAAGCGTTATCAGGGAATTCAACAGATCCATTTACCTTTTGACAGCTTTCATTTTGATTTGGCCCTGAGCTCCCATTATCTGTTTGCAGGACTGGATAATCAGAGTCTTGATTTTCATATTGAAGTAATTCAGGAGTTGACTCGAGTGGCTAAAGAGCTGAGAGTATTTCCTCTTATTGATCGCTTTGGTACTCCTTCACCGTTACTGGGCCCGGTGTTGTTAGTATTACAGCAGAAAAATTATGGTGTTGAATTACGCACAGTCGCCTATCATCTACAGGAGAAGGGCAATGTAATGCTGCGTATCTATGCGCAGGAATGCGAATTATAAAGTTTGACAGAGCCACCGCAGAAGTGGCTCTGGCTGCTTAATGAGATAATCCATAACCGAACAGATCACAGTCTTCCGGTATATCAATGACACAGTCTGACAAATTCTCTATCAATTCGTCCTCGAATTCCTGCTCTCTTTCTTCAGGGGTAGGAGGGGTATAAATCAATTCATCGAGATTAGCCTCTTGCAGCAATTGGTCACATAACGCCATCCCATCCTTACTTGTCAGTCGAAATTTTGGATTATATTTAGTCAAGCCATAAATCAGAGTGTCCAGAAGGATTTTTGCAGTTTCTGACAAGTTCATTCGAGCGTACAGATCTTTAAATCTTTCTTCACGATTTCGCCGATATAGGCGTTTTGCGTCGCCACTAATGGAAATGAGATCGAGGAGTGTGTCCCCCCATAGCTCGGCGAGACAAAGACCTGCGGAATAATCATCACATTGCGAGGTAATATAACCATGCCTGTACACCTCGGGGGCAAGATAAAGAGGGGTTCCTTTATTTGTTTTACAATACGTCTGAGGATGTTTCAGTTCTTTGGCAAAAGCAAAATCGACCAATGTCGCCTTACCTTTGGACAGATCCAGTAAAATATTAGCAGGCTTAATATCACGATGTCCGTATTTTTTTTGCTGAACTGTATCGACCTGCATTAAAATTGACTTGGTTGCAAGGATCATCTGGCGCAGGGTAGGATTGATCTCACCGATTTTCATCTTATCAATCACACGAGAAAGCGGAATTCCCTTGGCTTTACTCATTACTAAAAAGGCCCATTGATTGCTGAACAATGGCGGTTTGCATTTTATTTCATCACCCAGACTGGCTCTCTGGGCTTCTTTTGTAATTTTTTTCCGGTCATCTTCAGTATAATGAAGTGCTTTAATCACATTTTCATTGTCACCTTCTCTTTTGAGGAACTTGAAGTCCAGACGAGTTTTCACTTTGCCCTCTGAATCATAAACTTTCGCGAAAGTGCCTGAGCCTATTTGATCCGAAAAAATATCAAGGGTGAACTCACCGGGATATTGTTTACTGGGTTTAGCGAGAAAGGCTTTTTTAACCAGAACAGGAACAGTGACCTGGTTTTCGCCTTCAGGAAGCAGGTTGCTATACAATGGAATATAGTGAACCCCCTGCCCAAACAACGGGTCGTTTGTAGAGGCGAGCAATATTCTCATAAAAGGCTTGGACAGCGCGTCCAAATTAGCAGGATCAATCTCAATCATTAACAACTCCTTTTGTCAATTAACTGATTAAACAGATAAGGCTGGCTTCGGTTCGACAAAAATCCAATATGTCAAGGGTTGTACTATCAGGATAATGGCATCTAAATTTTGAACATTAAAAGCCTCTTTTCGCCTACGTGCCGTGCTTTATGCACGGCATCCACATAATTTTGAATAAAGATCGAGACTGGATTCCGCGCATAAAGCGCGGAACGTAGGCATTTCGATTCGGAAATAAGCTTTAGATAAGGCTACCCTGTACTACACTTGAATATCATAGCAATGATTTTTAAATAACAGCAATGGATGAAGCGGTCATGATTTCATGGAAGATGAAAGAATGTTAATCTTGGTAAACTAAAGAAGTTATTAATAGTGCAGCAGACCAGATTAACACCCATTACGGTTTCCTGGTCATTACACTGATTTTAGCATCCAAAGTAGTTACCCTGATTTTCTGAAAGGAGAGGGAATGTACTCACTGATTCGTCCGTTATTGTTTTCTATGGATGCCGAAAAAGCGCATCGCATGACTTTGGCTCTACTTGATTCGCTGCCTGCTTTTTGTTTCAGACAAGCTCCTTCCTTACCTGTTGACGTTTTGGGGATGCGGTTTAATCATCCTGTAGGCTTGGCTGCCGGACTGGATAAAAATGCATCGCATCTTGATGGTTTGGCTAAACTGGGGTTTTCATTTGTCGAAGTAGGAACGGTTACACCGCGTCCGCAGGCAGGAATGCCAAAGCCGCGTCTTTTTCGTTTGCCCAATGCAGAGGCACTGATAAACCGCATGGGGTTTAATAATCGGGGAGTCGACGTATTAGTTAATAATATTCAGAAATCCTCTTACAGAGGGATCCTGGGTATCAATATTGGCAAAAATAAAGATACTCCAATGGATAAAGCGGTTAATGATTATCTGTTTTGCCTGAAAAGAATTTACACCTGCGCATCCTATATTACGATTAATATTTCTTCACCCAATACTCCTGATTTGCGCCTTTTCCATCAGGAAATGCTGCTTACTCAATTACTGACCAGTATTGTGGATGAGCAAAAAAGATTGTCCGATCAGCATCAGCGCTTTGTACCTCTGGTGATCAAACTGTCTCCGGATGAAAGCGATGAAGAGTTAAAGATTGTTGCCAATGTTGCCGCACAATGCGGGATATCCGGAATTATCGCAACAAACACCACCTGTACCCGGGTGGGTGTGGAGAATCTTCCGGAAAGCAAAGAGATGGGGGGGCTTAGCGGAAAACCGTTACAGGAGCGCTCAACACAATGCATTCGCGTTCTTAAAGAAGCCATTGGCAACCAGTTGATCATCATTGGCGCTGGCGGCATTCAATCTGTGGAAGCCGCTAAGGAAAAGCTCATTGCCGGGGCCTCTCTGCTACAAGTTTACACCGGATTAATTTACAAAGGCCCTCAATTGATCTCTCAATTAGTTAAAGGATTAAAAAAAGATCAAAAGTAATAGGGCGGCTTTTGGATACTCTTCTGCAGGTAAATTTGGTACTTCTTGCAAATGGCGTTACAATTTGCCCTTGTTTAAAGCTATTCAGTTTTATTTATGACCGAAAAATTGACCACTAGCACCAGTTCCCTTTACCGTCGCCTAATGAAAGACGTTAAACCATTCTGGCTAGTATTGTTACTTGGAATTGCCGCCAATATTATCTATTCGCTGGTTGACGCGGGCCTCACATACATGCTGCGTCCCTTTCTTGACAAAGGATTCATTGATATTGATATGAGTTTTGTTAAGAAGATTCCGCTGATTATTTTAGTCGGTATTACTGTACGTGGTCTGATGAGCTCTTTGGGCAGTTATTGCATGACCTGGGTAGCGCGCTCGGTAGTTAAGGCTTTACGGCAGAAAGTCTTTTCCCATATATTAAGGTTGCCTGCTGATTATTATGATGAAGCCACCTCCGGCCAGCTTTTATCAAAGATATTATATGACGTGGAGCAAGTAGCTCAGGTCAGCGCGGACGCCCTGACTGACTTTGTTCAGAATACCTGTCTGGTTATTGGTTTGCTGGCGGTGATGATGATTATCTGCTGGCAACTCTCACTGATGTTTTTACTGACGATTCCTTTCGTTGGCATAATTGTTAATTTTACCAATAAGCGGGTTCGCCGAATCAGCCATAAGTTACAGAAAACGATGGGCCTGGTTACAGAAATTGCCGCTGAGGCAATTGATGGCTATGGCGTGGTACGCATTTTTGGCGGTGAAGACTATGAAACCAGAAAGTTTAATCGGGCAACGGAGCTCTCTCGTCAAAATGATATGAAGGTTGCTGTTACTAAAGCAATCAATGTTTTTGGCGTCCAGTTTGTTATTGCCGTTGGAATTGCATTGATTATTCTGGCTGCCATTCAGCTGACTACCGTAATCACTATTTCTGCCGGGTCCTTCCTGGCAATTATTGCGGCCATGCTGCAACTGATAAAACCCATGAAAACCTTGACGACATTAAATGCCACTATTCAGCGGGGTCTCGCGGGTGCTGAAAGTGTGTTCTCCTTGCTGGACAAGCCAATTGAATCGGATAAGGGTAAAACCTTATGCGCAGGAGCCAAGGGAAATATCGTTTTTGACAGGGTAAGTTATGCCTATCGTCAGGGTTCTCCTGTATTGCATGAAATCAGTTTTACAATCAATGCGGGGGAGACCGTGGCTCTGGTAGGTCATTCCGGGAGTGGTAAATCGACTATTGCCAGTTTGCTGCCGCGTTTTTATGAAGTGAACCAGGGGCAAATTCTGCTGGATGGTGTGCCATTGAAAGACATTAGTCTCGCCAGTCTCAGAAAACAGATTGCCCTGGTAAGTCAACAGGTTACCTTGTTTAATGACAGCCTTGCGAATAATATAGCTTATGGCTGTTTTGAGGCAACTGAGGCGCAAATTATTGAGGCTGCAAAAAAAGCCTATGCCGATGAATTTATTCGTTTATTGCCTGAAGGCTATAATACTCGGGTCGGTGAAAACGGTATCCTCTTATCGGGCGGCCAACGACAGCGTCTTGCTATCGCTCGAGCCATTTTGAAAGACGCCCCTGTTCTGATTCTTGACGAGGCGACCTCCGCATTGGATAGTGAATCGGAAAGGGCTATTCAGGCAGCCTTAAATGAGGTGGTGAAGAATAGAACCACATTAATTATTGCTCATCGTTTATCAACCATACAACGGGCGCACAAGATTATTGTGATGCATCAGGGAAGAATAGTAGAGCAGGGTACTCATCAGCAGCTTTTGGCAAAAGATGGCCATTATGCACAGCTTTATAATGCTCAGGGGCTTGGTGTAACCCATGAAGAGGAAATGCTAGTTTGATACAGTCCTGCCTGGAAAAAATGTGGTATGGTTCAAGACGATTCGGCTGGTTAATCTGGCCGTTCTCGCTTTTTTATCAGCTTGCGAGCATGTTGCAGCGACTCTATCTGCGGACATTTAAACAACAGCAGTTTGAAGTGCCTGTGATTGTAGTCGGTAATCTAAGCGTTGGCGGGGTCGGTAAAACGCCTTTGGTAGTAGCGCTGGTGAACGAATTCCAGAGCAAAGGATTGCGGGTAGGGGTAGTCAGTCGTGGTTATGGCGCATCAATAACTAGTTTTCCTCATGAGGTTTCATCAGCTGACACAGCAGTTGAGGTCGGTGACGAACCCTTACTGCTCGCTTGTAAATTATCCTGCCCGGTAGTTATTGCACCAAAACGGGTTGAGGCCATTCGCTATTTGCTGGAAAAATTCCAAACGGAAATTATTATCAGTGACGATGGCTTGCAGCATTATCGCATGGGAAGGGCAATTGAAATTGTAGTCATTGATGGTGTGAGGGGGCTTGGAAACGGTTTTTGTCTTCCGGCCGGTCCTTTGCGCGAAAGACCGTCTCGGCTTAAAACCGCTGATCTGGTGGTCGTTAATGGCGGTCATTGGCAGGAAGCGCACACGATGAGCATACACCCGGGAGCTATACAGCATCTGGCAAGCGGGCATACCATTAATGCGGAATCTCTGGAAATGCCTGTAGCTGCTGTGGCGGGTATTGGACATCCGGCCCGCTTTTTTACTACTCTTAAAGAAGAGGGAATCATTTGCCGGCAATATCCTTTTCCAGATCACTTCCAGTACAATGCAAGCGATCTTTGTTTTTCGGAAAAAAACGTCATCATGACGGAAAAAGATGCGGTTAAGTGTAAATCGTTTGCTGCGGATAATTGGTATTTTTTACCGGTAGAAGCCAGATTAGCTCCCTCATTCTGGCAGGCTTTGTGGTCGAATCAACATTTGAAAGGTTATCAGAGATGAAGCGAGCTTCTTTATACATCCTGGGATTTTATCTGGCTTTAACCGGTCTTATTTATGCGGATACACAACCGGCTGAGGTAAAGAGCGGCTCCAATGCGGAATTAATCGCGACTGCTGAAGTGCCTGTCAGCAAACCGGTTCCCTCTCTTGATGCTTTACAGGCCAATTGGACTTTTACCGGCATTGTGGTTAATGAGAATGACGAGCGATATCAATATTACCTGGAAATACAGCGTAACGATAAAGATCTGCATGCTTTTGCAACATTGATCAATGGTACAACCAGGGAAGTAGTGCTTTATGAGGAAAGTGATGGCCAGGTCGATGTGGCTGATAAAGCTTCACTGAAAGCCGGCAGAATTTTTCTCCATTATTATCCCATTAACGACAGCTGGATTTTTGGTGTAAAAAGCAAGGAAAATAAAGGATTTAATTTTAAAGTGGATATGCTGGGTTTAGCCGAGACTTCTTCAGCAAAGCAGCAAAAACTTCAAAGCGGGGTGGAATTGCAGATTAGTCAAACTGGTCATTTGAACGGTCATTTACAAACAGGAAGCGGTAGCAAGGAAGAGTTTGTGACTGCGTCCAAAGCCTGGTTTCGGCAAGTCTGGGCTGATTCTTCAGAGGCAAGCAAACCTTTGTTCATGGGGGTTTTGTGCCAGTTTAACGATGGAAGCGCCTTTTACTCAGTTAACATGAAAGAGCCTGATGCGATGAAGGCAGCTGTGGCTGGCTGGCGAAATGATCAGGGAGAAGCGGTTAATATGACACAATCGGTGATAGTTAAAGAGGAAAAGCAAGGCAGCTGGCAAATTCAAATCTCATCTCCGAAAGTGAAGCTCTCTCTGGAGGATATGCTATTCGATAAAACTGTCAATCACCGTATAATCCTGGGCCTAACCAATGGGATGCGTCCGGGGTTTTGTGCGATTAGTAAAAATGACTTGAGTCAGGTCAGTGTCGATAAGACAGTGAGCTGACAGCGATTCGACTATCTATTTCGCTTTTTTCTCCGGCAAAAAATAAACCAGACAGCTCGCAACTAATAAATTCACTGGCAAAACGGCTAGGGCAATCTGATAAGCCTGAAGATTATAGTGATGTTCAGGACCGCCATACAAGTCTAGAAGAAACCCGGTAAGCAGCTGGAAAATCGGGGCCGTGAGCATGGCCAGTGTATTTGTAAATCCTGTGCTGGTTGACAGTGCCCCCTGGGGCGAAATTTCATTGGAGATCGTATAGGAAAGCATATAAGAACCACAGCTAATCCCGGTCATAAAAAACAAAACGCTCATCAACACCGGATCGTTATAAGGGAAATAAAGCGTTACATAAAGCAAGATAGCCGTCAGAGTGCAAGAAACGAACATCAGCGGTTTTCTTTGTTTTAAACAGGCATTCAAATATCCAAAAAGCGGGCAACTGATGGCTGCTCCTAAAAACAGCATGGAATCGATGACGCTGGCTTCTTTCAGACTGCATCCCAGTTTAGCCTGAATAAAGGGAATGGCCCACATTGCGCCAAAGACTGTGATTACCGTAAAGCCGAGGCCGGCGAAACAGCCGTTAGCCCACTGGGTTTTACAACGAATGATAATGTTCAGTGAATCAGCAATTGAATAATTGCCTGGTTGTACAGAGGTGGTGGCTGGGATAAAAAGCCAGGCAAAAAAAGCGATCAGACAGCCCACCAGGGCAGCTGAATTGATGAATTCACGCCATCCGAAGTAGCTGACTAATATCCCCAGCCCGATAATACCGAACATAGTGGCGACAAATCCCAGGGTTTCTGATAAGCCAATTAAAAAGCCAAACTGCCGCAATGAAAAATGCTGGCGCAAGAGATGTGACAAACCCACAAAGGCAAAAGCCGAGCCCATTCCAATAATGATCCGACCAAAAAATAGCAGATAAATATTCATTGAGTTGGCAAAAATAAAGCAACCGATACTGCATATCAAGGCGGTGGTGGTCAGAATGGTTTGCGTATTTCTGCGATCAAACAGCATCCCGGCAGGAATTTGCAGGCTGGTGTAAATGTAATAGAAAGCACTGCTTAGCAAGCTTGCGGTAAATGCGGAGATCAGCGTTTCCTGCATAATCGCACCTATGATGACGCCAGATGACAATTGCAGAAAAAATTGAAACAATACAAAGGAGACTCCTACCAGCCAAATGAGAAAGCGAGGGGAGTGTAGACTAGTTAATGACTTCATTCGTTATTATATTTATTAGAATTTCTGAATTGGTTAGCTTTTATCCATTGGTTTATTTTTGGATAAAAACGTAAATTTTGACACAGCTTTAAAAAAAAGGCGAGAAAAAGTCGGAATTTTTGCGAGTATTTATTAAAGTGTGTCATTCTAACGGGATTGACGTGTATTAAAATTCTCTCCTTTCAAGGGCTCTTAGGGAGAAGGATTTGAATCAACCCTCACCTTGGCCCTCTCCCAGCATGGGAGAGGGGATTTTCTCATAAGGAATCTTTGTAAAGTCCTCTCTCCCCTCAGGGGAGAGAGTTAGAGAGAGGGGCTTATCTTTACAGGCTTGCACCATGTCTATTTAGTGGTGTTTAAATAATTATGTAGTTAATTGCTGGATGCACATGAATTTACGGGATTTACACTATTTTATTGTTTTGGCAAAAACACAGCATTTTGGCGAAGCAGCCAGGCTTTGTCATATTAGTCAGCCTACTTTGAGCATGCAGCTTAAAAAATTGGAGGATGAACTCGGCGTCCTGCTGTTTGAACGGTCTAATAAGCAAGTGATTTTAACGGAAGCAGGCAGAAAAATCCTGGAAAAGGCTCAATCTGTCTTGCATGAGACCCGACAATTAAAGGAAATGGCCCAGTCATTGTCCGATCCCTTTTCGGGTGAACTGCGTCTTGGTGTGATTCCTACATTGGCTCCTTATCTGTTACCTTTGATAATGCCCGAGATTCAAAAACGTTTCCCCAGGCTTCGTGTCTGGTTAATTGAAGAACAGACACATCGTCTGACTTCCAAACTGGCACTGGGTGAGCTTGATGCGGCTATAATGGCAATGCCGGTGGAAGCGGATTTTGAACCGATTATCCTTTTCAAAGAACCTTTTTATTTCGCCTGCTCCAAGGATTACCAATTTTCTAAAGCAGCGCCTCTCGATTTGAATGATTTAACAGAGCAAACAGTGCTGCTGCTGGAAGAGGGACATTGCCTCAGAGAGCAGGCGATGGATATCTGTCGAACTGCAAGAGCCAACACAGGTGTGGACTTTACCGCAACCAGCCTTGAAACATTGCGTTTAATGGTGCAATCGGGTTTGGGGGTTACTTTATTGCCTGCTTTAGCTGTAAGAAATAATTCAGAACAGCTTGAAATATTCCCTTTCACTGAACCGGCTCCATACCGAACTATTGCGCTGTTTCATCGCTCACAAAGCGTAAAACTGGACTGTTTGAAACAACTCGCCAGCTTGATTGAGGCGATAATTAATCCTTTATTGCGACCTGATTTATGAATCAATTAAATGATGCGGCAGAAGTTAAAAAATTATCTATTTATTTTGAAACCCGAGCCAAAACGACCCGAGCGGTCGAAGAACTCGATTTTTCATTATTGCCCGGGAAGACGCTTGCGTTACTGGGTGAGTCCGGCTGCGGTAAATCAATCACTGCTTTAGGCCTGATGCGTTTACTTCCGGCAACGGCCCTATATGACATGCAGAGTCAGATTTTAATCGACAATAGAGATATACTTGATTTACCTGAAAAGATAATCCGGGCTTTACGTGGGAAACGTCTGGCGATGATTTTTCAGGAACCGATGACCGCTTTAAATCCGGTGCTTCGTATTGACGCACAGTTAGCTGAAGCCGTTTGCCGTTATCAGAAGTTATCAGGCAGTGCCTTAAAACAACGTTTGATTGATTTACTGACAGAAGTTGAGATTGCAGAGCCAGAACTCCGTTTGCAGCAGTATCCGCATCAACTGTCTGGAGGACAGAAGCAGCGTGTTGTTATCGCAATGGCCCTGGCGAATCAGCCCGACATCCTGATTGCTGATGAGCCGACAACCGCCCTGGATGTGACCATTCAGGCTCAAATCCTTAAGCTATTGAAAAAACTGCAGCAGCAACGGCAGATGAGCATGTTACTAATCACTCATGATTTGGGGGTGGTGAAAGCGGTCGCTGACCGGGTCTGTGTGATGTATGCCGGTCAATTAGTCGAGGCGGCAGAGGTTGAAGAATACTTCAGTCATTTGAAACATCCCTATTCCCAGCAATTAATGGCCTCTTTGCCCAGATTTGAAAAACGATTTGGCCGCTTGCAAACTATATCAGGTGCTGTGCCCTCATTGGATAATTTACCAGAGGGCTGCTTGTTCCATCCTCGTTGTGCCTATGCCTTTGAACGTTGCCATAAAGAAACTCCGCTGATACAAAAGTCGGGCGAACATCTTATCCGTTGCCATCTTTATCCCGAATTGAAGCAATTGCCACCGCTTAATGCCTCTCAGACTTTATGGAATATAGAGGAAAAGGAGACGCCAGTCTGTTTATCAGTGCGTGATCTCAAAGTCCACTTTAAAGTGGGAGGCGGGCTGTTTAAAAGAAATCAGACTCTGATTAAGGCAGTGGATGGCTTATCACTGGATCTGCATAAGGGCAAAACACTGGCGTTAGTGGGTGAGTCTGGTTGTGGAAAAACAACCGTATGCCGCAGTATTTTAAAATTACAGCCTGTGACTTCTGGTGAAATTCGATTCAAAGAACAAGATATTCAGGCGATTAAAGGCAGGGAATTACGCGCTTATCGCAAGAAAGTGCAAATTGTATTTCAGGATCCTTTTTCTTCATTAAATCCGCGCTTAACAATTGGCGAAATAATAGCAGAAGGTATGATTGCCCAGCGAATATCCAAAGCCTTGATTCATCGCCGCCAACAGCAGTTACTGGAGCAGGTCAATCTGCCCCGCAATTGCTTAAGCCGGTATCCCCATCAGTTCTCAGGAGGCCAGAGACAGCGAATTTGTATCGCCCGCGCCCTGGCCACTGAACCTGAGATTTTGATATGTGACGAGCCCACCAGTGCCCTGGACGTGTCTGTTCAGGCACAAATTCTGAATCTTCTTAAAGAATTGCAATATGAGCTGGGTGTTTCTTATTTATTTGTCACCCATAATATGTCAGTGGTGTCTTATATCGCCCATGACGTTCTGGTGATGCGCAATGGCAATGCGGTGGAAAAGGACAGTGTAGAGCAGATTATGAAGTCGCCCCAGAAAGACTATACAAAAAAACTGTTGAACAGCGTATTGTCTGTATGAAGATCGTTTAATAATTCCCCACGTCATTGCGAGCGCAGCGAGGACTCCCTCTGCAGTGGCACGGTCTTTATCATATCGATTGATATAAATCATCTCACCTGGAATTCATACCAATACCACAAAGTGTTTAATACTCTTAGCTAAAGGTAGGTGCTTCCGGGCTGCCTGTTGGAACAATACGTTCTTTGATGTTCTCAATAATTTCGTCTGTAAGTTTATTAGCGTTATTTTCGAGAAATTGGTTTACCAGTGTCTCGAATTCGTTGCCCGCAATAGTTTTTTTTGGGGAAAAGAATGAAGCCCTGACATTATCCAAATTTTCATAGCGCCGAAAGTTTGACACATTACGAACGTTATCGACAAACTCATAAAATTGCTCTATAGAATTTATATTTACCAGTTTAAGTTTTTTAAGCTCTTCGAGCTTTGTTGTAGTCCGGCTGTTACTAAAAAATACACGCTCAAGTCGATTAATCTGATTAGTGATATAGTGGTTTATCGCTGGTAAAAGCTCACTATTGATAAAAGCTATGTCTGTCTTCTCATTTACCAGTTTTATGTCAGCCTTCGCCAAATAGGGATTGCTGTCGTTACTGGCAGGCTGAATGACCTTTAATTTTTCTGGGTCGACAGAGGAAGTTTTATAAAGGGAATATTCATGAAGGTATTGGGCTACGGCTTTCCTGTACGCTACACCATCGTTTCCTCGTTGAGTAGACTCTCTTAGATTTGCGATAATTTGATCAGGAGCGGGAATCCCTTCTTTAAAATCTTCGAATATGTCCTCATAACTTAATTTAGAAAAAAATTCTGGATCCAATATTTTTTCAATTGTTTCAATAGAATAGCTGTTAACAGGAGATCCCCAATTGATTTCAATGTATTCTACATTTTCCAATTGATCTCTGAAATCCTCAAAAAGGGTATTAAGTAACTGCTCACGTTCAAGATCAGAAATATGCTTATAAAGCTCAAAAAATATTTTTCTAGGCTCAATCACTAATTGATGTAATTGAAATGTAATGTGGTATTGTCTGTTTTTTTCTTTTTCTTCTTCTGTCAGATTGTTTAAAGCCTGCTTAGTTGGGTTTGTTGTCCAGGTGCAAGCCAGGGAAAATAAAAACTTGCTTCCATCAGGATAATCTTTTCCTTCTTGGTTGAGAATAGCGTCTATTGCTTCCTGTGATAAATCAGATATAGCAGTTCCTAGATTGCCAGGACCTGCCATCGCTTTTGTCCATTCGAATTTGAATTGATTGGCGCTGAAGGCTCGAACAGGAGTGTGTTGATAGTCACGATATTTGTATAGGCTTCGGTCAATTGTAATGTCTTCATACTTACCTGTTAATAGTTCCATTAATGGTTTTGTATAATTTTCCTGAAATCTGGCAATGGCATTTTGAATGAATGGATTATTTGGTACTGCTGCTATCCAATCATTGTTAAAAACAGTCCTTACCCATGGCTCCGGCCATCCATACGCCTCATATTGTTTCAAGCTTTCCAAAGGGTCTTCTTTAAAAAAGGTACGAGCGTAGGTGCTGAGATTAACCCCATGCGAAAGTGCAACATCATCGGATAACTTTCCTGTACAAACAATGTCGGTGGTATCACTATAAATACCGCCAAAATGATTAAGAATTTTTAACCGTAACATATCAGTGGCACTTCCAGGCCATTTTTTTTTCATTTCCATTTGATATAAAAGGCCTGCATCGCCTAAATACTTTCCGACACTGCTGTTAACATCTACTAAATGGATAGAGTTGTCTTTTGCCCATTGCTTTAGTTTTTCAAACTCCTCCTTTTCATAAACGTGCTCATCAACCCACAAAGTAAAGCGATAGTGAGGGTTTTGTTTTTTACCATTTGCAATTATGTTTTTATAAGTATCCGAAATCGGATTTAGTACGAATAGATAATGGAGGAAATTAGGTAGAATGGTTTCATCGGTTGCGCTTTTATTTTGACGTTCAATATCCACTTCCGCTAAATCATGAGTTTTTAAAAGCTCCTCGAAGCTCCGATAAGGCCACTCCTCGTTTTCGTATTGAAACAAATTGTATGGATCAGGTAAGCCATAATCTTTTAGGGTCATCGGCTGTCTTCGGTTATCTGAGCCTTGAATGTTCTTGGTTTTCATAAAGAATGTTCTTTCTACTTTTTATAATTATATTACAAAAAGATTAATTCCGGATCAGTCTGGGCGAATACTAATGGTTGTAGTCTATTTATACAAAAGCTGAGTAAGGTTACCCGTTTTAAACTATTCCTGTTACGGTAATTTAATCGGAGTTATTTCGAGTCAAATCGTAAGTAAAGAGGCTCTATGGCATTGCTTGATGATGCTTTGAAGGAAAATGCATTGAATTTATTTGATAATATGGAATTAACAGATTATTTATAGCAATGGAAGCTATCAAAAAACTCCACTTTTAGCTATTTAAGCTGCCCGGTTGCAAGGCAACCAGGCTACTGGCTGGTACTTACTATTTACCAGTTAATATACGCTTCACAAAATCACTGACCTCAGCCAGCGGAATCATACTGAGCTCTTCCTTATTCCGTGCCTTGTATTCTACAGACTGTTGCTCTAAATGGCGTTCGCTGATTACCAGACGGTGAGGAATACCTACTAAATCAGAGTCTGCAAATAATACGCCTGGTCTTTCATTGCGGTCATCCAGCAATACTTCCACACCGAGCTCGATTAATTGGCTGTATAGCGTTTCAGCTGTAGCTCTCACGGTTTCAGAGCGTTGAGCATTAATCGGGATAATCACCAGTTGGAAAGGAGCGATGGCCAGGGGCCATAAAATTCCTCGTTCGTCATGGTGCTGCTCGATTGCTGCAGCGACTACGCGTGAGATACCCAAGCCGTAACAACCCATTTGCATGACCTGTAATTGGCCGTCTTCATTGATGACCGAAGCATTCATTGCGGCTGCGTATTTATCACCTAGCTGGAACACATGGCCGACTTCAATTCCTCGGCAGGACATTAGTCTGCCTTTGCCATCCGGACTCAGATCACCTTCTTTAACGCTGCGTAAATCATAAGCATCCTGATACTGAGCATCTCTTCCCCAGCAGGCATGTGTATAGTGTTTATGCTCAATGTTCGCGCCACAGACAAAATGAGTCAAGGCCAGTGCATGATGATCCGCAATAACAGGAATGGATAAACCCACAGGCCCCAGAGAGCCGACTGGTGCTCCCAGTGAGGATTTTACCATTTTATCGTCAGCCAGACGCAGCGGAGATTTCACCAGAGGATGTTTGGCAGCTTTGACCTCGTTCAACTCGTCATCACCGCGTAAGACCAGCGCAACCAGTGGATGCTCTTGCCCCTCTACAATCAGGGTTTTAACCATCCCAGCCGCTTGAATCTTTAAGTGGCTGGCGACCTCGTCGATAGTACGGAGATTCAAGGTATCAACCAGTTGAATATCACGACTCAAATCAGGGCTTGCTTTTGCAGGAATCACTGCGCTGGCCTGCTCGACGTTGGCGGCATAATCACTCTCGTCACTGTAAAAGATAATATCTTCGCCAGAATCAGCGAGTACCTGAAACTCATGCGAAGCGGAGCCCCCAATTGCTCCTGTGTCTGCCTCGACCGCGCGATAACGCAAGCCCAGGCGGTCAAAAATTCTGCAGTAAGTCTGATACATTGTATTATAAGTGGCTTGAAGACTTTCCTGGCTTAGATGGAAAGAATAGGCATCTTTCATTATGAATTCACGGGCACGCATTACCCCAAAACGCGGTCTTATTTCGTCACGGAACTTGGTTTGGATCTGGTAAAAATTAACTGGCAATTGCTTGTAGGATTGCAATTCACTACGCATGATATCGGTAATGACTTCCTCATGCGTGGGTCCGAAGCAGTAGTGGCGCTCGTTGCTGTCAGTCATGGTAAGTAACTGGCCGCCAAACGTATCCCAGCGCCCCGTTTCCTGCCAGAGTTCGGCTGGTTGAACAGCGGGCATCAGTACTTCCATTGCCTGTGAGCGATTCATTTCCTCTCTGACGATGTGCTCGACTTTTTGTAACACTTTAAGACCCATAGGCAGCCAGGTGTAAAGTCCTGAGCCCAGTTTTCTAATCATACCTGCACGAAGCATCAGCTGGTGTGACACAATCTCTGCATCATTGGGTGTTTCGCGAAGAGTCGGTAAAAACCATTGTGAAGCACGCATTGTTTTTCCTGTTAATTTTACGAATAAAGCTATTATAAGGAGGAGCAGGGAAAGTGCAATCGGTTTTGGGTAATAGAACATCAGTGGAAGTTAGCAAATGTATCCATGAGTGGTCATCTCGCACGGGCGTCGCATCAATAGAATTAAGCAACTAACTTGTCGTCTTTGCGAGCCTCAGCGAAGCAATCCAGATCGAACCTGAACAAAGTTAGGAAGTGGATTGCTTCGCTGAGGCTCGCAAAGACAATTTTTGTGCATTATTCTCATTTATGCAGCAAAGCTGTCCCGCACAGATGTAAATCAATTATTAATTACGAGGCTGCCATTATGGAAGACAAAGGCACAGGCAAGTCAACGATTAATAGCGAAATTGGCTATCGTTTTTCTCAGTTTCCTTTTCATCAACCTCTGGCAGTCCTTTCTCATTATTTTCTGCTGGAATCTGGTGAGGTAGAAATGTTCTTTGAGATTGCTGATAGGCCGCGATCCCATCATAAAACATAAGCAATGCCTCCGCCAATTTACTGCGGTATCCTTTAAGGCGCGAGGGGTTTTGCTCTATTTCCTTGCGGGTGATGGGACATTTCTCAAGATGCTTTCCATTATGAAATAATACCGAGCTATTAAAGATATATCCCGATTCAAGCACATAGGGCTCACTAAAAAGCTCTTGTTCCACAGGGCAAAATAAATCTTCCTCTAGTCGGTTTATTTGAAGCCATGTTGAAAATAAATCCTTCATGTCTTTGGCAATCCCGGATTCATAAGGAAAGGGCTGGTTTAAAGCGTTTTTGAACAGTTTTAGATCGGGAAGGGTTAGTTCCTGATACCTTTGAAATAGAGAGGGTTTGGTTTTATCCCAGTAATTAATACTTCCTGTTGCCATGCGCAGTACGCTCATAGCTTTGTCAAGACCTTTCAGGGGTTCAACATACTTTTTGGGGCTCGGTAACGCTTTCTCATGCCAGTGAATATAAGGGCTTTGATGAATGTAGTTTGAGTTTGAAGAGGCTTGCTCCTCTGTGGGTAAAAGTAATCTATCTTTGACGATTTCCGGAAACTTCGTGAATATTTTATCCAGTAAAGAGGACAGCATTGTTTTTTCCTGACCGTCTTCAGTTTCTTTTTTTTCCAAGGTTTCTTTGTAATGCGGTTTAAAAGAAGGATCGCATTTCGTCTGTTCAATTGACTCGCTGGTTACAATGAGCCATTCGTTATTACAGTAGGCATAGCGCTGGTGTTTGACTGGCTGATTTAATGTTACGAATGAGAGGGTAATCATACCAGGGGTGCGGCTCTCTCTGAGCAGCCAGGTTCCACTCCTGCGGTACTCAAGGAAACTGACAAATTCATCTAACACCTTGCCCCTGGAGTTAGGAAGAGCCTTTTTAAAAACAGAAACCATATAATCATTCTCAGATAACACTTTGTGTTCTTTATCCTTGGCTAATGCGGCTTGAATAATTGCTGTTGATTGCACGAATTACCTCTAAATCGATATTGTTTATAATTTGCGCGGATTTTATATTTTTTAAGATTTTTTGTCAAAAAAATAGCTTTTTTGAGAATTGATGAGGAGTGAATTTGAAGCCCCTCTCTAACTCTCACTGCCATCAAGTTAAGGAAATTTTGTCATTCCCACTAAGGTGGGAATCCATTTCTCAATTGGTATTATCGCTAGCTCAGAGATGGATCCCCGCCTTCGCGGGGAGGACAGTTTATATACAACTAAGCTTAACTTAATGGCATAGAAGATTTTAAGGACAGCAAGTTGATTAACACAGAATTGCGGGTTATTCGTCATCCCAGTTTAATGTACCGCCTGCCTGGTATTCAATGACACGGGTTTCAAAGAAGTTTTTCTCTTTTTTGAGATCCATCATTTCGCTCATCCAGGGGAAGGGATTTTCCGCGCCAGGATATTGCTCTGGCAAGCCAATCTGGCTTAAACGTCGATTGGCAATGAAGTGGAGATACTCTTCAAACATTTCGGCATTCATTCCCAAAATACCATGCGGCATGGTATCCCTGGCATATTGATACTCGAGTTCTACACCCTGACGAATCAATTGAATGATTTCTTCCTTAAAGGCGGGTGTCCATAAATGTGGATTTTCAATTTTGATTTGATTAATGACATCAATACCAAAATTCATGTGCATGGACTCATCACGCAAAATGTATTGGAACTGTTCGGAGGTTCCTACCATTTTATTTCGACGGCCCATTGACAGGATCTGGGTAAAGCCGACATAGAAGAAGATACCTTCAAAAACCACATAAAATGCGATCAGATCGCGCAGCAGGCGCTGATCATTTTCCGGCGTACCGGTATGGAAGTTCGGATCCCCCAGACTTTGGGTAAAGGGCAGGGCCCAGGCTGCTTTGGTCGCGACCGATGGAATTTCCCTATACATGTTGAAGACTGCCGCTTCATCCAATCCAAGGCTTTCAATGACATACTGATAAGCATGGGTATGCAGCGCTTCTTCAAAGGCCTGACGAAGCAGGTACTGACGGCACTCGGGATTTGTAATATGCCGGTAAACCGCTAATACCAGATTATTGGCAACTAATGAATCGGCTGTTGAGAAGAATCCCAGATTGCGAAGCACAATCAGTCGCTCATCTTCGGTTAGCCCGTTAGGATCTTTCCATAAGGCCACATCGGCACTCATGTTAATTTCATTCGGCATCCAATGGTTGGCACAGCCAGTCAGGTATTTATCCCAGGCCCATTTATACTTGAAAGGTACGAGCTGATTTAAATCAGCCCGACAGTTAATAATTTGCTTATCGTCAACATGAATGCGTCCTGCACCCATTTCCAGCGCTTCCAGGCCGGTTGCCCCCATATGAGATAATGGGGTGTTTAATGATTCTTGTAATTCTGGCATGGAGTTCTCCTTTATTGGCATGCTTCGCAATCGGGATCAAGGATAGAGCATACTTTAGGCTCATCAATCTTGACTGCATTGAGCGCGCCGTCTGTAACTGTGGATTTTTCTGCGTTACTTGCCCCTAGGCTTCGCAGATAATAGGTGGTTTTCAAACCGCGTAACCAGGCGTGTTTATAGAGCTGATCCAGCTTTTTACCGGATGGTTTTGCCATATAAACGTTCAATGATTGCGCTTGATCGATCCATTTCTGACGTCGTGAGCCGGCTTCAATTAACCACATTGGGTCAATTTCAAACGCGGTTGCATAACGGGATTTCAATTCCTCAGGGATTCTGCTGATAGGCTGAACACTGCCATTGTAATATTTCAGGTCATTGACCATTACCTCATCCCAGAGATTCAATGCTTTCAAATCGGCAACCAGATAAGGGTTAACCACGGTAAATTCGCCGGACAGATTCGATTTAACATAGAGATTCTGATAAGTAGGCTCAATGGATTGCGAAACGCCGCAGATATTGGAAATGGTTGCTGTGGGAGCAATCGCCATCACATTGGAGTTACGCATGCCCTGAGTACGGACTTTCACACGCAAACCTTCCCAGTCCAGACGTTGTGAGCGATCCTGTTCCAGATATTTACTGCGAGCCTGCTGCAATAAGTTGATAGAGTCAATCGGCAGAATGCCCTTGCTCCACAATGAGCCTTCATAAGTTGAGTAACTGCCGCGCTCTTTGGCCAGTTCGCAAGAGGCTTCAATGGCATAATAACTGATTAATTCCATAGATTCGTCAGCAAACTGGACGGCTTCCTGTGACGCATAATCCAGCTTCATTTCATAAAGCGCATCCTGAAAGCCCATTAAACCCATACCGACTGGGCGATGCTTTAAGTTGGAGTTTCGAGCCTGAGGCACGGAATAATAGTTAATGTCAATCACATTATCCAGCATACGAACAGCAGTCGTTATGGTTCGTTTTAATTTTTCACGATCAATTTTGCCGTTTTTAATGTGAGCCGGTAAATTAAGGCTGCCGAGATTACAAACCGCAATTTCCTCATTGGAGGTATTTAAAGTGATCTCCGTACACAAATTGGAGCTATGAACGACGCCCGCATGCTGTTGTGGTGAGCGAAGATTACAGACATCCTTAAATGTTAGCCAGGGGTGGCCAGTTTCAAATAACATGGAAAGCATTTTTCGCCATAGTTTAATCGCAGGAATCGTTTTGGCATTGTGAATTTCACCAAGACGCGCCTTGCTCTCATACTCTTTATAGGCTGATTCAAACGCCTGACCGTAAAGATCATGCAAGCCGGGTACTTCATCAGGAGAAAACAGGGTCCACTCGCCTTCTTCATGGACACGTTTCATGAATAAATCAGGAATCCACAGGGCAGTATTCATGTCATGAGTACGGCGGCGGTCGTCACCGGTATTTTTGCGAAGCTCAAGAAATTCCTCAACATCACGATGCCAGCATTCAAGATACGCACAGACAGCGCCTTTGCGTTTGCCGCCCTGATTCACTGCTACTGCGGTCGCGTCAGCCACATTCAGGAAGGGAACAACACCCTGTGATTTGCCATTAGTGCCTTTGATATGAGCACCCATTGCACGAACCGGTGTCCAGTCATTACCCAGCCCGCCGGCAAATTTGGACAGTAAGGCATTGTCTTTGATTGCGCCATAAATGCCATCCAGATCATCAGGAACTGTTGTCAGATAGCAGCTCGATAATTGTGGACGGACTGTACCGGAATTAAACAGAGTAGGAGTTGAGGCCATATAATCGAATGAGGATAGCAATTGATAAAACTCAATGGCCTTGGCTTCACGATTGGCTTCACGAGTAGCAAGCCCCATCGCGACACGCATAAAAAAGGCTTGTGGTAATTCGTAGCGAATGCCTTTTTCATGAAGGAAGTAGCGATCATAAAGCGTTTGCAGGCTCAGATAGGTAAATTGCATATCGCGCTGCGGTAATAAGGCTTTTGCCAGTTTTTCCAGATCAAATTCACCCAGTTTATGATCCAGCAGGCCTTGTTTAATGCCTTGAGCAATATAGGCTTTGAAATAAGCAGGATAGAGATTGCTCATTTCATCAAAAGTGGCCTCAGTCTGCATACCTAACTTAGACAGGGCTTCACTGCGCAGGCTGTCAAGCAGCAGACGTGCGCTGACATAAGTATAATTAGGTTCACGCTCAACCAGCGCACGGGCAGCCATAATCAGGGCTTTATGAACTTCTGTCAGTTTAGCCTGATTGTATAGGTTACGCAGAGCGTCTTTAATGACCGGCTCGGCCTGAACGTTGGAAAGATTTCGACAGGCTTCCTCGACAATGGTCTGCACACGCGACATATCAAGCGGTCTGCTTTCTCCATCCGGCATGACAATTAAAGGAACCTTGCTGTCTTTAGCCTGCTGCTGCAGCTTGGCTTCACGCGCTTCCCGGTGTTTCTCGCGGTATACTACATAGGCTCTCGCCACTTTGTGATGGCTGCTGCGCATTAAGGCTAATTCAACCTGATCCTGGATGTCTTCAATATGAAGGGTTCCGCCAGTGGGCATGCGTCGCTTAAAGGCTTGAGTAACCTGATTAGTCAGTTCTTCAATTTGCTCCCGGATACGATCGGAGGTTGCAGCGGCAGCGCCTTCTTCAGCAAGAAAGGCTTTGGTAAGGGCAATTCTGATTTTACTCGCGTCATAATCAACCACTTTCCCATTGCGTTTAATGGTTTTAATCGCACCAGGGGCATTGGCGGTCAATTCCAGTTGACTTATGTACGGCACATCTTTTACCGGCTCAAGAAGTTCTGACATATTAGCTCCAGAATTATTGTGTTTTTATTTTTCAGAGCAGAATATTCTAACATACTCAATTTCATACTCAAGTTAAAAACCCAATATATTGTGTTGGTGCTAATTAAATTTTAGTACATATAGTGTTTGTCTGCAAGTTATCCCCAGAATTCACAAGAGAACAAAGCCTGAAGTTTATTAGGGTTTTGGAGGATATTTACATTTTATCCACAGGTTTATAAACAGCGTGGATCTGCTGCTTTTACCAATGCTAAAGCGGCACTGACGAAGCATTGTGATGCGCTATACTCGGTCAGGATTTCTTTTTTACAATCACTGCATCGGAAACATTGGAGAAGCCATGAACATTCAGGCGGAAGGCATCAATTTGCGCATGCAGCTGACTGGAACTTCCGCCATCCAGATTCAGTGCATTCAGGCAATTCAGCGGGGGTGCTTTCATGATTTGCGCAAGCTCAATGGTAGACAGCGCGGCATTGTCGGTGACCAGTATAATAACTTCTCCATCACGCGTAATGCCTAAGGCGCTGCGTTCCGCCCGTCCCGGCTTTAGAGGAGGGATTTGACCATTAATTAAGAGGCGAGGCCCGCTTTGAACTGCGAATTCTATCTGACTGTCTCGTTTGAACTGACGCACATTGGTGATGTAGGGTTTATCGTTTCTGATATAAAAGATTCCCCACCAGCTGATTTGCTTCAGAGGGCTTTTTAACTGTCTGTTTTTTATCCGAAGACCCAGAGGCTTAAAGTCCTGATCAAAAAAGCCGCCGTTAATAGTGATTAAGGCATTACTATGCTGTGCATATTCGTCAGCTGACGCGTATTTGACTGCCATATCTTTGGCAAAGACTAAAGAAAGTTGATTATACTTTAAATTGATTTTGAAGGCGTACACATGAGCCCAGGGCGTTAAATAACTTTCTTTAAGCTCCTGATACTCAACGCCCGATGTGAGTTTATGCCAGTTATTGGAAGCAAGAGCATAATTAAGCAGTAAGGCCAATAATGAAACGGTGAGCAGGGATTTCCAGATCCGCGTCAGCCATTTTCTGTTTACAATGGTTTGACTGGGCATAGTAATCTTGTATCCTTGTGAGCAAAAATATTTTTCAGCAGTGGAAACCGCCATGCAAATAACAACGCAAAATAGCAATGAATTACAACAAAAGTCAATCGAGAAGTTATCCGAGTTGATGAAAGATGTCCTGGACCGCGCAAAAGCTCTGGGCGCTTCTGATGCTTCGGTTGCTGTCAATCACGATAACGGATTCTCGGTCGATGTGCGGATGGGGGAAGTAGAAACCGTCGCTTTCAATGATGACAAAGGGGTTAGCCTGGTCGTTTATTTTGGACATCGGAAAGGAAGCGCAAGCAGCACCGAGACATCGCCTGCAGCGCTTGATTCGCTGGTCTCTGCAGCTTGTGAAATCGCTAAAGTCAGTGCGGCTGATCCCTGTTTTGGGCTCCCTGACAGTGAGTTGATGACTAATCAGTATGCCAACCTCGAGCTCCATCATCCCTGGTCAATAACACCTGCTCAGGCTATTGAAATGGCATTAGCCTGCGAATCTCACGCCTTATCTCTGGATAAGCGCATTAGTAACTCAGATGGTGTGAATCTCTCTACCTATGAATTCTGTCATGGTTTTGCCAATTCTTGCGGCGGAGAAGGATTTTTGGTTGGTACCAGGCATGGATTAAGCTGCTCTTTAATTGCTCAGGAAAATGAAGCCATGCAAAGGGATTATGATTATACAACGGCCCGGCATGCCAGCGATCTTGCAGATATCAGATTTTTGGCTGCTAATACAGTGGAGAGAACTATCAGTAGACTGGGTGCGAAGAAAATCAGTACGCAGCGAGTACCAGTCCTGTTTTCCTCCCGTATTTCCAGCGGTCTGTTATCCAGTTTTATTAATGCAATCAGCGGTTCAAATCTTTATCGGAAAAATTCATTTTTAATGGACTCGATTGATCAGCAGGTTTTTCCCAAAGGATTTAAAATTTACGAACAACCCCATCTCTTACGCGCTCTGGGCAGCTCTCCTTTTGATAGTGAAGGCGTTCCTACCCGTGATAACGTGTTTGTTGAGGATGGACGAGTTAAACAGTATGCACTGAGTACCTACTCAGCCCGCCGAATGGGTCTTAAAACATCGGCTAATGCGGGCGGCGTCCATAATCTGACGCTTGACTCCACTGCAGGTAATTTGCAGCAGCTGATTAAGCAAATGGATAAGGGATTATTAGTCACAGAGCTGATGGGGCAGGGAGTTAATGGGCTGACTGGCGATTATTCCCGCGGAGCCAGCGGTTTCTGGATTGAAAATGGAGAAATTCAATTTCCAGTCGAAGAAGTAACCATCGCAGGCAACCTCAAGGATATGTTTTTAAACATCGCGGCAGTAGGCAGTGATATCAATCCGAATATCGCCACACGTTGTGGATCGATTTTAATTGAGAATATGATGGTTGCTGGAAAGTAGAAGATACCTTTAACCATCCTTTCTTTTAGGATGAAGATTGAGATTAGCCCTCTCTCTAGCTCTCTCCCTGAGGGAGAGAGGATTTAAGGAAGGTTTCCTTTTAATAGAAATCCCCTCTCCAAGTTGGGAGAGGACTAGGGTGAGGGTTGATATTAAGCCCCCTCTCTCTAGCTCTCTCCCTGAGGGAGAGAGGATTTAAGGAAGGTTTCCTTTAATAGAAATCCCCTCTCCCAAGTTGGGAGAGGGCTAGGGTGAGGGTTGATATTAAGCCCCCTCTCTAACTCTCTCCCTGAGGGAGAGAGGTTTAAGGCAGGGTTTTAAGAAGAAGGGAGTTACCTGGAGAAGCAAATCTACTTTTCTAATTTTTATCGCGAAAAATGATACGGCCTTTTGTCAAATCATATGGAGTTAACTCAACCTTTACCTTGTCGCCGGTCAGGATACGGATATAGTTTTTTCGCATGCGTCCGGAAATATGAGCCGTAACGATATGCCCGTTTTCCAACTCCACTCGAAACATGGTGTTAGGCAATGTATCAATAACTGTGCCTTGCATTTCAATATGATCTTCTTTTGCCATAAGTCTCTCAAAATTGCTTCAAACAAATAAAAGCAAGATAGTGCACTAAAATAAAAAAAATGGCAATCAAAACTGTTTGCGAGTACCTCTTCCTTACTCAAAGAGGCTGGTTGAATCGTTACTGGCCAATTTAGCCCAGCTCCCCCGAAGTGTAGGATGTTGCATGGCCTCTTTAAGCCGGTGCAGAAATTCCTTGCGGCTGATAATAGTGCCTCCAAGGCTTATCAGATGAGCTGTGGGTAATTGGCAATCGATAAAATCGAAATGCTGAGTTAAAAGGGTCTGGCTAAGATAATACATCGCCATTTTGGAAGCGTCCTGTTCATAGTGAAACATGGATTCACCAAAAAACGCTTTTCCAATACTAATGCCGTAGAGCCCGCCAATTAAGCGGTTTTCACGCCAGATTTCAAAACTGTGAGCAAATCCCATATCAGACAAATGGATATAGGCTGCTTGCATCTCCTTGGTTATCCAGGTGTTATTTTCGCGGGCTTCTACCGTTGCGCAGGCCTGAATCACCGCTTTAAAATCAGAATCAATTCTCAATTCATGGGGTTGTTTCAGGCTCTTTCCAAGACTGCGGCTTAATTTGAATTGCTGGGGATAAAGAATCAGTCGGGGATTAGGGGACCACCAAAGAATAGGGCATCCACGTTCGTACCAGGGAAATATTCCCTGGCGATAGGCAGATAGCAATCGTGCAGGCGACAGATCGCCGCCAATTGCTAATAATCCCTGTTTATCACTGCTTTCCGGATCAGGGAATGAATAGTCTTCACCGTCTTCAGAAAAATCAGAAATAGTTATTCTCCCAGATCATCCAGATATTTTTCGGCATCCAGGGCCGCCATGCAGCCAAATCCGGCAGACGTAATGGCTTGTCTATACACGTGATCAGCCACGTCCCCACAGGCAAACACACCGGGAATAGAAGTTGCCGTGGCCATACCCTCCAAACCTGAGCGAATAATCAGATAGCCATTTTCTTTCATATCCAGTTGGCCTTTAAACAGGCTGGTATTGGGATCATGTCCAATGGCAATAAAAACACCGTCAAGATTGAGCGTTTGAATTTCACCGGTGTCAACATTGCGGACACGAGCGCCGGTTACTTTCATGCCGTCACCGATTACCTCATCCAGTGTGTTATGCCAAAGTAATTTGATATTGCCGTGCTCGGCCTTTTCGAACAGACGATCCTGCAGAATTTTTTCTGCTCTTAGGCTATCGCGGCGATGGATAAGCGTAACAGAAGCCGCAATATTGGATAAATAAAGTGCCTCTTCAACAGCGGTGTTACCGCCCCCTATGACGCAAACGGTTTTGTTGCGGTAAAAGAATCCGTCGCAGGTCGCACAAGCGGAAACACCGCGTCCCTGGTAGGTACTTTCCGACTCAAGACCCAGATAGCGGGCAGAGGCGCCGGTGGCTATGATCAGCGCATCGCAGGTATAGGATTCGCTGTCACCCTGGAGAAGGAATGGTTTTTGACCAAGATCCGCTTTCACGATGTGATCAAAAATAATTTTGGTGTCGAAGCGCTCTGCGTGTTTTTGCATGCGATCCATCAGTGCCGGGCCTTGCAGGCCTTCGATGTCTCCTGGCCAGTTGTCCACATCGGTAGTTGTGGTAAGCTGTCCTCCTGGCTGCATGCCAGTGATTAATACGGGGTTTAAATTGGCGCGTGCTGCATAGACAGCCGCGGTATAGCCTGCCGGGCCTGAGCCAAGAATTATCAGGCGATGGTGATTGCGATTAATCATCTCTGCCTTCCTCGCGAATTATGGTAAGATGGCAAATGGTATGACAAAAACACAGATTTTAAAATAGCTATGGCAAAACAAGAATCCGGGCGGCAAACTGGTGCCCTTAAAAAAAACCTGCCACCATTTATACGAAATCGGATTAGCGAGGGTAGTTTTATTCTCGTATTAACCTGTTCGCTGTTTATCTGGCTCTCACTGGCAACCTATAGTGTGACTGATCCCGGCTGGACGCATGTGCCGCGCAGCCATGTGCCGATTGCCAATGCCGGTGGTACGGTAGGCGCCTATATTGCAGATACTCTTTATCTTCTTTTTGGCTATTTTGCCTACATCCTGCCAGTGTGTATTGCCTACCTGGCCTGGGCCATTATGCAGGATCAGAAAGCGTTTAAAGCGATTAGCCGTTTTAGTCTGATGATTCGAGGCAGCGGTTTGATTTTTCTGATGATTGGCGGGTGCAGCCTGCTAAGTCTGGAACCCGGTATCACTGCTATTGACGGCTCACAAAGCGCAGGGGGCGTGCTTGGAAACTTCATTGCCGATGGATTTAACTATGCCTTGAATTTGCATGGAGCGACATTACTTTTATTAGCGATTTTACTGGTGGGAGTAACATTTCTCACCGGCATTTCCTGGATTCAGACAGTAGAATCACTGGGATATTACACGCTTGAGCTGGGAAGAAAAACAGTGAGAGGGCTTGGTACAAGCAGTCGGGCAATCAGTCGAATGATTGCCGGCCTGAGATCGCTGACAAACTATTTACCCGCTCGCAAGGAAGCCGAAGAATCAGCCGGACAAGCTGTAGTCAGCCGCTCTCTGATTAGAGAAAAGAAAGAAAAAAGAGAGACCAGAGATAAAAATATACCTGTGTTAATGCCGTCATCTGTCTCTGTAGAAGAAAAAAAACCAGTCGAGCCCTCCATTGCTGCTGTAGCGGCATTAAGTTCTGTTCCAGCAACTGCATCAGTTTCTGGTCCTGCACTGGATACATTACCTGTGACTAAAGCAGCCAGAGAGCCCAAGGCCAGTAAACCGCCGGTTACACCTGGATTGCCCTCACTATCTTTACTGGACAAGGGACAGCCAGGCAAAGTAATGGGAGGATTTACCCATCAGGAGCTGGAAGGATTGTCCCGGGAAGTAGAACAGCATTTACTCGATTTTGGCATCCAGGCCGATGTGGTTGCTGTGCACCCGGGACCGGTTATTACCCGTTTCGAATTGCAATTGGCTGCAGGCATTAAAGTGAGCAAGCTGAGTGCCCTGGCCAAGGATTTGGCTCGCTCATTATCAGTGACCAGTGTGCGGGTTGTTGAAGTGATACCGGGCAAAACTGTTGTGGGTCTTGAACTGCCCAATCAGCATCGCGACATGGTCCGTTTATCAGACGTATTAATATCCGACACCTACCAGCAGGCTCATTCGCCTTTGGCTTTAGCTTTGGGCGTGGATATTGCCGGACATCCTATGGTGGTCGATCTGGCAAAAATGCCTCACCTTCTGGTTGCAGGAACCACTGGATCAGGTAAATCAGTGGGAATTAACGCCATGATCTTAAGTCTGCTCTTCAAAGCATCTCCCGATCAGGTGCGTCTCATTATGGTGGATCCCAAAATGCTGGAACTGTCAGTTTATGACGGTATTCCTCATTTATTGACTCCAGTGGTGACCGATATGAAGGAAGCCGCCAGTGCCCTGCGCTGGTGCGTTGCCGAAATGGAGCGCCGTTACCGTTTAATGGCGGCTATGGGCGTTCGCAATCTCGCAGGTTTTAATAACAAGCTTACTGAGGCTGCAGCAGCCGGTGAAGTGCTGACAGATCCTACCTGGAAACCCAGCGATTCAGTGGATGAACAGGCTCCAGCGCTTCAGCATTTGCCCTATATTGTAGTGGTCATTGATGAGCTCGCCGACATGATGATGGTTGTCGGTAAAAAAGTTGAGCAATTAATCGCCCGGATTGCTCAAAAGGCCAGAGCGGCGGGAATTCATCTGATTCTGGCGACTCAAAGGCCTTCTGTCGATGTGTTAACCGGTTTGATTAAATCCAATATCCCGACCAGAATGTCATTTCAGGTGTCTTCAAAAATTGACTCGCGCACTATTCTTGACCAGCAGGGAGCGGAGCAGTTATTGGGACATGGGGATATGTTATATCTCGCGCCTGGAACCGGGGCACCCCTGCGCGTTCATGGAGCATTTGTCGATGATATGGAAGTGCATCGTGTCGCAGATGACTGGCGCTCACGTGGAGAACCAGAATACATCGATGAGATTACTCAAACCTTCGATCCTTCTGAAGGGCCAGGGGAAGAAGGAGGCGGTCAGAATACAGAGGATTCTGATCCGCTCTATGATCAGGCAGTTGAGTTTGTGCTTCAAACCCGTAAAGCCAGCATCTCCTCGGTTCAGCGCCGTTTGAAGATAGGCTACAACCGGGCTGCGAGGCTGGTTGAAGAAATGGAAAGAACAGGCATAGTGGGTCCTCTTGAAGGGGGATTTCGTGATGTCCTGGTATCGTCTGTCAATGAGGAATAAGTATGAAAAAATTAATGAGTATCGCATTATGCTTTTTAATGAACACAGCCTTTAGTCAATCACCCGGTGAGGAACTGCAGGAAAAACTGAATGCTCTAAAAACTATGAGTGCCAGTTTTAATCAGGTAGTAAAAGCAGGTAAGCGAGAAGTTTCACAGACTTCTGGCACAATGGCGTTGTCAAGACCCGGCAAATTTCGTTGGGAGACCAAGGATCCAATGGAGCAATTAGTCATTGCTGACAGTAAAAAAATGTGGGTTTATGATGTCGATCTTGAGCAGGTCACTGTAAAAAAACAACAGAAGGGGCTGGGCGGTACGGCCGGTTTATTTTTAAGCGGTTATGATAATACCGTTACCCGTGATTTTGATGTGAGCGCCGCTGTTGACGGCAGTAAACAGGTTTATAGTCTTAAAGCTAAATCGCCGAAGGAGAATTTTCAACAGCTTAAACTGGTTTTCAAGGGCGATAAATTAACTAATATTGAATTATTTGATCAATTAGGGCAGCACACCAGCGTTCAATTGTCTAATATTAAAAATAATCCCAGTTTGGCAAGCAGTCTGTTCCAATTTAAGCCGCCTAAAGGTGTTGACGTAGTCGAACAATGAACCTATTTGCAGAGCAATCCCATACCCCGCTTGCCGAACGAATGAGGCCTGAAGTTTGGCAAGAAGTTGTTGGCCAAACCCATCTTCTGGGGGAAGGCAAGCCGCTGCGTCTCGCTTTTAGCTCAGGCAAACCGCATTCCATGATTTTCTGGGGACCGCCCGGAGTCGGTAAAACCACCCTTGCGCGCCTCGCAGCGAAGGCCTTTGATTGTGAATGGATAGCCTTATCAGCGGTATTAGCCGGTGTGAAAGATATCAGGGCGGCAGTCGAACAAGCCGAACGAAATCGATATCACCAGCGTCAGACTATTTTATTTATTGACGAGATTCATCGCTTTAATAAATCACAGCAGGATGCCTTGCTACCCTTCACTGAGTCAGGTCTGGTCACTTTTATTGGTGCGACTACTGAAAATCCTTCGTTTGAAGTCAATAATGCCTTGCTTTCCCGAGCACAGGTTTATGTATTGAAATCCTTAAGTGAAGAGGAACTCGGGCTGCTGGTTAAGCGTGCACAGGATAAGGGCTTTATCAAGATTCAATTTGATGCAGAAGCACTGGCGGCTCTCACTTCAATGGCGGATGGCGACGGCAGGCGTTTATATAATTTTCTCGAGCAGATTGATTCCGCTGCCAAACTGGAAGGCCATTCTTTAATCGACCATGAGCAGTTGCTGAGAATGCTCACCCCCGCGGCGCGACGTTTTGATAAAGGTGGTGAGAATTTCTATGATCAGATCTCCGCTTTACATAAATCCGTGCGCGGCTCTCATCCCGATGCGGCCTTGTATTGGCTGTGCCGCATGCTTGATGGAGGGGTGGATCCCTATTATTTATCAAGACGTATTGTTCGCATGGCCTGGGAGGATATTGGTCTTGCCGATCCCAAAGCCATGCAGATTGCCAATGACGCAGCGGCAACTTACGAGCGTCTGGGTTCTCCCGAGGGAGAACTGGCACTGGCGCAAGCCGTGATTTATCTCGCTGTTGCAGCAAAAAGCAATGCAGGGTATATGGCTTATAATCAAGCCAGAGATTTTATTAAAAAAGATAAATCGCGGGAAGTTCCACTGCACATCCGCAATGCGCCCACAGCTCTTATGCAGAAGCTCGGTTATGGTCAGCAATACCGTTACGCGCATGATGAGCCTCATGGGTATGCAGCAGGTGAAAGTTATTTGCCTGAAGGAATGAAAGAACCGCACTGGTATGTTCCGGTTCCGAGAGGCTTAGAAATTAAAATCGCAGAAAAGCTTAAATTTCTCCGCCAGCTGGATGAGGAGTATAGGAAAAAAGGATAATTTCCAAAGCTCTGTTTAGTTTAATTAAGTTTTGATACATTCAATAATTAATTATTAACGCAAACCAGCGCATGTTATCCGAAATCTCAATCAAAGAAATTCTATCCTGTGTGCCTACAGGACTAATTGTTTTGAACAGTCAGGGCCTTATTGCCTGGATGAATCAGGCTGCCATCGATCTTCTTGAAGAAGATATGACCGGGCAAGAGTGGCGAGGTGTTATCGATAAGGTGTTTGCCCCCAAAGAAGATGACGGTCTGGAAGTCTCTCTTGTCAATGGCCGCCGCGTACATCTATCCATTTCATCACTTTCCACCCCGCCAGGGGAGTTAATTATTCTTACCGATTTCACCGCTACCCGTGAATATGAACATGCCAGGGAAAATCAGAATCAGCTTATGACGCTCGGACGTATGACTGCGCAGCTTGCCCATCAGATTAGAACCCCTCTGGCTTCAGCTATGTTATACACCGAACATCTGAGTACTACACAAAAACTTGAGGAGCGCAGCCAGCTGTGGTTATCAAGGCTGCAGGCCTGCCATAGTGCTATTGAGCAGCAAATTGAGGAGTTA
The DNA here is from genome assembly GCF_003265995.1 of Legionella quinlivanii. GTDB lineage: Bacteria > Pseudomonadota > Gammaproteobacteria > Legionellales > Legionellaceae > Legionella_C > Legionella_C quinlivanii_A. The sequence continues at coordinate 409,920 of NZ_MVJN01000001.1, read as the reverse complement.
TTGCTGTTTGCCCGTGGAGAGCGCCTGGAAAAGCAGTCTCTTGATCTTCAGCAATGGGGCAAGGTATTAGAGGAAAGAATATATATCTTGTTAGAAGATAAAACTGTACAATGGAAAATAAATAACCAACTACCTGCACGCCGATGTCTGTTGCACGAAGAAGCCCTGATTGGAGCTGTATTAAATCTGGTAAATAACAGTCTTCAGGCGGAAGCTCGGCATATTAGAGTCGACATGCTGCCGAATGAAGGCAACTCCGGCTTTGTAATCAGAGTAAATGATGATGGTAAGGGGATGTCTGAGGAAGTCAAAGCTCAGGTTTTTTCGCCCTTTTTTACCACGCGTGCTCAGGGTACAGGTCTGGGTTTAGCCATTGTCAAAGCAGCTGCGGCTGCTCATAAGGGGCGGGCAACAATACAGACATCAGAGGGAGAGGGTTCGACGATTGAGTTGGATATCCCATGGTAAATAATGATTACTTTCATTTAGTTATTGAAGCATCTTGTTTTTTATGACATGTTTAGATTCTATGAACAGATATCGTTATCATTTATTGGTAACGATTAATTGAGGAATAGGTATGGGCGATGTGTTAATTGTAGAAGATGACCCAGTGTTGCGGGAAGCACTGGCAGAAACAATGAACCTGGCAGGTCATTCCTATTTGTCTGCCAAAGACGGTAAAGAAGCACTGGCCATGCTGGAAAAACATAGTCCCGCCATTGTACTCAGTGATGTACGAATGGATCGGGTTGACGGACAGCAGCTTCTTGCGGAGATACAAAGGCGCAATCCCGGCGTTCCGGTGATTCTGATGACCGCCTATGCGTCTGTTGAAGACGCGGTCAGTGCTATGCGCAATGGCGCCGTTGATTATCTTCAAAAGCCATTTAGCGCTAATTTACTGGCCGAAAAAATCAATCGCTATATTAAACCAGCCTTTATGCAAGATGATTCCCAGCCCATTGCGATGGATCCTAAGAGCCAGGCATTGCTTTCTATGGCTTTACGCGTGGCGCAGTCGGATGTGGGCGTAATGATTAGTGGAGAAAGTGGAACGGGCAAGGAAGTTCTTGCCCATTTCATCCATGATCATTCACCGCGCGCACAAAAACCGTTTGTGGCGATAAACTGTGCTGCGATTCCCGAGCAAATGCTTGAAGCTACTTTGTTCGGTTATGAAAAAGGGGCGTTTACCGGAGCCTATAAATCAACACCCGGAAAATTTGAACAGGCCCAGGAAGGCACGCTGCTACTCGATGAAGTCAGTGAGATGAGTCTTGCTCTGCAGGCCAAATTGCTGCGGGTTCTGCAGGAAAAAGAGGTGGAGCGCATAGGTTCCAACAAGATGATCAATCTTGATGTGAGAGTACTTGCTACCAGCAATCGTCATTTATTGGAAGAAGTAAAAGCGGGGCGTTTCAGAGAAGACCTTTATTATCGCCTGAATGTGTTTCCCCTCCACTGGCTGCCGCTTCGGGAACGGATTTGCGACATCATTCCGCTTGCAAATTATTTGATTAGACGCCATTGTCAGGATAATTTTCCTGTAATTCCTGTGCTGAGTGAAGAAGCAAGACAGGCCTTATTGCATTATTCCTGGCCAGGAAATGCCAGAGAGCTGGACAACGTGGTGCAAAGAGCGCTTGTCTTGCAAACGCATGGGGTGATTGAAATAGCTCACCTGCAATTACCGGATTTAAACAAGGACAAACCGGTTAAAAAGACAGAGGCAAAAAACCTTCAGAATCACGAATATGATCTTATCGAAAAAACATTGAAAGATTATAATGGTAATCGTCAGCAGGTCGCTGGAGCGCTTGGTGTCAGCGAAAGAACATTAAGGTACAAATTAGCCAAGATGAGAGAAGAAGGATATGAGGTGTAATCTGGCACAAGCCCGGATTGTATCAGTTAAATAAAAACGCAGGTAAAAAGAAATGACTGATGTGAATACGGTTTCACTGTTCAATCAAATGCGAGTCATGGCTGCTGAAGCGCAGGGAAAAGCCCCCGAACTGACTCCTGCTACGACCTCTTTTGGTGACATTTTTCACAATGCGATGGGAGAGGTTAATCAGTTGAGTCAGACGGCTGATCATTTGCGAAACCAGTTTGAGGTGGGCGCTGCCAATGTAAGCCTGGGGGATGTTATGATAGCAGCCCAAAAATCGAATATAGCTTTTGAAGCAACACTTAGAGTCAGAAACAAACTGGTTCAGGCTTATCAGGATATTATGAATATGCCGGTCTAATCCGGGCAATCTATACAGGAAGTAAGTTAATAATGACAGGAGTATGTCATGGCCTTGGCTGATACTGCGGCCAATGCGGCCACAAAGTTTACCCGCTTACCCATTGCCAAACAATTAGGCCTGATGATTGGCCTTGCAGCGAGTGTGGCAATTGGTGTTGCTGTTGTTCTCTGGTCACGCACGCCGAGTTATATGCCGTTGTACAGCCAGTTAAGTCCGCGTGATTCAACCGATGTGATGGATACATTGCAACGTAACGCGATTCCTTTCAAGCTGGATGAAACCTATGGCACCATCATGGTTCCCAGCAGCGATGTGCAGACTGCCCGCTTAAAACTGGCTGCCGAAGGCTTGCCGCGTGGTAATAACCCAATCTCGGAATTATTTGCTAATGGAAATACATTTACCACCAGCCAATTCATGGAAAATGCCCGATACAAACAGGCACTGGAGGCCGAGTTAGCCAGAACCATCAGCCAGTTGCATGATATTAAATCGGCGCGTGTTCACCTGGCCATTCCACGGGAATCGGCTTTCGTACGCGATAGCCGCGAACCCAGCGCTTCAGTATTCATTGATATTTATCCCGGTGTGGAGTTAAAAAAACAGGCGATTGCATCCATTATTAACCTGGTTGCCTCGAGTATTCCCAACTTGTCGGCAAGCAGAGTAACTGTTGTTGATCAAAATGGGCAATTATTAAATGAGGGTGGTGGCGGTTCTGTGTTCAGCAGTTCCGAAAAATATCTTGATTACCGTCAGACTCTGGAGCAGCAATACGCTCAGAAAATACAGGACATTTTAACGCCCTTGCTTGGTTTTGGAAAAGTGAAGGCCAAAGTTTCAGCAGATATCGATTTTACCGATTTCGAGCAGACTCAGGAGCTCTATAATCCTGATGGCGGTGCGGTACGTAGTGAGCAGCTGGTAGAAGAGCAGCGCAAAACAGCCAATGCAGGCGGGGTTGCCGGTTCACTCTCTAACTCTCCTCCAAAGAACGCTAATTTACAGGGCAAAGGGCAAAATAAAAATGCGCCCAACACCCCAACCCCGGCCAGTCAAGAGCAAACCGATTCCAATGATATGCAGAAACAAGTAGTCAAGAATTTTGAGCTGGACAAGACTGTGAGCCACACCAAAAATCAGCCTGGCAGTATTAAACGTTTAACTGTGGCTGTGTTGATTGATAACCGCCCGGTGCTGGATCCGAAAACCAAAAAAATGGTATTAAAGCCCTTAACGGCTAAAGAGCTGGATCAGGTCAAGGCGCTGGTTTCAGACGCAATCGGTCTTAATACCGAAAGAGGCGATAGTCTTAATGTAGTGAATAGTAATTTTGTAAAACCTGATCCTATTGAACCTATCCCTGAACCCCATTTTTGGCAGACCAGCACATTTTGGTCCATTGTAAAGCAGAGTTTAGGGGGCTTATTTGTTCTTGGTCTGGTATTCGGAGTGTTTCGTCCTTTATTCAAAACCCTTGCAAGCAACCGTTCTGAAGAGGTTGAGGAAGAGCAGCAAAGTGAACTGACCTATCAGGGGCAAGGCATGCTGCCTTCAAATGCCAATGACTATGAAACGCAACTGGCTTTATTGCGCCAAGTGGTGGATAAAGAACCAAAGCGGGTTGCGCAGGTGGTCAAGACCTGGGTAGATCGAGGATAATGTTATGGATGGAATAGAAAGAGCGGCCATTTTATTACTCGGCATGGGGGAAAAAAATGCTGCTGAAGTGTTAAAACATCTGGAGCCTCGTCAGGTTCAAAAGGTCGGAATGGCAATCTCGACTTTGAGCAGTGTCAGTAAGGCAAAAATGCAAAATGTGCTGGGAGAATTTTTAAACGCTATAGAAGAACAAACCAGCCTCACCGTCGATGCGGAAAACTATCTTCGTACGGTATTAATCAATGCACTGGGTGAGGAGAGAGCCACGCCCTTTATCGACCGGATTTTAGTTTCTGATAAAGACAGCGGTCTGAACCGATTAAAATGGCTTGATGGACGCTCTATAGCAGATGTAATCCGCAACGAACATCCACAAATTATCGCTACCATTTTAATTCACCTGGATAGCGAGCAGGCTGCCGAAGTGGTCAGCTATTTCACGGGCGAGAAACGCGCAGAGGTGCTTTTGCGCATGTGCACGATTGATACCGTCAAGCCAGAGGCAATTTCTGAGCTTGGTAAAGTGATTGAAAAGCAATTAAGCGGACAAAAAATTAGTAAAACAGCTTCAGTAGGAGGCATTAAAACAGTAGCTGATGTTATCAATTTTCTGGAAGGCTCCGTAGAAGAAGAAGTGCTTGAAAAAATAAACGCCTGGGATCAGGAAATCTGTGAGAAGATAAAAGACAAAATGTTTGTCTTTGAAAACCTTGTAGATATGGATAATCGCAGCGTGCAAACCCTTCTTCGTGATATACCCTCCGAGCAACTTTTATTGGCATTGAAAGGCACTACGGAACCGGTGAAAGACAAGATATTTGGTAATATGTCAAAGCGGGCTGCTGATTTATTACGAGATGATTTGGAAATGCAAGGTCCTGTTAAGGTTAGTGAGGTTGAGAAAGCGCAGCGCGATATTCTTGCATTGGCACGAAGTCTTGCCGAAGAAGGGAAGATTGCACTGGGAACGAAAGGAGGGGATGAGATGATTTAGAGCTATTTGGTGAAGAGAATAACTTATTTTGCTTTAAACTCCACCAGTACGGGCTCTTCTGCTGAAAACTCTTCCAGGGCTGCTTTTTCATTCTTCACTGTTTCAGCAAGTTTTTCCACATACTGGAGTCTTCCTTTCTTTGGATTAGCTTTATTGAGGTCGATATAATTTTTGCATTGCTCAGCAATAGCATTTAATGCAGATAACCGCAGAGTTCTGGACACATCAGGATCTAACTCTTTATAAGCTTTTACTGCCTTTAAAACAGCCTCAGCCTCCCTGGATATTCTGGTGCCCATGAATCCCTTATCCCAAAGAAGAATCCCCGCCTGATGACTTTTCGTAAATTGCAGACTTTCTGCAGGACTGGATAATCTGACGAAAGCAAAGTCTCTGCTGTGAGCTGCGGTTTCGCCAGCGGGTCGGGAGCTCAGTAATTTCTGATAAGTATTATTCAAATGCTGTTCAATCACTCTGGCATTCTGAGCAATTTGATTGATAAGCCCCTGGGGTTCAGCCAGTTCCTGATTACCGCTGGTCAGTTGATTACAGGCTTCAAGAAGATTAACCAGAGCACAGGATTTGCGATAAATTTCTTCCCGATACTCTTTAGTATTAACATACTGATGTGATTTGGGTAGTTTGCTTTCCAGTCCGAAATAATCGTCCAGGGCCTGATGAATATTCTTAAAATCAGGAGAATCATCAAGCTGCTCTTTGAGATTTTTTAACAAGGATTCCTTGTCCTGAACCACTTCTGATGTTACAGGTCTGAGTTTGCTGTCTGCTTTTACCAGAGCAATTTCTTCTTTAGTATTTCGGATTTTTGACGCTGCGTCACTTTCCATTTGCGAAAGAGCGCTTGCCATTTGCTTCCAGGAACTGGCCGTGGGCGAATTTCGTAACTGGCCGCGAGCAGTATAGGTGGCCCCAATCTTTTTGCTATCTTCATAGGAGTCTTTAACAAAAAATACATCAGGCAGAATATTCGAAAATACATTATTCCACCAGTCGCCAACTACATTGATCACATTCGGTAGATGCTTAATTGGTTTTGCCAAATTGGCGAATGAGGAAAAGATAGCACCACCGGCCAGGTTTACCGGTGCCAGAACCACATCCATGACCATCCACCAAAAGTCTCTGGGGTGGGGAGAGCGGCCATAGGCAAAGGCCTGATGCGCCATATTGGCAACTGAAATAATAGAGGCTGCGTAGGATATGAAGCTTATAGTACCGATGATCCCGGCAGGTACAAGCAAGGGTGGAAAAAAGATTCCTGCCAAACCGAGAATGGCTGCTGGAAAGCCAGTGACCCATCCGATTAAAGAGGTTGCTGTAGCCACATCGTAGCCAATAGCCTCCGTCAGGGTCATTTTTTTGGCATGTTCATATTGTCCATCGATGACTCGTTTTCCCAAGACTTCCAGCTGAATAATCGTTTCGAGGGCGTCTTTATTTTTTGCATCCGCAAAAGTGCGCAATTCCTGACAAAGTAAACTGATTTGTCGATGAGTTTGCAGGCAATCATATCGCCTTTGTAATTTCAGTAAGGCATTGGCTGAAAAAAGATTTCGTATTTTATCTTTAATCTGATTAATTGATTTGGCTGCATCGTCATTGGCGATGGATAGATCATCGATGGTTTTGTTAACAAATTGAATCAGTGCTTTTTCTTTAAAATATTCAGATTGCTTTTTGAATAATTTTTCAAAAGCAAGGATCTCTTTTAAAGCCTTCTCGTCTTTCTTGTTTGCTTTTTTAGATTTTTCAATGAGTTCTTCAATTGACTCAGAAGCAGGTTTTTCCTTGCTTTTAGCTGCGTTGATTCGTGTTTCAAACAACCGTGCGCCGGACCATAACGCAGGGTAGTTCAAGATGCTATACTGGGATGTTTTTATCTGGTCGGTATCTTTGACAGTTTCAGGCACATGGCTTTTAATCCATTGTTCAAATTCTTTTTGAATGGATTGGTCAATGGACTCAAGATTTTTGAGCGTAATAGCCATTGTCCCCTCAGTGCTTATAAACCGCTTCTAATTATTATAAGCTTTCAATGCTTAATATTTGCTTAAGTGATTCGATAAAGATCAGAAATGATTCAACTACATGCAATTGCATTCACTAAAATTAATTTGTTTTCAAAGTTTTTTTTTGTGATACTAGCCCGCATGTCTGTTGGAGTTAGGGATGACAGCGAATGGAAAAAGAGTTTGAACCCTTCCATGAAAACGCCAGTCAAAATGAATTTTGCCCCTGGGATTTAAAAGCACCTGTATCCGAATCGCCGCCCTCACCGGTTGATACACAGGCAATTTTTGAGGCGGAGTGCCAGCGTTTACGGGAAGAGGCTCGCTTGGCGGGATATAAGGAAGGCATGGCAAATGCTGTTTCTGAAATAGAGTCGCTCAAATCCAGATTACTGGAATGGATTGATTTTTTTCAAAACCCCATCCGTTTGCTGGATAAGGAAGTCTGTGACGAAATTGTGCAAACCATTTTCTGGATTTGTGAATCCTGCATCGGGCTTGAGTTGAGTTGTAATCCTGAGAAGGTTTTGTGTCTGGTTGAAGAGATTAAGAAGGAATTGCCGTCCGTTAAAGGAAATAAGCAGCTGACCATGCATCCTTTGGACGTCGAATGGTTAAAAAATCATTTGGATAAGCAAAAAGTAGCAGTAATCACCGATATTTTACAAGAAGATGCTAATCTGATGCGCGGGGATTTCTATTTAAAGGGTGCCTACACTGAGCTTGATGGGCGGCTTAAAGCGCGATTTGCACAATTATTTTCTGAGCAGTTCAGTCTGGAAATGAGCATCCCTTCAAGTGATGATAATTCCCTGGATGATTTCTATGATTCATTATGAATCCCGCCTGGTTCCACTTTTAAAACGATTAAGAAAACGCTCTGCAAGCGGTTTGCTTCGACGCGGCAGAATAAGCCGCGCGGTAGGCTTAACTCTTGAAGCCCGCGGATTTCAACAACCTGTAGGAGCATTATGCTGGGTCAAATTGTCTGCTTCAGAGCGTGTTGAGGCAGAAATTGTCGGTTTTGATGATGATGCCTCCTATCTGATGTCGATTAGTCATACTCAGGGAATTGCTCCTGGCATGCTCATAACGCCCACCGGGCGGATTGCTGAGGTAAGAGTAGGAGCCCAGCTGTTGGGCCGAGTTCTGAATGGGGCGGGAGAAGCGATTGATGGCGGGGAAAAGCTTGAAATTATTGAGAATTATCCTCTCATTAGTGCCCCCGTCAATCCTTTAAAAAGAGCTAACATTGATACAGTACTTGATGTCGGGATTCGAGCAATTAACGGCTTGCTAACCATTGGGCGAGGTCAGCGAATTGGCCTGTTTGCCGGCAGCGGCGTCGGTAAATCAGTATTGCTGGGCATGATGAGCCGATTCACTGCTGCTGACCTGGTGGTGGTCGGTTTAATTGGAGAGCGCGGGCGCGAGGTAAAAGAATTCATTGAAACTAATCTTGGCGAAATGGGTTTAAAACGGGCAGTTGTGATCGCTGCACCGGCTGATGAAAGTCCCTTGATGCGTCTGCATGGCGCAATGGTTGCTACCAGTATCGCGGAATATTATCGGGATCAGGGCAAGCATGTATTGTTGCTGATGGATTCTCTGACTCGTTTTGCACAGGCACAAAGGGAAATTGCATTGTCTATAGGCGAACCCCCGGCAACCAAAGGCTATCCACCTTCGGTATTTGCCAAACTCCCTCAATTGATCGAACGAGCAGGAAATGCCATGCCAGGGAGAGGTTCAATCACTGCATTCTATACTGTTCTTACAGAAGGGGACGATCAGCAGGATCCCATTGCAGATGCCGCCCGTGCGATTCTGGATGGACATATTGTATTAAACAGAAGCCTCGCGGAAGCAGGGCAATATCCCGCAATTGATCTTGAGGCATCCATCAGCCGGGTTATGCCAAACATTGTGCCGCAAAGCCAGATAAAGGCTATGCTTGTTTTAAAAAAATATCTGTCTATTTATGAAAAAAATAAGGATATGATCCTGCTGGGGGCTTATACAAAGGGAACAGACAAGCAATTGGATAAGGCGATACTTTGCCGCGATCAGATAAGAGACTATATTTCTCAGGATATGAATCAGTGCGTTAATCAAGAGGAAAGTTTGTCAAAGCTAAGGGAGTTGGCAGCAATTTTGGAAAAATAAACTATGAGTCAGGCACCTATTAATCAGCTGCTGCAAATTCTTAAAATCAGAGAGCAGGCAGTTTTGGAAGCTGCAAAAAACTGGCAGCTGGCTCGGGATCAGTTTCATGCCGGCAAAACCAAACATGAGCAATTACTGGTCTATCGTCAGGATTATGTGGAGCAGTTGCATCAGTTGGGCAATGCTGGTTGCGAAATCGGGCGTATGCGAAACCGTATCGAATTTATCACGCAACTGGATCAGGCCTTAGGCCAAATGAATCAGCATCTGGCTTCTCTTGCGAAACAGCGATCGCAACTTGAAAAAACCTATTTTCAGGCTAAAGCAGAACAGGATGTAGTGCTTGAGCTGCTGAAAAAGCTGTATGACGAGAAAAAAAGCGAGCAAGAACGTCTGGATCAGAAAGAAAGTGATGAGTACGCGCTCAAGCAATGGTATAGTAAGGGTTCAATAACCCATTCAAAAAAAACTGGTGACTAAACTTTTAAAACGCTGCCGTTTACCCTTGGCGATATTGATTATTGCTGCGGCAGTGATATCCAGCCTGTTTCGCGCTCTGACTCCCTGGGCCTCGCAGTATAAAACAGAAGTCGAGAAGCATTTGTCTGCCCTGGTAGGAGAGCCTGTTCATATCCAGACCATGGAAACGGGATGGTACTGGTTCGAGCCGGTTATTAAATTGAAGCAGGTCAGCGTTTCCGATGGCAAAGAGGGTGCTATTCATTTAAAAAATCTGCTGGTAGGTATTAATCTTTTGGGCTCGTTGTGGCATTGGCAGATACAGCCCGGTGTTCTCTATGTCGATGATCTGAATCTGGATATCCGTCAAAACAATAATCAATGGTCAATAGAAGGCTTAAACCTGGGTAATGGAGAGTTCAAACTGGATCCTGCTGTCTATACACCAGTTCTGGCCTGGATACTTAATCAGCAAAAAATTATTATCAAGCATTTCTCCACCCAGATTCATCTGCAAAATGGCAGCGTCATTCCAGTGAAACGCTTTAATTTGGTAGTTTCCAGAAAAGCGGATCGCTACCGCATCCGCGGTGAGGCGGCACTTGAACAGAATATGCCGACCAGTTTCCGGTTGATCGCTGATTTATCCATTGATCCCTATCATCTTGCGCAGACCGAGGGCCAGATTTATTTTGCATCAGAGGATTGGAAATTTGAACAGTGGACCAGTTTGCTGCCGCAAAATCTGCAGCAAGACCTTAAAGGATCCGGGGATTTAAAATCCTGGATTGATATCAAAAAAGGACAGGTGCAAACCGTTCAGGCCAAACTGAATTTAGAGCAGATTCAATGGCGAGAACTGCTGAATGACAAAACAAATACAATTCAGAAATTTAAAGCCAGCCTCGCCTGGACATTAACCCAGTCCGGCTGGAAGCTAACAGGCGATGAGGTGGTTTTACGTTTAAATGGCACTAAGTGGCCAAAAAACTCCTTTGAAATCAGCTATGATACGCAGAGTAACGCCTATAAGACCTATATTAAACAGCTCAATATTGCCTCTGCTTTGGAAAGCTTGCCAAATCAGCTGACTGAAAAGTTTTCCAGTATCCGCTCCTATAATCCGATTGGTTTTATGAGCGATACACAGCTGGTGATAAAGCAGGGCCAACCGGATTGGTTTCTTTCTCGTTTTAGTAAGCTGGGCTGGCAAAATTCGGCAACAGTGCCCGGTATTGATAATTTTTCTGGTGTCCTTCAATGGCAACCAGGACAAGGTCGTCTTGAACTGGATAGTGAAGATGCGGTGATACGCGTTGAAGATAAGCCTCCGGTCAAATTATTGCTGGCCAATGCGGCGCTTGACTGGAAAACAGAGGATCAGGAAACAACGATTGATATTGAACGAATGGTACTGCAGCATCCCGATCTGTTGCTTAAACTCGAAGGCAAATGGTCTGGCATAAGTAATCAATCCAGGGGAAATCTGGACTTGACTGCAGAGCTGGAGGGCAATAAGGGTGAGCAATGGTTGAAATACATCCCCTCAGGCAAGCTAAAGCCGAAGCTGGATTTATGGCTGAAGCAGGGAATTAAGCAAATTGATCATATGGTGGCTGAAGTTCATCTTCATGGCCCTGTCGCAGAGTTTCCATTTGATCAGAATAATGGCGAATTTCTGGTTAAAGGTCATCTGCGAGGAGTCGACCTGTATTATGCCAGGAATTGGCCTATAACCCGCAATATCGAGGCCTATCTTACTATTGACAGACGCTCGCTTAATGTCGATGTGGTGCATGCCAATTTACGCGGTATCATGGTGGATAAGGCCAATCTTCGTGTCAATGACATTGGCCACGATCGGGAAACCCTGCTCTTGCATGCCAAAGTCAATTCAGATTCCAGAAAAGGATTGGCCTATGTTTTGGCTTCTCCGCTTAAAAAGAAACTCGCCACATTAAAAATGCTGCAGATGAGCGGTGATCTCAGCCTCGATTTTCGATTGGAAGCGCCACTATATCCGGAAAATGACGAGATCCTGGTGTTGGGCGATGTGGACTTTGATAATAATGAGGTAACAGTTCATCACAGTCTGGAGGATTTGCAGTTAAGCGGCGTCAGCGGGAATTTGCAGTTTGATCAGGAAGGCATTCTGGATAGTAACTTGAAAGCCTCGCTTTTACAAAATCCGGTCAGTATTTTAATTAAATCCGTGCGCAAGGGTAAACCTTATACCGAAGTCAGACTGAAAGGGAAGACGAGCATTGAATTGCTTAAAAATAAATTGAATCTGGCCTTATTTTCATTGATGCAGGGTGATCTTTGGCTGGAAAGTACACTGACTCTTACTGACGATCCAAGTGATTTGGATCATTTGCTAATCAAGACAAATCTTCAGGGTGTTGGTATTAATCTTCCTGCGCCATTCGGCAAAACCTCGATGAGTAAAGCACCGCTTACACTGGATATTCAGTTCAATCCTGAGAAAGCCGTTAAACTGAATATGGATTATGACAAACGCCTGTCGGCGAGTTTGAATTTTGCCGGAAAGAAAAAAGAGTTTCATCTGGATAAGGGTAGTATTCTCTTTGGCAACGGCCGTGCTGACCAGAAGATCAAGGGCCTGCAAATTGCGGGCACTTTGCCCGTGTTTAATTTGCAGCAGTGGCAGAACCTGTTGGCCAAAACCAAAGCGGATAATCAAAAGGGAATAGCCGGACTAGTGACTTTTATTAATGTTCACCTGAAAAAAGCAATTGTGGGTAGTTATGAATATAATGATCTTGGCATCAAGGCAAGCAAAACGCCAGAGGATAGCTGGGCTATCCGAATTAATCAGAAAGAGATGGATGCCAGCCTGAACTATGATCCCAAATTCAATTTAATTAAAGGCAGTTTCAACCGATTGATTCTGGGTCAAAATAAAAAAGTTGAAGGAGCTTCCTGTAATCCGGATATCAGTGATATGCCCAATATGGAATTGAACATTAACGATTTGCGATTTGCCGACTGGCGTTTGGGTAAAATGACTTTGAAGGCGATTTCTACCCGTTCCGGTTGGAAAATCGATTCTTGTACTTTGAAGTCACCTGCTTATCAAATGACGGCAAAGGGATTATGGTCCCCTCAGCAAAATGGCAGTAAAACCGAAATTCAAAGCAATGTGGAACTTACCGACCTGGCCAAAGGACTGGAACAGTTTAATATTAGTCCGGTGGTTGAGGGACAGGAGGGAGCTATCCGCTTTTCAGGAAACTGGACGGGAGGTTTTCAGGATTTTTCCATTGATAATCTCAAAGGTAATATGTCGATTATTCTCAAAAACGGACGTATAACTCATCTGAGTTCGGATACAGAAGAAAAACTGGGACTGGGTAAACTATTAAGCATTCTCAGTTTGCAAACCATACCAAGAAGATTAAAACTGGATTTTAGTGATTTGTCGAATGATGGATATAGTTTTGATATATTTGAAGGCAATTTCAACATTGCCCAGGGGATGATGACGACTCAGGACAGTTATATCGATGGTCCAATAGCTTATGCGAGCATGAAAGGAAATCTCGATATTTCCCGTCAGCTTTATAATCTCGATTTGCGGGTGACTCCGCATATCACTGCAAGCCTGCCAATTGTCGCTACCATTGCCGGAGGGCCGGTTGTTGGTTTAGCGACCTGGGTGGCCAGTAAAATTATTAATCAGGGAATGCAGAAAATCAGCGGCTATACCTACAAGATTTCAGGTCCCTGGAAGCAGCCGGTGGTCGCTCAGGACAAAATTTTCAGAAAAAAGAAACAACAGGCCTAGTCGGATTTGTTCACCCAATAGTCTAATCAGAGCTTATAATTTAAGTATCTGCTCAGCTGTTAAACTTTTCGAGATCAGGACTTTGGCGCAGAATTAATGGATGATCATGTGGAAACATATTTTGCAGCGATATTGGAAAGTAACTACTTTAAAAGAATCACCGGCCCAAACGCCGTATTCATTGTATTTACTAGTGATTTTGACGCTTCTTTTTTTTATTGTCGTTAGTGTCCAGTGGTCTTTAGTGGCCCCAAAAAAGCAGGCCTTTCAGGTACCCTTTCTGGCGGCAGCCATCCTTCTTGGGACCTATTTTATCTATACTTTATTTCTTTTATATCTGGCTGGAAAATCAGAACGACTTGTCCAAACGGTCAGCTCACTCTATGTGACCTATCTAATCATCCATTTACTTGCCTTTCCCTTGATTTTTTTCTCGCAAATTATGCTTGGCGAGCAAATTAACAATCTTCTTATGCTGCTTCTGCTGTTAATTTACTTAGTGGCGGCACTTTTCCTAACCGGTTGGCAATTTTTAGTGACTGCCAATATCTATCGGCATGCTTTGGATTTAAGCTTTGTTAATGGTATTCTAGCTTGCCTTGGATTAATGGCATTCAGCCTTCTAACTCTTTCTTTTATCCGGTGAAAAAATGCATCTACATATACTTGGTATTAGCGGTACATTTATGAGTGCTTTGGCACTACTGGCCAGGGAAGCGGGATTTACCGTTACTGGCAGCGACGCCAATTGTTATCCGCCCATCAGTGATTTGCTCGAAGCCAAAGGAATTGACTGGGTTGAGGGTTATGATGATGCATCAATGGCATTGAAGGCAGATTGTATTATCATAGGAAATGCAATTAAACGCGGGATGCCTGTACTAGAAGCGATTCTCGATGCAGATAAACCTTACACCTCTGGCCCTCAGTGGCTTGCAGAGCATATTCTCAGCCGATATCGGGTACTTGCAGTTGCAGGAACTCATGGAAAAACAACAACCACATCAATGCTTGCTCATATCCTGGATCAGGCCGGTCTGGAGCCAGGATTTCTGATTGGTGGGGTCGCTCCCAATTTTAATACCAGCAATCGTCTGGGCAAGGGTAAATGGTTTGTTATTGAAGCTGATGAATATGACAGTGCCTATTTTGATAAACGCCCGAAACTCATGCATTATCGTCCCGAAATCGCCTTGTTAAATAATCTTGAATTTGATCATGCGGATATTTATGCCAATCTGGAGGCTATTCAGCAACAGTTTCATTATTATTTGAAAACAATCCCTGCCAAAGGAGTTGTTCTCAAGCCTCGCGATGATGCAGCGCTGAATGCTGTTGTAGAAAGGGGGGTATTTTCACGACTGGAAGAATTAGCTTTGAATGGCGATGCACAATGGCGTGCCGAGTTACTCGAGGAAACCGGGCGTGCTTTTCGTGTCTGGCATCATGGCAAGGTCGTGGCAGAGGTGAATTGGCCGTTGATAGGCCGCTTCAATGTCGAAAATGGTCTGGCAGCCATTGCGGCCAGTTCTCATACTGGTGTTAATCCAGAGGTTGCAGCCAGGGCACTCGAATCATTTCGTCCAGTCAAGCGTCGGCTTGAAGTAAAATCCGATCAGAATGGCATAACCGTTTATGATGATTTTGCCCACCATCCGACCGCAATCAGTAAAACCATTCAGGCTTTGAAGAACAGTCAGCGCCATAAGCGCATCACGGTTGTGCTCGAATTTGCTTCTTACACCATGAAAATGGGCGTACATGGCGATAAAATTCGAGATGCTTTACAAGAGGCTGACAAGGTTATTATTTTAAAGCCGCAGCATTTTAATCTGGACGGTTTGGTTAAAAACTGGAATTTTAGCTATAAAATTCTTCCTACCAGCACTGAAATTGTCAACGAAGTAGCGATTAACAGTCAGTCTGGCGATGCCATTCTGGTGATGAGTAATCGCGGGTTTGACAATATTCATCAGCAATTGACCGCAGCTATTGCCCAACGTGGTTGACGTGTCTGTTCGATATGCCAAAAACTCTCAATCCTCTCCCTCAGGGGGTAGTCAGAGATACTCCATTAAGTTGGAAATTTGTCATTCCCGCGAAGGCGGGAATCCATTCCTCAATTGGCATTATAGCTAGCTCAGAGATGGATCCCCGCCTTCGCGGGGAGGACAATTTAATATATTTGAGCTTAGCTTAAGGCAGTAGCTACCTGGCTTGCTTTTTGCACCTATAAAAACCTAGTTAATCGACTATTTATATTGCAAAATCTTTAACAGATTGTTATAAAAAAAAAGGTTCCCAAGGAAACTATGGATTGGGATTAGCAACGTCGCTGATTTTTAGCTGCGAGTGGATGCTTGTGGAGGGATGCCATGTCAGATTTTAAAGTTCTGCAAAAAAAAGCAATAAAACTCCCTGCGGATTTAACTCAAAGCAATAACACTGGGTTGTTCGGTACATTTTTCGGCTCCTGTTTACCTTTAAATCGAATCAATATTCAACATCTGAATGATGCAGAACTTCTGAAGCTGGTCGCAGAAAGTCTGAATTTTTATAAAGCCGCCAGTGAAAAGCTGAAATTCGATATATTAGTGGGCATGTATATATTTATATGGGAGCGTCACGACAATCCGGTAGAGTGGATTTGGGATAAATCTTTATTTAACGCAATGCGAAATCACCTGGGAGTGGATGACATCCACCACCTCGAAAAAGAGTATTATGAGCGCGCACTGCTGTCCCTGCGGCATTATTTTACCTGGCTAAATGATAATCAAAACACAGTGGAATTAAACCCTACCTGGCTAGCTTTCCCACTGGATACCCAAAGTTTAATTCATGCATTGCTATGCGCGGAGCCCGAGGAAGAAAAGATTAGCTGGAATTGCGGCATTTTTAATTATTGTTAAAAGGAGCTCTCATGGGATATCGTAAGCCACCCTTATCGCATCTGTTAGAGAAAACAGCTTCGCTAAAGAAGGATTTTGTTCAAAAAGCCAGAGGCTATACTCCGCCAACTTATCAATATTTGTTTGAGCAATTAGATAAATTAAAAAAAGATTATGCGGAAGCTGCGGCTAAAAGCTATAAAACTAATGAGGAATATGTAACGCTTCTCATCCAAACGATGGCCTTACTACCCAGACCTGAGGAAATTGAAGAGAGAGCAAAGGCGCAAAATGTTGATCGTGATGAATATGAAGCGGAGTGCAGAGATATTCTGATGGGGGCAATATTTGATCGATTCTTTCGAATGAATACAGGATATAATGCATGGTATTTCTGGGATCGCGAAAATAGTGTTTTATATACAAAATTACGAAAAATTCTGGATATAGAGAAGAACACAATCACAGATGCCAAGTCTTTGTCTGAGTATTTTAAGAAACATCCTTATGCTTTAAAAGAATATTTGAAAGCCTATCATCGATTTTTAAATCAGGCCTACAAAACGGAAGGAACTGAATTTACCTGGCAAGCTTTGCCGCATGTCCGCGATCAGAAGGCACAATATTTTTTCAAATTAGAGGGATTTATATCTAACGCAAAAGAAAAAATAAATAAAGATAAAACCTATCATGACATAAAAAAACAGATTCCTTATGTTCATTTTGTGTTATCCATGAAAAATTCTTTAGTCAGTTGCGAAACCAGAATTTCGGAAATGTTTAAGCAGTTGGAAATTCAGGCAGCTTCTGCTGGTCCGTTTAACGATGGAGATGCAATGCTAGCCTGGGCAAAAACCCTGGTACCGAGAGAATTAATGAGTGTGTTTGAATATTGTGCTGAACGCTTTGAATTTGAAAAAGATGCTGACAACGTTGCAGATTTAGTGAAGCATATGCGTATCCGATTAAACGGTATGTTGAGTCACTCTTTATTGGCAGTTTATATTATGTGTTCGGAGCAAATGAAGAAAAAAGATCTCAAAGAATCCATTCTTTATAAACTCTGCCATCATGCTATACATTCAGGACTCGGATTAATTGACCCTGAATCGGTTCATGATGCACTGGAGATTTTTGCGACTTTCAGGAGTAAATTGGGTGAGGTCTATGCTCCAGTATTAAAAAATACACCTTGGGAAAAGCTTGGAATAAAAGTGCTCAATGATGAATTTAATAATTTGACCGAGGAATACCAGCTACTGCTGCAAGGAAAAAATGCAGAGGAAAAACGCAGCAGTATGGTGCCTAGTTAGGGTTCAAGCTCCTGTATCAACAAAAGTTCTTCCCGCTGAGCGGGAAGAACTTAAAATCAATTAGCAATATGAAATTGCAAGCTGTCGTCTTCCCAACTTGCCTTAATGGTATCACCTGATTTGAATTCTCCGGTTAATAAGGCCTGAGCTAGCGGGTTTTCAAGCTTTTGTTGAATGATCCGTTTTAAGGGTCTGGCTCCATAGACGGGATCAAAGCCTGCTGCCGCCAGATGTGCAAGGGCATCCGGAGTTACTGAAAGCTGAATATCCTGCTGCTGCAGGCGCTGCTGTAAGTAACTGATTTGAATAGCGGCGATAGTAGCTATCTGCTCTTTGTTCAGTGGATGGAACACCACTGTATCATCAATGCGGTTTATGAATTCAGGGCGGAAATGCTGGGTGACAATTTCCATGACAGCGGCTTTTAACTGTTCATAGCTCAGTTTTTTAGCCATATCCTGAATGAGATGAGAACCCAGATTGGAGGTCATGACGATTACTGCGTTGCGAAAATCAACAGTTCGTCCCTGTCCGTCGGTCAAACGTCCATCGTCCATGACCTGCAACAGGATATTGAAGACGTCCGAATGGGCCTTTTCGATTTCGTCCAGCAGGATGACCGAGTAGGGACGTCGTCGGATAGCTTCAGTCAGATAACCGCCTTCTTCATAGCCTACGTAACCTGGAGGCGCGCCGATAAGACGAGCGACTGAATGCTTTTCCATAAATTCGGACATGTCGATACGCACCATTGCATCGCTGGTATCAAAAAGAAAGCTTGCCAGTGCCTTGCATAACTCCGTCTTACCAACTCCGGTAGGTCCAAGAAATAAGAAGGAACCAATCGGACGGTTAGGATCTGACAGACCGGCGCGCGAACGTCGGATGGCATTAGCTACGGCGTCAACGGCTTCATTCTGTCCAATCAGACGTTTGTGCAGGGCGTCTTCCATATGTAAAAGCTTTTCTCTCTCACCTTCGAGCATTTTTGCGACAGGAATACCGGTCCATTTGGAGACGACATCCGCAATCTCCTCTTCAGTGACTTTGTTGCGTACCAGTCGATTTTCTGTTTTTTCGGCTTCATTAACTTTAGTTAATTGTTTTTCCAATTCAGGAATTCGTCCATACTGAAGCTCGGACATTCGGGTCAGATCGCCTGCGCGTCTTGCTGTTTCCAGTTCGACTTTGGCCTGTTCCAAAGATTCCTTGATTTGGGTCGCACCCTGCAGGGAGGCTTTTTCTGACTTCCATACCTCCTCCAGATCAGCATAATTTCTTTCCAGCTCATCAATATTAGTTTGTAAATCCTGTAAACGCTTTTTGGAGGCCTCGTCATGTTCTTTTTTCAAGGCTTCCCGCTCAATTTTCAATTGAATCAAGCGACGCTCCAGCTTATCCAGACTTTCCGGCTTGGAATCAATTTCCATACGGATTTGGCTGGCCGCTTCATCGATTAAGTCAATAGCTTTATCGGGCAGCTGCCGGTCTGTAATATAGCGATAGGAGAGAGTGGCGGCGGCAACAATTGCCGGATCGGTAATTTCAACGCCGTGATGAACTTCATAACGTTCTTTTAAGCCCCGAAGTATTGCGATCGTGTCTTCTACGGACGGCTCGTCAACCAGCACTTTCTGAAAACGGCGCTCAAGAGCCGCGTCTTTTTCAATGTATTGACGGTATTCGTCTAAAGTGGTGGCGCCAATGCAATGAAGCTCACCGCGCGCAAGGGCGGGTTTTAACATATTGCCGGCATCCATGGCGCCCTCTGCTTTACCCGCTCCTACCATTGTATGCAATTCATCGATGAAGAGAATGATCTGGCCCTCCTGCTTGGAGAGATCATTTAAAACGGCCTTTAAACGTTCTTCAAATTCACCGCGGTATTTGGCGCCGGCAATTAAAGCGCCCATATCAAGAGATAAGAGGCGTTTACTCTTTAAACCTTCTGGAACCTCACCATTGATGATACGCTGAGCAAGTCCTTCAACAATGGCTGTTTTACCGACGCCAGGTTCGCCAATGAGGACAGGATTATTCTTGGTTCGTCGCTGGAGTACCTGAATAGTTCGTCGAATTTCATCATCCCGGCCGATTACGGGATCAAGCTTTCCCTGCTCCGCTCTTGCGGTTAAATCGATGGTGTATTTTTCCAAAGCCTGCCGCTGCTCTTCAGCATTAGGATCATTGACTGCGGCTCCGCCCCGCAATTCATTGATAGCCTTTTCAATGGACTGAGTGGTGGCGCCTGCCTGTTTCAGAATTTTACTTAAATGACTGTCTTCACTGATAACAGCCAGTATGAACAGTTCGCTGGAGATATAGCTGTCTTTTTTTTGTTGGGAAAGTTTGTCTGTCAGATTAAGAAGCCGATTTAAGGCATTGGATATATGAATTTCGCCGCCAGTGCCGCTGACTTTAGGGAGCTTTTCGAGCGCCTGATCAAGCAGGGTTTTAAACTCGGTAAGATTGACTGCCGCCTTTGCCAGCAAAGCGCGGCAACTGCCTCCTTGCTGATCGAGCAAGGCTTTCATAACATGTTCCGGCTCGATAAAGCCATTATCTTTTCCTAACGCTAAAGATTGTGCGTCAGCAAGGGCCATTTGGAACTTGGATGTTAACTTGTCCATGCGCATAAGAGGAACCTCTTTTTTGTTATTTAATTTACCCGCTATCTGCCGTAAAATGTGGGTTCATTTTTTAAAATCAAGTAGCCGCAACAATGAATAATCCTTCAGTAGAGAATTCTTCGGATTCTCAAGTCCTGCTAAATCAAATTGTAATTGAATTTATGAAAGAACAAAAACGTAAACGACGCTGGCGCTGGGTCTGGCGTATTCTGTTTTTGCTATTAATTGTATGGATTGTTTATGAGGCCGCCTGGGATACTGAAGAAAAGGGAGCGGGCAGCAAACCTCATGTCGGTTTAATTGATGTCAATGGCAGCATTTTTGATACACAGAGCAATAATGCCGAAAATTTTGCCAAAGGTTTGGATGCCGCTTATAAAAATAAAGGTTTAAAGGCATTGATTTTGCGAATCAACAGTCCTGGCGGCAGCCCGGTACAAGCCAGTTATATGTATAACTCATTAAAATACTATCGCAGCAAATATCCGGACGTAAAAGTGTATGCAGTGTGCGTGGATATTTGCGCATCGGCTGCGTACTATGTCGCGGTTGGCGCTGATGAAATTTATGCCGATGAATCCAGTCTGGTGGGATCCATTGGGGTTTTATATAACGGCTTTGGTTTCGTGGATGCCATGCAGAAGCTTGGGATTACCAGGCGCTTGCAAACCGCAGGCACCAACAAGGGAATACTGGATCCCTTTTCCCCAATTACTCCAGAGCAAACTCAGCTGATGCAAACCATGCTGGATGATATTCATCAGCAATTCATCGCCAAAGTCAAAGAAGGGCGGGGCACGCGTCTGCTCATTGATGATCAGACATTTTCCGGTTTATTCTGGACAGGGACTCAGGCTAAACAACGCGGTTTAATTGATGGTATTGCCAGCAGCGGTCAATTAGCGAGAGATACTATCAAGATTGATACGGTATCCGATTACACCTATAAGCAAAGTGTATTTGAAAAAGTAAGCAAAAATATTGGAACCGCTATGGCTGATCAATTGCCCCTGGCTCTTGGTTTGAATACCGGGCTTCGATAAAGCTCGTCAGTAATCGTCTTTGCGAGCCTTGGCGAAGCAATCCAGTTCAAAACTCCATTCGGGCACTGCTCTGGATTGCTTCACTTCGTTCGCAAAGACGGAAGGAAAAAATGAGATCTAAAAAGAGCGGCTGATTAGTGACTTCAGATTCAGCAGAAAATTTCTTTTCATACTGCCGATTGCTGTCAGTATGGCGAATTTTGCTGCTTCTCTTAAAAAGGCAAAAATCCCTGAGGCCCGAATCATTTTCCATCCTATAAATACCAGTGGAAGCGCTCCAAGGGCAACCATGCGTTTATCACCCATGTTGTAGTCAAGATTTCGCTTATAATAGCGAACTTTACTCAACTCGAGCTTTAACCGCATGTCTGCCTGCATCAGCTCTTGGTAGATTTGTTGTCTCTGCTTCATCATGGATATCTTCCGGATGGTGAGAAAAATATTCTCGGGTTTTTTCAAAACTCATCTTTCTTATATTTGAAAGGGCAAGCCTGTAAATGGTATACATTATCCCCAGGTTTAGAACGACCACTAACAGTAAGGCTAGTGCGATACTGCCAAGGAGATAAAATAAACCATAGGCCACCAGCGACATTACCAGCAGCCATAAAGTCATGCTGATAATCAAAAACATGACTGTATGGATAATGAGAGGCAAAACCCCCATCGCTGCCAGTCTTGTTTCCAGCTGGAATACTTTCGCGAGTAACTTATAGCTTTCCAGTTTACTGGAAACAAGGCCTGTTATCGATTCAAATAGGTTACTCATTTTATAGATAAAACTTTGGCCAATACGAACCCGATGCCTCCAGCGATTAGTAATGCACTCAGCGGATTGGTTTTTACCTTTTCAGTTAACTCATCAGAATATTGTTTCACTGTTTCCTGTGCTTCAGTAACTTTTTGGGCAATATTCTCCTGATAGAGTTCATTCGCGAATTTTTTACCTTCTTCGAGAAGCTGACTAGCTGCTTCACCTACATGGGATTCTGATTTGAATCCAGATTTATTGCTCATTTGCGGTCCATTTGATCGTGGTTGATTTAGATTTGAATTTTCCATTTCATCGTTCCTTAATTGGTTGTCGATTATTCTTTAAAAAAAATATCGTTACTAATTAAGTATAGTCTATGAATAAGATTTGTTATTTATAAATGCTGTTTTAGTTTATTAAGAGCGAAGCTTGTCTCTAAGGACGTCACCGATGGTGAGTCCTCGAGACGGATAAGGATAATCGTTACTGTTTGTTGCTCACCAAAGTGGGTGCATCAGATGCCGCTGCTCCTTCAATTCGGGATGCTTTAGGCAAAGCGAATTTACCAAAGCTTGCCAAAAGACTGGCTGTACCGACTTTTACAGGAGCCTCGAAAGCCGCTTTTTCAACCGGACTAAACTGAGGCGCTTTATTTGAAATTAAGTCTGGTGTGTTGATTTTGTTTGTAAACCCGGAAACCTTCAGATGATATGCACCCTGGCTCTGATCAAAAACCATCCTGACCGTACCATTTAACTCACAGACCGGTACAATATTGCCTTTTGTTTTTCCGCTGACCTCAGCTGAGGCTCGGGGAATGACCTTTTCAATATCATCGTTACTGACGTGAACCAGCGATGAACCGTCACTGCCAATGGTGAAAAACTTCTGCGGATCTTCGACATCATCCAGATCGGCGGTAGAGCAGGTGAATACTTTCAGATTAATTTTTGCAGAAATTTCTTGAGTTTCAGGATTCTTAACCCAATCGATGTGGCCTTTCACCATACCGCGCTCAAGAATAAAATCCGGGTTATGCGCTAGCTGCATGCTATGGGTGAATTCCTGCAGAAGAATCGCTTCAAGAAACTGGCCGCCAAAATGATACATCTTATTAGCCTTTGAGTTGGCGGTATCAATCTGGTCTCCTGTGAAGTTTTCGATGGCCTGCCGAATCCAGGGATCATTATTATCATTACTGTCTTTGGCTGTGATCGCTTTTCCATTAAGAGTCACTCCCTTGCGCTGAATATCTTTAATGATGGTAGCACTATCGGGAAGCTGCGCCTGCTGGGTCGTCAATTCCAAATCAAAAAATGATTGAGTGCTTTGTAATTGCTCGGCGCTGTATTTCACTTTAGTGACAGGAATCAGACCTTCGGCATGATTGCGGGATAACTGATAACTGTTCAGTAAGGATTCATGCAGCTTTATCAGCAGACTGCTGATCTCGATATCTCCTTCCGGGATAATAATAGAAACTTTTTTTGCTGATGGAGCGGCTATAGATTGGGCTTTGTCCAGTATTCGATACTGTTTGCTGTCCAGGTAATCTTTAAAATGAATTGCCGCAGTAGCTCCTTCGGGTTTAATAAGCAGATTCTCCACAGTAGATATCGCACAAGCCAGGTCACTGATACTCATCGTATCGTTTAAAGACAGGGCTTCGTCCAACTGCTTAAGAAATGCTGCTTTATTATTGGTACTGAAATATCCATGCTTTTCTTGACGAACTAATTGTCTTAATTGTTCCAGGATGTTGCTTTGTACGGTAACTGCCGTTTGCTTGGTTTTCATATAATTTTAAAACTTAATGTACACCCTGCGTATAATATGGTATAAACATTAAGGCCGTATTAAGTACAAAAGAGAATCAAAGTGACCGGTTTTTTTAATAGAAGTGGGGCGGTGGCCCCAGAAAATAAAGAGGCAAACCAAAGTTGGTATTACGTTCCTGTACTCGAGCAGTTTAGAAATCAGACCGCTGGGAACAAGCGAATGTGGCTCTGCGCCAGCCAGAGTAATGTGGTGCGTCAATTTTATACATCCACAGACTCTTTAAAAAAAGCACTATCTTCACGTCTGGGTGCTCATCAAACCCTATCCTGCTACAAAGTGTGGCTTAGTGCTGAACAGAAAGAAAATCTTGCTCAATTAAACAATAACCCCGAGATCTTCACTGCTGCAATTTCATTGCAAAGCACTCAAATCAGATCATTGATTAAATTACGTGAGCAGGAAATCGAGGAAGTGAATCCCAATTTTGGCGAAGCTGTTTCTGCTTCTGCCTCCTGTGCTGCCTGAGGTAGGTGCATAGGCGTCAATTTAAAAAGAAAATCCCCTCTCCCAAGTTGGGAGAGGGCTAGGATCACTGCCATCAAGTGAAGCTCAGTTGTATATTAAACTGTCTTCCCCGCGAAGGCGGGGAACCATCTCTGAGCTAGCTATAATGCCAATTGAGGAATGGATTCCCGCTTTCGCGGGAATGACATAGTCCTTAACTTAATGGCAGTGAGGGCTAGGGTGAGGGTTGATTTTAATCCCTCTCTCTAACTCTCTCCCTGAGGGAGAGAGGATTTCGTAGGGCACCCCCCGGATTTAAGCGGAGCAAAAATGGCTAAAAAACAATATAGCATTAAAGAACTGCAACAATTTAATACCATGAAATCCTGTGCTGAAGTACCAGCAGGAATTCCGGAAGAGATACGGGTTGCCCCGGAAATGCACATTACTCGTATTTTCAGAGAGCGTAATACACAATGCGGCAATCAGTTCTTTGGTCACTGTTTACCCAGGAAGCCGGAGGAACCGGATACAGCAGCGAGCGCTATTCTGGTAATGTAGGCTTATTGTAGCTGCTTCCAGGATTGACGGCCGAAAATCTGTGGTCCCGGGTTTTCACCTACTTTTTGAATGCCGCCGCTGGTTCCTGGCATGTATTTGTATTCTTTACTGCCGGCATTCAATATAGAAGGGCCGGCAATCAGACCCACTTCCGACTTAATACCGCTAGGTGTTACAGTGCCTCCGCCATCACTGGAGGTGACTGAATCGGCGGTGGTAAACGCGCCGTCTCCATTCAAATCAAATACATTATAATTCAGACGGCTTCCCGTCAGCGCATTTAACTCCATAAGCCAGCTTTCACCGCCGAAATCGCAGGGATCAGAAGTGGGGATAACGGTTGCAAAAATGATTTTGCCGTTTAAGTAGGTGAGATTGGAAATAACGCGCTCCCCTCTAGCCTGACCATTGATAACCAGATCGAGAAACCAGCCGCGATCATTATTCGCTAACAGATTCGTACTCGTTACCCGAGTGTTTCCCTGCTCCGATAAAATAGTCTGTTGACGAAGCTGGTCGCGTCGTATTTGAGATGTATTGTCATCTCTTAAGGCATAGACAGATTGCACGCTCAAATCAGTTTTATCACTGGGTTCAAGGTATTTGCCTGTTCCGATGTAAACCTGTAAGGCTGAAGCACTGAAAGTCACTCGCGAAATCTCGGGTCTGGTAGTGATTGGCTGACGTTTTCCAGTGCTGTCGGTGGCTATAAAAAGAGGCAGTGGCTGATTTCCCTGATTATACCAGAAGCGCCACTGGGACGGATTAGCCGATGAAATATCAATCTTCCATAAGTTACCGAACAGATCACCCGCATAGATAATATTAGCGATCGAATTACCATCGGTATCGACCACCGCAGGTGAAGCCATCCCGTTTGGACGCCCAAGGCTTAGCGGATCCTCACTCATGCCAACCCCGGTATCCAGCTTTTTAATCAGCTCGCCAGTATCAATATCAACGATATAAATAACCGCGTTACCAGTGGTGCTGGCGAAACCGTCACTGGCTGTATTGTTATAGCCATTGCCAAAAACAGCTGCCCAGCGGCCATTCGCCAATCGTACAATGGACGCCTGTCCATAAGTAAAGCCCAGGTCCACATCATCGCTGTCGGTAAACTCCCATTTCACAATGTTGGCGGCATTATTTTCATTAAACTGGGTCGGAGTAGTAACATCCAGTGCGAAAACGCCCTGGCCGCCGCCTCCCAGCGTACCGACCAGTGCTGTTCGCCACTGGGAATTAATAAACACATCAACCACGGTAGGTGAGCCATCGACATAGAATTGATGGGTGTAATTAGGATCAGTTAACAAATTGAGCTTGGGAAACACTTCAGCAGGCACATAGGCGAATAGTTCATTTCCTGCCTTTGCATCAAAGGCGTGCAGCATACCATCATTAGCACCGACATAAATAACGCTCTGCCGATTGATATTATTTTGACGAAATGTGCTGTATGGAGCCGTATTTTCCGGGGCATTATCCGGCCAGACGGCTGGGTAGTTCTGATTAGGCGCTCCAACAACAACGGCTTCCGAATTAATGATATCGCCAAGCAGGGTTTTTCGATTACGGAATGTTCCCCCATTTTTCTGTTCGAGCGACTGATCACCCCTTAAATAATTAAGACGGCTGCCTCCCAGATTGTCACTTAGCGCATTCTGAGGATTGGTGTTAAGGGCGCTAATCTGTGCTGAATCGAGATCAGATATACCAGGAAAGGAAGGGGCGCCTGGCCATCTGAATTTAATTCCTTTTTTGGTTGAGGGTTTAAACGTCAGTATTTTTCGACCGGTGTTAAAGTTTTGCAGGCTGAGAAGTTGACCCGCATCCCAGACAGAGCCTCGTGGACCACTACCGGTGGCAAGAATATTGCCGCTTGTTTCATCAATAGGGAAAGCCAGTAATTGGCCGCTCCAGTCTTTGGTTTGAAAGATGGCCTGATAAATAAAGGTATCGGATGAGAGAAAACCGCTGCTTAGGGCGGCTGAAGAGAATGAGCCTGCCCGATCTACTATCTGAGAGAAGGCTTTGGCCAGTTGCGCCCGCAGGCTATTGGCATTAGTGACCAGGAAGTAATTATCAGGATCCCCGCTGTTTGAGGTATCAAATTCCCCCTGAATGTCAGGAACATTATTCGCATTGGAATCATTAAATCCTCCCCATTTTGCAGCATACCAAAGCGGCGAATTGAAAATAATGGCCGAAGGGGTATTGCTGGGAGTAAAGGTCCTTGTCGTGGATATTGGTAATGCCGCTTTATCTTGCCAGGCTTGTCCAGGCAATTTTCCAGGAGGAGTGTCCAGAAAATAATCGACATCATTGATCGCAGCGGTATCGCTGTCTCTCACCTCGAGATAGACCCCATCGGCGGTGGTACCTGAAATGACATATCCGAGGTGTTGATTAATGCCACCCGCAGCATAAATCGTTTCAGTGCTAATCGTTAAGGTATTATTCGCGTTGACTGTAATAGTATATTTAACCACCGCATCCATATCGAAATCAGCCCCTTGCTGCAAATCGGCAAAATTGACCCGGAAAACCCCGCCGGTGTTTGAGAGTGACTCAATATAAAAATCAACGATTTCATTGGTTGGTTGATATTGCCCTTGCTCCGCATTGATATTTAAGCCTGCAACTGATTTTGCGAAGGGGACAATGGTGACAATATTATTTCCCACCTTGAATTTTATTTCAGGTTGCGGTGAAGAGAGGGCGACAATGTATGACTTCACATTTTGCGTGCCTCTTGCACTATTTAAGTCATTTATCCAGCCATAATACGCAGCACTTGCTGCATAATAGCTGCCTTCCGAATTGGCTTCCTGTGGGGCGAGCCCTCGTATATTACCGAAGCTGGTCACGGTCTTTGGTGTGGGGGCGCCATTGGCTACTGCGCCGGATTGACCGATGAAAGCCGAGACACTGGTAAATCCCTCTCGATTAAAAATAGTTTGAGCCAGCGAGGATGCATTCAGTGCAGGATTTAAATCACTGCTTGCCGTATTAAAAGAGTTTCCCGGCACCTGATCGCTGTCATAAGAAGGATAGAGATCGCTAATTACTAATAGATTGGCTTGAGAGCAATATGGATAGATGCTATAAGGATTTTGCCAACCCGGCTTTGGCAGGCCAAGCGTCGCATCGGTTCCACTGGAATAGTCGAAACTGGGGGTAGGGGAACCTTTGCCGCCGAGATAGCGTAACGCTTCATACATAATCTCGCCGATGGGATTCCCCCACATCTCACATTCCCCATTGACAATATTTCTGGTGCTGATGAATCCACAGGAATAATTGTAATTGCTATCAAAGCCGGTGACTGTTAACTTGTTAATCGTCGAAATAATGCCATTCACCGTCGTAAACTGACCTGTATTTAAATTGATTTCATCGGTGATACTTGAAATATTTTTTCTCAATACACCGCCCGCCAGATTGTTCTTGTAAGAGCCGGTCATCAGGCCAAAGAGCATCGAATTATTTTCACCAAACTCCTGGAGAAGCCCGATAGGTTTATACTGACCATTGGGATAAGCCCGGCAGTTGCTTTCAAGTCCAACGCTGGAGTCACACACTTTGACTCTTACCGTATAGTCAGTGATTCCGAGAATAAGGGGACCACTACTTCCATTAAGCGCTCGGCTGCCGGCGACCGGCACCTCAATGCTGACCCACTCCCATATGCGATAGGGTTGATTGGTTGCCACGCGCAATAAGGGGGCACTGGTTCCATTTCTGAGTGTGGTATTGACAAATAAATGACGTGTACCCAATAAGGGCGGGAGGAGGGGAGTATAGTCGCTTATATTATACCCATCGACAGCGAAACTGGTATACTCTTTACCCCAGCTATGCCCGTCTTGTGGAATATAGGTTCGTTCAAGAATGGTTTGATTGAGCGCATCATTGGAGCGATATCCGCCATAAAGTACTTTTCTTATAGCGTCCAGTCTGGCAGTAGTTACATAGTTTAGAAAATTTCCACTCCAGGCGCCAATACATTTTTTCGTGCTGGTTGCTGAAACAGGATAAAAAAATTGCTGCAGGCCACTGTAGCCATAACATTTATAACTATCATAATACCCATAGTAGTCAATGGCTGGATTGAACCGTAAATCAATAATATCATCGCCATTAATATCTGATGCATCATTGTAAGCTTCAAAGTAGAGCTTATGGTCTCGCTCAAGAATCAGCATCGTCAAGGGAGCTACTGAAGAAGAAATAAACAAAGGTGTTTGCGATAAGTTCAGGGTTGCGGCCTGACTGGTCAGGATTCCAAAGCACAAAAGCCAAACTATCAGCAGGAGTCGTTTCATTAAAACCTCCTTCCCACTGTGGTCTGCAATACGGTAATTGCCTCATCCGTAAAACCATAACCTCTTCCGGTAACCTGATAGTAATAAACCCCTTTGCTGCGAGATGACGAGGTTCCAACCACAGGAGAATCAGGCACAAATTGTAGAAACTCAATAATAAATCGCGGTTTAGAGCTTGCTTGTTTCAGGGTGGAGCTATACTCAGCAGAGTTGCTTTTCCACCAGCTGTCTGACTGACTGACAAAATCAAGATTTTGATAGGACTCCTGCACACAGGGAAAGCTCGGGCAGAGTGTATAAAGGGTGGGCTGCCTGCTTTGCCGAAGTAACCAGTTTTCTCCGGCAACTAAAGCAGTTTCTGCAGATGCAAATGACATTTCCTTATTTTGCATATTGGCAGACATTCTTTCCTGCATTTGCGTTACCTGAACGGCACTGATGGCTAATAGTGTAATTACAAGCAGTAAAAGCAAGCTGACTGCCAGTGTGGCTCCTCTCTGGTTTATACGAAAATCACTTTTCATAAGGGGAGTCCTCGATTACGCAAGGTAACAAAAATAGTCCATTCCCGTCGGAGCTTTCGATCACCTGGAGTAAGGCTGCCGCCGTTGTAAGAATAGGACATTGCCTTGTCGGCCACATTTTCAACCGTGGCCAGGAGCAGATTAATTTGGACTGAAATGACATTATTCCAATTATCGCCGCTTTGAACCTGAGCTGCTGTCTGATAGGTATCGACCGTGTTATCGCCATTGGTGTCGACGCCATAGCTAATACGCATCTGCTCAATTCCTTCTGCTATCTCGTCCTCATTCCCATTCCTGTCTTGCCGGACCAAAGCCAAAACAGCCTGATTTTGAGCATTTACCCGGCCGGTATCTTTTATGTAGTAGGAATAATAATCAAATATGGCTATCTGGGCAGTACGCAGATAGGCCACACTTAAATCATTGGAAGTGTTTTGATTTGAAGAATGGGTAATGGCGGTAGCATTGCTGTTGGATCCGGCAATGAATATATCCCCTACAGAGCAATCAGTAATCATCAAAGGGGTTCCTGCTTCAATTCCCATGCGATCATAGACCAGAATAGGATTGTTTGGTCTATTCATGTCATCACGAAGCTGTACTCCAAGACTGGATGCCTTGCGTATTTCGATAACATCGCTCCCCGTGACGGATTTTCCCTGCAGGTTTGCGGGGAGGCCAGGGCTGAATGTGGATCCAACGCCATCATAACCGCGCAAGGGTTTGTCATAATCTAGCATGGTTGATAAATTTTTTATTAAATTGGTCACCTTGACTTGTCGTTGGTTTGCGCAGCCTTGATAGCCCGCCATCCGTAGATCATAACTCAGCATATAATCAGCATAACGTCCATTTTCCTGCAGTCTGGCAAGCGCGTCCTGAATGACAAAGGTGGTTTTATTACTGAGATAGACTATAGAAATACTGGCTACCAAAAGAGTCCCCAGACTTATGGCAATCATAAATTCAATAATGGAAAATCCTTGCGCACTTTTTTGTAAACTGCTCATAACTCAACATCCATGGTAAGACAAGCCAAATCCACCCGATAGTTGCCGCTGCAATTCATCCCAGTGGCACCGGTACGGTCATTGTCCCAGCGAATAATAATTGTAAATACATTGCCATTACGAGTGACACTGCCCTGCCCATTGGGTAGTAGCTGACTGTTTGTCTGATTCCATTGATAGAGATCGCGCTGGGCGATTTGCGACATACTGCAAGTGCTGCAGTTAGGATTTGTGGAAAGACCAGACATATTATTGTAAGAGCCCGCTTGCACCCCTGCAGGATTAGCCATCATGCGGTCAAACATATTACTCATCTGGGAAATGGCAATCGAACGCAGATAAGCGGAATGATTATAGCGAACCGCGTTGGTCTGCAATGAGGCAATACCTAATAAGCCAATGGCCAGGATTACTGTGCTGATGAGGACCTCAAGCAAACTGAATCCTTCCTGTTTGCTTAGCATGTGCATAGGAGTTCGGAGTAATGAATGTTAATTTCGGCTTGCAAGAAACATGCCAGATGTACCTGGGATTTTAAAATTACCGTAGGTTGGGCCCTTGGCCCAACAAATCCATAACTAATGGCTATGGGGGCGGACCCCATTGTTATAAAGTTTAGCTGCCTCTTGTAACCGGCATAAGGGTTTGTAGTAAGGCCTTGAAAATCTTCGGATTTCCTCCGGAAATATCACCTTTTTTGAGGTAATCTTCCCCGCCCTGGAGATCACCGACCAGACCACCTGCCTCTTTAATCAGTAAGGCAGCGGCTGCCATATCCCAGGGTCTTAGCCCCATTTCCCAAAAACCATCCAGACGACCACAAGCCACATAGGCAAGGTCCAGTGCGGCAGAACCGGTTCTGCGAATGCCGGCACATTTTCCAATCAAGGCTTCAAAAGTAGGCATATATCTTTGAGCAAGCTTGGGATCACGGAAAGGAAATCCGGTTCCCAGCAGGGAAGAGTCAAGCTGGGTTTGTTTGGATACTCGAATACGCCGATCATTCAGCTGCGCGCCACAACCACGGCTGGCTGTAAAAAATTCATGGCGAATTGGATCATAAACGACCGCATGTTCAATCCGGTTTTTGATTTTGCAGGCGATAGAAACGGAAAAGAAGGGAAAACCATGCAGATAATTGGTTGTGCCATCAAGAGGATCGATCATCCAGGTAACTTCTGAATCGATATTATGAGTGCCGCTTTCTTCAGCAAGAAATCCATGATCAGGATAGGCTTTATGAATAGTATGCATAATTGCCTGTTCGGCTTTAATATCCACTTCACTGAAATAATCGTGAGTACTTTTAGCGCTGACCTTTATTCGGTCAAGTTGCTCTATATGGCGAACAATAATATCACCCGCCTGCTTGGCGGCGGTCACTGCAATATTTAATAGTGGCTGCATAATTTAGCTCATGAAAAAACAAAGGGCGATTCTAGCACATTTTTTTTGTACAGAGAGAAGACATTGCTGGTATAGTTGCTTTTTTTTATTTAAATTGGTTAAGATGAATTTTTCTGCGATACGAATAGTGCTTGTTGGGACTACTCATCCTGGCAATATCGGCTCTGCGGCAAGAGCGATGAAAACGATGGGATTAACCCGTCTTTATCTGGTCAATCCAAAGTCTTTCCCTGATCTAAGGGCCTGTGAAATGGCAGCGGGTGCTGATGATTTATTGGAAAGCGCAGTAGTAACTCAGGATCTGGAGCAGGCTTTGCAGGGCTGCCAGCTTGTTTTGGCGACCAGCGCAAGGCCGAGAGGAATTGCTTTACCGGGACTTAACCCGCCTGAAGCGGCCGCCTTGATTGCTGGCAAGTCCGATGACACCGAAGTGGCTATTTTATTTGGCCGCGAACATGCGGGACTAACCAATGATGAGCTGCTACGCAGTCAGTTCCATATTAATATTCCCAGTAATCCTGAATACAGTTCTTTAAATCTTGCCCAGGCAGTGCAAATTATTGCCTATGAGGTACGAATGAAATTGCTGTCTTCGCCTAAAGTTGAAGTGGCACTGCGCGAAGATCGTGTGGCAACAGCAGAAGAAGTAGAACAGTTTTATGGGCATTTAACGGATGTGATGGTGGCAATCGATTTCTTGAGACCTGATAATCCTGGGCGCTTGCAGCAACGCATTCGCCGGCTTTTTAATCGCGTAGGTCTGGAACATATGGAGGTGAACATTCTGCGCGGTATTCTGAGTCATATGCAGAATGCTTTGAAATGGGCGAAAATTAATAAAGGGAGTTAATCATGAACAAAATGCCTCTTTATTTTGATTATATGGCAACTACACCAGTCGATCCTAGGGTTATAGAAAAGATGCTGCATTATCTGGGAAAAGATGGCATTTTTGGTAATCCAGCTTCAACTACACATATTTATGGCCAACAGGCTCAAATGGCCGTGGAAACAGCGCGCGCACAAATTGCAGAAGCAGTTCATGCTGAACCTGGAGAAATTGTATTCACATCAGGTGCAACTGAGGCTGACAATCTGGCTATTCTTGGAGCGGCGAGATTTTATCAGCGAAAGGGCAGGCATTTAATCACATCTGTTACCGAGCATAAGGCTGTTCTTGACAGTTTTCATCAGTTGGAGCAGGAAGGTTTTCAGGTAAGCTATCTTTCGCCCCAGCCTGATGGATTGCTTTCCTTACAGGATTTGGAGCAGGCGATTACCGACGAAACCATTCTTGTTTCTATCATGCACGTCAACAATGAAATTGGTGTAGTTCAGGATATTGCAGCCATCGGCGAATTATTAAAGAACAGGGGGATTATTTTTCACGTGGATGCAGCGCAAAGCGCAGGGAAAATTGCGATTAATCTGCGTGAATTATCGGTTGATCTCATGTCATTTTCTGCTCATAAGAATTATGGACCCAAAGGGATCGGTGCATTATTCGTGCGTCAGAAACCAAGAATACGACTGCAGCCGCAAAGTTTTGGCGGCGGGCATGAGGGTGGTTTACGTTCAGGAACTCTTGCGACCCATCAGATTGTCGGCATGGGGGAAGCCTTTGCTTTAGCCGAAGCGAGCCGCGAGGTGGAACAGGAAAGAATACTTAAATTACGTGAACAATTATGGAATAACATAAAGGTTCTGCCTGATATTCATCTCAATGGCCATCCAAGACAAAGAGTGGCTGGCAATTTAAACATCACCTTTCCGGGAGTTGAAGGCGATTCACTGCTTTACGCATTGAAAGATCTGGCGGTTTCAAGTACCTCTGCCTGTGCATCCTCCAGCATGCAGCCTTCCTATGTACTGAAGGCCATCGGGTTAGATAATGAAAGCGCCTTTAGCTCGATACGCTTATCGTTAGGTCGATTTACAACAGAGGCTGAAATTATCGAAGCCTCGCAGATTATTCGTCAACAAATCTCACGGTTACATGAAATATCACCATGATCATTTATAATGAATTAGTAGAACGTTGTTTTTTTAAGCCCTGCCATGCAGGTATTCTGGATTGTAGTGAGCCATATACGGTGCATGCCAGGGCTGGCTATCCTGGCCGATCGGGGCATTTTGATCTTTACCTGCAGAGTGATTCAGGTTTGATTAAAAAAGCAAGATTTAAAGCATTTGGTAATCCTTATCTGATTGCCGGATTGGAGCTTCTCTGTGAGCAAGTGGAGAATAGTTCATTAGACGGACATCCTCACTTTGAGCATCGAGAGCTTGCGCGCAGGCTGGATTTGCCAAAAAATCAGCAGCAGCTTGTTTTTTTGATTGAAACAGGGTATCTCAGTGCTATAAATCATATGAAAGAGAAATTAGGGGTTTAAAATGAGTGTGGTGCAGCAACATGTTAACGATTCAATAATGGGGGTTTCTCTGAGCGAGGCGGCCATTAAACATTTATTAAGCTATCTTAAGACGCAAGCTGGAAGTAAAGGGGTACGTTTCTCAGTTAAAAAAACAGGTTGCTCTGGCCTTTCTTATGTCGTGGATTATGTGAATGAGACGGTCGAGGAGGATGTCAGTTTTCCTCTTAATTCGGAGTATCAGATTTATATCGATCGAAAAAGTTATCCTTATTTAAAAGGGATGCAGATTGATTATGTCAAACAGGGTTTTAATTCCAGGTTTATCTTCAATAATCCTAATCAAACGGGTCAATGCGGCTGCGGTGAAAGTTTTACTGTTGATTAAAATCTATCCCGGTTGTCACAACCGGGATACGGCAATCGTCCAAAATCCCTTATAGCCCTCATTTAATCCAATTTTACACTGTTTGATAACAAATAATTGCGAATGTTTAAATATTGGCAATTACTATTCTTAAGCTTTCTTTAGCGAATTTATGCAAAATTTGCTCCAATTAAAATTAATTAGTATAAATTTGCAACGAAATATGCAAAAAAACTTGATTAAATCTTAATTTTTTCTTAATATTTCCTTAATAAATGAGTATCTATAAAACAATGTTTACATAGTTTGTAATATTTGGTAGTATTGCGATCATGATGCTCAAAATGGGTAACTTTTTTTAATGATTCAACAGAGTCTTTGGAGAGATCAATGAGTGCAGTAATGCAAGATGTGACACAAATTAATGATGCCTTGATTCAGCAGGTAATCGGAACCGTCAAAGGGTATCTGAATGCTGTCAGCAATAAAGATAATAATCTTAACCTTTACCAACTGATTGTTGAGGAAGTAGAAGCGCCCTTATTTCGTACAGTGATGGAACTGACTCGCTATAATCAATCAAAAGCTGCTCGTGTACTTGGTGTTAGCCGCGGCACATTACGTACTAAATTAAAGCGTTATTTTGATGATGAGTTTATTGGTACCCGTGGTTAATTTCTGAAGGCTTCTGTTGAGTGTATCTTGCGAAAAATTATAGAGTGTTTTGTTTAAACTGTTTATCGCAGGATGCATTCAAGCTTATTTCAGGTTTCTCTTTATTATAAAGAGATTTTGCCAGGAGCTAATTCTGTTGACCTGTCTTCAGTATTTTCTTGCCTCTTCGTGGTCTGACTTTCTGAGTTTCTTAAATCATTCATAGATGAGCGCATGCTCTTTAGTTTTTCCTTGACAGTCTGTTCATCGGATAACGAATCTCCACTTTTTTTGCTTGTTCTTGAAAGTATTCTGAGGGTCAGAATAGCAAGTAAAATTCTTTTCACCTTTGCTCCGAAGCTTTCTGTTTTGTTCAGTCCGCTTGCTTCAGAAATCTTTTTGCAGTTTTTATAAAAATCGTTAAATGATGTGTTTCCCACTTTAAAACTTTGAAACTCTTGGCGTATCAGGCTGCAAAATTTTTTAATTCTGCGTTGATCTGGACCGGGTTTTTCGGACAGTTGCTCCAGACTGGATAATGCTGCTTTAAAATTATTGATTTTTTCGGGAGCCATAGGGGGCCTTTTATTCAGTTGCACCCGATATAGTTGTGCCTGTTCTGCGATACTCTTCTCTTTTTGCTGAAGAAGTTCGATGAAATTATTGTTATCTTTAAGCGGTTCACCTGGCACTATCTGACGAAGCCGGCTTGTTTCCTGGGCGATTTTTTCTGTGAGCTCCTCCTCTGTGTCACAGTCAGTAAAATCGGCTACGAAATGGGATAATTGTTCTTCTACTCTCTGCACATTTTGTTCTTTCTCACTTAAATTGCTATCTAAGCCATTTTTTTCCGGATTGCTCATATCTTTGATATATTGACTGGGATTATCCAGCATTTTCTCAAATTCAAGTTGTACCTTTTTACTGTGCTCTGCGCTCAAAGCTTTTCTCTTAAATCCGTCGACTGACTTTGAGAGGATAATTCTATTGAATATT
The DNA here is from genome assembly GCF_003265995.1 of Legionella quinlivanii. GTDB lineage: Bacteria > Pseudomonadota > Gammaproteobacteria > Legionellales > Legionellaceae > Legionella_C > Legionella_C quinlivanii_A. The sequence continues at coordinate 373,404 of NZ_MVJN01000001.1, read as the reverse complement.
GCGTCGAAAGCGCATAGAGGTATTTTTGCCAGTTCTTTATTATCCTTATGTCTTGCAAAGAATTTCGCTATCTCATTGTCCATAAATGGAAATTCACCATACGCTTTAATCGCTTTGCAAGTATCAAATCTTCCTGAGGCGAATGAATTAAGTTCGACTGAGCTTTTTGAATCCTCAGTTATTTTATTTTCTGGTAGCTTTTGTTCTAGAAGATATGCGTTTATTTTCTCAGATAAAGACATAAGATCCGCAACAGAGGCGTAATTACTCAGATATATTGTAAGTTGAGCCGTGTTTTGAAATCGCGGATGGCTAAGTGCCTCAGGGTTAACAACTTTAAAATTTCGGACATTATGTGCCCAGCTTTCCTTATTAACAAAACGTATCAGGCCAAGTAAGGTTTCTTGATCCAGGCTGCCTATTTCATTTAAATTGATATGCAGTTTAAAAGAGGCATCTTTAAAATTCTCTACGTCATAACCTGATGTATTTATAAAATTAGTTGTAAATTTGTGTATGAACCGAGTGAGCGGGTCACGTTGAGCGAGATCTTGATATGAATTGAAATGGATTCTCTGATATTGGCTTTGCAGTGGTGCGTTCATATCTCTATTGGAGGGGGATATGTACGTAAACGCGTTTTCTATATAGCAGTCAGGAGTTTCTCTTTGTATTTTTTTGAAAAACTCATCCCTAGTAAGCGAGCGGAATTGTTTTTTAGGAGCCATGTTTTTAGAAACTAAAGGACATTGTCAGTTAATTATAGTATCAATGTGCCTTTTTCACTGAATAAAGCTTGTTTTGAAAAAGATTTTACTGGTTTTCCAAAACCCAGTTTGCTATGATGATGATCAAAGTCGGTTAGGCAATCGCTCTTTGCTTTGCAAGGGGAGGAAAGTCCGGGCTCCATAGGACAAAGTGCCAGGTAACGCCTGGGAGGCGTGAGTCTACGGAAAGTGCCACAGAAAATATACCGCCATGAAAATGGTAAGGGTGAAATGGTGCGGTAAGAGCGCACCGCGCAACTGGCAACAGTTGTGGCAGGGCAAACCCCACTTGGAGCAAGACCAAATAGGAATCCATCCGGTTTACCGGAACGTATGGTCCGTACGGGATTCGGGTAGGTCGCTTGAGGCATTCGGTGACGAATGTCCCAGATGAATGATTGTCCCTGACAGAACCCGGCTTATCGACCGACTTTTTTCACCTCTGTTTAGCCTGCGAAGCAGCATTATCCCGTCTCGGAGGCTCGCAATCATGGTTTAAGCTTGATTATGTTCAACCCAGGCTTTACTATCGGAATCCTGAATTCCTGAACAATAGAAACTTATGATTTTATGCCTCGATGTGGGAAACTCTCATATATATGGTGGGGTCTTTGCAGGGGATGAAATCCGCTTGCGATTTCGTCATACATCCAAAGCCTGTACATCAGATGAGTTCGGTATTTTTTTGAAAACGGTCTTGCGTGAGAATCAGTGCTCCCCTGAAGCCATTAAGCAAATCGCTATTTGCTCAGTTGTACCGCAACTGGACTATTCTCTGCGTTCTGCTTGTCTTAAATACTTTACTGTCGACCCTTTTTTTCTGCAGGCCGGCGTAAAAACAGGACTCAATATCAAGTATCGAAATCCTCTGGAAGTAGGTGCAGACAGGATTGCCAATGCCATTTCGGCAGCACATATTTATCCTGGTAAAAACATTATTGTGATTGATTTTGGCACAGCAACCACGTTCTGTGTGATTACTGCACATAAATTTTATCTGGGAGGAGCTATTCTTCCGGGAATGCGTTTGTCGGTCGATGCACTTTCCAATAATACGGCTAAATTACCGGCGGTAGAAATTGTAAAAATGAACCAGGCTGTTGGCCGTTCCACCATTGAAAGTATTCAGTCGGGCGTTTATTTTGGTGCTATCGGGGCTTGCCGCGAACTAATACACCGGATAAAAGCTGAATCCTTTCATGATGAAGAAGTGTTAGTACTGGCTACTGGCGGTTTTGCTTCCTTGTTTGAAAAGCAAAATATTTATGATCATCTGGTACCAGACCTGGTATTGCAGGGCATTCGCCTGGCCGCCTTAATGAATCAATCGATGTAGTTCCTTTGTCCCTGATATCACCCGTCTGTAATCAATCATTTCCGGCAGGCGGAAATCTATTTATGATTTGGCACTGTGCCATATTTAAAATGGATTTCCGCCTGCGCGTGCGCAAAAAATTGTCTTTGCGAGCATTAGCGAAGCAATCCAGATCCCGGCTTTGTTCAGGTTTCGATCTGGATTGCTTCACTTTGTTCGCAAAGACGACATGTTTGTTGCTTGGTTCTATTTACGCAACAATGCCGCGCGGAAAAGACAAAGCTTGAATAAAGGAAAATGAGCAATTCGAAAGAATCCTTCAGTCTTTGAAGGCCTACTACCTGCACCGAGCAACCTTCTGCCGCTCCATAAAAAAATCAACCTGCCCACCACTTGGTCAAAAATATCTCTCCCTATTAAAAATTAAACAAAATTTGTTGACGAGAGGGATTTTGTGTTTCTATAGTGTAAGAAAGTGGTGTAAAATACTAAAAAAGTGGAGAATTGTGGGGTAGCCTGCAAAATTAATCATGTTTCGTGGCATAACGTCTTTGACAATCGATGCGAAGGGTCGTATAGCGGTTCCAACACGTTACCGTGAAGCATTGGACAACGCAGGCAATGCCTCTTTAGTCATCACTATTGATACTGAAGAAACCTGTCTTTTGCTGTATCCCGCTGCACAATGGCAAGTTATTGAAGATAAATTGCAGAGTTTGCCAAGTTTTAACGCGGCTGCAAGGCGTATTCAGCGTTTGCTGATTGGGCATGCAACTGATGTTGATGTAGATAACAATGGACGATTATTATTGCCTCCTTTGCTGCGTGAATACGCAGGACTCGAAAAGCATGCAGTAATGATTGGCCAGGGCAATAAGTTTGAGATTTGGAATGATAAGACTTGGGAAGAAAAACGTGAAAGCTGGTTAGCTGAGGAAGCCTCTCAGCACGACGTCTTACCAGATGAAATGAAAACATTTTCTTTATAGTGGAACAAAATGCATCAATCAGTCTTATTAGAAGAATCGATAAATGGTTTGGCAATCAATCCGGACGGTGTCTATATTGATGCCACTTTTGGCCGGGGAGGGCATAGTCGTGCAATTCTCGAACGCTTGTCTGAACAAGGCCGATTGATTGCGATTGATAAAGATCCTGAGGCTATTCAGTTTGCCAGTGAAGTATTTGCCCAGGAAAAACGCTTTGAGATTTTCCACGGTTCGTTTGCTGATATGAACATTTTTGCAGAAAAAGCAGGCGTTAGTGGTGCTGTAGATGGGGTGTTAATGGATTTGGGAGTGTCATCTCCGCAGTTAGATGACGCTGAGAGGGGGTTTAGTTTTTTAAAAGAAGGCCCTCTGGATATGCGAATGAACCTGCATCAGAAACTTGATGCCGCAACCTTTGTTAATCGTACCGACGAGCAGGAAATGAAGGAGGTGTTCAGGAAGTACGGAGAGGAGCGTTTTGCAGGAAGGATTGCGCGGGCGATAGTGGCAGCCCGCCAGCAATCCCCTATATTGACTACTCAGGCACTGGCCGAGATCGTCAAGGCTGCAAATCCAAAATGGGAAAAACATAAGCATCCTGCAACAAGAGTATTCCAGGCAATACGTATTTATATCAATGATGAATTAAGCGATTTGGAAAAAGCGCTCAAATCATCTGTTGATGTGTTAAAGATCGGGGGGCGTCTGGCGGTTATCAGTTTCCACTCCCTGGAAGATCGAATAGTGAAGCAGTTTATGAAGGCAATGGAGGAAGGCAATAGACCGCCTCCCGGTGTGCCTGTGAAATACAATGAGATTGTAAAAAAATTCAGACGAGTAGGTAAGGCGATTATGCCGGAAGAAAATGAGATTAAAGAGAATATCAGATCCCGTAGTGCGGTCCTTAGAATAGGAGAGAAGTTGTCATGAATGCCGCAGCCAGAGCGATAAATCAAAGCAATTTATTTACTGGACAATTATCTGAAATGCGCTTATCCAAACAGATGAGTTTGATAATAACTTTGCTAATCAGTGTGCTCTTAAGTGCACTGGCAGTAGTTTATATTACCAATGAACATCGATTACGCTTTGATTATTTGCAGCAATTAGAGCAAAATAACCACCAATTGCAATTACAGTGGGGACAGTTACTTTTGGAACAGGCAAGCTTGGCTACTCCGGCGCGCGTTGAGCAATTGGCTATCGAAAAATTACGTATGCGTTTACCGGCAGATAAACAAACCTTTGTATTAAAGCCGCGATGAAAAAAAACGGACACCGTTTACGGTTAATCACCGTTTCAGGCTTTTTTGTTCTCATTCTGGGTGTCCTGGTCTGGAGAATGCTTGACCTCACTGTCCTGCACAGACAATTTCTTAAAGGGCAGGGTGATGCCAGAAGTTTAAGAGTTCAGGATATTCCTGCGTATCGGGGAATGATAACCGATCGTAACGGTACGCCGCTCGCTGTCAGTACCCCTGTTCAATCTGTTTGGGTTAATCCCAAAGAATTTTCTCCTACCCCTCAGCAACTTGCAACATTGTCCAAAATAACCGGCATTCCCGCCAAAACACTAAAAGCACGAGTTGAGAAAGCCAAAAGCCGGGAGTTTCTTTATTTACAACGTCAGTTACCCCCTATGCTTGCCAAGGAGATTGAAGTATTAAAAATCCCAGGTGTCAATTTCCAGCAGGAATTTAAACGCTACTACCCGGAAGGGGACAGTACTGCGCAGTTAATTGGTTTTACCAATATTGATGATGCCGGAATTGAAGGAATGGAACTGGCGTATCAGGACTGGCTAATGGGCGTTCCTGGCAAAAAGCGGGTTGTGAAGGATAGAACAGGCCATATTGTTGAAGTATTAGGAATCCTCAAGGAACCTAAACCCGGACATGATTTGGTTTTGAGTATCGATCGCCGTATCCAGTACCTTGCGCATCATGAATTAAAAAATACAATGGAGAAATTTGCCGCTCGCAGCGGTTCGGTCGTAGTGGTTGATACTCAAACAGGTGAAATTCTGGCAACCGCTAATTATCCCTCGTTTAATCCTAATGCCAGAGCTAACTATTCCCGGGATAGTTATCGTAATAAGGCGATCACCGATACCTTTGAACCCGGCTCAGTTATCAAACCCTTCAGCATTGCCAGTGCGCTTGGCAGCGGTCTGGTAACGCCGGCTACAATTATTGATACCCGTCCGAGCTGGATGATTGTTCATGGACATACTATACGAGATGTTCATAATTATGGCGTACTTGATGTAACAGGAGTTTTAGAACATTCAAGTAACGTCGGGGTGACCAAAATGGTGCTCTTAAGTCCTCCAGAGCAATTACTTGGGCTATTACAGCGCAGTGGTTTTGGCCAAAGAACAGAGAGCGGTTATCCAGGGGAAAGCGATGGGGCGATTGTCAAGCCTAAAGATGCCAATCCTTTCGTTTTAGCGACCGTCAGTTTTGGATATGGACTATCAGTGACCCCCCTGCAATTGGCCAAAGCCTATCTGATATTTGCCAATCATGGCAATTTGCTGCCTGTTACTTTGTTGCATAATCCCGATTATCACCCGAGCGTCGAAAAGGTAATTGACGAGAAAACTGCCAATGATGTTCTGGCTATGATGGAGGCCGTTATGGTCGAGGGCACGGGTAAGGCAGCCCAGATTCCAGGCTATCGTGTAGCTGGTAAAACAGGAACCGCCCGAATCGCTGGAAAAAATGGCTATGAGGCCAATCGGCATATAGCCAGCTTCGTTGGTATCGCTCCAGCATCGCGTCCTCGACTGGTTGTGGTTGTAGTAATTCATGAGCCGACTAAAAATGGTTATTATGGGGCAGCGGTCGCAGCACCCTTATTTGCAAAAGTAATGTCAGGCGCCTTACGCACTCTGGATATTCCGCCCGATATAACAACAGGCTAAGTCAAATGAAACTCAATAAACTCCTCTGTCCCTGGATTGACGATGTAATATCTGAATTGGAAATAACTGGTATCAGCAATGATAGCAGGTCAGTTAAGGCTGGTGATTTATTTATAGCCTACCCGGGTCATGCGTCAGATGGACGACAGTTTATTCCACAAGCTGTAAAGAATGGGGCTGCTGCAGTTCTTTTTGATCCTCAAGGGTGGAAGATTTCCGAACCTGACACGTCTACTGTGTATATTCCACTCGCTAATCTTGTATCAAAGCAGGCTGAACTGGCTGCCCGATTTTATCAAAACCCTTCGGACAGCCTCTACGTTACCGGAGTCACTGGAACGAATGGTAAAACAACAATTGCCTATCAGTTAGCACAGGCGCATGAGCTTCTTTCTGCAAAATCGGCTTATATCGGCACTTTGGGCTTTGGAAAAGCGGATGAACTGCAATCACTGGCAAATACCACGCCTGATGCATTTTGTCTGCAACAGCTATTCAGTCAATTTCGTCAATCCGATATTAGCCAGGTGTGTATGGAGGTATCTTCACATGCTCTTGATCAGGGACGCACTGATTGCATTCGTTTTTCTCAGGGGATTTTTACCAACTTAACTCATGATCACCTTGATTATCATCACACCATGGATGAGTATGCAGAGGCCAAAGCAAAACTGTTTGCGTTTCCAGAGTTAAAGTGGGCCATTGTAAATCAGGATGATAAGTATACCCCACAAATCCTGAAATCGGTTTCTGCAGATTGCCAGTTGTTAAGCTATGGTGTTCATCAGCAGGCAGATGTCAGAGCTACTGAACATGAAATCAGTCTGACAGGAACCCGAATTAGGCTGAACTCCCCTTGGGGAAGCCATGAATTGCAGATAAGAGCTTTAGGATATTTTAATATTTACAATGCCCTGGCTATATTTTCCAGCCTTATGGCTGCAGGCTATCCCGTGTCTGAAGTGGTTGATACGATGTCTAAACTTCGAGCCGCTCCAGGCCGTATGGAGATTGTAAGCCAGGAACCCTATACCATTGTGGATTATGCACATACACCGGATGCTCTGAAAAACGTTCTTGAAACCTTAAATGGTGTTAAAAAGGGTAAAATCATTGCGGTGTTTGGCTGCGGCGGCGACAGAGATAAAACGAAACGCCCCATTATGGGGCAAATTGCCAGTGACAATGCGGATATTGTGATTATGACCAGCGATAATCCACGTACCGAAGACCCTGTGCAAATTCTTGATGAAATTGAGCAAGGCATTCATAAACGAGACAATTTATATAAAATTGCCAACAGGGAAGAAGCAATCGCCAAAGCAGTCAGTCTTGCTTCAGCTGATGATATCGTGTTGGTGGCTGGAAAAGGGCATGAATCCTATCAGCAAGTTGGCAGCATACGCCATCATTTTTCTGATCAGGAAGTCTTGAATCGCTATGTGAATAGAACTGAATGAGAGTCATTAATAAATTATTGCAGATTGGCCCTTGGTCCATAGCGGTCAGGCTAAGAATATCAGATCCCCTCTCCACCGCGCGCAGCGTGGGGGAGAGGGTTAGGGAGAGGGGGCTATAATAAGGTCGTGTTGCGATTCATTAATCATTTTTCTGTGGCTATGGTTTATTGTCACAACAAAGTGGAATCACTAGCGTGATAAATTTTTTAACCCCCTCACCCTACCCTCTCCCCCACGCTACGCGCGGTGGAGAGGGGATAAATTACTTATCCTGACGGCTATGGGCCAAGGGCCCAACTTACATGCTTTCTTAAAACAATCGCTGATTTCTCATAATACTAAATGACTTTGCATCCATCTCGGCGGATTCCCCATCCAGAAAATAAGCCACATCATCTCGGGCACCGGTTTGCTGATAGTCGCCACCCCATTCGAGGACTGCCCATTTGATTAGGGGATTGAAAATATTGTGATCCCATTCAAAGGCAGCATGTCTGCTTGCTTCAGCCAGATTAATTTTTACAAATTCTTCCTGATCCGCTGCATCGGACTTATTCTTAAATTCGGCAAAACTTTTGGCATCCATTTCGGCCGTTTCCGGATTTACAAAATAGGCAATGTCTTTTCTTGGGGGCAGAGCTTGCGGACCACCAAATTTTTGCCCAACACTGGCGCATTTGACTACTAGCCAACCAATGGCAAATTTGCCGATTTTGTGATCCCATTCCAAGGCTACATAAGTCATAATCAGTTTATCCTTATCTAATTTTTCCATGAACTATTTGAAAAAGAGATATTTTTTATCTTTTAATCAAACATTATAAAATGTAGACAAGAAGTAAAGGATTGTCGACTTCTGATTTAATTTCCAACACCAGCAATTCGCTGCAGTTCAGCAAGTTTACCGGTAGCCATTTGATAACGATCAAAATCATGCCTTGGTGGATGTGCCTTGCGTAGCTGCAAAAAGGCTGTTTGCGGATCTGCAGCTTGTTTAAGCGCAAGAGTTTCCGGCTCGGGGTTATACAGGGCTAAGGCTAACTCCTCCCAGGTCTTTGCTGCCGGTTCATCCATAAAAACCTGCTTTTCCGGAAGAGGACTAAAGGGAAGATGATACAATGTATGTAATTTGCCGCTGAGTATTTGTATCGCCCGCAATTTCGCTTCGATGCTATGGCCGGCAATGTGTGGAGTGTTAACTGTGGCCATTTTGATAATCTCGGGATTTATCGCGGGTTCATTACTGTATACATCGGTGCAATAAATTAGCCCTGGTCGTTTTAATAGAGATTGTTCATTAACGATATGTCCTCTGGCGGCATTAATAATAATCCCTTGCGGGTTGAAGGCATTAAAAAATGGGTCATCCAGAAGGTGAAAACTGGGGTAGGGAGCAGTCGTGTGTAAATTCGCATGGATGGTTATAAGATCGGCGTCAAATAACTCATGGTAGCCGCAGCTTTTAAAGCCGGTATCAGAAGCGGCCTTCAGAGGATCGTAGGCTAATACCTGAAACCCCAACATCTTCAAACGTCGGCTGACTTTTGAACCGACCACACCAGCGCCAATCACCACCGCATTCTTACCGGTAAAATTTCGATTCTTTTTTAACCAGGCAATACTGCAAACGACATAATCCGCAACCGCTTGTGCATTACAACCTTTTGCATCGAGTAATTCAATCCCAAGTTGGGCCAGCAAAACGCTATCGATATGATCGGTGCCACTACTGGCTGTCGCCACATATTTGACCCGATGTTTTTTAAAAAGGGCCTCGTTGACCTTCAATGTGGCTCGACAAAGAAGGATTTCCTGTCCTGCCAGCAAATGAGGGATATGGCTTTGATCTTCATAAACTGTCAGATTAAAAGGCGCTGGGAAAGCGGCCTTCAAATTGGGGAGTGATGCGTCGGCTAGTATGTTCATAAATGAAAAACAGCGACCAGCAGACGAAGAGAATAATTCATAAGCGGATTGAGAATCCAGCTCAGAGCGCCAGTGATCAGCAACAGAAGCACAATTAAAAATCCATAGGGTTCAATTTTCTGAAATTTCATTGCGGCTCGGGGTGATAATAGACTCATTACCACTTTACTTCCATCCATCGGGGGAATAGGCAGCAGATTAAAGAAACAAAGCAGCAGGTTTATGATCATTCCGGCTCTTGCGGCCAATAATAGAAACAGGGCATAGCTAGTGCGCTGCGGGTCAAGATAAAACGAAAGTTTAAAACAAATGGCCCAGAATATTGCCATGACCAGATTAGACAAGGGACCTGCCAAAGTGACTAAAGCGAGATCACGGCGCGGATTGCGCATACGAGAGGGCATAATGGGCACAGGTTTTGCCCAGCCAAAAACAAAACTGAATTTGCTTAGAGTTAATACCAGCAGAGGAACAATAATAGTTCCAAACAGATCGATATGTCTAATGGGATTAAAACTGAGCCGCCCTTCCTGCTCAGCAGTTCGATCGCCACATAATGAAGCAACCCAAGCATGTGAGGCTTCATGAATGGTTATAGCCAGCAAAACAGGAATAATCCAAATAGCGATTTGCTGTATCGTAGATAATTCTGGCATGAGAAACGCTGATAAAAAGAGAGAGTTTAACTCGCAATGACAACAGGAACAAGATCATAAGCTGCCTGCATTTAGCTTAGCTAAACCGGTGAGAGGATTTTTTTGTCATTTCCAGGGGAGTTAAGTATAATCAGCCCAGCCGAAGATTCAGGAGTATAAGGCATTGCGCAAATTAGTGATTTGGTCAGGGCTAGTTATTTTATCCCTGATATTTTTTGCCTCAGGCATTAGCCAGTTACCGGTGATTGACAGGGATGAGGCGCATTTTGCACAAGCCAGTCGTCAAATGCTCCAATCAGGTAACTTTTTTCAAATCCGCTTCCAGGATAGAACACGCTTTCAGAAACCGCCCGGAATAAATTGGCTTCAGGCTGGCAGTGTAAAATTATTCAGTGAACCTGATGCAAACCAGATTTGGCCTTATCGGATTCCTTCTGTTTTAGGGGCGTTAATTGCCGTATTGGCAACTTTTTATTTTGGTTCACGTCTGTTGAATGAACGCTCCGGATTGATTGCCGCGCTATTGCTGGCCTCTTGCCTTTTGCTTGTGGTTGAGGCGCATATGGGGGTAATTGATGCCGCGCTTCTTGCCACTGTGGTGTTAATGCAGGGTGCCCTGTGGCTGATTTATCAGGCAAGCGCTGATAATACCAGGATTCACTGGGCCTGGCCTTTATGTTTCTGGCTGGCAATGACTGCGGGGCTGGTCCTGAAAGGAGTTACCCCTTTAGTAGGATTTCTGTCGATAGCGGCCCTTTGTCTGGTCGATAAAAATATTCGCTGGTTACGCAATCTACGGCCGTTTACAGGCTTATTGATTCTCATTTCTCTGACCTTGATCTGGGTTATCCTGGTCAATCAGGCTGAGCACAGCAACTACCTAATGCAAATGATTCATAAGGACCTGTTACCCAAGCTGAAGGGCGGACATGAATCACACGGAAAGCCTCCTCTTTTTCATTTGGCTATCCTGCCATTAACTTTTTGGCCCGCTTCTCTTTTTTTATGGCCTACTGCAGCTTATGCGTTCAGGCATCGGCATGAAAAGGCAGTGAGATTTCTATTGAGCTGGGTCATTCCCAGCTGGCTTTTTTTTGAAATCATGCCAACCAAGTTGCCCCAGTATATTCTTCCCGTTTTTCCGGCTTTGGCGCTGTTAGCAGCAATGGCGATTGATTCTTTAATCAATATGAAAAAAACTGGTCTGCAAGAGGGAAGAGCTTCGGCTAATCGCTGGCTTAAATTCCTGCAAAGCCTTTGGGGAATATTATCTATTGGGCTTGTGATATTCCTGACCATTATCTCCTATGTCTTTTTAAACCACAGCAGCTGGCCCGCTGTTTCAATACTATTTTGCGGGATAACATTCGCAGTGGTAACCGTGTATTTCATTTTCAGACAAGCTTATTATCAGACCCTCGCTTCGCTGCTTATTATGGCGAGTGTGGTGTATTTTCTGAGCTTTAATCGAATTTTGCCGGAGCTCGAGCCGCTTTGGATTACGCCTAAAATCGCTGAGCTGGCTTTAAAACATGCAGTCAACTCCGATAATCCCTTAATTGCAGTAGGTTTTGATGAGCCCAGTCTTGTTTTCAATCTGAATACCAACTGGATAAAATTTGCCGATAGTGCCGATGCTATTTCCTCTTTGGAAAAAAATCCAAGGCAGTTGCTCCTGGTTGATGACAAGACATTTGCTCAATGGACTATCGCTTTTGATTCTTTTGGCGTTATTGCAAGACTGCGTGGTTTTAACTATAGTAAAGGCCGATGGCTCAATCTTTTTCTCATCGGGCCTAAAAATAAAGAGAGTAATGATGTCTCCGTGTAACAAAATAATGTCTTTTTTTATCAAACCCTGGGTAATGGTGTTAGCAGTAAGTTTGATTGCCTTTTGCTTTTTCTTTATAGATAAACCGCTGGCAGAATTTTTCTTTGATATTGATCTGCGCCATAATTACCAATTTCTGGAGTTATTCACCAAACTGGGGGCGGGTTTCTTTTATTTTTCAGCTTTTATATTAGGAATATTCATTTTTAGGTATATTAGGGTTAATACAGACTGGGAAGCGAAATGCTGGTTTCTATTGCTGTGTGTATTAGTACCCAGCTCAATTTGCGGGTTTCTGAAAGTAGTATTAGGACGTGCCAGGCCCAGTATGCTGCTTGAAGGCCAATACTTTGGCTTTTATGGTTTTCAAACACATTCCCCCTTCTGGTCTTTTCCGTCTGGTCATACGACCACTATAATGTCGGTTGCTGCCGGTTTAAGTCTTTTATACCCACGTTCCAGCTCTTATGTGCTGACTGTAGGATTTTTAGTCGCCGTTTCGAGAATTATATTAAACCACCATTACTTAAGCGACGTGCTGGCTGCTACTTATCTGGTGTTTATAGAACTTGCCGCATTGCTCTGGGTTTTACGCAAACAGAAATGGTTGGAGTCTGCCTGGCAAAACCCTCAGTGCAGTATGTATGGAGGCAGCAGGACAATGAGTCAGTAATATAGTAAGGGAGTGACTTTTGAAACAACCTATAAATTTATCAGTAATTATTCCTGTATATAATGAAGAGGATAATGTTGAAGTACTTTTTCATGAACTAGTGAATGTTTTGGAAAAAGATGATTATTGCTTTGAGGTCATTTTTGTTGATGACGGCAGCAATGATGAGACTGTCAGTCGTTTATTGAAGCTGGCAGCAGAGGATGAGCGATTGCAACTGGTACGGCACAGGGTTAACTGTGGTCAGAGTGCTGCTCTGGTTAGCGGGGCAAAGGCAGCGCGCTATGAATTTTTAGTGACGCTTGATGGCGACGGCCAAAATGATCCTAATGATATTCCTGCGCTTTGCGGCTTTATTGAAGACCACAAAACGGTGGTGCTTGGAAATCGAAAGCGACGAGACGATAACCTGATTCGCCGCATTTCCTCCCGTATAGGCAATGGCGTGCGTCAGACTATTCTGCGTGATAGTTGTCCTGACACAGGTTGCAGTCTGAAACTGTTCCCCAGGAGTGCATTTTTAAATTTGCCTCATTTTAATCATTTACATCGCTATTTACCGGCATTATTTTTAAGAGCTGGATACAGGTTGGTGAACGTGCCTGTTAACCACCGCCCGAGAAGACATGGTGTATCAAAATATGGGGTCATGAACCGATTATTTGTTGGTATTTACGATCTGGTTGGGGTGCGCTGGCTATTGAAGAGACCCTGTTCGCCGGAGGTTATCAATAATGAACTCTGAGTCAATCTGGCTATGTGTGGGATTAGTCGGGCAAGGCATTTTTTCTGCCCGATTTTTTATTCAATGGCTAATAAGTGAAAAAGAAAAGCGAAGTGTTATTCCGGTGGCTTTCTGGTATTTAAGCTTATTAGGCGGTATCACTTTATTAATGTATTCAATTTATAAAAAAGATCCGGTGTTCATCCTGGGGCAGTCCACCGGTGTGTTTATTTATTTAAGAAATCTTTATTTAATTCAACGGGAAAGAGTCGCGCGGCAATTAAAAACAACGGGGTGAGGTACATTCAGTCCGGTTTGCTATGTATTTCCGTCATTGCTTCGCGGCGTCCACAATGACGGGCTTGAATTAAGCTTCGGTAATCTCGATCATCTTCCTCAATGCTTTTTTAGCATTATCAATCACCCATTGCTGATCATTAAGCTGCAGGCGCTGACGTAAGCCAGTAAACTCATTGACTACGTCACCCGCTTTCACTTCATTGTATGCCATTTCTTTGCCTTGCCTTAGCAAATCAACAAGCCCAATCAAATGAGGGGGATCATTTCTCGACATCGTTGCGCAGCCGCAGCCAATGCCTTTGGCATCATCAGGTTTAGGGGCTTCGGCGAGATTCACTACCTGAATGCCTAAGTTTTTACAATGTTGTTTTACATTTTCTACCATATGGTTTTCTGTACCGATGGCATAACGTTTGGTGCCAGCACGATCATTTACAACATAATCCCAAATGAATGCTGTAGAGCCAGCCTCCTGTGCCGCGCGAATCACTTCGTTTCGGCATTCGGGATGCACCACTGTGGCATAGCCTTGCGAGTGCCAGTAATCACACATATAAGCCTGATAGTGAGTATGAACAGCGCATTGACTGGAAAATAGTATTAACTCGGCTTTATCAAAAGTATCGAGTGTGGCCTTATCCTGAGCTTCCAATGAGTATTGGGCACCGGCAGTTCCGCCTGGCCAATAAGCCAAATTTTTAATTCCCAGCCAGTAGGCTACATTTTCACCCATATGCTGATCTGGTATGAACAGGATCTTCTTATTTTGAGCGCGAGCCCATTGGAAGATTTTTTTTACGTTTGAACTGGTACAAACCGCGCCTCCCTGTGCCCCGGTCATGGCCTTAACCCGTCCTGAGGTGTTCATATAGCAAACCGGTAAAATATTTTCAGCCCCATACCGTTCATTAAGATCCAGAAAGGCAGGCTCGACCATAAAGTCTTTAGCCAGCATTTCCATCGTACAACCCGATTTAGGGTTGGTAATATAAACATGTTGATTGTCATTGGCGAGAATACTTATTGACTCCGCCATAAAATGCACGGCAGACTCAATAATAACCGACTTCTGGGGGTTTTGCGCTGCCATTAATGCCAGCTGGTAGGAATCCCCAATCTGGCCGCCGAATTGTTCCACAAGCCTGACAATATCTCCACCCATATAATAATGCGCTAACAGCAGCAGGCGCTCGCCAAAATGGGACTGCGCTTTTTGCATATATGGCTTCATCCAGGCAAGTACTGTGGTAAGCTTGCGATCAGCTAATGCCTGATACTCCTCGGCATAGGGAATGAAATCTTCCTGATACCAGTCCAGCGGATAATCACTTTGACAGATACTCATGTCATTGGTGATACGCATAATACTTTTTTCAGGTTGGTAAATGGATGAATAACCGAACATTACTACCTCATAGGAAAAAGGTCTGATTAAAAAAATGGGTTTTGCGGCGATGTCAATCGAGCAATACTTTCCTGGGCATGGAGATTTTTATCAGGAAAGTCTTCGCGATAATGGCCTCCCCGAGATTCCCTTCGACAGAGTGCTGCCCTGACGATAAGTTCAGCGTTCAGAACAATATTTCTCAGTTCAATGAAATCTCTGGTGATACAATGCTTCCAGTAATACTCCTCAATAATTTTCTTTCTCTTCAATATTAATTGTAGTAAATCTTCAAGACCGGCCTCGGTTCTTACAATTCCGGCATAGGAAGTCATTTCGCCGCGCAGGCCGCGCCAATGGGCATTGATTTGGCTCGCTCTCCGTGGATTGACGGCGCCTGAAGACGACCAGTTAGGGATATCCTGAGACAATTTGTTGGGAGTGGAGATATCTTTTAATGTACAGCGAGCGGCATTACTCGCCATCGCCAGTGCTTCCAGAAGGGAATTGCTGGCAAGCCTGTTGGCGCCGTGCAACCCGGTGAATGCCACTTCACCAACAGCATACAGCCGTTTAAGGTCTGTTCTGCCGTCGACATCAGTTAATACCCCCCCGCATTGATAATGGGCAGCTGGAACAACTGGAATCATATCCTGGCTCATATCAATCCCAATCGTTTGCAGAGTAGAGAAGATTTGAGGAAAACGTTTTTTAAGAAAAGCACGGGATTCATGAGTAATATCCAGATGTACGAATCCCTGCTGCCCTTGTTCAATTTCACTAAAAATAGCACGGGCCACCACATCGCGTGTTGCCAGTTCCATTGCTTCCGGCGCATATTTTTTCATGAACCGCTCGCCGGATTCCGGGTTGATCAGGAGTGCACCTTCACCGCGTACCGCTTCCGAGATTAAAAAATTATTCAGGCTATGATGATGCAAAAGTGTCGGATGAAACTGATAAAATTCCATATTTCCTACACGTGCTCCAGCCCTGTAGGCCATGGCCACGCCATCTCCGGTCGCCACCATTGGATTGGTAGTATATCGATAGGTCTTGCCCGCTCCACCCGTTGCCAGAATGACGCAGGGAGCAAGAAATGTGTGGATTAGATTAGCCTTGCAGTCGAGAAGGTACGCGCCCAGCACTTCCCCCTGAATATCGGTTCGATGCGGGTGATAATGAGTGATAAGATTAACCGCGATATGATGTTCAAATACCGTGATTTGTTTCAACTCTGCGATTTGGCTCAGAAGGGCCTGCACGATAACCAGCCCGGTTTGATCTCCGGCGTTAAATATACGGCGAAAGGAGTGCCCGCCTTCCTGAGCCAGGTTATAACCAGTATCTGTACGGGTGAAGGGAACTGAATAGCCTAGTAGTTCTTCAATAATGGAAGGGGCTTGTCGAATGATAAATTCAACAGCAGGTTCATAGCATAAACCATCTCCTGCCAGAATAGTATCTCCGATATGAGCTTCCAGAGAGTCTTCTTCCGTAAATGCGGCGGCAATACCTCCCTGGGCGTAACGGCTGTTGCATTCACCCAGCTCTGCCTTACTGATTAAAGCAATGCGAAGACGAGGCTGTAATTTAAGGACCTGCAGGCAATAATGTAAACCCGCAATACCCGTTCCTATGACAATGACATCAAATTCCCGAGAGGTCCCTTGTTGTGATAATGATTCTTCGATCATGAAAATGCTTTCACCAATTGCGCGGCCAAGCCAGTGTAACTCTCGGGTGACATGGCTAATAGTCTGGTTTTTGCTGCCTCGGGTATATCCAGCCCTTTAATAAATTGTTGCAGACTGTCTGCGTCAATTCCCTGGCCCCGAGTCAAGTCTTTTAATTGTTCATAAGCATCCGGAATCTGATAGCGCCGCATGACAGTCTGAACCGCTTCGGCAAGAACTTCCCAGTTATCTTCGAGATCTTCTTTCAATGCGGATTTATTAATCTGCAGTTTATCATTGCCTTTGGCAATTGCCTGATAGGCGATGAGCGTATAGGCAAATCCTGCACCGAGATTTCTTAGCACAGTAGAGTCAGAAAGATCGCGCTGCAGACGGGATTTCGTTAATTTATCCGCAAAATGCTCAAACAGGGCATTGGCTAATCCCAGATTGCCTTCGGCGTTCTCAAAATCAATGGGGTTCACTTTGTGCGGCATGGTGGAGGAACCGACTTCGTCAGCAATTGTTTTCTGGGTAAAATAGTTTAATGAAATATAAGTCCAGATATCCTGAGTGTAGTCGAGCAGGATATTATTGATTCGCACCATAATGTGACAAACTTCAGCGATGCCGTCATGCGGTTCAATCTGAGTGGTGTAAGCACTGAAAGACAAACCCAGTGAGCTGACAAAAGAAGCACAATGTTTACGCCAGTCTACTTCCGGATACGCCGCGACATGCGCATTATAGTTGCCAACCGCGCCATTGCATTTGGCGGGGATCAATACTTCGGCAAGCTGCTGCTGAGGTCTTTTAAGACGTGCCACAAAGTTAACCAGTTCTTTGCCTAAGGTTGTCGGGGTTGCAGGTTGCCCATGGGTACGGGATAACATCGCCGCATCACCATGTTGTTTCCCCAGCAGGGTGATACCGCCAATAATTTCAGCCAAAGTGGGCTGAATAACCTGAGCTAATGCCTCTTTTATCATCAGGGCATAGGAGAGATTGTTAATATCTTCCGAGGTGCAGGCAAAATGAATGAAACCGGCTGCGGCGCTCAAACGAGGATGGTCAGTCAGCTTTTCCTTTAGATAATATTCAATTGCCTTGACATCGTGATTGGTTTTTTTCTCAATGGTTTTAACTTTTTCAGCTTCTTCTTCATTGAAATTACTAAGAACTTGCTCCAGAAAACGTTTGTCGTCTTCTGACAAAGGCTTCACCTCAGGAATATCCGGATTAGCGGCTAAAGCTTCCAGCCAGCGAACTTCAACTATCAGACGATAATAGATGAGTGCAAACTCGCTAAAATAGGGGCTTAGTATGCTGGTTTTTTTTTGGTAGCGGCCGTCAAGCGGAGAGACGGCAGTTAAAGAAGTTAAGCTCATGAATATTTTCACCACAGTCATAAAGCACATATAATATTAGAAGCTAGACCATATGTGAATAAAACAATAGAAATATGCCATTTTTTTTCACTTAATAAGGCTGCCAGTCCACATTAACGGCGGCCAGCACATGGCGGTTTAATAAAAAAACCGCGCGAAGTAACAAAAAGCGGCTTTTTGCAGCAAAAATACAGGAAAAATAAACAATCCTTGGCTAAACATTATAATATTCTTTGAAACGAAGAAATCAGACTATTGAATGAATGTAGGCCGAGG
Source organism: Legionella quinlivanii (assembly GCF_003265995.1). Lineage (GTDB taxonomy): Bacteria > Pseudomonadota > Gammaproteobacteria > Legionellales > Legionellaceae > Legionella_C > Legionella_C quinlivanii_A. The sequence continues at coordinate 355,113 of NZ_MVJN01000001.1, read as the reverse complement.
TTATTATTTTACTGGCAAGTTTTAACAGCAGACATTCCCATTAATGGGCATTTTGAGTAGAATGGCCAATATTTTTAAGGATTATAAGGGTGGCGTTATGGCATTAGAACAGCACACGATTAGTTTTACGCAGTTAGGTATGCGTGATCTGGAGCAGGTTGGCGGAAAGAACGCGTCGCTGGGAGAAATGATTAGCCACTTATCCTCGGCCGGAGTCCAGGTTCCTACAGGATTCGCCACTACAGCCGCGGCCTTTCGTGAATTTTTACAGCAAAACAAGCTGGATGAGAAAATTCACCAGATGTTGCAATCCCTTGATACGGACAATATCAATGACCTCGTCACCACGGGTAAGTCTATTCGGGAACTCATCATCAATACCCCATTTACCCGGCAATTCATTCAATCGGTAACTGATTCCTATAATGCATTAATTAAAGAAATAGGAAACAAGGATTTTAGTGTCGCAGTACGTTCTTCGGCGACAGCAGAAGATCTGCCCGATGCCTCTTTTGCTGGTCAGCAGGAAACCTTTCTTAATGTGAAGGGGATTGATGCGATTCTTCATGCTATCAAGCTGGTGTTTGCTTCATTATACAATGACAGGGCGATTGCTTATCGTGTGCATCATGGGTTTGCTCATGATGAGGTCGCCTTATCCGCCGGGATCCAGCAAATGATACGCAGTGATCTTGCTGTGAGTGGCGTTATGTTTACCATCGATACTGAATCAGGCTTTGATCAGGTGGTATTTATTACCTCTTCTTTTGGGCTTGGTGAAATGGTAGTGCAGGGCGCGGTTAATCCCGATGAGTTCTATGTTCATAAACCCGCCCTGAAAGCAGGCAGACCAGCTGTGATTCGTAAAACTCTGGGCAGCAAGGCGCTCAAGATGATTTATGCACAAAATGCCGATAACGGCAAAACTGTGGAAACGGTCGATGTCTCTGAGTCGGAGCGGCTGCGCTTTTCATTAACACAGGCAGATATTGAAGAACTGGCTCGCTATGCGGTCATTATTGAAGAGCATTATGGCCGGCCTATGGATATTGAATGGGCAAAGGATGGCGTCAATGGCCAGCTTTATATTTTGCAAGCGCGCCCGGAAACAGTGAGAAGCCGCGATAAACAACAGAAAAGAGAGCGCTATCAGTTGTTAAAGCGGGGCGAGGTATTGAGTGAAGGCCGCAGTATTGGTCAGAAAATTGGCCAGGGCAAAGCAAGAATTATTCATGACATTAGTGAAATGGATAAAATGGAACCCGGCGATGTGCTGATATCGGATATGACTGATCCTGATTGGGAACCCATTATGAAGCGTGCCGCAGCGATTGTCACCAATCGTGGCGGGCGAACCTGCCATGCGGCAATTATTGCTCGAGAGCTCGGAATTCCTGCAGTGGTTGGTTGCGGTGATGCGACCAAACACATTCGTGATGGTGAGGAAATCACTGTCAGTTGTGCTGAGGGAGATAATGGTTATGTGTACAAAGGAATTTTGCCCTTTGAGTATGCAACGCTTGATGTCGAGTCGATGCCTGAACTGCCAATGAAAATTATGCTGAATGTGGGGAATCCGGAGCGTGCATTTGCGTTTCAGTCTATTCCTAACTCCGGTGTTGGCTTGGCCCGCCTGGAATTTTTAATCTCCAATTCCATTGGTGTGCATCCCAAGGCGCTTTTGCAATTCGATCAATTGCAGGACGAGAAGCTTAAAGAGTATATTTCAAGAAAAACCGCGGCCTATGAATCGCCAGTTGAATTTTATATAGAGCGCCTCAAGGAAGGCATTGCCACAATTGCCGCGGCATTTTATCCCAAGCCGGTTATAGTCCGATTATCTGATTTTAAATCCAATGAATATGCCAATCTGACTGGGGGTGATCTGTTTGAGCCCCATGAAGAAAACCCCATGCTTGGTTTTCGCGGTGCTTCCCGTTATGTTTCACCTGCGTTCGCGGATTGTTTTGCGCTTGAATGTGAGGCGGTAAAACGCGTACGTGAAGTCATGGGCTTTACCAACGTCGAAGTCATGATTCCTTTCGTAAGAACGGTACAGGAAGCGCATGATGTTATTGATGTACTGAAGCAGCAGGGGCTGGAGCGCGGAAAGAATGGCCTTCGTATTATCATGATGTGCGAACTGCCTTCTAATGCCTTGCTGGCTAACGAGTTTCTTGAATATTTTGATGGCTTCTCCATCGGCTCCAATGATCTAACCCAGCTAACTCTTGGTCTTGACAGGGATTCCGGTCTGGTTGCTTCCCAATTTGATGAGCGCAATGCCGCAGTTAAAGCTTTACTGCATATGGCCATATCAACTTGCAAAAAGGCCGGTAAGTATGTGGGTATTTGCGGACAAGGCCCCTCGGATCATAAGGATTTTGCTGAGTGGTTGATGGCAGAGGGTATTGACAGCGTTTCCTTAAACCCTGATTCTGTTGTAGATACCTGTCTGTTTCTTGCCAAACGCTCATCATGAGTTTTACAGAGTCTTGTCAGTCCTTTAATAAAAAGGCATCTTCTCTTCTTGAGAGGATGCTTAATTTCTCAGCAATAAGCCAGGCTTTTGGCTGCTTTCTGTTTTTAATGACCCTTCCCCTGACTGTTTTAGCCCAGACACAGCGGGAAGCGGAGCATGATCCGGTAGCCAGCATTATTTTTTGGGTCACTTTAATTTTCACTCTCTCCATTATAGGCCGATGCATCGCCAAAGCCCTTCGCCAGCCTGGTGTATTAGGCGAATTGTTAATGGGCGTTTTATTAGGAAATATCTGTTATTTTTTTGGCTCCGAGCTGATTGTTGTGCTTCGCGAAGGCTCGGCGATTTTTAATATTATGAGAGATATACTGGGAAATGCCACTCTCGCTGAGGCTGTGCAAAATAATATTGCCGATCCTGTTTATGCTCAGCAAATGGTGGTTGCGCTAAGCAGTGTGAAAGGCATTGATTATTTAAAAGTAGGTTATATTCTCGATATTTTTTCGCGCTATGGGGTCATCTTTCTCTTGTTTATGGTAGGGTTGGAAAGCTCTTTCCAGGAGCTAAAGCATACAGGCCGTGAAGCCCTAAGTGTGGCTCTTATTGGTGTGATTGCCCCTATTATTTTAGGCTTTGCTATTGCTCATTGGCTACTGCCGAATGCCTCCTACCAATCCGACTTATTTGTAGCCGCTACCTTATCAGCAACCAGCATTGGCATCACTGCACGAGTACTTTCCGAGTTAAAAAAATTGCGTACCCGGGAAGCGCATACCATTTTGGGGGCGGCAATGATAGATGATGTGCTGGGGTTGATTATTCTTTCGATTGTCAGCAGTATCGTAATTAATAATAGTCTGGACATGTGGGTGATAGTCCGGGTGATTGTCTCGGCATTTTTATTTTTTACCGCCGCACTGACGATAGGACCCTGGGCTTTAAGAAAATCGGTCAAAATGCTTAACTTTCTTGAACTGTGGGAAGCAAAGCTTTTCCTGGCTTTTATTTTTTTAATGGCACTGGCCTGGTTTGCAACTGTCGTTGGATTGTCCTCCATCATTGGCGCATTTGCCGCCGGTCTGATTATTCATGACGGCTATTTTGAACCTAATTCTGATTCAGGTTCTGTCAAGCCTTTTAATATCAAACAGTTAATTGCTCCTCTGGAGTTCTTATTAGCGCCTTTGTTTTTTATACTGATTGGTATTCAGGTGAAACTGGAATCCTTTTTCGACTGGCATGTGTTAATGACCTCGGCAGGATTAATTGTTGCGGCCATAGTCGGAAAACTGATTAGCGGTTTGGGAGGAAACAGAAAAGATGATCGCCTGTTAATCGGCATCGGTATGTTGCCACGCGGTGAGGTCGGGCTTGTGTTCGCGTCCATTGGCCGTACATTGGGAGTAATTTCCGATCAATTATTTTCGGCCATCGTTTTAATGATTATCGTCACTACTTTTTTAGCGCCTCCGCTATTAAAGTCTCGTTATGCTGCTTATGACCGGAGGAAGAATGAAGTTAACTCCTGATTTAATTGAAGCCGATGTGAGCAGGGCATTGGCCGAGGATTTGGGCACTGGAGATGTCAGTGCAGAGTTGCTGCCTGAGAGTCTTGAGGTGCGTGCTGAAATCATAAGCCGGGAAGCCATGCTGGTTTGTGGGCAGCCCTGGGTAGAGACAGTGTTCCGCAGTTTAAGCCCAGCAATACAAATTGACTGGCATGTTGCTGAAGGACAGTGGCTGGCCGAACCCGCCATACTCTGTCAAATCAAAGGGCCTGCACGTGAGATTTTGTCAGGCGAGCGTACAGCTTTGAATTTTTTTCAAACGCTTTCGGGAACGGCAACAAAAACACGGCATTATTTGAAAGCGCTGGAAAATACCAAAACCAAATTACTCGATACGCGAAAAACCTTACCCGGATTAAGACTGGCGCAAAAATATGCGGTTGCCTGCGCGGGAGGCGTGAATCATCGTTTAGGGTTGTATGATGCTTTTCTGATTAAGGAAAATCATATCAAGGCCTGTGGTTCAATTACCCAGGCAATTCAAAAAGCAAAAACGATGCATCCTGAGTTAATGGTGGAAGTTGAAGTTGAAAATCTTGTGGAATTACAAGAAGCCCTCGAGGCAAAACCTGACCGCATTCTCCTTGATAATTTCAGTTTGCAGCTGCTGGCTCAGGCTGTAAATCTTAATCAATCCTATGGCTCTACATTGGAGGCATCTGGAGGGGTAAGCCTTGAGACTATCAATGCAATCGCTCAAACCGGTGTTGATTTTATTTCTGTAGGCGGTTTAACCAAATGTGTGGAAGCCATCGATCTCAGCTTATTAATCAAGGAAATTCAATGAGCCCAAGAATTGTTTTAACAGGCGGCGGCACTGCAGGGCATGTCACACCTAATCTGGCCCTGATTGAAATTCTTAAGCGAGAAAATTGGCAGATTGACTACATCGGTTCAAAAAATGGGGTGGAAGATACTATGATTCGGGCGCAAGGCGTTCCGTTTCATTCGATAAGCTCGGGTAAATTGCGGCGCTACTTTAGCTGGCAGAATTTTTTGGATCCTTTGCTTATCCTCAGGGGGATCTTTCAATCCTGGCGTTTACTTAAACAGCTGAAAACGGATGTGGTATTTTCAAAAGGCGGTTTTGTCGCATTTCCTGTAGTATTTGCCGCCTGGTTACGCGGTATTCCGGTCATTGCTCATGAATCCGATTTAACCCCAGGTCTCGCTAATCGTTTGAGTTTTCCTTTTGTTAATAAAATCGCCGTAAATTTTTCCTCAGCCAGTACTCATTTTAAACAAAAAGAAAAAGTGGAAGTGACTGGAACTCCGATTCGTTCGGAACTATTTCGTGGCAATCGACAAAAAGGACTCGATCTTTGCGGCTTTAATGATGAAAAGCCCTGTCTTCTGGTGATGGGAGGAAGCCTTGGTGCAAGCAAGCTAAACGCAATTATTCGTAAGGCTCTCCCCGAATTAACCCAGACCTGGCAGATTATTCATCTTTGTGGCAAAGGGAAACTGGACTCATCCGTTAACAATCCTGCCTATTGTCAGTTTGAATATGCCAATGAAGAGTTGTCTCATTTGTTTGCCGCCAGTGATTTGATTATTTCAAGAGCAGGAGCCAATGCAATTTACGAAATTCTTGCTCTGCAAAAGCCTCATATTCTGATTCCCTTATCTGCCAAAGTAAGCAGGGGAGATCAAATTCAAAATGCACGCTACTGCAAGCAGCAAGGTATTAGCGTGGTGCTCGATGATGATCTTTTTAACGAGGCAGATCTGCTGAAGGCTATTGAAGAAGTCAAGGCCAATCGTGAGCATATTCTCGATAATATCAGACTACTGGGAATTGAGTCTGCTACGGAGAAAGTATTAGCACTAATTAAGGAGTTATTAAGTGTTGAATCACCAAAAGCTGTTTGAATTCATAGCTAATGAATGGCAGGAAAATATTTTATCAAGCTTGATGGAATACATAAAAATCCCTAACAAGTCTCCTCATTTCGATCCGGATTGGGAAGCACACGGTTATATGGAACAGGCCGTTAATCATATAGCGGCCTGGTGCGAACAGCATGCGCCCCGCGATATGTTGATGGAGATTGTACGCTTGCCTGGCCGAACCCCTCTTATCTTTATGGAAGTTCCAGGACAGGGTGAGGAAACAGTATTGCTTTATGGGCATTTGGATAAGCAACCAGAAATGTCTGGATGGAAAGAAGGCCTTGGTCCCTGGCAGCCTGTTTTAAAAGACGGCAAACTCTATGGCAGAGGGGGGGCTGACGATGGTTATTCTGCTTATGCCTCGCTATTGGCGATCAACGCATTACAGAAACAGGGGATCCCTCATGCGCGCTGCGTCATTCTGATTGAGGCTTGCGAGGAAAGCGGCAGTTATGATTTACCTTATTACATTCAGGCTCTCGAGGAGAGAATAGGAAAACCCTCTCTGGTTATTTGCCTTGATTCTGGCGCAGGAAATTATGAGCAATTATGGATGACGACGTCATTGCGTGGCAATATTGTTGGCGAATTATCCGTTGAGGTGTTAAAAGAAGGGGTTCATTCAGGCAGCGCCAGCGGCATTGTCGCTGACAGCTTTCGCATTGCCAGGCAGTTATTAAGCCGAGTGGAAGACGAAACAAGCGGAGTTATCGAGCTTAAGGATCTTTATTGTGAAATCCCGACAGAGCGTGTAAAACAGGCTGAAGCTTGCGCCGAAGTGCTCAAAGAGGAAGTTTACAGAGCATTTCCTTTTCAGGAACGCGTGCTACCCGTCAGCATGGAGAAAGCGGAACTGATCTTAAATCGGACCTGGCGTCCCGCCATGACGATTACTGGCGCGGAGGGTTTGCCGAGTCTCGCCAACGCCGGCAATGTCTTAAGACCTAAAACAGTGCTAAAAGTCTCTATGCGTATTCCCCCTTTGGTCAATCCTGAGAAAGCCGCTAAAGCACTTAAATCAGCCCTGACAGAAAATCCTCCCTATTCAGCAAAAGTAGATTTTAATATTGCGGACGGCGCAGAGGGTTGGCACGCTCCCTTGTTAACTGAATGGTTCTCAAAGGCGGTAAATGATGCGTCAATGACTTTCTACCAGAAGCCGGCAATCTATATGGGGGAGGGTGGTACCATTCCGTTCATGGGCATGTTAGGCAAAAAATTCCCGCAGGCACAATTTATGATAACCGGTGTCCTGGGACCGCAGTCCAATGCGCATGGGCCGAACGAATTTCTACATTTGGAAATGGTTGAAAAATTAACGGCTTGCGTTTCATTCGTTCTTGCAAAACATTTTGCTCATTTTACCCTCGACAGAACAATTAATAGCTGACATACTGACGGCCGTTCTAATTATGGAAATAATGGAACGGTCAAAAAATAGCCTGGAAAGGCTGTTAGTCCAATCAATATGGAGAAAAAAATGAAAAGCAAATTAATTTGTTTAATACTATCTTTTGTTATGTTCAATCTACCGCTTCATGCTTCAGAAGTTCCGCTTACCCCTGCAGAAAAGCAATCGGGCTCAACAATCAATCTCAATAGCGCTGATGTAAAGGCTTTATCCAAATCTATTAAAGGGATTGGAAAAAAGCGGGCGGAATCTATTATAAAATATCGTACCGAGCATGGGGATTTCAAACGGGTGGAAGATTTGGCTTCAGTTCCTGGAATTGGAAAAAAATTTGTAAATTCGCATCTGAAGGAATTGCAAAAAACATTTATTATACAGTAAATTAATATCCGGCTGCGGGCTCACGTTCATCCCACGCTATTAATCCCTCAAGTGAATCCGCAGCCAGTTTGTATTTTACAGCAAACCTTATCCCCGTTCATACATTGGTCATCTCAACATATTTTCTGAATCAAACATCAATGGACAGGAATTCTGGCGGAAACCGTTATAGTGATTTTCGTTTATTTTTATGTCCTTATAATCTTTATTAGTCTAATATTTTAAATACAGTAGTTATTAACCTGTTCTTTTGAGATTTCAATGATCATCAAGATAATTATTACTTTCTTCCTTATAATCGTCGGGCTGATTGGTATCAGAATTCTGACCTGGCCATCTAACCCCTATCCAAAACAACAAGCCAGCGCTGAAGCCATTCCTCATTTTGACAGTATCGAATTAAATTTTGTACACCAATTTGATAATGAGAAATCGCTGCCATTTATGGGGGCTGCGATTTTCAATCTCGAGGGAAATGATGTCCAGTATCTGTTTGCAGGAGGAGGGTTTAATCAGGAGGATAAACTATTCAAATTTGCAGATGGCCAGTTTGTCGATGTTTCTGCCCAGGCTGGATTACAAAAGCCTGCTAACGATACGACTTACGGAGTGATTGCCGTTGATGCAAATCATGATGGTTTACCTGATTTATTTGTAGCTCGTGACAGTGGAATTTATTTCTACGAAAATGTACAGGGCCGGTTCAATATCAAAAAGCTTGATATTCAAATAGACCCACGCTATTCCCCCATTTCAATAGCCAGCGCTGATTTGCAGAAAAAAGGCACTGTTGATTTGTATGTCGCCGCATACATCAAACCTGAGTTTGTAGAAGGGCAAACAATTTTCAATAAAAAAGATTATGGAGCAAAAAGTTTATTATTAAAGAATAATGGTGATAATACGTTCACAGATATTACCGACAGTGCCGGATTGAATTATATTCATAACACCTTTCAGGGTGTCTTTGTGGATTTAGACGGTGATAATGAACTTGACCTGGTGGTGGCACACGATACCGGTCAGGTAAGAACTTATAAAAACATGGGTAACCTGACTTTCAAATACATGCCCAATCCCACTTCGACAGTATACTCCTATCCTATGGGGATTGCCGTTGGGGATTACAATGATGATGGCCTTCCAGATCTGTTTTTTAGTAATATCGGCCCATCCTATTGGTGGAATTTAGGTTCTACACCCCCAGGCTTTATAGTCAGAGGTGATTTAAGGAAAGATCAGATTTTATTACGGGATAATATTTTTCTGAAAAATAAAGGTAATTTTCAGTTTGAGGATGTGGCTAAACAGACCATGACGGCAGACTATGAGTTTGGATGGGGTGTGATATTCCAGGATTTCACTAATGATGGCAGGCAGGATTTGGTAATTGCTCAAAATTACATTGGCTTTCCCTTGCATAAATTATTCCGGCTGCCTGGTCGAGTTTTGAAAGAATTACCCAATCAAACTTATGCCAGCATTGAAAAGCAGGCAAATGCAGAAGACCCTTATTTTGCTATCTCTCCTCTAAGCACCGATTTCACGGGGAATGGTTATCCGGATTTGCTTTATACAAACCTTAATGGACCGCTTAAAGCCTTCCTGAATAATACAGGGGGGGCTAATAAGTTTATAAAAATTCAGATGCCTTACTCTCCAGAAGCACTGGGCGCGGTGCTTAAATTGAAGTTGACGAATGGAAAAGTGCTGACCCGATTTTTTGTGCCGACTCAAGGCTTGTGTGCTTATCAGGGAAATCAGATCATCTTCGGTTTGGGCAAGGGCCAAACGGCAGAACTTCTAACTGTCCACTATATGAATGGAACTGAGCAAACAATAAAGCATCCAGCGATCAACAGTACCATTCATATAGGTAAAACGGACTCACCCCCTGAGCCGAATGGCGAAAAAGGTTGAGAGTGCAAAGAACAGGGTGTAGGTAACATTCATGGCTATTGGCATAATGTATTTGCCAACAGCTGGTGATATAAAATAAATCAAAAAGACGGCAAGCAGGATGAAGAAGGGATTTAAAGCCCACATCCAGCTTGGATAATAAGTCGATCCAGTTAAAACGAGGTAGACAAATCCAGCAGACATAGCCAGAGTGGTCACACGTATAATCTGAAGTAATGTTTCCTCATAAAGCTGATAAGATGCTATTAACTCTGCATTGGCGGAGGTTTTGCTTTGTATAATAGCCGCTATGATTGCCCGCGAACCAATCCAGACGATTCCCATAATAAATCCATATGCCGCAGTCAATGCGACTGCGGCTGGCAATTTACCGCCTGCTGGAAGTAACATTTGATAAAGATGCCAAAAGCCAACCAGATAAAACGGAGCTGCCAGAACGGCGATAAAATGTCCCCATAGCAAACGTTTAGGGGATATATCATGAAAAAACTGATAAGGGATTTTAGAATCATAGCCACTCGAAGTATAATGGAGAAGGAACTCTCCTGTGCCCACCAGAACTGCTGCTGCCAATCCAATAAAACCAGCCAGAATAATTTTGTCTATGCTCATATTAGTATCATCCCAAAATAATGAGTATCTCTATGTATACTATGAAATCAGGCTCGGTAGAACAACCCAATGATGAGTGGGTCAAAAAATTATATGACCAGGCACGACAAGAAACGAAAATGGTACCTAACCTTTTTAAGGTAATGGCCAATGCTCCAGAACTGTTGCAAGCCTATCTGGATACCTACAGATTATTCAGTCAACACTCTGGATTTTCTTCTGCGGAACAACAGATCATTTTTCTGGTAATCAGTTATGAAAATGGATGTGGTTATTGTCTGGCCGCGCATGGAACTGTTGCCAGTATGGTGGCTAAAATTCCTTATGAAGTGACTGACGCTATTAGCAGCGATGCTGAAATTCCTGTACCCAAATATCAGGTTCTGGCTAATTTTATCCGGGAAATGATCTGGAGCAGAGGGCGGCCATCCGAAGATAAAGTAAAGGAGTTTCTGGCTGAGGGTTACACTGAAAAGCAGATATTGGATATCATTCTTGCCATCTCATTGAAAACCATGTCCAATTATACAAATCATGTATTTAATACTCCAATCGATGCTGTATTCAAGGCGCAGCAATCGAGATTGGGAAAATTTGTCACACGCGTATATCAGGGATTTAATCGAAAAAAATAACTTGTTATCACTCTTATCCGTCGCCATGGCAGTGCAAAGCTTTAGCTCATGTAGATACTCATAACGTTTTGCAATTCTGAGATAATTGTTACGCCACACTTATCCAAATCGCAGTTCCCAATAAAAACTGCGATTTACAATGACCAAAAACCCACTAAGCCCTGATTTGAACACCAATATAGGGCCCATAATAGGTAACATAGTTCAGCCGTAATGGATCATTGGGTCCTGTTCCGGCGCGTCTGCCATGAATATCATCATAATAAATGACTTTAAATCCACCGTTGATACCTGCCTCATAAGCACCCAAAGGCATGTCATACTGCAGTCCAATGTCGAGGAAGCCATAGGGTACGAGCCTTTCCCGATCAAAGTTTTTGAAATCAATATAGGTAATAGGCTGGATGGGGGCATCATTAATGTCTCCCATTGTTCGCATATCGGCATCTCCAATGAGGAACCCTAAGGTGAAGTCATTTTTTAGGGTCAATCTATCGAATAGTGGATAATGGCTTTCGAGGCCTATTATGGGGCCAATTCCTCGGAAACGACTGGTGAGATAATGGACAAAAGCAGCGTCGCTGCGATAAAACCGCTGGATTAATCGATCATTTTCCTCAACATAATGAAGCCCGGTGTAAGGTCTTAATCGCCAACCCGATTGGAAGGCATTGATGTTAGCACCGATAGATAATTCATAATTATCCAGATCAAAGAGCACTTTCCCTGCAGCCCCACCAAAAAAATCGGAAACAAGTGTCGAGTTGACGACTAATAATGAATCAGGGATCGTCACTGAGGAGCCAAACTCATGATCAAAATGAGTCGTCCTGAACTGAATATCAGCTTGAGGTGTCCAGTCATACTTGACAAATGCTGACCAGGAAGGCTCGTAAGAGGGGTTTACATAACTCCCATGCGCAGTAACAACTGTGGGCGTTACAAAAACCATTTCAGTCGCATAATCAATCATCGCGCCATCGGGTCTTAAATAAGACAGCTCACCGCCAATAGTCCATCGGCAGCAAGGACTGCTGCTTTGTTGAGGCCCCATATCCCCCGCGCTAGCCGTCGTTAGGACAGACAGTAATAACATTCCAGTTACATATTGCTTCATCGTTAAAAACTCCTTGTTTCTGATATCTAAAGCCAATTTACTCTGATTAGTTTGCGTGTGATCTGTTAGGCGCCAAGAATACTACAGGAACCACCATCCGTCTTTAATATTTTTGGATTACTCAGCAATTACGAGTACAGCTAAACTGCAAGGGTATAATAAAAGGGCGAATGCAAAGATCTCACAAAGATCTGTCGATTTTTATCCAAATATAAGGTAAAGTACAGGCCAAAAAAAGAACGAGGTAATGTTGCACATGTTCAGGAAACTCAGGGGCGTATTTTCCAATGATCTGTCGATTGACTTGGGAACCGCCAACACATTGATTTATGTCAGGGACAAGGGGATCGTTTTAAATGAACCCTCTGTTGTGGCCCTCAGAAATGAATCCGGGCAGAAGCGGGTTGCCGCTGTAGGCCTCGAAGCCAAAAGAATGCTGGGACGTACTCCCGGAAATATAAACGCGATCAGGCCCATGAAAGACGGTGTTATTGCCGACTTCTTTGTTACTGAAAAAATGTTGCAGCATTTCATACACAAAGTTCATGAAAACCGATTTTTACGTCCAAGCCCGCGTGTTCTGGTATGCGTGCCTTGTGGATCAACGCAGGTAGAGCGCAGAGCGATTCGTGAGTCAGCGATGGGTGCTGGTGCCCGCGAGGTATTTCTGATTGAAGAGCCGATGGCTGCCGCATTAGGTTCAGGTATGCCGGTTGAAGAAGCCAGTGGTTCCATGGTAGTGGATATTGGCGGGGGTACTACCGAAGTCGCTATTATTTCTCTTAGTGGAATTGTGTATCATCAGTCGGTTCGCATTGGTGGTGACAAATTTGATGATGCCATCGTTTCCTATGTGCGCAGAAACTATGGAACACTGATTGGTGAGACGACCGCTGAGCGTATCAAGCATGAAATTGGCTCAGCTTTCCCCAGCCGTGATCTGTTTGAGATTGAAGTGCGTGGAAGAAATCTGGCTGAGGGAGTGCCAAGAAGTTTTACACTAACCAGTGCCGAAATTTTAGAAGCTTTGCAAGAGCCTCTCTCTGGTATTGTTGGTGCAGTACGTGCGGCTCTTGAGCTTGCTCCTCCCGAATTGGCAGCGGATATTGCCGAGCGTGGCATGGTGTTAACAGGTGGTGGTGCGCTTTTGAAGAATATGGATACACTGCTTATGGAAGAAACCGGTCTTCCGGTTCTGGTAGCAGAAGATCCATTAACTTGCGTAGCACGGGGTGGTGGTAAGGCATTAGAAACAATGGACCTTCGTGGCGGTGATTTCCTCTCAACCGAATAATTCCAAAAATAGATTATTTTCCAAAGGCAGGCACAAGACCTCAGGTTTTGTGTTTGCTGTTGCTTTATCTATTGGTTTGATGTTTTCTGATTTCCACTATAACTATCTGGGTTCAGTGCGTAATGGCTTTTCCTTTCTCGTTTCTCCCTTACAATACGCAGTCGATTATCCCGTTCGTATTATTGGCTGGATTCAGTCACTGGTAGGCTCCAAAAACGCCTTAATTAATGAGAATATGCAGCTTCGCTATCAACAAACTATGCTTGAAGCGGAACTGCAAAAATTAATGGCGATTAAAGAAGAGAACTCTCAGCTTCGGGAGTTGTTATTAACCTCTTCCAAAGCACAAATGCGGGCAATGGCTGGGCAAATTCTTGCCGTTGATACAACGACAGCTCGTCAGTTTGTTGTATTAAATAAAGGCAAGAGGGACGGTGCTTATGTTGGGCAGCCTGTATTGGATGCAAAAGGTGTAATGGGGCAGATCATTGATGTGGGTTATATGACCAGCACCGTATTGCTGATTTCAGATTCAAAAAGCGCTGTTCCTGTAAGAAATACCCGCACGGGTGAGCGGGCAATACTGGTTGGCAGCAATAATCTCGGGCAACTGTCTTTGATTAATCTGCCGCGCACTTCCAATATAGCGAAGGATGACTTATTGGTTACCTCAGGCCTGGGCCGTCTATATCCCGAAGGATATCCTGTGGGTCGTGTGGAGTCTGTCCAAAGTATTCCGGGAGATGCCTTTATCAAGGTGAATGTGACGCCGGTTGCTCTTTTAAATCGGAATCGACTGGTTTTGCTTATCTGGCCGGATAAGGAGCAAGCCGAGTTAACTCGTCAGATTAATGAGCGAATCAACGCTGCTGGAGCCAGCTCATGAGTTCAATGAACATCCGCTTACTGGTTGCATTTCTACTGGCATTGGCACTGAGTATTCTGCCTTTGCCCGAACTCATAGTAGGTATCAGACCGCCCTGGATATTGCTATTAATGCTTTATGTTCAGTTCTATCTGCCTGATCGTTTTAGTCTGGCGGTTCTTATTCTCATGGGGCTCATTCTCGATACTCTGCTGTCGACGATTATTGGTGAGCATACCTTTGCCCTGTCGATTGTTACCTGGATTGCCAGCAGCAAATCCAGACGATTCTGCCTTTTTTCCATTGGCCAGCAAATGGCTTTGGTAGGCATTGCGGCTCTGGTTTACCAGTTATGTATTTTTGGCATCGATATCATTCTTGGCGGCTATGCCAGTCTTTTTGATGTCTTGGGGAGTGCAGTCATTAGTGTTCTGATATGGCCCTGGATTCGATTATTAACTGAGGACACGCTGCTTACTAAAATACATCCGCGCTCGCAATTTAATTAAACCCTTTATAAAAAAGCTGGCTTATCAGATGCTCACCATTTTATATTGACCGGGTAAGAGATCCCCCAGCTCCCAATCGGCTATCCGATGGCGTATGAGACGCAGAGTTGGAAAGCCAATTGCGGCCGTCATTCGCCTGACCTGATGATTTTTCCCCTCACAAAGTACAATCTCAAGCCACGAGGTGGGTATCGACTTGCGAAAACGGACCGGCGGATTCCTTGCCCAGAGATTGGCAGGCTCCTCAATGATCCTGGCTTTGGCAGGAAGAAAAGACTCCTTTTCAAGTTTTAAACCAGCACGTAATTTGTTTAAATCACTATCAGCAGGGGTTCCTTCAACCTGTACCCAATAATATTTCTGTTTACGTTTATCAGGGTGAGTGAGTGCGTGTTGGAGTTTGCCGTCATTGCTTAGTAACAAAAGTCCTTCGCTATTTTTATCAAGCCTGCCGGCAGCGTAGAAGCCAGGCATCGAAATATAATCGGCCAGTGTTTTGTCTTGTTCTTCACCAGTAAACTGGCAAAGAACTCCGAATGGTTTATTAAACAGAATAATTTGTTTCACAAAGGGGGGGCTATACAAATAAAAGATAAATTATGCCGAATTACAAGAGTAGTGTCTAACCCCGCAGCCTTTCATTTTGAGCAAGTGAACGGTTTGAATCCAAATCACTTCGAGGTGCTTGGGTTAAAGAGTTTTAGCATGCTATGATAGCGCTCATTGGAGTAATAAGCGTATTATTGTGAGCATGGAAACAGCTCTCTCGTATAATTTTCCTGCTTCATTGTATGGATAATATACTCAAACGTAGCTATTTGGCCTGGATATAAGATTTCTTCCTTGTATTACTTGCTTTCCAAATGAGCACTGAAGCCCAAATCGCCTTGGTGATCATGAATTTTACTAACGGAGCAGTCGATGACATTTGAAAAAATAAAAGTACCCGCAAATGGGCAGGCAATTACTGTTGCCCCTGATTTATCTTTACAGGTTCCTGATCATCCGATTATCCCTTTTATTGAAGGCGACGGAATTGGAGTGGACGTTACTCCTGCAATGCGTATGGTCGTAGATGCCGCTGTTGAGAAAGCCTATGGTGATAAAAGAAAAATCGCCTGGATGGAAGTATATGCCGGTGAAAAAGCGACCCGTGTATATGGTGAAAATCAATGGCTTCCCAAAGAAACGCTTCAGGCTATCAGTGAGTTTGTCATTGGGATTAAAGGGCCTTTAACCACACCGGTGGGCGGTGGTATCCGTTCTTTGAATGTCGCGATACGACAAGATCTTGACCTTTATACCTGTTTGCGCCCTGTGCGCTATTTTCAGGGAACACCAAGCCCTCTCAAAGAGCCCTGGAAAACAGACATGGTAATATTCAGAGAAAACTCTGAAGATATTTATGCTGGCATCGAATGGCAGGCGGATAGTGTTGAGGCTAAAAAAGTAATTCGTTTTCTACAGGAAGATATGGGCGTTAAAAAAATTCGATTCCCCGATCACTGCGGAATTGGAATTAAGCCTGTCTCACAACAGGGAACTGCCCGATTAGTTAAAGCAGCTATTCAGTATGCAATCGACAATAACAGAGACTCTGTGACGCTGGTCCATAAAGGCAACATCATGAAGTTTACTGAAGGTGCCTTTAAAGACTGGGGTTATCAAGTCGCTCGTGAATGTTTCTCCGCTACCGAATATCAGGGTGGTCCCTGGCTGCATTTCAAGAATCCTAAAACAGGAAAGGACATTATTGTTAAAGATGTTATTGCAGATGCCTTCTTACAGCAAATCCTCCTGCGTCCGGATGAATACAGCGTCATTGTAACCTTAAATCTTAATGGTGATTATATTTCCGATGCCCTGGCTGCACAGGTCGGTGGAATCGGTATTGCCCCAGGGGCCAATATGGCGGATGCGATTGCTGTTTTTGAAGCCACACATGGTACTGCACCCAAATACGCGGGACAGGACAAAGTCAATCCCGGCTCGCTTATTCTGTCTGCTGAGATGATGTTGAGACACCTGGGTTGGACCGAAGCTGCTGATTTAATTATCAAAGGAACTGAGGGTGCAATTGAAGCCAAGACGGTAACTTATGATTTTGCGCGATTAATGTCAGGTGCAACTGAAGTAAGTTGCTCCGGTTTTGCAAAAGAAATAATTAATCATATGTAAGCTTAAGCCTGTTCAGCTTGTTACATAAATAGAACAAGGCAACTTGTTGTCTTTGCGAACGAAGTGAAGCAATCCAGATCGCACCTTGAATAATGTTTTAAAACTAGATTGCTTCGCTGATGCTCGCAAAGACGGTTTTTGTGTACCTGTTTTCATTTATGCAACCACGACAGCCTGCTCGCAGCGCAGGTCGGTAATCCAGCGGTTTGCGAGCCAATTGCAAAGAGCCTTTGATTTTTGTCAGGATATTTTGCAAAATGGATGCAAGAATGTGGGTTTTATCAATTGCTTGAAAAAAATAATCTGCTTACTGTTATATAAGACTGTCAATTTGAATCTTTAAGAAGCAGGATGCTGGCGAGAACTACAAAATTAATTTTTTTCATGAATTAAATCACTTTTTTACTGGCCAAATGCTCGTGGTAAGTCTATAAAATTAGTAAAGGGTGTACGTAATGAGCGAGCGATTTTCAGGTGAAATAATTGAGCGAAAGGTGACGGAGCTAGAGGTCCTCCCAGCGCTGAAATTGCCCAAAAAATATAAGGTTATTCTCCTGAATGATGATTACACCCCGATGGAGTTTGTGGTGGATGTGTTGAAGCGTTTTTTTCACTTCCGTGAAGAACTGGCGACACAGATAATGCTACAGGTGCATATAGTTGGAAAGGCTGTATGCGGCGTTTTTACTCGGGATATAGCAGAGACGAAAGTTGCTCAAGTCAATGATTTTGCCAGAAGCAACGAGCATCCACTGTTATGTACCATGGAACCGGAATGAGTGCAGATGGGTGAAGAGGAGCAACGACAATGTTAAACAAAGAACTTGAATTCACCTTAAATCTTGCTTTTAAGGAAGCAAAGGAGAAACGTCATGAGTTTATGACGGTAGAACATTTGTTGCTATCATTGCTTGATAATCCGGCAGCAGGGAATGTTCTGCAGGCATGTGACGCTAATATTGACTCATTACGCCGTGATTTGATCGAGTTTATCGATGAGACAACTCCCCGAATCCCAGAAGATGAAGTCGATCGTGAAACACAGCCGACACTCGGATTTCAACGGGTACTGCAAAGAGCGGTTTTCCATGTACAATCGGCCGGCAAAACTGAGGTGACCGGAGCAAATGTACTGGCTGCTATTTTCAGTGAGCAGGAAAGCCAGGCAGTTTATTTTCTCCGCAGAGAGAATATTACACGCCTGGACGTGATCAATTATATATCTCATGGGGTTTCCAAGTACCAGAACAACGACATGAGTGATAACATGAATTCATCGATGGATGAAGAGTCAATGTCAGGCGAGGGCAGCGAGTCGCCGCTTGAAAGCTATTGCATGAACCTCAACAAGCGAGCCAGACTGGGCAAGATTGATCCACTCATTGGTCGACATGAAGAAATTCAACGCACAATACAGGTACTCTGCCGTCGTCGAAAAAATAATCCATTACTGGTGGGGGAAGCAGGGGTTGGAAAAACAGCAATAGCCGAAGGTCTGGCCAGACGTATCGTGGATGGAGAAGTACCGGAAGCGATCAGCAGCTGTATCGTTTACTCTTTGGATCTGGGCGCTTTGCTGGCGGGAACCAAATACCGTGGTGATTTTGAAAAACGCCTGAAAGCGGTGCTCAAACAATTGGGACAGCAGGATGGTGCCGTACTTTTCATCGATGAAATCCATACCATTATCGGCGCTGGAGCCGCTTCTGGTGGTGTCATGGATGCGTCCAATCTCATCAAGCCTCTGCTGGCGAATGGTGAGTTGAAATGCATCGGTTCTACTACCTATCAGGAATACCGGGGTATTTTTGAGAAAGACCGTGCCTTGGCAAGACGTTTCCAGAAAATTGATATTAAAGAACCAAGTATTGATGAAACCTTTGAGATCCTCAAAGGGTTAAAAGGGCGTCTGGAAGAGCATCATGGCGTCAAGTTTTCAATCCCTGCACTTAAAGCTGCTGCGGAATTGTCTGCTAAATATATTAACGATCGGTTCTTGCCGGATAAAGCGATTGATGTGGTTGACGAGGCAGGGGCATACCAAAACCTTCTTACAGCCAACAAACGCAGAAAAATTATCAGTGTTACTGAAATTGAGAATGTGGTTGCGAAAATTGCCCGTATTCCGGTGAAAAAAGTTTCTGCAAGAGATAAAGATACTTTGCGAAATCTCGAACGTGACCTTAAATTACTGGTTTATGGACAGGATATTGCAATTACCGCTCTGGCTTCTGCAATCAAACTGGCGCGCTCTGGCTTAAGAGAACCGCAAAAACCAGTAGGCTGTTTCCTTTTTGCGGGACCTACCGGAGTAGGTAAAACCGAAGTGACCCGTCAGTTGGCTAATGTACTGGGTATTGAACTCCTGCGTTTCGATATGTCTGAATACATGGAGAAGCATACTGTATCTCGATTAATTGGAGCACCTCCTGGCTATGTGGGTTATGATCAAGGTGGATTGTTAACTGAAGCAGTGACTAAAAATCCTCATTCGGTACTGCTGCTTGATGAAATTGAAAAAGCGCACCCTGATGTATTCAATCTACTGCTTCAAATTATGGATCATGGCACGCTGACCGACACCAATGGACGTCAGGCTGATTTCCGTCATGTGATTATGGTGATGACCAGTAATGCCGGCGCTACTGAAATTTCTCGAAGCTCTATCGGTTTTGCCATGCAGGACAATAGTCTGGATGGACTCGATGCTATCAAGCGTCAATTTAGTCCGGAGTTCAGAAACCGTCTGGATGCTATCATTAACTTTGCACCATTGGATAATGTCACTATTGGTTTGGTAGTTGATAAATTTATCATGGAGCTGGATGAGCAATTAAGTGCCAAGGGAGTGACCTTTAAGGTGGATAAGGCGGCCCGAGAGTGGTTGATTGAACATGGCTATGATAAGGCAATGGGTGCAAGACCAATGGCCCGTCTGATTCAGGAAAATGTCAAGAAGCCTTTAGCTGATGAGCTGCTGTTTGGTAAATTAACGAATGGCGGGCATGTGATTCTGAAAGTCAAAGAAGGCAAGCTGCATTTTGAAAGCCATGATTACCGCGAAGGCGTTTTCTAGCCAGTTGATAGTCAGATTAAAAAATCCCGCTTAGGCGGGATTTTTTTATTCTAGGCTACGATTGAATGCGTTTCTGGAGTTTCCTGAGGAACTATCAAATTCATATTCAAGTTAATTTCAACTGATTTGGCTAAACTTTCACCCTCTGTATTCCCACTGTAAATTGCATCCATCATTCTCTTACGCTCCATCGCTAAAGATTTTCTGTCCATATTGTCCACAGCAGGATTACTAAAGAGACGTAATTTATAAAAATTATGGGTATAACTCATATTGGGCAAAACATGAAAGCGAGATTCTTTTTTGTCGACATGGATTAATTCACAATATCCTTTAATCACTACCGCCCGTGTTATGTGCGGATTTGCTTTAATGCTCTCCATAACTTCCTTCAGCAATGAAGTTCGAAGCTTGAAAAATGCTTCTTTTTCTGTAATGGTGAATCCACGAAGGAAAGGCAGATTGCTTTTGTTCACTTTATAATTTACATGCGATTTACTAAAGGGGCTCCGGCCTGATAATTCCTCCAGCAGTTCGAGTTCAGCCACTCTAAGCGGGGTCTTTTTATTTTTCAATGTCGCTATATTCAAGCCTTTTCCAAAGGCTGTATTTAAATCATTTTTGCGCGTAAACTGATTTTGTAAAAGAGTAACGTTATCCTTCGATAGAAATGCAGATGCCTGAGCATTCCCTGTGTCGATATTGCTTTTTGACAGGTAGAGCAATTTATATTGATACCCCTCATTCGTCTGGTGCTGAACAATAACATAAGTTTCATCAAGCCCTGAGGCACGTAAAAGTTTGGCATAATTTTCTACAGAAGCTGATTTGGATATGGCAGCGATTAATCCGCAAGCGGGAGTAGTTTGTGGCTTTTTTTCGGCCTTGGCTTTTTGAATAATGGCTTTTTCCTCTTCCAGCTTCTCGATTTGAGCGCTTTTACAGCCAAATAAAGTGACCTTGGTAAGACAAGGATATTTTTCCACTATTTCGGTGATTTGACTGGCGTCCAGGCCCGCGATTTTCTTAACAAAGGAGTTGGCATGACCAAGAATCATCAGGTGAATGCCTTTCAGATCAAGCGACTGTAAATCCTTCATCAGATGGTCCAGGTGATCGGTAGTCACACAGGTGACTCGTTCCTCACGTGACTGTTTACGTTTATAAACCTCCATTACATCCACGAGTTCCTGATCATAGAGATCTTGCTTATTAATCAAAATGACATGTTGTATTTGCTTTAGAAATTCTTTGATAAAACTGGCTTTATCTCCAGGAAAATACTGGTGAGACATGTAATTTCTTTCGAGATAGACACGTCGGTTCTGGGTGCATAGTAATTTGCGAATCGTTTCATCGACAAATTCCATTGCATAGATGTTTTGATTGATGGCCGTTTTACACACATCATAATTGTCCTGCGCTTCAAAAATATATTCCAGGGCCAACCCATTGTTTGACACGGCAGCAAGGTAGAGCGCTTTTTTAATGTCTTCTGGTAAGGATCTTGGTACAAATTGTACGCTTTCCGGATTTTTATGTATTGCTTGAAAGCAAATTGAAACATAGTTTTCAACTTCTTTTGGCACGTGTTCCAGCAGGAAACCATCGGCGGCAACCGCTTTAATATAGAACAGCGTATCATCAGCATAAATTTCCTCAACGTAGGTTAATGCAAACGGATCATAACTTATCGCTTTGGCATAAAAAGTTTTTCTGTACCCTGGTTGAGAGAGGGAAGCATTATCTATAGAGTTTTGGAGTGCTTTTCTTAACAACAAGTCATCATTATCTGTAACGGCTTGATATAGCTGATTAATTTCTTCGGGGGTGAAAATGTCACCCAGTCTTATCGTTATTTCTTCTAGTGAAAGATTTGAGTTGATAATCTTTTTAACAAGAATGCATGCATTTGTAATAATCATATCAATATGGGTTTATATTGTACAGAAAATGCAATTTTATTAAATTATTCTTATGAGAAAATTAAGACGCTCTGAAAAAAAGGAATTATTTTGATTAATCCAGTCATTTTTACTCACAAACAGGCCCCGTCATCTCGAACGCAGTGAGAGATCTCCGGATGCTGGCACAAACCAGGATTTGGGAGATCTCTCACTGCGTTCGAGATGACGGGTATGTCATAGTTTTGATTTCATATTATTCTCACTGTATAATAGTTCATCATTTTGTGGGTTGTTTGTTTTTGGTGATTCATGCAAGAGAAGAAAGAAAATCGTCCGGTTCGTTGGAAACGTGTATTTATAGACAGGGCCGCATTAGCCAAATATACAAAGGGTCCCAAGCTAGTGAAGAACCTGGCGCAAAAGCTGCTGAATAGTCTCGTCTCAGCCGGCTATGAGAAATTATTCGGTGAGAAATTATTACTCGATGAGTTGGCGAGCGGTCGTATAACCGGAGCTGATCGAGCACTTATTATTGATTTTGAAGTGGACGGCGAATGGACTGCCGTGATAGCGGACATTGCAGAAAATCATGATTATAACAAATCCTCTCTTTACTCAGATAGGCACGGGGTCGAAAAGTATCGCGCCAAGTATGGTCCCTCGATAATCCAGCGTATCCGCGAACAAATGGCAGAGGAGCGTGCCGCTGCTGCCCGTCAGGCAGCCGGGGAGGCAATTGTTCCGCCCCATCCGGTGGTTACGCTGGATTATTACAACCAGAATTTCATTCGCTTGAACAGCCAGCAGGAGTCGGTATTGGAGACAAGGCTTCCTGCCTTGATCAGTGGAGCGCCTGGCTCTGGAAAGTCTTGTGTGGCGATATCGCTGATTACAGAGTTGCTAAGCCGACTGTCGGATAATCCTGAGACGCACATTCTCTATGTGACCAAATCCCCTGAATTAATCGAGGCGATGCAAGCGATCTGGGATGCGCTGTTACTTCCTGAGGATCTGAAAAATCGAGTTGAGTTTAAAACCTATGAAACGGTAGCCCGTGAACAGCAAGGACAAGCCTTTGTTGGGAAAGAGCTTGCTCAGAAGGCTGATTTTGAGTTGTGGTTAAAGAAGTACCGAAAAACTGGTCTTTTAGAGGATGCAGCTCAGATTTATGAAGAGTTTCGACTGTTATCGGGTTATTCCCCAAAAGAATACCTGGGGCTCGGCGAAAAACAAAGCCTGTACCCCAATAAAGAGGATAAGCAATGGATTTTAAGGGCGTATCAGTCCTATCTGGCCTATCTGGAAAATCAGCACAAGGTAGCTGTCGACTTTCTTGATCTGAAACAGCAGGGCAAATATGACCTGGTTCTGGGTGATGAGGCCCAGGATCTATCGGGACAGGAACTGGTAAACCTGTTGAATCTTGCTAAAAATGGGCAGATTTGCTTTTGCATGGATTCACATCAAAGTCTTTTTGATAGTAAATCCAAGCGTCCATTTATTTTTGAAATGATGAACCGCATAGAGTTAAAGCTTGAGTATATTGAATTGCCGCATTCTTACCGTTGCCCTGCCGATGTGGTGCATTTCGCGAACACAGTGATTAGTATAAAAAACAGAGTGGTGGGCGGAAGTTCAGACAAACTGGAAAAGCCTGAAATAAAGATGTCTCCTGAACAGGCGAATACGCCAGGCATGGTCCATTGGTTAACGCAGGATGAAAAAGAACTGGCCAAGTTAAGGGAGATGGCTAAGCAAAGTAATTTTGCCATTATCACCCTGCCTCAGTATGTGAAGGAAGCCCGGGAAAAATACCCCGAGGCGGTAATGATATTTACTCCGGAGCAGATCAAAGGTCTGGAGTATGAGAATGTGATCCTGTATCGGATGCTGGATGATCCACTTTGCCATGAGGCGAGCCGTGAACTGGATCCGAATGCAAAAGTGCCTGTTAACCAGGCCAGAAGGGGTTGCAGCAAAGATCGTCTGGGTCCGCCCTTAAACAAATTTTTCACGAGTTGTACACGTGCTACGTGCCGCTTATTTGTTGACCAGGGTAAAGGTCATCCATTAACCAGGCTTTGCAATGAGCTGGAGAAAGGAATAACAACTCCGGACACGGCCTTCTTAAACGAGGTGATTCTTGAGCAAACCAGGGAAGAATCTCTCGCGGGATGGCAGGCCGAAACCTGCAGGTTGTATCGGAATGGCAAGAAAGACATGGCAGAAAATGCTTTTAATCGCTGGCTAAAGGGGAAGCTGCCTTATGCTGATTATACGAGCTTCCTGTTGGCCAATGAGCTAATTAAGATAGAAGAGCCAGTTAAGCCAAGTGAAACAGCTCCTAATCAAGAGCCAGAAAAGCTACTGGAAGCTGCTTCTTCTGCCAATGAAAAGGAGGACACAGCGCCTGATTTAAATACCGTAAGAGGAAAACGAAATTCTAATAAAGGAAGACGAGGCAGACAGCGTATGAACCCCGCTGGAGGGAAGCCTCCCGCAGCCACAACTACCGCGAGTCTCTCAAAAAATAATGTTTCGGGTGGTTTGGCAGGTCTGTTGCCGAATTTTTTTAACAGTAACCAGAAAAGTCAAGAGAAGTTGCCGATCAGCACTGGTGGTAATTTAGGCGTATCCAGGCTGATAGATACAATTAAAACCGATCTTTCCATCAATGAGCAGACTAAGTTGATGAGTTTATTTGAAAGCAAGGATACCAAGCCTATGGCCTTGTTTGCTGAAGAAGAGCCGTTGCCGTCAGCTACATCTGCAACAAAGGACGAGATAACTCAGTCAGATTTGAATAAATGGTTTGAGGTTTTTTCTGACGACTGGCTTGATCGTCCAGGCGTAGAGAAACCACAGCCAGAGGTAATTCTTGAATTACTATTGCTTATCAGGAATGCGGGTTATGAAAGTTTCCTAAGCAGGTTAAAATCCGATAATGATAAATGGCTGGCGCTTAAACGTTCTTTTACTAAAAACCCCGAGATGACCGAGTTCTATTTTTCATTAAGTGAATTAATCAAAAAAGAACCTGTGAGTGGAAAAAGCTATTTTGAAATTTTATGCCGGAAACAGCATGGCCTTGATTTTTTGAAGGAGGTCCTGGAATCACTCCCGGTCCCTGAAATGCTTGATAAAGGTCCTCTCCTTGTATTGTCGGTTATTTTTTTTGGTGCGACCTCAACCACTGAGTGGGATAAGCTCTGCGATGAGAACAATTTGTTAATCTTCCTGCTTAACAGTCCAACGGGCCGACAAGTATTTAAGCTTCTTTTTACCAGCCAATTGTTTTCAGCTTTAGTCTGGAAAGACAAAGAAAATGAGACACTTTTGCATTGGGCGGTCAGGAACCAGCGCATCAATGTGATTGTTTTAATCATGGCTGCAAGGGACAGCGTATTGCGTGATGGTCTTTTAAAGCCTGAATGCGATGTATGGAGCATAAAAAATAAAGATGGGCTTACGCCTCTTGAATTGGCTCAAAAGGATAATCTAAGTAATGTAATCAAAGCGCTTGACCCTGCTCTTTATGTAAGATCTTCCGCTAAAAAGGCTACCTCCACCTCGCATGAACCAGATAATAGCGAGGAGTCTCTTATGAAAAGGATGAAAAACGTTGTTGGAACAAGAGGGGCTTTTCTTCTTCCTGACGCTAAGAAACTGAGAAATGAAATTAATGAGTTGAACCAGGAGGTTGCCACCATACGAAATAAAATAGCATCGGCCAAATTGCAAATGCAAAAGAGCAAAGAAAGGAAAATCCTGCTTCAATTAAAAACAAAGGAGCAGCGTGTCGTTGCAAAACAGGACGCGCTCAATGAACTCTGTAACAAGGCAAAAATGAGCGCTCTCCTTGACTTATTGACTACTACACTGCACTCAGAAGAAATCTATGCTAATTTTGATCTATTGATGATAGGCACAGTTCCGAGTTTATTGTACTCGTTTCTAGCGAGCCCCTTGAAAGACATGCCGTCCCTGCTTAAGTATTTATATGAAAAGAATTTTAAAACCGGAGAGGAGGAAAACCTCTGGCGTTGTCTTGAAAATTATTTGGCAGAGAATCCTGAGCTGGTCAATTTCAGTTTCTCTTTAAAAGAGTTGTTCAAGCCCTTTGAAGAAACTGGTAAATCCTGCTTTGAAAAGCTGGCTCGTACAGAAGAAGGTCTTGAGTTTCTGGTATTAATTTTCAAGAATCTGGCTATATCCGATACTATAAAATCAGATCTGGAAGATGCTATCGGATTAAGTTTCTATCATGATATAACAAGAAAAAGCTGGGATGGATTGACGGAGTCTGATTCTCTATTACTTCATTTATTCAATCGTCCGCAGGGTCGTTATCTGCTTTCAAGGTTGCCTGCGCATATTTTTTACAATTTGATTAGGCAACAGGATTCGCAATCGAATAGTTTTCTGCACTGGGCTGCGGCTACGCAGCGAACGGATCTGATCTCTATGGTACTTGAGCTGCAACCAAGACTTAAGGATGGCGCTACAATACAAGTGTTTGCCGGCCTAAAAAACAAAGAGGGGAAGACTGCACTGGATATCGCAAAAGCGAATCAGTTTGAAGATGGGATAGATTTATTCACCCAGCTGGAAGCAAATCAGACTGTTCAACCTGGACTGGCGGTGTTTTCCTCCCTGTTTCATCCTGCAGAGAGGCTATCCGCAGAAACGGAAAGCAGGGACGGCCCAGCATTAACCCTTCCAATCAGTGATCAAATCGGCTCTTCCTGTCAAAGGGGTTAAAGCTGGTTTCAGTGCAGGATAGGTGCAAAAAGGTCTTTGCGAGCCTTGGCGAAGCAATCCAGATCGAGGCTCTTATCGGGCACTGCTCTGGATTGCTTCACTTTGTTCGCAAAGACGGCTGGTACGATACTAAAAATGAATCACAAACCGGACTACGCCCACTTTGGCCTGCGCTCTGTTCCTTGCATCCTGTTCTGCATAATAGTTAAGGAAGAGAAAATGGTTTTTAGTGATGTTATATAATAAACCGGGCCCAATCGACCAGAGTTTTTCACGCCTTCCCTGTACGTCCGCCCCGTTCACTTTGGTATCGGTGAACTGGTTGAACCAATAACCATTGATACCCGCAAAGAACTTGTCTGTGAACTGATAACTGCCAGCAAAATTGGCGTAAACCGCCTGACCTGCTTGTGTGGTTCTTGCGTATGGGCCAAAGGCAACATTGGGATCATGATTTTTAGCGTTCCATAAATAATGGAGACGAAATGAGGCAGCTATTTTGGGGGTAAACCAGAATGTTCCTGCCCAGTAAGGGTTAATTGACCAGAAATTGCTCCCCGGATTGATTGCATAATTGCGGTTATATTCACCAGTGGGTACTACAATATCAAGATCAAGACGTTGGACCCACAGGGGACCTTGTCCGTCTTTTCGCATTACCGGGTCAAACTGCAGGGCAGGGCCTATGAATAAATCCCCTTGCCCCACCTGACCATATATGGCGGTGTTGCTCAAGCCATCATCCACACTGGTGTTGACTACCCAGGGGAGCAAAGCAGACATTCCCAGGCTGGCGCCAAGAACTCTAATTTTCGAGAGATAAATTAATTGTGTAATATTGACAGTGACATCGACATCTGTTTTTGGCAGAGGCAGACGATCGCCATTTTTATCTTTTAGCTGATCAGTAGTGAAATATTGGAAATAATCCTGAAAATACACACCTGGTCCTGCAGGAGGTCCGCCATCGAAGAAGCTTGTGAATCCTAGATTGACATAGGGTTCATCATAGGCAAGGGCTGTAGAGAAATTTAACAGTAATAATAAACCCGCAATACAAATCCTTTTCATTTTACTCCTGATCAAGGTCTAAAGTTTGAATAGACAATCTGCTATATTATGCTCTTTTGTCGCCTTGGGAAAGAGGCAAAAAATAAATGCTGCAAAAGTGGTACAACAGCTTGTGATTTTCAAAACTGTGCCATACTTAATTTATCAAGATGTAAGATCTGCTTTGCAATTCCCGTAGTAAACCGAAAGGTTTTACATCGCGTGAACTTCATTGTCTTTATTGCTGCTCATTATAGTTAATGGGGAATTGTTATGTTTATATATACGGCTAAAATTTACGTAGGAGCACAGGAGGTTCAAAATAATACAAGCGATGATCTTGAGCAACTGTTCATTTGGATGCTAACCCAGGTGCAAGGCAAAACGGGTGATTATCACGGTCATATTATTAATAACTCCACCAATGAAATAATTAGAAACTTTCGTAAATGCCATGACGAATAATTTTGACTAACATCAGAATATAAGTCCGATAGGTTAAATACTTTAATTTCCTTCTTTAAAATATCTCTTCTTAGTTACAAGCTCAGGCATTCTCGTTAAAATAAGCCCAAGTTAACTGTCGGGTCGATTTAATGCTCAGTGTTATTATTATTACCAAAAATGAAGAAGCGAATATAAAAAGATGCTTAGACTCGATTGATTGGGCTGATGAGATTATAGTACTCGATTCCGGAAGTACCGATAAAACGGTTTCCGTTGCTCAGGAATACACAGAGCATGTGTATATTAGCGATGATTGGCAGGGATACGGTATTCAGAAGCAGCGTGCGCTGGCACTGGCCTCAGGGGATTGGGTATTAAATCTTGATGCCGATGAGTCGGTTAGTGACGATTTAAAATCAGAAATCGAGTCTGCCATGCAGTCGGGAAAAGCCCAGGCTTTCCGTATTCCTATTCGCATGAATTTTTATGGGAAAGTATTACGCTATTCTGCCAGCCCCAAGCGTCATATTCGCTTGTTTAAGCGAGACGGAGCTCGATACAGTGATGATATAGTTCATGAGAAAATCATTCTTCCCGATAATCGTGTTATAGGTAAGATCTCTAACCCGATTATGCATCATTCCTTTCTCGATGTGACGCACGCCCTCGCTAAAATTAATCGTTATTCGTCTTACAGCGCAAGAGTTCGCATTAAACAAGGTAAAGCGCCTTCGTTTCTGTCGGTAATGATGAGCACCGGCTGGATGTTTTTCCGCTGTCTGATTTTGCAGCGCGGAATATTAGATGGTAAGGCTGGTG
Source organism: Legionella quinlivanii (assembly GCF_003265995.1). Lineage (GTDB taxonomy): Bacteria > Pseudomonadota > Gammaproteobacteria > Legionellales > Legionellaceae > Legionella_C > Legionella_C quinlivanii_A. Next base: position 326,188 of record NZ_MVJN01000001.1, on the reverse strand, counting down.
TCCTAATGGCAGCTTTCAGCGCTCAGGGAACCTTTTACAGAGGGGTGAAGCAGATTTATCCCGACAGGCAATTGCATAAACTGCCGGAAAGTAAAAATACGGAGTGAGAAGCAGGGTGCTTCTAACCCCTCTCTCTAGCTCTCTCCCCAAAGGGGCGAGAGGACTTTAAGGAAGACTCCTTCAGAAAAGTCCCCTCTCCCAAGCTGGGAGAGGGCTAGGGAGAGGGTTGATTACTAAAACGCCAGCTTAAGCTGTTCCCAGTACTGGTTATATATTAACAGGGTATCTTCTCCCACATCTCTTTGAAAATGTCCTTGCTTCAAAACCTCCGCCGGCGGGTAAATCAGCGTATTTTCCTGAAGTGAGGTAGGCAGTAATTTTCGTCCTGACAAATTGGTGATGGCATGGCCTTCTTTTAATGCAATCTGGCTGGCAACGTCGGGACGTAGAATGAAGTTGATAAAGGCATAGGCTTCTTCGGGGTGGGGTGGATTGAGTGGCATTGCCAGACAGTCTACCCAAATCACAAAACCATCTCGCGGAAAGTTAAAACGGATGTTTGTATTTTCCGCCTGCGCCTTAAATGCATCACCATTCCAGGCGCTACCGAGCGAGGCATCTTCATCAATCATAAGGGCCTGAATACTGTCGCTGGCAAAGAGTTTGATATTGGGAACCAGCTTTAAAAGATGTTCATAAGCCAGCTGAATATGTTTTACATCCGTATCATTAGGATCAAAACCGAGACTCATCAGGGCAATCGCGAATACTTCCCGGGAATCATCAAGAAGCATTAACTGGTTTTTCCACTGTTTCTCCCAAAGTTCTGCCCAGCTTAGGGGGGGATTTTTTATTTTGGTCTGATCGTAAAAAATGCCGGTTAATCCCCAAATCATGGGTACGCTGAATTGATTACCCGGATCGAAGGCATTATTGGTAAAAACAGGATCAAGATTTTTAAGATTAGGTAATTTTTGCGGATCGACAGGATGAAGCATATTCTGTTTTTTCATTCGTTCAACAAAATAGCCTGAAGGCAGAATTACATCATAAATGGTTCTGCTGCTTGCCTTTAATTTGGCATACATGGTTTCATTGCTGTCATAGGTGGAAAAATTCACCTTGATCCCTGTTTCACTTTCAAATTGCTGAACAACTGATTTGGGAATTTCACCGCCCCAGACATAGACATTCACTACAGCAGAAAACCCGGTTACTGAATAGAATACAAACCAGAATACAAGCATCAGCTTTTTCATAGTGAACGCCTGGATAATAAATGAGAAATGATGACCAGAATCATCGAGAAGCCAAATGTGATAGAACAAAGCGCATTGAGCTCAGGAGTAACCCCTGCGCGAACGAGCGAATAGATGGTCAGAGGAAGAATATTGAAATCAGGCCCGGCCACAAAATAACTGATAATCACATCATCGAGAGACAGGGTAAAGCAAAGCAGAAAGGCGCTAAGAACGGCAGGCCAAAGCAGGGGCAGCAAGATTTTTCTTAATGCGGTAAAACGGCTAGCCCCTAAGTCCAGCGCACTGAAATAGATATTGGGATTTAGGGTATTGATGCGTGCATTAATGGTTAAAATAACAAAAGGCAGGCAAAAGGTAATGTGTGCAATCAGGAGACTAAAAAATCCAAGGGGTAGTCCGGTGATATTAAAGAATATCAATAATGAAACACCTAAGACCAAATCAGGAATAATCACCAGCAATAAAAGCATTACAGCCAGAACTTGTCGATGTCTGGTTTTGAAGAGAAAGAGGTGTACGGCAGTTAATAAACCCATAACCGTAGCGATTAATGCCGAACTGACTCCTAATATTAATGAGTTGCTAAATGCGGCCCACAATCCGCGATCATGGAAAAGTTCAGTGTACCACTTTATTGAAAAACCATGCCATTGCAGGGAAAACTTGGCATTATTAACTGAGTAAAGCACCAGAATGAGAATAGGAAAATATAAGAGGGTGTAAACAAAAAAAAGAAAAAAACGCTGGGCGAACTGTTTCATGCGCTCACCTCAGTATTCTGACGTCGATAAAACATAAGAATTAAAAGCAATAGCAAAGTAAGCACAATACTGGTCGCTGAGCCCTGTGGCCAATTCTCAAGAACTAAAAACTGATTCTGAATTAAATTACCAAGAAGAATGGAACGCGCCCCTCCCAATACGTTAGGAATATAAAACAGGGTCATAGCCGGAAGCATGACTAAAAGAGAGCCTGCAATGATACCCGGGGCTGTGTTGGGCAGAAAAACACGATTGAATATCGCCCATTTACTCGCCCCCAAATCTCTGGCCGCCTCAATTAAGCGAAAATCAAAACGTTCCATGTTATTGAAAATTGGCAATACCATAAAGGGAAAAAGGTTATAAACAAGGCCGATAATGACCGCAAAGTTGGAGTAAAGCAGCGATAAGGGTTCATGAATAATATGAAGCTTTAATAGTACAGCATTGATAATACCTTTGTATTTCAACATTGCGATGAGCGAATAGGTTCGTACCAGAGAGCTGGTCCAGAAGGGTATGATAATCAGGAGAATCAAAATGGATTGATGACGAGACTTCACCAGCAGATAGCTGAATGGATAGGCAATTAAGAGACATAGGAAGGTCGTAATCGCCGCAATCAGCAATGAGCGAAAGAAGATTTTTATAAATACCCAGTTTAACAGAGCTGAATAATTTTCAAGCGTAAAGGGCAGGGCCATCAGATTTACAGGATCCCTGGAGAGAAAACTGGTTATCAGCACAAAGCAAAGCGGCAGGAAACTGAAGATAATCAGCCAGCTGTAAAGAAAATAAAGTGAGAATGCCTTAGCTTTCATCGCGTAAAAGCACCTCCCATCCTGATAACCATTCTACCCAGACTGTTTCATTCGCATTGTATTCCAGCTTGTCGTCATCCTCATCAAAAAATTCAGATGCATTAATTATTTTTCCGGAATCAAGACTGACTTTTAAATCAACAGTCGAGCCTTTATAAACAATTTCATTAATTCGTCCTGGCAGCATATCGTGGCTGTCTTTTACTTCGTGCAAATCCCACACACGAATATCTTCAGGCCGTACAATCAGATGAACCTTCTCTCCAGGTTTGAAATTGGAGGTGTTTTTGCAGGTGAGCTCCACGCCCTCAATGTCAACAGTCAGATTCTGTTCCCTGACTTCCTTAATTGTGGTCTGAAAGATATTGGCTTCGCCGATAAAACTGGCCACATGCAAATTCACCGGGGTTTCATAGACTTCCCGTGGAGTGCCGATCTGTTCAATCTGGCCGTGATTAAAAATGACGATTCGATCAGACATTGACAAAGCTTCTTCCTGATCATGGGTAACAAAGATGAAGGTCATATTTAATTTCTGCTGCAGCTGCTTCAATTCAGATTGCATGGCCTTTCTCAGACGATAATCCAATGAGCTTAGCGGCTCGTCGAGCAGCAAAACCTGGGGGCGGTTAATTATTGCTCTGGCAATGGCAACCCGCTGTTGCTGGCCCCCGCTCAACTGCTTGATATTACGCTCGGCGAAGGGTTCCAGCTGCACAAGCCGTAATGCATCCAAAACCCGCTCTCGGATCTCTTCTTCTCTGATTTTGCGGCAGCGTAGTGCAAAAGCCACATTTTCAAATACAGTCAAATGAGGGAATAGTGCATAGCTTTGAAATACTGTATGCACATCGCGTTTTTGCGGAGGCAAATTATTTACGCAGATACCGTTAATAAAAATTTCCCCCTTCGTCGGCTGTTCAAAACCGGAAATCAGACGAAGCAGTGTCGTCTTTCCGCAACCCGAGGGGCCGAGTAATGTTAAAAACTCGCCATCAAGGACAGATAGGGAAATATCGGTCAGAATTTCATTCTGGCCATAGGATTTAAAAACGTTTTTAATTTCTATCAGAGGTGTCGTCATTGATTTTTGCTGAGCAAAACCTTAATTATGATTGTTGCAGGGAAAGTTGTCCAGTAATAGATTTTTTTTATGACAGTTTGCTCGGTTATCAGCACCGAGCAAACTCTGTAAATTAGAACTGGATTACCAGGTTACTATATTCTGAGTAATATCAAGGCTGCATGATTCTGAAACCTGGCCACTATTGCAAATTACCGCGCCAGTGATGTCGTCCACTTTTAAAACGCCTCCCTGCCAAAGGCAGCAACCCTGGATTTTCTGCAGATCCATAATCGCATGACGAGTACAATAACAGGCGGAATAGTAGCCGTTGTTACATACGAAGCGTCCAGCCGATGAGTCGCAATATGAAATACCGCCCATATTGCCACAGCACTGATCACAGCAAGTTGGACAGGCTGTGGAAGTGTTTCCTAAACAGCGTCCGGCATGTGCCAGAGACAGACTGAATAACAGAAATGTAAACAGGACGAGACGCGAAACATTATACATGAGTAGTTCCCTCAGAGCTGATTAAGTCAGCATATCAAATTGCGGGTTTGAAAAGAAGTTCTTTGAACTCAATCGTTTATTCCGTTGATTCCTCGGTGATCAGCAAATCAACCGATTCAATGCGCTGGAAACGCTGGGTGATTTTTCTCGCTGAAGTAGAGACTTCGTCGACATCCTGATGCGCCTGATCGATATGCTTCGACAATTTATCCATCCTTTTTTCAAAGCGCTGGAAGTCATCCGCCAGAGCATGTAAATGTTTTTGAATGATATGAACCTGTTTGCGAGTGGCGTCATCTTTAAGTACCGCCTTCGCCGTAGTCAAAACAGCCATCAGTGTAGAAGGGGAAACCAGCCACACTTTGAGTCGTTGTGATAAGGCAACCACCTCCGGGTAATTGGCATGAATTTCAGCGAAAATAGCTTCAGCCGGTATAAACATCATCGCACCATCACTGGTTTCACCTGCAATAATATACTTTTCCGCAATATCTTTAATATGTTTGCTGACATCCTGACGAAATTGCTGCTGTAGTATTTTTTTATCTGTCAATGAGCAGCTGCTGTTAATCAGTTTTTGATAGGTTTCCAGCGGAAATTTGGCATCGATGACCACTTGTCCAGTAGGTTCGGGGAGAAAAAGTATACAATCAGCACGTTTTTGATTACTTAAGGTGTATTGCATTTGATAGTGGGTGGAGGGAAGCATATTGGCGATCAGGGCATTTAACTGGACTTCACCAAAGGCGCCTCTTGAGCGTTTATCCTGCAGTACATCCTGAAGGCTGACGACATGAGTGGAAAGCTCGGTTATTTTTTTCTGTGCTTCATCGATAATAGTCAGGCGCCTGACCACATCCGTAAAGGTGCTGGAGGTTTTTTCAAAGCCTTCGGCCAGCTTATGATTGACTTGTTGAGTAAGTTGTTGCAGGTGATTGCGAATTTCCTCTGTCAAAGAGTGTAGATGAGAGGTGAGCCCATTAGCGTGCTGTTTAAAACTGAAGTTGATTTGCTCTCTGATATCCGTCATTTGCTGTTGTATATTTTTAGTAATCAGCTCCTGACCGCTTAACTGGTTTTGGATGATGAGTTCATAAAGGCGTTGCTGGCTGTTTGAAGCATTTTCACTGATCACCATTTCCAACTGATGAATCTGCTCTATAAACAGCTCTCTTAACTCAGTCATTTCCAAAGAGGCGCTTCTCTGTAATTTTCCCCGTTGTGCAATCAGCAGAATGAGAAACAGCAACTGCAGCAGGTTGGTATAAACCAACCCCTGCAGCGAAAAAAGATAGGATAAATCAGGCATTAAATAAATTTTAAGAAATGAGAATAGGGTTATTGTACTCAAAAACTGACTTGATTTGACCATAGTCAATCAATTGAATAGCGGTTAAATAAAAAGGTCCGCTATAACGGCTGGCTAAATCAGGAGAAAAACTAATAGTTAAGCTTGTTTTTCCAGCGTCCAGCCAGTTTGCAGATTGTGCTGTTTCCACTGGAATCTTATGGCCTTGTTTATCTGTGGCCAACAAGACTGCCTGCAAGGCATAACGGCTTGACATGGCTACATTTAATCTGGCGCTATATTCAAAAACCTGTTTGCCGGATGGCTTTATCTCAAGCAGGGCCGCTGAGGGCAGTGAATAGGAGAATGCTGTGTGAGCCTGGTACTTAAGCTCCTGACTACCTAAAAGAATGCATTCCTCGGCTTCCACATACCAATTTTCACCCAGAGAATTGCTCTCTTCTGTTAACCTGGTTTTTCCCTGGTAAACCCCTTCACTGATTTCTTTAAGGGTAAGGGGATATTGCGTACCGCCAGGGCTAAACAGGGTTGCTTCAATCCGATCCGCGTTGTAGTCAGTTGTACGAATGGTGGCAATCAGCATGTCTCCATAGCGATAGCTGCTTTTATCGGTGCCTACACTGAAATAGGCACTGGAGCCTATATCGTTCACATGAATAATGAATTCATCCGCAGGGGAATTATTTCCTGATGCGGCTGTCAGCAAAAACATGCCGCTGCCCAGTGAGGGGCTGAGTTGCATCACCACTCCATTCCTGGGAAAAGGGGTATCGATAAGGGCCTCATCTTTCGCCATCAGCTCAGCCGCCTCTTTCAATGTGTATTGAAGCTTGTCTTTTTGAATCAATAACTGCGGCATTTCAGGAAGAGCGGAGGATTTTTTTTGAACAGGGTTTATTCTAAGAATCGCACCGGCTGCCTTTGTTGGCAGCTGGATCCCTTGCTGCAACTGCGCAAAACTCACCTTGATGTGGTAAGACTTTGTCTGCTGTTCGCGCAGAGGGCTTGTTTTTTTCAGCAGGCGGCTATCGGTAAATGGCCAGTGAGTGCTAAGCGCTGCACGAGGCAATGAGGCGCAATTCTCACAGGGATAAGTGTGAACGGCCTGTTCTGGAAATGTAGCTGCTATAGCCTGTGAGGCGCCAAGCGCCAGAAGAATACTGTATTTTGCTCTCATGGCTATACTCCTTGTTGCGCCAGATCGGTAATGAGAATTTGTTCCAGACCGAAACAACTGTGTCTGCTTTGGCTATGACTTAAAGGCGTCTTATCGATTGTTTTCTCTGTATCAAAAAACCAAAGGGTTCCGGCAATGACCTGTGAGCTGCAATTAAGAAAACCATCGGAGCATCGTTCCAGGTATAGTTTCGTTAGCTTTAAACCGGTGCTAAGCAAATAGCCATTGCAATAGCTTGCGCTGGAAAAAGGAGATGCGGTGACATCTGTACCTACAACCACTCGGAACGGTACGGGCAGGTTGCTTCGGCCGGCACTTCCCAGGAGAAGTTCATTATTAAACAGGGCCATATCACCGACACGCTGTTGTTTAACGGAATTATTTCGATAGCCAAGCAGCCATCCCACTGATTCTGTAAAAATATTTCCGCTGATCACTTCATCAGCAAGCGGAGTTCCGCCGCTTGAAGGGGCAAGTGCGACGACCCGGCGAATGATTTTACCTAATTTGAAGAATCGCTCGTCATAGGTAGGGTGCGACAAGATCCAGCGCATGACGTTTGCACCATTGGAATGAGTATATACTACCAGCTTGTCAATATTCTTATTCGTTACAAAATCCAGAATCTGATCGGCTGTGCAGCCAGAGGCTTCTTCTTCCCACATGTATTTACTGTAGTCACAGGCTATAACCAGAGCATTGCCAGGTTTAGGCAGACTTTGGCTCATCTGGCTGATAAAATCCTTTTTCCAGTAACCGCCATCAGCGTCATCACGGTGATCATTGGTACCATGAATAAAAATAATACCCAGATTGTCTGCGGCCGTTGAAGAATATGTTATCGTTGAAACAATAATCAAAAAAAGACTAAGTATTAAGCGGGAAAAGTCCATTTCTTTTAAGTCCTGTTTAAAAGTCTAGCAGTATCTATATCACAGGTTATGAGAGAACGACAAGCGGGTCTTTAAAAAAATAAAATCCTGCCGGCTATAATAATCCCGCGGTTTTGATTATGATTAATCACAAAATTATTGCATTATCCAGGGTTAGAAATGAGTCTCGAAGCAGTCAGAAAAAGACTTGAGTCATTGCGTGAAACAATCAGATTGTATGATTATCAGTATTACGTCCTGGATAATCCCAGCGTTCCTGATGCTGAATACGATCGCTGTTTTCGAGATTTGCAGGCTCTTGAAAGAGAATACCCGGAACTAATGACGGTGGACTCTCCCACACAAAGAGTCTCAGGAAGTGCTGCGCATGTCTTTGAGCCAGTGAGACACCGCCAGCCCATGTTATCACTTTCCAATGTGTTCAGTCCTGAAGAGCTGCAGGCTTTTATCAAGCGGGTGGCGGATAGACTCGACTCTGCTGACAGCGAGTTATTATTTAGCTGCGAGCCCAAGCTGGATGGTCTGGCGGTTAGTCTTACTTATGAAAACGGCATCCTGGTAACGGCTGCTACGCGTGGGGATGGAAGCGTTGGGGAAAATATTACTGCTAACATTAAAACAATTGCCGCGGTTCCTTTAAAACTGATGCTTGACACTCCACCTTCCTTAATCGAGATTCGTGGCGAAGTGTATATGCCAAAAGCCGGATTTGAAGCCTTAAACCAGCGGGCAATCGAGCGCGGTGAGAAAACCTATGTGAATCCCCGCAATGCGGCTGCGGGAAGCTTAAGACAGCTTAACCCGCAGATAACGGCTACCCGTCCTTTGGCTATTTTTTGCTATGGTGTTGGGGCTCGTGAAGGTGTTGAGCTGCCTGACAGTCATTTTCAGCAATTGCAATGGCTTCGTCAGTGGGGATTTCGGGTGTTTGCCGACAATCGTCAGGTTCGCGGGTTAAGCGGGTGTCTCGATTACTACCATGAAATGCAAAAAAGGCGAGACAGTCTGCCTTTTGAAATCGATGGGGTAGTCTATAAGCTGGATAGTATTGCCTTACAGAATGAGCTGGGTTTTGTAGCACGTGCACCGCGCTTTGCCTGTGCGCATAAATACCCTGCAAGTGAAGAAATGACAGAAATATATGCTGTTGATTTTCAGGTTGGCCGTACCGGTGCTTTAACTCCTGTCGCGCGTCTGAAACCTGTTTTTGTAGGCGGAGTCACGGTCAGCAATGCGACCTTGCATAATATGGATGAAATCAGACGCAAGGGGATCTTGATTGGCGATACTGTGGTGGTACGCCGGGCTGGTGATGTGATTCCTGAAGTAGTAAGTGTGGTGCTTGAAAAAAGGCCTGAGACAGCCAGGGAAATCACCTTGCCTTCTACCTGTCCGGTTTGTGATGCGGAGGTCGTGCACGAAGAGGGTGAGGCTGTGGCACGCTGTATGGGAGGATTATTCTGTCAGGCTCAGTTGAAAGGAATGATTTGGCATTTTGCCTCACGCCGGGCCATGTCCATTGATGGATTGGGTGATGTATTAATTGAACAGTTAGTGAATCAGCAGTTAGTAAAGGATGTTGCGGATCTTTATGCTGTAACTCTGGATCAACTGATGGCCTTGCCGCGTATGGGCAGGAAATCGGCCGAAAATTTATTGAATGCAATAGAACAGAGTAAGAAAACAACCTTCAAACGCTTTTTATATGCTTTGGGGATCCGTGAAGTTGGAGAGGTCAGCGCAGGCGTTTTAGCTGATCATTTTAAGGATTTGGTCGAACTGAAAAACGCGAGTATCGAGCAGTTGATGGAGCTGAAGGACATTGGGCCTGTCGCTTCGCATTATATTGTTCATTTTTTCTCCCAGGATCATAATTGTGAGGTCATTAATAAACTGGTGCTTTATGGAGTTCACTGGCCGCAGGTAGAAAAAAAACAAATCGACACAACAAACCCTTTTTATAATAAAACACTGGTACTAACGGGCACTTTGAACACGATGGGCAGGGATGTGGCGAAAGCCAGGTTAGAGGCGCTCGGTGCGAAGGTAACCGGCAGTGTTTCAAGTAAAACTGATTTTCTAATTGCGGGTACCGAGGCTGGGTCCAAGTTAGAAAAAGCCAGTAAGTTAAAAGTAATGATTTTAGATGAAGAACAGTTTCTTCAAATGCTTGATCAGTAAGTCAGGATGTCATTTTGAAACTAACAGGGAATATTCAATTACGAGTTGCAGTGCTGCTGCTAGCCAGCAACTCGAGCTATGGTCTGGTTTTAAATGATCCTTATCCTGAAAGCGATTCTGGAAAAAAAATCTACTATTCCTCATTTAATGAGCAACCCAAAACACTGGATCCGGCTCGTTCATATTCCAGTAATGAATATGTTTTTATCATGCAAATTTATGAGCCCTTATTGCAATATGACTATTATAAGCGGCCTTATGAACTGGAACCTTTAATTGCGGCGAGCATGCCGCAGGTGACTTATCTCGACAAATCACTGCAGCCTCTGCCTGATTCTCTTTCAGAAAACGTGGCATTCAGTCTTTACAGAATTGATATCAAACCTGGAATTCTGTATCAACCTCACCCGGCATTTGCTATGGATAATGAGGGGAAATATCGCTATTTACCTCTTCCGGATAACTATCTCGAAGACAATGATATTAATCAGCTGGCTGATTTTAAATATACCGGAACCCGGGAACTGGTCGCTGATGATTTTATTTATCAAATCAAACGCCTGGCTGATCCGGATGTCAGTTCACCAATCAGAGAATTAATGAGCGAACACATCGTTGGTTTCAGAGAGTTTGCCAATCAGTTGCCTCCACTAAGAACGCATCATTTTGTGGATCTGAGACAATACCCCCTAAGTGGTGTCAAAAAGTTAAACGATTACAGTTTTGAAATTCTGGTGAAAGGTTCCTATTCACAGTTTCTTTTTTGGCTGGCAATGCCTTTTTTTGCACCAGTTCCCTGGGAAGTCGACCAGTTTTATTCACAACCTGATATGGATGATAAAAATTTAAGCTTTGACTGGTATCCCGTTGGAACGGGGCCTTTTATGCTGAGTGAAAATAATCCTAACCGAAAAATGATTCTGTTGAAAAATCCCAATTACCGTCAGGATTTTTATCCGGATTCTACAGATCCGGAGGATGTGAAAAAAGGATATACCATCAATGCGGGGAAACGACTGCCCCTGATTGATGAGGCTTATTTTACTTTGGAAAAAGAGTCGATCCCGCGCTGGAATAAATTTTTGCAGGGCTATTATGATGCCTCTGCGATTAGTAATGAGAATTTCGATCAGACTATCCGTCTGGATACAAAAGGCGAGCCCCATTTGAGTGGCGAAATGAAAGCACGAAATTTACAGTTGCAACAAACAACCGATCCTTCAATTTATTATCTAGGCTTCAATATGCTTGATCCAGTGGTCGGAGGAAACAGTAAGCGTGCCCGGAAACTTCGTCAGGCGATTTCTATCGCTGTGAATTATGATGAGTTTATTACTATTTTTTTTAATGGCAGAGGCCAGTCTGCCCAGGGTCCGATACCGCCAGGCATATTTGGCTACAAAGAGGGCAAGGCTGGAATAAATCCTATTGTGTATCGCTGGGACGCTGCTGATAATAAAATGCTGCGCCGAGATATTAATGAAGCACGGAAACTTATGGCAGAAGCAGGTTATCCCAGGGGGCGCGACCCTTCAACCGGCAAAGCCCTGATATTGCATTACGACAGCGCTGTAACGGGCGGCCCTGATGACAAGGCGCAATTGGATTGGATGAGAAAACAATTTGCCCGAATTGGCATTGATTTGAATATCCGGGCCACCCAATACAATCGGTTTCAGGAAAAAATGCGGGCGGGCAATACGCAAATTTTTTATTGGGGATGGAATGCGGATTATCCAGACCCGGAAAACTTTCTTTTTCAGCTTTATGGCATCAACGGGAAAGTTCGCTATGGCGGCGAGAATGCCGCCAATTACAATAATCCTCTCTATGACCGATTGTTTGATCAAATGAAAAATCGTGCAAATGATCCAAAACGTCAGGAACTAATTGACAAAATGCTGGCCATAGTTCGGGAAGATGCTCCCTGGGTGTGGGGTGTAAATACGGAAAGCCTTATTCTGGCGCAGCAGTGGGCTAATCTGGCAAAGCCCAATACGATTAGCCTCGGGCATTTAAAGTATGCCAGTATTGATGTCGTGCTGCGTGAAAAATTGAGAAGCCTTTGGAATCAGCCGGTGTTATGGCCTGTCGCTCTGATAGTACTTATCCTGTGTCTTTTGATCTTACCCTTGCTGTTTGCCTATCACCGTAAGGAAAAAAGTCCTGCCAAGAGATTGCATTCATGTTAATTTATCTCGTAAAAAGAATAGCTTATGCATTGCCCATACTTTTTGGAATCAATTTAATCACCTTTGCACTTTTTTTTATGATTAATTCACCAGACGATATGGCGCGTATGCAGTTAGGACAGAAGCATGTCAAGCCGGAGGCGATTGTACATTGGAAAGCAAAGCATGGTTACGATCTGCCTTTATTTTACAATGACCAGGCCCCTGGGATGCAGAAACTGAGTCAAACCCTTTTTTTTCAGAAATCACTGAAGCTTTTTGCTTTTGATTTTGGTATGTCGGACGCTGGCCGTGATATCAGTTTTGATATTTCGCATCGAATGTGGCCGAGTCTTGCGATTGCAGTACCGATTCTTTTATTCAGTATGTTGGTGAATATTATTTTTGCAATGGCGATGGCTTTTTTTCGTTCGACTTATCTCGATATCAGCGGTGCGGTTTTCTGTATTATTTTAATGTCAATATCCAGCCTGTTTTATATTATTGGCGGGCAATATTTATTTGGTAAAGTGCTGAAACTGGTACCCATCTCAGGTTATGACGGCGGCTTTGAAAGTATTAAATTCATTATACTGCCTGTGGTGGTGGCTGTAATTAGTGGAATAGGTTCGGGAGCACGCTGGTATCGAACGCTGTTTCTCGAAGAAATGAATCGTGACTATGTCAAAACTGCACGGGCCAAAGGGGTTTCTGAAACTGGCATTTTATTCAGGCATGTGCTGTGGAATGCTATGCTGCCTATTCTGACCGGAGTGGTGGTACTGATTCCTTCCCTGTTTATGGGAAGTCTGGTTCTTGAGTCTTTTTTTGGTGTGCCAGGGCTTGGAAGCTATATTATAGATGCGATTCAACAGCAGGATTTTGCGATTGTGAGGGCAATGGTTTTTCTCGGATCAGTTTTATATATTCTTGGTTTAATTTTAACGGATATTTCCTATACCTGGGCAGATCCGCGAGTAAGGTTGGGTTAATCAATGCTTTGGACGGATATTTTTTTTCTTGGTATGCTGGTTTTTGTTTTTGCCGGCCTCATGTTCAGTTTAAGGAAGGAGCCAGCACGAGTGGTGCTGTTGAAGCTTTTTCAGCGGCCCATCGCCATCGCTTCAGGGATTATTCTCATATTTTTTTTAAGCATAGCCATTCTTGATTCCTTCCATATTGAAGTTTCAGAGGGTAAAGACACTGCTGCTCTTGAATCTAAAACCTTGCTCGATGCCATGCTAGCCCCTTTGGATGAGGTGTATGAAAATACTTATTCTGCGCCAATGGCCTTAAGGCTTTATACCACCGAAACAGCTATCCTGGGCGGCAAAATTCAGCAAATTTATCCTCGTCTTTCCTATCCACCCGCGATGATTCAAACCAGTCAGGATAAAAACAGCTTAATCCTTCACACCTTTTTTAAAGCGGGGATGTATGGAATATTATGGACAGCGGGATTGGTATTAGTGTTTATCTTAATCGCTTATTTATCAGGCCATAGGCATTTCAAATATTCCCCGCAGCTTGCAGTTGCTCTGGGAACTGTTTTTATCTGTATTTTTCTTGGCATTCTGGCGTTTCAGCTCTCCCGTTACTTCCACGTATTTGGCACTGGAAAAATTGGGCAGGATATTTTCTATTACACCGTAAAAAGTATTCGCACCGGTCTTGTTATTGGAACCTTAACGACATTATTCATGCTTCCTTTAGGAATTATTCTAGGCATTGCAGCAGGTTATTTTGGCGGGGTTGTCGATGATATTATTCAGTATATTTATACTGTTTTAAGCTCCATTCCCGGGGTACTTCTTATCACGGCTTCTGTATTATCGATGCAAACTTATATTGCCAATCATCCTCAGCAATTTCCAACGCTTGAAAAAAGTGCTGATGCGAGGTTATTTGCTTTATGCCTTATTCTCGGAATTACCAGCTGGACCAGCTTGTGTCGTTTACTGCGTGCAGAAGCTTTGAAGTTTCGTGAGATCGACTTTGTATTAGCCGCTAAAGTAATGGGAACCCGAACTTCAAGAATTATCTGGAAACATTTATTGCCTAATATGATGCCGATTGTGCTCATTTCACTGGTTCTCGATTTCAGTTTTCTGGTGCTGGCTGAAGCAGTGCTTTCCTATGTGGGGGTAGGGGTATCCCCAATGACCATCAGCTGGGGAAATATGATTAACGGAGCCAGGCTCGAGCTGGCCAGAGAGCCGCTGGTATGGTGGCCTATCATGGCTGCATTTCTGTTTATGTTTATACTGGTACTGGCGAGTAATCTCTTTGCCGATGCGGTACGAGATGCCCTGGATCCTCATCAGGCCTGATAGTGTTATTTAACTTAAAGAAAGATCCTCTCTTCCTCAGGGAGAGAGTTAGAGAGAGGGGTTTAAAATCAACCCTCACCCTAGCCCTCTCCCAGCTTGGGAGAGGGGATTTTGTCATAACTAAAACAGGTTCTCACTTTCTTCCGATGATGAAGAGGAAGAGCTGCCGGCAGTTACAGGCGCCCCTTCTTCTGTTGGCACATCCTGTTCCCTGAAATATTCCACTATCGCGTTGCTTTGATTTTCATTGGCCAGAAGACCCGTTTTGGGATCAATGCGAACTGCGACCACATTTTCAGGTTTGGTCAGGCTTTGTTCTGCCACGTTTTTGAGGGCTGTCTTCATGAATTCAATCCACATGGGCAGTGCAACGGTTGCGCCATATTCGTGAAGCGATTGAGGCGTATCATAGCCAACCCAGGCTGTCGCAACCAGATTGGGAGTAAATCCGGCAAACCAGGCGTCGACCTGATCATTGGTGGTTCCTGTTTTACCAGCCAGGTCTTGTCGATTCAAAACGCGAGCGGCACGAGCAGTTCCCTGCTGAACAACGTCTTTTAATGCAGTATTCATTAGAAAGGCGATATCGGCTGGGATAACCCGTGGTGCGAAAGAGTCTGAGTCCGACCTGGCTTGCGCACAATTGTCGCAGACCACGGCAGGCTTTGCGCGAAGCAGAATATTCCCGTCTTCATCGCTGATATGATCAATCAGATAAGGTTCCACACGATAGCCGCCATTGGCAAACACTGCATAGGCTGCGGTGAGCTCAAGAGGACTGACTGACAAACTTCCCAAGGCCAGAGACAATGCGCGGGGAAGCTGCTGCTTGCGAAAGCCGAAACGGGATACAAAATCAATCGTATAATCAAAGCCCAAATCATCCAGTACACGAATGGAAACCAGATTGCGAGAACGAATCAGGGCTTCTTTTAAGCGCATGGGGCCGTTAAACGTCTGGTTGTCATTATGGGGACGCCACAAGGTAGGCTGACTGGGATCATCAACAACAATCGGCGAGTCATTGACAAGAGTCGCCAGCGTATAATCTTTATTGAGTGCTGCGGCATAGACAAAAGGTTTGAAACTTGAGCCAGGTTGTCTGCTGGATTGCGTTACCCGGTTAAACTTGCTTTTCTCAAAATTAAAGCCGCCAACCAGGGCTTCGATAGCGCCATTTTGCGGATTCAATGCAATAAGCGCTGCTTCGGCCTGCGGTACCTGGTTTAACATCCAGTCGTTTTCTTTCTGGTTGACATAGACAATATCACCAATTTTAAAAACCTGATGCGCGTTCTGAGGTGCTTTACCCATCCATCCTTTTCTTAGCGCGGGCCTGGCCCAGGACATTCCTTCCCATTTGATAGTAATGCTATTGCCATCACGCATTAGCGCGGTTGCTTCTTTATCTTTAAGGCTTAAAATAACCACAGGCTGGAGATCGTTCACCGTGGGATAAGAAGCCAGCAATTTACGGGCGGCAGCAGGGGACTGATCATTAACCGGGCCCACATTGGCTACGGCACCTCGATAGCCATGTCGATGATCATAGGCCATCAGTTGACTAAATACGGCCTGATTAGCTGCGAGCTGCAGGTTACTATTGATTGTGGTATAAACTTTATAGCCTTTGGTATAGGCGTTTTCACCATAATGATCATAAAGTGATTGGCGAATCATTTCTGCAACATAGGGAGCGCTTACTTCAATATTGGGTCCATGATATTTGGCAGTTATTGGTTGCTGGATAGCTTCGTTATATTGTTCCTGAGTAATGTACTTTTCTTCGAGTAATCGTTCCAGCACGTGGTCGCGTCGTTTTTTGGCAGCAGCCGGATTGATGATAGGATTCTGTGTGGAGGGGGCCTGTGGTAAACCGGCGATAGTTGCCAATTCGGCCAGGTTCAAGTCTTTCAGCTGCTTTCCATAATACACTTTAGCCGCGGCTCCCACGCCGTAAGCGCGATTCCCCAGATAGATTTTATTCAGATACAGCTCAAGAATTTTTTCCTTGCTTAACTCACGATCAATTTTAATAGCCAGCAGGATCTCATTGAATTTTCTTAAAAAAGTCTTTTTGCGGCTCAAGAAAAAATTACGTGCTACCTGCATGGTAATCGTACTTCCGCCCTGTGATTTGCTGCCTGTCTGGATCATATTTACCATGGCGCGGCCAAGCCCCATGACATCGACTCCGGGATGTTCAAAAAAGCGCTGGTCCTCAGTTGCCAATAGTGCAAAGACTAAGGTTTTGGGAATCTCGTCATAAGTCAGTGGAATGCGTCGCTTCTCCCCGTATTCCTGGATTAGCTTGCCATCCTGCGTATAAACGCGCAGGGGCACCTGAAGGTGGACAGTTTTTAATGAATCCACATTCGGCAGCTGACTTTCCAGATAAAGATAGAGGAAACTGACTCCAACGACACCAACAAAGAAAAGGCTTAAAAGCGCCCAGAGCCCTTTACGCCAAAAGTAAATCATTTTTTTCATGTTGTGTGGAGCTTTAGAAATTGAAATGCGATGATTATAACGCGATTTTGCGCTTTATTGCGAATAATAAAGCGCAAAGAGAAGGTATTTGCTGTTTAATCGACCAGTGAGCCGTTAAAACCACCTAATTGCAATCCGGGAAACTCATCGCTGTCTTTTGCGGTCTTGGATTTCTTATCTTCCTCCGGTTTTGGATTCATATTTCGCATGAGGATATGGCGATTTGTTCCGTATAATTGAGCGGTTAATGAAAAAGGAGCGCCGAAGGCCCGTACTGCGGAAAGCTCAGTCTGAAGTTTTTCACAGGCGTCATCTTTATTCCTGCTGCTTTGCTCCAGGGCTGCAATTCTTTTCTGCATAAGGGCCAGTTGTTGTTCCTTTTCTGCCAATTGCTGATCTTTCGCTTCTAGTTGTTTGTCTTTCGCTGCCAGTTCAAGACCCTTAGCAGCAATTATTTTTTCTTTTTCCGCGTTCTCTTGTCTTAATTCTCTATTTTCGGCAACCAGATTTTCCTGCGCTTTTTGAGATTCCTCCAGGCGCTGCCTGGCCAATTCTTCGGTCTTTTTCAACTCCTCAATCGCTATATCTTTTTCACGAATAAGCCCCTCAACCTGCGTACGCAGCTTTTTCTCTTCTTCACTGGCTTGCTGGGTTTCTGCAAGTTTTTTCTCAAGATCTTTTATTTGAAGATCAAGAACATGGATAAGGGACGGGGCAAAGCAGATTTCCGCTTCTTCCCTACATCGTTCTTTGGGAAGTTTATCTTTAAGAATTAGCTGGAGAATGAACTTTTCCGGGTCGCAGAACAAGTCACCTGTATAACAATAATACCCGAAGCGACGAAGCAAACCAGGCATTTTGATTATTTGCTCATTATAGCTTATCTCGATTGTTGATGTTTGTGATGTTTTAAGAAGAGTGATTACATTCCATAAAAAGTCCTCAAAATCATTTTGAGCTTTCAGGACCTCTTCTTTAGTCAGGCTGGGTTTCAGAACAAACTTTCTAGTGGATTCATCAATCACATGCAGTGAATGCAAACTCGAAATAATATATAACACGTAGTTATAAAGGGTTTCTCTTTCGCTGTAACTCGCCTTCATAGCGGTTGCAACCAACGCTCCCAATCGTTTTGACTTGCCCTCAATGGAGTCGCGATTATAAGCCTCCATGTTAAAAGAAACATTTTGTCCAGCGCAGTATTCTACGACAAGAGTTTCTAAGGCACCGATGACGTTTGTTAATTTCATTACAACTCCTTGTACTGTATCTGAAAACTGTTAGCAGATTATTCACTATATTTTAAGCGAACTAAGAGTGCAAGGGTTGAACAAGTGGTTAGCAAAAAATAAATACGGACAGTTTTAGGGCGATTAGGCAAGTTTTATCATTCTCTGACGAGCAAATGGAAAATAAGATGAGCGATTATCAATCGAATAGAGTCAGGATTGGCAGTATTAAAGAAAAAGTTCCTTTTTTTAGATGCTTACGTTAGGATATACAGGGAAACAACCTCAAGATCCGCATAGTTTACACGTTAGCTTTCATTGCATGGTGCACCTGAAGGGAGATTATACGCGTGCTTAAATTGTTTAAACCAAGACGTCAGTCCTTGCTTGGAATTGATATCAGCTCGACTTCGATCAAGATTATAGAGATTTCAGGATCAGGTCAGCAGCACTGCGTAAATGGCTATGCTTCTCAATTATTACCCCTTAATGCGGTTGAAGGGAATACAGTTAAAGATATAGATGCAATTGCCTATTCTATTAAGCAGATGATCTCCTCGGAAAATCTGACTAGTAAAAATGCTGTACTCGCAGTTCCTGACTCAGCGGTTATTAGCAAGACCATTCAAATTAATGAAGGTTTAAACGATTCGGAAATGGAAGAGTTCATCACCATGGAAGCTGAGAAATATATTCCATACCCTGTTAATGAAGTCAATCTTGATTTTGAAGTGATAGGGCCTGCTGCAAAAAATGCGTCTCTTCTCGATGTGCTAATCGTTGCGTCCAGAAGCGAAAATGTAAATAGTCGTGTAGAGGCTGTAAAAAGGGCAGGGTTAGAGGTTCTGGTGGTCGATGTTGAGTCTTTTGCTGTAGAGCGAACTGCCCAACTGGTTAGCCGCGCCTTGCCAGCCCAGGGGAAGGATAAAGTGATCGCTATCATCGACATAGGAGCGCTGTATTCCCACTTTTTCGTACTTCACGGAATGAAGATGATTTTTACCCGTGAAGAGGAGTTTGGTGGAAAACAGCTTATTGACGCAACTTCCATGCATTATGGAGTCTCTTTTCATGAGGCGATGAAAATGAACTCAAATGGCAGTATGCCGGCCGATTATATGGAACATATTTTAAATCCATTCCGAGAAATGCTGCAGGTACAGATTAAACGGGCGTTACAATTTTTCTTCTCAACCAGCCATTACGGATTTATCGATCATATTCTTCTTGCCGGGGGCGTTGCAAAATTGACTGGCCTGGCGGAAAAGCTGGAGGAAAGCACCGGAATTCCCGTTTCAATTGCCAATCCGTTTGACCAGATTGATATTGCTAAAACGGTCAATCGCGATCAACTAATTGCAGAAGCTCCCTCCCTGATAGTGGCCTGCGGATTAGCCTTGAGGGAGGTTTATTAGGCAATGACGACTATTAATCTTTTACCATGGCGTGAAATCAAGCGGGAGCGTGAAAAAAAAGAATTCACTATGCTATTGCTTATGGCTCTTATTTTAGGAAGTGCCATTGCTTTCGCCATGTATTATTATGCCTCTGACCTGGTTAGCGGCCAAAAGCATCGAAATCAGCTGTTGCAGGACGAAATAAGCACGTTCAACGGACAGATCGCGGAAATCAAACAGTTAAAGGATTTAAGGGCACGTTTAATTTCAAGAATGACCGTCGTGCAGAATCTGCAGGCCACTCGCAGCTTAACGGTTCATTTATTGGATGAGCTTATTAAAATACTCCCAGATGGTGTATACCTTACTCAAATGAAGCGCGAGGGTAACCGCATAACCTTGCTCGGTTATTCTGAATCCAATAGCAATGTATCCATACTGATGCGCAATATAGAGCAAAATCCCTGGATTCAAAATCCTGAATTAACAGAGATCAAAAAAAGCAAAGATGCCCTGGATCCTAATGATACCAATGCACCGGCTCCAGAAACCGGGGAAAATGAATTCAAATTAAGCTTCATACTTAAACCCAAAAACAGTGCATTACTGACATTATGAATACTATAAACTTAAGTGATCTGACGCTCGAAAATGCTGGACAGTGGCCCTTGGCGGTTAAATATATGGCTGCCCTCGTATTGGCACTTTTAGTCATTGGTCTCGGTTATTGGATGATTATCAAATCCTATTTTGAAGAATATGATAACTTAAAATCCGCAGAGGCCGGTTTAAAAACTGAATTTGAGCAAAAACAAAAACAAGCCGCAAACTTACAGGCTTATCGCCAGCAAATGCAGACCATGTCTGAACGATTTGGAAAAATGCTAAAACAATTACCGGCACAAAATGAAATGCCTGGTCTTCTCGAGGATATTTCCAAAACCGGTACTAGCAGCGGCTTAACCTTTCAATTGTTCGCCCCGGCTCCCGAGGTGATTCATGATTTTTATATCGAAGTTCCGATTAATATTATAGTTATTGGAAATTACCATCAGCTAGCTGTTTTTTTGAGTCGTGTGGCGCAGATGGGGCGCATTGTGACTTTACATGATTTTGAAATCAACACGGTGAAAGAGGATAAGCAAAAAGCAGCCTCCGGTGAATTACTGGAAATGAAATTAACCGCAAAAATTTATCGATACAAATCATGACAGCATTCAATTTCAGATATTTAATAGTGATTCTGACTGGCTGTTTATTGTCAGGCTGCGATACCTCAGCAGATCTTGAACTTTCTCGCTATATCAATGAAGTCAAATCGCGCAAGGCACAACCCATCGAGCCGATTCCAACGATTAAGCCTCTTGCCAAGTTTATCTATCCCGAAAACGAAAGCCGCCGCAGTCCGTTTAAGCCTAAAACCGTCAAGCAATTTCAGGATAAACTCGCTCCCAATACCAAAAGACCCAAACAGCCATTGGAGGAGTATCCCCTGGATTCCTTAAAATTTGTTGGAATTCTTAAACAGGATAATATGATATGGGGATTAATCAGCAAACCCAGCGGTGAAATAGTCAGAGTAAGACCAGGCGATTATATGGGGCAAAACTACGGTAAGATAATCCAGATTACGAATAATGCGCTAAAACTGGAAGAGTCAGTTCAAATTGACGGAAAATGGGAAAAAAAAGTGACTAGCTTTGATCTAAGTGCAAAAGAACAATAGGAGTTGATGTTGCGTAAACTAATTTTAATCGCCTTATTTATGTTGCTGGCGCTAGGTAAGGGAATAGCTGAAACTAACACGATGACAGGTATTAAGGTAATTCCTTTACCAGATGAGCGAGTTCGGGTGGATTTTTGCTTTGCAAGCCCATTAAACAACTTGCCCGCCAGCTTCATTACTCAAAAGCCCCCGCGTCTGGTTCTGGATTTTATTCAGACAAAAATGGTGATTAATGAGAAGGATAAAGCAAGAAAAATAGAAATAGGTTCACTAACGAACTATAATATAGTGGCAGTAGGCGATCGAGTCAGAGCTATCCTTGATCTTACGGACTCTATTTCCTATTCAGGTCAAATAGCAGGAAATACCTATTCCCTGACATTAAGTGGAAAAAGTCATCAGATATTTCAGCAGCGCAGAGAAATTTTTGTAAGCAATCGACCTGTTAATGCTCGTCACGGCATCACCAATCTTGATTTTCGCGGAACAGGCGCAGAAGGCGGCCGCGTGGTTATTGATGTAACTGATGCCAGTATACCCATTGATGTAACCCAGACTGGAAAGGAGGTTGTGGTTAACTTCATGAGTACCCAAATTCCCCAGCGTTTAATAAAACGCTTTGATGTGGCTGATTTCCAGAGCCCTGCACAACTCTTAAACCTTCAGCAGGACGGGAAGGATGCGCGCCTGACTATTATCAGTAAAGGGGATTATGGTCACTATGCCTATCAGGTTAACAAACAATTTATTGTCGAAATCTATCCTTTGAGTGCGGAAGAGGCAAAACAGGCCAAACTTAAGAAAATGGTCTTTACAGGTAAACGGATTTCGCTGAATTTTCAGAATATCCAGATTCGAGCGGTTTTACAGTTATTGGCAGAGTTCACCGGTATTAATATCGTAGTGAGTGACCAGGTGCAGGGAAGTATTACTTTACGATTAAACGATATCCCCTGGGATCAGGCGCTGGATATTATACTTAAAACCAATGCTCTCGATAAACGAAAAACCGGAAATGTGCTACTAATCGATAAAGCGTCAAACCTGCTGGAGCAGGAAAAAAATGCGCTTAAGGCTCAGCAGGCTGTTACCAATCTGGCTCCCTTGCGCTCTCAACTGATCCAAATCAATTATGCCAAGGCGGCGGATATTGCTGTACTGCTCAAGGATAAAAATAATTCTCTACTGTCTAAACGGGGTACACTAAGCGTTGACGCTCGTACGAATACGATATGGATTCAGGATACTGGCGCCCAGATTGAAGAAATCAGAGAGTTGGTAAAGCAACTTGATATTCCAGTTAAGCAGGTTCTCATCGAGGCAAGAATTGTTAATGTGACCAAGGATTTTGCCCGCGATCTGGGTATTCGCTTCGGTATCTCCCGTCCTACGCATCTTAGCGGAACATTGAGTGGTGCGAATCAGCTGGCGCAAAACGTCGCGCCAGCAGATGTAGTACCGCTTTCAGATCGTCTTAACGTGGATCTGGCGGCAACGCCTGTTTCTGCATCGCCTGCCTCTGTGGGTATCGCCCTGGCCAAACTCGGAGATGGTATCCTGCTGGATTTGGAGTTGTCGGCACTGGAAAGCGAAGGGAGGGGTGAAGTGATTTCAAGCCCGCGGCTGATAACCACCAATCAGCAATCAGCGGTAATTGAATCGGGTGAGGAAATTCCTTATCAGGAGGCGACTTCAAGCGGTGCGACTGCGGTGGCGTTTAAAAAAGCGGTCTTAAGTTTAAAGGTGACTCCGCAGATTACACCTGATAACAAAATTATGATGGACTTGCAGATTAATCAGGATACCCCTTCGCCGCAAACTTTTAACGGCGTTCCTGCTATTCTGACCAAAGAAATCCAAACCAACGTCCTGGTTAACAATGGACAGACCATTGTTTTGGGGGGAATTTATAAACAAGATAAAAACAACTCGATTAATCGAGTGCCATTTCTTGGAAACCTGCCCGTAGTTGGCGTATTATTCAGAAATCAGTCCACAGAAATTAAAAATGAGGAGTTGCTCATTTTCATTACTCCTAGGATAATAACCAATACGCTTTCAATTACCACTGTTGAAGGTAAAGGGGTTGAACTGAATAAATTCGGAAGGCCTGCTCCCTGGAAATAGGGAAACAGGCATCTCGTTAAACAACAGGACTAAGTTCCTGTTCAGATGAAGAGGTATGTAATAAAAAATGAGCATAGTTAAAGTACGCAACATTTTTCTAATTGGGCCAATGGGAGCAGGAAAAAGCACGATAGGCCGTACTTTGGCAAAGGAGCTCAAACTTGAGTTCTATGATTCAGATGAAGTAATTGAAGAACGTGCCGGTGCTGATATATCCTGGATATTCGATATTGAAGGTGAAGATGGTTTTCGTAAACGGGAACAAAAAGTCATTGATGAATTAACCCAGAAAACCAATATTGTGCTGGCAACGGGCGGTGGTGTAGTGATGACTCCCGAGAATCGAAATGCCCTGGCAGGACGAGGAACCGTTATTTATCTGAAAACCTCTTTGCAACAGCAATTTGAGCGCACCAAAAGAGATACGAAAAGACCGCTTTTGCAAACGGAAGATTTGGAAAGCCGTCTCGAAATGCTGCGTGATGAGAGAGAGCCTTTTTATGATGAGCTTGCGGATATCAGTTTTGAAACCGACAAATTGACGGTGAAAGCAGTCGCTAATAATATTATCAAATATATATATGGCGAAGTCTGAGTTATATAAACAGATTTTAGTAAGCTTGCCTGACCAGGATTATCCAATCCATATTGGAGAAAATCTCTTGGCAGATCCTCTTTTTTTGAGGAGTGTTGTTAAATCAAGGCAAGTTTTAATTGTAAGCAATGAAACGGTGGCTCCACTCTATATGGAGCAATTGGAGTCAGTGTTTGCTGACAGACAATGCGATGTGGTCCTTTTGAGAGATGGCGAACAATATAAGAATCAGGAAAGCCTGACGCAGATTTATGACAAGCTTATCAGCGCATCGCACCACCGGGATACCTGCCTCATCGGCCTTGGGGGTGGAGTGGTTGGCGATATCACCGGTTTTGCCGCCTCCACTTATCAGCGAGGTGTTGGTTTTGTGCTGATTCCTACAACGCTGTTAGCTCAGGTTGATGCTTCTGTAGGCGGGAAAACTGCTATTAATCATTCGCTTGGGAAAAATATGATAGGCAGCTTCTACCAGCCTGATGCGGTCATTATCGATGTGAAAACACTCACCAGTCTGCCAAAGCGGGAACGCCAGGCTGGATTTGCAGAAGTGATTAAGTATGCCATCCTTAAAGCAGGTGATTTATCGCTTGAAATCAAACATTTATTAGAGGCTCCTTTTTCTGAGACAAATTTGTTGCCTGTCATTACTCAATGCTGTGAAATCAAGGTGAGTTATGTACAGGAGGATGAAAAAGAGCAGGGCCGCCGGGCTTTACTTAATCTGGGACATACCATCGGTCATGCACTGGAAGCTTATACCCGTTATGAGCGCTGGCTGCATGGCGAGGCGGTTGCCATTGGTTTATACTGTATCGCGTTATTATCGCGGGAGATGGGTTATCTCGAGCAGTCCGGGGTCGAGCAGGTGGATGAGCTTTTAAAATTGGCAGAATTGCCGCGCCGCATCCCTAAAGATATCAATCTGGACAATTTGACGCTGTTAATGGCTAAAGATAAAAAAATTAAGAATAATAAATTGCGCTTTATACTGATTAAAAAAATAGGCGAATGCTACATTGAGGACAAGGTTCCTGCCGATTTGCTACAGAAGGTATTAAAGCTCGCAGTCGAAGGAGAGTAATTCGTGCTAAATGATTCCATGGATAAAGACCACCGTGAACCAACGATGGAAACACCTCCCTTTAAACCCGCAGCCTGGCTTAACAAGATTGATTTTATTAATCATCTGGTTTTATTGAATAATGTATTAATCACTGTGCTTGCAGAAAAAGGCGGAGGGAAAAGTACTTTTGCCCAGATTTTAAAATCATCCCTAGACTCCGGAGTCAAGACTGGATTGATTAATGCCGAGGCGCCACTTAATGTGCAGCAGGTATTGTCTAAACTGTATGAAGCATTTCATTTGCGAATCGATGCCGAACAAAGCCTGTCTAACTTTGTCCAGCAAGTGAATGAAAGAAAGGTGCATGTGCTGGTTATTATCGATAATGCACAACTTTTACCTGATCTTTTTATCAAAGAGGCTTTACTTGAGATTAAAAAACAGGGCAATACGGGGTTTTTCCACTTATGCCTGGTTTCAGACTATAGTCTGGCGGCCAGTATTAATAGTTTAGATAAAGATTTATTTGATAATTTAATTCATAGCATCGAGCTTGGCGGATTATCAGAAAGCGAAACAAAGACCTATCTGTTAAAGTTTCTCCCCTCTCCAAGACGCCTTGATAAAACCATGACTGATAAACGCCTGGCGCAGTTTTACCAATTGACTGGCGGCTATATTGGACGAATTAACACTCAGATGCAGGATTTCTTCAACCCGGACACCTTAAAAGCCAGCCGCCCTCGTCGTGCAGGCGTCAAAGCCTATGGTCTTTTAGGCGCTGCCTTGGTAGGTTTGGGATTTGCTTATACATCCACCCAGAATCAAACCCTGGCAGTAGCTGAGCCTGTAGTGGAGCCTGCACCCGCTCCAATACCCGCGCCTCAGTTTCAAGAGGTGGCTTCATTAATGGAATTGCCCGCGCCTTCGGTCTTTTTGACTGTTCCACAAGAAAAGCTTGTGTCAAGCCTGCCTAACCTGGCAAGCAACTCCATTCAACTTTTACGCTCCCATATTGAGCCGGCACTGGTTACCGAAATTCCTTCCTGGACTGTGGCATCATCGTCTCAGGAGCTGCAACCGCCGCCAATGAGACGAGTAATCGAGTTTAATACGGATGAAGACGATGAGCTGAATAACCTGGTGGTGATGGACAAGGTGGTTGTGATTCCAAAAACGGTTAATAAGACAAATCCGCACGCCGCCTCGGTCAAATCGCTTGCCAGCAATAAGCCCGCTAAAACTTTGCCAGTGCGCCCAGCTGAAACGAGCAAGCCTGCTGTCATTCAGACATCGAAAACTAGCAAGCCGTCGGCCACGCAGTTCACTATTCAAATCCTCGCCAGCCGCAATGCCGATGATTTAAAGCGCTTTGTTGCGCGCCATATTGAAGCTAAAAATGGAAAGATTTATCGCACGCTTCGTGAAGGCAGTGAGTGGTTTGTATTAACGCTTGGTAATTTTCCTGATTTAAGTAAAGCGCAACTGGCTGTTAAAGCCTTGCCCGGGGAGCTTGCTCAGCGTAAGCCCTGGGTGAGGTCCACAAGCAGTTTGAAGGCAATTGGATAAATGAAGAGAAGGGATTGATTCTGCCATTAAGTTAAGGAAATTTTGTCATTCCCACGAAGGTGGGAATCCATTCCTCAATTGGCATTATAGCTCGCTCAGAGATGGATCCCCGCCTGCGCGGGGATGACAGTTTAATATACAATTGAGCTTAACTTAATGGCAGTGAGGGTGAGGGTTGATTTTAACCATTTAGTGTGAGAGTACAGACTGATGCTCTTGTGAGAGGCCATAGGTGTTTTCAATCACTTCTTCCAGCTGTTCCCGCATCATGATCACCAAATCATAACGTTTGCTGGTTTTGGCATTTTTTCCATCAAGCCAGGTATTGATAGCCTCTAAAAGAGTTCGATCATTTGTTTCATCAGGCACGTTCATGGCATGCGCATGGATAGCATTCTCAAGTATTCTGGTGGCATCAGTTCGGAAATAAGAAGCGGGGCTGATTGACTTCTTCCATTCATTCACAAAATAGTTTGTATCTCGTAAATTTTCGCGGTTAATCTGAGCAAGCTCTGTTTTACCGACGTTCATATCGAGTAGTTTGCCCTGAAGATGATAACGAAGAGATTCTACCTGAGCATATCGGGATGAGGCAGAGTTTGCTTTTAAAATTAGCCATCGATCCGCCAATTTAAAAAGACGTTTAACCTCATCTGAATCATTATAGTTTGTACAGTGAATTAGCATGGCCAAACCTTTAGTTAATTCAGTAGAAAAGCGTGACGCTTTTTTATCCTGCCTATCCCACCAATTTGTAATCGATTCATCTTTCAAAAGACCGTAGCCTGAACGAATACCTGCCTGGGGGTGTAATTTGTCCACATAACGGTAGGCATCCCTGGCTCGCAGGCCAAAGAAACCTTGCAATTGCTGAGCCGGTGGAAATTGTGCTGGTGGTAGTGTTTCATTAACGGCATAAGTTTTTTGGGCTTCCTGTATTTTTCGTGCCACTTCCTCTTTGCGGACGTAACCACGCTTTTCCAGTGATTTGGCTATTGCCATATTTAAATGCTCTTCACCATCGGCTGCATTTAGTCTGACCTGATGATGGCTTTCACGAGGAATAATAATTAATTCGCGCTTGGCTGTATGAGGGAGACTGGGGACTATTTGTGAGAAAAAGGCTCGATGAATATTGGAGTTATTCTCATAAAACACTTCTGTATGCAGATGCTCAGGCTTGATTAAACTAGCTAATTCGTCTGAGCGTAGAGTATGTGTGCCTGCTAGTGCGACATGTAACTGGCAACCCTCAGGCATCGCATTGGTAATCTCAGCATTTTCATCCACATAATAAATAACACGACCTATAACTACATATTGATTTTTGTAAGCTTGGTAATTCTCGGGTACTTTGCTCAGTACATTCAGGTCAACCCATTGTCGAACGCCTGTGTAAGCTCCAAGAATAATGGTCGCATTTTTTATATTTGAGCAATCACTGCAATCAGCCATATTGGCCGCATTACTTCCAGGGATTTGATAAGAGTTACCCGGTACAGGCTGGTCGGCGACTACATCGACCTCAACATTCGGTGCGAATGTTTTAAATTGTTGCGCCTCGAGAAAAGCGGTTACACCGCCGCGGCTAAAGCCTGCGAAAGTGACTGAAGTTATTTCTTTTTGCTCATCTCCAGCTGCAACAGTGGAGTAGGGTTTACTGATTCCTACCTTTTTTGATGCTAAATCAGAGGTCGATAAATATAATTTACCATCTCTCATTTCAAACACTTGATTGGTGAATCGTTCAGTAAAGCCTTTTAAATCCGGGAAAATACCCGCATTACACACTTCGCGGTCATGACAGCCTTTAACGAAGATGGTTTTAACATTGGGATCATTGACATAATCATAGCCATTTAAAAAATTGGTGCCAGGATTTCCTGTACCACAAAAATAAATAACTAAATGCATATTTGTTCCTCAATTATATTTGTGTGCTAATTATAGCCATGAAAGCTTAATGTAATGTTAAGAAATGCAGGTTATTCGAGAACGCCATGCGCCGCTCTGACAGCCTCTTCCAGCTGCTCACGAATAATGATGACTAAATCGAAACGTTTATTGGACTGCGCATTTTCCTGATTTAACCATTGATCAAGAATGCCCAGTAATTTTTCAGCATTTTCTCTGGTAGGTAGTTCACCTGCATAATCATGAATAGCTTCTTCTAAATCCCTTGTTTGCTTGGTGCGAAAATAATTGGCGTTTTTAACAGTTTTATTCCATTCAGAAAGAAAATAATTGGTTTCGTGCATATTTTCCCAGACAATGGCTGCCAGTTCCTTCGGCTCAACTCCCAAGGCGATTAATTTAGCACCTATGTGATAACGAAGTGCTTCGACCATGGCGTATCGTGACGAGGCAAAGTTAGTTTTCAGGATAAGCCAGGTGTCGGTTTCTTTATATAACTCCTTGAGGGAATCTTTGTCAGATAAATCCACTGATTTTAAATTTTTCACCAGTAATTGGGTTAAAAGGGTGGAGTAATGCGACACTTTTTTGTCTTGGCGTTCCCACCAGTCAACCAGACTTTCTTCGTGACGAAGTTCATAGCCTTTTCTAAGTCCCATATTTCCATGGGATTTGTGTTGTACTGGTTCCTTTTTAATGCCGAAATAGTTCGATAGATCGGCATCAATCAGTGGAGGAATACTTGGATTTAATTGCTGATAGAGAAATGATGCAGCTCTGCGGCAAGTCAGCGTTTTTTTAACCACGATTTCCTGAGTAAGAAACCCTCTTTTTCTTAAAGATTTTGCCAACTCCATATTTAAATGCTCTTCACCATCGGCGGAGTTTTCACGTACCTGATGACTCTCTCTGGGAATCACAATCAGATTTTTGATAGCACTATCTGGAAGCAGGGGGGTAATCTGTGTAAAGAAAACGCGGTGATATGGCTCATCCGCGTCCGGAATGGCAAGTGACTCCGCATAGGCTTCAACAATGACGCTCACATGACGTATATTGTTGCAATGACTGCAGTCCCTAATGTTCGCCGCCTGGCTGCCCGGGAGTTGATAAGCATTTCCTGACACAGGTTGATTGGCAATGATGTCTATTTCCACTTTAGGAGCAAGGTTTTCAAGGAGCGGGGCAACCTCAAAGGCGGTCAAGGCGCCGCGATTAAAACCGGCCAGGCTAATTGAGGTGATATCTTCTCTGGCATCTTCTGCTGTTACCGTCGTTTTCTTCCGTGTGACAAGTTCCCCGTTATGAGTATAGGAATATTCCTCATGCGTATTGATACCCAGTTTAAGACGAGCCAAATCGACATGTTTTAATCCAGGATACTCGCCTCGGCTTTCAAAAAGAGCATGAACAAATCGTTCGGCAAAGGATTTTAAATTGGGAAACAGGATTGAATTACAAACTTCAGAATGATGACAGCCTTCAACGAAAATAGTTTTAATGCTGGGGTCGTTTATATCATAACCATTTAAGAAATCATTTCCGGAGTTTCGGGCTCCACAAAAATAAATCACCAAATGCATACCTGCCCCACAACTTTACTATTTGTTAGTATAGTGAGTATAGTGGTCAAATATTGGTCTGACAAAGAAAAAAGAAATTTTTATTGAAGCATCAGTAGCACCAGCGAATATCGCTTGTGCAATAAACAGCAAAACCCTCTGGGCCTAGATTTCTTCGAGGGCTTCTTCAGGCATGGTTACATTGAGTTCCAATACAGCACTATCTCCCATTCGCTCTAAGTTGACACTGACTTTATCGCGGGTAATCGGGATGTATTTCGCAATCACCGCCAAAATTTCTTCCTGAAGCTTTGGCAGATAATCAGGGGTGTTTCGCTGAGTACGTTCATGCGAAATGATGATTTGCAATCGTTCTTTGGCAACTGAGGCAGTACTGTTTCGTCTTCTCAAATAATTGAATATACTCATGCTGTGGCATCCTCTCTGTTCTTACCAAATAATCTGCGCAGAATTCCTTTCCGTTCACTTTGGATAAAACGCATGGGTCTGCTTTCGCCAAGAAAGCGGGCAATCGCATCCTGATAAGCCAATCCTGCATCACTGTGCTCATCCAGAATAACAGGTGTTCCTGTATTGGATGCCTTTAAAACAGCTTTGGATTCAGGAATGACTCCTATCAATGGAATAGCCAGAATTTCTTTTACATCTTCAACGGAGAGCATTTCTCCTTTTTCCACTCGCTCAGGATCATAGCGAGTCAATAATAAATGTTCCTGCACAGGACTGTTATTATCAATTGCACGCTTGGTTTTGCTGGCTAAAATTCCAAGAATTCGGTCAGAATCTCTTACTGATGACACCTCCGGATTCGTTACTACGATGGCATGATCAGCAAAATGCATGGCCATTAAGGCGCCAGTTTCAATTCCAGCCGGGGAATCGCATACAATATATTCAAATTCAGCGGATAAATCTTTTAAAACCCGCTCAACTCCTTCAAGAGTTAATGCGTCTTTATCCCGTGTTTGTGAGGCAGGCAGGATATAAAGGTCTGAAATACGTTTGTCTTTAATCAATGCCTGATTCAGGCTGGCTTCACCGTTGATGACATTCACAAAATCATACACCACACGACGTTCACAACCCATAATAATATCAAGATTACGAAGTCCGATATCGAAATCAACAACAACTGTTTTGTGACCCTTTAATGCGAGACCAGAAGAAATTGCAGCGGATGTAGTAGTTTTACCCACGCCCCCTTTGCCTGAAGTGACGACAATTATTTTAGCCAAAACGATACCCTTCCTGTAACACAAAAATTTTGGTCCAGTTTACACGGGTTTGATTGTATTATTCAAGCTCAAGTTTTTAGGAAAATGAAATAATTTATTGACAATCATTGATTAAATCAATGAGTTTCCGATTCAGCGCAGGATCTTGTTGTCTCTGCTTGCAAACAGCCCTAAAATGAAGCGCTATTATTAATCAAAAGACAGTTGTATTTAAAGAGGAAAAAATGAACCAGCGCAGAATGTTAAAATCTAAAATTCACAGAGCCACTGTAACCCATGCGGATCTGGATTATGAGGGAAGCATCACCATCTCTCCCGAGCTGCTTAAAGCCGCCGATATTTTGCCTTTTGAAGCAGTGCATGTCTGGAATGTGACTGCCGGCACACGCTTTGAAACCTATGCGATTACAGGTGAAGCGAATTCACGGGCGATTTGCGTCAATGGAGCGGCAGCTCATTTGGTCACACCGGGTGATATTATCATCATTGCTTCCTTTGTGCAGATGGATGAGCAATCCTGTCGAAATTATCAACCAACAGTTGTATTTGTTGATGAACAGAATCAATATAAGGAAGTAAGGGCAGAAATTGCCGCTCTATTGGATTAATTATGAAGAAAAAACTATGGTTTGGTTGGGTATTATCGCTTTGCAGTTTCTCGCTAATGGCTGGCGAATGCAAAACTAGCCGGGAAAATTATTTCGAAAATGAGGATGCAAAAGCCTGGATAACGACGCTTTGCCCTGAGGATATTCTGGCTTACCATAGCCATCAGTTTCCAAGGGTTATTGTGCCCCAGGAAGACGGCAGTCTTCAGGTGGTTTATCGTTCGGGAGAAAAGCGGATTATTCAATTGAAAAAATCGATACCTCTGTTTCTCGATACCGCCCAGGGACAGGAATTACATCAGGATATCAACATAGGCAAAACAGCACTGCATATTCTGGTAATTGAGCTCAGAAAAAAATCATAAACTGTAAAAATTACAACTCCCGCACTCGGCGGGAGCTGTAGTTGTCGAGATTACCAGCTGGCTGAAGTACAACAGCTTGTGGTATATCCGCAGCAGCCTGAGGTTGTCGTATATTGAACGGCTGAATAATTGGCGCATCCACCGCCACAATTATTAAATCCACAACCTGAAACGAGTACAGCAGCAGTAGCGATGATTACAGCAGATACTATTTTTTTCATGATAGCGTCCTTGCAGGATGGTTTAGTATAACTATATACCATAAAATCATGGTGTACAAATATTGGCTAAATATTTAATAATTTTTCTTGAATAATCATAGTCCGTCTATTAGGCTAACGCTTTAAAAAACTAAAAAAAGGATATTTATGAAACTGTATTTCAGTAAAGGCGCCTGTTCATTAGGGGTTCGTATTCTAATCAATGAGTTGGGTCTGGATGTTGAATATGAGTCAGTGAATCTGAGAAGCAAAACGACTGAAAAGGGAGATAATTTTCTTGATATAAATCCCAAGGGTGCAGTGCCGGTACTTGAGATTACTCCGGAGAAGAGATTGACGGAAAATGTAGTAATCCTTCAGTATCTTGCTGACACTCATAATGCCGCAAGTTTATTACCGGCTGTTGTGAAA
Source organism: Legionella quinlivanii (assembly GCF_003265995.1). Lineage (GTDB taxonomy): Bacteria > Pseudomonadota > Gammaproteobacteria > Legionellales > Legionellaceae > Legionella_C > Legionella_C quinlivanii_A. The sequence continues at coordinate 293,171 of NZ_MVJN01000001.1, read as the reverse complement.
TCTTTGAAAGAAGAGCAATAAGTTTGTTCCAGACAGCGGATTGCAGCCTGGGTTCTTTGAAAACGGGCTGCAATCGTTTATTATCGCCAATTATTAATTTCTGCTCTTTGTCCGGAGATTATCAATGCTGATAAAAAAATTGATTTCAATTGCAGTAGTTTCTGCAGCACTTGCCTTAACTGCATGTACAAAAGAACTTGAGCCGGGAGATTATGACTCCGCTGAAGTGGGTAAAATCAAAAAAGTGGTTCCTGGTACCATTATTTCAATGCGTCCTGTTCGTTTGCATAATAAAAATGCGGAAGCAGGCATTGTAAGCCCCGCCAATGAGAATTCAGATAATGTTGATACAGGCACTAACCGTTCTCACGGTTATGAATACGTTATCAGGCTAAACAGCGGCAGTATCATTTCTGTGGTTCAGGCTGAAAATATCAAGTTAAAAACCAAGCAACATATTCTGGTCATTTATGGCCGCAATACAAGAGTAGTGCCTGATAACGGCAGTGATGATTATTAGTGGATAATCTGAACGCGCTGTTGTTTTCGCGCAGGCACATAAGGTCAACTTAAAGAAAATCCCCTCTTTAACTGTCCGCGAGGGAAATGAAGATAGGTGCACAAAAAACCGTCTTTGCGAGCGTTAGCGAAGCAATCCAGCTCCTTACTCTGTTCCAGCTTCGATCTGGATTGCTTCACTTTGTTCGCAAAGACAACAGATTTGCTGCTTTGTTCTATTTACGCAAAATGCCGCGAGGGAATGACATAATAATGTCAAAGAGAAATTTGCCAATGGATATCTACTCCACAAACTCCCGAATAGCCTTCAAAAAGTGCAGGCCATAGTGATTTAACTTATGCTGTCCTACACCGGTAACGTTCAAGAGCTCTTCCGCAGTCTGGGGATTTTTCCTGACCATGTCATGTAAGGTACTGTCGCTAAAGATCATAAAGGGCGGTTTGTTTTCCTGCTCTGCAAGCTTCCTTCGCAATGCACGCAAAGCGACAAATAAGGGATCGTTGTCCTTAGAGAAATATTGCTCTTTTATTCTTGCAATAATCCCTTTGGGCTTTTCGCTGGGAAGCACCAGCATGACTTTTTCTTCTCCTTTTAAGACTGCTTTGGCCTTTTCCGATAAGCGCAGCACATTGAAATGATGGGTATCCTGATAGCAATAATCTCTATGAATCAACTGCCAGGTCAAAAGTTTCCAGAATTTGCCGGATTTGTCTTTCCCTATTCCATAAGTGGACAGTTTTTCATGGCCATTCTGTAATATCTTCTCAGCATTACTGCCGCGAAGCACATCAATTACATAGGATATACCGTAACTTTGCTTTAATCGATAAATACAGGAGAGAATCTTTTGCGCTTCCAGGGTTGCATCCTGGGTTACAGGAGGGGAGTCGCAAATATCGCAATACTGACATTGGGGCTCGCTGCTTTCATCAAAATAATGTAAGAGAATATGACGGCGACAGTGGCTGGCTTCGGCAAAGGCCATCATATGATTTAACTTATTAAGTTCAACCCGGTGTTTCTGTTCATCCTCAATTTCGGCAATCCAGCCTCTTAGACGAGCGCTGTCAGCTGGATCATAGAGTAGAAATGCCTGGGAGGGTAATCCGTCGCGTCCGGCCCGACCGGTTTCCTGATAGTAACTTTCAATGGTTTTAGGCAAATCATAATGGACCACATAGCGCACATTAGGCTTATCAATACCCATCCCGAAAGCCAGTGTCGCTACCACAATATCGATGTGATCGTGGCGAAAGAGCGATTGAACTTCCCGCCGTTCGGCATGCGATAGCCCTGCATGGTAAGCGCGCGCTTTATGACCCTGACTTTGAAGTCTTTCAGCCAGCTGGGTAACGGCATTGCGCGTTCCGCAGTAAATAATACCGGCTTGAGACTCCTGTTCTTTTAAAAAATGCGCCAGCTGTTTTCCTGGATTATCTTTGTACTCAACCCGGTAGTGGATATTAGGGCGATTGAATGAATCGACATAGGATAGAGGCTGATAATTTAATTTGTCGATGATGTCCTGACGTGTCTGCTGGTCTGCGGTCGCGGTGAGTGCGATAACGGGTACATCAGGGAAATACGTTTTCAATTTACCCAGTTCTGCATACTCAGGGCGAAAATCATGCCCCCATTGCGAAATACAATGAGCCTCATCAATGGCAAATAAAGCCAGTTCGCAATCCTCAAGGCGCTGCAGAAAAGAAAGACTTACCAGCCGCTCCGGAGCAATATACAGTAAATCCAGTTCCTGCTGATGCAGTTGAGCCAGCACTTGCCGCGATTCTTCGCTATTAAGTGAAGAATTATAATAAGCGGCCCGGATACCCTGTAACTTCAGGGCAGCCACCTGATCTTCCATTAAAGCGATTAAGGGCGAAACGACGATAGCTACACCCGGTCGAATCAGTGCAGGAACCTGATAGCAAAGGGATTTCCCACCACCGGTAGGCATCAGTACGAGTAAGTCCTTGCCAGCTAGCAAGTCGCTAATGACCTGTTGCTGCAAACCGCGAAAAGAGTCATAACCAAAATAATCTTTCAAAATTTTGGTTGCTTGATGGGATGTGCGTTCCAGGACTTGTTCCATGATTTTTCTTTTTTTTATTTCATAGACAGCAAAAATTGGCAATAATATCATTTTATTGATTCAATAAAAATGACAGATTAGCGTGTCTAATAAATTAGTCACTACAACTTAAGGACAAACAATGGATTTCACTTATAGTGAAGAGCATCAGGCTTTTCGGGAGATGGCTGCTGATTTCGCACGCGAAAAGCTAATGCCTTATGCTGAAAAATGGGATCAGGAACATTATTTTCCAATTGAAGTGCTGAAGGAAGCGGCAGCGCTTGGAATGGCCGGTTTGGTAGTGTCTGAAGAAATTGGCGGGACCGGAATGACCCGCCTGGATGCTTCTCTGATTTTCGAGCAATTGGCATCCGGTTGTGTAAGCACCAGCGCTTTTCTGTCTATTCATAATATGGTGGTTTCTTTAATTGACCGCTACGGTTCAGAACCTTTGCGCCAGCAGTGGGGGCCTCGTCTTACTGAAATGCAGGTGATAGGCAGCTATTGCCTGACTGAACCCGATTCTGGCTCCGATGCCGCTTCCTTAAAGACCCGAGCAGTGAGAGAAGGTGATTATTATACGCTCAACGGCGCTAAATCATTTATTTCCGGAGGCAGTGTCAGTGATGTGTATTTATGTATGGTTCGTACCGGGGATGAGTCACATCATGGTATTTCCTGTCTTCTAATCGAGAAAGATACGCCGGGATTAAGTTTTGGAAAACTGGAAAGAAAAATGGGATGGCATAGCCAGCCCACATCCATGTTATTTTTTGAAAATTGTAAAGTGCCAGTCAGCAATCGAGTCGGTGATGAAGGGATGGGGTTCAAGATTGCTCTAAATGCGTTAAATGGAGGGCGCGTCAATATCGCTTCCTGTTCATTGGGCGGTGCGCTTGCCTGTCTAAGACTGGCCCAGTCTTATTTGCACGAACGCAAGCAATTTGGCAAATCATTATCCCAAATGCAGGCCTTGCGTTTTTATTTTGCAGACATGTTAACTGATTTTGAAGCCGCCCGGCTGATGGTTTACCGCGCGGCAGATGCTTTGGATAAAAATAATCCTAAAGCCCCAATGTATTGTGCAATGGCCAAACGCCTGGCAACAGATGTTGCATTTCGTATCAGTGATCGAGCGATGCAGATGCACGGAGGCTATGGGTATTTGCAGGATTATCAGGTTGAAAGAATATTCAGAGATCTGCGTGTGCACCAAATCCTTGAAGGAACGAATGAAATCATGCGCGAAATTGTTGCCAAATCAGTTCTTGATGAAGAATATTTTATTGATTAAGGTTTTATCTAACGGCGCAGCGCGCTATTAACAGGAGTTAGTAATGGATGTTATTGAACAGGAATTAAATCAGGACGGGATTTTCACTATCACTTTAAATCGACCTGATAAGTTAAATTCCCTAAGTACAGAGGTTTTGCAGGCACTGTCGGAATTATTTCACGAGGCCAGAACCAATGACAGAATTAAAGCTGTGCTGATTACTGGTGCGGGTAAGGCGTTTTGTGCCGGCGCAGATATTTCTCGATTGGCTGAGTGCAATGCGCAGACAGGTTATCAGTTCGCCTGCGAAGGGCAGGATGTTTTTCGCCAGCTAGAGACACTGGGCAAGCCTTCTCTGGCTGCTATCAATGGTTTCGCTTTTGGCGGGGGCTGCGAACTGGCAATGGCCGCTACCTTGCGCATAGCCTCGACCAAGGCACAATTTGGGCAACCGGAAGTGAAGCTAGGTGTCATTCCAGGTTATGGAGGAACACAGCGTCTGGCCCGATTGGTTGGAAAGGGCAGAGCATTAGACCTTTGCCTTACCGGGCGTTTTATCAGTGCCGAAACGGCGTACACCTGGGGATTGGTTACTGATGTGGTTGAGCCGGAGCAATTGCTTGAGCAGGCTAATAAGACCTTAAAAACTATCTTGTCGATGGCCCCTTTAGCCATTCAGGGCGTTATGGAAGTCATTGATCATGGTTTTGACCTCTCATTAACCGATGCCTTGCATCTTGAAGCGGTTCATTTCGCAAAAGTTTGTGCATCGCAGGATAAACAGGAAGGCGTGCAGGCATTTCTTGCCAAACGGCAGGCAGTATTCCAAGGGGAATAATAAAAATGAGCAGCAATATTCTTTTTGAAAAGAAGGAACAACTGGGAATCATTACACTCAATCGACCCAATGCGCTGAATGCTTTGACTTTAGAGATGATTAAATCCTTACAGGAGCAATTAATCGAGTGGGAACATGACCGCCATATTCATGCGGTGCTCATTCAGGCAACTCCCGGAAAAGCATTTTGTGCCGGGGGGGATGTGCGCTGGCTCTATGAAAGTGGTTTGCATAAAGAAAAAGAGCAGATGGAGTTTTTCTGGCATGAATATCGATTAAATCATTATATTCATCACTATTCAAAACCTTATATTGCATTAATGAACGGCATTACCATGGGTGGCGGCGTCGGTATTTCTCTTCATGGTTCACATCCTGTTGCTACCGAGAATTTTGTATTTGCCATGCCTGAAACTGGAATTGGTTTTTTTCCTGACATTGGTGCCAGCTATCTTCTGGCAAGATTACCTCATTATCTTGGGGTTTATCTTGGCTTGACGGGTAATCGCTTAACGAGCCAGGACGCTTTGGCAGCAGGTTTAATTAGAAAAATTATTCCAGCCGAGCATTCGACCGGGCTTATTGAGCTACTCAACAAGACTGATCTTGCTGTCAACGCCGCTCAGAAAGTCGATGATTGCCTTACACAGCTGCCGTTAGCCGATACTCACCACTCCATAGCAAATGCAGGCCAGATTGAAAAGCACTTCAAGTTCAATACAATTGAGGAGATTCTGGTTTCATTAAATGCCGCTCAGGATGAATGGTCGAAAGCCTGCCTGGCTAATTTACAGCAGAAAGCGCCCTTAAGTTTAAAAATAACCCTGACACAGATCCACAAAGCCCGATTTTTATCAATGGCTGATTGCATCAAAATGGATTACTGTCTGGTGCGGCATTTCATGAACGATTCCGATTTTTACGAGGGCGTGCGCGCTTTGCTGGTAGATAAAGATAAATCTCCTCATTGGGATCCGAAACAGCTGGAAGGGGTTTCTGAAGCTAAAGTGGCGGATTATTTTGAATGCGAGCAGGAACTGGAGCTTTTGGATTAAGGCCTTGATGCGCTCGCATCAAGGTTTATTATGAATACAATTATTCAACCAAAAATTGGCAATATCAATTCGCCTTGCTATCCATACATCCTTAAACTGCCTGATGTAAGCAATAAACTGTTGAATAGCCAGGCATCTTCCCGGACGTCCGCTAATCCGGGGATGCAAGCCAATCGTCATTAAAGCCATACGTTGCTCCTGATAAAGATAATCGAAGCTGGCTTTCAGGTGGGAATAAAAGTCCTGCCACAGGGCAAAGCCTGGACTGGTCGTATAACGAAAATCATTGCAGTCGAGCGTGTAGGGGATTATCAGATGCTCGTCTAGTAAATAGGGCAAATCATCGGCATAACTCTCGGAATCATACTTAAATCCGCCAATCTCCAAAAGCAATTCACGTGTATTGCTGCTGCGCCGACCCGTATACCAACCTTGAGGCCTTCGGCCAGTTGCCTCGTTAATCGCATTAATGCATTGAGTAATATGCAGTTTTTCCTCTTCCCTGGACATTTGTGCATAATCAATCCATCGCCATCCATGACCAGCCGCTTCATGGCTTGTGTTCCGTAAATAAGACCCCAATTCGGGGTTTAAACGAATGGCCAGACCGGTGATAAAGAAAGTCAGTGGAATTTTTTCCCGCTCAAACAGGCGGATAAGACGCCAGATGCCGCAGCGGCTGCCATATTCAAATAATGATTCCATGCTTAAATTGCGCATGCCTGATGGCTTGGCTGCCAAGGGAAACTCTCCACCATAGGTTTCGGCTATTAAGTCACCATTGACAGGCGATAGTTCAGCACCTTCTTCAAAATTGATGACGAAGTTAATGGCAAGTTTGGCATTTCCCGGCCAGCAGTTGAGTGGAGGATTGGGGCCATAGCCGACCATGTCGCGCATCATTTTCTACCCCAACTCGAAGGAGGTGATACCATAGATTGATTGAATTTTCACTTCAGGTTCCCCTTTTAAATACATACGGGAGGTAGTGAACACTTTTTCCATTTCATATTGCTTTACCAGATTTATCGCATGAGGGTTATTTTCAGGAATATCTAAAAAAACCAAATGACTTTTAGCCTGTTTACACAATTGAAGAAATAAATCATTGGCGATAGCAGGGTTGTCAGCGAATAATGGCCCGATTCGATAGCCTTCATGTGCGGGACGAATGACCCCATACCCACATAATTCCCCCTGGTGAAGACATGCAAGGCTTATACTGTCTGGTTGATTAATCCAGCAGTTCAGAAATGATTCGCGCCGCGCCGGAAAATGCTGACGGTCATAATCACTCAGGCGCTTTAAATCGACTTGTTTTAAATCAATAAAAGAAGGGTCTGCGGCAATAGCGATTGAATGGGTTTCCCAGCGATAACGGGCATTGGCATGAGCTTGTCGATAACCGAGACGGCTGTATTTCTCGAGCATTTGTGGAACACCATCAATGCCCGCATTGCGGCTGCCTACATACTCCAGGCGTTTTCGCGTTAACGCCAGGCCATAACCTCCGCCACGATAGGCCTTATCGACAATATAAAAACCGCAGAACGCAAAATGCTCGTCATAACGAACAGCAGAACCGATCGCAATCGTCTTGCCGTCAAGCCTTCCAGCAAAAAAACCATCAGGGTCTGTCTGATAATAACAATTGATATCATGCAAACCAGGATTCCAGCCTTCTCTGGCTGCCCATTCAAAGGCTATATTCGCTTCCTGCCGACTCATTCGCTCAATGACATAATTCATCGCAGTCCTTGCTAAATTGAAATCTCATCTGATTATTATAGCATTCTGAGGTATTTAAGGCATTGAAGTATTGCGTTTTTCAGTGTCCACCGTGCTCGGTTCCACTTTTTCACGACTTAAAACGTCCTTGGCTTTTTCTGCAAACAGTTGCCCTGCAGTTTTAGGAATATAATGAGAAATAAGTTCTTTTAATTTGCGAAATAAACTATTGAAAATACCCTGATGACGATGCTCCTTAAGCAGAGTCGTACTTTTATTCAGCTCGCGTCCCAAATTGCCTAAGGTGGCTGGTTCAGGCTTTTGAAGAGTAATTCCGCGAAGCCTGTTTACTGCATCCAGCTTTTTCTTTAATAATGGTGGATTTTTCTCGGAATGCTCATTTTCATTAACACAGTCTTTTAATAAATGGCTTTTATACTGATGAGTCAAGTGACTAAATTTAAGCAGGGTTTCAGCCGTTTTTAAAAGCGCTGCTGGTTTTTCGGTTTGTTTTAATTCCAAAGCGGCATTGCCGACTATTGAAATGATATCAAGACGCTCTTCTTCACTGCCGGCCTTTTTTAAATAGTTTATTTGTAAGGATTCAAGCGCCTGTTGATGGGCATGAACAATTGCAATCTTATCCAGTCCTGCCCGGCCATCAGGAAATGTGGAATTATATTCAAACCAGATTGGATTATTCTTGAATAGACTTTGCTTCAGTTTTTCCGCGTTGGGAGAGGACTTCAATTTGTTCCATAATTCCAGCTTTTCATGATGCAATTGCAACTGGGTCTGCATCATCCCTTGCGGGCTCAGATAATATTCATGCAGTTTTAAAAGGTAGCGGCGGTTTTCCTCTGTATCGCTAAAATCATCATCCAGAATATGTGCCGCAATCTCAGGAGCAGCATAAATAAGCGAACAAGCCAGATAATCTCTTACTTTGAGAAGGGGCGGCTGTTTTTGCACTACAACGGGATGACTGCCAATGACCGAATGATCGCGGGCTGAATTCTTTTCCGGGGCAATCTTAACGGCAGCTTTTAACACTGGCTGGATGCCCTGTGGAATACTGCGCTGGTGTATCTGCTGTTTAGCCAGCTCAGCATCGTTTACACTGACAATATCAAGCATTCCGCCTTTCGCAAAACCGGGACGTTTTTTATCAGCAGTTAATGGCATACCCTTTAAGTTATTTTTATAGGTGGAAGTCCTGGATTGCTGCTGATTTCCAAGAGGCGCCATGACAAGTTCCTGCATCCCCGGTTCGGCATTATATTGCCAGGGATTGGTGGAACCTGATACTCCAGCACTCTCAGATAAGTAATTGCGCGTATTGGCATCATAGCCATTCGCCACCATATCAGGGGTTTTCCTGCATAAGTCATCCCAGGTATCCGCATGAAACTTGCGAGTCTTATGAAGATTTATCCAGTCCTTGGCTCTGGCTGCTTCGTTAAATGCATCGAGATGCGCATTGCTGAGGCTTAAATAAAATTCCTGACCATCTTTACGAAGCTGAAGTGCGGTGTGGGTTCCGCCTTTATTATATCCCTTATCCATTCTGCCTTCACCGCGGCGAGCTATCTGCGTCTCACTATGCACTATCTCTACCTGGGGCTTTCGAACAATTATGGTCGCCATACCCGTTTGACTGTGAAACTGCGTGTCCAGCTTGGTGTGAGTAACCATCTTTTCAGCGAAATCAATCTCAAGAGGAGTGGGAAAGGCCTGACGAAGCTGCTGGTAGGTTTTGTCAAAATTAAGCTCCTGGCAGTGCAAGACAATCAGGTCAACATCGGACATTTCTCTAGTCAATTGTTCAACTGCAAGTCTGCCTGGCGTATCGTTTCCGCAATTGAGCGTAAAGGTTTTCAGAGTTAAGGACATGGCGATTCATTGATTGGAAGATCATTTTAATTATAGTGTACGCAGTCCCTCGCGTATTCTATTACTTTCTGATAATGATGCGATTTTCTACGGTTTTAACGCCATTGACTCTTGAGGCAATTTGCTCAGCTACATCGGCCTGGCGTATTTTTTTAACATATCCACTTAAAGTTACCACGCCGTGATCACTGCTTACCTGTATAGGTGCATCAGCCAGAATTTCATTTTCGCTAAAGGAGGTTCTTACAGCATTGCTGATTTGTTCATCACCATTGACAGCAAACGACTGGCCGTAACTGTTAAAACCAGACATGGACTGACAACCTGCCAGCAGACTGAGAGACAATAAGGGGATACAGAGTTTTTTCATGGAATTCTCCTGTTACAGACTAAATCTGAGCGATTTCAGCTCAGATTATTAATAAATGCGCTACTATAGTAATAGAATAGGGGCGTTGACAAGCTTTTATTGAAACAGATTAAATTGTCTGTTTGCTTAATTTCTTTTAAAATACCGCTTTATATTTTTGAGCAACTCATGTCCGATTTTTACGAAGACTTCAATAAACGCCGAACTTTTGCAATCATTTCGCATCCTGACGCTGGAAAAACAACGGTTACTGAAAAACTGTTGCTATTCGGAGGTGCCATTCAGCTTGCAGGTACAGTAAAGGGACGCAAGGCTGATCGCCATGCGACGTCTGACTGGATGGAAATGGAAAAGGAGAGGGGGATTTCGATTACTACCTCGGTCATGCAATTTGTTCATAATGAACATGTAATTAACCTGCTGGATACGCCAGGACACGAGGATTTCTCTGAGGATACGTATCGAACCCTGACTGCTGTTGACTCGGCTTTAATGGTAATCGATGTGGCCAAGGGGGTTGAGGATCGCACGGTAAAATTAATGGAAGTTTGCCGCCTTCGTGATACGCCGATTATGACCTTTATCAATAAACTGGACCGTGAGGGACGAGAACCCATTTCTTTACTGGATGAGGTGGAATCTGTTCTTGGGATTCAGTGTGCTCCTGTCACCTGGCCTGTCGGCATGGGTAAGCGCTTTAAAGGCATTTACCATTTATATGAAGATGCAGTTTATCTCTATCAGTCAGGAAAAAATGCCCAGAAACAAGAGGCGACACGCATTCAGGGACTCGACAATCCTGAACTGGATGAAGTATTAGGAAGTGTTGCTCAGGAGCTGCGAGATGAAATTGAATTGGTTAAAGGCGCTTCTCATGAGTTTGATTTGCAAAAATACCTTGCTGGCCGCCTGACGCCTGTTTATTTTGGTTCAGCCATTAACAATTTTGGTATTAAAGAATTACTGGACGATTTTGCAGCCAATGCGCCGGGTCCTCGCCCACGAGAGGCTCTGGAACGGGAAGTGTCACCTGACGAGGAAGCCTTCAGCGGATTTGTATTTAAAATTCAGGCGAATATGGATCCTAAACATCGGGATCGCATTGCCTTTTTACGAATTTGCTCAGGCCAATTCAATAAAGGAATGAAATTAAGTCATTTGCGCATTGGCAAGGAAATTCAGATTTCCAATGCCCTAACGTTTATGGCGGGTGATCGATCTCATGCTGAACTTGCAATGGCTGGCGATATTATCGGCTTGCATAATCATGGCACAATAAGGATTGGCGATACCTTTACGCAGGGAGAACAATTGAAATTTACCGGTATTCCCAATTTCGCTCCCGAGCTGTTTCGTCTGGTGCGTTTAAAAGATCCTTTAAAAAGCAAGGCCTTGCTGAAAGGATTGATTGAGTTGTCCGAAGAGGGCGCGACCCAGGTATTCCGACCGTTAAACAGCAATCAATTGATTCTTGGAGCAGTTGGTATACTTCAGTTTGATGTGGTCGCTCATCGGCTGAAAAATGAATATAAAGTCGACTGCGTATACGAATCCGTCAATGTGAGCTGTGCCCGCTGGGTTTATTCAGATGACGATAAGGCTATGGCTGAATTTAAAACAAAAGCCTATGATTATCTAGCGCTAGATGGCAGCGATTCATTGATGTATCTGGCTCCTACTCGAGTCAACCTGACTATGGCGCAGGAGCGCTACCCCAAAATTCAATTCACGGCAACCCGAGAACATTAATAGTTCTGATGCGCTGCACAAACACAGCGCATCAGGTTTTAACCCGCACTTAAATGCCTTCCGATTTGCCATACAAGCAAAATAACTGTATCTTAGTTTCCAATTTTATCACTGTGGAGATCTTTAATGTTTCAAAAAATTGGTATGTTCTGTGTTGGTGCCTTACTTGGTGCTCAGGCTTTCGCTGCTAATTATCCTCTGGCTCCCTTCACCACTATCGAATACGATTTAGTACCGAACAAACCTGAAGTTCTTACTAATTTTACTTTATTCACTATCAAAGCAGAATGTGAATTACAAACCGCTGAACCAGCCGCTATCCTTCGTGTCTTTATGAAAAAGCGCTCTGGTACTATTAATGACATGCCAATTAGTGAAGGCGATGAAACAGCGCTGCTCGTTGAAAATGGAAAAACTTTACGCTTGACCGCTGTCTCAGCTGCTGTAGTGGAACTGGAAAATAAAGGGAATGAAATAGTTCATGCCAAATGTAGAACGGTGAAGTAAAACACCTGCCTGCTTACCGCGGCTTGGCCGCAGTAAGCAGGCATTTGCAAAGTAGACGATTAAATCTCTGCCAGCGATTTGGCAATCGATTCCGTCATCACTTTAGCATCTCCGAAGAGCATATAGGTATTGTCACGGAAGAAGAGATCATTTTCCACGCCCGCATAGCCAGCATTTAAGCTTCTTTTCACGAACAACACCGTTTTGGCTTTTTCAACTTCCAATACCGGCATGCCATAAATCGGTGAACTGGGATCAGTTTTAGCCGCCGGGTTGGTAATATCATTGGCACCAATCACAAATGCGACATCCGCGGTTCCAAAATCACGATTGATTTCGCTTTGCTCAAACACGCGATCATAGGGAATATTAGCTTCTGCCAATAACACATTCATATGACCAGGCATACGACCTGCGACAGGGTGAATCGCAAACCGAACGCGAATGTCTTTCTTTTCGAGCGCATCAACCAGCTCCTTCACTGCATGTTGCGCATGCGCTACGGCCATACCATATCCGGGAACGATAATAACGTCCTTGGCATTGCTAAGCAGGAAGGCGGCATCTTCACCATTGGCCTGATGAACTTGCTGATTGCCATTTAATCCACTGGCATGCGCTACCGCACTGCTTCCCTGAATCCCGCCAAAGATGACGTTGATGATCGAACGATTCATGCCTACACACATGATATAACTCAGAATGGCCCCGCTGGCACCTACCAGTGCGCCGGTGATAACCAGCAGATGGTTACTCAGGGTAAATCCAATTCCTGCCGCAGCCCATCCGGAATAAGAATTTAACATGGAGATAACTACAGGCATATCGGCGCCGCCAATGGGCATTATCAATAAAAATCCAAGTGCAAAAGATAATAAGGCGAGCAGGCTAAATACCCAGAATGCCTGAGTCATCACGAAATGGATTAATAAGGCAAGAATGGCAATTCCAAGTAAGAGATTCACTAATTTCTGGCCGGGATATTTCAAGGGTTGGCCGGACATTAAGCCCTGAAGCTTGAGAAATGCGATAATCGAACCGGAAAAAGTAATCGCTCCAATGATTAGCCCAAGGCTCATTTCGATTAAGCTGGAGGTATGAATTTCTCCCGGCTCTCCGATATTAAAAGCAGCTGGAGACAAAAAGGCACAGAATGCGACCAGAACCGCGGCCAAACCCACCAGAGAGTGAAAACCGGCCACTAGCTGAGGTATCGCAGTCATATTAATCTTGAGCGCGATAAACGTTCCGACTATTCCGCCTGCAATAATCAGGCCGATAAGCAAGAGGTGATGATTTATAACAGGCATCATCAGAGTCGCGCCAATTGCCAGCGCCATCCCGAATATACCCAGCAAGTTACCTCGGCGGGAAGTTGACGGACTAGCCAGACCCTTTAGGGCCAGAATAAAACAGACAGCGGCAATCAAATAGAAAAATGAAATCATTGTCGTCATGACGGGACCATCCATTAAATTATTTTTTATACATACGCAGCATGCGTTGCGTAACTACGAAACCGCCAAAAATATTGATTGCGGTGATGAAAATACCCAGACCTCCCAGCCAGCCGACACTTCCGCCAAGATGTGTTCCAGTGGCTATAAGCGCTCCGAGAATAATAATACTCGAAATGGCATTTGTAACCGACATAAGCGGTGTGTGCAGCGCGGGAGTAACTTTCCATACGACGTAATAGCCGACAAAGCAGGCCAGAACAAAAATAGTGAGTGTAGCGACGTAGGGGTTGTTAATAAAAACGGCACTAGGCATTTTGAGCCTCCTTCGTGGATTGAAATGGCATATAGGCACCCTGATGACATAGCAAGGCCTGTTTCATAATTTCATCCTGATCATTAAATGACAAGGAGCCTGGTTTATCAGCCATCAGGCGAATCAGATTAAGGACATTGTTTGCATACAGTTCACTGGCTGTCGCCGGTACGAGGCCGGCCATATTGCTGATTCCGACGATGCTGACGTCATTCACTTTGACAACCTGATCTTTTTGACTGCCCTCACAATTGCCGCCTCGGGAGGTAGCCAGATCCACTATAACGGAGCCTTTTTTCATATGGGCGACAGTAGCTGTTTTAATAAGAACAGGCGCTTGTTTTCCGGGGATTAACGCGGTGCAGACGACAATATCAGCCATTTTGGCATACTTATCTATCAATTCTGCCTGGCGTATTTTGTATTCTTCACTCATCTCACGAGCATAGCCGCCGCTGGTCTCCGCATCAGAATCATCGCTGACTTCAATAAATTCAGCACCAAGGCTTTCTACCTGTTCTTTAGCTGCTCGACGAACGTCAAAGGCATAAACGACGGCACCAAGCCGCTTGGCTGTGGCAATCGCCTGCAAGCCGGCAACCCCTGCACCAAGAATCAATACTTTTGCAGGGTGAATCATTCCGGCAGCAGTCATCATCATCGGAATGGCTCGATGATAATATTGTACCGCTTCAAGAATAGCGCGGTAGCCTGCCAGATTAGCCTGTGACGAGAGACTATCCATGCTTTGAGCACGGCTGATTCGTGGAATCAGATTCATGGAGAACAGGCTCATTTGTTGCTGAGAAGCCCAGCTGATCACTTCGCTATTGGCCTGATTATCATAGGGTCCGACAATGAGAGAATTGGTTGGCAGGCCCACCATTTCCGCAGGAGGCAATTCACTGACACAAACCAGAATTTTAGTCTGTTGCAGCAGCTCCTGGCGGTTAGCGATAATCCTGGCTCCAGCCTGAATGTAATCATCATCGGTAAACCCGGCAGCAGCGCCGGCGTTGCTTTCGCAGCAAACTTCTAATTCAAGCTTGTTGTAATGTTTGACGACACTGGGAGTAATCGCTACTCGCGTATCATGGCTGTTTTCATTTAAAGCGGTAATTATCATAGTAAAGATCCTTTTTACCAGCAGTATTGAAGTCTCTCAATTTTGGAGCATATCCCAGGCAATTGAGCAGTCAGAAACTATTCCTCTTTGATGATACTCGATTTTGCTATGGGTTGACAGAATCATGGCAAAATTTGAGTTTGCAGTTTTATTTGAGTTTCGATAAAGTAGGCGCCAATGGAAGTCCAAACTCAACCTTATGGAAATTCTTTGTTTTTATGCAGGGATTGCGTTTTTCTATACGCATTCTCCCTATGCGGTATTATTTATGCTCATTGGCTTATTATTCAAGGCAAGCCGATGGGTGCTGCTTTGGTTTATTGTGGCTATTTTATGGTCATTAATACATCAATGGTGGGTTGCCGAGCAGGGTATTCCTAACACTGACCTGATAGCCAAAGCGACAGTGCGTGGAAAAGTCGTATCAATTCCTTCCGTATCTGAGGAAAAAGCTCAGTTTCAGTTTCTAATAAGTGAGCTGAATGGAAAAAAAGCCAGCGCTTATGCCATGTTATCCTGTTATCAGCATTGCCCTGAAATAACCACCGGCCAGTATTGGCAATTCGATGTCAAATTAAAAAAGCCACAGCCGCCGGGTAATCCTGGAGCAATTAATTATCGTCAGACTTTGCAGGCTCGTCATATTCACTGGACAGGTTATTTAAAAAATAAAAATCATAAGTTGCTTCGGGATGAATCAAAATCCTCAAGCGTTTTAAATCTGCGCTTCTACCTGTCCGCATTAATCCAGAAATATCTGAATGATCCTGTCAGTGCCGGGATCGTACAAGCCTTGACACTGGGAGTGACAAATCATATTGACAAAGCGGAATGGGAGCTATTTCGTCGCACTGGAACTACGCATTTGATGGTCATATCCGGGGCACATATCGGCTTGGTTGCAGGGCTTATCTATAGCTTATGCCGATGGATTTGGACACGGTTTCCTGGTTTATGTCTTTATCGGCCTGCCCAGCAGGCTGGAAGTATTGGCGGTATTCTGGCGGCTTTGGTTTATTCCTTATTGGCAGGCTTTGCAGTACCCGCGCAACGATCGCTCATCGCCTGCACCCTGATGTTAAGCAAAAATTTTGGCAGGCAACGATTTACCGGCTGGCAGACCTGGCGTTATGCGCTGCTGATTGTTTTGCTTATTGAACCGCATGCCGTGTTATTACCCGGCTTTTATCTATCCTTTATCGCGGTGGCTACTTTGATTTCTACCAGTCAGCGAATCAGCCATTTGAGAGGCTTGAAAAAAATAATGGCCTTACAAATTGCCTGTTTGCTTGGCTTGATGCCATTGACACTATTCTGGTTTTCTTATGGCGCAATCAATGGATTACTAGCTAATCTGATTGCTATTCCCCTGGTTGGTTATGCAATCGTCCCTTTAGGATTGCTCGGCGTCTTGCTACTGCTTTGTTTTAAAACGGCCGTGGTTTTATGGCCGGTTATCAGTGTAATTCATCTGCTGATGTGGTATTTGCACACTATTAATTCTTTGGCATGGATGAATTTTGAGTTTGGTCTTAATAATATACTGCAACTGTTTGCCTTGAGTCTCGCCGTCAGCCTCGCGGTGTTTCTACCAGATAAAAAGCTGATTCTGGCCTTGAGCCTCTTTGTAGTCTGCACAATATTTCCTTACTATCCCAAAGTAAAAGAGGGTGATTTTATTTTGGATGTACTGGATGTGGGGCAGGGCTTATCGGTTGTGCTAAGAACAGCCAATCATATCCTTGTATACGATACCGGCATGAAGTTTTATCATGGAAGCGATATGGCAGAGCTCGCTATAAACCCTTATCTTCGTACAATTGGCATTAAGAAAATTGATAAAGTTGTCATTTCTCATCCTGACCTGGATCACCGCGGCGGCCTTCCCAGCCTGGAAAAACGCTTTCCTGTCGGCGAGTTAATTGTCGATAATGTAAAATTTTACAAACGCGGCAAGAACTGCCATCTCTATCCTGATTGGGAATGGGATGGCATTCACTTTCATTTCTTTCCCATACAACAAACGTTCAGAGATAAGAACAATTCATCCTGCGTATTGCAAATAAGCAATCGCAATCGAACTATGTTACTGACCGGAGATATTGAAAAAAGAGCGGAAAATTATTTAACAGGAACCTATGGAAAACAATTGGCAGCGGATTTATTGGTCGTTGCTCATCACGGCAGTAAGACGTCCTCCACGGAAGAGTTTATTGAGCAGGTTCAGCCCCGGTTCGCAGTAATTTCTGCCGGTTTTGATAACCGCTATCATTTTCCACATCCGCAAACCTTGCTTACTTTAAAGAAGGCCGGAGCCATTATTTATAATACCATTAATTGCGGAATGCTTGAGTGGAATGATGCAGAAATGCCAGTTTGCTATCGGAAAGAGGAACTTTTATTTAGCAAAAATTCCTCTTCATAACACACTATACCGTTAAAGCATGGCTTCTAACGAATTCAGTTTCCCAGGAAGTAATATCATTTCGCAGTAATGTCGTGTTCTGAAATTGTTCGTGCCAAACCAAAGGAAGTCTGGGTTTGGTCATTTTATCAATATATCGATCCAAATCATTTAAATAACTTTTGACATCAGCAATAGGAATTTCGCTTAATTTGTTAAATTCGTAAGTTTTAAAGATGACTGAGGCAAGCGCTGAATTGGCTATCTTTTCCTCATTACCCTTATATTCGGCATCAATTTTGATCAACGCATAAATACAGGCACCAGTGATGACGCGAGCCAGAAAAGCTTCTTTTTTATCATGGCGGTCAAGCTTGTCATCCTGTGACATGTCCGGAGTAATTTTGAATTCTTCATCCAAATTACCATAACCGCCTTTATTGGCCTCAATGCCATTTGCCAGGGCCTCAATAAAGTAAGTATCTTGTTTACGTTTTTTATTATCTGTTTTGCCGAAAGCCCATCTGGTGATGAAGCTACGATTGTCATCTCTTTGAGAGCGCTCTTCTGCATATACTTCGGAAATGCTTTTTGTTCGAGAGATAAGAGTGGCTAACTTTGGAATATTAAATGGCATAATAACCTCACTGTTAAAAAATACCAGACGGACTGTGTATAGTTTTCCTTCACAGTTACCACATTATGGAAATAGTGCTTTATAGTCAAGTTTTATCGGTGGATGAGTCAAAAAACAGGACGCAGCGTGTTAATAATTGACAATTTAATGGACATATTGTATCATGCGCCAACTTTATGCTGACTGGTAAAATAGAATGCGAGTGGTTTTTTTTCTGCTGGGTTGTTGTCTTTTTTTCAATTCCACATATGCAGCACAGGAAAACTGCGAGCAACAACAGTGTATAGCCATTGTTGATGCGGGAAGCACTGGATCGCGCTTGCATGTCTACTCCTATGATTTGGAAGGTAAAACTCCGGTGAATATCACCGAGCGATATTCCAAAAAAATCAAACCCGGTTTAGCAACCATCGAAGCCAACGAACCGACCGTAGATGCCTACCTGACTACTCTTTTTTCCGGCGCCCCGGCTTATCAGATTCCTGTTTATTTCTACTCCACAGCGGGCATGCGCTTGCTGCCACAGCCTAAACAACAGCAGATGAATAATTTAGTGCAGCAATGGTTTACCAATCAAAGTCAATGGCAACTTGTCGAAGCAAAAACCATCACTGGTACGGACGAAGGAATGTATGGCTGGCTGGCAATCAATTATCAGCTCGATACGTTAAAGAACGACAGCGAAACTGTAGGTACAATGGATATGGGGGGCGCCTCGGTACAAATCGTTTTTCCGGTGAGTGCATCCTCAGAGACAGACAGCAAGGATATTCGCGAGCTTGATATATACGGACGCCACTTCAAATTGTTCATTCACAGTTTTCTGGGCTTAGGACAAACTGAAGTCACCCACCAGTTTCTCGATGATTCAGTATGTTTTGCGAATGACTATCAAATGCCCGCAGGTGAAAAAGGGCAGGGCGACGCCTATGTGTGCGAAGGAGAAATATCAAGCCTGATGAATGCAGTGCATCACGTAAACCGCGTAGTTCAACCTGCTCTTCAAGCCAACCCAGTAAAAAACTGGTATGTAATGGGCGGCCTGGTTGATTTGGCAAAAAGCCAGCCATTCAACTACACTGAACAAGAATTCAACAATCAATCCCTGCTCGATGAAGCCAATTCTCAAATATGCCAACAACAATGGGGCTCCTTAAACAGCCAGTTCCCAGGCAATGAATACCTATACGGCTACTGCTTATTTCCAGCGTATTACTACGCCCTGATGGTAGACGGATACGGCCTGAACTCCCAACAACCCCTTCACTATCTAAGCGCCGACAAATCCAGCGATTGGACCATCGGAGTAGTCCTGCAACAACCCCAACAGGGCTCGCAAACCGCTTTAAATTAAGTAATAATTATCTGAATGCCGTTGTAGCTCAGTCGGTAGAGCAATTGATTCGTAATCAATAGGCCTGCGGTTCGATTCCGCACAACGGCATTGTAGAATCAATGAGTTACGAATAAAAATTAAAATTTTAAATATCTTGGGTACACTTTGGGGTACACTTACTAAGTTTTGTAAAAAGGTTTTAGCTATACGAGCTAGTTCAGAGGATATTTCTCTATAATGGATCATAGATTGCCCATGGAACGCTTTAATAAAGAGTCTTACTTGGATGGAGTAGGCGTTATCCTATTTGAGATTACGAATTGCAAACGTCAAATTTTAACTTGGATTAATATTGGTAGATTTAGTAAAAACAAAACTGATAATGAGATTAATAACTTTAATGGTTGGTGCCAGTATACTATTTTTAAATCGATAGTAATTGACGCGTTTAAAATCTACACGCATGCTAATAACTATATAAGGACTTAAACTTTCGGACCACTCTTGCTTGGTCAGTTCTAGCAGACCCTCACTTTTGTAGACACTCCACCAAGCATGGCCATAAATGGCGGCAAAGCGTCGAAACAGAGTATCAATGCGCGGATCATTGCAAGGAGGCATGTTGGATGTCTTCTTCATCGAAGTCGAAGCTGGCGTTTCCACAGGATTCCCAGAAGATATCAATTGCAGATTTTTTTCTAACGTTTGTTTTAGGTTTTGCATCGTTACACTCCTTTGTCGTAACCGGGATAAGCTCATCAGTCCAGCAGCGTTGGGTTAGCCAATTGGCGGGATATTTCCAAGGTGGAAGCCAGGCGCCTGTTAATTCTTGCGCATCGCGGTTTTTAAGCTGTGCTTGCAGGGCCGCGATGATGGTGTTGAGTTGGCTCTCGTTAGGATTAAGTTCTTGAAACGCTTCCCAGGCTTTTTGCTTTGAATTTTTCAGTGGATAAAGCGACCAAAATTTTTCAAATGCCGCTAATAAATATATATAATTATTATCTTTAAGAGGTGTGCCGGCTTTTGCCTGGTTCGCTATGACGGCTTTTGCTAGCTCATCCTCTCTTAGCCCTTTATTTTCAAGGCTTTTGGCGTTTTGAAATAAGACGGCCTGCTGTGACGGGTTTATGACGGCTTTATTTTGGACAGAATAATCCCTTAAAGCTAAAAGACAGTTTAAAATTAAGCGAAGATCGGTCGATTGAATAGAAATTAATCCAGCTTGTTCAAGACCTGCAACAGCACGTCGTAATTGTGCACGCGAGAAACTACAGCCTTTAACACCTGGTCTTGGCTCAATATACAATTGTTCCGCCAAAGACTGATAACTAATCCCACGCTCTACACCAACCATGCCTGTTTTCCTGTTCATGTAAGGCCTAATGCCTCGTAAGTAAAGCAACTGCTGGCAATGGGACAACCCATACAAAGCATCCAATTCCGCATCATTAATAACAAAATCCATTTTTACTCAGGTTCCTGTTTAAGTTGTTTGCCAATTCGTGTATCATGGCATGGATTAATAAATGACAAATATCAAATCGAGCTTTAATGCACGAAATGAGTAGTTAAAAATTAAATTTAACACATATTGAGAATCAGTCAATATCTGTTATCATCTTTTTTACATGGAATAAATTTGAGTTTTTTATGAACATCAAAGAAAAAATAGGCCAACGGATAAAACAGGAACGCATAAGCAAAGGACTCACTCGCAAAGCCCTTTCTGAGCTAACAGAGAATTTAAAAATTTCTCGTATTAATAATTACGAACGTGGTGAACGCACGCCAGGACCTGAAGAGATCAAGCAATTAGCGCAGGCCCTAGAGGTATCAGCCGCTTTTTTGATGTGCTTATCTGATGATAAACAGGGAAGAGCAAAAAAGAACTCGCATTTCGGCGCACTGATTCCTATTCTTGATTTCCAACAAGCTTGTAACGCTGAAGTCGCTATAGAAAACATCAGACAAAACCATAATTCCGAAACGCAAAAATTTATTCCAGTTGCTGCTAATTCCAGCGAACATTTAAGTGGTAATGCTTTTGCGTTAGAAATAAACGATGACAGCATGGCTCCAGAATTTCGTGTTAACGATAAAGTAATTATTGATCCTGAAAACTTTCCAAAACCAGGTGATTTTGTTGCCGCTAAACTAGATGAGGACAATGCAGTAATTATTCGTAAATACAAACAATTATCAACTTCTAAAACTGCTCCAGAATTTGAGCTAATTGCTTTAAATAATAATTGGGCGAATGTACAAATAACCGATGAAGTTTCAGCAAAAATAATTGGGACCATCATTTATTTAAATCGTATCATTAAAGCTTAATGATGAGACTTTTTAACATACGCTTTTGAATCGAATATTGTGAAAAAAGGAATAAAGCGTTGGGCGCGTCAATATAGAATAGTTTATAAATTTAAAATCCCAGCTCGATAGTATGGTATTGCAAAGCATCTTCTATCTGGCTAATCGCTTTTTCGATATTTCTTTTGGAATAAAGAGATTCCTGAAAGAATCCATAAGACCCATTCTGCACGTTAGTCTTGACTTCTTTGCCCATTAAATACGTTAGGTAATCTACAATATTATTTAAAATACCTTTGCTTAATTCCAGGCAGTTTTGTAGATAAAGATTTCTTTTTAATTCAGATAACGCATCTCGTTTAACTTTTTTTGCAGCCAACCATTGTAGTTTGGGTATTCCATCAGCATGTTGATAGGAGGTTGCTAATTTCAGTTTTTGTGAGCGAATGATATATAAATCATCTAATAAAATAATTAATATATTTCTAATGTTATACAAGTCCATATATTTTAAAAGTAACAGTCGGGAGTTGTGATTATTTGTAGCTATTGCATGAATATCGTTTCCCAGTTTTAAAGGACTTAAACTTCTGTATTCTCCCTTACAATACTTTTTAATTTCAGATGAGGATGAAAGAAATATTAAAGGAAATGATGGTTTTTTTAAAAAACTTAGTTGCGACGGTTGTAAGATAAAACAAGATGGGTGCGCCTCTACCAGTTTTTTAAAAAGAGTGATGCGCTTTTGGTATATCAGCATCATTTTCTCAATTTCTTTATCTCCATCTTCGAGTTCTTCCAAACTAGGCTGACTTGTTAATGCATTAATAAGAATACACCTTTCATACTCTGCAAAACTGTTGTTACGGGCCTTGTTTATCTTTTTTTCGGAATAAAAAGGTTTGTTTCTCGCATCATAAGAAGGGTACAGACTAAACAAATCTTCTGCTTGATTTTTTTGCAAAAACTCAATAATTTTAATCAGATTTTCCTCAGTAGGATTTTTGGAAATTTCTTCTAAATCAATTTTTGATTTTATTAATTTTTCTGATAAATATTCAAACAGCAATAAATTATCTAAAGATATTAAAAGAGCATACTTCTCAGAAGAAGCATTGATATATTTTACATTAACATGAATGTATCTTTTAAACAGTTTCATGAGTGCTAGCAAAGGGATTACAGCATTTAAGGACTGAAAGAGCGCTTCAAGCTCGGCTCGAGATATTATCTTATCTAAAGAATCATAATATTGTCGGCATTGAACAAAATAAATTAATAATAAATCGAGATTCTCATGCCCACTCTTCATGCCTAGTTTAAGATGGTGCTGAAATAACCGTAAGCTCTCAAGAGGAGAAAGCACTTCCCGATTTAAATACAGACGAATTATATCTTCTAGGGACAAGTTTTTAGATGAAATTTTTATAAAGCTGGTTTTACCCGTAAAACCATCATCTACTCCTAAGTTATCATAACCGCCTTCGGTTAATTCTCCTGTCACAGGTCCTGCCAAAAAGGTATCCATCATTTCTAGAGGCGACATTAGCTGAAACTGGGTTTTTGGCAGAATGGCAAGTATGGAGCTGTTCGTTGCATGAAGAAAGGGTTCGTAGGGTACCTCTAACTTTTCTTGCATCCTCTATATCCTTTTTATAAATCCATTGCAAAATTTGACAAACTCAAAAATGAAATTTTTAAAAATTGCTTTCTACAGTAAATTTCATTAATGTGGTACGTATGTTAACTATCAAGGAAGATAAATGCCTTTTAGTAACTTTACTAAGCAGTATTTAAAAAAGAATTATGCGCATTTTGAAAGCATAATGCAATCTTCACCAAATGCACCTCATTTTAAAAAGCCAGCCTACATATTAAAGAAGATGTTACAGGGTTATGGCTTGCGTTATAAAGAGTCGACCCCTAATAATGAGCCAAAATCAATTATTAGTTGGGGTTTGGATTACTTAGGTTCATTTTTTCCAAATTATGATAAAGAACAATCACAGTTTGCCGCCCAACTTGCTGCAAAAATCAATTATGAAGATGCTAATTGTAATAATTTAACTACTATTTTTAATGAAGCAAATGATTATTTATCTGCTCACAATGTTTCAAAAGACTCAGGGCTGGCTGGTATATGGATAGCTTTTTTTAAACTTTTCCCTTTTTATGCTAATGCGTTGCCTGCCAATAGTGATAGTAAAGCCTCTGTGCTTTCTCAATATGCTGAGTTTGTTTTGCTCGAAAATATTTCACTATTAAACTTTGCTACCCCAACCGATGAGCCATACGAATTAATGATCCATGATATGCAAGAAAAAATAATCTTTGCAATGCAGTTTATTCTCGATCCTAACTCTGAAAATTATGACAAAATAATGCAAAGAATTAAACTTGATTTTTCGCGTTACCATGCTTCAGATTACTATCTTAAAAGAGATAAAATAAAATCATTTTCGTCGCAAAGACAAGATTTACAAAAAATAATTACTGATTTTAATTTAATAGATAGATATCAAACAATTATTAACAATTTAATTAACTGTTGTATATACTGAACGGTGTTCATTTTATTCCTTACGACGATTATTGTATTAACTCAGCTATTTTCTTAGTCCACTGCTCTAATGCTTCTTTGCGCTGAGGCAGCATTTCATTTTTATTATAAGTTGCCATTATTCTTGGCATTTTATGGCCTAAACATTTCTCAATAACAACCGGATCAATATGCAGCGTTTCACCTAGTTGAGTTGCGAAGGTTCGACGCAAATCATGAGCAGTCCACTCAGGAATTCCAACTCTTTTTTGAATACGTCTAATAGCTCTTGGCAATGCATTTTTATCAAGCGGCTGATTAGGAATTATTCCTGTTAAAACAAAAGGCGAATCACTTGCAGATTTTAATTCAAAAAGCAATGATTTGGTTAGCTCTGTTAGATGAATTTTAACCGTAATAGCTCCCTTAGTAAGTTCTGCTGGAATTGTCCAAAGCGAATTATCAAAATCAAAATTATCCCAGGTTGCCAATCTTAACTCAGCTGTTCTTATTCCAGTTAATATTATTATTTTGATAGCATTTTTAGTAGGCAGTGTCATTTTACACAGGTCTGAGTCAAGGAATTTCCATATCGTTTTTACCTCTTCTAAATTTAAATACCGTTCACGTGGTTTTTCCAAGCCGCCAATATTTCTTGCTTTGATACTACTGGCTGGGTTTTGCTCAATGCTTCCGCGGCTTACGGCATAGTTGAACAATTGTTTTAATGAACTTAATACCCGATTAGCATGAATGGGAGCGCCTCGATTCACAATGACGTCTAAGGCTTTGGTAATATCAATAGGTTTGACATCATCTATTTCTAAATTTCCCAAAAGGGGAATAATATCAGCATCAATTTGTTGTTTAATTTGCGACGGATCCTTCCGATTTTTAACAATGTAATTTTGATACCACGCCTCAACAAGTTTGGTAACCGTATTATTTTTCTTTTCATGTTGCTGTTGAATAATTTGTTTGGGAACAGAGCCAGAACGCTTTATATCTTGAAGATCAATACATTTTTTTCTTGCCGAGGCTAAACTCATTGAAGGATAATGGCCAAGAGCAATTTTATCTGTTTTGCCATTTATTTTATAACGGTAGATCCAGGTTTTAAGTTGATTAGGTGAAACGCGAATACCAAACCCACCACCTTCATATTCTTCATAACGTTTTTCTTTAGGTTTAAGATTCTTGATATAAGTATCAGTAAAATTGCTCATGCTACATCCTTAAATGGGTACACTTTTGGGTACACTTTATTGTGTGCTGACTTGAAATTTTTTGCAATTGTTTGATACTATATATTTTTTAACTTGTTGTAATATAATAAATTTATTATTAAATTTGATACTAAATGATATCGCATGATATTGAGTCGATACAGCTTCGTAATCAAAAGGTCGGAAGTTCGATTCTTCTCAGCGGCATCAATGAAATCAATGGCTTAGAATAATTATTTGTTTAAATAAGCTAGCTTAAATTTTAAAACGTTCCTATAAACGTTCCTATTGTCTCTTTGCTAGACTTTTAACCGACATAATAACGTTTAATTATTAAACAGTCTTCTTTACTTAGTTCAAGAGAATAAAATTAAAGCAATTCTGAATCCAAACTTTTAGGGGATAAAATTAAAAGTACAAAAAAGATACAAAAAGGGTTTAATTTATTCTAAAAAATCCTTCCAATAAAAAATAAGTTTTTACAGTCATCACCATTATCACTATTGTCACATTTTTATATGTAATAGGTTCCACACCTCAAACGATTTTAATGCGAAATTTCATCTACACTTAAGAATGTATTTGAGGAGGATAGAAAATGGATGTTTTTATTGATACCAATATACTGACAAGCTTATATAGGCTTTCAAAGGAAGATTTAGAAAGCTTTAAAAAAATATATGTTCTTTTGGAAAAAAAAGAAATAAACATTTTGCTTACTGAGCAAGTAAGAAATGAATTTTTTAGAATCCGAGATGATATTATTTATGATGCGATTACTAAATTTAAGGAGCAAAGCTTAAAGCTAAGTGTTCCAGCTATATTTAAGGCTGATTCTGAATATCAGACATTGCTGGATTTAAAAGATAGTTATAACAAGCATCATCAAAAGATTTTGAAAAAAATTGAAAAGGAAAATCGTGACAATTCATTTAAAGCAGATGAGATTGTTCAACATATAGTTGAAAAGAGCAAATGCCTTGAGGTTACTGATGATATTTTAAGTAAAGCAAAAAGAAGGAAGGAACTAGGTAATCCCCCCGGTAAGAAAAACTCTCTAGGTGATCAAATTAATTGGGAAATCTTGTTATTAAATGATAATAAATTAAATGATCTTTATTTGATATCAGCAGATGGTGACTTTTTTTATAAAAACACCAATATAATTAAAAGTTTTCTAAAGGAAGAATGGGAAAGAAGTAAAGCCACAAAAATTTTTGGCTATAGGACTCTTTCTGATTTTTTTACTGATAAGCACCCCAATATAAAATTGGCTAGTGAATTAAACCAGGAGTTATTAATTAATAGGCTTGTTAATAGTAGTTCTTTTAGTGAGACACATCAGGCAATATATAACCTTAGAGCAATTGAAGCTTATACTCCTCCACAGATAGACTTAATCACAGATGCATTTTTACAAAATAATCAACTAAACTGGATTGCCACTGATCCTGATGTTTCGGAATTTATTTCTATGCTAATTCATCAATATAATGATCAAATCTCTGACGATAAATTAAATGATTTAAGTGACTTAATTTCCAGTGATGATGATTATGAAGATGAGTACAATAATAACTAACTATTTGAATTGTTTAAAATAGTCTTTATTCACGTTAATGTTATTTAAATTTTTGCTATCAATCCATTTTATAAACTGTGACTCTTTTTTCCATTTGCCACTAAAATTATTTACTGTCATTAGATGACATTGTTTTCTGGTTCTTGTTAAAGAAACAATAAACTGGCAAATTTCATCAAAGGTAGGGTTTTGACGTGGAAACTCCTCCTCTTCTAGACCTACAATAAAAACTTGTCCTCCAGAAAGTCCTTTACTCCCAGAATAAGTGGTTAATTTTATTTCACTTAAATTTGGCTTGTTTAGTATCTCTGTTTCCATTGAGTCACCCAACCCTGATAATTCATCACGCTGTAATGAGCTTGTAAATTTGCTCATATAGTTTTCGCCAAGTTTTTCGATTAAAGATGGAGTTTCAGATGAAAAATTTTTATCTTCAAATTCTTTTTTAAGCTTTTCTAAAATTTCCAACCACAAGTTTTTAAAATCAGTTGGAAGGCAATCAATTATTGGATATTTTTTATCTTTTGTTTTATGAAGTATATTATTGAGTAAATTCTTATCACAATTTTCTTGTAGAATAATTCGCCAGCCTAGGTTTGATTGGATATTTTTATATAGATGCGCCACTGCACTAATAAGAGGAAACTTTGATTCTTTATTTGTTGTATTTTGAATACAATAATTTTTTGTCAATGATTTTAATGACTCTTCAATTTGTCTCAAATAGTGACTTGGACCAATTATCAAGGCTAATGGATAGTTATTTTCTTTTGCTTCATTAATTTCCTCCTCATCTAATTTTTCTAGGATTGATACAATATATCTTGCAAAAAAGGGTGATGTTTTTCTATTTACTGAAACGTTGGCTTTCTGGATAAGAGGATATTTTTGGCTGTCATTATCTTTTGATTGCGTATGATAGGTATATATTTTGCTAATTCTATCAGGGAGTAAGTTTTTGTCGGAGGCATAATTTATTACATTATGAACAGCATCAACTATAACTTTACAGCAGCGACTGCAATAAGGTAATTCAAAATTGGTGAATTTGGGGTCCTTATATTTTTCACGAATATATTCAGGAGTAGCATGTTTAAAGGAGTAAACTGATTGATCATCATCACCTGCAATGAGTATATTTTTGCATTTTGTTGAGAGTAATTCCAATAGTTCCGCTTCTAAGGCATTAAAATCTTGATATTCATCAATTATGATGGTGTCATATGAGGGGATATATTCTTTATTTTTATTTAAAACTTGTATTGCTCTATACACACTATCATCAAAACTTACTGCATTGTAATAATTAGCTCTTTCAAGAAAAAAAGTAAGATTATTATCTTCTTCTAACAGTTGGAATGATTTTTTAATCAATTGTACAATATCTGATCTTATGGTTCCGTTTAATAACGTAACATCTTCGGCAATTAAGTCAATTAGATCTGGATAATATTCAAATTTTGAATTGATGCCATCTCCACAGTGTTCGTGCAGAATTTTTCTACAAAACGAGTGGAATGTTCTTACTTCAGCGTAAGCTCCTAAATCATTTTTCAGATCTCGAATTAGATTATTGATGAAAGTTAAAATTAAATTATTGTTACTCTGAACTTTTGATAAAACACGTTTGAAAGTAAATGATTTACCAGTGCCAGCACCTGCTACAACTAATTTCTTAGCATCATTAGAATTTACGATTAGATCCGTATAGTGTTCTCTTTCTTCCATGAGCAATGTTAGGTTATTAAATATTCTTTAAATATAGCAGAATTAATAAATTTAAATTATTAGCCAATAGCAATTAAACCTACATTTTCTGCCTTAATTTGGCTTCTATTTTTGCTCTTCCATCGGTGTATACTGTTTCAAATTGATCGAATACATTTAGGTACTCGGACGCAAAAGGCGATAATCCATTGGTCATATTTATAATACTACCATGTTGATCCGCTAAATCTTTCCAGTGCCAAATGGGTTCGTGATGAAAAATACGGTTGCGTAAGAACCGAATACGATTTAATTCTCGTGATACATAAGTGCGAGTTCTTTGTCTTTTAGTTAAATAGGGAAAAGTAGGTTTAAGAAGTTTTGGCCATAAAATTTGTCCATGCTCGTACCGAACATCAAACAATGATGTCCAAAATCCAAATGATAATTTAGCAATTATGCGACCAGCTTCAATTTTTTTATGCTCTTTTCTTAAGTCGTCTTTAGCTTGTTCAATTTGATTTTTCTCTCTTTCATGCAAAAAAGGTAAGTCAAACCAATAAACCGTATTGAAATTTGCACTAAGTGCTTGATGTAGGGAATTCCGGAATGTTATTTCTAGTATTTGCAAAGCAGGATATAATGCTTGACTCAATTCAATATTCCAAGAATACGCAATCAATGCATCAGTTTTGCTATTGTTACATTTAGCATGACTAAGGTAACCGTCTAATCGTTCTTCCGAAAAGATGATTGATAATTCATCAAAGAAAATATGATTTGAATCCTGCATGAGTTTTGTCCTATAATATACATACTGTCCCTGGGCAACTCCTCTCCTTATCTTATAGGTAGGTGATGAATCCGGGGTTTTTCTTTTTAGAGCCTAGATACTTCCTATTAATTGCCTCAAAGTCCTTTTCCATTCAGCAAGTTGTTGTGCCGCCTCTCTTACATCTGCATTACGTGCACCATGCTTATAAGCGTTCATTTTGCTAATCGATTTACCTTTCGGTGTCGTTGCTCCTGTAGATTGGCTCCAAGGTTTCCATTTTTGGATTAATACTGCCTGCCTCTGGCGCTCCTCTGGAGTCCAATGTCTCATAATTGGGTTCCTTTAATAGTTCGTTTGCAAATTTATCAGAATTTTCAAAATTTTTAACCTTTTCCTGTGATGTATTATTAACCTGTTGGTTAATCGCATTATTCTGCTGTTTTATAAAGGTTGCTCTCCTAGGGTTTTTTAATTCTGCTAGGGCTAATAAAGCCTTTCGAGATTGATTTTGCGCGCGAAAAGCTATATTCGCATAAACCTCAATCTGATTTATCATTTGGCAGTCAGCTAACTGACTTAATGCATCATAGAAAACACAATCAAGGGTTTTCGCATGAGTAAATAGCATTTGTTCGATTTCCTTTGTGTTATTTTCGGTTATTTTTTGTGCGCCATCAATAAGACCTTGCATTACTGTGGGTACATCTAATAATTTTCCTCGGCCATGAAGGCTATCAATTGCTAGAGCGGATTGCGCAAAGCAATTAACCTGAATTTTGGATCTCTTTATGGCTTGTTGCTCTTTTTTATCCATGATAATTCCTTTATTTTAATCAATGTGCTTGTACGTCAGATCCTTACTCAAAAAGGCTACTTTACCCATGTTCTTTTTTTGAATAATAATTTTTCCCATACTTAGGCGTTTTTGAAAATTTAATTGATTTACAGGAATAAATCCTCCATCCAAACAGAACATTCGATACTGAGTATTTAATAAGTCAGGATTGACAATAAGATTGCTCAGATCTTCAAAACGGAAACACAGGGGGCAGTAAATTCCACTATCTTGTCAGCGCTAGTACCAAGCACCCTTTTAAAAAGCTAATGATAGCGCCTTTTAATTTGAAAGGAAGTAAAAGCTTCGTTGCCTAAGATTACAATGCTGCTTAATCTCTTTCTGCCACCATTAACCTTTGGGCAGCTTAAAATCAGAGTGAATGAGCATCGGAAAACTGCCCCAATCAATAAGTAGTGAATTTGTGATTATTTAGTAAATTGCCACCGTTTAGTTGATAAATATTTAAACATTTTCTATACTAGTTAAGCAAGATATCTTGCCACAGGAGATACTTATGTCAGAAAAATCTACACCAAAAGATAAAAAACTGGATAAAGTTTCAGATACTGAACTGGAAAAACTCTCAGGGGGGGTTGGCGGCGGCGACCTGGGAGTTGGCGACATGGGGAGTAGCGACATGTGGCTGAAGACTGGTGGCGGCAAACAGAAAGACAAGAAAAAAAACAAAAAGAAACACAAATAAGCCCCTCTATCCATATTCACTCTTTTGCTTCCGGATTAAGCAGCTCCCGGAGCTATAATCAGATCACTAAAATTCAGGCTAATTACTTACGCGATGACTGCGTAAGCTTGGGTGATCATAAATTGATCAATAAAGCCGCTTATGGTATATTAACCGCTCTTTTTTGACAAAAAAACATCTTAAAGGAAGATTGTTTTATGCCTGAAATCGAATGGTCAGTAGAAGAAAAGGCATTTGAATGGGATTTTGCCAAAAAAATATTAATGCCAGAAGGGAGGCTGTTGCCGGACGGTAATAAACTGCGCAGGAAAGATTATCCCGATATTTTAAATCACTCATTTATAGTTATAGATCGTCAGATTGTGGCTATGTCAGGGAAAGGGAGCTATTTAGGGGCAGGAATAAATGGGCATGCCAAGCTTGCTGAAGGGGAGAGCGGCCATTTAATTGCCTTAAAAGTAGTTACGAGTGAAAAGGAAGCTGCTAATTCTGCTGAGGAGTCGAAAGTGGCTCAGGATTTAAGAATAGCTGGCCAAAGAGCGACACGGACAAGCTGCTCAAAGAAATACCCTCTGAAGCATTATATAGCCTATCAATTTCTCGGCATCCGTTTATTTGAATACCTTGACAGGCATAAGGCTTCGCTCGATCAGCGATATGAGCTAGCAATTAAAATTGCGCTTGCTCTGCAAGAAATACATACTGGAAAAAACTCTCTTTCACAGACAGCTTATATACATGGTGATATCCATGGAAAAAACATTGTCGTTGATGAAGAAGGTACTCCTCATTTAATCGATTACGGAAGAGCCAGGCGTTATGATGTTGCCGATGCTGACGCATGGCGAGATGATATTGTTAAAATGCTGCATGTGTTTTTTACCCCTTTTTCAGATCGTATTCGCTGGTATACAGACTGGATTTTCGGGGACTGGTTGGGCGAGTATCAGTTTGAATTTTATCCTCCACCAGAAGCCCCCTCAAAACAAACCATATACGTTTATTTAAACCCCAAAGATGTAAGCAAGAGTGGCTACTATTCCTCTGTCTGTTATGCCGTTTATGATTCATGCGGAACATTTCAAAGCAAAATAACTCAACTGGATGCTTTAGGACTTCATCCTTTGGCGCCTCATGATTTTAAAGAGGAATGTCGTTTTGAATCGATTGATGATGAACTAAAAAAAATGGTTGAAATAAAAGTCAGGGAATTAACGGATAAAAGTGGCTATACCACCCGTGTAAAAGATAGGAATAATGTTTTATTTGATCTGTTAAAAAAGCCCAGCGATTTTTATCAAGTCAGGAGTACTCCTACAGCACTTGATGTTGCTGAAATTCTTAGTTTATGTCGTGTTGGACTAGAAGAATATCAGGGACGATTTACGGGATTGTCTGCTGGTGCTCGACTGAAGATTATTCATAATTTAAATGAAGCTGCTGCGGCTATTTTATCGTTATATAAAATTTTGAATTCCTTATCTGGGCCTCATGATCACATTCATTCGATATTAAAAAAACTTATAGTATCCTGTTGCCTTGTTCAGGATGAAACAGTTTTTAAACATGCTAAAGATGAACTAAATGTCGAACTTGAAGCCTTCTCCTTCGAAGATGCCAGCAAAATAAAAAACAGTTTAGATGCGATTATCATGTTATTAACGAACAAAAATAGCTGGGTCAACGAGTTACAATCGCCAACAAGTTCTAAAGTAGGGGAGAATAATTGTGCATTTTTCCAAAAAGATAGCTCGACAATGACTAGCGAGGCGCGTTTGTCTATCGTTAAACGGGATAGCCATTTTTCAGGATATGTACAACAACTCTAAAATCAGGTCCAAGACGTGATAACCAAAGAAATTGTTTTTACCAGGGAGACGCTTTTGCCTACCGCGAAACAAGATAGTAATTTTGCAGAGTCTGTTTTGCACGTTATTAAAGATGATGCTGACTGTAAAATAGAGATTGCGAACGCAGCTCAGAAATTGAGAGCCGTAGTTATTACTCCCATTCTAAATAAACTAGAGACAAGTGTTAAATTGAATGCGTCTGAGGAGAAATCACTGGATTTTCTTATCTCTGAACATTCATCGGATGATCCGCAGTGGGAAGGGGTGATGCAGGACTATTCTACTGCTGAAATCAAGAGCAGTAAGGAGTTGCTGAAAGAGCTTTTAATAAGATTCTCGGCAATTATGGAGCCCGAAAGAATAAGGAGAACTACCGATGTAAATTGCTTAAGCAAGGTGGTGAAGATGATCACTGATTGCTCTTTCTGCTATGTAGAACAACTGGCACGGACTAAGACTGGTGAAAGCAAACTGGAGTTTGAAAGCATTTACAGGTGGATAATGCCAACCCAGGCAGAGCTCGATATGCGAGTACGCCGCACCCCGGAGCATCTTGCCATAACCCGCGGCCTAGGCATGGAGATTGGCACTGACATCGCTCCACGTGCGGCTCTTCATACTCGGGCTTATAGATCTGGAAAGGCTGCTTTTGCCGCTGCGGATGTTTATCAGAAGGCAAGGGTGGTCGTTGAAAAATATGATGCCGCAGTCGCTGCTGGAAGATTTGAAAACGATATATCTGCCTCTCATAGAACCCTTCCAGAAGCGAACCAGGCGCTGAAAGCTCTTGAAGAAAAAATGGCCTTTTACAAAATCCCTTTAAACCCTGCGGACCGTCCAAAAGATTTTATAAAACGAGTGCCGGTGCCCTATATCCAACATCTCGCAAGCTGGGGTGCAGGAAATGGGTCTTCTTTACCCTTGATTGCCAGTGCGTCATCAACTGCGGCTAGAGTATTTGTTGCGCTGCTTGATCTCGGCTTTTTTCATGATTCATTGGGAATTTTTCAATCCCGATCTGCAGGTTATCTAGCGATAGTTTTATGTGGAGTCATTGTTTATAACGGCCACCATTCCGTAATTGAAGTTGGAGAAATATATAATCGTCTAATTGACTACGAAGCTGTTCGGCATCTTGAGGCTCTAGCCCCTGGTGAAAATACAGGATTAAGTGAAGAAAAGATGCCCTATTACCATATCGGCGTTTCGGCTACTTTAGTTCCAGAAGCCCTACGAGAGCGTGTTTCTTCTGAATATCACAGAAGAACCCAGACGGATTTAAACGGGGCTATTAAACTAGCTCCTGGTTTGTCTCGCTTCTATGCTTCCAACTCTATGAACAAGAAACACAATACGAGTGATGATTCTCTGGTTGGAAGATTTATGATAATTGATAGCTAGGAATTTTTAGAGAGGGTTCATTAAACTGTGTCATTACTCACAGGCACGCCGTCATCTCGAACGCAGTGAGAGATCTCCCAAATCCTGGTTTGTGCCCGCATTCGGAGATCTCTCACTGCGTTCGAGATGACGTGACACAGTTTGATGAGAGCTTGTTTTCAGTTTTATCTGTCTCCTCATCTTCCTGTTTGGCATGTCGCTCAATATTCAATGCCTTTTCAAGCACTCTCACAACCTGAGCCGTCACGCGCATTGGATCATATATTGTGGTCATTACCCGTTCCAGATTTTTCAGAATCCGCTGTCTTGCAGGTACATCTCTTTTTAAATAAAAGATGGTTTGAAAAAGAAGTTCTGCTTCGGGTTCAGTCGTGTCCAATAAAACTAAAGGCAATTCCTCTGCGGGACAATCATCGAAAACAGGATTGAGCATACGGGTCTTGTTTGAAATCACAATCAATCCGAAACCCATCATGTTAATGATAGTTGAGGCATTATCGCAAAACCCTTTTTTGTCGAATTTAATACCGTAGCGAGATTGATGGCACAATGTTCGGAAAGCCTCCTCACTCACATCGATATGAAATTCAATGGGTAGGGCTTTAGGTTTTTTTTTCGTGACCTGCGACTCCAAATCCCTGACTATTTCTCTACATAAATTATTGAACTCGTTTTCATAGTCATCTAAGGATGATAATTTTGCTATTCTGTGCTCTTTTTCAGCGAGCATGCGTTCGAGAGGCTTAAAATCAGCACAAAATCCCAGGCGGTCAGGAAAAGTGGACAATACATATTGTCTGAAGGAACTAAAACCATTCATATCAGCAAGTACTTTACCTACAATTTTAATCTGAATAGTTGATATTCCTTTCTCAGCCAGCAATCGGGCTAAATTTAGCGTGGCGGTGTTTCCCTTGTTTCGTCGGATAGTTCCAAACATCAATATATTATCTGGTCTTTCTGCAGGACCAGGATCATATTTTTTAGCGCTTAGTATAGGGGCTGGAATAAGAGATATTCTTTCTTCCAATGAGAGTTGTGCAGGGTATTCATCACCGACCTGAAAAAGAGTCCATGCATTGCTTTTAGCTAAAGACATCTTGGTATCGGTACAGTGATAAAAATTTTTGGTTTCTGCTGTCTTAAGTAAGCCTGCTTTATCTATAGGATTAAATGTAATAACTTGATCAAAAAAAGGAATTAATTGGGCTGTCTGATAATTTCTATCTATCTCGGTAGGTTCCTCTCTATTGCAGCTATGTTCATTAATCAAAGCACATATTTTATATCCTGCTGCTTTTAGCTGAGAAAGATGCTTTGCTGAGAAGCTAAATCCAGTATGAGGAATTCTGAAATGCATGAAAAGAACCGTGTCTTTGGGGATTGTGGTCAAGATATGATGCAGTAATGAGTCGCCAATTTTTTTTAGTGCAGCGTAGGTTTCACTTAACCTAATAGAGGTATCAAGCGCTTTACTCACTTCGACGGCTAAGCCAAGCTCTTGAGCACGCAGATAAGTTACTTCATGTCCTGAATCTCTTAAACATCTCTCCATCTGACGCGCGTAGCTGATGTCGCCTGTATTTTCGGCCTCGAAAGGAGCGGTAGTTATTAATATTTTCACATAAATCGATTTAGTTAACAGGTCTTATTTCTATAGTATATATAATAATCATGCTGCTGACTTTATTTCCGGTTTTCTCTGCAGCTTGAATTAAAAAAGCGAGCTCTGGCTTTTAATTCTTCCAATTGTACTTGAGCATGTAAGGTATTGAGTTGTATTTGTGTCGTCATTTGCTCGCGTTGATTGACTAAAAATAAAGTACTGTCGCCGCCATAAAATTTTTTTGTTTCTCCTTCCTGTACCTTTTTAGCCAAGCGCAATTCTTGTTTTAACAGGCTGACTTGCTGCCTGCTTCTATTTATACCAATCAGTATATTTGCAAATTCATTGTTAAGTTGTTCATAAAAAAATCGCTTTTCTGCATGAATTTGTCGCAATTCACTTTCAGCCTGAATCAGATTTCCCCTGGCTTCCCTTTGTAATAAGGGAAATTTAAACGATAATCCGACCATTGCGGCTTGTGGAATTAATAAAGGGTATCCTCCTGTTCCATTTTGTTTGAAGGTGTACGCAGTTGCATCTAATTGAGGCAGGAGCTCGTTACGTGCCTGATCGCGTTTGAGCCTTATCATATTGGCATAATGGTTAAGCTTTTTAATACCAGGGTGTTCCCTGAGCGATGTTTGGATTTCTGTTTTATTGTTTGAAGTGCTGCTCAATGCAGGTAAGGATTGTTCCCCGGGCACCTGCGGGTTTCCCTGTGGGTCCCGAAAATATAGAGATAAATTAATGCCTGCTTGTTCAAATATCATTTGGCCTTGATTGAGTAATTGTTCCCTTTGAATTATTTGCTGTAAATTTTCACTGATGGCCAATTCTGGTAAATCCCCAAGACTAGCCTGTTTTTCAATTGCCCGTTGTCTTTTTTTTGCCAATCGCAGCAGTTGTTTGAATGTTTTTATTTGAAGGCCTGCTTCTACCCATTGCCAATAGGCTTTAATTCCCTCCTGATAAATTTTTATTTTGATTGCTTCGGCGTCCTGTGCCTTCATAAGCATCATTTGAGCAGAAGAAAATAATCCGGTGCGCTCTTTATCGATTAGCCGGTTGCGAAGCAAGGGAAGTGATAACCCAGCCCGATATTCTCCACCTGAGTTCGTCAAATAGTTTTGATAATAAATGGGCCAGTCGCCTTGCCCGTTCCGATAGCCTGCAAAAAGTTTCAAACCGTTGTAGAGTGTTGGAATGGTGAGTTGAGTATCACCAAAATTATTAATATAACCACCAGCGGGTTGTGAGCGGGTACTGACTTCCAGGGTAGGGTCAAACTTTCCATTGGCATTAACAAATGCTCCACTGGCCTTTATGACTTCGAGACGTGCTATTTTTACTTGGGGGTAGTGAGTGTCAATACTTTGCAACACTTGCATTAAACTCAATTCCTGCGTTTTGGGGGAGGCATAGGACCATGAATACCCCAATAAGAGGCCTATGCCAGTTAGTATAGTGAGAAGCCCGTGTAATGCTAATACCCTCATGAATTCGCCTTTTGTGCTATGCTTTCAGGCGGGAAGCCGTTAAATTGACGCCATAGCTCGTACCATAAAGGTACTTCACCCAATTGAACCCAACCATGAACACGAACTCCCTGTCTTAAAAAGTTTGGATCAGGCCAGGGTTCATCAGGTACAATTACGACGCGAAATAATCCCATGCCATTATCTGTCGGATCTATAAAGGCCACTTTTCCCCCAAAAGTGCCGACGGCGATCTGTGGCCAGCCTCTAAATTGAATCGCCGGCCATCCTTCAAATTGAAGACGTGCCTTTTGATTGAGGTAAACGAATGGAATATCATTCCCATCAATCCAAAGGGCTACCGCTCTGGATTCGGTGACGGGTATAATCTCAGCTAATATCTCTCCTTCTCTGACTACAACGCTTTGTTGTCCGGCCAGGCGTTTGACTATTACTCCCGGGACATGCGCTTTGATGAGCTGAGTTTGTTGTCTGGCAATGCGAACATCGATGCTGACCTTATCAATATTGGCTTGTGCCAGTTCACTTTGATATTTGGCATATTCTATTTGAGCCAGTTCATATTGACGTTTTGAATTTATACCTTGCAGAAACAAATTCTTTTGGCGTTCAACATTGGCTTTTCCTGCGGTTAACGATTGCTGTGCCGCTTTGATGCGAAGCAAAATCGCTTCTTTTTCCATCTCCAATCGTTTGAGTAACTCCGGGTCGTTGTCGCTAATCTCTACAATTGGGTCTCCCGCTTTAACACGGATCCCTTCATCGACGTACCATTTTTTAATTCTGCCATAGATAGGTGAGTTGACAGTATGTAATCGCTCCGAAGGGGAGAATGCAATCACTTTCCCGCTCCCCAGGGCAAATTGCTGCCAAGGGGTGAAACTCAATAGTAAAATTAAGATAAAAAGTACTAAAAAGATAATCTTGGCGATTTTGCGCGGATTGGGTAATTTGCCAATCATTTGATAGGCATGTAGCTTCATGAAAGCACCAGACAGTTAGACAAGGGAATATGATTCGGATATTGAGTGATTATTATCAAAAGCGTCTCATTGAGGTTTGCTAAATGGAAGAGCAGTAATTCAATGTCATTTATGGCCAGTCTATCAAAGAGACTATCGATGATAATAAGCTTGGGTTTTGCAATTAATGCGCGAATCACCATGAGTTGAATGAGCTCGAGTTCAGTAAACACCTGCTCCCAATCATAAATCATGGTCTTTAAGCCATGAGACTGACTCATAATTTTATCCATCAGCCCAAAAGATTTTAAAAGCTCTTTTAATTGCTGTATCGGAAAAGGCGCCTGGTTAAGGCGCAGATTGTCATAAATGCTGCCCGCAAACCAGTCTTTATCTCGAAGTAACAGGGTGTGTTCACGAAGGGAGCGCCTGTATTCCTGATGGCAGAGAGTCTGATTGATATATACACTGAGATCGATATTATTTTTAAAACCCAAGATAAAATCGACAAGTGACTCTTGCTTGAGTGTCTCATTGAAGCAGATAACCAGAGGGTTCCCAGGCGAGCTCGATCCTTTTTCCTGTTCTTCGGTGACTAGCATGATGTGTTTTATGGGATTGATAAGTTCGCTTAACTCGGTGTTGACAGGTTCCGTTGGAAGATTTAATACCAGATCAATTTTATGTTCGGAAGCCAGCAGGTCGTAATAATTTTCTAAAAGGACACCAAATCGTTTGAAAGCATAAATTAACGCGCCAAGTACAATTTCTGCTGCAACGAGCTGGCCCAGGCTTAACTGGTTGTTAATCACAAGATAGCCACCCAGACCGAGTAATAAACTGCTGGCGATTGCTGAGAGAAGATAAAATCCAATCTGATGTTTAATAAGTTGCCTGAAATGGATATTGCGAGCCTTTAAAAAATGAACCAGGCGTCTATCCGTTTGCAGAATAGCGTAGCGATGATAGCGATTAAACCGAAATAAAAAGCGATTGGTCAGCAGCTCTTCCAGCCAGGCGCCTATTTGGTGTTTTTCAGTACATTCCTTTTCAGCACTTGCCAAACCTTTACGGTAGGGCAAAAAAACAATTAACACAATGCTTAATATAATAAATCCATCGAATATGAGAAAAAGCGGATGATAAAAAAGGAGCAGGATTAAACTAAAAAAAAGCTGCAGACCCAAATTTACTCCATAAAGTAAAAGGCTTGATAACGCTTTGTTAATGGTTGCCACTTCGAAAAAGCGATTAACGAGCTCAGGCCCATGATGTGACGAGAAATTATCGAGTGATAAATGAGTAAATTGACGGGCCAGGCTAAGACTTATGTTAACCATTAGTTTCTGTTGAATGACTTCAATGATAACCGTTTGCCATATATTTAAAGCCCCCAGCGCTATCATTAAGACAAGTACGATGATGCTTAGTGTGACTACCGGCTGCAGTAATTTGCCGAAGGCAATCAGATTGACTAAAGTTTGGGCTGCAATAGGTATGCTTAAGCTCAGCAGGCTTACGACCACGCTTATCATCACGATTGACGCAATCGTCGCTTTATCCAATACCTCAGCAATCGAACTCATTCCCTGTTTCATCAGTGTTCCAAATCCTTTATTTAAGTCTTAATTTATCCATGATAAAAAATTCAAGAGAATCAATCGCTTTACTTGCAGCCTCTTTTTTAATTAACGATACGTGAATGTCTTTTAAAGAGGGAAGAAAATAATCATCGAGTCTGTCCAGATAATTGGGAATCATACTACGCTGTATGGCTGTGATTCCTAAGCCCGCTTTGACAGCCGCCATTTTGCCCGCATAACTTGGACTACTAAATGCCAGGCGCCATTTTAGATCATGCTGATTGAGGGATTCAATCACATTACCGCGATAGACGCATGGGGTGGGTGAAAGAATCAACGGGATTACTGCTTTATCATTGAGCGCTGGCAGCAACTCTTTTTTGCCCACCCATTCTACGGGCTCATTCCATACATTGACGCCCTCAGAAATCAGATTTTTTTCATTAGTCTTTATCAGGATTAAGTCAAATTCATCCTGATGAAATCGCTTGATAAGATTCAATGTCAAATCGCATTCCACATTGAGCATTATTCTGGGATGAAGCCTGGAAAACTCCACCAGAACTTCAGAAAGCATCATGGAGGCAAAGTCTTCCGGAAGGCCAAATCGAAGCTCGCCCTGTAGCTCCGGTGTCTTAAATCGGTCTAGTGATTCGCGATGCAGCTCGTATATCCTTTTGGCGTAACTTAAAAAAAGTTCACCCTCTGGGGTAAGGGATAGTTCGCGCCCACGGGTAACTAACTGTTTTTCAATTAAATTTTCAAGTTTGGCAATTTGCTGGCTTATCGCTGATTGGGTTCGGCCTACACGGGCAGCTGCTTTAGTGAAGCTTTGCGTGTCTGCCACAGCCAGAAAGCATTGCAGGGTTACTGTATCTAGTGACATTAGAATTCCTAATAGAAAAGATAAATATTTTTAATTTCACTTATATCAGTATATCTAATATATTCTCATTGTAACAAAACAATCTCTAATGGGGAATGATGTGAATACTATAGTTTTATTTTTTTTATGTCTCATGTTGTCCAGTCCAATTATCGCACTTGCTTTCAACTGCAGTTTAATTTCCCGGCCAATTGTTGCAGCCCGCCTGGCAGGTTACAGTATTGGTGGTGGCTTTTTAACTGGGGTAGGGCTGCTCTCCTATTTATCCTTATCTCAGAATTCTGCAGTCTACTTCTTAATTAGCTTCAATACCTTGGGCCTGTTGTTATGCAGTTTAATTTTATTAGTGAGTTTTATCGTGCATCGCTTTTCATTAAGGTATATGCATGGGGATAGGCTCTACAGACGTTTTTTTCTTCTTTTATCAACGCTAACATTTACAGCGCTTATCATGGTGCTTGCCGATGATTTGTTTTTATTCTGGTGTGCCTTATCTGCTTCCAATGTATTTCTGGTACTGCTGATGGTACATAAATCTGAATGGGCGGCTGCAAAAAACTCTGCGCGCCTGGCCTTTTATACACTGTCCTCGGGATGTTTAAGTCTATTAATCGCTTTTATTATTTTAACTGTAACTTATAGCTCAAGTTCTATTTCATCCCTGGTGCAGATAACTCAATTCGGCAATCCCTCCTTATTTTCCATTTCAATGGGTCTAATCCTGGTTGGTGCAGTCGTCCAGTCCGGGTTGTTTCCTTTTCATCGATGGTTGATCAGCTCTTTAAATTCACCAACCCCGGTTTCTGCTTTGATGCATGCAGGCCTTGTTAATGGCGGAGGAATTCTAATCGTCAAGTTGGCGTCACTGATAATACTTTGCCCTGGCTTGCTAACGCTATTGTTCATAGTCGGTTTTATATCCGCATTACTGGGTACTACCTGGAAGTTGATGCAGCATGATGTAAAAAAAATGTTGGCTTGCTCCACTATGGCACAAATGGGGTTCATGATGATGCAATGCGGCGTTGGCCTATTTGCTGCAGCTATAGCGCATCTGTGTTGGCATGGATTGTTCAAGGCCTATCTTTTTTTAAGTTCAGGCTCTGCGGTGAAACAAAGAAAATCAGAGACTAATTCCTCTAAAGGGTCTCTCATTATGCTTATGATTTCTCTTTCTGGCGGGATAGTGGCAATGGTTTCCTTTGCGTTTGTAACAAATAAGCCGCTCTCCGTGTATGAGGCAAGCAGCTTTGTTTTGTTTTTTACCTTTATAGCTGGCTCACAACTCATGTTCACCTGGATCAGGGCCCACCAAACGGTGTCAAGTTTCGTGTTGGCGCTTTTTCTTGCCATGATTTCCGGCCTCATGTACGGCGCGAGTATCCAATTGATTCAGTGGCTAATACCAGGCATATCATTATTGAAAGCCCCTCAGTTATCGATAATTCATTGGACTATTATGGCCTCCTTTGCGGCGTTCTGGGCCTTCTTTAATCTGGGTCTGCATCAAACAATTGGCCAATCAAGATTAGGCTGTTGGCTTTATATGAGCTTATTTAATTCAAGCCAGCCCTCTGTAAAAACTGTCACCGCTTTAAGAAACGATTACAACTACTAAAGATATTAAGGAGTATTTATGACCGCTGCAAAAATAGCATTGAAACAAAATAATGCAACGAAAGAAATTAAAAATGCAGAAATTAGCTTACATCATGGAAAAAACAAGGCGCTTGAAATACAAGACTGGGTACACAATGCTGCAAAATGCATCGCGCCTGTTTGGCCGCTTGAAACGTTTATCGCCTGTAATCCATTACAAGGGTTTGAGGGACAAACGTTTGAAGACGCCCTGGCTCAGGTTAAAGGTAACTTTAAACGCCAAAGGGCTGAACGAAATCTGCAACTGGAGGACGTTAATATTCAAATGATCAAATGGTGTGGCGGCTTTTTTGATGCGGGACAAGGCAGTATTGATATGCCTTTTAGGGAGAAAGGTTTTTATTTTGGATTCTTAAAATTGGCTTATTTTGATAAGCAAGTTCACCACAATAAGAAAGAAGCAAAGGAATTTCTCCAGCAATTGCCTGAGTCTGCGGAAGAAGCAATCAGGATCTGTCTGCAAAGGCTTCATGTTCCAGAAGGGCAGGAAGAGGCATTTCTTTCAAAGTCGCTTTCCTATTTACCAGGTTGGGCAGGATTTGTGAAATGGAAAACAGACTGGCAGAACTCAAAAAAACCGGGGGAAACTAATGTAACTCTCACCGATTTTCTGGCAGTGCGCCTAGTGCTAACCTGTATTTTCTGGCCTGACGCTGCTAAAGAAAAAAAAAGTCTCGGCGATGGTTCTTTGGTTAAAAAAGTGTTGGCGAAACTAAAAAGCAACGAGAATTCCTATCGGCAAAAGCTATTAAGCCAGCTTTTGCCGGAGGTAGAAAAAGAAAAGTCCCATCTTGCGCGAAGAAATGCGCAGTTGGTTTTTTGTATTGATGTACGTTCCGAGCCTTTTCGCCGCGCCATTGAATCCCTGGGCCATTATGAAACATTTGGTTTTGCCGGTTTTTTTGGT
The DNA here is from genome assembly GCF_003265995.1 of Legionella quinlivanii. Classification (GTDB taxonomy): domain Bacteria; phylum Pseudomonadota; class Gammaproteobacteria; order Legionellales; family Legionellaceae; genus Legionella_C; species Legionella_C quinlivanii_A. The sequence goes on along the minus strand of NZ_MVJN01000001.1, from coordinate 249,852 downwards.
CTTCCTGTGCGTGTGGATGAGTTTGATAGCAATAGAAATAAAGAGTGCTGTCCGGTCTTGTTAAAACCAAAATATGCCGTTAAAGAAATACCGGCTGCCAATAAAGATGTTTTTGAGCATTATCAGCGAGGAAAGGCCTTCATTGACCGCTGCAAAAGTCTGTATACGCAACTAAAACACAATGTGTCCACCCCCTTTGCCTTAGTCGAATCCTTAGGTCTTTGGTGCGGTATAAATATGACCGTTAAATCTTTATCGCCAGAATTAAGTAACCATGCAGTTTCGGCCATCAAAACCTGGTTAAAACCCCGTATGCCGACCAAAGTCGCTTATGAGTCAAGCCAAGCTGATGCAGAGCAAGGTTTGTCCTTAGAAGAGCAGATTAGTTATGCTGAAACGGTATTGCGTCTGATGGGGCTTACTTCAGGTTTTGCGAAGCTCATTATTCTTTGCGGCCATGGAAGTACAACTGAAAATAATCCCTATGCATCAGCTCTGGATTGCGGCGCCTGCGGTGGTAATCATGGCGGTATCAATGCCCGTTTATTGGCATCGATTCTCAATAAGCCCGAAGTTCGTAAGGGTCTGGAAGACCGCGGCATGCACATCCCCCTGGATACGATATTCTACGGGGCACTGCATAATACAACGACGGATTGCGTTGAGCTTTATTCTGAAGAGGCAGTGAAGACACCTGTATATCCTGAACTTCTCACCCAATTACAAGCCGATTTGAAAGAAGCAAAGCGCATAACCAACCAGGAGCGGGGAACCAAATTGCAGAGTAGCAGGCCCCATAAAGACATAATACGACGGAGTCTGGACTGGTCTGAAACACGACCTGAATGGGGGTTGGCAAGAAATGCAGCCTTTATTGTGGCACCTCGGCATCTAACAAAAAATATCAACCTTGATGGCCGTTGCTTTCTTCATTCATACCGCTTTGAGCACGACCATGACGGGGCCCTGCTCGAGACGATTTTGACTGCGCCCATGGTGGTGGCTGAATGGATAAATACTCAATACTTATTTTCTACTTTAGATAACGTTGCTTTTGGAAGTGGAAGCAAAGTCACTCACAATGTAGTTGGAACCATTGGGATCATGCAGGGCAATGGAAGCGATTTGATGCATGGTCTTCCCCTGCAATCGGTAATGAGCTCGGATGATAAAACATATCATGAACCACAGCGCTTATTGACAGTTGTTTACGCTCCCAGAAAGATGGTTTCTCAAGTGATTGAAAAACACTCCATTTTAAAAACCTTATTTTTTAATGAGTGGGTGCATTTGGTAGTTATTGATCCGAAGAGTCAATGTGCTTATCAACTCTACCCATCTGGGGAATGGCGTTTAGTAGAATTACATGCAATGAATAAAATAGAAATCATAGTATCTGATTTCAACCAAACTCGGATGTGATGTTTGCGGCGCGAATGGATTATTTCCACTCAATTACTGGAGTTTAATCATGCATTATCGAAATCAGTCGGTTTTACTTGCTTCAAAACATGAGAAAGAAAAAGCAATTGCTAAGGTATTTTTTGATACACTTTCGTGCACATTGGATGTGCACGAATTTGATACCGACCAATTTGGAAGCTTTACTGGTGAAATACCAAGGACACTAAGCCCTTATGATACCTGTGTTTTAAAGGCAAAACGTGCTGCAGAGGATTACGGTTATGATTTAGTCATTGCCAGTGAGGGAAGTTTTGGGCCACATCCAGCATTCCCATTTACCCCTGTTGATCATGAGATTATGGTATTTCTTGATCGCAAAAACAATTGGGTGATTGCTGAGCAATATACGACACCCAAAACAAATTATCGTATGATGACAATAACCGCACAAACAGAGCTAAGCGATTTTTTAGATAAAGCAGGTTTCCCCGGGCATGGCCTCACTTTGCAGACCAATAGTGATAAAAAGGTGCTTGCTAAAGGAATCAGAGACAGAACAGCGCTGCAAAATGCCCTCTCTCTTGGGTTTCAAAACGAAAAGGAGCTCTTTCTTGCCACGGATATGAGAGCCATGATGAATCCAACCAGAATGAATGCGATTTCTATGCTCGCCGAAAAGTTAGCTCATCGAATTCAATGCTGTTGCCCTGACTGCTTAGCTCCTGGTTTTGGATTAAAACAAGTCTCAGGCTACCTTCCTTGCGGTGAATGCTCATCCCCGACTTCATTATGCCAATACGAGATTTGGGGTTGTATCCAGTGTGATTATCAAGAGAAGCGGCCAAGAAGAGACGGTGTGAAAGTAGCTGAGCCACAATATTGCGATTATTGTAACCCTTAAAAGTACTTTGAATAACAACGTTCTGGCAAATAATCAATCCTGATCTTGCCCGGTTATGAGTTCGATAATTTGCTCAAAGGTGAAAATCGCTTGTAAGCCAGGAGGTTCAAATTTATGGGGGAGAATCATGTACTCCTATTTTTAACTATTTGGCAGATCAATTTTAATTTCGGACCCAAATGCAAGGCGTAAGGCATTAGCAATCGCAAGGATATCAATGCATTCTTGCAGAATCGCACCTAAAACCGGATTTATGTAACCCATTGCGGCAAATCCCATTCCAATAAGACTTAAAAGCATTCCTCCTACAGCACTTTGTGCTGCAATATTTCTCGTATGGATACTTAGATGTAGCAATTCATCTACTTTATTTAAGGTATTTTCCATAATAACAGCGCCTGCAGCCTCAGCAGTCACATTGCTGTGTTGCCCAAAAGCAATCCCTACGGTGGCTGCGGTTAAAGCGGGGGCGTCATTGATGCCGTCTCCCATAAATACTGTAGGGGCGTTTTTTCTTTCTCGGCGCACGATAGCCAGTTTTTGTTCAGGGCTTTGAGACGCATATATTTCTGTAAACGGAATTAATTCCGCCAGATATTTCACCTCGGACTCACGGTCTCCGGAAACCAGCATAATTTTTTTAAATTGATGTGCAGGCTTCAAATGACTGATAAATGATTTGCTTTCTGCCCTTGGTGCATCGTGAAAATGTAAAGTGGCCGCGTATTCGCTGTCAATTAAAATAATACATTCTAAACCCGGGGAAACAGGAGGGAGTAATGATTGAGAATCAGGCAATATTTCTAATAGTTTTTTTCGGCTCGTAACGTTTACTTTTCGATGATTGATGATACCGTTTAAACCCTGTCCAGGCTTCTCCGATACATCCATCGATTCTAATAAATCAATATGTCGTTCTTTTGTTGCTTTAATTACAGCATTGGCAAGGGGATGCTTTGAATAACGCTCAAGACTGCCGACATATTGCAGAATTTGATCTTTTGTATAATTTGGAGTGGTATGAATTTGGCTTAAAGTGGGTTTGCCGTAGGTCAGTGTTCCTGTTTTGTCAAAAATAGCAGTTTTACAGGTAGGTAAGCGCTCCAAAACGACTGGATCTTTTATGATAATAGCCTGTTTTGCAGCGCGTGAAATCGCGCTAATAATCGTAATGGGAATAGAAATTAATAAAGGGCAGGGTGTGGCAATAACCAGTACCGCAAGAAAACGGATGGCATCATTGGTAAAATACCAGGTGAGCGCTGCGAATAATAAGGCCAGAGGTGCAAAAATTGCCCCAATTTGATCTCCTAATCTGCGGATCGAAGGGCGTTTTTGTTCTGCTTCTTCTAAAACTTTCACAATAATCGCAAACCGTGAATCGACTGGCAGTCTGGACGCTTGAATGACAAGTACCGACTCACCGTTGATAGCCCCTGATAAAACGGACACGCCGGGTGCCTTGGAAATCTGGTAAGGCTCTCCGGTAAGATAAGATTCATCCATTGAACCATTTCCATCAATAACTATACCATCAACAGGGCAGGTTTCATGCGGATAAATAACAATTTCATCATTAATATGAATATCAGCTACGGGGATATCAGAAATATCACCATCAATCTTACGATGAGCAAAAGTGGGCATTCGTTTCACCAATGCCAATAAGACAGAAGATGCTTTATGCCGTGCGTAACGTTCTAATGTCTGTCCACTGGCTAACATCAGGATTATTAACGAAGCGGCTAAATATTGCTGCAAGATAACCCCTGTGACTAAAGCAATTGCAGCCAGGGAATCCGCACCAAAATTACCCTTTAGCAGCTTTAAAAAAATTTGCAGAAATAACGGGATTCCTCCAACGATAATCAAAGCTAATAAAGAGACATTGACGAACCGAGAATTTGTTGCGCTTAGGATGAGATTGATACAGATAGCCAAGAGGGAAAGTAGTACGATAAACGATTGCCATTTAGATTGTAAAAACTGCGATAGAATACTTATTGAATTTTCTCTTTTCATGGACTTTCTTAATTTTAGTTAATAGTGATAACTGCCGATCCAGTAAATCGCCCATATCGTAAATCATCAAGAGCTTCATTGACTTCTTGTAGTGGATAAGTGTGAATCATGTGCTGATATATTTTCTATTTGCACTATTTCAGCGCGTATTGGAATTATTTGAATAAGATATTTCGATCCTGTCGCTGTTTGTACAGCACCTGAAAATTGGATTCTCATAGAGGCTCTTGCAAATAGGTAATATGCTGATTATAGATTTGTTTTGTGTCAGTGATAACAATTATTATAAGAGTTAGGGAGAGTTTTTAGATTGGGTACAATTGTCAAAAATATGCTTTGCTTGAAATGTAGTTTTGAACTCCGAACGATTATGCAATTGCCTGGCTTTATGGTGGTTTGCTATTGAGCCACAAGCGATAGTGCTCTCTATCTAATTTGGTAAAGGGGACCTTTGTAATAAAGGGGCAGGCCAGTGCTCAAATATGCCAGGTTAGACTAAAGTCAAAGTTATTGCTGTTAATCGTTTCCTTGCCTCGCACTAAACCTGTGCTAACCATTCTGTCAATTGGCGGATTTGAAAAGGCATGTCCGTAGATAAATTTACCAGTCAAAGCTTTGGTAAACGCATAATCAAAGCCGCCTCCCACCACCAGCGATCTGTAGACAGCCAGGCCTGCATTCCTGTAAGTGATAGATTGAGGGCTTTGATTATATTCAACCCCGCCAGAGAATCCCAATTTATCATTTGTCTGATAGTGGGCTACGAGGGTATATATCCATGTATTATTATAGAATTCAGGAACAAGAATATTTCTTCCCAATGCGGTATTTTTTAAATTCAAATAATCGAATGTATTCCACCACTGATATCTTAAATTTCCTTTTACGAGCCATTTCTCCTGTATCTTTTGAGCAACACCCAGATTTGCAATGGCGGGGAGCGGATAGGTGATAGCATAATTATTGGTCTTAGCGGCTCCCCAGGTACTGGAGCCCGAAGTGGGATGTACAATTTTTGAAAAATAACTTAGGTCTATAGTGGTCTTGGTTGGCGCTGCGTAAGAAACTCCGACTCCCCAGCCAAGGGCTGGCTCCCTGGACGACGAGTGATTTTTCAATTCCCCATTTGGGTTGACCACATTATCCAATTTTGTTTTATAAGTGGCATCAATATTCAGTGCGATTCCCACTGCAAGAGATTTATTAACTAAATAGCTCAATCTGGGGGAAATGGCGATAGTCTGAAGCACGATAGACGTGGCTATTTGCCTGGCCACACTATTCACCGGAAACACAATATTGGTATAACTCAGGTGAGTAACATCAATACCTCCCATCCACTTGGGATGAAAACGATAAGCCAATCGTCCGTAGGGGTAATTATAAAATTCCTTACTATCCGATCTGCCATATAGAGAGCCAGCCTGGCCTTTATACGTAAAAAGCCCATACAGGAGGTTATTACCTATAGTGGCTTCAGCTTTTTTAATTGTATGATTCATAATGGCAGGATTATCATAAGCATAATCGATTATTCTCTGAAACCCGGATGCATAAACCCTTGAATCCAGAACAGTCAATCCCACAATGATAATGGCATTCAATATCGTAGCAAGTCGCATCTTAAACATCGCATGTACCTTATATTTACTGATCCTTGTCACACTGTGCAACCACTTTGCCTTTAAAATAGCTTTAGATGTGCTGCTATTTACCTCAAGACATCCATGGTGTGTGACTTATCATCATAAAGCCAACACCATAGTTTAAACAAGATAATGCATCCATGAAATTGCTCTGAGATAAATGGCATTAATTCAATTATCAGAGTTTGGCTCATCTCCATTTACAAAGGAATTTCCGGGTCAATGTGATATAAACAATATACCAATTACACAGTGTAATTGGTTGAATAATGAAGTAAAATACTTTTCTGAATGCAGGAACGCAGTTGGTTATTTGAATGAGGGAGTCATGAGAAGTTGTTTATTTTTATCTTTAGTTTCCATTTCTACAGTAATTTATTCCCAGCAATTTTCTAATCCATTAGAGGTTGAAAAATTTGAAAAGACAGGAGTTTGTGAGGCTTGTGATTTGAGCAATGATTTCTATCTTTTTACCGATAAGAGTGGGGCTATCACTCTCAGTGATAGCAATTTAATTCGTTCCAGTTTGAGTATTTGGGGTAATCATCAATTCTCAAAATTTAATCGCATAATGGCCACCGAATTTTCCCTTGGGGCTGCTGACTTTTCTTATAGTGATTTTAGTTTCGCAAATTTAAAAAAAGCGAGAATGAGTAACAGTAATTTTACATCGTCAGATTTTTCTGGTGCTAATTTATCAGGCGCCAGTTTGGCTGGATCTAATTTATACAATGCGAAGATCACACCGGAGCAGCTTAAGTCCCTGAGTTCTTTTTGCAATGCGATTCTACCCGATGGAAAGATTGGCAGCTGTAATTTCACTCACAGTTAGACCTGGGGGGCTGGTATTCAGATCCTGCAGTTAGTTTCAAAAAAATGCCTTCAAAGAAAACAGTGGCAAAATGTCAAGACTGGTTCTTTTAAAAAAAAGAGGATACAATGCACTTCCCGAAACTTATATTCACTTCATTCGCTCTGTGGATAAGTTTTTTTAGCCTCTCTTCTTTATTAGTCATTTTATGTTCCTTTCTTCATGTCAAACCCATGAATACCAAGGCTTTTAACGTTTGATTCTTCGGAAATAAGAAGGCTAGTTATCCACAAAATCTGTGGATAACGATGTGTATAGAATGTTAGTGCCGCATGTCGCCAGGATACATTCACTCTGGGGAGGTGGGCTTATTTAATGCTAAGGTCATGAAATTTTTGCTGAACAGCGTTTGCCTGCTCATCTTGTAGCTTGTGAGTTAGCTCATTAAACAGCAGGGTGTTCGGCTCATAAATATAGAGGCAATATTTTCTTTCTTTGCCGAAAGTGGCGAACCCAGTGGCTGTTTTCTTGATACCAGCATCTGTCAATTTAGCTTTAAATGCAGTCACTTCTGTTTTGTGGCTATCATTATCCATCATAATTATTGCAACTGAATTATTTTGTCTAAGATCGTAGCGAGCTGCTTTAGGGATACCATATTCTTTAGCAAGTTGTTTCAAAGCATCAAGAATCTCTTTTCTCGAAGATCGGCTGGGCTTAAAAAATTGCTGAGTTGAGTCTTGTGGAATTAAACAAAAATCCTGAGTAAATGGGCGTGATTCCTCTATCCACGAGTTATAACTTTTTCTCCAGATGAACAGTAAAGGCGAATTATCAAATTTTGCTTTAATTTCTGCTGCCGAAACATATCCCCTGTGACCATAGGGTGTTTGAATATTCAAGGCCTGTAAATTCTCTGAATCAAAATACATTGAAGAAGCCTTTGTAAATAGGTCGATTGGTTTATCACCATTATCAAAGCTAATACGAACACTGAAAGCTTTTGGCCTATAACTTTTTCGATCAATTATTTCCCCATGCTTTGTAAATAATTCAGGCGGGGCTTCTTTGGTTCGCCAATAATGAATATTATAATCCCAGACCACTATATGGCCGGGTAGAATTCTTTCTTTGGCAATGAAATAGTATATTAGTTGTCCACGATGATTAAGCATCTTCAATTCAAGATTAGCAACAGCCACGGTGTTTCGATCAATATCGAGAAAATGGTAGTCATCAAGACTGATGCACCCATGATCTGCATATGGAGGCGTGGTTTTACGAGGAGCATGTTGCATACAACGCGCCAGATTGCCATAGTTTCTGGCTTGTATCATTGCATAGGTTTGACCTTCAAAATTATCAAAATCCAAGCCGTAATCATTTTTTGATGCAGAGACATTGTTACCAGGCGCTATGGGTTTCATACTACCGGCATAAATGATGACTGGTTCGCCGGGCTCGATAACTTCAAGAGCGAATACCCCAAGCCCGGTTGCTCCCATTGGGCTTAAACACAGTTTTTTGCTGTTTGAATTAATGGTGCTGAGTAGCTGGCTCATTGCGGCGTCATCATAACGCGGTACAGCATTTTCAATTTCAGGATAAGCTAACACCTGGGTATCTTTAGTAAAAACCAGGCTGTCTGTCCAGGCTTTCATCCCGATTTCTTTAGCAAGTACATCACTTTCTACTTGCTTGATTTCACAATCTGGTTGACTTGGCAATTTATTGCTAATGTTAATTTTTTGAGGTTTTTCTGACAGGATTTGGCCAAGATTGGATTCAAACTTTTTGTACATATCGTCAACTTTTTGGTAAATTTTGGGTGATTATATCAATTGTTTAATATGTGATCAAATAAGAGACGTAAACGCGTTCATTGAGTAAACAAGATTAAGTTTTATCTGACATTGCCAGATTTTGATTTTCAGATTTTAACTAAGTATCCTGATTGCGAATGGTTTTTATGTATGAAAACCTGAGATCCTTCTGTAAATATTGTATTTAACATCAATAAAAAGAACGAAAAGAATAATTATCGCTCATCATATCCTATCATTAACCATAATGGCGACGTTAAAATCATTGGGTTTGGGGATTGAGTGTGAGCGAAAGCATTGATCAGGGTCGAATTATACATAATGTTAATAAATACCTGGAGCGTAATGGTTTTTCAATCAGATTTGATGAGAGAGGGGTGTGCCAAGGCTTGGCAATGATGCATGCCAAGTATTGCATGGAAGGTAGAGAAGCAGATTTTTGGGAGATTTTGAAAAATATTTCTCACTCTTCATCTGATAGTGCGCTTGAAAATTCCCATATATTTATAACTCAGGTATTGTTAGCATTTGATGCAGATCAATATAACCAAAATATCAGCCAGGATAATAGTTTTAACATGTACAAACTTGAGTCTGGTGGAGAAAGTAAGGCATTTTTGCCCGCATTTAGCTTTGCCCTGGTTGCGGATGACAGAAATTGGGCGAACTGTCTTAGAGAAATTGCGCTGGATGATAATGAAATAGCCCAGGTTTCCAGTATTGATCATGCCATAACAATAAGCAAAAAGAATGGTCAGTACCATGTTTACGATCCCGAATATCCCACAGGCCTAAAGAGCTTTTCTACTGAATCAGAAGTTATCAATGAGCTTCATAAACGAGTTTTTAGGTATGAAACAGCTAATGTGGGGCTTCAGCTTCACCTTTTCAGAAAACCAGATGCAAGCCCCAGAGAATATCCTGCTGTTACCGACCTCTATGATCGCTATCTGCCTAATGTAAACGCCACAGCAACCGTTCGAGGGAATTCTTTCTCAACACTTCGGGCTGCAGCCTCTATAAATTTTGACCCGAAGGTTACTGAATATTTACTTCGGCAGGGGGCTGACGATTCCCGTAATGCAGCAAATATGGCAATCAATGCAAATAACACCGAAGCATTATCAGTCTTGTTAACTACATTGCCTGGAGATCAATCTGATCTGCTCATCTTCGCTTTAACTTCAGGAAAAGAAGCCGCATTTGACCTTTTGATGGAAAATGAAGCCAATGTGAATCTTTTCAAGCGAGGTTATGGCTCGATGTTGTTTTTTGCTGCAGAAGGGGGAAATGGTCTTTTACTAAAAAAGTGTCTGGAGATAACGAAAAATGAGATCCAGCGATACTACGAAAAGGCCCCTCCGGATATAAAAGAAAAACTTATAAACGAACAACTATGTCGTTGTTTATCCAATATTGAGCAAGGGCGCGAAGTAAATGTGCTTTCAAATGCAATAAAAAGTGGCGACAGTGAAGCATTTACCTTGATCTGGAATGAATTAAAATCTGCAGGATATAAGTTTCAGCCTCAGGATAATATGAATTATTTAGTTGCGGCCATTCAAAATAATAATACTCTGGTTGTATCTAAACTTGTAAACGAAATCCCAAGGGAATTACTAGAAACGACCACATTGAGTCAGAATGCCTTAAAGCGTGTTAACAATGACATATTGATTGAGCTAAAAGAGCATGGGGTTTCAGTTCCTTCTCTTCCTTCAAAAACAGAGAGCATCTTCAGCAGGATTTTTCTTTCTTTCCTGAAAAAAATATTCGGAGCAAAAGAACAACCGGCAACTGATATTACCGTTACATGGGATAAGCAATTGGAAGTGAAATCCACATTTTCACCCGCCAAAAGCCAGGATTTTAAACAGCAATTGTTGGAAATGAGAAAAGGGGACTCTTTGACTAAAGATGCCTCAAAAAATAATTTCAAGGAACAGTTAGTACAAATGAAAGACAGAGCCCCGACAGAAAGCACACCGCAGGTGATAACCAGCCCTAAAATGAGTGTATAACTGTAATACCTGAATTTTAAGGGTTCCTGAAATGGTCTCCTGGTATCAAAACCAGGAGGCGCTTTAAAAATTATCGAATGTGATTAGAGACCGATTTATCAATTTGCTCATTATTGCTATTTGATCGCGCTTTCTTCCAGAAAGAAAAATAGTGTGATTTACCGGGTTTATTGGGTAATGAATCGGAATTGGATTGATCAACCCTCATTTCCAGGCTCTCGCGATTCAAACTGCGTTCAAAATTTCGCTGGAATAAAATAACCGTATTATAAACATCTTTATTTTTAGATCTTGATTGACGAATAAACTCTGCTTTACAACACTGAATTAAATTATTTCTGTCATTAGAAGTAAATGATTTTCCATAATCAATTTGAAATTGATTAATGTAAAATTGAATTTCTATTTTTTCAGCAATACTCAAGCCTTTTTTGCGTAAATAATTAGCTGAATTTAATTTTATTTTTCCGTTAATTTTGGTAAGCCAATCGGAGTGTCTATTTCTAAATTCAGTCAGATTTTCGGGTTTATTTCCATGTTGATGGATTATCTTGTTAGGATTATTCTCTGTGTGTCTCTTAACAAAAGAAGTTATTTGCGCGGTTTTTAATAGTTCATCAGGTAGTCTTACCGCAACATAATCTGACTGAGGAGTTGCTCTTCGTTTAAGATCGCTCAATAAATGAGGCAGTTGATACTGGCCTTGATTATTTTTAGAGGTCGCATCTTTACAAAAGATTAAAGCATCCATGAAGCAGGAATGATCATCTGCCTGGCGAGTTTCATAGACACCATAGACTGGCATCCGGTTTTCCTCATCCAGATTTTCATTGATAGCATCTATTTGCCAGCCAGCTCTCACAACGCCTTTGGAATTGGCATATAATAAGCCTTCTTCTCCCTGTTCCTTTATATACAGAAAAGGTACCGCGTGTGTATTGTCTGCATTTAAAATAAATGCCTTTCTAAAACAAGACATCTCTTCCGATTCTTTCCTCAGGATTTTTATGCAGCTATTCAAATGTTGGAAAAAAGTATCTTCGTCAAGGTTTTCCACATAATCATTATGCTTAATAGCGGGTATTTCAACATTGCACTGATATTTATTTGCGTAATAATCAATGGCTAATTGCAATCCCTGGCTAGTTGGATGGCAAAGATTATTATTGGTCCATCTTACTGTTTTGTCAGAAGAAATTGAGAAATAGGAACGACGGTCAAACTTAATCATATACTCACCATGTTTATCAATACAAGACCTTATTGTACATAAAGTGACCTAAATAGTCAATATGTGACACAATGTTTTGGTTTATACAATATCGGAGTGAAATAATCTCAGTTTTAAATCAAATGAAGTAATTACCGAAAAGCATGTGTCAGATTTGACAGTCTGTATGAGCAGACTATACTAAAAGTGTAGGCAGAAGAAACGCGAGAGCGATTTCTGAGCCTGCATCAGAAACCACCTTAGGGTGGTTTTTGTTTTTCTGTCACAGGCATTGGCATTATTATAATAGTGAACCGCTAGCTTGGGGAGATTGCAAAGTGACACTCAGTTTCAGTGTCTGTTTTTTCCTCTTCGAAGAATATTGATACATCGTCCCATAATAGGGGATGAACCGATTCTTTGGCAGCTTTTAAAGCTTGTTCTGTTTTATTAAAACTGAAGCCTCTTTCATAAATATTGCCAAGCAGATGATGGATATAAAAGCGATGTCCATGTTTAGCTGCCTCCGTAAATAAAGGGGTTAAATCGCAACTATGCCGATAGTGATCAAACAGTTCGATATGACCGTAACAGGCACTGGCTTCAAAGGCTTTTATTCTTCCTTTCCAGGAAGGCTCCTGTTTACTAATCACCAGGTCTAAGAGAGGTGTTTTACCCGCTGCACAAGTGTTATTTACATCATCCAGGGACCAGTCGATCCCCTCGAGTCTTGATACAATATTCTGATCGCCGCATTGCAGAGATAGTCGTTTAAATGTGAAAAACTCTTCTTCGGATAGTTGCCATTGCGGTGTATTACGATAAGAGGCAAGCAAATCGATGAGCTGAATACTGCTTTTGGTATAGCTTTTCAAGTTTAAAATGCGTGTGTCAATGCGACACTGGGGAAATGACTGCAAGAGCCATTGCACCAGATTCACCTCGCCTGAATGAATTGCTTTAGCCAATAGCTTGTCAGAGGGAGTAAACTTTTGTGATTGGCTTATGAGTTTCAAAATAAAAATATTTCCCGCTTCGGCGGCTGCTTCAGTGACTGTTTCGAGGTCAGCGTTATGCTCCTTAATCCACTGCTGGCAAAAATTGTTTTTTTGCATGTGCAAGGCGGCGAGAAATGTTAAAAATGAGGCTGTCTTGATTTCTTCGCTGCTGAACTCATCATTACTTAAACGAGATAAGCATTGTTCTTCCTGGGGATTCTGCCAGGCGCAACGAAGAATAACAGGAATTTGCAAATCATTCATCCAGGTTTTTTTCTGAATCAAAAATTGCAGAATTTTTCTGAATTCAGGAGGTTTTGCCTGGTGGTGTACCGCTTTTAAAAAGGCAATGGACTGATTTTGCAATAAGCGTTTGGCGAATATCAGGCAATGATAGGCATCGGCAGCCAAGCCTATATCAATTGCCTGAAGCAGCCTGGGAATCGTATCAGTTTTCCAAAAGCCGTCTTTGCTCGTATTCAAATGCCGCGAAAATTCCGCTGCTTTGGCAATATCCCCCCAGCGAAGTCTGCTATTATAACTTAGGTCAAAAGGTAAAAAAATTTCCTGACAGGAATGAAGTTCCAAATATTCAAATTGCAAGCCCAAATGGCCCATCTCGACAGCATATTTAAGTGTTTCCTGGTGCAATCTTTTTTCGCTTCCTGTCAAAGGGAGTGGAATCAGTTTTTTCAAAATTTCTGCATAAATTTGGGGGCGCGAATTAAGTAAGGGTCGATAGGTAGATAAAAAAGCGATACGAACATTCATAGCTCCTGTTTGATAGGCGCGAGCAATACTTGTTTCATATTCGGGTAAGTTTGAACGTTCAAGTAATAAATCAATAATTATTCGATGACCAGATTTTTCTGCCAGATGGAGGGATTTAGCTGTAACCTGGCAATTTTTATCCAGTAAAAATCGAACCAGGCGGACATGGCCATTCTGGCATGCCAGATCAAAATGATAGGCTTCAATCGATTTACCATGATTCAGGCAATGCGCATAAAGTTCTACTTTGCCTGCTTCTGCTAAAATGCCTAAATCAATCATTTCCAGTGAACAATCATTAGGTTCTTTTACAATTCTGCTTATTGCTTCAACATTTCCAGAGTAATAAAATCTGTCGAATAATTTTTTAACCGGGAAACCACGCTCATGGTGCAGATAGTCGAATAATTCGATGTCACCCGATTCCAGAGAGTCTAGCGCAAACTCATCCAATTTGGATAAATCACCTCCATGCGTCTTCTGATGTTGGTATAACAACTTAACCAGCTTCAAACTACTGGCTTCATAACAGGGCAAAAAATAAGCAATATCCTGAATGGATTGCTGTAGTAAAAAATCAACCAAATCCACATTGCCTGAATTTAAAGCAAGAGTAAAATGTTCTTTAGTTAATCGCGCTGGAAAACGCTCTAATAAATAGTTGACCATTGGCAAATTACCTGCCGATAGAGCGCTATTCAAAAAATATTTGGCAAAATATGGATGCTCATTAAACCATTGTGTACAAAGTTGATTTGCGGGCAAATAAAGCGCTATTTGTATCCACGAGGCGTCCAGTTTACCGGTTCTTAAAACTGCTGAATAATCATCCAGAAAAAGTAAATGTAACATCTCAAAATAATAGGGATCCTGCCATTTATAGCGTATCCAGGCGGGTAACCAGTTGGCCTCTGAGAAGCGTTTTTGGCATTGCTGAAAACGGTTCACCATTAATAGCTGATTTTCAGCTGTAATGGATTTAAATAAGTTGTTTTTTTGACCAAAAAACTGTTGGGCACCCGGTTTAGGCATGACATATCCTTATATCATTGAGGTGGTTTAGATTGTATAGGTATTCTGACGCTTTTGGCGATATATGAAACCCTAAGTGTTTGATATAATTTGGTGCATATCTCTTATTCTTTGTAATCTTAAGAAAACTTCATCAAACGTGGTCTATAATAATACACACTATTAGATACCTGGCACCTATCTATGTTCTTAGTTTAGAGGTTCTAGCCATGATTCAGCCTTTAGCTTTACCTGCTACCGATACACAACTCAAACTATTTGTTGAAAGTTATAACAAGGCGAATGAGAATTCTTTGGACAAGTTATATTACTTGCAACAAATAACCACTTACCTTAGAAACAAGCAGTTTCTGTCTCCTCAACTCACCAGCTGGCGAAACTCATCATCTCAAGACGGACTGGAAGCCCATTTACAACAATATGGGATACATCGCGATGCCTCGGTATTATTGCAAAATATTGAATTTGCGACAGCCGTGAGCCGCTATGCAGGTGCTGATGTATTCGAGACAAACTTGTCTTTATATGAAGCGATGACTCAAGCGAATGCTGTCCTGAGACAAGATTATTCACAGACTGCATTAAATGATTATCTGAATGCCAATCTGGCGATAATGAAAAATTATCAGACAAACCCTAAATTTCAGGAAAAAATTGAAAGGCATAAACATTTTTTAGCCTTAAGTTACGCTAAAGTAGAAGCTATTCAGGGGTTTGTTGAACAGGCTTTTCCCGAATATTCGACTAAAGTTTTGGGCAATCCTGCAGGGAACAATAAGAACTTTACATTTAATATTGACGGTGTCCAAGAAGAAGTGGTCATCCGTGTTGAGGACAGAGAATCTTTGGGAAAAGAACCTTTTCTTCAACTCAATGAAGTAAGTGAATATTTTTCGGAAGATTATGTTACCTTGATGGTGCCTTTTGAAAATGAAGATGAGGAAACTGAGTATAAACCAGTAGTTATCAGTAATTTTGCTAAAGAAGGATCTCTCTTAAATTACGCCCAAGCGCTTAAAGGGGAACAGCCTACAGCTATAGCAGCAGATGCCCAGCGTTTTTTTATTCAATTGACTGACTTTTGCCTGAAACTGGAAGCGGCAGGGCATTATCATCCTGATATAAAACTATCCAATTTTTTAACCGACGGAGAGCGGATTATTGTTAGTGATAGAAAAACATTAACTGATAAAAAAAATCCTTCAATTATGGATATTCTAAGCTCGCCCAATTATGCCCCTCCAGAATATAAAGCCTGTTTAAACGAAGAAGGTGACGATCTTTCCCCAATTCAGGCAAGGAAGACTAAAGCAGATATGCCGGCATACATGTCGTTTCAATTAGGGAAGGCCTTAAAAGAATTTATGTTTTACGGCTTGGGTAAAACCCAGTCCCAGCAGGATGAAGAAGAGTATGAAAACTGGAGACCCCTTAATACAGGGGCAGGCAACTCAGTCCATGAAATACAGAACTTATCGGTACTCATTCAGGAGTTAACTCGCTCAGAACCTTCCGATCGCTTAGCCATTCAGCATTTCCAGTCGCTTTTGAATTTTATTAATCTACCTCCACAAGATTTCCTCGCCAAGCTTGAAGAGTTAGTCCCCCAGTCAGCATTAAATACTGGGAAAGAAATTGAGTTATTAAGCAAGGTCTTAAATGGGGAAGAAATTACCCCTGAAATGGATGCAATGTTTGTGCGGGCATTGCACCAAATTAACGATCCAAGAGTTCCTTCTTTATCTAAAATGCAGTCAGACAGGTTTGATACACAGATAGCCTCAGCCAAACAGCATTTAAGCAAAGTGGAAAAGGCGATTTTAAAAGAAGATTTAAACAAGGCAGGCTTCTTCAGGCGGCTGCTGCATACAGTTACAGGAGGGTTATACAGAGTACCTGCGGTAAGCTCTGTTCAAGATTTGGTGCTTCAGAACAAATTGCCAGAAATGAATCAGGACACGAAATCTAATCTACAGATAGCTTTGATCGTAGGGATAAAGCAGGACTCCAAACTTAATAATCATCAGCGTTTATTATTAAACGAAATGCTGGTTGCTGTTGATACCCTGAATAAACCTAAAGTTCAGAAATCGGTTGGTATACCCGATATTGCCCAGGGGCAGGAGGCAGGGCTTGACCCAGTGCCTGATGCCGACAATGAAGAGGGGCATGACTCAGTCATTTACAGTTCAGTTATTTATAAGGATCCGCCGGTAGAGGAAAAACCGAGTCTCGATAATCAGCCCTCTGAAAAATCCAATATCAAGGATAGTGAAGCTGCTGATAATTCAGATACCCCAGTAGTTCCTGACAATCCCCTCCCTGAAAATCCTGATTCCGAGGATAGCGAAGCGAATCGTGGATCAGTTATCTATAGTTCTGTTGTTTATTCAGATGCGCCAGTGGTTGGGGGATTTGATCCAGCAGATGTAGTATTTGAAGATGAGCCAGCGGCTGAGTCTGTAGAACAATGGAAGCCAAAAGTTGAGGATATTCCTACCACCATTAGCCGAGGAAACAGGCCGGCAGAGAGTGAAATACCGATACAACAACAAAAATTATCTAAATATAATAAAGTTAAACAGTTTTTTAACCATGATAAAAAAGATGGCTATGAGCAGCTAGAGAATAGTACTGATAATGAATCTTCTATAAGCAGAAAAACCAAGTAACACAGAAAAAATACTATTCAGAAAAACTATCCCCCTGACCACTCGATATGAATCAAGTTCCAGAGCGTTTAGAAATAACCACATTCCTGATTCTGATAATTGCAGGAACCAGAAGAATAACAGCGTGGAACTACGATACAACGATAGCGTGGGTAGTAATAATATTGGGGATTGGGAGCGTAATAGGGATTATAACCATTATAATACCCATTGTAGTATCCCGGGTTATTGGGATTAATGATGATAACCTTTTGTCCTCCCCAATAGCGATGATGATATCCATAGCCATAGCTAAGCGAAGTGCTGGCTAATGCCAGGAATAGACCGATCGCACAACATAACCGGTATTTCATTTCAGCTTCCTGTAACGACCGCATGCCAGGAACAATTTCCTGAGATGCTAGTGGTTAACAAATTATCCTTATTGATTAATTATAGTACTTTTGGTTGGAGGCAGGTTATCTGAATTACTAACGTTGGTGATCCGAAAGAACCTCGGCAATGATGTTCAAGGCTTGCCTGGCTTCCACAGCATTTGAGTTAGTCAGGTTTGCGGCACAAATCAATGCTTTCCATAAAGTCCAGCCTCGGCCACGCGCCCAGGTGGCTGTGTCAAGATTAATTGCTGAGCGAAATGCCTCGCGGCTCTCGTCTTTAAATAATGTCCATGAAATTGCCAAATCACAGGCGGGATCACCTACTGCCAACTGCCCAAAATCAATGACAGCATTCAATTGCCCATTTTTTATCAGCAAATTACCCAGGCTAATATCGCCATGAACCCATACGGGTGTGCCTTGCCATGTGGTTTCAAGCGCTTTTTCCCAAACGTCAGTTGCTGTTTTCACATCAATAGTGTCTTCAAGAATTTCAAGGGCTTGCCTTGTTTCAGCATCATAAGTTAACAGGGGGCCTCCACGATAGAAACTGTGAGGGCCTGCCAATGGTCCATCCCGTGAATCAATTTGCTCTAAGGCCGACAGGAATTCTGCCAGACTAATTGCAAAACCGTTCAAATTCTTTATTGGTGCAGTGGCAGCGGATTCACCTTCAATCCAGCGATAAACTGACCAGTGCCAGGGGTATTCTGTTGCGGGTTGCCCCAAAGCGATTGGTGTTGGAACAGCTAAAGGTAATTGCGCTGCTAATTTTGGAAGCCATTTCTGTTCTTTTTCAACTTGTAAGGCATATTCAACTCTACTTGGCATACGCACTAGCATTTCCTTACCCAGGTGGAACGTTCGATTATCCCAGCCACTGCGCGCAACGGGTTGGACAGGAAGGTTCTTCCATTGAGGAAACTGAGTTGCCACCAAATGGTATACAAGAGCCTCATTTATTAGCAATTCATCATTATGATTCATAAAATTTTGCCTGATTAAATTATTTTTGTGATGCGAGGCACGCGGCAATTCCACTGCCTTGTAATAGAACAATTTGTACTCCGCAGGTACGTCATCCTGAACGTAGCGAAGGATCTCAAACTGCCTGGAACTGAGCCAGATTCAGGAGCTCCTTTACTGTGTTCAGGATGACGTTGAGACGTCCCCACGTCATCCCGAGCGCTTTTTTCGCGACCATCCTTTGATTTGCTTTCTCGCTCGATGGCCACAATGATACCCGAACAAACTTCATAATAAACCAGGCGGTCTACATTATATTTTTGTGTAAATCCCTTAACTAGTTTATTCTTGTGTTCATTTATACGGCGTATCAAATTATTGGTAACACCAGTATACAAGACATTATTGTGTTTATTTGTCAGCAGGTAGACATATGATTCCATCTGTATGTACTACTCCTTATTCTGTTGGACTGTTCTGATATCTCGGATTTTCCATAACACAGGGATAGTACCAGAAAAATAGACTGAACAGATCGTATATGTCAGAAACAACTCTTGCAGCCTGCAGAGAGATCCCTCGCTGCGCTCGGGATGACATAGGGAGGATGAAGTGAGGAGGATTTAACCCAAAAGATTGGTTATTTAAAAGGAATATGGCAAAATTAATAACATTGTGAATGAGTTTTGCGTGGTGCGGTGATGGGGTTCCTGAGAGATTTGTTACTGATCTGGCGTGAGTTGTCCTCATCATTCGCTCTGTATAATGACTCACTAAGAAGGCTGCTATTTCGATTTTTAAGTTATTTGCTACTGTTCTTTTTAGTCAGTATGATGGTGGATCAAAGTGGTTTATCAAGCATCTTCTCCCTGGTATTTAAGATTGCTATTTGGAAACTGACTTTCGACTATTTCGTGCCTATAGCATTGCCGCGAACGCCAACAAACCGACAGTTTCACCAGCGGGAAGAGCGCACTGCCAACAATCAGGTGCCAAATATACTAGGGCAAGTACTGGCTAGTGATCTCCTTTTCGATTCGGCAGCTTTTTCAGAAAATGTACATTTAGCTTCAGGGCGTATTTTACGCACTCTGATTATCATTAGGTCCTTGCGGGCACTTGGAGAGCATAGTTTGGTTCTCGTCACAGATTCTTTTCTTCAATCGAGAAATGTTCTATCGACCTGTTCACGCCCCATCACTTTTCAATTGCATAGTCTTCTGGAAGCACAGGGGATTTTAAGCGAATGGATTCCCAGGCAGTACACTTGTCCCATTACCCTGATGATTATTGATGGAACGCCTGTTTATGCTAAGAATAACCCTGAACGATTCAACCGAAATGCTTTATTAAACTGGCTTGATAAGCATAAGAGTCACCCGATAACTCGAGAGGACTTATTTCCAGATGAGCTAAAAAGCGACTTTGTAATGCAAGGAAAAATCAAGGTTTTTACTCATTGGGTTTTATTAAAAAAAGAATATCTGAAGCATCTCACTTTGGCAGAGGCTTTGGCCTGTATCAATCAATTTACAGAGTCCGTTGACAGGGTATTTGCTGATAAAAATGGGCCTGTAATACATCGTTTGGCCGAGCACCTAATCCATAGACTCCAAACCAGCGCGACAGAAATTGAATGTGAGAAATCCCTGGTGGTTGCTAAAAAAGAAGTAAGCGCATTTTCAGCAGCCAGTACGAAAATCCTTTTTTTCCAACGATTGAATCTCTCTGCTGATGCAAAACCAACGCAAATCGAGCAGGCCTATCGCAGATTAGCCAGAAGAGTTCATCCAGATAAAAATTCCAGACCAGAAGCAAAAGATGTGTTTTTTAAACTAACCGAAGCAAGGGATTTTTTATTAAAAAAACGCCATGTCTCTTCGGAAACTTTTGATTTGGAAAGCCATGAAGAAATACAGCGATCTGTTAAATACTAGCTATCAAAAATTTCATAACTTCCCGGGTTATGGATCGTCTCCGTCATCCTGAACGCAGTGAAGGATCTCCTGAATCTGGCTCAGTTCTAAGCAGTTTGAGATCCCTCGCTACGCCTCAGGATGACGTACATGGAAGTTACAAAATCTCTGTGACTTCCTCTGGACTAAGAATCTTTTTAATCTCTGGAAGAGCAAATACAAAGTTAGCATTATTAAAGCGTTTTATATCATTGAGAATCGCTTCTTTCTCGGAAATATTTATTGGTGGCAGGAGCTGTTCCAGCATTTCTAAAATATCATTGCTGCCCATATCCTGATAAATGGGCTTATCAATAGCTCTGATTTCATCATCGCTTGCTCTTTCCTGCAACAAACTTAAAAAGCTTGTTTCTTCTTCATAAAAATGAATAAGGTTTGAAGCATAAAATCTTCTAAAATCTAAATAGACCTGTTTCCCTTTGTGCATTCTTTCTGGTGATGGCAGATTTAAAAGCTCTTTAATATCTCTAACTATTTGCATGCCAAAGCTTTCAAGATCAGTGTGATTCGCCAGAAGCAAGGCCACTTCATTTTGGCGAAAGAACTTATTAAATATGAATTCTTCTTCCCATCGGGCATGATTCACCAGTGTGCTCACATAATTTTCAAGTTGTTGATAAATAATTTTGACTTCCTGGGTATCACGAAAGTCAACTTTGGCTAACATAATCAAAAGTTTAGCCCCTCGCTCTTCAAGAAATTTATGACAGGCAAATAAATGTGATTCTCTTTTTATTATTAATGTACTCACGTTGTTACAACTAATTTCCCATTTCTAATATTCGTTTCAGCGATTGCTCAAACATATTTTTCAAACGATCAACATGGAAAACAATTTTTTGATTATTTGCCGTGGTCATGGAATGTTTCCGCATAAAGACAATCGTATAAAACAGACGATAGAATTCAAGTCGAAGTTTTGCTTTTTTTTCTAATTCCAGGGCCTTCGCCCAATAATCAGTGTATAGGGTATCATGCCCATCATTTTCCAAGGCAGAATAGGTGAGGCCAAGAACAAACAAGGGGTCGCCAAAGCATACCTCATCGACATCGACAATCCCTGAAATTTTTCCCTGATGAACCAGCACATTTCTCTCGCTGGCATCCCACAAGAAGGGAGTGGCTTTAATTGTAAGAAAATCTTCTTTCATACTGGTGGCAATAAAAATAGCTTTTGATACAAAGCCTGCATCAAAAATATTCTGCTTGCTGATAATATCCTTGAATAAATGCAAACGCTGCATCAAAAAGTCATACCATGTTTCAAACTCAGTCCTGTCTTCATAGCTCTGGCTTATCCCAAAGCTTGAGCCTTCCGGCAGCGCTTTTGTGCAGTTCTGAATTGTCACCATTTCCTGAGCCAGGTTTCTCTTGTCTGAATTGCTTAATCCCGAATAGACATTGCATAAATCATCACCAGGTAAGCGCATCATCAGTAAAGCAGGAAACGGGGAATATTTTCCATCTAAATCGCAGCAGATAAATTGAGCCAGAGGCACACCTAGAGGAATCAATTTTTCCTGCCAATACACTGCCGAGATGAAGTGCTTTCTATTAGTCTCCTTCGTCATTCTCAGCACATACTCTGTGTTTGAAGTCTTAACAGCATAAACAAAATGCTGATCGCCTGTTGCTAGTCTGATTGAAGTTAATACTTTTTCATCCATCATGGAGGCGACAACGCTTGCGGCTATATTTTCATTGGGTATTATCGAGGAGATGTCCATCTTAATTCATACTACCTCTATTTCATGAACGATTGGCGGTATTTTCTTTCATTGAGATTTCAATGTCTTTAAATATTAATATTTCATTTTATAAATTAAAACGATTAAAGGAAATAGAGTGTTTGCTGTCATTTTAGAGTTAATGGTGAAGGCAAATACATGTCTACTAATTGGATCGATTGATTCAATAATCTGCTGATTTATGGTATTATATGCTTCGTTTACGATCCGCAGTTCTCTCAAAATGGATATTAGCTCCGAAAAAGTACTCCCTGATTGGAAAGAGGAGTTATCTTTTTCTTCTTTAGTTTTACGAAAAGAATTGTCTGACAATCTTCTTTCATTAGATTTTACTCAGATGACTCCCATTCAAGCGCAAAGCCTGCCTTTGATGCTAAATAGGACTGATGTGATTGCACAGGCGCAAACCGGAAGTGGTAAAACAGTAGCCTTTGGTTTAGGAGTACTCAATCATTTAAAAACTGAGCGAGTTATTACACAGGCATTAATTCTTTGTCCAACGCGTGAACTGGCTGAACAAGTCAGTCAGGTCCTGCGCCGTCTTGCCAGACTGTTACCGAATATTAAAATTCTGAATCTTTCCGGAGGAACCCCGATTAAACCGCAATATGACTCCTTACGACATGGAGCGCATATTATCGTGGGCACACCAGGGCGGGTTCAGAAGCATTTAGATCAGAAAAGCCTGAGCCTGTCTCGTCTGAATACTCTGGTTTTAGATGAAGCGGATCGAATGCTGGATATGGGATTTGCCGATTCCCTGAGGCAAATACTATCTTACTGTCCATCAGAAAGACAGACGCTGTTATTTTCTGCAACCTTTACACCACTTATTAAACAACTGGCACAAGAATTTATGCATCATCCTCAGGAAGTAAAAGCAGAGGAGCAGGAGAGCGTACAAGATATTGAGCAGCGATTTTTTGAAGTACCCAGCCCAAATGACAAATATTCACTATTGAAAAAACTATTGGCTCATTATCAGCCTGCTTCCATTTTGATTTTCTGTAACACCAGGGAAAAAACGCAGGAGTTAGCCGCAGAGCTTAATCATGAGGGGTTTAGCGCTGCTCTTATAAATGGCGATTTGGAACAGGCAGAGCGTGATCAGGCGATTATTCAGTTTGGCAATGGCAGCCGTTCTATTCTGGTTGCGACAGATGTTGCCGCACGAGGTCTGGATATCAAAGAGCTGCCTGCCGTCATTAATTATGAGCTGGCTTTCGAAGCGGAAGTTCATATTCATCGTATTGGTCGTACAGGACGTGCAGGCTGTAAAGGTCTGGCTTTAAGTATAACAACCCCTAAAGATGCCGGGCGCTTATGTGCTATTGAAGAGCTTATGGCAACCGAAATGGTCTGGGGAAGAGAGGATGAATTAACTGGCAAAACTGGCTCAGGTCAGTCTCCTGGAATGGTCACTTTACGTCTGATGGCTGGCAGGAAAGATAAAATTCGACCGGGTGATATATTGGGTGCTTTAACCAAAGATGCTGGATTAAAGGCGGAGGCAATTGGCAAAATTGATATTTTGAGCTCTCATTCCTATGTGGCTATTGAGCGAAGTCATGCGGGGAAAGCCTTTGAACAGTTTCAGAAAGGAAAAATAAAAGGAAAAAAAGTGGGCGTACAACGTCTGCCATAAATAATAAGGTAAATGATGACTCAAACAGGTACAGTACAACGTTTTAATAAAATTAAAGGTTATGGTTTTCTTACCTCCGATAAGGATAAGCAGGAAGTATTTGTACATTTCTCTGAAGTGCAGGGCACAGGATATAAAGAATTAACCATTGGTCAGCGGGTTTCGTTTACCTTAAATGAAGGGGAGCGAGGCGGGTTTGCTACTCAGGTACAAGTAATCGATTAAATACAGATGGGCCGTTTTCTATGTTAGATGTACGCAGTTTAAGTATGGTTTTTGGTAAAAAATCCTTATTCCAGGATGTGGATTTAATTTTATTGCCTTCACAGCGCTATGGTGTGGTAGGTGCCAATGGTACAGGAAAATCAACCTTCTTAAAAATTCTTGCTGGTGAAGAAACGCCTGTCCAGGGTTCTGTGGAAAAGGCGAAAAATTTAAATGTCGGTATTTTAAAGCAGGATCATTTTCGCTATGAAGAGGATAAGCTTACTGACGTGGTGATTCAAGGCAATGCCATCTTATGGGATGCGCTCACTGAAAAAGATAAACTGTACACTAAAGAAGATTTCACCGAGGAAGACGGATATCGCCTTGGTGAGCTGGAAGAAATTGTGATGCATCATAACGGCTACGATGCGGAACAATCAGCAAAAAGTTTGCTCCTTGGTCTTGGGATTGCTGAAAAATACCATAATAAGCCCCTAAGTGCCTTATCCGGAGGTTATAAATTAAGAGTATTACTGGCACAGGTTCTTTATCAGCAACCGGATATTATGTTACTGGATGAGCCCACCAACCACCTGGATATCGTTTCCATCGCCTGGCTGCAGGAATTTTTAAAATCATTTCCAGGACTTCTTATTTTCATTTCGCATGATCGCAGTTTCCTGAATGCAGTATCCACCAATATTCTGGATATTGATTACGATACCATATCCAATTACCCTGGAACCTATGATCAATTTGTGACGGCTAAAGAAGAGCAACTGATATTAAAACAAAGTGAGCTAAAGAATCAGGAAAAGAAAATCAATGCGATGCAAACTTTTGTCGATCGTTTTGGCGCTAAGGCAAGCAAAGCCGCTCAGGCCGCTTCTCGCCAAAAAATGATTGATCGCATTCAATTGGTTGAAATAAAAGATTCCAATATTCAGAAGCCATATTTTAATTTCCAGCAGCGAAGGCCTTCAGGTAAATCGATCATTAATGTTGAAAATATTCATAAAACATTTGGTGAGAAAAAGGTACTAAATCAAGTTGATTTTTCACTTTATCGTAATGATAAATGTGCCATCATCGGGCCTAATGGTATTGGAAAATCCACTCTCTTGAAAATTCTTTTGAACGAGCTTTCTGCGGATAATGGGCGCTTTGAATGGAGCGAAACGGTAACCGTGGGGTATTTTTCTCAGGACTACCGTACTTTATTAGATCCTGAGATGACTATATTAGAATGGATGGAAGCGAATGCGGTGGCTACCTCCCAGGAAATACGCAATATCCTCGGCCAGGTTTTATTTCGTGGTACGGATGTAGATAAAAAAATTGCCATGCTCAGCGGAGGGGAGTCTGCACGCCTGGTTATGGCAAAGATCATCCTGGAAAAACCTAATGTACTCATTCTGGATGAACCCACCAATCACCTGGATCTGGAGTCCATTGATGCTTTAATCGATGCCTTAAGCCTGTATCCGGGAACTGTATTATTTGTTAGCCATAATCGGTACTTTATCGATAAAATTTCTACCAGAGTACTTGTGTTAACCGAGCGTTACGGCGCGCAGAATTATTTAGGAAATTATCAGGGATATCTCGAACAATTTGGTCAGGATTATTTGGGAGCTCTCTGATATTAGGGGTGGAGGGAGTGTTCATTAACTGTGTCATTACTCACAGGCCCGCCGTCATCTCGAACGCAGTGAGAGATCTCCGAATGCTGGCACAAACCAAGATTTGGGAGATCTCTCACTGCGTTCGAGATGACATGCATGCGAAGGATCTCAAGCTGCTTAGAGCTGAGCCAGACTCAGGAGATCCTTCGCTACGCTCAGGATGACGTACCCAGGGAGTTACGTTCTTATACAACTCTTTTCTTAAAAAAAGTATTGTAATGTCAAGACTGGTTCTTCCAAAAAAAAAGAGTTAGAATGCATTTCCGAAAAATCTGTTAGGATTTATTGTCCTGTGAATAAAATAATTCCTGGCTAATAGTTTCAAATTCTGTAATTTCCTCATCTGTTTATAAAACCCTTACCAGCAAAGGCTTGTCATCCCGAATTTACTTTAAATCATGTGTCTGCTTATCCACAAAATCTGTTGATAACTGTGTGAATAGAATGTCAGATACTGGTAATAGAGCAATCAGGCCATCAGCTTCGCAGTTAATATTCAATTAATGTTGTCAGTATAAAATATGTGCATTCCTGTTCGGTGAAAATGAGATACCAAGCCGCTATCATGCCTAAATCAAGATCAGACAAAGAAATTTTCTGCCTCGAAGCCAGGTTAACTGCCTTAATTCTTAAAAATCCACAGACTTTGCCTGCTGTAGAAAAAATGTCCAAAACCATTGCAGATTTATTGACTCGTCAGCAAAACCGACAATTTCTCATAGACAATGATATCTTAACGGATCAGGGGATTAACGATCTTTATAGCGATAACTATTTTGGCACTTTTGGCCCTGCTCTTGATTATTGCCCATTGCAAAGCGATATTATGGCATTAATCATTGATGACCTGACTACTTTCCCGATAACAAACCTTCCGCGAATTATGCATCTGCATCAATTTTTCAGCGAAAAAATTTATGATTTTTTACCTGATCGACATGTGAAGCATATTGTTGAGAAAACCGAGACTAGAAACCTTAGTGTATCACAGCGGGTAGCGAAAAAATTAAGCGCAAGGCCACAGGATATTGATGCCTGCAAAAAGGCTATTCATAAACAAATATTTCAGGAAAATTTTTTAATACCGCGAATGCGTATTAAAGTAAAGGATCAGGGTCAGAAAGTCCGTACCACAGGGATTGCGGATCCAAAAGAGTGTCCCACAAACTTTGAGATCCAGGAGCATACCAATGTTTTAGGTGTTTTTATTCCACCGCCAGATTCTGCATGGGCTGAAGAAATTTCACGGCTAAACCAGCCATTTCTTGCCGGACCTTCAGGAAGTACAGCCGATTCGCTCTTACAGGCGCTATTGATTGGAAATTTCAATAAGGAAGAACTAAAGCAGTATATTACAGCAATCTTTGGGTTCATTGGCGGAGGCGGATTTCACACTGCTCATGAAATCATGTCGGTTGCGAAAATAGCAGGAATTGAATATCAACCAGGCTTTTATAATCATTTTCTTGCAGAAGACTTTTTAAATCT
The DNA here is from genome assembly GCF_003265995.1 of Legionella quinlivanii. GTDB lineage: Bacteria > Pseudomonadota > Gammaproteobacteria > Legionellales > Legionellaceae > Legionella_C > Legionella_C quinlivanii_A. The sequence goes on along the minus strand of NZ_MVJN01000001.1, from coordinate 222,449 downwards.
TAAGTCTGTTCAAGATCTTATAAAAGAATACCCTCAGTTTTTTAGTCGTACACTTAGTCGAAACGACTCCTCAATAGTATGTTCAAGACATAGCTTTTTTTCTTTGGCAAAAGAAAAAGTTTGCCAGTTAGGTGAGAAACTACTGGAAAAATCATTAGACGTCGCCGCAGATCTGACTGCTGACTGTGACAGTTATTTTCCTAAACAATATCCAAATTATTGGTCAGCGATTTCAAACCAGTCCTGCGCAATGATTTCAAATACAACGGCTAATGCCTCTTGCGCTCTGGCTCTCCCTGCTGCTTCAGCCTTGCCTGCTTTGCCCTAGGGTTATGAGTTTGTGGCCTGAGCCAGTTAGGTTAGCTCCCTGCATCTATTATGAATATCAGTTGCGGCGATGGCTGCCTGGCTGGTAGCGACACAGATCTGATTCAGTCCATGAACTACATCGCCTGCCGCATAGAATCCTTTGATTGAGCTTTGCTGGTGTTTGTTAACAATAACCGCACCTTCTTTTAACTTTGCACCCACATCTTTCGCCAGTCGGTTATTATATACTGAACCCAGCGCTGAATAGAGGCAATCGAATTTAAGTATTTTCTTATTATCGAAAGTCATTTTGGCCGAGTCAGAAGTTAATTCAATTTCCAGCAAATGATCGTTAACTAAAGTGATATCAGCTTCTTTGATTTTTTTAAAATCTGCTTTACTCCATGCTTCTGTTTCTCCAAGGGTCAGTAAAGACAATTTTGGGGTGTACTCGCGTAAGAATAGTGCTTCCCCTAGTCCTGATTTGTTATAACCAATAACAGCTACTTTTTTATCAATTATTTCAAAGGCATCGCAAACGGGACAATGCCTGATTAATCCTTTTTGAATACCATCGTTTATGTTGCCGAGGCGAGGTTCTATATCTTTTACCCCGGTTGCCAGAATAATATTTTTTGCGTATTGAAATCCCGATTGAGTGCTTACCTGAAAATTGTAATCACCGAGCACTTCAATGGATTCAACGAATTCATGAATAATGGTTGCCTCATAATGAGATAGTTGCTGTCTTAATCGGGTGAGTAATTCCGGGCCCGAGATACCTTGCGGAAATCCGGGATAATTATGAGAGAGCGGGATTTTTTCAGCCCGGCTGATTCCGCCGTCATAAATGAGTATATTACGGCGATAGCGGCTCAGATAAAGGCCTGCGGTAAGACCTGCGGGACCTCCGCCAATGATAATACAATCGAGAATATCATTTTTCATTGTTATTCTTAATGGTTAGCTAAGAATAATTATAGTACTTAAGCCTCGTTTATGATTTTCACAAACTGATTAAACTGACAACGAGACTCGCTTATTGAATTTACATTGTAGATAAATTATGATTGATGCGCATTAATTGCTCATAAACAAAAACAAAGGTTGTAAAAATGAAAAAGATTTTGTCACTGTTTGCTCTTGGCACTTTGATTTGCAGCTGTGCATCCATTCCGGCCGACCCGCAAACAGCCCGTGTCATTGCTTCGCCAAATCCTGTACCCAAGGGTTGCAAGTACTTGGGACAAGTGGTTGGCAATCAAGGTAACTTTTTCACTGGAGGCTTTACTTCCAATCGAAACCTGGAAGAGGGTGCAATGAATGACCTTAAGAACAGAGCTGCAAAATTAGGTGCAAACTATATTCAATTAGTTACCAATCGTGCCGGAGTGACAGGTTCAATGAGCGGCTCTTTTGATCGACGCAGTGGATATATGAGCGGGGGTTCAGAACAAACTAATGTTACCAATCTTGGAAATGCTTATTTGTGTCCGCCTAAATTAATTGGACTAGAGTAGAGAGTTCATCAACTGTGTCATGCCATGTCCAGATTTGGGAGATCTCTCACTGCGTTCGAGATGACGGCGTGGCGTTCAAGATGACGGCGTGCCTGTGAGTAAATAGCCAAAATTTGACAGGTCTTTAGTCTGTACTATACTTAAAGTGTAAGGAAAAGAAACGCCAAAGGGCGTCTCTTGGACCTGCAACAGAAACCATCTTTTTAGATGGTTTTTGTTTTTCTGGCGCTTTGAAATCTCCTGATGCCCTAACATTCACTTGTTAATATTTCAATAATCTAAATTCGCTAAAATAACCCTAATCGTTATTTATCGCGAACTGAAATGGTTGCCAGAAAAAAGCTCAACATTCCCAAAAGAAATCAGGCGAATGTCATTAAGAATTTGAATAAATATCTGGAAAGTCAGAATTTGCCTGTTCGCATGCCTATTGATGGCATATGCCGGGGATTAGCAGTTCTGCGTTGCAAATATATTCTTGAAAACCGTGAAAGCGAATATTTTTCAATAATAGATAAAATAGCTAATCTGGAAAAGCTCGATAAAGACTCTATAAATGAAGTAAATCATTTTGTAGTTGAGACTCTCGTTGCCTTTTCTCCCCATCTTTTTGATTCGACCAAAGAACAAAGGCATTCACTATCCAATCTGTCGATTAATGGCCATCCTCTGAAACCTTCTTTGAAAATGAGCCTGATCGCGAAAGATGAGAAGTGGGTTTCAGTACTTCAGGATATTGATCTTAAGCCCAGGGAGGGAATGTTATTAACACTCACCAATCATGCTGTAAGTGTTTCAAGATTGGAGAATGGCCAGTATCGTCTGGCGGATCCTAATGATCCCGAGGGGTTTATCCACTGTGCCGATGAGAAGTCTTTAATAGCAGGTATTCGTGAAATTGCCAGAAAATGCGGCTGGAAAGGGGATTTAGGTCTTGATTTGGAAGTAGTCAGGCACCCCATAGCTGAGATACGAATTCCTGCGTTGCCTTCTTCTGCTGAACTTTTTTCCCGCTATCTCGATGCAGATGCCGTCTGTAGCCGATGGGATAATGAGCTTAAAAAAGAGGAAAAACTGTCCCAACTCATTTTTGCCTGCCGAAAAAACAATGCCAGGACTGTGAAATTAATTTGTGAAAAGTCGAATCCTGTCGGTACCGATTTGCTCAAGGGATTAACCTATGCCGTAATGAGTAATAATGAAAAAGTGATTGATTATATGCTGGAGAGTGGCAATCAGGAGTTAATAAGCCTGGTTAAACGCCCTGAAATTAGCCGACTGCTTTTTGATTTTGCCTTAATGCGTGGTAAATACGGCAGTTTTAAGTGTTTAATTGAAAATGACGCCACTCAGAATAATTATTTTGATTTAATTTTATCCGGTCAAAATGCCACGCAATATCTGAATCAGGCTGCCTCTGGAGGTAGTCCGGAAATCCTCAGTGATTTACTCAATGACTATCAGCAGAAATCGCACCCAATGTTGTCTAATGAGCAAATAGCTGATCACATTCTAAATAAATATAAGGGTAAGGATGCTATTGAAGCGGCAATTGGAGAAAAAGGAAACTGTGGGATGAGCAACACCAAATCGGTATCTTTGCTGCTTGACCGATTGAAGAAGGCCGACAGGTTCCCTGATGATGAAGTGCTGCTCCATTATACATTGCTTGCCGTGAAGACCAATCAGCCGCATCTGGTAAAATTGCTATGCGATACCATTTCGAATAACCTTGCCAAAGAATCGCGTGAGAGATTGTTTAAATCAATTTATTTAAGTGTTGAGACTGCAAGGGAAACTGATTATTCAGTTTTAAAAGCCCTTGAAGATGCTGGCGCTGATTTTTCTTTTGGAGTCCGTGGAATAATGAAAGAAAAGAGAGGGCAGGCTCCCGGAATACTGCTCAGCATTGGAATTCAACTGTCTAAATTTAGTGATTGGCTGGATGGTATTACCCAGACTAATAATGTCAGCTATTGTAAAGAACGCTTAAAAATGTTTAAGCAGGGTATGGAAAGCGATGAAGCGAGCCCGATACAGGCTATTCCAGCCTTCAGTGGGGCTTAGGCTCCATCGAGAATGGATTGGGTGTTGCAGGCTTTGCCTGTTGAGCTGAATCCAATACCTCAGCCACTGCTACATCAGTTTTCTCAGATTTACTGCCTTGCAAGAGTTCCTTGTATCGATTGCTAATATTCTTTGTTTGATAAGCCTGTTCCTTTAAATCGGGTTTTAAACGCTGAGGATTCATCCCATGGAAACTGGTTTCGTCCAGTTCCTTTACATTTCGAGCAAAACCATAAGTTGGAAAAAAATAATTTAATGCAGGGCTTAGCGCTTTGGGTAAAATCTTTTCAGCAAGAATATGCCCATTCGCGCCATTGGCACAATAAACCCGGGTAGTTTGACAACGCCCGGTTTCAGGAGCAATTTCAGCTCCAAATCCTGAGCGCCACTGGTTCATATCCCCCGTGTGATAAGCGCCTACTACCTCTTTATCTTTTATTACCAGCCCTACGCCCAGACCCCAGCTCACTTGTTTTCTGTCACTTGCATCTATAGTAATTTCTTCCACCAGCATATCTTTTGATTGGGGAAAATAATCATTTTCCATCGTATAAATCGGCTCCTGAGGTTTGAAGGCATAATTCAGGCGCTCATCATTAATCCATGAGCTGACCAAGGCAGCATAGTCCTCAGCCGTTGTTTTTAAGCTATTCGCAGCAACGGGCTCATCGCCATAACTGCTGTGAGACATATTTAAAGCATGGGCCGCAAACACATTTGCCCAGGCCAGCGTTTCCAGATCACTGTGAGTCAGCTCTTCAATCGCCATTTGTAAACAATCAATTCCAGGACCAGAATAAGCATAATAGGCTCCTGGCGCAAACTGAAAGGAGTAGGGCTTTTGCTCCACAATATGCAGGCCAGTCCGATGGGAAAGAATTATTCTTGCATTCAATTGTTTAGCCAGATCCCAATCTTCCGGTTTGAAATTCTTAAGAAAGGGGTTGTCATTATCTGCTAAGGTTTCACCGCTCGCATCTCGAAACACTTGATACAACGGAGTATCCAAATCAAATTGGCTATCCGATGAATTAAACTTGCCAAAACCGGGGATCGCTTCATCGGCATTATTAGCTTCCAAAAGTTTGAGGACCAGATAAGCAAAAACGGGTTTGCTAAGTGAGGCTACCCCAAAAGGGGTTTTAGCCGTTGTTCCTATCGACAGAGTTGAAATATGTGCATCGCTATAAGAAGCAATAGCCGCTCCTTGAATGTTTGCCGAACGCATTAATTCTTCGGTGGAGCTGCGAGTGATTTCATTAATAGCATTGACTTCCTCAGTTGTCTCTAATGCCGGCTGTGCAGGGTGTGCCTGAGGCAGGAGTATTGCCAGTCCTGTGGCCCAGGACTCAGCTGTATGGCCGCCATTATGAAGCTTGCATCCAATATTTAATTTTCTGGCTAAAGTCATAACCGACTGAGTAAGCGGTTCGTCACCCTGGTTTCTATCGCCTGTTTCATGGGTTCCAGCCTGCAGATAAATACTTACCTCCCCTTGGGGAACAGTCTGTCTCGACAACTGGTCATATCCTGTATTCAGCATTTTTAATAAGTATTGCTGCTCTTCCTGATTGCTCAAGGGAGCACGCCAGGTCTCATCGTCTTCATAACGCGCAGGCGATTTATTTTCTTCATTATTCAGGCGCGGGGCAGGAGGGCCCCACCAGACAGCTGGTGATTGAGCAATCACTTGTCCAAAGATTTCAGGATGCATTTTCGCGGTATAAAGCGCCTGAAGACCACCCATGCTTTGACCGCATAGTCCTGTCTTTTTAGGATCCTCAGTCGTTTTCATCCCTGCTTGTTTCAGTGCGCCTGGAATGCTTTTTAGCATTGCATCGGTTTTTAAATCGCAGGCATATTCTCCAAGTCTTGGCATAGAAACCCATTGCCCTTCTTTCTGAGTGGGTGGGGAAGGGGAGACAAAGACGGCAACAATAGGGAGCATGCGGCCGTTTGCAATCAGATTATCCAGAATAGTTTTAGTACCCATGCTGTTTCCAAAAGCATCCTGACGCAAATGCATGCCGCCATCCAGCATCACCTGAACTGGGTAGACTTTGGAGTCTGAAGACTCATATCCCGCTGGAATGTAAACTTCTATTAACTGCTCTCCTGGTTTTATCTGATGATGCTCATCCACTGGTTCACTTAAAATTCCCTCGGCGTTAAGGACTCGCCTTTGGATACTGCCTTTGCTTTCTGTGGGTAACTCAGGATTCTCATAAACCGAAGCTATAATTTTTCCATCCGACAATGCTATTTTGCTGATAATATCGGGTTTCTGAGTTAATTTTCCCGGTTTTACATTCGGGTGCATATAAAAATCGCTGCTCTCATTAGGAGCCATCGTTCTTTTTGCCGTCCATTGACCATTTTTTTGGAGAGTCATGGGGAGCTGATGCGCTTCTCCGGCGGCATCATGATAGCCCAATAACATTTCATATGGGGCAGGAGTTGCAGTGTCTGGGGTGTAAATGAAGGCGGCGCTAATCGCTGATGAATCAGTATCGATAAGTATTTCCACTAATCCGGCGCTGGGTCCATCTATCATGATTTTTAAGGATTCTGGCATGTTGACTCTGATTTAATCTGTTCATTAAATTATAGGTGGTTTGGTGATTTATTCACCAATGCTGTATCGCTTTAGCCTGCGCTGCTACGTACCGCGACTTGTTCGCGGTATCCACCCATAATAATAATCATGAAATGTCAAGACTGGTTCTTTATAAGAAAATTGGATAAGATGCACGCCCGAAAAGCATTATTTTCTCCTTGTGGATAATTTTGCTCTCTTCTTCTGCATTTTCCAGTGCTCCTTTTATAAATCAACCTCATAACCCCCTGTATTTATTCGTTTATTTTACATTTTCCTATTTAATTCCTGCAATTTCACTTATCCACAAAAACTGTGGATAAGCATGTGCATAGTTTTCAGAAATACTGATAATTAAAGGGAATAAGAGACTGCCCAGACATTTCTCAATCTGCTATCTCTGTCAGAGCCACAAACACTAGTGAATAATTGTTTTCATATTTGGAAAGAAATGGTTTCCAAATCAGCTAATTCTATAAAAGTTACTTTTTGATTAAAATAGAACCATTAAGAGCGACTTGTAATCAGTTGCTTGTAATAATGAATATTTTAATAGACGAGGGAAACATTATGAGAAGGCACCAATACGAATTTTTTTTCATTGAGCCAGAAGAGCATGGAGAGCCTGATACCAAGTATTTAGTCTTTTCCTCAGCTTTAATCTCCAGCAGCCTTCGTCACGAAGTGTGCCACGGAAAAGATGGCCGGGTACGGGGATTTCATTTATTAAAAGAGAATGAATGGCTGATTCGTACCAGTTCATTAAAAGGGGTATTAACTATCGATTATAAAAAAGACGGGCAATCCTTATCGCTCCGATGCTATTTGACCACGCGGGGCTGGCGCCTTGATGATGGAAATTCAAGCCGGTTTGACTATTGTACCGATCCGAGTATGTCTGTTCTATATGCCGATCAGCTGCTGGATGTTTTAAATCATTTATCACTATTACAAGGTTTACATCAGGTTCTGCCCGATAACGATATGGCGGCCACAGATGAAATGTTCAGCGCATACTGCATCCATACTCCCTGAATGCTTTCTGCTTTACACGTCCGTATGCATTCAATATAATCTGATTAAAGTACAGTTATCAAATGGGCGGAGATAGTTGATGAGAGGCGGGAAGCGTGAAGGTTCCGGGCGACCCAGGGGCAGCAACCAGTATGGTGAATCCACCAAGGCGATGCGTATTCCGATGTCTCGCATTGAGGAAGTAAAATGTTTGATTACAGGGGCGAATCCAGCGTCCATTCCTTTATACAGCTGTAAAGTGAAAGCTGGATTTCCTTCACCGGCGGATGATTACATTGAAGCCTATGTCAGCTTAAATGAATTTCTGATTAAACATCCCTCGTCTACTTTTCTGTTAACAGCCTCAGGGGATTCAATGAAAGATGCGGGGATCGTCAATGGCGATTTACTCGTAGTCGATCGCAGCCTTGAGCCTGCACATGGGCGAATCGTCATTGCGGCAGTCGATGGGGAGCTAACCGTCAAGCGCTTGTCACGCATCAACGGCCAGGTTCAGCTAATACCGGAGAATTCTGCTTTTTCACCGATTGATATCACTGAAAATCAGGATTTGATTATCTGGGGAGTGGTTACGCATGTCATCCATCAGACTTTATAAGCGCCTCCCCAATGTACTACTTCAGTCGCAAGAAGGTGTAGCCTGTTCCATCAAATAGTTTTAATACCAATCTGGTACCGGTAACCGCGCCTTCACCCTGAACTGGTCCATCATTAATCGATAAAAATCCATTTTCGCATTCCAGTTGATAGGAATAGGTGTTGCCATTTTCAACGTCACCGTGAGCAGTGTAATTGAATCGAAAACTGTTCAATCCATTTTCTCTGGTGAATGAGGCCTGTGCGTCAAATAGGTAAGCGAGATACGGGCTGACATATCGACCTTCTCCCTGCCATGAACGAGGTAAGCCGTCGCAGGTATTGGCAGCAAAAGCGCTGTTTAAGAATACTAATAAAAAATGAAATAACAGTAATTGAGTTTTCGTCATAATTAGTCCTTTAAAGGTAACTTCCAGCCGTAATATGACAGAAAGTAAAGTAGCATGTCGAGTATTATCTGATGCGCCTGTCATTCCCGGACGTTGTTACATAAATGAAGAAAGGTGCACAAAAAACCGTCTTTGCGAGCCTCAGCGAAGCAATCCAGATCTTAACCTTGTTCAAAATTCGATCTGGATTGCTTCACTTTGTTCGCAAAGACGACAGGCTAGTTGATTGGTTCCAAACTATGTCATTTTACCCTGTAAGTCCTTTAGGTTCCAATGTAAAACTCTTGGTTGACTTAAGCTCTTTTATTACTTGCTGCAATTGTGGTAATGGCTCGACGGCATGGGCCTTATCAGTAAAAAACTGGATTCGAGCTTTTCCTTTCGCTTCCGTATTAGAGGAACTCTGCGGCAAGGTTTTTTCTTTTTCAGAGCTTGCATGTTTTTGCAGGGGAGAGCTTGAAGATCTTATTCTGCCGAGGTTAGTCAGGCTGCGTGCTCTCGTTAAAAAGCCGTGTTTTGAAGTGCCGACACTGGGTGTGGATTCAGTGGGTTCCGGATTCTCTTTACTTGCCAGGTTCTCTTCTAAAACGACCCGGAAAGTAGTTTGAACGGGCTCTGACTTATATTGCTTATTAAGCCATGTAAGCACATCAGGATGCACATTTATTGTGGAAGTGGAGTCTTGCAGTGTAATTTCCATTTGGCTCTTGTCTAGCAATCTTTTTACCTGGCCAATCTGTTTTTGGAGCGGCTCAAGGTCTGCATTTCGTTGTTGTAACTGGGTTTCCAGTTCGGCAATTTCCTGTGACAATTTTACCAGACTGAGTGAATCAGATGGAAAATCAAGAAGAGACGAGCTGTCTTTCCATTTGCTGTACAATTGATTTTGTTTTTGTTTATCAGTGGATTGCATCATTTGTTCAGCTATTTGAAATCTCAGCTGCAGCGCCACAGAAGCTTGTTGCACTTTCCTGGCTTCCTGTTCAAGACGATTCAATTGATTTTGAAGTTCTTGCTTAATGGCTTCGAGTCTTTCCAGTTCTTTGATTGTGTCGGGTTCAGGAGCAATAAACTGGTTCGCGGACTCGGCAATGTTGGCGAATGTTTCGCTGATAAGTCGAGAGCCGGTACTTTGATTGAGCTCAAAAAGCTCCTTACCTAAAATGGCAAATTGTGAAAATATCTGAGCGCAAATAATATGCTTGTCCTGAAGATGTCGGGATTTTAAAGAGGGCCAGGCCAGTATTTCCGCTAATCGCTGATAGAACTGGTTTGCTTCTTTATATTGGCTTAGGGCAAGAGCTGCTGCTTTACGAATGGAAAGAAAGGCAGGCGAAGCAATCAGCATAAGCAGTTTTTTAATCAACTCGTCTTCTGAATCTTCTGGAGTCACCTTAAGATGATTCTGAGTGAAAAATTTCAATATAGTTTTGCTGTCCAAGGCTGTGTTTGGATTAATCAGCGAATAAATTTTCTTGAAGGGATATAAATAAATTTCTAACTGCCTGATATCTGTTTCACTGAGCTTTTCGTTATTAACCTCTCTAAGCACTTCAAGATTTTCTTTATAGAAGGAAGAAAAGACCTCAAGTATTTTAAGTTCTTTTTCTTGTATTTCATTACAAACATTATAAAGTGTTTTCAAAATTCAACCTGAAACAAGCAAAAATGCTCATCATTTTAAGCAGGAATTATTAAGGAAAAATTAAGAATAAAAAATAAACTGGCTAAAGTTTTTCGTAACTCCCCAGGTACGTCACCCTGAGTGTCATGTACGTCATCCTGAGCGTAGCGAAGGATCTCAAACTGTTAGAACTGAGCCAGCTTCAGGGGATCCCTCACTGCGTTCAGGATGACGTTGAGACGATTTGACAACCTAAGGAGTTACAGTTTTTATGAAAATTATTAAAAAAAGATGAAAGAATTTATTGGTCACTTTTTGTGCCAACAGATCAATAGTAAATAGTTTTAAAGGTCATTTAAAAAATATTGAATTATTTTTCTACAGTGTGTTAACATCGAGTTCTTTTATTTAAGGGGATAAAAATGGCACGTTTTTTCTCAGCCAATTTACTTGGAACTACTGCGCTTCGTATTATAACGGATGACGAGAAAAGGAGAGAGGATCGAGTACTCTTTTATGATAAGTTTGAATCAGCCTCAGACTTTGCATCGCGACTTATCAGTCTGGTCGTCGCTCCCATCATTATTACGACAATATCTGCGGGATTTGCTATATTAGCCACTGCTCAGTTTTTATGGGGCCTTTGCAACTACCTGGCTGGCAATATAAGGGGTGGGAATCACCAAATGAAGGAAGCGCGCGAAAATGCAGGTTTTACCCTGGGAATTTTCCTTGTAGCTGTAGCGAGTGTGCCCTGCAATATAGTTGATTTTGGCGGCGCCTTATGGAATACACTGCCCTCCTGTTCCGAAGAAGAGGACTTAAGTGAAGCCCCAGGCTTAAATTAAACCGTGTATTAAAGATCATACTTTCCCTTCCGCGAAAGCGGAGGGGATTTAAACTTAGCCTCTCATTTTCCCATCTCAATTATTAAAAAATAGAAAACTCAGATTCATGGTTTGCTCATACTTCATGTAAACAAGCAAAACGTCTTTTGTTTATAATTTCACCCAATAGATTAAATATTAATAAAGCAAAGGTTCTGTGAGAAATTTATTGCATTATTTTTCTACAGTATGTTAGAATTGGCTTCTTTTTAAGAATTGAAGAGGATAAAAATGAAAAAGCGACATTTTGGATTAAATTTATTTGGAACCACGCTTCTTTCCACGATTAGTCAAAATAGTAGTAACACCCCGGCCGAGAAAAAAATCCACTTGTTTGAGGCCTTTGAATCTGTTTGGGATTTTTCATCCAGACTTTTAAGTATAGTAACAGCTCCAGTTATTGGCACTGTGATAAGTGCTGGATTGGCTCTGGCTGCTGCAGCCAGTGTTTTCTGGGGACTTTGTAATTACTTAGCCTTCAATAAGGCAGACGGAAATAAGGCAATGAGTGATGCTAAAGAGCTAGCAGTTTATAGTCTGGCTTTTCTTGCTATCACTTTAGTGGGTTCGCTTTTAAATATAGCTGATTTCGCTGGTGCTGCCTGGAATTCACTGCCTTCATGCTCTGAAGAAGATGAGTCTAGCCAACTTTATCAAACTATCTAAATCATAAGTGACGAACATGTTTCCTTCCGCGAAAGCGGAAGGTTTCAAACTAATTCCCGCCCATTCCCACCGTAATTTTTTTACAAACCTGAAAAAAGCCCAATCTTTAGCTGGATCATACTTCATGGCATAATCAAGGATTTATGACTGATAGTAAGGCGAGGCTTCTGAATGGATAAAAATTATTGGGAAGAGAAATGGCAGGCCAGGGATATTGGATTTAATCAGCAGCAACCCAATAAACTTATGCAGCGCTATTTTCCCTCTTTGAATTTAGCTCCGGGTTCTCGTATTTTTGTACCCTTGTGCGGGCAGAGTGTAGATATGCTATGGCTTTCAGAGCAGGATTATCTGGTCATTGGGGTTGAATACAGTCAAATGGCTTGCGATGCTTTTTTTGAAGAGAACAAGATTCCTTGCAGGATAGTCGAAGTCGACAATTTCACAGTCTATAGCAGCGGCACCATCACTTTGTTATCAGGTGATTTTTTTGAAATCAAACCCTCTGTTATTGGCAGCATCGATGCAGTTTACGATCGGGCAGCGCTGATTGCTTTAACGGCAGAGCTTCGTCAAGCCTATGCCAGGCATTTAACGGAACTGATGCGTCCAGAAACAAAGATGCTCTTAATCACAACAAGCTACAAACAGGATGAAATGAGAGGACCGCCATTTTCAGTGGATGAACAGGAGGTGACCGAACTGTACAGTGCCTGTTTTGATATAAATCAATTATATAATAAACCTTTTGATGTGCCTTCTCATCTTCAAAACCGTGGGTTAAGGCAGGGGGCTGAACAAGTCTATTCTTTGACCAAAAATAAATGACCAGTAGATATTTTCATTTAAATCCTCTCGCCCCTTAGGGGAGAGAGTTAGAGAGAGGGGAATAAAATCAACACTTCCCCTTTTAAAAAGTACCATAATGCTATTACTCTTTTGACCACTTTGGAAATGGACAGACCAGCGACAAATCAGTACAATTGTGCACCGCTCTTGTAGAGATAATGTAACTCCCCAGGCACGTCATCCTGAGCGTAGCGAAGGATCTCAAACTACCTGGAGCTGAGCCAGATTCAAGAGATCCTTCACTGCGTTCAGGATGACGTTCTGGGAGTTACGATATAATCATGAATCTTGAGGCAGAATCAGCCAAAAGTCAGCAGGCTAATTACAGGCATTTAACAAGGATGGACAAATTTCCACGTGAATGAAGTCCTCGCTTGATGGAGTTTATATAATGTCATTATATAAAATTGCGATACTGGGCAAACCGAATACCGGCAAAACGCAGCTTGTTCGCCGATTGATTGGAAGCTCCTTTCAAACCCAATACCGAAGAACCATTGGTCATGATTTTTTTGAGTATTCTCATGGCAAAAAAAGAGCCCAGCTTTGTGACACAGTAAATGACCCCTTTAATGAAAGCCTGGGAAGTGCCTATCTTAATGGTGTACAAACCATACTATACTGTGTTGACATTTCATTAGACGAGCCTCTGGATATAGCCGATTATCAACACAAAATTGACGAAATTATCAGAGAGTATCCAAAATCCAAAATTATACTGCTGGGTACAAAATGTGATATTCAGAATCATGACGCGCTTATCAGTTTTACTCAATGGGCCGATAAAGCCAGGCTCAGACATCTGATAATCTCCTCAAGATCTGATGAGGGGATTGAGCAATTAAAAACTTTTTTGAATGAGCCAATTGTAAATCATGCCAAAAGAACAGAATATCGTGAAATTCTCGAAAAACTGATTTTTAATATCAGTGAAGGGATTAATCGAAAAACGCGCGGCGAAAACTCCGAAAAAGTGCGATTATTAAAAGGGGTTTTAGATGATGTTATTGATGAAAGCAAGCATTTTGATGAGGCTGCTATTAAAAACAGAATCAAAAACCTCTGCGAAATGAAACGTCATTTCTGGAACTTTTATAAACCTCATAGTGTAAAAGAGTATGAGGAAATGATTGCTGAAGAGAAAAGAGCACCGCAGGCAGGTGGTTAGATCTTTGGATGCCACGACTTGTTCGGGGCATCCAGAAATGGCGAAGTTTAAATCAAAACATGTTACTGATTCTGACTGGATACCTTTATCCTCGCTATTTGATCATTTCTCCAGTTCATTAATGAGATACCATAATTTTATCATCATTTCATTTTTTACTCTGAAGCTTGCGAAACTCGATTCTTCCTTGCTGTCAGCCAGATGACTTGCAAAGCGAATAACGCGTCCATCCTTTTCTATCCAGCCCACAAACCATCCATGCTGCAAGTTTAATTTCTGGCTTTTGTCCGCCGACAATTGTTGTCCACTACCCGTTTTTCCATATAATTTCCAGCCACCGACCAGCTCCTGAATGAAGAGGATTTCTTTGGTCATGGCATAGGCTTTGTCTTGCAGGGGTAATTGATGATTGATCAGCTTTTGAAGAAAATCGACTTGTTCTTCTGGTGAAATGGCGAGAGAGCTTGATAGCCAGGCATGGGTTAAACCGTTATTTTGCCCCTTATCACCAGAAACATCCTGATTACCGTAATCGAATGCCTGCACATAGGCTTTAAAACGTTTCATTCCCAGTTGTCTCGTTAATACCTGAGAATACCAGACGCAGGAATCTCTGATCCAGGTCCTGGGATTGTGAGGGTACTTCCAGACATTAAGATACAGTTCATATTCTTTTTTATAAGGCCAAAGCGGGTGAAGCGAATCTTTTAAAATACCTGAATCAAATCCCATAAGACTTAATGCAATTTTAAAGGTCGATGCGGGTGCATAGCGTTGATTACAGTCCTCTCCTTCCTGTTTAAGGATCCTTTGATTTTCCTTGATCAGAAAACAGCTTCTCTGAGGCGGTAGTGAAGAGCCAAAAGCTAATACAGGTAAAAGAAACAGCAAGGCGTATTTTTTCATTCATTATTTCTCTGATATTTGGATACATCATCCCTCTGCCAATGCAGAGGGGAAGGATTATCTTGTAGCGCTTAAGGCCAGACTTTCAATTGCAATCTGACGGAATACGGGAGCCGCGAGTTCTCCGCCATTCCTCAATACCTCGCCATTTTTAGTCAGATGACCTTCTTCAATGATGACGGTAATTACATAGCGGGGTGCATTTGCAGGAATATATCCGGCAAACAGGGCAAGCTGAAGTCCCTGGGAATCCTGAGGATTTTCCAGAAGTGTTCCCGTTTTACCAGCGACTGGAATACCTGGAATATCAGCAAGTGTTCCTGTTCCTTTTTTCACCACATTTTCAAGCATATGAGTGACAGAACTGGCTGTTTGTTCTGAAATCACTGCTGGCCTGGCGGTAGAAAACAGATGACCTTTGTTTGCCAGGATGGCGTAAGATTTAGTTAGCGATTCAATTGTCACCGGAATATTTTCCCCCACAGCAGTCTCTGCAAGCTGAAGCCTTTCATTTTGGCCAGATTGCCAACCGGTCTTCAGGTCAAATCCAAACTGGCTTAGTTTCTCTTTGATAATCGAAGCTCCCGTTTGTTCGCTCACTTTAATCAGGCACACATTAATGGATTTCGCAATAGCTTGAGACAGGGAGACCGTAGTTACGCTTCGATCGCTGTTGCTAAACAATTTCCCATTTACAGAATAGGGTGAAGGGCAATCATAGACCTGATTTTCCGAGCTTTTGCCAGAATCAATTGCTGCGGCCGCAATAAAAGGTTTAATGGTAGAACCGGGAGAGAAAATACGCGATTTCCAACTGGGATATTGCTTATCCTGACTTAGTTCAGCAAAAGCAATTATGTTTCCTGTACTGGCATCTGCAATAGCAACAACAGCCGATTTTGCATGGTAGTGATTAATCGCTTTGCTGACTTCCTTTTCTGCAATCGTCTGAATTTTTTGATCGAGCGCGGATAAGTCCATTTCTTTTTTTTGCGTCGCGCTTAATGTGCCGCTAGCGGAATAGGCCACGCAGAGTGGCAGCAAAATGGAAAATGCGGCAATTGCCGTTCCCGATATCATTTTTCGGGATGTATTGCCTGAGTATTGGTTTAACATTGAAATCCTCCTGATAATAAAAGTGGAGTCTTTATTTTCTTTGCTTAAAGCCATACCTACCGTGCAGGCAAACGCAGGAATTGATTGCAGAGAATTAGAAGACAAGTTTTGTACAACATGAAAAAGGCAGCGGCCATAATCGAGTGCTAAAATGTTGCGGCGACCGACTACTTTTTCGTCACAGGCACATTCCTGTAAATCGCTTAACACACGCTGCCATTGAGCGATGCCCGGATTGGCAAAGAAAACAATCCTTAAAACTTCAACGACATAAGCCCATATGCAATCTCCGTTACGATGATGCTGACCCTCATGAGCAATCGCAATTTTTGCGTATTTCGGAGTAGACAATAATGAAACCGGCAACACTATATAGGCTTTTCCAAACAGATTGACTGAAAAGGGGATATGGCATTGGTGAGAGACTTTCACCCGCAGTCTACCAGCGCTTCGATAAGAAATGGCCTCGCTTAAAAGCCTTCGTAATGTAGTCCAATCCGCCCATACCCGATAAATGCGAATGGAAATAAATAAACCAAATAGGAGAAGAAAAAGCTTTAGATAACTTAGCTCGCTAACTTTGGGTATTGGGGAGTCAAGACCTGATTTAGTTAAGTCATTGCTTACAACAGGCTGCTTTATATAGTGTTGAAGACTGTCCAGTGAGACGAGTTTTGGCAGTTTTATGTTCGGCGCTGAAGGAATGCTTTGAATTATCAGCGGCGAAATGAGGCAACTGATTAATAAAAGACGGGTGAGCTTAAGCTTGAGGGAGGGTTGCTTCGCAAACCAGGGGAGCCGGATAAACCAGGAGCTTAACAATAACAGGCAATGAATGCTTAATACAATTTCCAGAAATAACATTATTCAATTCCTGTCAGGTTTTCATTGGTGCTTAACTTTTTTAGCGCTTTTTCAATCGCCTGAATATCCTGCTGTTGCAGTTTATTGGCGACTAGCAGACGTTGGACAAGTGCCAGGGGCTCCCCATCAAACACATTGGTGACTACATGATCAAGGCAAGTGCTTTCATAATCCGATTTTGAAACAACGGGTATGAAAATATGGGCATGAGTGCTTTTCTGACATTTGAGAAAGCCTTTCTTTTCCAGCACCTTGAACACAGTAGCGACGGTGGTGTAGGCCAGGGATCTTTTTTTGGAAAGCAGTGAAACCACTTCTTTAATCGTGGTATTGCCTAAAGTCCAGATGATATTCATCAGTTCAAGCTCTACTTCAGTGAGAAGGCGTTCATGAGCCATAGTCGAATGTGCGGGCATTGATTACTCCGATAGTTATAAATGGATTTCGTATAAAGCGATGTTGTTGCATGAATAAAGATACCTGTACCAAAACTGTCTTTGCGAGCGTTAGCGAAGCAATCCAATTCCTGATTTAGTTCAAGACTCGATGTGGATTGCTTCACTTCGTTCGCAAAGACGACATGTTTTTCATTATGCAAAAATATCGCAAGCGCCGAACCTGGAAATTTAGTTAAACATATCCCTACTATATTTTTAGTAGATGCTACTATAAAAATAGTAGAAAGTGCAAGCCCTCAGGCTTTAGAAAAGCAAGACTTTAGTTTCAAAACTCACAGAGATAAATTGGCCGCCGTCTCTACAGGGGGAGAGGAGGTTCTTTCAGACTGTCTTCTCGGCAAGGCATACATTCCCACCTCCCTGACTGCCGCAAGGCTTAATAGGGTGTTAATCGATTTTCTAAGTTTTAAAGTTTGCTCAAAAGGGTTCACAGGGATATAGGGTTTAAGCTCAGCTTGATTAAGGGATTGTGCTGCGAATCGATAAAGAATGGTCTTTCTGACATCATTTACCGCCTGCATGAGTTCCGCTTTGCCTGTTTCTGGATATTGAGGAGGAACAGGCAGCGTTTCGTCATAAAGATACAATGCAAAATATAAACCTGACAGATAAGCAGAATAAGAGGACTCTATTTTACTTGGAGCTAATCCGTTTAGATCTAAATCCCGGCCCAAACAATAGTAAATGCAATCTTTTTCTCGCGAAGACTGTTTCAGATTCTCACTATCTTGATGGCGTGTAAAGGCAGGTTTTTTTAACATTGAGGATAAAGCAATGCATAGACTTCTCAGGAGATAGTAGCTTTCAAACAGCAGGGGCTGATAGCTTCCCTGTAATAATCCATCGTTTTGTTCAAGAGGCGAAATGACAGTTGAAAACTCCAGCTCCTGGAAGTTTAAACCTGCGGAGATAGTTAAAGTTTCATAAAGCATTTCTTCATAAGAGAGGAAGTTAATATAAATAGAATGTAATTCATTAGTCGGCAGCAGATTAATATCCAGTAAATTTCTCATTTTAAGGAGTTGCTGATTAATTTCTTTTATTGTCAATATGGATGTTTTAATCGTTTCAATGGGCGAGTTATATATTTTTTTTGGCATATCACTCAGTGATTTCCTGGTATCTTCATTAAAAAAACCACTGAACTCCTGTTCGATTTTAATTTGTTTTTCCAAAATTGAAATCATGGCTTCACTACGATAGCTGGGGAGAAGAAGTGAGAGGGCAGGGTAGTCTTTTGTATTTTCCAGTGTTCTGTTAAGTGCCTGGATTGATGGGTCTTGTGGATAGGGATAAAGGCTTTCGGTGAGATCAAGATGATGCGGGGCAAGTTTGTGAACCGCCTTAAAAATCAATAATAACTGATGACTACTTTGCGATGCGCAAAGCCTGGATATTTCTGCATAATCAGGTTGATACTGATTTAAAAAATGATAAACACCCAGAACAAAACTTCCGAATTGTTCTGATGATAACTGAATAGCATTCTCTTTATCAAAAAATGAGGCTGCTGGTATCCTAAGTGAAGATTCCCGGCCGTACTGATAATAATAGTAATTAAGCTCTTTGGAATCGCTTGCTCTCTCTGTAATTTTTTTCAAAGGAGACGATTGAGCGGTGGGTATTTCTTCCAGCTTTTCCTCAACCAGCTGATTGAGATATCCAACCCGATAATATACATCTGCAACAAGCGCTTGAAAACCGGCATATAAATAATGCCATTTTCGGGTATCTTCGGGGCGATCGAGGACAATGATACCCAAGGGATTTTCATTAAAAATATGAAATTTTGTAACGTGGTAGATAACCACATCGGACTTGTCTATAAGCCACTCATGGATGCGCTGAAAGTTGGCCTTGATGTAGCTTTTCTGGTTTTGAAACAGGGTATTATCAATCTCGATAAAATCCCTGCTAACTTTATCCAGATATTGAATTAATCGATGGGCCTTCTCAATTTGTTCCAGACGCGCTTCACCAGCTTTTCTCCAGTCGTCCTCTGAAGTGTTGCAGTAAAACAGGTACAATCCGGGAATAAATCCTTCAATATTCACCCTTAAATCTCGTACAAGAGCCATTAATTCAGATTCTTTCATCAGCGACTATCCTTTGCCTGCGATTGATTTCTTATTTTGGTAACTCCCCAGATTGTAGGTAAGTTTGACATTAATTCAGTCAAATTGTCTCAACGTACCTGGAAGTTACTTATTTTGTATCATAAGTTATCTACAGAGGGATAGATAAAGGGGGTTGTAAGCTCTAGACATATTTCTTAATACTATCAGACAATTTTTTCATATTCTGGCTGGTAAAATCTTCTCTCTCTACTGTTTTATCTGATCGTTCAATTAATTCAATAAAATAACCGCCCAAATCTTTCACAATAAAAAACTGTTTCAATCCGCTGACGGGATCCGTAATGATCTCTGTTGAGGTTCTCGTAATTTTATTTTCTTCACAAATATTCCAATTCTTTGATAGATCATCCACTTTGTAGGCGATATGATGAATTCCCTCTCCAAATTTTCGGTGATATTTTTTGAACACTGTTTCTTCATTCATTCCCTGGGTAATCACACAAAAAATAGCCGGATTGGCGGGCAAAGTCAGAATATAATTAGTCATGTCATGTTCGGGATCAGCAACAGTTCCTGAATTAACATGTTTAATGTACTGGAAATTAAATCCAAGCAGATTAATATGAAAATCGGCCACTTTCTCTGCATTTTCCACAATCAGGGTGTAATGATCAATTTCCCCAAGAGACAGCTTTGCGTTTTTAAACGGATGGTCAGGAATCATACACCTCTTCCCGAATAGATGAATTAATGAACAATTTTAAATATAGTCATACAGGCAGTGGTTTGCAAAAATCAGATGCCAGTTCATCGAAAAATCATAATTTATTTCGTAACTCCTCAGGTACGTCATCCTGAGCGTAGCGAAGGATCTCAACCTGCTTAGAACTGAGCCAGATTCGGGAGATCCTTCACTGCGTTCAGGATGACGTTGAGACGATTTGATTGAATTAAAATCAAACTTGTCCACAACCTGGGTGGTTACTTTATTTCTCTGGAGGAATGATTGGAAAATTGCTAAGATTTAATCTTTCAATTCGGGAAAACCATTATTTCCGGCCTAGTTCCAAATAACAGGATGTTTCAAATTGCTTTCTTCACTTTGGCGGTATCGTCAGCTTGTTTTTGAACTGAGCAAACGCGAATTTTCAAGTCGTTACAGGGGAACGGCAGGGGAAGTGCTTTGGGTTTTCCTGCAGCCTTTATACCTCCTGACGGTTTACACGCTGGCTTTTGCTGTAATTCTAAAAGCTCGATGGAGTTTTTCCGGTGGAACTGCTGAATATGTGCTAATGCTGTTTTCAGGACTCATTGTCTTTAATGTATTCGCAGATTGTCTAAACAAATCTCCCTCCCTGATTTCAGGCAATAGCAATTTTGTAAAAAAAGTAGTTTTTCCTTTGGAACTGTTATCGTTTGTGACTGTAGCCGGTGCTTTTTTTCATGCCTGTATCGGGGTGGGGGTATGGTGTCTCGGTTATATGCTGTTATTGGGTTTTCCAACCCTAAATATCCTTTTCTTTCCATTGATTCTGTTTTGTTTTTTCCCTCTGGTTTTGGGGGTAAGCTGGCTTCTGTCTGCTTTTGGTTTGATAGTGCGTGATATCAGTCAGTTAACCGCAATGCTAAGCCACAGTCTCTTGTTTATGACTCCCATTTTTTATGCCAGAGAAGCCGCACCCCCGGGGTTACAGTATGTGCTGATTTTTAATCCATTAACGTTTATCGTTGAACAGCTGCGGCTGGTGCTTTTTAGTGGGCAAATGCCAATGTTTAAAAATTTACTGGTTTATTTTGCATGCTCATTAGTATTCGCCTGGGGAGCCTATGGATTGTTTCAGCGTCTTCGACCTGACTTTGCTGATCTGGTTTAGCCATGAACGATAAATTGATTCAGGTTCAGAACATCAGTAAATGTTATAAATTGTTTACCAATCCACGGGCCCGATTATTGAACGCCATTTGGCCAGGACATACGCAGGGCATGGAGGCCCTTTGGGCGCTTCAAAATATCAGTTTTGAGGTTGAGCGTGGTGAGGCGGTGGCCATTATTGGCCGTAACGGCGGCGGAAAAAGCACGTTATTGGAAATTATTGCCGGCACATTAAGACCAAGCAGTGGAAATGTATCTGTGAAAGGACGAGTATCCGCCTTGCTCGAATTAGGGAGCGGTTTTAATCCCGAATATTCCGGCCGTGATAATGTGATTCTAAACGGTCTGATTCTGGGCTTGTCCAGGGAAGCAATTCTTGAGCGTTTTGCTGAAATTGAGGCTTTTGCCGAGATTGGCACCGCAATTAATCATCCTGTAAAAACCTATTCTACAGGAATGAGGATGCGTTTGGCCTTTGCCGTTCAGGTTTTAGCTGAGCCCGATATCCTGATTATTGATGAGGCGCTGGCGGTTGGGGATTTTTTCTTTCAGCAGAAGTGTTTTCGCTTCATACGGGAGCTGCACCAAAGGGGAACTACTTTATTATTCGTCTCGCATGACATGGGCATAGTGCGGGATTTATGCTCGCGAACACTTTATCTGAAGCAGGGTGAATTGCTGTATGACGGTCCTGTAAATAAGGGAGTTTTATTATTCTTTAATGAAGCGCTTGACAGCAACAGCCCTCCTGAATCATTGGAAAGTCCTGATTTGAAGAAAAACGAAACAGATGAAAAGACTATCCCCTCGCAGTTTGATATTGCCGATAAAGAAGCTATCTGGAATACAAAAAAGGGTCATCAGGGGAGATTGCTTGCAGTCGCTTTGTACGGTGAAAAAGGACTTCCGGCAACGTCGTTTCGGCTTGGTGAAACGATGACAATCCGCATTAAATTCATGCCGGATTCGCGTGTTATGAATCATATTACAGTCATACTCTATGATAAATTCGGCGCGGTTAAAACCACAACAGGCAGCTTGTACCTTAATGTGATTGCCGAGAATCAGCCATCCCATATCAGAGTTTTTGAACTACAAATGAAACTTATGGTAGAAGCAGGTCAGTATAGTCTAAGGATAACTCAGGGATATGAAAGGGCGAAAAATCGCGGTCAGAGGCTGGATGAAACCGATTTGCTTGGGCCTATTACAATTTGTTGGGATTATGAAAATGAAACAGCACCTTTCCTTGGACAGGTGGGTTTGCCTGTTTCCGCGAAATATCTGATTTAACGCAACTCCCAGGTACGTCATCCTGAGCGTAGCGAAGGATCTCAAACTACTTAGAACTGAGCCAGAATCAGGGGATCCTTCGCTACGCTCGAGATGACGTAAACTGGGAGTTAGGATTTAGCTTTAAATGTGAACAAGGCAGTTATGTATAAAGTATTTATAATAGGGTTGGGTAAAAGAGGATTAGTTCATGCCGGCTTATTAAGTCTGCGGCAGGATGTAGTTATTGTAGGAGGCTATGCGCCTTCTCCATTGACCAGGCAGAATTGTCGGGAACGCTTTCAGTTTCCTCTGTTTGAAAATCTTGAGCAAGGATTACAGGCCTCAGAGCCTGATATTGTATTGATTGCAACACCGCCGCAGATCAGAAAGGAATTACTTCCTGTACTCTCGAGCATTGATTCAATAAAAACTTTAATCGTGGAAAAACCACTGGCTCTATCCATTAAGGAAGGGCTTGCGATTAGCCAAACCTGTTTCACAAAAAGCTGGAAATTATTCATTGTGCATCAATCCCGCTATTGTGAAGAATTTATCGCCATGAAAGAAGCGATCACAGCAGGCAGGCTTGGAAACCTGCGCTTTATACAGGCAGCCTGTTACGGGAATCTGTACCATCAGGGTTCTCATATGATTGATTTGATTCGCTGGTTTACAAATGAGCAAAAAATACAATGGGTAGATGCTACCGGAACCAATGATTTGAAGCAGCTTGGCAGTTTGCTTAAGAAGCCATTTTCTCATCAACCCGATCCCCATCCGGGCGACTTGTGGTCGAGTATCACCCTGCGCCTTGAGTCAGGAATTGATGCTTACTTGTCCTGTGGTTTGCTTGATGCACAACCTCAACAGCATTTGGATCAATGGCGTCAGCGCCGCATTAGCGTTGTCGGTGAAAATGGGGTGGCTCATGCTCATTTATGTTCGCATTATGAGGAGGCGACATTTCTTTCTCCTGAGAAGAAAACAATTCTCATCTCGCCAGATAAATACCTGGATTCTCTGCAATTATTCTATGATCAGGTTTTAACGACGAATGAAGCACAGAAACAGGTGCTTGAGAATTACTTATTCACTCTCGGGGCATTGCAAGCCTCATTGATTAGTGCCAAAGAGCATAGGGTTATCAGCGTTCCGCTTGATGCCGATGAATTAATTAAACTGGACAAAAGACTCTATCACCAAAAAAGAAAGGCAAGCGGAAAAGCACCCCTTATTTCAGTCATTTTACCAATGGAAACGCATCGGGGCATTGCTGAAGAGGCTATCCTGAGCTGGACTAGAAGACAGCGTTGTGACCAAAGTCTTTATGAGGTGATTATTGTTTTCCACAAGCACCAGCAAGGATTAGTGGAACAGATTACCGCGAGGACAGGAGCACTCCCCAATGTTGTTTGTATTGACGCAGCAAATGAAATAGAGCTTTGTCACTATGGTGCGACGCTTGCCAGAGGCGATTATTTATTATTCACGGAATCACACTGCATCGCTGAACCGGATGCTGTTCAACAGGCGCTGCACTTTTTTAAAGTTGAAACCCATGACGGTTTTTATCCACGCACGGAAGCCATCTGCAGAAACTCTTTATCGCAATTTGAACTTAAGTTATATAACCTGGGCGTTTCTGAATTTGAAAACCCGGATTGCTGGGCTAAAGTGACTTTGCACGCGTTCGGCATAAAACGTGAAGTGTATTTTGCTGTGGGGGGATTTGCGCATCAGTACAATCGCTTCGCTTACTGGATAATTGGCGCTGATTTTCATCAGCAGGGATATTCACTAGGTTATGCTCCTGGAGTTGGCGTATCGCATGTATTTGTTGATAGTTTCGCATTACTGGATCAATTTCTGAGTGAGTGTACTTCGGGCGAAGTCCTGTTCAGGCTTGCCGGGGAGCAAAAAGCCCATCACCAAAGCTATTTTGGCATACCCAAAGAATGGGAAGATATTCAAAAATATAATCCTTCTCTGGCTAGAGTGGTTCTCAATAAGATATTTATTCTTCTTTCTGCAAAGATGAAGGCAGACCAGTTATTTTTAAAGAAAGAAGTTTGGACGCTATTGTTTTATTCTCTTTTAGCACGGCCTTATTTTTTCTGGCGTTACAATATGCCAAGATTACTATCCAAATATTGCTTTATTTTTTCCAGAAAAAAAACGCCCTTTGCCTGGAAAAACTTTTATAACTACTGCGAGCAAAGTTTTGTCTGGTATCGTGTTAAATTTGCAATGGAGCAGAAAAAACTGCCCATAAAAAACAGAATCGCCAGTCAGACTCATTCTTTGGCAACGATTGATGATGTATTGCTGTATGGATTCCATCATCCTGAGAGTTTTCAGGGAGAGGCTTTTCGCTGGAGCCAGAAAATGAGTGCGATCAAGCTCTTTTTAAACCATGAATCGCGTAGTATTCGCATCAAATTACTCACCAGGGTTCGGCTTATTGATACAGCGTCCGCACCTGTTTTTTTTATCGATAATGAAAGAATTGAGCGCTTTGAAGTCAATGATCAAGGCAATGAAATTCGGCTTAGGCTTGATAAAAAATATTTTGACAGGGAAGAGGGTTACTGGTTGCTTATACTGGCAGTTCCCTGGAAAACAGAGGAAATAAAAAAATCAGGAGAAAAGCGTGTTTTGGGATTTCCTATTAAAGAAATTCAATTAGAATACCAGACAGTTAGCAGCCGGAATTTATTAAAGGAAGAGATTTGTGCCTGATAACAAATCCTTGCAGGAATTTGCAAAAAAACATGGAATTGACTGGCTTAGTCTTGAGCAAACTCTGGATGAAAACCAGGCGTTAAAAAAGCTGGTTGAAGAGCAGGATAAGCTGATTCACGAGCAATGGGCTTTCATCAATTCCTCCTACAGAATTTACTGTCCATTCTGGATTAAGCGTATGAAAAGCCGGATACTGGAAATATTGAGACCCCGATTGGGCAATCTGAATCAATATGCACCGCGCCCGCTTAGTAAAATCAATCGACCTCCAGTTAAACCCATTAATCAACCCTTGCGTATCTCACTGGTTACGCCTTCCTATGAGCAGGGACAATTTATAGAGCAAACCATCCTAAGTGTTCTTGAGCAAAAATATCCCAATCTCGAGTATTTTATCCAGGACGGCGGCTCAAAAGATGAAACACTGAGCATACTCAAACGATACGATGCCAAGCTCAGCGCCTGGGTGTCCAAACCGGATAAAGGCCAGACACAGGCCATTAATCTTGGATTTGCAAGTACTGACGGCGATATCATGGCTTATCTCAACTCGGATGATCTGCTTTTACCAGGCACCCTTGCCTATGTTAACCATTATTTTCAAACTCATCCGGAAATTGATGTGGTTTATGGAAATCGGCTGCTGATTGATGAAAGGGGACTGGAAATTGGGCGTTGGATATTGCCGGGCCATAATGAACGCGTTTTGTCCTGGGCTGATTTTGTGCCTCAGGAAACCTTATTCTGGCGGCGAGAAGTCTGGGAAAAAGCGGGAGGGCAGCTTGATGAGTCCTTCCGTTTTGCAATGGATTGGGATTTATTGATTCGGTTTAAAAAGGCTGGTGCCCGTTTTGCGCACTTGCCGTTTTTTATGGGGGCTTTTCGAGTTCATGAGCAGCAGAAAACGTCATCATTAATCAATGAGACGGGGTTTAAAGAAATGAACAGGATCCGCTGTCGTTTACTGGGTTATACCCCGACTCAGAGGCAGATAAGAAGGGCGATATCAGCATTTATACTGCAGCACATTGCGGTAGATATGATGTATCGGATAAAGAGCAGAAGCTCTGTATTTATAAAGAAATGGATGTGACCGTGCCAAGCTATGACAGTAACACAATTAGCAAGACTGACAGTATATATATCGCCGGCCATCGAGGCATGGTGGGGGCGGCACTGATACGCCGCTTAACCGCAGCGGGATATACCAATCTGATAACCCGTACCCATTCAGAACTGGATCTGACTGAGCAAATGGCGGTGACAGAGTTTCTCAAATATACAAAGCCGGCTTACATCTTCCTGGCAGCAGCGCGTGTGGGTGGAATCCACGCGAACAATACTTACAGAGCTGAATTTATCTATGAAAATCTGATGATTGCTACCAACCTTATCCATGCAGCCAAGATGGCGGGTGTTGAGCGCATGCTTTTTTTTGGTTCAAGCTGTATTTACCCGCGTGATTGCCCGCAGCCCATGAAAGAAGACTATTTGCTAAGTGGAGTGCTTGAACCAACCAATGAACCCTATGCGCTGGCCAAAATTGCAGGTCTTAAACTCTGTGAGAATTATAACAGGCAATATGGTACGCAGTTCATCTCGGTAATGCCGGCAAATCTTTACGGACCCAATGATAATTATCATCCTGATAACAGCCATGTGCTCCCCGCATTGATTCGCAGAACCCATGAAGCGAAACAGCGTGGAGATAAGGAGTTACTTGTCTGGGGGTCAGGTAAACCACTGCGTGAATTTTTGTATGTAGATGATTTGGCGGATGCTTGTGTATTTCTGATGGAATCACCAATTAGCGAGGGGATTTTTAACGTGGGAACTGGCAGTGTCTGTTGCATCCGCGAACTGGCCGAGATTGTAATGGAGGCAGTAGGTTTTGAAGGAACAATAGTATTTGATAGCTCCAGGCCTGATGGAACACCCTGCAAGCTACTGGATACCGGGAAATTACATGCATTGGGTTGGTCTGCCCGAACCCTTCTCACCGACGGGATCAGGAAAGCTTATAATGATTTTCTAATGATGAATACCAGAGCATGAGTTTGGAACCTTTAGTAACCATTGTGGTCCCTTCCTATAATCAGGGCTGTTTTCTGAACGATGCCCTGGCTTCTATTTTTCAGCAGAATCTTCCTGTGGAAGTATTTGTCATGGATGGGGGCTCAACCGATTGTACGGCTGAAATTATCGATCAATGGAAAAACCGTCTAAGTGGATGGCGTATCGCCCGTGATGAAGGACAGGCTCAGGCCATCAATGAAGGGATTTCGCGAGGTAAGGCTCCGTATGTGTGCTGGCTGAACAGCGATGACTGGTTTTTGGCAAACAGCCTGCGTTTGTTGTTAAATGCACTTGAATCGGCTCCTGAAAAACCTGCTGCTTATGGGCGTTCATGGAATGTGTATGAAAAGTCGGGACAAAGAAAGCCCGTATGGGTGGAAGCTTTTTGCGAGGATCGTTTGGCTTCCCGCTGTATTATTTCTCAACCGGCCAGCTTAATCCGGCGAAGCGCATGGGAAGCTGTCGGCGGGGTGGATGCAAGCCTTCATATGGCGATGGATTATGATCTGTGGTGGCGTTTGTTTAAATCAGGCGGCCCACTGTTATTCATCGATGAGTTTATCGCTGTCAATCGTATTCATCCAGCGACTAAAACACGGCGCCTGCGGCGCCTGCATTATCAGGAGGCCATACAGACAGTGAGCAAATATTATGGTCGGGTGCCCTGGAAGTGGTGGTTAGCCCAGCCTTATTCGGTATGGTATAAATTGATGTTAAGCAAAATGAGCTGATGAACGAAACCTCGGTCGTTTTTGCAGTCAAAATCAAGCTTTCTTAATACAGATCCTAATAATTTCTTAATAATCCAGTGATACCATCTTCACACACTCACTAATTCATAACTCTTTATGACAAAAAATGCCTATATTATGGGGATGGGGCCAGCCGGATTGGCTGCTGCTCTTAGCTTGTTAAGTAAAGGCTATTCGGTTCATTTGATAGATTCAAGGCGAGAAGATCAATTGTTTAGCCGTAGTCAGGGAGTGGTATTGCAAGAGCAAACCATTACTGATTTCTTTAATTTAAGCTCGCTTAAAAATAAAGCATACTTTTTAAATCAGAGGGATTTTCGATGTCAGCTAATTGCGCCGCAAGAGCTTCCCGAACTTAACGAAGAAGAGCGTCTTGATCTGGCTTTTTTTGAGCTTATTGAGAAAGAGCGTACTGTGATTGCTATTAGTGATTTGCAACGCTATCAGTATGAAAAATTACAATTTATTTATGCGAAGAGAGCGTATTCTTTTAAAAGAAATACAATTCAGTTTTCAGACGATCAGCAATTGGTTTTTCACAAAGGAGATACTCAGGTTATCGAGGCCAGGGGAAAGGAGCAGGAGTTAATACTTGAAATGGATGGTAAGCAGCAGAGCGTTCATTTTGACCTGCTGGTTGATGCGTCCGGAAAAACTGCTAAATCCTATACACAAATTTGGAATAGTCAAAATCCGGAGTTTGCGATTTCCTATGAGCCGATTGAGAATCCTGAATATAATGCCTTTGGTATTATCAGTCTGGCCATTGAGAATGCTCCTTTTGAGATGATGCGTATCCCGGTAATGACCCCCTTCGATTCCAGTATCATTTTGTCTCCGGAGCAGATATCTGAGCTTAAATCTTTAGGCTGGAAGCTTGAACGTTCCCCCGTGTTCTTTATAAAGTACTCAAAGCAGTCTGAAATCGTCTATGCTACTGGTGAAGTGCCTGAGGAAATCTTACAAAGTAAAGACACCGGGGAGCTAAAAAAATGGTTTGACCGTATCATTCAATTGTTAATGAAGAATGAAAAATTCAAAACCAGAGCCTTAAACCTGTCTTCAGTGTTCAAAATGAATCTCGAAATAGCAAGCCATCATGCGATGGGTCTTCCCCAGGGTGGATTTTATTGCCTGATAGGGGATGCGTTTATGCCTGCCAATTTTCTATTGGGATGCGGAATAGAGAATGCCCTGGAGGATGCGGCTGAGCTATTTGATGGGGTGGAGAACCAGTTTGCCGAGCAGGGTGATTATCGGAAAGAACGTGCTGCGGACTATATAGAATCTCTTGAGCATTTTAAATCACTGATTAGCCACCGAGAAAAAATCTCCTGTCTTCAATATGAATTACAGCAGTTAAGCACGCAAATTCCTACTTGAGTCCTTGCTTTATTCACGTAGCAACGCTCGTGGCATTTCCTCACACCACTACGTTCCCCGCTTTATGCGGGGAATCCAGTTAATCTACGAGTTTCCTGGATCCCTCAGGGACAAGCCGAGGGACGCAGACGCTAGAGGCAACCCCGACACTGCTTTTTTCCCATGAGCTATAATTAACTCACATTTCACGGCTGATAATCCATTATACTTATGGGGGTTAGGATGACTATTTCGCGAGCCGATTTCTATAAAGCATCTCCTGAAGCACTTAAAGCGATGTTGAATCTTGAGCGATTTGTGAATGAATCCGGATTGGACAAGCGCTTGCTTGAGTTGCTGAAACTGCGAGTTTCTCAAATCAATGGCTGTGTATTCTGTGTTGATATGCATTGTGTTGATGCTTTAAAAGCTGGGGAAACGCAAAGACGTCTGAATGCTGTTGCCGTATGGCATGAAGCGCCATTCTTCACAGAGCTCGAACGGGCGGCTCTAGCCTGGGCTGAGGCAATTACTTTATTATCTGAAACTCATGCGCCTGATGAAGTCTATGAGGAATTGCTGAAACATTTCAGCGAAAAAGAAGCAGTTGATTTGACGGTTGCTATCATCACCATCAATGGCTGGAATCGACTTGCAGTGGGCTTTCGTAAACTGCCCGTAAATAATTAGAAGTAGCGCCTTTCACTTTCATGAAAGGCGCTGGCCAGATAATTACAGAGTTCTTCCGGGAGTTTCAAATTCCTTCAGGGAGTGGTTGATTGTATCTTCCACTTTGCGCATGGTTCGATTACCCTGTGCCTGCCAGAACATCGGCGACTTGCCTGTCATCAGAGAGTAAGCACCTAGAATGGCCAGGCCAGGAAGCACGCCGGTAATCGCTATCGCCAGGATTTTCAGCGAATTTGAGGCAAAACGTGTCCAGGGACCGTCACGATGCGATGAAAGCATCTCTTTGTCTGCTTGAGTTAGCTTTGTTTGATATTCCTTCATTCTATCTACTGCCAGAGGGATTTTTACCTCGTCAGTTAAGATGGCTCTCAGGTTTGACACTATTTGCTTTTTCTGTTCGGCAATAGGATCTTTTTTATTGTTGAGATGCTCCAGATACCCATCAATGAGGGGTATGAGTTCATCGCTAATGGTATTCAGACATTTTCTTTGGGTGTCACTGTTTAAAGCCCTGAGAAGTTCAACACGTTTAGCTTCATCTTGCAAAGACTGACTTGCTCTCGCATGAGCAAGTTCTTGCTCAAGCTGGGCCTTCTCAGTTTCTAATCGTCTGACATCGCTCTCCTGAGCTTCGTTTCTTTCCGTCGCTTGATCCAACTCTGCTGCCAGGCGTGAATTCTCTGCATTAAATTGAGCCATTTGTCGCTCTGCCGATTCTTTCGCTTGAGCTGATTGATTGCGTAGATCGCTATTTTCAGACTTTAAGGCCTCGTTTTCACGAGCTGCTTCCTGCTGGAATCTTCGCGCCTCCTCCATTCTACGGCTTTTCGCTTCAATTTCGGCACGCAATCTGGCATTTTCTTCTGCCAGGCTTTGGTTTTGCTTATCTAACTCCTTGCGAGTCTTTGTAATGACTTCCAGTTGAGACTTTAGTTCCAGATTTTCGTTGGCGGCAGCAGACAGTTGCCTGTCTTTTGCCTGGGCTTCCATTACCATTTCGAATTGCTGTGCAACGGCCTCGCTCTTCTCCCGCTTTAAAACAGCAACTTCATCCTTGAGCCTGTCATTGCCTGACTGAAGTCTCTGATTGTCTTCAAGCAATGCCTGAATGTGTTCTTTCATTCCTTTAAATTTAGATAATGTCGATAAAAGCTCTTTATTCTGCGCATCCAGCCTGTCTTTTTCAGAGGATAAAACATTGATTCTTTGAGCATAACTTGCTATTTCTTGTCGAAGACTTTCAACAGTATTTTGCAAATCAGCTTTTTCAACAGTTAATTCCTCTTTTTCTCGATTCCGAGCTTCAAGCTGATTTTTTAAAGACGCTGTTTTCAGTTGAAAATCTTCTATCTGAGCTGTCAAAGCCTGCATCAACAGCAGTGAAGCTGCATTTTCAGATTCCAGAGCTTTCACTTTTTCTTCTGCGTGAATCCTGGCCTGAGATAAACGCTCGCTTATTTCTGACAGGTCTTTATTCTTGATGAGAAGCTCAGCAAGAGTTTCTTCTAACTGGTGATATTCACCCTTGATTTTTTCAATCGAAGGAAACTCATCTTTTCCTGCAAGAATTCTGAAGCATCTCACTTGTTTAGCGAATTCTGAGTCACCGCCTGGAGCAGGCAAATAGCGTGCAGCGCAATCACACAATGCATTCAGATTCAGTTGAAGTTCATGCAGATATTCATCGGTAGGTAATATCTCAACCGCTTTGAGATCCCTCTGGAAATTAATCAGTTTTTCAAAGAGTAATTCAAAGTCAGACCAGCTCGGTTCGGTATCGAAATATTTGCTTAATAACTCGGAATCAATAGAGTCAATTGCTTCGGCGTTTTCTCCAGCTAAGCCGTAAATCTCGATGATATCGCCTTTGATTAATGGCCAAAGCAATGCAATAGTCTCTGGATAATCTGAATCCTTGACTCCACTTACGCGTTCTTCCAATGCGGCAAAAAAGCGTTTGTCCTCTTCACTATTAATTTCTTTGGTATCCGCATTCTTTTTAACAATTGAAAAAGCTATTTTCGTAAAGCCATTTACCAATTTGTCATGTTTGGGTGTTTTAATGGTAGCAATAATGTTCTGAAGTTCGTGTTCGAGATTTTGCTGATACTGAGCAAATGTTTTAACGAGAGAAGACTTCGCATCCTCTTTTACTTCTTCCAGCAGTTTGGACAGCTCACTGTGTTTATTCTGCGCGGAGCTGGTTGCCGCGATTGCGGCGACGGCAGCCACTGCGCCCACTGGAACAGGTTGTGAAGATTGACTTTCTGCGCTGCTTTTTAAGTTAATCAGTGTTTCTTCAAACTGATTAAATGCGCCCACAATCGCCTGATAAAGGGTCCATCGAGTGGCGGGATCCAGTCCAGCGGATAAATAGCTTTGGCTGATTTTTTCAACCACCGCGGAGAATCCTTCCTTAATCATTTTCTGGCCTGATTCAGTTGCCAGCAGATTAGCCACTGTCGAAGGCATGCCAGCTGGTTTCTCAGCAGGGATTAAATTAGTCCAGCTCTCGGTTATCGATGATGAAACAGAGAGGTCAACAGCGATTGCATTTAATTGTTTTTCTGGTTTGGCAACTGCTGCTAAAAATCCTGACACCAGAGTCTGTGTCGCCTGAGTCAGCAGATGATCAATGGACGAGGTCGCATCAATACCAAAATCCTTAAACAATTTTTCTCGGGCAATCTTGGCATGTTCTTCATTAACAAAGCCTGATACGGGTGGTATGACACTGGATAAGGGAACATATTTGCCATCTTGTAAGGCTTCACGAAACCTTTTATTGCGCTGGCCAAGCCAGGCATAATTGGTATTGTTAAACACTTTATAGGCTAGTTCATTATCCTGCATTTTATAGTAAGAATGATAAGTGGCAGGAACCAGACATTCAGAATTAATTACTGTTTCAATTGGCTCACCTTCAGTCTGTTTTGTGGAAACCAGAGGATGGTCTTTATCGGTCAGCTTATGTTTATTAAGGGATCGAATCACTCGGTTAAGCAAGCCTTTTTCCGGCGCATTTGCAAAACTGTTCATGTCGAATTGCACTTGATTATCATTTAAAAACCGAAGCAGTTTTAAAAATACTAATTTGTGAGCTTGTTTTGCATTGGCATTGCCTTCACCTGATTTACGCGGTACAGCCGGAACAGGCTTTCCCGTCTGGTCACAGTTATTTCCGGAAGAGCCGGTGCCGTGATGCCCCGGAATAGTAATGGCTGAAAACTTTGCACCTTCGTGAACCGGTGCTTTAGGCATGATGGGTGTAAATCCCCAGCTCATTTCGTTTTCGTAATAAACGATTTCTGCCTGATCAACGATTTCAGGAAGGGGCTGATAAAATAACTTGTCATCCCATCCGTAAATGGGAACGTCGCCAGGAACTGGATCCAGAACAAAAATACTTAATTTAAGATCGATTGTTTGCTTTTGCTCATAAACGGCTTTCAATTGAGGAAACACTTCCTGCTGCAGTTTGTGAGTGATCGTTGCATTTGCTAAAAAAGGACCGACAACCGGATCGGCTTTTAGCAAGGTTATGAATTGTTCGTAATTAGAACCTTTATTCTGATTGAACAGGTTTTTAATTGCATTCATGTAGTGGGTGAGCAGAATGGTTTCTACCCCTCCGCGGCTATGAGCAATAATAGCTGCACGGTCGTCACCGCGAAGAATAGCTTTGAGAAGGGATTCCATCTGCCGGGCGATACGGCTATAAACGGCCTTACCCAATGTATCGGGACCGATGATAACTTCTACTTTATCAGAGACATAGGGGCTTTCATCATCACGACGAACGCCGTTTGAATCGACTAATTGACCGGCGACACTTAAGGCTTCACCGTCAGGATAATTAACGGGATCTTCTTCTGGGGTCGGGGTATAATAAGTATCTGTACCAAGATTAACCTGTACAAATACCTGCTCTTTTTTCTCTTTCATGCTATCACCTACAACAAAACTGCGAATCCGTTTATTTACAGAAACATAAGTCCATTTAGTCAGATTAATAGTTGAATTATACTTGGTTAAACTTAACGTATTCTTAAAGAATCGATATTTTTTAAGTGCTAAATCATGCTAAAAGTCCTCTCAGAGGAGAGGGATTTTCTCTTAATTTTCCTCAAAGTCCTCTCTCCCTTTGGGAGAGAGTTAGAGAGAGGGTTCAAAATCAGCTGTCTTCCCAGCCTGGATTCTCCATTTACAAGCCCAAAGGGCATGCTGTACGTTCTTGATCTTTTTCGGTAAGTTCTTCTGCCAAGTCATTAGATTTGCTGCTGAAATTAATTCTTTCCTGAATGACGGCGATCTGCTTTTGAGACTTTTCGTAGTATTCCGATGTAGCCGGAATTGTTTGATACAGCTCTTTTAATTGTTCCAATTTCACAGGACCATAATTAACTAAATAGCTTATTTTTTCAAGTAAGCGAAAGTGTTGCTCTGATCTATAGGTTTGCTCAACAGAAGGACAGGTTAACTCTCTCAATAAACTGGCTAATTGAAACATTAAATCATGATTCTCATCTTCTGTTTGCTCGCGTTTTGCTATTTCTATTGCCAGCGCCAGGTTTCCCTTCGCAATCAATGTGGGAAGACTTATGCTTTGCACTTGACGTGCTTTTAAATAATTGTCTTTTAAGGCATCCAGTTGTTTCAGCAGGGTCGCATAGGAAGGGACATAAAAAGGCATGTTTGCTCTTTAATAATAAGTTTTTATTGGCGTATTTTAAAGAAAAAAAATTAAAAAAATAGCCCGGTTTATACTTATTTATCCTGGTATGATTGCGGGCAATTGTAAGTCGTCAGTAATTCTGATTGAATGAATATCCAGGATCATGAATATTCAGGGAAGATTGGGATCATGACTATCAATTTTTTTAGAAAAATAGATGAGTATCAATTATTATTTGCCGCGGTAGAGAAGAACAATCTTCATGTGGTGGAGCAGGTGCTTCCTCATATTTCTGATATCAACCGATATCAGCAAAAAGGCGAAATACTTTGTACTGCACTGACTGTAGCAGTACAAAAAGGCTATGTAGAAATGACGTGTCTCTTGCTTGAACATGGCGCTGATATCAATTCGCCAGTACTGCAATCGTTGTTCTCCTTCCCTGATGGTAATCCAGTTATAGTTTCGAATAATGAATTACAGGACGGGGAGTTGATACTTCGTTATCCGGTTATTTCCCGGCCATTAATGATTGCCGCTGAGATGGGACATAAACCAGTATTTAATTTACTGGTAGAGAAGGGCGCCGAGCTTAATTTTATAACGCATGAAGGCAGTCCTGTCTTTGCAGGAGTCGAGAAAGGAAATCTGCAAATGGTCGCCTTGTTTCTTGAAGCTGGAATCAATGTCAATGAGAGGAATGAGAATGGAGACAGCTTGCTTCATCGAAGCGTCAAATTATCACATGCAGCGCTTACGCAGTTATTACTGCGTTTTAAAGCGGATTCTGAAGCGCTGGACTTCTCAGGGAAAAAGCCTATCCATTATGCAAAAAACGAAGAAATCAAGAATTACATTGTATATGGTCCGGATTATTCCCCATGCCCTTGCGTGTTAATGTAGAGTTGTTATATTACGAGTGTGGATGGATGCAGCTTTCAGCAGGTGGACTTGTTTATGGATGCCGCGAACATACATGGAACCTGCTGATACTGCCATTAAATTAGGCTCAATTGTATAATAAACTGTCATCCCCGCGAAGGCGGGGATCCACCTCTAAGCTAGCTTTGATGCCGACTGCCGGAATGGATTCCCGCCTTCGCGGGAATGACAAACCAGCCAAGATTAATTGGTGCGGACTTTTATGGAGGGGAAAATGCGGTTAGGAAATAGGCTATACTCGCTTCAACGAATGGTTTGTGTACTTCTCATGATGGGTTTTGCTTCAAGTGAAGCAACAGCCAATCAGCCGCCTGAACAGCAAATCAAGCAGTTTGTATCGGCTCATCAGCAAGAGCAGCTTTCATTATTAGAGCAGCTGGTGAATATCAACAGCGGTACCAGCAATATTTCTGGTGTTCGCAAAGTGGGTTCAATTCTTAAGAGCGAATTTGAGGCCCTGGGTTTTAAACTGCGCTGGGAAGAAGAGCCGCCCTCCATGCAGCGGGCTGGAACATTGATTGCCGAGCATCCAGGTAAAAAAGGGAAGCGTCTGCTTTTAATAGGTCATCTGGATACGGTTTTCCCTCTTAACAGTCCTTTTCAGCAATTTAAGCGCGAAGCAAATTTTGCAATGGGGCCGGGCGTTGTCGATGATAAAGGAGGGGATATCGTTATCCTTTATGCCTTAAAAGCCTTACAAGCGAACAACCTTCTTAATGATGCCAATATTACCGTGGTGTTAACCGGTGATGAGGAAGACTCCGGCAAACCGACTTCCATTTCAAGAAAGCCGCTTAAAGAAGTTGCCAAACATTGCGATATAGCTCTGGATTTTGAAGGAGCAGTCACTATGGATACTGCAACAATTGCCCGGCGGGGAATAACCAATTGGGTAATGACCAGTCAGGGTACTGAATCGCATTCTTCACAAATTTTTCAGCAGGGTGTCAGCTACGGTGCCATCTATGAATTGGTACGAATTCTGGATACCATGCGTGAGCAGCTAGCTGGTGAAAAGTATTTATCATTCAATCCTGGCTTTATTTTAGGCGGTACCAGTGTTGACTATGACAATAAGGATTCCCGAGGGGAGGGTTTTGGTAAAGGAAACGTCATTGCCAAAGCGGCAGTGGCAAATGGGGACCTGCGCTTTATCAGTGAACAGCAAAAAGAAGCCGCTCAGCAAAAAATAGCGGCAATTATTAACTCCCATCTGACCGGTACCAATGCCATCATCAGATTTCAGGATGGGATTCCTGCCATGTCTCCTACTGAAAGCAATTTAAAATTACTGGAAAAGTACAGTCAGGCAAGCAGCCAGCTTGGTTATGGAGCGATTAAACCACTGGATCCTGTCTTGAGAGGAGCTGGGGATATTTCATTCATTGCATCAGAAGTCGAGGCGTCACTGGCTGGCCTCGGACCAGCAGGTTCAGGTATTCATTCAGAAAAAGAAACCCTGGATATTGCTTCTTTGGGAATTCAAACCGAACGTGCTGCTTTATTAATCTACCAGCTGACACAGGAAAACTAGGAGCGTTAATGCGAATCTGCTTTTTATTTTATAACGAGATGACAACTCTCGATAGTATTGGGCCGCATGAAGTTTTAGCGCGTTTACCAGGAGTTACTGTGCAACGTGTGGCCAAACAGGCAGGAAGAGTACAGACCGGTTTGGGTCTGCAGTTGATAGCGGATTATGCCTTATCGGATGTCATGGAAACCGATATTCTGGTGATTCCCGGAGGCTGTAAGGCAACCAGTCTTTCCCATGAGCCAGAAATACTCGACTGGATAAAATCAATTCATAATACGACTCAGTGGACAACTTCTGTCTGTACAGGCAGTTTAATCCTGGGAGCGGCTGGGCTTTTGCAGGGCAAGCGTGCCACTAGTCATTGGGCTGTTATAGACAGATTAAGGATTTGGGGGGCTGAACCTGTTTCGGAGCGGATTGTCGAGGATGGCAAAATTATCAGCGCTGCCGGCGTATCAGCAGGAATCGATATGGCTTTACTGCTGGCTGCTAAAGTGGCGGGTCAACAAGTGGCTGAAACCTTGCAACTTGGCATCGAATACGATCCTGAGCCGCCTTTCAATGCAGGCTCGCCAGAAAAGGCAGGGCTTGCAATCGCCCGGCCTTTACAGGAACGTCTGCTTCAGTTATTTGAGCCTGTGTAGCATTATTTGCCTAAGGTGGTTTCTGTCGGGTCTATTGCAGCATCGTTAGCTGCTTTACTGCCCTCAACCGGACTTTGAGGCGCTGGTTTAAACAGTTTGAAATACTGTTTATAGGATTCCGGATTGCTGGGCTGACAGGCCTTATATGCTTTGCGCTCTTCCTCAACTGAAATATCTGTTTTCTGATGTCTATCGAGGGATTTTTCAAGTTTGCGATGCATGTCAATACGCAGGGCATTCATTTTATTGACAGACATTTCTTCATGATCAACTTTCTTTGCCTCTTTTATCAATTTAGCCATGCCCGGATTATTTTCAATTTTACGCGGTTCTGCACGAGCAGTCGTAATACTATTGACCACTACTTTTATCGGCATCAAGACAGCGGTGAGAGCCAAAGTGATTCCTACACCCAATTGCCCAAATCCGTCTCCCATCCTGCCTACGGTTGCCGAAAAACTGGACTTTACCTGTTCCCAGCCAGTTTTAAGTTTTCTGGTGCTGAATAAATTGATCGGTGTTGCTATCAAAAACATCAGAGGCGATAAGCCAATTTTTAAAGCCCCCTCAATTATATTTTTGACTGCATTGAGTGGTTGTAATAAATCCTTGTAAAGGTAATTATTGGATTTATACGTCGTAAAAAACTTTTGGAAATGTTTGCCAATAGTTTTCATGTGCTCAGACACGGGTGTGGGGGTGGTATTGAGTACCGACATAAAGTAGTTGCTGCGATGCGGATAGGGGGTATTCAGAATATCCTGTGAGGCGCCATTTTTTTGAACTTCCCGCTGATTGCCATGATATAAATCAGCAAAACGCTCAGCCTGCGCAGTATTCATTGCAAAATCACGTCCAAGCAATCGGTTTAAGAAAGCAAAAATCGCAACAGGAAGACGCGCGCCGTATTTGCTGTACTGGGCGACTTCATTTACTTTTCGAGGTGCTAGATCTTTATCAAACCATTCTGAATATTCCTCGAGTTGTTCAGTGCGTTGCTCTGGTGAATCTGTATTAAGGGCATTCAGTGCATGAGACGCATTTTCCAGACAGGCATCTACCCCTTTAAAATAAGAAAGACCTAGTGCCGCATCCCCAGCCAGCATTACCGTGACTTTCCGGTCGCCGACCTCTTTAAACGTAAGAACTGATTTTGCCCTTGTTGCAGGGGCCTCATTAACGCTCAGGCGAACATCGCTCATATCGATGTGTTCGCCCGCATTGTTATTTGTATAATGCGCAAGCCGTAAACCAAGATAGCCTTTCACTTTCTGCATGATTTCATCAGGAACTTTGTCCAGTTTGGTTTCGGCGTCATTAAAAGGACGAATAGGGGTTTTTGATGTGGCATGCGGAGTCAAGGCATCAAAATCTTCCTTGGAAATCATGATCTGCATGGTAATCGGTGTTTTACCATCCACTGTTTTACCCATTACTTCTTCACCAGCCACACCATAGGCTTGTAAATAAGAAGGCCAGCTGGGTAAATCAATGGCATTTGGCTTTGGACCTGTTACCTCAAATCGTACCTGGAGCACATAATCAAAAGAGTGCTTAATCTGGTTATCTTCGCCAAACACCTGCTTTGAAACAGTGCTGTGAGTACCATCCGATCCAATCAGCAAATCCAGATTAGGATATTTATCAAAAACTTGCGACTGAACATCTTTAACCTCGTCATATTCAATTTCGGCGCCCAATCCCTTTGCCGCTACTTTTAATATTCCTTCCAGTTCATTAATTCGGATTGCTGGATTTTTCTTAAGACGTTTTACCAGATCAGTTAGTTCCGGTATGTTTTCCCCGCCTATTGTTTTTATATATTCTTCCAGTTTGGAGTATTTAAAGCGAACTACGTGATTTCGCGTGTATTCTTCGCGTTTTTCCAATATCAGAATTTTTTTCTGGGGATTTTTTTGAAGCAGTCCAATGGCATGTAATAGACCCGATGGGCCAGCACCTACAATCAGGGTGTCGACTTCTTCTCTTTTCATAAAATTAACGCCACATAAAAGGCATGTTTAAAGGAATTATATTGTATAAATATTAACAAATTGTTAATAAAATGAGTTTTGTGAGAATTAGATCTATATTTTAAGTAAGATTCCCTTACTGATTTGTAAAAGATGAAAGATAAGAGAGAACTGCGCGCCAATTGGGTAGCTAAATCTGATTCCAAAGCAGCCTATGCCTTTGAAGAAATCATCGCCAAGGCTGAAACGGCTTACGCCAGTTTTAATAAGCTTTCTGATTTCCTTAATCGGGTTAATGAAAATCATGAAATGGATTCGTATATTAAAGAGGTTGATGCCTTAATATCTTCTTATGAAAAAATGGAAATTGACAAGCTTATTACCAGTGAAGAGGACAATCTGGAAACAGTCGTTGACAGATTAGCGGAGCTTATTCAAAGCCCTCGTTTTGCTGAATTTATCAGCCACTTGGAAAAAGCTGCATTGATCCAGCCGGAATATAGTCAGGAAGTCGAAAATGCAGTCAAGACATATAACGAAGCGCATTCTGATGCGAGTCAGCAAATCTCTTTAAATTCAGTAGAAAATGTGGCAATTGTTCCAATGCAGCATCTGATGCGCTACCCCCTTCTGATTGGAGCTTTGCAAGGACAGGCAGAAAAAAGCTCTCAGTCTGAAAATTTAAAGTCCGCACTTAACCGCTCTTTAGATAAAGTGATGGATTTTGCCGAGCATTTTGAGAATGCTAAAGCAGAAAAAGATAATTACCTGGGTATTATCGACCAAAATCTCGAACAATTGAAAAAGGAAAGTATGCGCCTGTCGAGCAGGAACAGTGTTGCCGGTGAACAAGCTGTAAAACTTTCAAATACTTTATCTGATTTGCGGGAACGTTATGCCAAGGCTCAAATAACCCCTGATGAATTTAAACAGCAAACCACAAAAGAAATTGAAGCTGCGCAAAAAACCGAGCTAGGCAAACATGGAGGAATTCTTGATTGTTTGGCCCGTTTGTTCCATGCTGTTACAGGAATAAACCTGCAAACAAAGTCGGTTGCAATTACAAACCAAATGAAAGCGTCACTGGCTCAGATAAAGGATGAGGTAAAGCCTGAAGCGAATGCTGAACTTGAGGCATCAGAAACCGCTGGCATGAGCGGGCCGTGATAGTTTGAATCAGGCGTTTGGAGTAAGGACGAATTCCGTCTGTACGGGAAAAAGGACCACTGAAATTAAGGATAATCATGAAGCTGTTTCCAAGAGGCTTGTGTTATGTGGGATACGCGATTGCAACTTTATTACTTTTATCTTGCAGCGAAAATGAAAACAACAATGAAACTTCTGCCAAGGCACGACCGGTCAAAGCCATTCAAATAGGAAACGCCACAGCACTCGATGGCCGATTTTTCCCAGGGAAGGCCAAAGCGTCTCAGGAAGTTGAGCTTTCTTTTAATGTAGCCGGATCACTCATTGAACTACCCGTTAAAATCGGTGACAAAATTAAAAAAGGGGATCTGGTCGCCAAGCTGGATCCCAGGGATTTTCAGGCGAAGGTAAAGGCTGCCAAGGCGGAATTCATGCGCGATAAGCAAAATTATCAGCGCGCTAAGGAACTGGTAGGAAAAGGTCACATTTCCAAATCAGATTATGATTTGGTCGAGTCAAAATGGATTATGGCGCAATCCAATCTGGAGTTAGCCGAAAAAGCATTAGTAGACAGTGTTATCAAGGCGCCATTTGATGGTCAGATTGCTAACTTATATGTTGAAAATTTCCAGACGATTTCCAGTCACCAGCAGGTAGCAAGGTTGCTTAATATTTCAGAAATTGAAATGGTGATTCAAATTCCTGAAAGTGCCATTA
The DNA here is from genome assembly GCF_003265995.1 of Legionella quinlivanii. GTDB lineage: Bacteria > Pseudomonadota > Gammaproteobacteria > Legionellales > Legionellaceae > Legionella_C > Legionella_C quinlivanii_A. Next base: position 180,916 of record NZ_MVJN01000001.1, on the reverse strand, counting down.
GTCTCATGTCCTCAGTAAGCAATATCGTAGTGCAGTTTGATGCATTTCCCACGCACTCCATTCCCGCTCAGATTAAGGAAATCAGCAACGAAGCCTCTCCGGATACTCGCACCTACCCTGTGACCCTGCTCTTGCAACAGCCAAAAGATATTGAAATTTTGCCAGGTATGGCAGGCAAGGCGAAGGGGGTAATCAAGAAACAAAATACACAGTCTGAATTAACAGTGCCGGTATCAGCGGTATTGACTGTGGGAGACAGTAATAAAACATTTGTTTGGCTGGTTGATCCAGAAAGCGGCCGCGTTCATCAGCAGGAAATTCAGATAGGCGAGTTAACCCCAACCGGACTATCCGTCCTGAAAGGCATAAAATCCGGGGATTGGCTGGTGATTGCTGGAATCCATAGTCTTAAGGAAGGCGATGTGGTTAGTATTTTAAATCAAGAAGATAAGAAAAAATGAGCTCATTGGCTAATAGTGCCGTTAAAAGTAAAAAAGTAGCCTGGTTTCTTGTGTTGTTATTAACCATTACCGGCACTGTCTGCTTTTTCAATCTTGGTCGTTTGGAAGATCCTGAGTTCACAGTAAAAACTGCGATTATCACTACCCATTATCCAGGTGCCAGTGCTGAGCAGGTGGAGCTTGAAGTAACTGATTTACTTGAGAAAAAAATTCAGGAAATGTCTGAGGTGAAGGATATTTCTTCCATTTCAAGACCCGGACTATCCATTATCAAAGTTAATATTAAAAATGAATACTGGTCTGATCGCCTGCCGCAGGTCTGGGATACGTTAAGAAAAAAATTAAAAGATATTCAGGATAAGCTGCCGCCGGGGGCTAGTCTGCCTGTAGTCGGAGACGATTACGGCTATGTGTTTGGGTTTTTACTGGCAGTGAGTTCAGACGGCTACAGTTACGCGGAACTGGAACATTACACCAAAATTTTGCAAAAAGAATTAAGCATTGTTCCGGGCGTGGCTCGTGTCGATTTATGGGGCGTTCAGGAAAAACGGATCTATCTGGACATTTCCAATACCCAGTTGTCACAGCTAGGAATTACAACGGCTGATCTCGAGAGAACCCTAAAATTACAAAATCAGGTTGTAGATGCCGGCTTTGTGGATTTTCAGGAACAGCGTCTTCGAGTTGCACCAACCGGTGAGTTTAGTAAAGCCGAGGCAATTGGCGATTTAGCCATCACGCCGGAGTTAAAAGTTAAAGCGGGTAAACCAAGCGATGAGATCATCCGTATTCGTGATTTCGCCGAGGTGAAAGAAGAATACATTGATCCGCCCAAACAATTAATGCGCTATTCGGGACTCCCCTCAATTGGAATTGCTTTAGCCCCCTTATCTGGAGTGAATGCGGTAGAGGTCGGCAAAGCAATTGACGCGCGTATCAATGAAATTCAGAGCGCTTTGCCGAAAGGAATCGAAATACACAAAATTTCATGGCAATCCGATATCGTTGCTGAGTCAATTAATGCTTTTTTAATTAATTTACTGGAAGCGGTCGTTATTGTGCTGATCGTTCTCACCTTTACTATGGGTTTTACTGCGGGAATGATCATAGGGGTCTCCGGGCTTATTCTGGCGATCCTGGGCACATTTATCGTGATGCAACTATTACACATCGATCTCCAGCGTGTTTCATTAGGGGCGCTAATCATTGCGATGGGAATGATGGTGGATAATGCCATTGTCGTTGCAGATGGATTTATGATTCGTGTGAAAAAGGGAATGGATCGCGAAACCGCAGCCATTGAAGCAGCCGACATTTCATCCTGGCCGTTGCTTGGAGCGACTCTTGTTGCCTCGATGGCGTTTTATCCTATATTTGCCTCAAGCTATGACACAGGAGAATACGCGGGCAGTCTCTTTACTGTGATTGCAGTTTCATTACTTTTAAGCTGGGTGCTGTCACAAACAGTTACACCGCTTTTATGTATTTCTTTTATGCCACAGCCTCAGGAAACCGGTGATGATAATCAACAATACAACAGCCGCTTTTACAGAGCTTATCGTTCTCTGCTTGAAGCAGGTATTCGTTATCGTTTAATTTTTTCCCTGACCATGATTGCTTTACTCGTATTGTCTATCGTTGGATTTCGCTTTGTACCCATTATGTATTTTCCTGATTCCTCTCGCTTTCAGGTCATGATTGATTATTGGGCGCCGGAAGGCACAAGAATTCAGGATGTTTCAGCTGATGTTAAAACCCTGGAAAAAAAACTACTGGACGATCCGGGTGTAGTCAGCGTCAGCAGTTTTATTGGTCAGGGACCGCCCCGATTTTACTTACCTGTTGAATCCGAATTTCCTTACTCTTCTTACGCGCAGATCATAGTTAATGTTAAGGACTTGCAGGAAGTCGATAAATTAGTGGCCAGTTTACCAGCATGGAATGAGAAAACTTTCCCTCAATCGCTGGTAAGAGTGAGGAAGTACGCGGTAGGCGCATTTAATAACTGGAAGATTGCTGCCCGTTTTAGCGGCCCTGCCAATGCCGATCCTGCCATACTGCGCAATCTCGCTGATCAGGCGATGGCAATACTAAAAGCAAGCCCTTATGCGATTGACGTGAGGACTGACTGGCGTGAGCGCGTTTTACAAGTGGTTCCTGATTATCAGCAGGAGCGAGCCCGTTGGGCAGGTATTTCCCGTCCCGATCTGGCGCAGGCTTTGAAAAGAGCGAGTGACGGGATACCCATTGGGCTTTATCGGGAAGAGGATAACTTAATTCCTATTATCCTGCGTCAGCCTTTGGTAGAACGAGAGCGTGCAGCAGTCGATCTGCCTGCTCAGCAGGTGAGTACCGCGCTTTCAGGTAAAACAATTCCTGTGGCGCAGGTAATTGATGGTATTGAATTATCCTGGACGGATCCCATTATCTGGCGCTGGGATCGCAAAAGGGCCATCACCGTTCAGTGTTCTCCTTATCAGGTAACTGCGAGTACATTGAGAAACAGCATTTTGCCACAGTTTGAAAAAATTAAACTGCCTCCAGGTTATACACTCACCTGGGATGGTGAATACAAAAGCAGTAATGAGTCTGCAAGTGCCTTAAAGCCTGGATTATTTCCGGCAGTTGTGATCATGTTAATGATTATTGTGATGCTGTTTAATTCGTACCGGCCTCCGCTGATTATCATTGCAGTCATTCCGTTTGCGATGATTGGTGTAACAGCAGGTTTACTGATGACCGGGGTTCCTTTTGGGTTTATCGCGTTGCTGGGTGCAATGAGTTTATCGGGGATGATGATTAAGAACTCGATTGTTCTTCTTGATCAGATCAATATTAATCTTGCGGAAGGAATGAAGCCCTATGAGGCAGTGGTATCGGCCGGTGTCAGTCGGCTGTCCCCAGTAGTCAATGCCGCGGTAACTACCATTTTGGGCGTGATTCCTTTATTGCAGGACGTTTTTTGGGTTTCATTGGCAGTAACGATTATGTTTGGGCTGACGGTGGGCACTATCATTACCATGTTCCTGGTTCCTGCCTTTTACTGCATTTTGTACAGGATTCAAGACGGCGGGCGTAGTGAGCGGGGCCTGGGCAAGCCCATACAACAGCAATGAAGATAAGGATACTCCTTGGAACGTGCAAAACTGATTATTGTTGCAAGCTTATTAGCAATCGTCGGGGCAGTAATCCCTATCCTCATTGTTTTATATTTATCAGTTGAGCGCGCCATTCAAGCTGAACAAAAACATCTGTCAAACATTACCGATGAAATCGTTAAGCGTGCCAGCCATACAGCAGGCCTGGCCAGGGAAACTTTATATGAGCTGAACAGGCTGAAAATTCAGCCCGTTTGCTCTCCTGAGCATGTAAACGTCATGCGAAAAATGACGGTCGATAATCCGGTAGTAGAGGAAATCGGTTTTTTTGAGAATGGCTTGTTAAAATGTTCAATTTGGGGTGCTCTTAACACTCCTGTTTCCCAGTATGCACCGGATCTGATTACAGCAAGAGGATTTGGTGCTTCTTTCAACATAAAATCGACGGTGAGAAATAACAAGTTATTAATTGCGTTTCAATATGGAAATTACTATATTCTGGTAGACCCTCTTCGTTTTCTTGATATTCTCGTTGACCATTCAATACAAATCGCCCTGACCACCCAAAAAGGCGTGTTAATTGCAGAGCGTAATCAGCCAGATATGAATCTGGTAAAACAGTTTTCGCAGGATCATCAGCAAGTCGATGATAAAATTATCGCCTATACCTCGAGTGATGAAGGTTTTGTTGCCACAGCAATAGAGTCACGAGAAGTATTATACAATGAGTTGAGAAATGAACTGGGCTTGTTATTGCCATTAGCTATTGCAATCTCCGCATTTATTATTGGTTTGGTTATTTATTTTTCACAGCATCGCCTTTCAATTGCCGGCGAACTTGCCTCAGCAATAAAAAATAAAAAACTCTACCTGCTTTACCAGCCTATTGTAGCCTTGAAAACAGGCCAATGCGTTGGCGCTGAAGCTTTAATCCGCTGGCCTCGCCCTAGCGGCAAGGAGATATCTCCTGAGTTGTTCATACCGATTGCGGAAAATGAGGGCTTAATCACGCAGATCACAGAGCAGGTGATTGACCTGATGATCGCGGATTTGGGCAAGGTACTATCAGTTGATCGAGACTTGCATATCTCAATTAATCTAAGTGCGGCCGACATAAAAAAAGGGCAGATTCTTAAAATCCTCGAGGCTAAACTTGCTAATACCTTTATTTTAAACCGTCAGATCTGGTTAGAGATTACCGAGCGTGCTTTTGTTGAATTGGCTTTTGCAAAAGAAATGATTCAAAACGCCAGAGGTCTGGGCTATGTGGTGGCTATTGATGATTTCGGAACGGGGTATTCAAGTCTCTCCTACCTGCAAAATCTGGAGTTGGATATTTTGAAAATTGATAAATCCTTCATAGGCAGTGTACGCACAGAGTCTGTGACAAGTGGTGTTACCCCTCATATTATTGATATGGCAAAAACTTTAAATCTCAAAATTCTGGCGGAAGGGATAGAGCTGGTTGAGCAGGCTGAATATCTGGATTCAAAAGAGGTCGAATACGGGCAGGGATGGTTCTACTCCAAAGCACTTAACGTCGATGATTTTATAGCATTTTATAAAGAAAAAAATAAAAAGGTCTAGTTGCTTTTTATCAACTATACTAAGCATACATAAGGAAGCAGTTACACGTTAAAAGGAATTCTTCCCATGTTGTTCAATCCACTCGATAACCGTTCTTTGTATAATAGCTATGATTGGCTGATGCGTTTTATTCAACCACTGTCCGATTACAGTCTGACCCTGTCCAAACGCTGTCAAAGAATTGCAAACTCACTGGATTTGCCGGTGACACTTCCCTATTTATCAGAAATGCAGACTGATGCAATCAGCCAGTTCACTCAGGGGGCTGTTAAAAACTACCGGGAATTAGCCGGTTATTTTTATGTATACCACATGGTCACCAATATCTATGAAAAGCCTAAATTTGACATCAAAGAAGTTCAGATAGGCGATAATTATTTTGATGTGTTTGAAGAGATTGTGGATGATAAAAGCTTTTGCAATCTGCTTCACTTTAAAAAACGAAACATAGGGGAAACGCAGCCAAAGATGCTGCTGGTGGCACCCATGTCGGGTCATTATGCCACGTTACTCAGAGACACGGTCAAAGCCTTGCTGCCATTCTATGACGTCTATATCACCGATTGGAAAAATGCACGCGATGTGCCGCTGAAAGAGGGTGCTTTTGACTTGAATGATTTCATTGACTACGTCATTTCCTATTTCAGACAATTAGGCCCTGATCTTTCTGTGATGGCGGTCTGCCAACCGACAGTACCTGTTTTGGCCGCATTGGCTTTAATGTCCACCGATAATGATCCGCATCTGCCTCATTGTGCGATTTTATTGGGTGGACCCATCGACACGAACCAATCGCCCACGGCAGTGAACCGTCTGGCAGTTTCAAGAGGGGATGACTGGTTTCAGCAAAATGTGATTTCCATGGTCCCCGGGCATTTTCCGGGCGCAATGCGGCTCGTTTACCCTGGATTCATGCAGCTTTCCGGTTTTATGAGCATGAATATGCAACGCCATATCGAATCGCTTTTATCGGCTGTTCATGATTATGGAACAAATCAGAAAGATAAAGCGCTTAAAACAATCCAGTTTTATCTTGAGTATTTCTCGACTATGGATTTGACTGCAGAATTTTACATGCAAACGATTCATACCGTTTTTCAGGAGCATCTGCTTGCCAGAGGTCGATACAAATCAAGAGGGAAAGACATTCGATTACAGGATATAACAAAGACATCCATATTGGTCATCGAAGGGGAGAATGATGATATCACCGGCCTTGGCCAGACCAAATCGGTAATCAGCTTATGCAAAAATCTTCCTGATTCGATGAAACAGTATTATCTGGCACCCAAGGTTGGCCATTACGGCCTCTTCAATGGCAGTAAATTTCGCAATACGATTATTCCCAGAATACAGAATTTTTTAAGTTCCCATTGTTGCACTGTTTCGGATACAAAAAAAGGAAAGTAACGGAACATATCAAGAGAGATGAGCATGGGTATCATACATTATAAGAATATAAGGGAAATCACTGGCGATATCCTCAAGATTTCTATTCCACAGGTTGAAAATCATGTGGTTTCAAGACCGAGACTGGATGATTTGGCGCTCATTCATACGTCTGAGGGCGCAACGCTTTTAGCACAGATCATTAATCTTCAGAAAGAAATTGCAAGTTTACAGGTATTCGGAAGCACCAAGGGCTTATCTACAGATTCTTCGGTCAGTTTGCTGGGCCATCCGATGAGAGTCAGTTATTCTCCCAATATTCTGGGGCGAGTATTTAACGGGGTTGGCAAGCCCATTGATGGTGGCCCCACGCTGGAGCAAGAAGATACTACTCCAATACGTACCTCTACTGTAAATCCTACCCGTCGGGTTCTGGCATCCAAAATGATCCGCACCAATATTCCCATGATTGATCTGTTCAATTGTCTGGTAGAAAGTCAAAAAATTCCGATATTTTCCATTGCCGGGGAACCTTACAATGAATTGCTGGCTAAAATTGCGACTCAGGCCGATGCCGATATAATCATCTTTGGTGGAATGGGATTATTGTTTGATGATTATTATGCTTTTCGTAAAACATTTGAGGATCATGGCTCAATAGCGCGCACCGTTATGTTTGTTAATCAAGCATCCGATCCAATCCTTGAGCGTTTGCTGGTTCCTGATATGGCGCTGGCAGTGGCTGAGAAAATGGCAGTGGAGGAAGGGAAGCGGGTTCTGGTGCTGCTTACCGACATGACTGCCTTCGCGGATGCCCTGAAAGAAGTCGGTATTGCAATGGAGCGTATTCCTTCAAACCGCGGCTATATGGGCGACTTATACTCTCAGTTAGCGAGACGCTATGAAAAAGCCTGTGACTTTCAGGGGGCTGGCTCGGTCACCATTCTTTCTGTCACTACCATGCCTGGAAATGATCTCACACATCCTGTTCCTGATAACACAGGTTATATCACCGAAGGACAGCTCTATTTACATGCGGGATCAATTGATCCCTTTGGCTCCTTATCGCGATTAAAACAGCATGTTATCGGCAAACAAACCCGTGATGATCACGGACAAATCATGAATGCCATGATCCGATTTTTCTCTGCAGCCTGCGAAGCGGAGCAAAAGCAGGCAATGGCGTTTGAAATCACCGAATACGATGAGCGTCTATTGAAGTTTGGCCGCCTGTTTCGCGAGCGCTTTATGGATATTAAAGTGTCTCTTCCTTTGGAAAAAGCGCTTGATTTATCTTGGAAAACTTTAGGCGAGTGCTTTCATGGAAACGAATTATTAATTAAGCAGGAGTTAATTGCCAAATACTTCAAAGTTCAAGTGCCAGGAGAAGGAAATGACGCAAGTCAAACTGAATAAAAGCGCCTTGAGCCTGCAGCGAAAAAATCTGAAGAACTATCAGCGCTATCTACCTTCTCTGGAATTAAAAAGAAAAAAACTGCTTTCAGTTCGTGTGCATATTGACGAAAACATCAAACAATTGAAAGAAACAGAAGTTCATTTAAAAGAACATATAAAAAATAATTTGCCGATGGTCTCGGGAATGATCACTGAGATTAGGCAAATGATTCATGTGGATGCCGTGGATATCGCCGAGGAAAATATTGCCGGGGTAAATATGCCGGTTTTTAAATCGGTTAAATATACTGTCGATGATTATGCCTGGCTCAATACGCCTCACTGGTTTGAAGCGGCGATTCAAGCTATCTCTGAGCTTGTCAGCATTCGTTTGCAAATGAGAACCTTGCTATTGCAGCAAGAGATTCTGGCCAAAGCCATCAAAACGGTTACTCAGCGAAAAAATCTGTTTGAAAAGGTACTCATTCCTGATGCCTTAAAACAAATTCGGCTGATCCAGATTTTCCTGGCCGATAATGAGCGAGCAGCAGTGGTCAGCTCAAAAATTGCCAAGAGGAAAAGGGAGATGCTATGAGCATTGTCACCTTTAAGAAATTATCCATTTTTGGAAGCAGCCGCAATAAAAATGCTTTAGTTGATCAATTACAGACCCTGGGTTGTATTCACTTAATTTCAGTCAAAACAAAGGATAACAGCGCTTTAACCAGTCCTTCAACCAGCCTGCTGGACCAATTCAACACCGCACTTCGCTATCTCAAGGATTGTCCGGAACAGGGCCGTCAGCGTTTACAGTGGAGACAATTCAATCCAGATGAAATTGTACAGTCCATTTTGGCAAATCAGAAACACATGAAGGAGTTGATTGATCAGCGTGATCGCTTGAGCGATCGTATCCATGAATTATCGAAATGGGGTAATTTTCACTTACCGGACGAGTCACAGCTAGGTGGGATTAAATTATGGTTTTATAAACTGACTTATAAAGAGGCGGCTTTAATCCCAAAAGATAAAATTGTTCAGGAAGTGTATCGCGACAATCGCTATATATTTCTTGTTTTATTGGCTCGGGAAGAACCTCAGGGAGAGGCTTTCTGTTCACTGCGCAGTCATACAGGAGCTATTGGGCTTGAGGTCTTGCAAAACCAGTTGGAAGATGTGAATGAACAAATCGATGATTTGATTGATGAACGCCGCAATCTGACTCGTTATCGTTTTTTATTATCGCGAGAGATTGCGGCATTTGCCGATCGCAGCCAGTTTAATCAGGCTCTCAATCAAATCGATGACAATAAAAAATTCTTTTTTCTGCAGGGATGGGTACCTCAATCGAAAGTGCCTGCTCTCGAAGAATTCTGTAGGCAACAGGAATTGGGTCTGGCTATCGAAGAGCCCTCTGCTGATGAAATGCCTCCGACACTCTTGCAGAGTCCGCCATTACTGGAGGGCGGTCAAAAGCTGGTTAATTTTTATCAAACGCCGGGTTATCGTGCCCTTGATCCCTCCATCATGGTGTTTTTCTCCTTTTCTGTTTTTTTCGCTATGATTTTAGCGGATGCGGGTTATGGAATCATTCTGGCTGTCATCACTGTGTTGAGCTGGAAACCTTTGGGGAAACGCGAGTCGTTAACCTGGCTCAGACCTTTGCTCGTCACACTGAGCGCATTTTCTATCATCTATGGAATGCTGCTTGGCAGTTATTGGGGCCTGGAACCTAAAACGGGAAGTTTATTAGCCCAATTCAAAGTGATTAACATCCAGAATTTTAAATCGATGATGACGTTGGTGATTGTGATTGGCTGCCTTCATATTTGCATAGCCAGCGGCATGCGTGCCTGGTTTAGCAGCGACTTTTGCGAGCGGGTCAAGGCCATCGGCATCATAATATTCATCATTTCAGCTCTGATTTGGGCCTATGGGCTGATGAATCAGAATACTAATATTGTGACCGTGGGTATCAGTTTATTAGTTTTAAGTTTGTTAATGATGCTGTTTTTTGCATCGAACACCCCGGTGAACAGTGTTAAGGGATTACTTCTCAGAGGGTTTCATGGCTTAACAGCCTTAACTGAAATCCCCTCCCTGTTTGGAGATATTCTGAGTTACCTGCGCTTATTTGCGCTGGGACTCGCAGGTGCTTCTCTGGCATTAACCTTTAATACGATGGCATCACATATTGCCGAAACAAGTTGGCTTTTAGCGGGACTGGTTTTATTGCTGGGCCAATGCCTGAATTTTGTTTTATGTCTTATGGGCGCCGTAATTCATGGGCTTCGTTTGAATTACATTGAGTTTTTCAAATGGTCAGTCAAAGAAGATGGATATAACTATCAGCCGTTTAAAAAGCAGGAGATATCGCATGAATGATTTAATGTTGATGCTGGGATGGATTGGAATCACCGCGCCAATGGCTTTAGCCACGATTGGCAGTATTTACGGCTGTGCGATAGCGGGGCAGGCTGCCATTGGCGCGATGCTCGATATGGAAGGGGGCTATGGGAAATACATCGGCGTCTCTGTTCTTCCCTCAACCCAGGCTATCATGGGGATTGTGATCATGTTTTCATTAAATCGAACGCCTACTCCCGGAATAGCGGGAGGATTATTTGGAATAGGCATCCTAAGCGGTATCGCGCTTATGCTTTGTGCTATTCAGCAGGGTATTTGTTGCGCCAGCGCCATTAATGCCACTAAAAACAAGCCGGAAATTTTTGGTTTATCCATTGCTCCAGCTGCCATTGTCGAAGGATTTGCAGTATTTATCTTCGTATTTGCTCTGGTATTGAGCACTGGATTATAGGAGCTATTCATGGATGCTAAACAAGATAAAGCGCCCTCAATTATTTCTCAGAACATTGAAAGTTTAATCGCTCAATTGAAGCAGGAAGGGGTGAACGCGGGTAAAGAAGAAGCGGATAATATAATCAATACTGCCAAAAAAAGAGCAAGTGAATTGTTAAATGAAGCTCAATTAAAATCAAAGCGCCTGATAGAAGACGCGCATCAGCAAATCCTTCGCGAAAAGAAAGCCGCCGAAGATGCACTGCAACTGGCTGCCCGCAATATGCGTTTGGAATTGAGGCAGAATCTGATGCATCGCTTTGCGGAGGAAGTGGGGCGAATTGTGCATAAGGAACTAAATAATGAGGCGCTTTTGCGAGAACTCATTGTTCTGATTGCCCAGGATACCAAAGAACAGTTACACGGCTTTGCAGCAAAGGAAGTGAATATTCAATTACCAGAAAAAGTCTTGAGTTTTGAAGAAATTCGTAAAAATCCCAAACTGCTGGAGAATGATTCTCTGAAGGAACTGGTGCAATCCATTACTCATCAGATGCTTAAGGCTGGGATGAGTGTCACTATCAATCCCGATGCGAAGAACCCTGCTGGTATTAAAGTTCACCTGATTGAAGAAGACATTGTTTTAGACCTTAGTGAAGAAGCGGTCAGCTGTCTGTTAGTTAAACATATGCAACCCCGATTTCGAGCACTTCTCGAAGGCTTGCTGCAATGAGTACGCCATTCTATATGCTGGTTACGAGCCTGCCTCGCATGCCGGCTGATTTTAAAATTGAAAACCTGCCGATTTCAAGACTGCAGTTGGAAAAGCGCTTTAGACTCCTTCCTGAAGAGCAATTGAATCTGCTTTACGCGATTGAAAATGTATCGTGGAAAAGTTGGTACAGCCCAGATCAATCCGTAGAGGATACCAAGGTCCAATATCAGGCGCTGCATACGCAATCCTCTGATTTAATTCAAAACCTGCTACGATGGTTTCTCGATTTCCGCAGTATTTTAGCGGCAATCCGAATGCGAAATGCGCGTCAAAACCGGCCTGAAAATCCTGAACAATATTGGATTGGACGCTGGCGAAAACGTCTGGATAATCAATGGGATGTTTTGGATTTTGGATTAAAAAACGTCTATCCCTGGTTACCAGAAATCAGCATGGAAATCAGCAAAAATAATACCGTGGCAGTTGAAGAGTTTGTTTTAAATGAGGTGTGGAATTATCTCGCTAAAATTGAGACGGGACATTATTTTGATTTCGAGGCATTGGTTATTTATCTGCTGCGCTGGAATGTAATTAACTATTGGTCAGGTTTTCGCAGTAATAATCTCCTGGATGAGGTGGAGCAGTTGATACAACGTGTCGAAACTGAACTGGATGAGAAAAACAAAAGAATAAAGGATCAATTATGAATACTGCTCAAGCGAAAGTCATTGCTATTCAGGAAGGAATTGTCCATCTCGAAAGGACAGGAGAGCAGGCACTGGTAAAAAATGAAATTATCTATATTTGCCCTCGACAAGAGGAGTCTGCACATAAAGAAGAAATTATGGCGGAAATTCTTCATGTCCGAGGCAATACGGCGATTGCGCAAGTGTTTGAGGAGACCAATGGCATTGCAGTGGGTGATGCAGTTCTACAGACCGGGAAACAACTTTCAGTTGTTTTAGGTCCGGGATTGCTTGGAATGGTCTATGACGGTTTACAAAATCCATTGAAGGACTTTGCAGAGGAGTACGGGTATTTTCTTCCTCGCGGTGTGCGCGAAAACCCGCTCGATTTTAATAAGAAATGGGTTTTTTCAGCCGCGGTCAAATCAGGAGATATGGTTTCGGCAGGCAGCGTGCTTGGTTTGGTGCAGGAGGGCCGATTAACCCATAAAATTATGGTTCCCTTTGATTTAGGAAGTCAGCTCAGAGTCGAGTGGATACAGCAAGGTGCTTTTACGGTTGAAACCCCGATTGCAAAACTGGTTGATCCTGATAATCGCAGCCATGAAATCTGTATGATTCAGCGATGGCCGGTGCGGATGTCAATATCTCAGGCTTTGATGCGTAAAAATCTGACTAAGCGCTTGTATCCCTCCGAACCGATGATGACCAGTTTACGATTGATTGACACGTTTTTCCCGATTGCCAGAGGAGGAACCGCTTGTATTCCCGGCCCCTTCGGAGCGGGTAAAACCGTTTTGCAAAATTTAATAGCCCGTTATTCAGACGTTGATATTGTCATTGTGGTGGCCTGCGGCGAAAGGGCGGGAGAGGTGGTTGAAACAATCACCGAATTCCCCAAATTAATTGATCCCAAATCAGGCGGTAGTCTGATGGATAGAACCATTATTATTTGCAATACCTCTTCCATGCCGGTAGCGGCCAGGGAGGCGTCTATTTATACCGGCATCACACTGGGTGAATATTATCGACAGATGGGATTTAATGTATTACTGATTGCCGACTCAACGTCCCGATGGGCGCAGGCGATGCGGGAAACCTCGGGTCGTATGGAGGAAATACCCGGCGAGGAAGGTTTCCCGGCTTATTTAAATAGCAGTATTCATGGATTGTATGAGCGGGCTGGTATTGTTGAATGTCCTGATCATTCCACTGGCAGTTTAACCATTGTCGGAACGGTGTCGCCGGCAGGGGGAAATTTTGAGGAGCCAGTGACCCAATCCACATTAAGTGCGGTGAAAACGTTTCTTGGTTTAAGTTATGATCGTGCGTACAAACGATTTTACCCGGCGGTTGATCCCTTGATTTCCTGGTCACGCTATGTCGAGCAGTTAAAATCCTGGTTTGAAAATAATCTTGAGCCAGGCTGGATTGCGAAAGTGGAACAGGCAAGCAGTTTATTGCACCGTGGACAGGACATTTTTAATATGATGCAAGTCACTGGAGAAGAGGGCATCACCATGTCCGATTATATCGATTACCAAAAATCGCTGATGCTTGATATGGTTTATTTACAGCAGGATGCCTATGATCCGGTCGATGTTTCTGCACCGATTACCAGACAAAAAGTTTTATTTAACCTGCTTATTGATATAATGAATAAGGATTATGAGTTTGAAGATAAAGAAACGGCTCGAAACTATTTCGTCAAGTTAACCAGTTTACTTAAAAATCTGAATTACTCGACTCTTGATTCAGATCAATATAACCATTATTACCAGCAGATCATTGAGCTGGCCGAATTGTCTTTAGAAAATGAGTAACTCCCAGGTACGTCATCCTAAGCGTAGCGAAGGCTCTCAAGCTGCTTGGAACGGAGCCAGATTCAGGAGATCCTTCACTTCGTTCAGGATGACGTTGATCATTGGGCTGGCCGAATTATCTTTAGAAAATGAGCAACTCCCAGGTACGTCATCCTGAGCGTAGCGAAGGATCTCAAGCTGCTTGGAATGGAGCCAGATTCAGGAGATCCTTCACTGCGTTCAGGATGACGTTGAGACAATTATGATTAACAATGACAAGTGGAACAGTTTAAGCGAGTGGATGGAAAGACTTGGAATCAGTGACTGCGATTTGCAGGAAAAGTTTATTATTGGCAGCGGCAAGGGCGGGCAAAAATTACATAAAACAGCTTCGACGGTTTATCTTAAACATCTGCCCTCCGGTATTGAGGTCAAATGCCAGGATGCACGAAGCCGCGAGGACAACCGCTATTTTGCCAGGATGAGAATCTGCGAAAAATTAAATGCCTTAATCAGCGATGAGAAATCAAAAAAGCAGCAGCACATTGAAAAATTAAAGCGGCAGAAAAGGCGGCGTTCACGGCGCTCAAAGCAGAAAATGCTGGACGAAAAGTCCAGACAGGGCCAACTTAAACAATCCAGAGCCAAGCCTCAGTCTTTTGATTAGCCACAGCTTGTCAGGTGTTGTTGCATGAATAAAACTAATAAACTAACCTGTCGTCTTTGCAACGAAGTGAAGCAACCCAGCTCCTAACGTTGTGGTGGTTCGTCTCCGTCATCCTGAACGCAGTGAAGGATCTCCTGAATCTGGCTCCGTTCCAAGCAGTTTGAGATCCTTCGCTACGCTCAGGATGACGTACGCTTCTTTATCTAATAAACCGGAGTATTCCATGCATCTGCAAGCCGGGGAACTGATTTTCTCTCCTTCCGATTTAAGTCTTTTTAGCAAAAGTCCTTTCGCTTCCTGGATGGAGCATCTTCATGTAACCCATCCTGAGCTATCTCCAGAGCCGGATGCCAATGATTCGATGACTGCTGTTTTGCAGAAAGAGGGAGTGCTCCATGAATTAGGGGAACTGCTGAAATTTGAAGCCCAGGGTCTTCGTGTGACGAATCTCGCGGATAGCAATCGTATAGAGGATAGCATCGAGGCGATGCGGGCTGGAGCTGATGTAATTTATCAGGCTCCACTGGCATTAATTCCGTTCAAAGGGCGTGCTGATTTTCTGGTCAAGGTCACCGGACAAAGCGTATTGGGTGACTATCATTATGAAGTCTGGGACAGCAAGCTGGCAAAATCAGTGAAGCCAGAGTTTATTTTACAGCTCTGCTGTTATTCTGAAATGCTGGAAACTATCCAGGGAAAAAGACCGGAAAATATCGTTGTTTCTTTGGGTTCAGGAGAACATAAACGTCTTGCACTCAGGGAATATATTTATTATTACCTGCATTTAAAAAAGAAATTTCTGGCGGCACACTCAGGGTTCAATCCTGATCAATGTCCTGATCCTTCCCTGTCAGGCTCTTATGAGCGATGGAGCGCCTATGCAAAGCAGATATTCTTCCAGCAGGATCATCTGGCCCAGGTTGCCAATATTCGCAAAACCCATATCAGAAAACTGCAGAAAGCAGGGATTTCGACCATGCAAAGTCTGATTGAGTCTGGAGATAATGTGAAAGGAATCAACAGGCAAACATTGGCGCGTCTAAAAGCTCAGGCCGCTATTCAGAAGGCCAGTCAAAATAAAGAAATTCCCTTGTTCAGGATTCTGGAGCATCCTGAGGATACGGGTTTCTATTTACTGCCGCCAGCCTGTAAGACCGATGTGTTTTTTGATATCGAGGGCGATCCCTTATATGAGGGCGGTTTGGAATACCTTTGGGGAGTCACTTATTTTGCTGAAGATGGCAGCAGACAATACAAGGATTTCTGGGCGCATGACGCAGAAGAGGAAAAGGATTGTTTTAACCGCTTTATACAATGGGTGTACCAGCGATGGATTCAGGATCCCGCCATGCACATCTATCATTATGCCAGTTATGAAATCAGTGCCTGCCGTCGTTTAATGGGACGTTATGGCATTTGCGAATACGAGGTGGATCAACTGCTTCGTAATGGGGTTTTTGTCGATTTATATAAAATTGTGAAAAATGCACTGCTGGTGGGCGAGCCACGTTATTCAATAAAAAATATAGAACATCTTTATCGCCCCAAAAGAGAGACTGAGGTGGCGAGTGGCGGTGATTCAGTGGCAGTTTATGAGCATTGGCGAGAAAATCCTGATGGCCATGACTGGCATTCCTCGAAAATCCTGAAATCGATTCGGGACTATAATCGCGATGATTGCGATTCAACCCAGGAGCTGGTGGACTGGTTAAGAGACAGGCAATCAGCAGCTGGAATTAATTATTCCGGAAACAATGAATTGGTGGATCCTGAACTTAAAGAGGCAGTGACACAGGCGATTACATTGCGTAATGAATTGCTGGATCATTCAGAAACACTGATACAAAAGAGCCTGCCCGAAGAAGCCGCTATCGCGAGATTACTCGCATGGTGTCTCGAGTTCCATCGTCGGGAAAGGAAACCGCTAATCTGGAAGTTGTATGAACGAATGGACATGAATGAAGAAGAGCTGCTGGAAGATATTGAATGCCTGGCTTTATGCTCTCGAACCGGGAAGGAGCCTTATTTACCCACACCAAAGTCAAGAAATCTGGCTTATGAATACCAGTTTGACTCAAGGCAGGAGTTCAAAGCCAATTCAAGTTCTTATTATGTGTTAGGGAAAAAGGGTGCTGATGGAAGAAATCTGAAAGTGACTCTCGAAAAGGAAGGCAGTCGAATTAATGAAGGATTTATCACGCTGCAGATGAAGGAGGCTCTTGATGAAACCATTACGCTTATCCCGGATGACTATATTAATCCCGATCCAATTCCTGCTGCAATTTATGCACAGGCCAGCAGGTTTATAGAGAATCAACTCTTTAATACGGCGATCGGGGATTTTTTAAGCCGAGCCTATCCGCGCATAAAAAACAGACTCCCGGGGCAGGCTATCGCGCCAAGCCATGATCCGGCAACCCGATTAAAGCAAATAATTGATGCAGTCTTAAATCTTGATAACAGTTATCTGGTTATTCAGGGCCCGCCAGGAGCAGGGAAGACGTATACTGCCAAACATATCATCGCTGAATTGCTGATGCAGGGTAAGAAAATTGGAGTGACTTCGAATGCCTACAAGGCCTTGAATCACTTGCTTTGCTGTAGCGCGGAATATTGTCAGGAAAACGGGATTAAAGGGCATTTTGTTTCCACGAAGGACAGCGATGGCATGCTGGAGCGATTAAATATTAAACTGGTAAAAAATAAGGACATGATTGATGAGCTGCAGGACGCTTGCGTTATCGGCTCAACAGCCTGGGGCTTTTCCAGAGTGGAATTGGAGGCGCAGTTTGATTATCTGTTTGTTGATGAGGCAGGGCAGGTGAGCGTCGCTAATTTAATCGCAATGAGTCAGTCCGCCCGTAATATTATTTTAATGGGTGATCAGATGCAATTGCCGCAGCCTTGTCAGGGAAATCATCCGGAAGAAAGCGGTTCTTCAATTCTGGATTATTTACTCCATCATAGCCCTACGATTTCAGAGGAATGCGGTATTTTTCTTGGTACGACCTATCGTATGCACCCGGCTGTCAATGCGTTTATCAGTGAAATGATTTATGAGGGTAAACTCGAGACCGCGCCTTTTAATCACAAACGCATTGTTGAAGTGCCTGAAACCTATGAAGGGATTTTAGATATAGAGGCGGGAATTATTGCGGTGCCCGTTGTTCATGAAGGCAATACTCAGGCGAGTGAAGAAGAGGTAGAGGTTATTAAAACACTGGCTCAGCAATTATGCGGACGAACCTATATTGAAACTGATGGTACACGAAGAACCATCAGCTGGAACGATATGTTATTTGTGGCACCCTATAATCATCAGGTCAATAAACTTCAATTCAGTTTAGGGCCAAAAGCCAAAGTGGGAACTGTGGATCGCTTCCAGGGGCAGGAAGAAGCCATTGTATTTCTTAGCATGTGCGCCAGTGATGGGGAAGAATCACCACGCGGTTTAAACTTTCTGCTGGATAAGAATCGGCTAAATGTGGCGGTATCAAGGGCTAAATGTCTGGCAATCGTTGTTTACTCCCCTTCGCTACCTGATGCGAGTGCCGTTTCACTTGAGCAGCTTAAGCAAGTTAACTTGTTTTGTCGATTACTAACGTAAACCCTCGGTATTCCGAGCTAAACCCAGGTCATACAAGCTAAACCCAGGTCATACGAGCTAAACCCAGGTCATCCGAGCTAAACCCCAGGTCATCCCGAGCGAAGCGAGGGATCTCCAACAGATAACACTTCTGATATTTTAAGTACTTATCGTACCAATTTTTTGCTTTGTGTTATAATTTAAGGCAATTAGATTGATGGATTTATTTATGATTGACACGCTTTCATTTGATGACAAGGTGGTTGATGAAATAACAAAACAACACCCGGAAGTACCCATCTCAGCAATTCTCGAGTTTATCGTGTTTTATGAATTGAAAAAGCATTATGCAATAGAGGATTGGGATTTAACAGATGCTGCCTGTGCAGATTATCAGAAGATTATCTCGCTTTACACTGGGCTAAAATCAACCATTCCTCTAGTCGTTCAAAATGACAGGATTAGCAGAATCATTCTTGATAAAGTCAGCCTTTTTTTTGCACTTGTGAAAGCGGCTGAGGGATTACTTAAATCAACTATTACTGTTACCGCTTCCATGGACACGGTAAAACGTCTCCCAGGCAATACGCCTTTAGGCAGCAGGATAAAAGAAGAGTCGATTCAAGGAAAGCTTTTGCACGCCAAAGCGCTGATAACAATGGCATATGATTTAGTCAGTACCAAGGAAACTTTGTCGAGAAATCATTCTGAGCAACTGGTAAAAGTAGAATCAGAAGAAGATAAGGAGCTGTTAAAGGGCGACAGGGTGACTTCTTTTTATCAATTACCAAATCATCTTTTTTTAATCAATATGCAGCTGTGGAAGTCCGTGTACGCTAATACGCCTCAGATGATAGCTATTTTCAATAGCCCCAGGACTCAAACTCCTGTTGCGCCTGCTCAACCAATTACTAAAGAAAGAGAAACGATAGAAGAAAAAGGCGCGGCTTCGGTTGTCATTCAACAAGAAGTACAGGAAATCAAGGAAGTGATAGAAGAGATAGATGATGAAGATCAAATCACTGCTCCTGCAAAAGAAAACCCGCCTTTGGTTTCATTAGATAAGGAAGTTGATTTCGACAGGCTTTCGGGATCAGCTTTTAAGGAACCACTGGTATTTCATATGGACATCGAGGACCATCAAAAGCAGTTGGCTGCAGAGGAAAATTTTACCTATAAGCATAATGACGCCGATCTGGACTCCAAACTGGATGTCACTGGTATCAATTTGTTATTCGGAGGGAAAGGCGTTCTGGCCAGAACAAGAATAAAAGCCAAAGAAATTTTCTGTGTCTACGAGGGAGCGAAAATTACTGAGGATGATGCAAACAGCCTCCCAAAAGAGGAACTGAACACGCATTATTTCATGCGGCTTGGCCAATCAAAAACAATTATTGATGCCAGGCTTTCCGGAAACGTTGCCCGATTTTTCAATGAGAGTAAACATACACCGAATGCGGAATTTCGCAAGCGGCCAATCAGGACAGAAGATGGAAAGGTTAGTTTTGAAATAGTCGTGATGGCGATAAGGGATATCGAGCCTGGAGAACAGATCCTGGTTAATTATTCAGACGACTATGATTATGGGGATATTCAAAGAGTCTTCCTGCATCATTCCGATGGACCCTATAATTCACAGCAACTGCTTCACAAATATCAGCAGGAATATTCAAAGACAGCCGTTTTATTTCATAATAAAGGGGAAAGCGAAGAGACTCCTGGTGAATTAAATGGTTTGTATTTTGATGTGGTCGAAAAAGCTATTCTGCCCATCGCTTTAGCGGATATTCTGGCAGGGAAAAAGGAGGTAAGAACTCTCGAACATCCGGATCTTCCTGTTTTGTTTATCACCCCCGAAAATGAATTGCAGGAGAATAGCACCACAGAGCGGCTCAGCAGTTTAATGATAGCTTCCTATATGGGGCTCGCAGAAGGAGTCGAGGCATTATTAAAAATGAAGGCGGATCCTGCCATGCAGTCTCGAAGAGCTGGCTTATCCAGTTTTCATATGGTAATGGCCGGGGAATATTATGGAGTGAGTTCCGGTGATGCCAAATCAAGACGAAAAATTATTGAATTATTCAGAAAAGAAAAAGTCAACCTCATGCTTGAAGATGATGATGGGCTGACTGTTTTTGACTGGGCATTGCGGCTAAAAACGACAGATTGTCTTGAAGAGCTAATAAAGGATATGAGGCCGTCCGCATTATCCAAACTTCTTAATCACAAAAACAGCGCCTCTGAAAAATTTTCTTCACTGATAGCAGAGGAAAAATGGGCGCACTGCCAGGTGATCCTGAATAAAATTGCACAAAAATCCTTCGTCTATTCGGCGGAGATTAATAAGCTATTGAAAGAATTGACCCAGCATGACAAGCTTAAGAGCAGCAAGGAAACGTCGCCTGCAACAACTCAGACGAAGGAGGAGGGCAATGTTCCACCAAGAGAAGCTAAACGCCAGCGTACTCCTGGCCGACACAATACTGACCCAACGTTTTTCAGTGGACAAAACAAAAAAAGAAAGCAGGCAGCTAAAAAAGAATCGAACTTGCAAGAGCTGCCCCAAACCGAATCCCCTGCGTCCATTCAAGCAAATGAGAGGGCCGCTCCAGTAAGAACACGCCAAAAGATACATAAAGAAATACCCCCCGATTACAGCCCTGGTCGAAAATAAGGATCGGGGATTCTTTAAGGCTTTGCTTTCTGCTGTAATCGATTCATGCTACAGTAAATGACAAACCGCTGCTTATGAAAAACTATGGATTGGAATAAGAATCGACAGGATTATGAAGCCAGACTTCGCGATATCAGGCCATTTTTGGAAAATGGCAAGATTACCTCTATCAAAAATATTCTGCCTTTGCTCGAAGCGGCCATCAGGCCATATGACAAAGTCTGTCTGGAAGGGGATAACCAGAAGCAGGCTGATTTTTTAGCCCGCAGTTTATGTGCGGTGAATCCGAAAAAAGTGTATAAGCTGCACATGATTCAATCGGCGGTAACCCTGGCGGAACATCTTGACTTATTTGAACGGGAAATCGCTGAAAAAATTGATTTCGCCTTCGCCGGACCCCAGGCTACGCGTCTTGCAATCATGATTCAGCGAAGCCAGTTAAAAATTGGCAATATTCATACTTATAATGAGCTTTATGCCCGCTATGCGATGGATTTAACGCCCAATGTCGCACTGATCACGGCCGACAAAGCGGATCATGCGGGCAATTTATACACGGGGCCCAATACTGAGGAAACGCCGAGTATTGTCGAGGCAACGGCCTTTAAAAATGGGCTGGTAATTGTCCAGGTCAATGAAATTGTCGAGCAATTGCCCAGAGTCGATATTCCCGGAGATTGGGTGGATGTGATTGTCAAGGCGCCAACGCCTTCCTATATCGAACCTTTATTCACTCGCGATCCCGCTCAAATTGATGAAGTTAAAATACTGATGGCAATGATGGTGATTAAGGGGATTTATGCCCCTTATCAGGTGAATCGTCTGAACCACGGTGTCGGTTTCAATACCTGTGCTATTGAGCTTATTCTTCCTACCTATGCCAATGCCCTGGGCTTAAAAGGCCAGATTTGCCAGCACTGGATGGTTAATCCCTTACCCACCTTAATTCCTGCTATCGAGAGCGGGTTTGTCAGTTCTATTTTCTGTGTAGGCGGTGAGGTAGGGATGAACGACTATGTGCGGGCGCGTAGCGATGTGTTTTTTACGGGACGAGATGGTTCATTGCGTTCCAATCGACTGTTCGGTCAGCTAGCCGGCCATTATGCCTGCGATGTATTTATTGGCGCTACCTTGCAAATGGATGCACAGGCTAATAGTTCAACAGCCACCAAAGGACGCATCGCCGGATTTGGCGGCGCACCGAATATGGGTTGCGATACATTGGGGCGGCGTCATTCTTCTTTCGCCTGGCTTAAGGCGGGTCAGGAAAAATATAGCCATGATCCTCAGGCGATGCCACGCGGCCGCAAACTGGTGATTCAAATGGTGGAAACATTTCAGAGTGCCGGAAAGCCGACTTTCGTTGAAAAACTGGATGCCTGGGAATTACAGAAAGAAATGAATGCCGATTTACCGCCTATTATGATTTATGGCGATGATATCTCCCATGTCGTCACAGAAGAGGGGATAGCGAATCTTCTTTTATGCCGTAATGCGGATGAGCGTGAGCAAGCGGTTCGCGGTGTGGCCGGATATACCCCAATGGGATTAGGACGCGATAAAACGAAGGTGGATGAACTTCGCTCGCGCGGTATTATAAAGCGCCCGGAAGATCTTGGTATTTCGTTAAAAGAGGCGGACCGCGATCTTTTGGCGGCTAAAACTATTCATGATTTGGTTGAAATCTCAAAAGGACTGTATTGTCCTCCCAATAAATTCAGAAGTTGGTAGGAATTATGGAAAAGTATCAATATAGCTTTGATCTGTCACAAACGCTTCCAGAAGCCCCATTAATCAAAGTCGGGGTTGCAGGTTCCGGAAATCTCGAAGTGATTGTCAAAGCGGCTGGCAATAAAAAACAGACTACAATCGAGGTCAACACCGCGGTATCCGGTTTTAAACCGACCTGGGATGCGGTTATTGAGTGTTTCGTCGAGGATTATCCCTATGCCGGGCTTACTATTTGCCTGAATGATGCCGGTGCCACTCCTCCTGTGGTTTCATTGCGCCTGCGGCAGGCCATCGAAACCTATCAAACTGGCTATCAAACTAAAGATAATTATGCCGAGGCAACAGCTCGTTACCGTATTTATTCTCTGGTAGATAAAAACAGCTTCCAGGAGTTTCTGCTGGAACAAAATACGCCGAGCCCGACATTGCCACAGCTTGAGATACAAGTCGAGAGTGATGACGGCCTGGTGATTGGAACAGCCTCAATCGATGGAGAGAGAGTAGCAATTGCTGCCCAGCAAAAAGATTTTCTTGGCGGTGCAGTAGGGGAAGTACATGGTGCGAAGCTCATTGGACTGATTCGTTATGCTATCAGGCAGGGGCTGTCAACCATATTGTTGTTAATCGACAGTGGAGGTGTTCGCTTACAGGAAGCCAATGTCGGTGAAATTGAAATTTCCGAAATCATTCGTGCCATTCTTGACGCCCGAACTGCAGGAATAAAAACAATTGGTGTGATTTGTGGAAATAATGGGGCCTATGGCGGCATGGGCATTATCAGCGGCACACTGGATTCATTAATTGTCAGTCAGAATGCCCGTATCGGTGTGTCCGGTGCAGAAGTTATTCAGGCAGTGAAAGGAGCTGAGGTCTTTGACAGCGGTAACCGCCCCCTGGTATGGCGAGTTTATGGTGGTCGAACGCGATACCTGCAAAAAGCGGCTCAGGAATACAGCGGCCATAAAATGTCAGCGGTTTTAGACGCTATCAAACGATGTATGAAATCAGCTAATAGGCAAGGTCTGGATTTGAATTCCCTGCTTGCGGAGCATGAATTTCTGCAAAAACGAATTTCATCTGCGGGTAATTGTCAGGAAGAAGGCGAGTGGCTAAAACAATATCATCCAGACGTTTACGCGCAGGATGTGTTTAATTGTTCGGATGAGCAGTTTTTAGCTTTGGCTAAGGAAGATCGACATGTCCAGCAATAAAATTTCATTGAAAGATCTATTGGAAAAATGCTTTGACAGCAGCGAAACAGAGATTAATCAACACGTGGTTCATGGAAGCGGAATCATTCAAGGCAGGCGATTTAATATACTGGGTACGGTAGAGGACACGGATTTCGGTGTCGATGAGGCGATGGAAATGGCAAGCCATGTCCTGTCGATTATCAAAAGCAACAATACAGATCCCATTGTGTTACTCACCAATGTGACAGGACAAAAATTATCCATGCGGGATGAATGGCTAGGAATGTATGCCTGTTTTGCCCATTTGCTAAAGTGTTTGCATTTGGCGCGTGAAACAGGCAATCCCTTGATTACTCTGGTCTATAATCAGGCGATTGGAGGGAGTTTTATCGCTTTTGGCATGATGGCTGATCGTATCTATGCTTTGGAAGGAACTCAACTCGCAGTTATGTGGCTGGAAGGGATGGCCAGGGTCACTAAAATCGATATCGATATACTAAGAAAGATTAGCGAAAATTCCCCTGTTTTTGCTCCGGGAGTTGAGAATTTCCACAGTCTGGGAGGATTACATAAGGTGCTGGTTATTGATGATGTTGCCAGCGAGTTGTTAAATTGTTTGCAAGATCCAGAGATTAAAGAAGATAACCGCGCGAAACTTGGCAAATTATATGGCGGGCGAAAAGAAGCTTACGATATTATAAAAAGTATTGAAAATCTATGAGGTATCTAAGACATAATTTATGCTATCTCGATAAGCAGGCAGCACCGGATATCAATTGTTCACCGGAAAACCTAAGCCTGTTTAAACATTGGCAAGGATGCGGCTATCCACTAATTATGACCCGCCAGCCTCCAGATCTTGCTGTCCATCAGATCCAGCTGGCCATTCCTTATTTTCAGGCTGAGCAGGTAAAGAAAATACGCGCCAGTTTTATTCTATCCTGTTCAGCGATAAGCCGAGTCAGCGAGCTTCCTGACTTAAGGGAGCTTTTTCCGGATTTGGATTATGAAATTAAGGTCTATGGCTCTTATTGCTGGCAGTATCTGACAAAAGAGCCCTATGTTCAAGCGGAGTCCGATCTGGATTTGTTAATTGACTATAAGGAGCAGTCCTTATCGGCTTTAAAAAGCCTGTACGCCCAATTACAGGCACGATTTCCACAACAAAGGATTGACGGAGAAATCCGTTTTGCGGGACTAGGCGACTGCTCCTGGAGGGAATTATTGCAACAATCCGGGGAATCCCTCTTGTTTAAATCAATCCATGAGTTGAGCCTGCTAAAAAGAGACAATCTGTATGCCTCATTTCCATCACTCCTTAACTAGCATTTCGCAGATTGCCCGCTATTTTGCCAAAAGAGCGGTGCGAGCCTTATATGATGAAGTGGCTTTATATCCCAAACCAGGACTGGTAAGTTTTGTTGACAGCGGTGCGCATTCGGATATGGATGGCAGTTTATTCTTTCGCAGTTTGTTCGGTTTAAGACATTATTTTGTTCATTTGGGTCGCCATGCTGCCGAGGATTTAGCTCCGCGAAATCTGGTACCGCTGGGAATCAAGGCGGAAAAGACCATGCAGTCGATTACCGGAGGAATTAATACCCACCGCGGTGCAATTTTCTCAATGGGTATCTTATGTGCGACCATTTGCAATCTGAGCCAGCGTTTCCGCCAGTTTTCTTTATGGGATCTGCAATCGGCAATAATCGAACAATGGGCTGAATATTTGCAGAAAGAGCATACTAACCTGAATACTCACGGTGTTGTGGTCAGACAAAAATACGCAGTCAATGATGCAAGACAAATAGCCATCGATGGATATGCACTGGTATTTGATGCTTATGCAGAGCTATCTCCAATCCAGGGAGATAGCCTGTTTTTTGGCTTGCTGGCCTATCAGCACTTTTTGTTGAACCTGGATGATATCAATGTCTTGTACCGCACAGGTCCTGAGGGATTGGCTTTTGCCCGCGGCCATATCCGGCAAAGTATTTCAGCGAATAATCGTGAACAGTCTATCCGCGCAGCTGATGATTTGCATCGCTTGTTTTCAAAGGCCAATATTAGTCCAGGGGGAGTAGCCGATATGTTGGGTTTGCTCTTTTTTCTTCGGCAGATTTTTGGAAGGCAATCGTGAGAATTCTATTCCTTTTTGCGGGGCAGGGGTATCAGAACAATACGCTTTTTGATTTTTTTCAACAGGATGATGAGGCTGACGATTTACTTGGAACCTTTTCTTCTCTGGCACAACTGGATTTATTATCACAGCCTCTCCCTATTGATAATCCTCGATGGGTACAGATTATTATTGGCTGTTATCAGCTGATTTTATTTTCAAGAATACAATCCCTGCTGAATAATCATCAGGTCGAACTGGCTGGCTACAGTCTGGGAGAAGCCAGCGCATTTTTAGCAAGCATCAATGCCAGTCCTGAACTAATAATAGAACTGCTTCATCATCGAAGCCAGTTAATGAATACCTTAGTCTCTGGAGCAGAGGATTATGATTTAATCACCGCTAAAGGAGAGTTTGACTGGAAGGCTATTCAAATATTGATAGCCGAATATCATTGCTATATAGCGATTATCAATTCGCCTCAGCATCTGGTAATTGGTGGAAAATGTGCTGATTTAAAACGCCTTGCTTCAAGGCTATCAACAAAAGGTCTGAGGCTTATAAAATTTTTAAATATTCAGTTGCCCTCACATACTCCTTTCTACAGGCAGGCCAGTGTTGAGTTTCAGCATTTTTTAAATGGTCATTTTCAGGCTGATGTCATGCAATATCCTGTTATCAGCCCTTTGAAGTTAAGGAAAATTTACAAAGCTGAAGAGGAAAGGGATTTGCTGGGTCTGGAGTTGCAGGAATGCCTGGACTGGTTTAATGTCTGCAACTTAATCAAAGAATATCAGTATGATTTAATTGTGGATCTGGGACCTGGAGACTCTTTGAGTAAAATTCTTGATGCTTCAGGCAAAACTTTGACTGCTGAACTTCTTACGGCCTCTCGCTATCATAGTCTGAACGGGTTTCTACAGGCTTTTCAGAAAATCATGGAAAGTTGATTTTAAACCAGGAAGCCGTCATCTCGAACGCAGTGAGAGATCTCCTTAATCATGGTTTGTGCCAGCATTCGGAGATCTCTCACTGCGTTCGAGATGACATGACACAGTCTGATGAAGACTCTCGTGAAACCCCTCCAGGTTTGGAGAGGGGTTAGGGTCACTGCCATTAAGTTAAGCTCAATTGTATATTAAGCTGTCATCCCCGCGAAAGGCGGGGATCCATCTCTGAGCAAGCCACAATGCCGACTGAGGAATAGATTCCCGCATTTCGCGGGAATGACAGAAGTCCTTAACTTAATGGCAGTGAGGGTTAGGGAGAGGGTTGATTTAACACCTCTCACGTTTAAGAAGATAAGGCGTTATTAACTGATCATTATCATAGCGATTATATATTTTTCTATTCCAAAAGATAATATAATGCGCTTTATTGTTCAAAATTAGTCATTCAGCTTTTTATCAATGAAAAATAAAACTCAAAATTCTATTAAAGGCAGTCAGACATTCTTCATGTCTGAAAGCAAAGTGCTCCTTTTCTCTCATTACTTTGAAAAGAAAATAATAAATGGGCAAGCTTATTATGTGTTAGTTGCCAGCCCTAGCCTTGTGTTACAATCTTCATTCAACCGGCGTGTCCAGGTAGAAACTCGTCTTCCCAGCTCATTGGTCTATTTTGAATATTATAACAAAATTACAGCGGCTAATTTGCGATTTGCAAAAGAGGCAATGCTATTTATTCGTGCAGAAAGTGCGCATATTTTGCTGGGTATACTGGATAAATTACCTCCAGGAAGCAATCTAAACGATAACATGTCCTGGATTGTCAAAACCTGCAGCCAATTACATGGCTTCAGCAATTATTTTCAACTGGATTTACTGTTTTCAAAAATTGACGAGGTTTTGGCGAAACATGAAACAATACACGATGTGGATATAATATTGGGAATGGCGATAGCCGAACTCAATCCACAATTCTTCTTTCAATTTCACCAGCATAATCGTGGCGTGTTTCACTCCTGGCAGAAAATAGTTGATAGTTGTGTTTTGCACTTGAATATAAAGCCTTATGCTGCGCCATCCTTTTTTCAACCCTTGACGCCAATCGATCCGCCAGAGGTGAGTGCTAGCCCTGAACAGATTTCAAATGTGCAACACTGTGATGATGAACTGGCTCAAGTGTTATATAAAAGTGGTCCTGTCTCAATAAATGATCTGCTTGATCTAAACTCAGCAGAACTTCCTGGCAGCAATGAGTTCACCTATTTTGCCTAATTGAAAATACCTATAGATTGATGCATAAATTTCTTTTATAGTCATTGACGGACTATTAGTTTTATCGCAGTTGAAGTCAGTATTTTTTAAACAAGGAATGTTCATGAAAATAAAAGCTTCTAATCGAGATGTAACTGATCAAAAACCGCGCTCAGGAAAGTTAAACAAACTTTGCATGAGTATACTGGCCGCTACCTGTGCCGGATTATTGAATACCAACACCGCTAATGCCTATTGTATTCCAGCGTTTCCTCAAAATGGCGATGTGGTAACCTGTCTTCCTCCAACTGATCCATTAGCGCCTTCATTTTTTTCCGCTGCAAATAACCTGACTGTTAATGTAGATAGCGGTGCTTATCTCAGTGTTCTTCTCGGTTTGGGCGGAACTGCTTTGGCTCTGCCAGGAAATAATATTACGTTAAACAACAGCGGCATCATCGACCCCTCATTACTGGGTTTATTGACCGTTCTTTCCACAGGCACATATATTGGCAATGCCAATCCCAGCACTGTCAACGTGACTAACAATGGCATTATGAGAGGTACCAGCGGGCTGCTTGGTGTCAATCTTGCTGATTTAACCGGTATGGCGCTTGCCGTGCAAAATGGGGTTGGTGGTGTAACCAACATAGTCAATAATGGTTTGATCAATGGCGTTCCTTTAATTGGGGCGGTGCTATTTCCTGATGATATCCCTGTATTAGCCGCTTATGGCGGTGCTAAAGTCAACGGCACTAATACGGGCACGATCATTGGCCGTATGGCATTTCAATCCAATGGCACAGCCGGCCAGGGAAATACCTTTATCAACAGCGGCAGCATTTTTGGCGGTCTCTCAATGGGAGAGAATAGTGTCAATACCTTTACCGCCGTAACTGGTTCGACAGTAACCGGCACTGGTCTGGGTATTTATCTGCCTGTTTTAGGTTTAGGCGTATTATTTGCACCAACAGGCGTCATTGACGGCGGTTTTGGCGGTAATAACACCTTAATTCTACAAAACTCCGTAACAGGAACTGGCTCAGGAACTGCTGGAGTAGGCTCGGCACCTTCTGGTACTTATATCAATTTTCAACATTTAGTCCTTAACAGCGGCACCTGGAATGTCTCCGGTCCTGGCAGCTATTTCGATGCGGTATTAAATGGTGGTAATGCGATTATCGATACCAATACCTCCCTCGGATTTGGCTTGATTACCGGCAATGGCGGTATCATTCAGCCTGCTGTAACCGCTCTTGATTTAGCCAATCCCATTCTTTTAGCTGCGGGTGGATTAACCGCGCTGGTTACTGAGCCACTCTTGACTTTATCAGGCGGTATAAGCGGTACAGGCGCTCTGACTAAAGCAGGTGCAGGAGTGTTACTATTAACCGGTGCGTCAACGAATACTGGTGGAACCAATATTGCTGAGGGTACTCTGGCGGTCGGTGCAGGAGGAAGCCTTTCTGCAAATGGTCCTCTCAATCTAACCCAGCCAGGCGCAACTCTGGATATATCTGCCGCTCTTGGTGCGCAACTAATTGGCAATCTGAACGGCGTAGGCGGCAGCCAGATTCTTCTCGGTGCAAATGACTTGATTATCGCAGGCATCGGTGCTGGCATTTTCGGCGGCTCCATTGATGGAACCGGTGATTTGATAAAAAATGGCCCGGGCAGTCTGATATTGAATGGAATTAATCCTTTCACAGGAACTACAACCGTTAATGAGGGGCTTTTGCAGCTTAATGGCAGTGTTGGAGGCGACGTTCTCGTCAATCTCGGCGCTCGTTTGGAAGGTGTTGGCACGGTAGGCGGCGATGCAATAATTAACGGCACTATCGCACCAGGCTTGGGATTGGGTATTGGAACGCTCAATGTATTAGGGGATTTAATCCAGAATCCTGGTTCCATTTTTGAAGTACAGGTCAACCCATTCGGTCAATCCGATTTAATTCAGGTGGCAGGAAGTGCTATTTTGAATGGTGGCTTAGTGAACGTCATCAGTGTCAATGGCTTGCCCTTTGTAATGGGTACCTATGGTATTTTGACTGCAACCGGTGGTGTTTCCGGAACATTTGCAGGTACCTTGCCAGTGTTGCCATTCTTAAGCTTCAACCTGCTGTATGGTCCCAATAATGTCAATCTGCAAATTGGACGTACTGCTTTACCGATTTCAGGTGTCGCAACCTCGCCTAATCAATCGGCTGTAGGTAATGCCCTTGAGTCCTTACCCGATAGCAGCTTGTTAAAAACGCTGATTTTAAATCTTCCAACTATTCAGAGTGCGCAGGAAGCCTTAAACAGTCTTTCAGGCGAAGCCCTGGCGTCAGTGACTTCAAGCCTTATCACTGCTGGTCAGTTTGTTGAAAATACTATGTTAAATCGATTGACCTCGCCAATGGACTATCAGAAAGATCCGAATCGTCCCTATGGTGCAATCAATTTCTGGGCTGAAGGAGTGGGTAACTGGGGACATCGTGATGGTACCAATAACTATGCTCGGGTTCGAGTCAATAGCGGTGGTATTTTCATCGGTGCCGACGCCAATACTGATGTGACGCGCGTGGGTGTTTTCGGTGGCTACAGCGAATTAAGAAACAAGGTCAGTCAGCGTAACTCCGTTGTGGATGTGGACACTTACTACCTGGGTCTTTATGGTAGTGCGCGAATGGATCGCTGGGTAGTTCGCGCGGGCGGTGCCTACGGATGGAATGAATTCGACTCGGCAAGACATGTAGTCTTCCCGCGTGTCGATGAGTATCTGCGTGCCGATTATAACGGAAACACGGCGCAGGCATTCCTGGAAGCAGCTTACGCACTCGATAACTCATGGCAGCTAGAACCTTTTGCCAGGTTAAGCGACATTAATGTTTCTACCGACACAATTCATGAAAGAGGTGGAATCACTGCGCTGAATGGTTGGGCACATCATCAGAATATTGCCTTCACCACTCTGGGTGCCAGAGCGACTCCTTTCCTGGTACAAAGGGATACCTATAACATCACCGGTCATGGAATGCTGGGCTGGAATCATGCCTATGATAATCTGAATCCCTATGCGACCTTCAGTTTCCCTGAGGGTGGCGCATTCACGGTTTCAGGTAACCCCATTGCAAGAAATGCCCTGGCAATTAATGCTGGAATCGATGTATTGGTTCCTGCCAAATCCGTCACCCTGACGCTCAACTATATTGGTCAACTGGCTGATAGAGT
Organism: Legionella quinlivanii; assembly: GCF_003265995.1. Taxonomy (GTDB): domain Bacteria; phylum Pseudomonadota; class Gammaproteobacteria; order Legionellales; family Legionellaceae; genus Legionella_C; species Legionella_C quinlivanii_A. The sequence goes on along the minus strand of NZ_MVJN01000001.1, from coordinate 149,606 downwards.
ACAGCAAAATGGTGTGATGGGTGTTGCTTCCTGGCGCTTTAATTAATCTCCCCCTGATAAAAAGGAGGCGAATGCCTCCTTTTTTTTAAAGGACAACGAATGCAAAAAATAATTCCCTGTTTATGGTTTGATAAAAATGCCGAAGAAGCGGTTAATTTTTATTTATCAATATTTCCCGATGCCGAAATTTGCCAGATAAGTCATTATGGCAATGTAGGGCAGGATCAGCATGGTATGCCTGCTGGCACCGTCATGACTATCGAATTTAAGCTCAATGGCCAACGATTTACTGCATTGAATGGCGGCCCTGTATTTCAATTCAATGCTGCCGTTTCATTACAGGTTTATTGCAAAACCCAGGAAGAAATTGATTACTACTGGGATCATTTGAGTAAAGATGGCGATGAATCGGCACAAGTCTGTGGCTGGCTGAAAGATAAATATGGACTATCCTGGCAAATCGTTCCTGAAATATTAAACGAATGGATTCAGGATAGAGACAGATCAAAATCTGATCGGGTGATGGCAGCGCTTCTAAAGATGAAAAAGCTGGATTTGAGTGCTTTGGAAAAAGCCTGGAAAGAATAACTCAGCTATCCCTCTTGAAAATATGTACTATTATTACTCATAATGGAATTCTTAGTTCATAGGGAGTAATAATGAGAGACCTAAAAGGAGAAGCTAGTACGCTTGCTCGTGAGATCGTAAACAAACCAAAATCAAGCTTGGACATCATTTTGCTGGTCAAAAAATATCGAATTCCAATCAGGCAATTCCTTGATGTCTATCTGTTGGAAAAAAGTAAAGCCACAGGGGAGCCTCTCAAAACAATCGCCGAGGAGTTCCTGAACGACTGGAAACAAGGAATTAAAGAAAAATATGGAGAAGGCCTCGCTACACGGGATGATCACATATTAAAAAAAATCGTGGATCAGACGGTTGCCAAAAATCCTCCTGAAAACTCGCTCAAGCCACCAGCAAGCTAAGCTATTAAAACAAAACCTGTTATAATCCTGCTGATTACCCAATTGAGCCTTCATGAATAATAAAAATAATTTCAGGTGCTGGCTATGTAATAGCAGGACGCTTGTATTAAAAAGACGGGGGATTTCTCCGGAATCACTTAAGAGCAATCATTTTACGGTGACTGACTCTGACTACGGTACCAGTTTAAGCATTTATCAATGCCAGGCCTGCGATTTTCTATTTTGTCCTGAAGCACAGGCGATCAATTCTTATTATGCGTCAATGACGGACAAACCCTATGAAGAGTCACAGGAACCCCGAAGACTTCAGGCACAAAAACTACTTAAAACAATCATTCATTTTAAACGCGAAGGGAAGTTACTCGACATCGGGGCAGGCATTGGTATCCTTGTAGATGAAGGATTAAATAAGGGATTTGACGCGAGTGGGATCGAGATTTGCGAGTGGTTTGTGGAAAGGGCCAAATCAAAGGGGCTGCCTGTTTATTCGGGTAGTTTTCCAGGTGCTGCTGTCAACAGTCAATATGACATAATTACCTTAATTGATGTCCTGGAGCATGTTGAAAATCCTGTTCAGATGATGACTGATATCAGCCAACATCTGACTAATGAGGGGATTGCAGTCATTGTAACGCCTGATGTTTCCTCTCTGGCGGCCAGATTATTAAATAAAAAATGGTGGCATTATCGGGTAGCCCATCTCAGCTATTTTAATCGAAAAACCTTGCGTTTAGCAGCTGAAAAGAGCAATCTGGAAATCATTAAATGGAAAAGACCTTCCTGGTATTTTTCAATGGACTATCTTTTAAAGCGTTTAAATAATTATTTACCTTTTATGGAGCGTCTGAGTCGCCTGGGATGTTTCAAACGCTGGGTGGTCCCCCTAAATCTTCGTGATTCCTGGATGATTATTGCGAGAAAAAAAGTAATATGAATGCTTATTTATCCATTGCTCGTATTGATAACTGGCCCAAAAATTTACTAATGTTCGCAGGCGCTGCATTGGCAGCCATTTTTAGCCAATTCTCAGCCCCTGTTCATTGGCTGCAGTGTATTAGTGTATTTTTTGCACTCTGTGCTGCGTCATCAGCGAATTATGTATTGAATGAATACCTTGATCGAAACACAGATAAGTTTCATCCTGTAAAAAAGGATCGCGCATTGGCAAAAATCCAGACTAAAAAACCGCTGATTATTTTTGAGTATTGTGCACTCTTTCTTCTGGCGTTGGGCTTAAGCATGACAGCTCATGCAAATATTCTGATGGTTCTGGTTGTTTATCTGATACTGGCCTGGTTATATAATATACCGCCTGTTCGCTTAAAAGACGTTGCTTATATTGATGTGTTGCTGGAGTCAGTCAATTACCCGCTGCGCGTGATAATTGGCTGGTTATGCATCCTCCCACACTATTTGCCACCTTCGTCGCTGATTCTTACCACCTGGGCGATTGGGGCGTTTACCATGAGCATGAAACGGGTAGCTGAATATCGTATTTTTCAGAACCGGGATTCAGCTATTGCTTATCGAAAATCCTATGCACTATATACCACCAATACGCTTATACTATCGGCTTTTATTTATGGCTTGCTGACCATATTTGGTATCACGATTTTAATGTTAAAGTACAAAGCAGAACTCATCATCCTGATGCCTTTTCTTATTGGATGGATGGGTTGGTATTTTCTGATGGGATTAGAGCATAATTTTGATATTATTTATCCTGAAAAATTAATTTTTAACAAGATTTTTATTGTGTTGTTAATTCTGTTAATTTTATTGTGTCTGTTGTTACTTAATATTAATATTCCCTCATTTCTCATCCTGATAAAGCCGATGCATTATGCGAGTTGAAAGGTATCCTCACTTCTAAGTCCCTCGGCTTAATAGTACGTAGGTCGGGCGCTTCGCCCATAGCCGTCAGGCTAAAAATATCTGATCCCCTCTCCACCGCGCGCAGCGTGGGGGAGAGGGTTAGGGAGAGGGGCTATAAACAAGGTCGCGTAGCGATTCATTAATCCTATTTCTGTGGCGATGGTTTATTGCCACAACAAGATGGAATCACTAACGTGATAAATTTTTTAACCCCCTCACCCTACCCTCTCCCCCACGCTGCGCGCGGGGGAGAGGGGATAACATTACTTCTTAGCCTGACGGCTATGGGCGAAGCGCCCGACCTACGGCGGATACGCAGGATCATTGAATGCGCCTAAGCTTGCTCTTATCTAATACATACACACTACGTTCTGGATAATATTGAATGATCCTGTAATTTTCGCTTCTCCTGTCCTTAGCCACAATCACTGGATTTGAATCAAACCAGGGCTGCATAAAAATCGTGGCCAGACGATCATTCTCTTCACTGAGTAAAACGACCGCAGGTTTGGCAGTATTCTTATCAATTGTTTGCAGAAGCTGTTTATTGCTTTGACGGTAGTTATCTGAATACAGATGATAGCGGGCTGGAATAATCGTAAACGAAGCAGTCAGGGTCATAAAACAAAGCAGCAGGGCAATAATTCCCCGCCATTCATTCAGCGATAATTTCACCCGCAACCGTTTTCGGAAAAAGGCCGGTATTCGACTTAGAAAAATTGCGTTAAGGATAATCACAATACTGGCAGTTTCATATAAATAACGGGGGCCGAAAATATCATAGGTATATTCGGAAAGGATTAAACTGAAATAGATGCTGAAAAAACTCATCGCCAGCAATCGACACCAGGGCTTGTCCAGGCCTAAAAAAAAGAGAAGAAATGCGAATAATAGCGACGAAATTGGCCAGCCAAATAACTGTCTATGGAGTAACTGCATATAATCAACCACGCGGATAATTTGAGCTTTCAAGTTATTAAAACTGTCATTCGTCAATAATTCTTCTCCAGGCACCACCTGCTTTCCAAAATATTTCTGATAGCCAGTTAGAAAATATGACCCTGTCGTTTGTTGATTGTAATACAGAAAAAAGAACATAAAAGCCATAATAATCAGACCCATCATGGCAAACGATTTGAAATATTTCCTGAATTGAAACAGCAGAATCCAGAGACTGTAAACAAAAAAAGGCAGACTGAAAAAAAGGGCCGATTGCGGGCGGGTGATGAGATAATATCCCAAAGAAAGCCCCGCAAAAATTGCATTTCTCACATCGTTTGTTTTGATTGTCCGGATATAAAATAAGGCAAATAATGTGGCGGCCAAAAGTGCTGTTGACCGATTATCAAATTCAGAGGAAAGAAAAACAATAAAAGGCGAAACCATAAATAAAAAAAGACAGATTCGGGCGGCAAAGCCTCCTCCAATCTCTTTGGCGAGATAGTAACTGGCAATCAATGTAGTAGCTGCTATGAGTGGATTAATGATTGCCGGCTGATTAAAGAAATGACCTAAGGCTAGCAGAAGCATATGTCCGGGAGGGTAGAAGGTATAAAACCTTCCATCATTGATAAACCAGGGGGTATCAAAAAATTCGCGCAGAGGATGACTGGCCAAGGTCCAATGACCGCTTAAAAATATTTTTGCGCCTGCGTATTGCGCCATAGAATCCATCTCTACCGGGAGATGATTAAATAATGATCCCGACAAAAAATAGCAAGTTGAAAATAACAGGACTGCGCTCACCCCCAATAATTGGTACTCAGGAATGGCTGCTGACTTGCCAAGAAGGCTGCCAGTCTTTGCAAAAGCCTTTCTCGAAAAATCAAACAGGCAGAGGGCATAAACAATAAGACCTCCAAGTAAGAAAATAAAGAGATGTACCAAAATAGCCAGCTTTATATTTTCAATTTTACCCAAAGTAGCAAGGAAAAGGCCTAAGGCAACTAAAGAAGACAATAAAGAACGTTGAGTAGAGTCCACAGGGCAGATATTCGATTAACCAGAAATGATTATTTGACTAGGAGCCTTCTGTTTAGTCAACTGGCTTGGGATAAAAAACTTTATAAGGACGGCTGTGTTTATTCACTACTGCAAAGGAGGTCAGCTTATGCGGCTTTACTTCTCCCTTATTAAAAATATTCAGAACTTCAGTATGCCTGACAAGCTCGGCATCGCCGATAAGTGAGCGGTGGCAACGCCATGGAAGCGCTTCAGCACACATAATCACCGTTCCATAATCAGAATGAATGAATGTATGCAGTTCTTTTAATCCTTCAAAAAAGGATGCGGTCTGCATGTAATCCGCAAAGCCTCTGAAACTGGCATTATGCCACCCGGTATTAATGGATGAAGCGGATGTTTTACGCAGGCCGCCCAGTTTATCGAGATGATTATAAGCAATATTTTCTTTTTTTAATGCATTTGCAAAGCTGTCCTTATTGAACCAGGGTACATGGCGTGAGCGTGGAACCGTGCGGATATCCACCACATGCTTAATGCCAAAGTAGTGAAGAATGTCGATGAACTCCTCAAGAGGGTGAGTGGAATGTCCAATAGTATAAAGTTTTTTCATAATATTAAGTTTAGGGAATAACCCGGCCCGGATCCAATCTCGATTTTTGTACTATATTTGATTAGGTGCAGTAAATAAAAAGGAAAAAATGGAGGGAACTATGAAAAAAGTTATTTTCGCACTGGCAGGAGCTGCGTCTATTGTGCTTACAGGCTGCGGTACTCAGAATGCGCTGAATGAAACAGGAAGCGCGGTTATGGGAACAGGCGCAAGAGTGGTATCCACTACCGGAACTGTAGTTCAAAAATCAGGTACTGTGGTGGTTAAAGGAACTCGCGTTGTAGTGGGCGGAGTTGCTTCTGCAACGGATAGGGTGATTTTCCAGAAAAAAGGCGTGGTCTATAGAGACGGTCATGCCTATCACATTGAAAATGGCCGCTATGTAGCAGCCGATTAATTTTCTCCCGGGGCCTTAGGGCCCCCCCAATTTTTGATTGCATTAGCGGGTCGATAGAGTAATAATCATCGCCTTGACAAGTCAGTTTTTTCAAGGCAGAAAATGAAACATTATGTATTAACAGGATTTATAGCTGCAGCTTTTTCTTTTTCAAACATGGCGCATGCCGATTTCACTTTGTACTCCTCCGATAATGATGCCTGCCAGCTGATTGCTGGACAATGGGCAGGCTCAGGAAAAGCGACCAACTGGTTTATTGGCGAATGTAAATATCATGGTTCCGGCACAATCACAAGCGCTGATGGCGGACAACATTTTAATATTGAAGTGGTTGCGGATAAGGATTCCGGAAGCTTTTTTTGCCCTAAACATACGGTGAATCAATTTACCGGAACCTGTATCAATGGGGTAGCAACCTTTAATACAGAATATGGCAGCATGGATGGTAATTTCTCTGAAAATAGCGGTGATGCTCAGGGTACATTGACAGTAGGGCCGGGGATGACTGCTGAAGTTAGCCTGCAGTTTCATCGGGTGTCTTGATAGGGGCTTTCGAGAGGGAAGCGTTCACTCGGGCTGTGTATTGAGCTTTGTAAGTACCACTGCCATTAAGTTACGGGAATTTTGTCATTCCCGCGAAGGCGGGAATCCATTCCTCAGTCGGCATTATAGCGAGCTCAGAGATGGATCCCCGCCTTCGCGGGGAGGACAGTTATGTATACAATTTATCATTAACTTAATGACAGTAAGGATTGTGAAGAATAAATGCCAGGCGCACGACACTAAACATCCACAACAATTTGCTGGGCGGCAAACAAGGTATTAATAATCTCGGCCTGAGTTGTTGCAGGTCCGACCAGGTCGCCGTTAATCACAATTTCCTGATCAGTTTTGGCCGTTACGTCCAAAGGTGTCACTTCTGTACCATCAAAATGACCCTGTGAGCTAATCGACAAAGTAGTGGTGTCTGAATCAGCATCATAGGCAAAGTGAAGATAATGCGACAGGTTGGACTCATTTTCACCGCTGAGTAATTGTGATAAATCGAGCTTGTCTTCCTGAGGATTAAAATCAGTAATGACATCACGTTCCGGACTGCCTTCAACCCCATGATCATTGGCCTGCCAGAGGAAGATATCATGGCCCGCGCCGCCAGTGAGTGTATCATTGCCCTTACCGCCGATGAGGATATCATTACCATCACCGCCTATTAATAGATCATTACCGCCTTTTCCATCCAGCATGTCATCGCCAAAGACCCCTCGCAAGACGTCTTCCAGCTCAGAGCCGACCAGATGCGTATTGCTGTGATCATCCTGAGTATTCTGAAGATCATTGAGGCTTGAATTAACCACATTAAGATCAATAGTCTGCGAAGCCGATTCCTGCGGGTTATTATCGCCGACATCCGAAATAGCGGTTACGGTGATTGTATGTTCGCCTTCGCTTACATTCTGCAGATGTAATTGCTGCAAATGACCGGCTGAAATTTCCCAGGAGCCTTGAGCCAGCATTTGACCCAGAGGATTGCCGTTTTCATCAACGGGAATCGCATCGCCTAAGCCATCCAGGCGCACCCTCAATTCATTGGCTGCAGGATTCACAACTTCTGCCTGAATATTTAAGGGAATAAGCACGGCAAGTGCTGCTACTACTGAATGATAGAGGATAGTCATTTCCGGATTGTCTGCTCGTGCGGCGACCACAATATCTACAATATCGGTATCGCTTAGTGCCGGACCGCCGGTATTACCCAGATCATTACTGGTCATAGTCAGGGCATCAGGCCCGAAATAATTGGCCAGACCCTGATATTGAACTCCTGTGGTAAGGAGGGTATTCAGATCATTGACGCTTCCTGTTAAAACCAGATGATTAGTGAATTCACCTGATACAGTAACCCCGCCGGCACTACCAGCCAAACTGAGTAAACCATGTTCAACACTGAGAGTGATAGTTATCGCGCCTGAGCCGGCATCCACATCGCTTACTCTCAAGGTATTGATAGTCAGAACCTGATCTTCTGCTGCCTCGAGAGGAATCGCGGGGGTGATATTAACTGGGGCATCATTAACTGCTGCGATATTAATCGGCACTGTAGATACTGCTGAAAGCGCAGGTCCTCCGGAGTTGCCATTGTCATTGGTATTAATGACTAGTGAGTCTGAGCCGTTATAGTTTAAATTGCTTTGATAATGCAGGTTTCCGTTGAGTGCCTGATTAATCGCATCCAGTTGGCCAACAAGTGTGACTGTATTGCTGCCGTTGCCGGTGAGCATAATACCGCTTAAAGAGCCAGTCAGTGTAAGTATTCCATGTTCAACGGAGAGGGTAACGGTCATATTGCCATTCGCTTCACGCGCATCGACATCACTAATCTGAATATTGTTAAGCAGGACGCTTTGATCTTCCAGGGCGTCAAATGATGCGGGATGGATATTAACCGGTGCATCATTAACAGCGGTAATATCCACTGCTACGTTTACTTCACGAACTGCTCCTGGAGCCGCCTGGTTATCTACGGTTTGTGCCTGTATTGTTAATTCTGCATTCCCGTTAAAATCACCAGGCAGGAAAATGATGCTGCCAAGATTTGAGGCATTGACTTTAAAAGTCCAGATCCATTCGCCGCTGGAATTGTCATAGACTTTGCTTTCCAGTGTGCCGTTAACTCCTGCTGGCAGCTGGATTTCTGAGCCAGTGGGTACGCCTTTTACGGTGATGAGTAAGGATTCCGGACCATTCTCCTGTACATTGGTCGCAGAGCCGTTATAACTGTCTACATTATCCCGAGCCTGAAAGTTAAGATTGATACTAATTTGCCCATTTTCAATACCGCTGGCAGTACTGGCCGCTCCAGCGCCAATAATGTCAACCGGATCACTGACCGGGTTAATATCGAGATGAATACTATGACTTCCGCCAGAACCAGGCAGGGCGGCGAGCGCTTCTTTTGTAAAGGCTACAACTTCCAGATCCAGGCTGCCGCTGAAGTTCTCGGGAGCGATGACTTTGATGCTGGACAAGTCAAAACTGGCGGCATTGACCGTTATTTTCCAGTCACCATTGCCCATGTTTTGAGCCGAGCTAATCAGAAAGTCATCCGGTACACCTCGAATGACCAGAGAGACAATTTTTTCAGATCCATCGGTATCTGTTGTATTGACGGTCATTCCTGATAAGGGAATGCCTCCGACCACATCTTCATTGCCGCTGAAATTAAACTGACCGCCAAAATGTACCGGATCATTAACTGGCAAAACGTCGAAATTCATCACCTTGGTGTAACTGGCGCTGTCGGTCACTGTCTGACCCTGGCTATTGAGTGCATTGTCAACCAAATTGACAACTGCTGTGACGCTGACCTGGCCGCTGAAATCATTAACCGGTTTAAATTGCAGATGATTTAAATCGCTTACAGTGACAGTAACAAAGCCATTGCCGTCTACTGGTAAAGCCAAACCATTGCTATCGACAAAATAGCCTTTGGCAGGGTCAACTTTTAATTGAACTGAATTAATCTGCTCGCTGCTGTCAATATCCGCTGATGCCACATTAAGCCGCAAAATAACCAGCCCATCTTCGAAAGCCGCATTGGGAATAGTCACATCAGAGCCATCAGACACCGGTTGCTTATCGCTATTCAAACCTTCAGTCTGAACCACCTGTAAACTGACGGCGGGTGTGTGATTGGGATCAGTCACTGCCGGATTGGCCGGTACGTCAACCACTGGGGCGACATCAAGGGGGGCTGAGACAAAACTGCTGCCCGTATTGCTATCCCCACTGGCCATGTTCGCGGCGGCCCAATTTAAAGAAAAGGGCAGGCTGCCTGAATAGTCAACCGGCGTTTGCAAGATAACTTCTCCGACGCTCAGGTTACCCAAAGAGTCAGCACTCACCTGGATTACATAGCGATCATTGACGAAATCATAGATAACTCCGCTTCCTGAGAGCACAAATCCCTGGGGAAGAGGCCCTTGAATCAACAGAGCGTAGACGTCGTCACTAGTGCCATTACTCAATGACAGCATGGAGGCAAGCTGACTGCTGATAGACTGAGGTATATCTTCCTGAGTGTGAATCGTTGCAGGGGTAATGGTAATAGTGCCTGCTTCCACAGGTGGATCACCAGGTCCGCCCCCACTGCCAGTGAAATTCATGGTCACTGTGGTTGAGCGAAAGGCGGGATTACTAATATCCTGCTCATTATTATCGCCCAGGTCACGTACCTGGGCATGGAAAGTGACATTAATTGAGCCGTTGTAGCCAAATTTGGAAGTAATCTGCAGGTTATCCAGAGCAGAGGCCGGTACTATCCAGTTGCCTACTCCATCGTAAATTCCGCCAGTGACTACAAATTGATTTCCCAACCCAGTGATTACCACCGTTTGAATCACTTCTGCACTGGAGGGATCCAGATCCTGGAAGTTTAAGTGGCCCTGAGAGGACGCATTAGTGGATAAATTAACCGTGGTGCCGTTTAAAGCATTGATATTGTTGACTGGAACGTTATTATTGGTGAGCACGTTCAGTGTCGCGTCAGGCTCAACCACTGCCTGCAGATCAATATGAAGATCACCCACGATATCTTTAGTAACGGTTGGACTGCCATTGACATCCTGCTGGCTGACTGAGGTAATGGCCTTAAGATTAACATCCATATCCGAATCTTCAGCCGCTCGTATTTGCAGGGATTGGCCCTGCAGCAAACTATTCAATTGAGCTGTTGTTAAGGTGACTGAAGAATCACCCAGCGTGGTAATAGCCACACCATTGATAAATAATTGCGCCCCTGAAGGAATATTTTCAATACGAAGGCCTGAAATAAATTCCTGACTATCAGTAAAGGCAGGCGGGCGCCAGTTCACGGTAGTCAAGCCGTCTTCCACTCCGGCAGAACTCCTCGCATAGTCGCCGGCATCGATAACCGGTGTCACATGAATCACGATTTGTTTATCTGTAACGAGATAATTACCATCGTTTTCTGTGACCACAATATGGGCATTCAGACTCATATCCGCTGTGCTGTTTGGCGGCGGAATGACTATTAAATCACTCAGTGTGGAAAGATTTATTTCATATTTGGGTTGACCGTTAGCATCCAGACCTACATAGGTCAGAGTTATGGTATTTCCATTACTATCCAGCAATTGAGCCCCTGCTGGGAGGTTGGAAATCACCATGGTGATGGTTTCTGAAGTATCGGTGGGAGCCAGTGCTTTTTCTCCTGAAAGCAGTTTAAAGTCAAGCCGGGCCTGGCCATCTTCAGGAATGGTGGTTTCTACACCATTACTGATTGCTGACCATGAAGTATTGCTCACATCAAAGACAGGAGCGTCTGATACTCCTTTGAGGTTAATCAAAATATCCTGTGCGCTGGTAATCCTGGTATCAGTTTCCACACCCGTACTTAAAGTGGCCTGGTCAATAACCACCGCTTGCACCTTAATTGTGAAATCGACGTTACTTTCAGGCACAGGATGCAGGCGAACATCGGGAAAATCGATATTATTAAACTGATAATAGTTTTTGCTGCTGTCAACGGCATCTTTGTAATATTGATACTGAACCGTATGGCTTTGTCCCTGGTTGTCGGTATAAGTAATCGATAAATTGTGCACGCCGGCGCTTAGTCCTGCCACATTCAAGGTCGTTCCGTTGATTGAAAAATAAGCGCCATCAGGAAGATTGGAAATGCGAACAAAGGAATTTTCTGACAGATCGCTATTATCAGCGGCTTTGCTCACATTGATGAAACTACCCAGATTGATTGGGGCATCTTCATTGGAAACCACATAAGGTTTATTGATATTTAACTGAATATTATCCGCAACGGGTTTGACATCAATGGTTACTTCAATCGGCTGAGACTGAGCATATTGAAATCCGCTTAAGAAGTTAGCACTCTCCTTGCTTACGGCAATCGCTGAAACTTTGACCATACCGCTGTAATCTGTGGCCGGATCGATCTGCAGACTGGCCAGATTGGCGGGGCTGACCTTATAGTAACCATTCGCATCCGGTGTTAAGCCTGTTCCAATCAGGCTGGCATTACCTGAAGTAATTTTAACCAGATAATAATCGATGGTTTCTGAGCCATCGGTATCCTGTAAAGCAGCCTTTATTTGCAGCGGGATATTAGCGGCATCCTCGGTGCCGACTGAATGCTGGGTGGTTTGTGCCAGATCCCAGACCGGGACGTCCGCGATCCCTTTCACATCAATGTTCAAAGTTCCAGTGACGGCTGCTTTAGAAAGGGTGTTGCCATTCACCTGATAGTCTACGGTGGCTCTGACGCTGAAGCTTAAATTGGCGGTGTAGCTTGAAAAATCCGCACGAGGCACAAAGGTCAGGCCGTTTAGCGTGTAAGTGATCTGATCTGTGCTGCTAAAGGCTTGCGGGGGAATCACGTAATAGGTCACACCACTCTCAACGACCGTGGTTAACAGGACACCATTGTAATAAAAATCACCATAACTGGTTGCGGGCGCTTGAATAAGCACTTTGCCAATACTTTCATTATTATCAAAATCGCCTATATTAATGGTCATATTGATGGGGATGCCGCCCTGTGGATTCACCAGTACTTCATTGCTGTCACGTCCCACATCTTCCACGCCGGATGCAGCAGCGATGACAATACTTGCTGCTTTATCATTAATGGTGAGTGTGATATTGGCATTATCGATATCACCATCAAAATCCCGTACGTCAAAGCGCACATTCTTCACCAGGTTGAGACCATCATGATCGATAGATGCACTGCTCACAAAAAAGACGCGGCCATCGGCGAAAACGTGCAGAACACCAATAACCTGGCCGTTGGCATCGTTATGCAGAGTAATCTGATTATCGCCAGTTCCGGTAATATTGTACTGGGTATTTCCATCCCAAACGGACACGATTTTACCTGTGTCAGCTCCTTCGCGAGCCGTTGGCAATAAATCGACTGTTGTAGTAGTTGCACCTTCAGTAATCGCAGAAAACGAGGTATTTACTGCATCGGGAATGTCATCCTGTACTGTGACCGGTAGTTTGGCGACCGCACTGATATCACCGTCAGCATCTTTGGCAACGACGGAGAAGATAACATCCAGATTATTTTTACCTGCCTCAACAGGATGATCGATTGAACCTGTTAAAGTAAAGGTATAGGTTCCGGAGGCATTCATTTTTAGAGTAAATTTACTCACTCCATTGGCAGTACCGCGATAAATATCGTTCACCGCGTCATAAGACAGTACAATAGGAACACCGCCCGATTTCCATTGCCCATCAACCCCTGAGTTGAAGGCCTGCACATCGATACTATAGCTAACTACTTTATCGCTGCCTGTTTGCACAGAGAGGCTGCCGGTTGCAGCTTCGCCGGTTGAAGCAGCAGTGGAGCCGGCATGGTTGCCGGTGCTGGCATTGATATCGCTTTCCTTAACCGTAATCGCAGGGATTGGATTAATCACTGGTAAAAGACCATCAGTGACTGTGGTCGTCAGATTAACTGGAGCGACCAGTTTATCGCCATCGCTATCGCTGATTTGAACAGGGGTATTGATAGTGATTGTGCTGCCATTAATGCTTACATAGCCGGTCGCATTGCCTGTTTGCAGATGATCCAGTGGCTGGTATTGAATAAAAGTGGTAGTGACATTCACATCTTTACCATTGCCGCTTTGTGTGGCGTTGACGGTTAATGTCAGTACAATATCGCTGCCAATCTTGCCGGTAATGGCGTGGGTATTGCTGTCGTAGGTAAAGGTGATGGTCTGGCCGTTGGATTTTAATTCACTGCCCAGTTCACTGAGAATGGTATTGATAACTGTACTGTCAATCTGAATGGATTGCGGCAACAGGCGATCACTGCCTGCGGTAATCGTAAATGATTTAACATCACTGACTGGATAGCCATTGGCTACTGATAAACTGCCTTCAACCACGGCGAGGTTAACCACATTTCCGCCTTGCGGATTTGCGCCATCATTAATTGAAACACGAAGAATAGCAGTATCCTGGTCACCGTCTTTATCCTGTGCAATGACATTTAAAGGAATATTCAATACATTATTGACTGCCTGATCGAAAGGACCACTTAAAGTAACGGAATAGCTGCCGTTATTATTTAAAATAATTTCAGCAATTATTTGCTGATTGGAATCCATTATCTTGATGGCGTTCGAGCTGACATTGGTGGTTGTACTTAATCCGTTGCTAGTCAGGTTGGCTAAAGCGGGTTGATTAGTAGCGAAACGGATACTGGATATTGGATCGCTGCCGATATTAAAATCCATCACTCCCGAACTGACACTGGAACCATCGACAACCACGGTGTTGGCATCATTGATAATCGGATTAGCGCCATCGGAGACGGTAGCAGACACATTCACTGGATTGACCAGTAAATCACCATCAATATCGGCTATCTGCACCTGATAGTTAATGCGAATCTGATCAAGGCTATTCGCAACTGCGCCAGTAGTATTGACTGTGATATGGGATAGAGGCTGATACAGCGTAATCATCTGACTGATTGATAAATCCTGATTAGCCAGAATAGCGGGTGTTAATTTCACTTCCAAAACCAACTCGCCGCTTGTTGAACGAAGCACAATACTGTTATTGCTGACAGTGGCGACAACGGCTTCAGTTTGGCCAGTCAGGGGATTAAAATATTGAATTTCGGCCTGTAGTTCCGCTGCCAGTGCGGCAGGATTCTGAATAGCGAAAGTACTTAAGTCAAAGGGATCTGAGCCATTGTTGACTACAGTTAATGTGGGGCTAATCACAGTGACGGGATAAGTGAGCGGCGAGAGATCACCTTCACCTACCGCAGAGGCCAATGTTTGCCCGCCGCTGGACGGGCTGCCGTCCGTAATGTTAATAACCAGTGAATTACTGGCAAAGTCACCATCCCCGTCGATAACGGTATAGATAATCGGCAATTGCTGGACAAAATCATGATCAAGGCCATCAGCACTCTGCAGGCTCCAGCTTCCGTCACTGTTCACTGTCAGCAAGCCTTTTGCGGTACTAACTGAATAACTGCTATGAGTGGCATCAAAAGTATATTGGGTTCCATTTACAGTGAAGCTGTATAAGCGCCCGCCTTCCGCATTCAGCTGATAGGAAGAGGAAAGATTACCGAGGACAGTATCCCCTTCAATGACTGTTGCAGTGACTGCCTGGGGATGAGCTACGGTGTCAGTAATTCGAACTGGAATTGAGAGCGTTGTGCTATCGCCATCACTGTCCACGGCAATAATTCGAACAGGGAGGGTGATGCTGTCCTGACCCGGTTGTGAATGATCAATGGGCTTCAACATTTGAAAACTGACATCGCCCTGATTGCCAAGCGTGGCATTAAAAACGGAAACCTTTACGTTGTTTTCCAGATAATATCCCTGAAGCACACCATTGTTCACTTCAAGTAAAACTGGATGTCCGCCGGAAAGCAGGCCGCTGTTTTCACCATTGATGTAATTGAAAGCCAGAGTTTTAATGCTATCTGAGCCGATATCCACCAGCAGGGTGGTAGTTCCTGTGGTCACTGTGCTGCTTACAGGTTCTGTGAGCACGATATCGCCAGTATAAGAAAGTACCGGCAGAACGCCGTCAGTGACTGTGGTAGTCAGATTAATCGGCGCGGCCAGTTTGTCGCCGTCACTGTCGCTAAGCTGGATAGGGGTATTAATACTTAAGCTATTGCCATTAACCTGTACATAGCCAGTGTTATTGCCAGTTGTTAAATGATCAAGGGGTTGATATTGGATAAACTGAGTGGTCACATCAACATCCTGTCCATTACTGCTTTGGCTTGCAGTGATTGATAAGCTGAGAACAGTCAGACTTCCAATACTGCCAGTGATGGTATGAGTATTGGCATCGTAGGTGAAATTAATGGGCTGACCGCCAGATTTCAATTCGCTGTTCAGTTCATTAATAATCGTATTGATAATGCTGCTGTCGATTTCAATGGATTGCGGTAAAAGGCGATCGCTGCCGGCAGTCACCGTGAAACTTTTCATATCGCTGACCGGATAACCATTAACGGCTGATAAATCACCTTCAGTCACCGCGAGGTTAATCACCTGGCCGCCTTGCGGATTGGCGCCATCCTGAATGGACACTTGCAAAACAGCACTGTCGCTGTCGCCATCTTTATCTGTCGCAGTAACATTTAAAGGGAGGCTCAAAATATTATTAACTCCCTGATCCAGAGGGCCATTTAACTGGACGGAATAGCTGCCATTATTATTCAGGGTAATTTCAGCCAGCAATTGCTGGTTATTATCAAAGATTTTGATGCTGTGATCACTGACCGTTGTGGTGGTGCTGTGGCCATTGCTGGTCAGGTTGGCTAAGGCCGGTTGATTGACATCAAAACGGATACTGGCGATTGGGTCGCTGCCGATATTAACGTCCAGAGTGCCTGAACTTACACTTGAACCATCCTGCACAATGGTGGCGGCATTATCAATTACTGGATTGACCCCATCGCTGATAGTGGCAGACAGGTTAAGCGGATTAACCAGTAAATCCCCGTCTATATCAGCGACCTGTACCTGGTAATTGATCTGAATCTGATCATTACCCAGAGTCACTACGCCGCTGTTATTTGAGAGCAAATGAGAAAGCGGCTGATAAATAGTAATCGTTTGAGTCAATGACAAATCCTGATTTACCTGAATTACGGGAACCAGTCTGATTTCCAGAACCAGTTCACCACTGCTGGAACGAAGAACAATGCTATCGCTACCCACTGTGGCCACCAGCGATTCGGTCTGACCGGTGACAGAATTAAAAAATTGCAGGTCAGCTTGTAATTCAGCTGCCAATGCGGCTGGATTCTGAATGGCGAAAGTACCTAAATCAAAAGGATCAGAACCGTTATTGACCACTGTCAGTGTGGGGCTAATGGCAGTAACCGGATAAGTCATTGGGGCGAGATCGCCTTCGACTACTGAAGTCGCCAGACTTTGTCCTCCAGTCGTCGGGCTGCCATCGGTGATAGTAATAAGCAATGAATTGCTGGCGAAATCCCCATCGCCATCAATAACGGTGTAGGACACAGGAAGTTGTTGTATAAAATCATGATCGAGTCCATCGAGGCTTTGCAGGTTCCAGCTGCCATCACTGTTGACAGTTAATAAACCTTTATCTGTTGATACAGTAAAACTGCTGTGGGCAGGGTCAAACGTATAAGTTGTACCATTTACGGTGAAACTGTAGAGACGTCCGCCTTCCACATTGAGCTGATAAGAGGAGGAAAGATTACCCAGGACAGTCTCTCCCTCAGTAACAGTCGCGGTAACTGCCTGAGGATTAGCGACGGAATCGGTAATATGTACAGGAACGGATACAGTGGCGCTGTCGCCATCAGTATCCACAGCGATAATTTTGATGGGCAGGGTGACGCTGTCTTGCCCGGGTTGGGTGTGGTCAATGGGTTTATATAATTCAAAGTTGACGACAGCCTGATTTCCCTGATTCGAGATTGTCGCATTAAAAACACTGACCTCAATCCCGTTTTCAATATAATAGCCATGAAGGACGCCATTGTTAATTTCAAGCAATACAGGATGGGTTCCGGAAAAGAGGCCGCTGTTTTCGCCATTGGTATAATTAAAAGTAAGTGATTTAATCGCATCAGAGCCGATATCGATTAAAATATGTGCTGAACTTGAAGTGGCGCCAGTGCTTACAGGTTCTGCCAGACTAATATCTTCTACATGAATCAGCTGGGGTGGGGCGCCATCGGCAACGTTAGCTATAATTTGCGCAGGATTGGCCAGAGAGTCGCCATCGGCATCGGTAATCTGTACGCCTACCTGAATACTAATCTGATCGCCTGCTAAATGAACGAGCCCGGTATTATTAGTTTGATTGTGATCAATCGGTCCATTTAAGGTGATAGTTAAATGACCATCGACGTTATAGTGATTATTGCTTTGATCGGCACTCAAGCTGATGATTACAATCGCAGCTCCATTCAGTGAGCCGATTATCTGATTATTCTGAACAATAAAATCCAGAGGCTGACCATCGACTTTAATTTCCTGACTGAGTTCAGACAGCAAATCATTGATGGTGGCTGGATCAAAGCGGATTGTCTCAGGGAGAAGGCGATCACCGCTGCTTTGCAGAGTAAATTCAGCGACCGGACTTGTCACTGGATAAGTGCCAGGCGCCAAGTCTCCTTCAACTAGTGAGGTGGATGCCTGGGTGGGGAAATTTTGGCTTGGCGCATCCTGTATCGTTAAATGAATAACTCCAAGATTACTTGGATCGCCATCTTTATCGGTGGCTCGCACGGTCAGGATCAATTCAGCAATGTCATTAATCTGATCAAAAGGACCTTTCAGTGTGGCCGTGTAGCTGCCATCGGTATTTAATACCACTTTCAGTAATTCCTGACCATTGCTTAAGCTTTGCGGGTCATTAATTCTTATGCTAAGTTCATTGCCATTGATTTGATAAGACGTTTGAAACCCGCCGCTGGTTAAGCCTGTAAGTGAGCTTTGCATTTCGGCACTGTCTTCAAAAACCATTGTGGCAATGCTGTCACTTCCCAAATCAAGAGGAACCTGGCCCAAGAGCACTTGTTGTACGGTAGATTCAGTGAATGCCATTTGGTCTTCACCGAGCACCGGAGGATTGGCATCATTGATCTGTACATGCAGATTGACCGGGTTTTGCAGGGAATCGCCATCACTGTCTTTGGCCTGTAACTTAAGATCAAAATCGATGCTGCTGCCATTCTGTCTGATGATTCCATTGCTATCGCCATTTAGCTGATGATCGAGCGGCTTATACTGAATCAATTCCGCAGTGACCTGGATATTTTGGCCCACATTAACCGGAGTTAATTTAAGCTGGAAAACTACTTCGTTAGCGCTATCCAATGCAGTGAGGGTGATGACGCCGTTAACCACTGTGGTACTGATGTGCAGGGGCAGGCCGCCGGCGGTGACTTCCTGATTAAACTCCTGAAGGAGGGCATCAAGAAAGCCATTGGCAAAATTTAAGCTTTGAGGCAGAAGACGGTCGACACCGGCTTCGATAGTGAATTTGTGATTAGTGCTGACTGGATAAGCGCCTGCACTCGCATCCAGATCACCTTCAATCGAGCTTAGAAGAGAGGAGCTGCCGCCTGCTGCATCGGGGCCGTCGGTAATCGTGATACGAATTTGCCCTTGCGATATGTCATTATCCGCATCAATCGCTTTAATCGGGATCCCCAGGGTGATTTTATTGGCGGGTTGATCCAATGCCTGAAATAATTGGAACTGATAGGTAGGCATGCGGATTTGTTCCGCGTTAGGGATAACTGCGGACAGACTGAGTTTAAAAACAGTGATATCGGTACCCTTAACTGTAGCGGTAATACTATGGCCGTCACGACTCAAGGTATAGACAAGTGCTTCCCCATTAGACGTCAGTTGACTGGACTGTAAAATCCTGAGCGCATCACTGCTAAAGGTTAAATCCTTTGCCAGGTCACTGCCGAAATCAACCTGAACAGTTCCATTAATGACCTGATGGCCGATGGTCGTATCGACAAGGCTTGCCTGCTGAACATTCTGAATGATGGGGGCATCATCTTCAAAATGAATTTTGCTGCCAATCTCGACCGTGGCCTTGGATACATCACCAGAGGTATCCGTTAAAGTCAGGCTGGCTTTGACCAGATTCGCCAGTGACAGGCTCTCATCGGGCGAGTTGGGATCATTGTGATATAAGCCGTGATATTGAACCACGGTGATTTTGCCGCTGCCCTCATCAATTCCAATTGCAAAAACAACGGTATTACCGCTTTTACCTAACACCAGATTATTCTCGAGAACCAGCTGGATTGGGCTGCCATCACTGGCCTTCAAATCAGATGGAGACTCACCCAGTTCCAGTGCATAACTGGTGGTGATTGCACTGGCATTCTGATTAAATTGAGAGCTGCTAGAGGACAAAATATTCCCTTCTGCGATGCTTATAGGCTTGCCAAAACCAAAGGGATCCACCAGATCACTCTGACCGACATTGTTATCCCCATTTTTGACCGTGATGGATTCATCGAGTGTTAATTCAGAGTCATTTAAGCTGAGACCCGCTTCCGGTTTGGGATCTTTTAGCCATAGCACATTATTTTGTTCAATATTGAAAAGCGAACTATTTTCCGCAAAGCGGGTATCATAGCCGGCACCCACATGTCCTGCGCTAAATAGCGGCTTATCGATGTAGAAGCTGGCGCCGCCGCTTTGCAGCGGCGAGTCTCCTGCGGCAGGCTCTTCTAATTGTTCAATCAGTTTAATGATGTCCGCATTTTTCAGTTGGGTTTGATTTAACAATTGCTCAAGCGGCGTTTCCGGTACTTTATTTATAAGCGGGGAAATCCCTTTAAGCTGAAAGCTGTACGCCTGATCGGGCAGGAGCGAAATAGCTGGCTGGAACAATAACTTAATCAGGGAATCGCCGCCTCCCAGTAGAACCAGCGTGTCACCTGCATGAATGAGGGAGCCTTGTTTAAGAATCTTGCATTGTCCGTTCTCATTCGTACGAACCAGCAAACCTTGAAGTGCCTGTACTTCACCAGAAATTGCCTGCGATGCCATGTCTGCCTTATTGATTGTTAATTGATGGAATATATTGTCTAAATATAGTGCAGGTTTTTAATGAATGGCCAGGATTTCACTCAAATTTATCGTTATTTTAACATTTCAAATAGAGGGTAACTCCCCAGGTTGTGAATAAGTTTGATTTTAATTCAATCAAATCGTCTCACGTCATCCTGAACGGAGTGAAGGATCTCCCGAATCTGGCTCAGCTCTAAGCAGTTAGAGATCCTTCACTTCGTTCAGGATGACGTAGCTGGGGAGTTACATAGAGGCATAGAGCATTGAGTTTTATCAATAGCTCAATATATAGTACAAAAGGAGCAATATTTTTCTAATTGACTAGAATTAATCATTCCTTTTATAATCGCTGAAAACGATAAAGGATGATTTGCCGTGAGCTTTGTTTATTTACAGGGTGATAAAGGAAAAAGGCTATATGATTTATCCACGGTTCCTCTTGGTGTGGTGGTGATTGAACCCAATGCTGCTACAACTTTGGTAATTCTCTCTCATATTCTTGAAGCTCTCAATATTGAGAGCCGATGGCTTGAGTGCCCATTATTATGGGAGCTTGCTAATGAGCCCGTCTGTCTCCGAGGCAAACCAATCAATTATATCTATGATAAGAACGAGCTAGCCAGATATTTTAAAGGAGAGGTTAAATATGATCCCATGCACCAGGTGGAAGCGGCTACACTTGGGGGTTATTTTGAGCCAAGCGCTCAGCAAGTCCTCGATTTTGTAATCAAAAATTCGAAATGCTCAGCGGATTTTTTTGTGTTTGACTATGCAAAATGTCCACCGGAAAATGCACCCGAACGGGTTTCTAAACAAGACATGGAAGCGCTTAGAAGAAAAAGAGAATATTTGACGAAATCCGAGCCCTCGTTTTTTGACCGGCTTTGTTGCAGCTTTTTTCAGGAGGAGAAAGCACCGGATCCTCATGACGAATGGTTACTAACGGAGCGCCCGCCTTCAGGACCTAATGTTTGAAAAAATAGCGCACATGCGCCAGCAAACTTTGTAACAGGCTGTGCCTGTCCGTTCCTTCAACCGGAATTTGGGCATGCCGCAGATTTTCTATAGCTTTGACGCCTTTTACAACCACCGCGCTCATTTTCTCCATGAGCTCGGGTCTTTGCTTAAATAGCTTGGCGATATTGCCATGGGTGACTTCAATAATTATGCTTTCTTCATCTATAAAAAGAGAACCTCGACAAGGCGCTCCGGTGAGCATTGATATTTCGCCAAAATAATCCCCTGTTTCATAGGCTTCAAAAAACACGGGTTTTTCAGTCTGGCTATTAATATAAAGAGAGGCTGAGCCGCTATACACAAGAAAAAGGGAGTGATTGTGTTCCCCCTCAATGAGCAGCCGTTCAGGGGGGCCATAGAGTCCATAGCGGCTATGCTGAGTCAGAAGCTCAATTTCTTCCTCTTGCAAAAAATGAAATAAATCAATTTGCCGTAAAAACTGGCTGATTTCATCATGAGTAAGTACAGGTTTCTCCGGCAGTTTATGACCGGTTAACAGGATATTGTCGCGAAGACAGCGATACCAGAGCGCTGAATAGATTTCATCTTTAATGAGGATGGGATTAACTTCCGAGGTGGAGTATTCCAGATGATAGGTGCTTGTATCCTGGTTGCACTCGATGAGTGCCGCATGCGGTTTAGGTTCATTACGCACTTTGGAAGACTGCAGAGCAGTTTCAACCAGAATATTTTTAAATCGAGACGGTGAGAGGGGCTGACTGATTGAGATGGTCAGCGATTGCTTGTTGATACCATGCGGTTGAGACAGGTTTTCAATGAATAACTGGGAGATCACCGAGTTGGGAATCGATAAAATATTTCCTTCAATATTAAGTAAATTAACAAAGCGCCAATTCACATCAATAATTTTCCCGGTAAGGGTTTGCATTTCGCCATAGACCACAATCCAGTCGCCCTCACTGAATTGTTTGGTTGTATTCAGTCCGATACCGGCAAAGACATCGCTTAACGTAGCTTGAGCGGAGTAGCCGAGAATAATAGCCATAACGCCTGATGCGGTAAAAATACCAAAAACAGATTTAGCAAACACAAAATGGACAATGGCCGCTACGGTGAGGATTAGAAAGAGCAGGGAAACCAGGTCTTTAAAAATTTTGGGAATTAATATGCCTGACTGCCTTAATAATCGTTTCCAGATGAAAATATGAATAATCTGATTGACGATGAAAAAAAGAGAAAACCACCACAAACACTCCAGTACGATTTTAATAAAATATTGAGTGTCCTTATGATTAACCCAACTGGTAATCGTACTTTCAAATGCAAACAGGACACTGAAAAAAATAAAAACACCGGAAGTAAATAAGAGTTTGTGATGATTGATCTCTTTCACGAATTTTTTCAGAATAAAATTGTAAAAGCTCACCGCCAGAAGAAGACTGGAAATTAATAAAATCGTTGTAGACAACTCATGAAAGTTCATAAGTATCTCGTCATTCCCGCAGGGGAACTGCCATTAAGTGAAGGGGTTATGTATATTTAAACTGTCATCCCCGCAAGGCATCGTTGCATAAATAGAAACCCTTGTCTTTGCGAACGAAGTGAAGCAATCCAACTTGAACTAGAACAAAGTTAGGAGCTGGATTGCTTCGCTGACGCTCGCAAAGACGGTTTTTGTGTTCCTATCTTCGTTTATGCAACATTTTGCTGATATGACAAAATTTCTTAACTTAATGGCAGTTTCTCCCAAGGTACGTGGCATAGCTCAATAGTGTTGTACTTCAAGTGTAGCCTAACAATTCTGATAATGAAATTGCAAAAGATCATTGATTAATTGATGATTCCACAGTCTAATAAATCAGTTTGGCTGTCTGGGAATTACAATGCGCCTCTTAAAGTTTGAAAGCTTGTATGATGGAAATGATTGGCTCGATAATCATTATGTTTATCTCGATAGCGAGGGAAAAATCCTGAAAACCTCGGCCATTGCTGATGAGTCAATGAAGGTGGAGGAAATAAAAGGTTGGGCTATCCCAGGTTTTGTCAACGCTCATTCCCATGCATTTCAATATTCAATGGCCGGAACTGCCGAATTCCTTTCCAAAGAGGCTCAAAGCGATGATTTTTGGACCTGGCGCGAGGCGATGTATCGCAGTGCTTTGGAAATGACTCCTGATAAAATGGAAGACGTTGCTTTTCGGCTCTATCGAGACTTAGTCCAACAAGGGTATACGGCGGTGGTGGAGTTTCATTATCTTCATCATGATAAGGATGGAAAACCTTACGGAAATCTCGCGGAAATGGGAGAGCGTCTCGTCTCTGCCGCACAGCAGGCAGGCATCGCAATTACTCTGATTCCGGTTTTATACCAGCAATATGATTTAAAAAATCCGGCTAAGCCCGAGCAGAGACGGTTTATATCCAAAAGCCTGAATGATTACTGGAAGTTATACGAGGCTTCAAAAGCCGCTTGCAGCCATTATTCGAGAGCGAACATTGGAGTAGGCATTCATTCCATTCGCGCTGTTTCTCCTGAGCAAATTATTGAGCTCAGTCAATCCATCGACCAAACTGTTCCTGTTCATATGCACATTGCCGAGCAGACGGGGGAAGTTGAGCAATGTATGCAAGTGCTGGGATTACGACCTGTTGAATGGTTATTAAATTCGGTTGCAGTAAATCAGCATTATAATCTGGTGCATGCTACTCATCTTGTGCCGTATGAAGTAGAACAGCTCGCTTTAAGTGGAGCGAATGTCGTCCTCTGTCCTTCAACGGAAGGCAATTTGGGAGATGGTTACTTCCCTTTAATTCCCTATCTTGAGCATCAGGGATGTTTCTCAATTGGCACAGACAGCCATATTGGCCTTTCCCCTTTTGAAGAGTTGCGCTGGCTTGATTATGGACAACGTTTACTAGCCAGAAAACGAAATTTGATTTGCCTGGGTAAAGCAGGTAATAGCGGCAATATATTATTCAACCAGGTGCTTAAAGGAGGTCAACTTGCAAAAGGAGCATGGGGATATGATTTTCTAAGTAAGGGTTCATTTCTGGATTGTCTGGTTATTAATAATAAGCACCCGCGGCTTGAATCAACCAGTCGACAGAATCGTCTATCCACTCTGATTTATTGCTGCGATCAGACCTCGATTCGTGGTGTGGTTATGAATGGAAAATTGAAACTTAAAAACTGATTATTTTATGAGCTCTTCAGGTACGTCATCCTGAGCGTAGCGAAGGATCTCAAACTGCTTGGAACTGAGCCAGATTCAAGAGATCCTTCACTGCGTTCAGGATGACGTTGAGACGATTTGATTGAATTAAAATCAAACTTACCCACAACTGGGAAGTTACTATTTTATTTGCACATTAACCTGAATTTGATAAAGTAGTGTTTTTGTACATATAGGGCTATCAATGTTGAAACGATTGCTTGTTATTTCTTCGCTGTCAATTCCCTTAGGTGTTAGCGCTGCCGAAGTGATAAACTTACATCACGCCCCTTTATCCAATCTGGGCCAGTTTAAACTGGAAAAGCAGTTTAAAAATAAACGGGCAGTCAATGCCGCTTCACCTTCGATTGATGAGCTTAAAATAATCAGTGAATCCATTGAAAAAAAGAATACCGTAAGCCGGTATCAGCAATACTATAAGGGTTTGCCGGTTATTGGCGGGCAAGCCATCGTTATCGGCAGCAATGCCTCTTCAGTGCGTATGGGTCAGCAGGCACAGGTAAATGGCCAGCTTATTGAGGATATCGAGCTGGATGTACAAGCTTCCATCAGTAGGAGCAATGCGCTCGAGCTGGCTAAAAAGGAATATCTTGGTGCCAATCCAGGCGCTGAAATTCAGCAGGAAAAAATTGAGCTGCAGATTCGGATTAGCGACAATAATGAACCGCAACTTGTCTACTTAACCCGTTTTAATACTCTGAATATAGAGAAGCAGCCTGCTCAACCAGTCTATCTGATCGATGCTCATCGCGGCAATATCATCAGCCAATGGAATAATCTTAAGAATTACACCGATACTGGCGCGGGAGGGAATAGCAAAGTTCAGGAATATTGGTATGGCAAAGACGGATTGCCTGGCCTGGAAGTGGCGCAACAGGGTGAACGCTGCATTATGGATGATAGTGTGGTGCGTCTGGTTGATCTAAATTCAAAATGGGACTGGGATAATAGAAATCTGCGTCCGTTTCAATATCTTTGCGGCGATAATCAGGAAGAGTGGACTAATGGTGCTTATGGGACTCGTAATGATGCGTACTACTTTGGACATATGATTGTAGATATGTATAAGAATTGGTACAGCCTGCCTGCCTTGCAGCAGGTGGATGGCAGACCGATGACCTTAATTATGCGGGTTCATTTTGGCAAAAGTTATGATAACGCCTTCTGGGATGGAGAAACCATGTCATTTGGTGACGGCGATGAGTTTTATCCTTTAGTTTCCCTGGACATTGCAGGTCATGAAGTGACCCACGGCTTTACGGAACAGCATGCAGGGCTTGAATATCATGATGAATCAGGTGCTTTGAATGAATCGATGTCAGACATGGCGGGACAGGCTTCTCGTGCTTATCTTCTCGAAACTTATCCGCAATTATATAGCAGAGTATATGCAAATAACGGCGAGATAACCTGGGGAATTGGAGAAACAGTGGTGCGTGATTCTTACGGTAAGGCTTTAAGATTTATGGATAATCCTTCCGAGGATGGAAGTTCCGCGGATTGTCTGGATCGATCGGTTGCCATGCAAAATGGGGCCAGTTGCCGTATTAGCTATTCCGAATTACTTGCATCGGTTCAAAAACAATTTCCTAATCCAATGGAAAGGCAAAGCTATCTTGTTCACAGCGCCAGCGGTATTTTCAACAAGGCTTTTTTCCTATTGTCACAGAAAATGCCAATCAGAGACGCCTATCATTTGATGATCCAGGCAAATAGTCATTACTGGACAGCCAATACGGATTTTACACAAGCAGCCTGTGGTGTGATCTACGCTGCAAATGATCTTGGAAAAGATGCGAATCTGGTTAGAGCGGTTATGGGGGAAGTTGGGATTAATACCAGTGTTTGTGGAGTGTAAGATTCCGTAGGTCGGGCGCTTTCGCCCGACATTTCATTTTTTACCAAAATCAAGGGAATAAGATGGTTTCGCAGAAATGTCGGGCGAAAGCGCCCAACAGGTTAGTTGCTTGGTTCTATTCACCTGCCTGACGGCACTCGTTTTTCGCATTTTCATTACAAAGCTGTACGCAATCCTTATCACCGGCACTGTCACACTTGCTAATGCATTTTTGTACTATTTTTTGTACGCAAAGACTCTGATCGGCATCCTGATCCTGAATCTGCACTTCCGGGATCCCATCCGCGGCATAGGTAACTGCTGCAAATAAAAAACCTGCTAGTAAACCGAGCTTTCTCATTGAGGCCTCCTTGCTTGCTTTGAGCCTAGTCTAATTACCGGAATTATCATTAGTATTTTCGTTAAAGCTGGCGTTTTCATTGGCGTTGTTGATGCCATTCCCGTTGTTACCGTTGTTACCATTGTTACCATTGTTGCCATTGTTGCCATTGTTGCCATTGTTGCCATTGTTACCATTGTTACCATTGTTACCATTGTTACCATTGTTACCTGGATTTTGATTATAATTTGAGTTTTCGCTGTTGCCGGCTCCTCCGCTATTTCCTGGACCAACGCCGCTATTTCCAGAGTTTCCAGAGCTGGTATTTCCACCTCCAGAGCTGCTTCCACCCTGAGCCACATTCCCTCCACGGCAAATAGGAGGGCGGTATTTATCGAGAAGAGTGCCTCCTCTGCAATCCCAGGTAATTTCGCCTGCGGACTGTACCGTGGGGGTAAGTATAATCGTGCCATTGCCAGCTAAAGCGGTATAGGCAATAGTAATCAGGCCATTGGCAATGTTAATGGAAGAAACAGAAGGAGTGGCCGCCGGAGGCGAGTACCCAGCCGCGTTATTATCAGCCGGGAGCACACCGTTTTTAACCTGAGTGGTATCCGATACTGCCAGTTTTGCGGCACTGGCTAAATTCAACCCTTCAGTGACGCGCGATCTGATCGTGTAATCCTGATAAGCAGGAACTGCAATGGTGGCAAGAATTCCTATGACCACCACAACAATTAATAGTTCAATGAGGGTAAATCCTGATGTTTTCATAAAACGGGTGGCCTAAAAAAAATCCTATCACTTAGTATAGCTTGAAAATAAGGCTTCTGGAATATTATTAAATTTGCTAATAAAAAGCTTACTCAGTATGATAACAGGTAGTTAATAGCATGGAATGCTGTAAGGGGTGTATGTAATGGAATTGTCGGCTCTGCAACTTGATCATTTTCTCACAAATGGCTATCTGGTGATCGAAAAGTTTTTTACTCCTTCAATTTGTGAAACGCTCATCGATAGAGTTAATTTTATAATTAATGAATATCAGCAGGAAATTCCGGTGACCGTATTCACGGCTGAAACCCAGGATCATGCCAAAACAGAGTATTTTTTAAATTCGGGGGATAAAATTCGTTTATTCTTTGAACCGGAGGCTTTTGACGAGCAGGGGAATATGACCAAGCCACTGGAAAAATCCTTAAACAAAATTGGACACGCCCTGCATGTGCTTGATCCGATATTCCGGTTGTATTCAAGAAGCGAGCGTCTTAAAACCATTTGCCATCAATTAGGATTTGAGAAACCCGGTTTGCTGCAATCAATGTATCTGTTTAAACAACCCGGTATAGGCGGTGAAGTGGGCTGCCATCAGGATTCTACTTTTTTACATAGCCAGAAAGATGCTCTGGGGTTCTGGTTTGCTCTGGAGGATGCTACACTTGAGAATGGCTGTTTGCAGGTTATGCCAAGTCCTGCAACGATTCCCTTATCAAGAAAAATGATTAGAAAGGGAGATACCATCGAGTTTGAAGATTATTATCCCTTAATCTGGCAGGACAAATACAGTATGCCTCTGGAAGTAAAGAAAGGCAGCCTGGTAGTACTTCATGGTCGTTTACCGCATAAAAGTGATGCCAATCACTCGAGCAAATCCCGCCATGCCTATACCTTGCATGCAATCGATGCCTCCTGCCCTTATCCCGACAGTAACTGGCTGCGTATGCCTAAGGAATTACCTCTTTGGTAGCCAATAAATCTAAAATAACCGCAATCTCCATAGAAACCCTGATATTGATCGCAGTATGGAAGCAGCCGTTTATTTTTCAGGGATGCTTCAGGCTCACCGAGGATGCGAGCGGGGAGAGCATTCTTTATTTATTCCGCTGCCAATATTCCAGTCCTCTGGTTCAGGATACGATTGACAGTGAGTTTTCCTCCTATGACTATCAATTCACTCACCTTTATAATGAGACTTCATTTATCAATCTGGAAAATGATTTTCCGGGATTTGATGAGGCAATTTATATTTTGAAGTATGCCTTACACCAAAGCTTATGGACAATGCTGACCCGCTCCCGGCATCGAAGCCTGTCTGTGGATGATATGGCAATGAAAGCACTTTATAAAAAAATCGAACCCATTCTGCATCAGGCTAAACATTGGGAGCAGCTGGAGGATGACATTGGTTTTGCGGCTTCAATCTCTTTTTGCCCGCAGGAACCAATGGGAAAAAGAGCGCTGGAGGTTTTATTGAATGGATTAAACCGCCTGGACAAGCTGTCAAGGCATTAACCTGACGAGTTCATTTTTTATTTGAACTCTCTCCAAATTAAAACTGCTTTCCAAACGTAACACCAAACACAAATTTGCTGCCGCCTTTCTCACTTACATCAAAATCCACATTCGGCGTCATTTCCATGTCGGGCTTGATATGAAAAATATGACCAAGAGTAACCCGGCCCAGCATTCGGTTAGGTTCTTCTTTTTCGTATTTGATTCCAGGTCCCACTCCCATTGTGAAGTATTCAAAAAAATTATAGGTCGCTAATGCAAAAAACTCGGTTTCACTATTGTGCTCTTTATTGATAGGGGTATTCTCAGCGATCACACTAAATCCGAAAGGAAAGGAAACTACGCGATGATATTCCAGACCGTAGGTGAAATGATCGTTATGTTCAACATAATGGCCGCCAACAAATACACCCAGAAGATTGTGGCGTTCCTCGCGGGCATGCGTAGAATTTTGGAGGCCGTTTGCTGCAACCAAAGTATTTGCTGCCAAAATCAGCGCAATAAAAACGGATAACTTGGATAAACTAGGTTTCAAAATGACTTGGTCCCTGCATGGAGTATGCTTTAGGATAACAATAACCTGGTTATTTTAACAGCCTGCTTTTATCGATGAATCACTACGCCTACATTAGGGGGATGCGGCTCTGCAAATGTTTTTTTATCAAGCAGCATTTGCGTTTTTAATTTGCCTTGTTCCCAGCGTGACTTAATGGATGAAGCGCTAAAATCAGCATCTTTGGTTGAGGATTCCCAGGGTTTTTGTTCATACTGGATTTGTACAATGTCCATGCTGGTAATGCATCCCAGTGATACTAATTTCAGATTTTCGGGATCCTGCTGTTTCTCAGGGGGTAACTGACTATACAGAGCACGAATAGCCCGACGCATGTTGTGCATGGCCTCATAGTTTTTTCGGTGCTCTTCATAACGGCTGCTATAAATAATTTCAAGATTTCTTTTGCGGACCTCGTCCAGGGTTCCTGGCAGAGCGCCCTCAGGACTCCAGAGATCAACCATAAAACAAAGCGAATTAACGCGGGGAAAATCGTCCAGGACAATTGATAAAGGCGTATTGGAGTAAATACCGCCATCCCAGTAATATTCATTATCAATAAGGATAGGCGGAAATGCAGGAGGAAGGGCGCCGCTAGCCATTACATGCTCAGGGCCAATTTTCTCAAATCGGGAATCAAAATACCGAATTTGCCCGGTATGCAGGTTGGTTGCTCCAAGACTTAGCCGTATTTCCTGGCGATTCAAATAGTCAAAATCAATTAATTCGTTTAAAAAATCGCGTAATGGACTCGTATCATAAAAGCTGTTGAAGCTTCCTTGCATCCAGCTGAGAAAGCTATTTATCTGCGGCTTAAAAAAAACCGGGATCCCGGAGAGAATCAGCATTTGAAACTGGATTTGCATGAAGAAACGTCGAAGCCCTTCGGACATATCATCGCTGAATTGAAAGATATCCGGTTGAGTGACCGTTTGCCAGAATTGCTGCAATTTTTTTAAGCGGTTTTCAGGACGGTTTCCGGCAATGATACTGGCGTTGATCGCTCCAATAGAAGTTCCGCCTATCCAATTGGGAATATAATCGTTTTTTTCAAGGGTTTCGTACACGCCAGCCTGAAAAGCACCCAGCGCACCGCCTCCCTGCAAAACCAGGACAATTCGTCGATTCACCACATTATCAAAACTTGAAAGGCTGCAACTACTTCCGGTTTCCATAGCGATCCTTAATGTTATAATCCCAGCCAGCGGATAAATTGGTTGCTCGGCTTAAGATTCACTGTTTTATTATCAAAATGAACCGTATAGCTTTTGGCCAGAGCGTCAGTGCGCGAAGGATCTGAATTAACCTCCACACTTTTTATTTTGCCCAAAGGAACCACATGCATTTCGGTTTCATAATAGCCCCTGACCATCTTGATAACCGGTATCACAAACGACACTTCCTCCAAATTATTATTGACATTCAGAACTTTGTCATTACTGGAAATGAGGCTGTTGAATTCCGCATTGCTTAAGGCGATATACTCCATGTGATTGATTTGTCGTCGCAGCATTCTTTCCAGAGGCGCTTTGGTTTTAAAAATACGGACATAACTATCAGCATCAATGACCGCAATAGGCTCCTCTTCCTGGCGAGAACTGTTCTTATTGTTGTCGACAAAGAGAATGGCTTCACGCTCTTCTTCCGCCGGCTTGATTTCAAGTTCAGATTTAGCCTGCTTTGCCAGGTTAAACCGGCTGCAGTTAAGAAACTTGGAACGAACAAACCAGCTGTCACTGGGATAGTAAATGACAAACAGGGATTTATTCTTGATCGTATTAATGATGGGAACGGTTTTATCCATTGGCAAAGCCGGACAGCCCCAACTTCGCCCCGGGCGGCCATACTTTTTAATAAAATCTTCTGCCATATACCAGCCACCGTGCATAACCACTGCGCGATTGGATGCATTGTCATTGAATCCGCGATCAAGGCCATCCAGTCTTAAGGATAATCCTTCGCGGCCATAGTAAGCCTGATCAGTCGTGTAAACGCCGATGCTGCTTGCCTTACTATTGTATTTATTGGAAAAATAATTGGTATTCAGGCTGCCGGAAGTAATCCCATGCGAAACGTAGGTATGAAATAATAATCGCTGCTGAGATAAGTCAAAAACCCAGAAACGCTTCTCGCTTGAAGGCAGAGAGTAATCGATGACCGTCAGTATATTCCTATTGTATGGCAGTTTAAATTCACGTGTGCAGCGTAAGGTGGTCAGGACTTTACTCACCACTTCCGGCCGTAAATCCGGTGCCTGCTCTTTGAGCATTTTTTGAATTTCCCCAAGGCTTGGTGGGGGAGGGAAATCCACTTCAGGATTAATTAAAGAAATAATATCTTCAAAGACAGTTTGCTCAATTTGATTTTGTGAGTGGAGAACGGGCGATGGGAGAGAAAAACTGGAAGACGTTACTGCTAACATGAGTAAGAGTAGGGTTCTCATGATAGTATTTCCTTAATTGTATTTGTTTTTTTATTTTCCTCTTTTAAGCATAGAACACATCAGCCAGTTTGACCAAAAATTTAAATGTCTGTTCATTGTGATGATATTTTCGGGTCATAAGTTACTTAGGTAACACGGTGATTGTAATATCATGCAAGCGCCAGTTGCGATCTTCAATTTTGTCGCGCAGACTTTGAATTTTTTCAACAGCAACCGTTTTTGTTCTGGCAATAATAAAAATATCGCCAAAGAATAAATGGCCAACTACACGAAATCGCATCTCAAAGGATTTAACCCAGTCTTCGTTTTTAATTATGGCCCGCACCTCGGAAAGAAGGGGATCCGTTTTGTTTTTTTCAATGGTTTCAGGCACCTCATCCATGAGATCCAATATGGAGTTCTTCAGGTTACTATAACCATCATTAATGATGCTAAAAGATATCAGAATGGCTATGCCTGCGTCAGCCCACCAGAATCCCATTCGAATACCAATGATACCAATAATGCTTGCAAAGCCGCTCATCCAACTGGCTTTGTTCATTTTGGAATCGGCAAATAATATTTTGTCATACAACTTGAGCGACAGGGGGATTTTAAGGTGGCCGAGAATAGTAGATGGCAGGCTTGACCATAGAAGGGCAATAATCATGATATAGCCCAGCCAAATGGAATAACCTGAAAAGGATACATCCGGAATGTTGGGATGCTCGTTCTTGAGCAACACCAGGCTTCCATCAATCAGTAAATATACACCCAGGAAAAACAAAGCAAGTGAACTGGCAAAGTAAGACATGCCCGTTATTTTATGGTAACCATAGGGAAATTTTTTGTTGGCTTTCCATTGAATAATCCGGCTTGCTACCAGAAATGAAGCGGGGGGAATAATACCCAAAGTATCTTCCAGCCAGATAGTTTTCATTGTTTGGGAATTGGACATTACGATAAAGGAAAAAAATGTGGTGCTTATCATATATAGCAATGAAATCCACTCATATTTAATCGCTTTGTTATATAAAGGAACTAAGGAGTCAGGAAATTCCAAATCTTTTGTGATATGCAGCATTATTGCCCATCCCTATTACGCTAAAAGTTAAAGCAAGCTTTGTCAATTTACAATATACCGTTCGGGTTTGAGTTGCAATAATTCAAAAAATATCCTATCTGTTAAAGATATGGGCGAACTTTGTTGCTCTTCTTTATTCCCATATCAGTTTTTTCAAAAATCGCCACTTCTACTGGGTTCAGTCGATAAGGAAATTGAAATGAAAGCAATCTGCTGGCATGGAAAAAAGGATGTACGTATTGAAAATGTCCCTGATCCGGAAATCATTAATGAGCAGGACGCAATTATTCGTGTCACTGCAACCGCAATCTGCGGCTCCGACCTTCATTTGTACAATGGATTAATGCCTGCTATGGAATCGGGTGATGTGATAGGTCATGAGTTTATGGGGGAAGTAGTCGAATTAGGTTCAGCAAATAAAAAGCTGAAAGTTGGCGACAAGGTTGTCGTTCCATTCACCATTTCCTGCGGAAAGTGTCAATTTTGCAAGAAAAAATTATTTGCCTGCTGCGAGCTCTCAAATCCCAATGCAGAAATGGCTAAAAATCAGATGGGCCAATCGCCTTCTGGCATGTTTGGATATTCTCACTTATTGGGTGGCTTTTCAGGCGGGCAGGCAGAGTTCGTGAGGGTGCCCTTTGCGACTGTAGGCCCTATCAAAGTGCCTGATAACATTGCTGATGACAAACTTCTGTTTTTATCGGACATATTTCCCACTGGTTACATGGCGGCTGAAAATTGCGATATACAGGCCGGCGACACAGTCGCTGTATGGGGCTGCGGTCCTGTGGGGCAATTTGCTATTCAAAGCGCCTGGATGCTTGGTGCTGCGCGTGTAATTGCTATCGACTGTGTTCCCGAGCGCCTGACTCTGGCTGAAAATCTTGGCAGAGCGGAAACCATCAATTTTCAGGAAGAAGACGTCTATGATGCGCTGATGGTAATGACCCGAGGGCATGGCCCGGAGCGCTGTATCGATGCGGTAGGTTGCGAGGCTCATGTGGGTCCAAGTTTTGATTCCATTATGGATCGAGTGAAGCAGATGACTTATCTCGCTACTGACAGAGCTCATGTTTTGAGGGAGGCAATAAAATGCTGTGGAAAAGCAGGTACTATTTCCATGCCAGGAGTTTATCTTGATACGCTGGATAATATTCCTTTTGGAGCGGCAATGAACAAGGGCCTGACTTTCAGAATGGGACAAACCCACGTACAACGTTATCTACCCGTTCTGCTAAAGAAAATACTGGAGGGAGAGATTGATCCTTCTAAAATCATAACGCATCGAATCAAGCTGAAAGACGGCCCTGATGCCTATAAAAATTTTGCCGAGAAAGAAGATGGCTGTATTAAAGTGGTTATGACCCCTTAGGAGACGCCAATGGATATTTATGACTATTTAAAAATGGATCACGAGAAGGTGAATCATTTATTTAAATTATTTGAAAAAACGACATTGATGATGCGGCAGCATGAAATTGTCACCTTAATTGCTCAGGAATTATTAGTTCATGCTCATTCTGAACAGGAAACATTTTATAAGTTTCTGGCACAACATCCTTCTACCAGAGATCTGGCTGAACATGGGAAAAAAGAACATGTGGAAATAGAAGAACAAATCAATATTGTTAATCATTCCTGGGGTAGCGAGCAATGGGTTCAGGCTGTATTGAAACTAAAGGAAATCGTAGAGCATCATGTGAAAGAAGAGGAAGGAGAAATTTTTAAAAAAGCTAAAAAAGTAATCTCTGATAAAGAGGCAATAATTATTAAAGAGAAAATGCATTATCTTAAAGGAAAATTTTTACTCTGGCTGGAGACTCAGGCAAAAAAGAATGATTTGTCGGATACCAAACTGGATAAGTCGCTCAGATTTTCCAATAAACTTCACGAAGCCGATCGCAGCAGAACAACGCGGCCACATTAGTGAATTGGAGGAATACCAGGGATTGGCTACAATATGAATATGCTGCCCACTGACACAAGAGCTTATTATGAAAACTCTGTCGTTATTGCTGCTCTGTCCAGGCCTGGTATTCGCCTCCGACAAAACCCTTACTTGCTCTATGCAGGGTTTGACAGAAAACATCACATTTACAGTGGCTGACAAACCCAATTCAATGCCGCTCATTGATTTCCCCTATGAGGTCGAAGCGACAATATTCAGCATGCGGCAAGGTAATCTGCTTTTGGTGGCAGTAGACAGCGAAGACAAGTCGCGGTCTCGATTGTTTATTTCAGCTCAATGGAATAAACAATCTGATTCCTATCATGGGCAGTTTTTTGCTGATTTCGGCGGTAATCAATTACAGTTTGAAAATGGCAGAATAGTGTGTAAATAATCAGCTTTCGATTTGCATACATACTGTACTCAGATATGATGAGTTACCATTTATTGCAGCAGGTATGCATTGGCAGGGAGCTTTAATGGACAATCAATCAGTTTATCAAAAAACAAGGAATGATCTGAGGCATTGGAACGATCAGCTGAAAGCGAAAATTCTAAGCGAAAACTCCTGTTTAATGCATTCCTATTCTATTTTATTTGCAAAAGATAAGGCGTTCATTGAACAATTAAAACAATTTGCCAATCACGTCGCTTTTGATTTAGAGCCTTGCGTTTCAGAAAATAATCTGGATGAGAACTTACCCAAATTAAGCCATTTTAACGCGATTGGTGAAGGCTATGAGCAAGTAATCCACCATCCATCCTATATTAAAGCAGGTAATATTATTTATGGTTCCGGTTTAATGCGCTTTTTGCGTCATCCTGGTGAAATGAAAAAGACTCTGGCGCTCTTTCTTCTTTCATCTCACGCTGGAGAAGCCGGACATAATTGCCCCATTGCCTGTTCAGCAGGAATAATCCGGATTTTGAATATAAAGCCATTAAAAAATAATGAGTTTTTTATGGATAAATTGCTTGCTCCCTCATTTGATGACAACTATACCGGTGCTCAGTTTTTAACAGAAATTCAGGGCGGCTCCGACGTGGGAGCCAATGCAAGCCTGGCTTTTCAGGACGAGCAAAAAAACTGGCGAATTGCAGGAGAGAAATGGTTTTGTTCCAACGCTAATGCCGATCTTATTCTGTTGACTGCGCGAATTGATGCTCAGGAAACTGGCACCCGTGGTTTGGGTTTGTTTTTATTACCCAGACAGCTTAAGGATGGGAAAGACAACCACTTCAGAATCAGACGCCTGAAGCAAAAAATCGGTACCCGTTCCATGGCTACAGGCGAAATAGATTTTGATGGTTCTCTTGCATTTCTGATTGGAGATGTTGGCGAAGGAATTCATCTGGTTATGGAAAATGTCTTACATCTTTCGAGAATATTTAATGCGTTTTCAGTTTTGGGAATGACGCGTCGTGCCTATCAGATTGCCTATTATTATGCTTGCAATCGAGATGCCTTTGGAAAAAAAATCATTCAATATCCTTTGGTAAAAGAGCATTTGGCTAAAATCAAGGCTGAGTTGGTTGCTATGCTGGCCAGCGCGTTCTATATGGTCGAATTACAGGATGAGTTTGACCTGAATACCGGGAAAGAAGAAGATAAAAAACAGCAGTATTTATTGCGTACCCTGGCTAATCTGAATAAATATTTTACGGCAAAACATGCTGTAAATAATATTCATCATTGCATCGATATTCTTGCGGGCAATGGAACTATTGAAAGTTTCTCCGCACTTCCACGCCTGCTTCGCGATTGCATCGTTTGCGAAAATTGGGAGGGTACTCATTTCACACTTTGGATGCAAACTCTTCGAGATATTTTGCGTCTCAAGGTGGATGAAATTTTCCTTGAGCATTTGCGCGGTGTATTAAAAAGAATAAAAAAAATTGAGTATAAAGAGTTATTTAGTAAACAAATCCTGACTCTCGAAACGCATTTTACTTTTCTTAAATCAATTTCGAGCGAACAGCAGACACTGTATATTCGCGAAGTCATTGAAAAGATGTCTTCAGTGCTGGCTGCAATGACTTTGACACTGGAAGTACAGCATGAAAAATCGCCCATTTCTAAAAAAGCATGCCTTGATTTATTTATTCATTTATACCTCGAAGAAAAGGGTAATGGCGAGCAGTATATGAAATTATTAGAGATTGTTATCAATCACGAGTCTACTTGATTTCAACTAACGAATAGCTTTTATTTCAATATCTTGCATTCAAATACTGAGGAGAGAATTTTAATAATTTTCATTCGAATTTCGTGGCGAAAAAAAACACATCTTGCCAAAAATTTATTAGCATGATAATTTAAAAAAGGATTAAAACTCATTCAATAAATCATTTTTTTTTACAAGTAAAATTGATTTTAGTTTAGGGAAAATAGCATGATATTCCGTGACATTATTAAACTTGTTGTGCCACAAAATGAGAGAAAA
Organism: Legionella quinlivanii; assembly: GCF_003265995.1. Taxonomy (GTDB): domain Bacteria; phylum Pseudomonadota; class Gammaproteobacteria; order Legionellales; family Legionellaceae; genus Legionella_C; species Legionella_C quinlivanii_A. The sequence goes on along the minus strand of NZ_MVJN01000001.1, from coordinate 112,018 downwards.
GCAAAGAAGGAAGATACTGCTGTTTTAAAAACCTTAGCGACTGCTTTTTTTAAAGATCAAACTCTTTTAACAGACACTGCGTATTATTTGTATGAAAAAGGGAATTATCAAAACTATTTATCTGAAAAAGAAGATAGCAATAAAAGTGACAAGGACGACAAAGCAAGGGATGAGGAAAGCAAGCGTAGACTTCTTAATGGTTTGCTCGCTTATCCTAAGTTTAGTTTAGCTATCTACAATAGCTTACTTGCTCCAGACGATGACCCAAATATCAAGCTTCAGGTGGCAGCTGAAAAAGATATGAAAGAGGTCAAAGTAGAGCTAAACCGCATTAATTTACTGGAAAAGTTTCTTGCAATTGAAAACTTCAGATCAGGCCTTCAGACCCTGAACGAAGACTCCGATAGCATACTGCATTTGATAGTACGCAAAGATCGCCCCCACGCAAAAATATTGGCTATCTTGTTAAGTCATTTGTCTGACATCGTGAATTTACCCAACTCAAAGGGGAATACACCCTATCTGGATTCAGTGAATTATAAAAAGCATTGGGCAATTTCCTGTTTCAATTTAAGTACTGCAAATATCAGCAAGGATGCAAAAAATCTGCAGGATGAAGACGCAAGAGCATTGGCTGGTTACGATGAAAGTGTGCAGCAGTTAATCTCACGAATTCAGCTGGAACCGATTGGATTACTCCCAGTGAATAGAAATTTTGGGGCAGGGGTTTTCTATGATTCCTATCCTGCTTTTTTCTTATCAGGCCGTAATCAACTATCAGCATCCCCTTCAACATCTAGTAATTCAATTACAGGTTCTTCGTCATACTCATTTTCATCGTCCTCCTCATCACTTTTATCCTCGCCTTTGAATTCTAATAGAAGTCATGAACAAGATAACGATCTACCCTCGGCCCGTAGTGATATGAGTGTCGAATCGTCTCCTGATGTCGTACATGAAGAGCCTGAGCAAAAAAAAGAAGACTTGTTTGCTTGGCTAGGAAAAGATTCTGTAACGGTTTACCAGGAGTTTAAACGTCTGCTTCAAACCGATAAGCCAGCGATTAATGAAAGTTTACAGGCATTGTTTGCTCATGCTGATTTAAAAGACAAAAAAACGCTACTGACTGATCTTTTCGCTTTGTTTGAGCAAGGGCAGTTTGCAGTTGAATACTTCAATGAACTCCGACAGCATGCACAAAAAAAATATGATGATCTGCAATGCTTCAATAATGACTCCATGTCGAAGATGATGTTTCAATTGGTAGCACAACTTAAAGCGAATGATCCGATAAGAAGATTAACTCCTACCGCATCATACCTCATGACAAAACACTTGTCGTGAACCAAAGAAGAGATCGCAAGAGAGATCCATCTTAGAGAAGCTTTATTTATTCTGACAAGTAAAGGCAATAGAAGTAGAAATTGGCAGACTGAGTTCGATGTTATTTTGTTTCGAGTAACGGGATTGCAGGCTCTCTACTCCCAACGAGAAATTTTAGCTGCGTTAAATTCGTTATATAGCAAATTTGATAACCGCCAGATTCTTGCAGCCAACCTCATCTTATTTCAGTTGATGATTTATAATCCCAGTGATTTTTTTAAACAGGAACAGCTGGTTAAAGAGGCAAAAATCTTTATAAATCGTGGTTTTGAAAAAGGTGTGAAGCAAAGTTTTGAACGTAAACGAATACGAAGTATTTTAAATAGCCTGATTGTTGCTAATCATAAATTTTATATTGATCCACTCATTGAGCATTTTGATTCATTAAATCAGTGGGCTTCACAACAGGAATCAGACAATTCCTTTGAACAACTGGTTTCAGATGGAATCCAACAGAAAGACCATTTGCTCCGAAAATCAAAGGTATACTCAACAACGGAGAGGGATTCAGAATCTAAACTTGAGGAGACAACTCGGCTTATTGCTCAGGAGATGAGAGTATCAATGGTCTCATTCTATAGGCAGGTTTCTCTGGAAGGTCTCTATAATTATGAACCTCCGAAAGAAGAATCTTTCAAAAAAGCTAAACCGCTTCATCCAGACTCGATTAATGTGTCCAGAACCATCAATCAATTCAACATTTTAAATCAGTTTTTTTTAAAAAAAATATTCGACAATCCTGAAAAAATGTTATCTTCTCTGGAGTTACTGTTATCTATCGGGCAGCATCTATGTCCCTTGGGGGATGAGCGTTATCCTGATTTAAATCATCTGATGGTAATTCGCGGTGTTCTGTCAAGTCTTCCTGTATCCAGATTAACCAGGCATTTCCAGGCATTGAGTGCTACTGGCGTTAACCTGATGAAGGAAATGAACAATATCACCGACAGTGCAAAAGGTTTTGCAAAGATGACCAGCATAGCGAATGAGTATAAAACCACACTGTTTTTTTTGGGTAGAATCACTTCTCAGATAACCTTTGCCAAAGAAGTACCCAGAGAGAGCTCCAAAGGCTGTGATCTCTATTTCATGTCAGAATTTCCGAAAAGCCTCGCACAATACAGAAACAGTTATATTTTTGTGAAAGAAAAAGGTATTCAGGAACTGTATTATGTTAAACCTGATGAGTATGAAAGCGAATATGAAACAACAAAAATAGATGATTTTAATTTATTTGAAGAAAATATAAACGCTATCAGGAATAATAAGGAAGTTAAAATACATCTGAGCGAAGAGCAGGTAAAGACAATTATAACTTTAAACGGAGGCCATACTCCAATAAAAGATAATGCCTATAAACTGCTGGAGCATTGCGAGGCAAATGGCAAGGTACTATTACCCATTCTCAAATTAAAAGCATTAATTCGTTTTTATTCTCAAATGAGCAGCACAGATTTAAGACAAGCCATCCTCGAAAAACCGCTGGTAGTAGTAGATGATGATGAGTTCTATGCCTTATCTAAAAAACTGCAACCTGGTTCTTCAGGTACAGAATCCGATATAACTATCGAAACAAGTGTTGAACTGTCAGCTTTTCTTGATCGTCTGGATGAATATTTAAAGTTGAGCCATATTCCGGTTATCCAGTCGAGTGGTAAACGGATTGACGTGTCTGAGACTAGCAATTTCCTCATCAACTGGTTTCAGGAAAAGATCAGAAGTATGGAAAAGGAACTTGCGCAAAAGCAGGATAATATTACGAATTTTGTCGAGGATAGCAAAGCTTTGTATTCACATCTGGCTAGAACGCTTGAAAAGCTTCGGCAGGTTTCCCGCCTGTACTACAGGACTTCTCCTGTGGCTACTCTTAATTTTCTGGACAAGCGTTACAATCCAATAGAGCAGAATAATAAAGTCAAAAAACTTTTGAATGGTTTTATTACTAAAACCAGAAATTATTCGGAGGCGAGTTCAACAACATCCACGGTATCTTCAGCCATGAATTCTGTTGGAACAGAAGCCTCTTCTAATACAGATAGCTCCAGAGAAAACTCAGGTAGTGAAACTCAACGCTCTAGGCGCAGTAGCGGCTTTTTCCGAATGCGCTTGAAAAAGGAAGGTTTTGTCCTACCACCGGCAGAAGAGAGCGATACGTTCGTTTTTGAGCAAAGCTAGTTATACACTTGGAAAAAGTTTAAGCAGTCCTTGCTTTAAAAGCGCGGCGCATCAGGATATTAATCCTGATGCAAAAACTCCCTTAATTTTTTGCCAATATCCGGACTTCGCATCAGACTTTCGCCAATTAGAAAATGATGGATTCCAGCCGCTTGCATTTTGAGGATGTCGTCATGAGTATTTATACCGCTTTCAGTAATAATCAATTTATCCGCCGGTATATAATTGGATAGTTCGATTGTCGTTTGAATATCGGTTTTAAAATTATGAAGGCTTCGATTATTGATACCCATTAATGGGGTGGGTAATTTAATAGCGCGCTGCAGTTCATCCAGCGTGTGACTTTCTACTAATACTGCCATATTCAGGGCCTGGGCTTGCTGGCAGTAATCAAGCAATTGAGCGTCATCCAGTATTGCAACAATTAACAGAATACAATCGGCACCTAAAGCCCGGCTTTCATCGACCTGATAGCTGTCAATGATAAAATCCTTGCGTAAAGCCGGGCATGTGGAATGAGCTTTGGCTATTTGCAGATTTTCGGCTTTTCCCATAAAAAAGTGTTCATCAGTCAGAACCGACAGACAACTGGCGCCATTTTTTTCATATATGCCAGCGATTTCGGCCACATTAAAATCTTCACGAATCACCCCTTTGCTGGGGGAAGCTTTTTTAATTTCCGCGATAATTGAAGGCTTTCTGGATTGTAATGCGGCCACAAAATCTCTGCTGGTTTGAGATGTCTGCTCTCTTAATTGTGCAAGAGGGTGCAAACGCTTCGCCTGTTCGACTTCTTGGCGTTTATATTCTGCAATTTTATCTAATACACTTGACATATTTTTATTCCTGTAGACACTTTGCTCGGTGACGCAGTTTTAGGGTTTTCCCAAATGTTGTGAAAATGCCTGCAATTCGCTCAATCGCTGATGCGCCGCACCACTGTCAATCGCATTTACTGCCGCATAAATTCCTTCCTCAAAACTGCTGCTCTGATCACTGCAGTACAAGGCAGCGGCACTATTTAACAGTACAATATCACGGGCCGGGCTGACTTCCCCCTGCAGCACACTTTGCATATGCTTAAAGCTTTGCTCAGGTGAGTCTGCAATAATCTCGTCGATACTCTCATGCGCACAATGGTAATCCTGAGGATTAATGGTCCATTCTTTATATTCGCCCTTATGGTATTCAAGCACATCAGTGGGTGCTGCAATACTGATTTCATCCAGTCCATCTCTTGAGCAAACCACCAGTGTGTGTTCACTTCCCAGATTGACCAACACATCCAGCAAGGGTTTTTGCCATCGTTTATCAAATACACCAACGACCTGTTTTCTTGGCCGCGCCGGATTGACCAGAGGACCAATAAGGTTAAAAAAAGTTCGGATCCCAAGTTCCTGACGCACTTTTCTTGCTTTCTGAATTGCTTTGTGGAAATGCGGGGCATATAAAAAACAGAGTTTGTATTGTTGCATGCAGCGTTGTAAATCGGCATCGTCAATTTCAAGCCGGATGCCAGCCTGCATTAGCAAGTCTGTACTGCCGCTCCGACTGGATACTGAACGATTCCCATGCTTGGCAACGCGAGCACCCGCAGCTGATGTCACGATGCTGCTGACTGTCGATACATTGAAGGTGTTTTTTCCATCGCCTCCGGTGCCAACTATATCTACAAGATCATCCCCGAGGTCGACTGTATGCGCCATCTCTATCATCACTTGTGCCGCGGCGGTCAATTCCTCGACTGTTTCACCTTTTATTCTCATTAATGCGAGAAAGGCAGCCAGCTGACTATCGGATATTTCGCCAGTCATACAGCCACGCATAATATCCATCATTTCAAAAGTGCTTAAATGTTCTTTTTTTAATAAATGCTCAAGGTAGGCTGCAATGTTCATAGTTTAAAAAATTTCTCAGCAAATGAAGACCGTGTTCAGTTAAAATCGACTCAGGGTGAAACTGTAATCCGTATAAAGGATAGTGCCGATGTGAAATTGCCATAATATCATTATTTGCCCATGCGTCTATTGAAAAGCATTGAGGCAGGCTTGAGGTTTCCACCAGAAGCGAATGATAGCGTGTCGCATTAAAAGGATTAGGAATATCTTTAAACAAATGAAGTTTATGGTGCAGTATCGAAGAAGTTTTCCCATGCATGATCTGAGGAGCGCCGATGATTCTGCCGCCAAACGCCTGAGCCAGACATTGATGACCAAGGCAAACGCCTAGTATAGGTAGCTTCTGATGAAAGTATTGAATAGCTTCCATTGAAATTCCGGCATCTTCAGGCCGGTTAGGGCCTGGTGAAATAACCAGATATTCCGGTTCAAGTTTTTCGATGTCGGAGATAGTGACTTGATCACTTAAAACAACTTCAACGTTCTGTCCTAATATTTGAAAATACTGAACCAGGTTGTATGTAAATGAATCATAATTGTCTATTAACACTAACATGGCTTACAGTGAAAACTCCTCACCCAAATAGACTGCTCTGACCTGCTGATTGGCTAAAATTGAATCCGGCGACCCTTCGCAAAGAATCTTGCCCTGACTTACTATGTATGCTCTCTCGCAGATATCCAGTGTTTCTCTAACATTATGATCAGTAATCAATATCCCAATATTTTTATCGCATAAATGCGAGATGATCCGTTTGATGTCCAGTACGGAAATCGGATCGACACCTGCAAAGGGCTCGTCTAAAAGTATAAAAGTAGGCTCAATGGCCAGAGCCCTGGCTATTTCAACCCGTCGTCTTTCGCCTCCGGACAGGCTCATGCCAAGGCTTTTACGTAAATGTTCAATATGAAATTCCTCCATTAACTGAAGTAACTTCTTTTGCTGCTCCATTTTGCTTAAATCTGTTCTTAGCTGCAGAATGGAAAGAATATTATCGGCAACGGTCATTTTACGAAAAACGGAGGCTTCCTGGGGCAGGTAACCGATACCCAATCGTGCGCGCTGATGCATAGGGGCGCGAGTAACATCCTGGCCGTCCAGTATAATCTGGCCTTCGTCACAGGCTTGTAAGCCCACAATCATATAAAAACAGGTTGTCTTTCCCGCGCCGTTAGGACCCAGCAATCCAACGCATTCACCGCTGCGGATGTTAATACTGACATCATTAACAACCGTTCGGGTTTTGAAGCTTTTTTTAAGATGTTGTGCCGATAACTCGGTCATGCTTTTTTCTTCTCTGGATGAATGATAATAGTGGTTCTTTCCTTGCCAGCGGGTTCAGATATCACATGTTGTTTCAAGGTATCGTAACTGATTTTTGGGGCCGAAAACGAGTTGTCCCCCTGAACGACACGGGCATTGCCAATTAATTCAATCAAATGCCGCTCGGGATAGTAGCGGATAGTATTGGCATAAGCATGTAGCAGCGGTTTGTCCTGGGCTGTTTGTGTCCAGTAGTGCGCCTGATCTTTGGCACTACCCATAGCGATTGCCACCACCAGTTTATTCTGCTGGTTCCCTTCAGTGACCGCTTTGGTGGCACGCAGATGCGTGGTGCCCTGATCAAGCTCCACAGCACCTCTGTATTCTCCCCGATGCGTTTTCTCATTCAAATCGGCCTGATCTGCGGAAAGTTGTAATAATTGTTCACGGTCATCAGGCATTGCCTCGGCAACGGGCAAATTGAAAAAAAACAGTCCCAATGTGAAAGATAACAGTTTAAGATTTTTCATGTCGTGGCTCATAAGTTGCGCGAACCCGGCTAAGTTGAACTCTCTTGTCAGCCAGATAAGCATTCATTCCCTGTGATTTCACAATACTTCCCGGTTGAACAAAATTCACAAGCGCCTGAGTCGTCGCGAATTTGGTTTTTGGATAGTAGGTGAGCTCGCTGGTGGTTATTGTCGTTTCCTCATTATGCTGGCTTTTGTCCTGATGAATCACCACCTTGTCTGTGAAATTAATTTGCTGTCCGCCATTAATAGATTTCGCTTTCGCTGAGCGAATTTCCCAGCCAGGCTGATCATTTTGTTTAATAATGATATGGGGTGCAGTCAGATAATGCGTATTATTTTCAGGAATATGCCGCAGCCTTGGTGTTTCCAGAAGATTCACTAACAGCCCCTCTTTACTAAACTGACGCACAACCAGTCCAGACACCACTGCGTCAGGCATAATGGAGAGAACCTGCTTGTCAAGTTTGATAGTGGGGGACGATGAGCTTGCGAAATACCAGCCTGAACAAGCTAATGCAAACAAGGTGATGAACAACCAGGCTGCATGTTTGGCTGCATTCATGACTGAAAATACCTTTCAAGAGCCGCATCGAATTTGTTCTGTGCCTCAAGTATCAGATCACAGACTTCTCGTACCGCGCCTTTCCCTCCTGACTGCTTCGTCTGCCAGCAAGCGAATTCCTTAACCTGTGGAACCGCATTGGCAACGGCGATTCCCAGGCCAACCTGCTGAATAATGGGTAAGTCGGGCAGGTCATCGCCAACATAGGCAATTTCCTCAAGAGAGTAGCCCAGTGTTTCACATAGTGTTGTAAACGCCTGGCGTTTATCAACCTGTCCTTTAAAATAATGGGTGATACCCAACTGCTCCATGCGGTGATCAATCACTTTATTTCTTGATGTAGTAATCACTGCTACATCAATGCCCGCTGCCATCAATAGCTTGAGTCCCATCCCATCCTGTACATTAAAAGCTTTAAGCTCATTACCATGATTGTCGAGAAACAGGAGGCCGTCAGTCAGGACACCATCGACATCAGAAACCAGACAACGGATTTTTTTAGCTTTTTCCACCAGATTATTCATTTAAGACCTCTCATTACAAAACTCCGGCACGCAAAAGATCATGCAAATGAATGACCGCGATGGGGTGTTGTTCTTCATCGATTACCACAAGGGAAGTAATGCTGTATTTTTGCATTAGCGTTAAGGCTTCTGCCGCAAGCATTCCCGAGTGGATTGTTTTACAGTTTCTACTCATCACCTGCGACAGTGAGGCTGTATTAATATCAAAATTCTGGGTCAGGGTCCGGCGTATATCGCCGTCGGTATATACACCAACCAGTTTACCCTGTGAATTGACTACGCAGGTCATCCCGAGTTTTTTTGCGGTCACTTCAATCAATGCTTCACTGATGGTGGCACTTTCATGAACCAGAGGTAACTGTTCGCCGCGATGGCATAACTCATCAATTTTAAGCAGCAGTCGTCTGCCTAATGAGCCGCCCGGATGTGACAGAGCAAAATCATTCTCATTAAAACCACGTGCCTGCAACAGGGCAATTGCCAGAGCGTCTCCCATGACCAGAGAGACGGTGGTGCTGGTTGTCGGTGCCAGTCCGAGCGGGCAGGCTTCCTGACGAATACTGATATCCAGATTGACATTTGCAGCTTTTGCAAGCGCCGACTCCTGATTGCCGGTCAAAGCAATTAATGGTACTTCAAGCCGTTTAAGCAGAGGAAGTAAAGTAACAATTTCATTGGTAAAGCCTGAATTGGATATGGCAATGACTACATCTTGTCTGGTTATCATTCCCAGATCGCCGTGACTGGCTTCACCCGGATGCATAAAAAAAGAAGGAGTTCCGGTGCTTGAGAGCGTCGCTGCTATCTTATGTGCAATATGCCCGGACTTTCCCATTCCGGTAACTACTACTCGTCCCTGACAAGAGAGTAGCAGCCGACAGGCTCTATCGAAGCGCTCATCAATCCGCTGAGTTAGTTCGAGTACAGCTTGTGCTTCGGTTTCAATGACTGCCAGGCCTAATTTGCAAAAATTCATCTTAGCAAAGGAGTAGTTATTATGGCTTTGCAGTCTAACATAGAAAGGAGTAGCTTTGTAGACCGAGCTTCTAATGGATGGTGATAGTGATTTCCAGTGTTTATCGAATTTTTATTCGCAAAATAATTCGCACAAGGTATACTTAGCGTTTTGGCTGAACTGGAACATTGTTAAATGCAAGAGAATCTGGTGACTATCACCAAGTTGACTTTCTCAAGAGGAATACGTCAAATCTTTAATGATGTCAATATGGTGGTCAAACGCGGCAAAATAACAGCAATAATGGGGCCAAGCGGCAGTGGTAAAACCACTTTGTTAAAATTAATCGGCGCCCAGATTTTTCCCGATCAGGGACAAATTATTGTTAATGGAGAAAATATCCACTGTTTGCCACGCAAAGTGCTATACCAGGCAAGAAAAAAAATGGGTTTGCTGTTTCAGTCAAGTGCTTTGTTTACCCATTTGTCTGTATTTGAAAATGTGGCGTTCCCCCTGCGCGAACACACGAATTTAAATGATGCCATGATTCGCGATATTGTCCTTATGAAGCTCGAGGCTGTTGGATTAAGAGGCGCAGCGCAGATGATGCCAGCTGAATTATCGGGCGGAATGGCCCGACGCGTTGCACTGGCCCGTACAATTGCGCTGGATCCTGAATTGATGATGTATGATGAGCCTTTCACTGGACAGGATCCAATCTCTATGGGAGTTTTGGTTCGCCTGATCAAACAGTTGAATGAATTGCTGCAAACCACAACCATCATTGTTTCTCACGATGTGGCGGAAACCTGTTCAATTGCCGATTATGTATATCTGATCGCAGGCGGACGATTAATCGGAGAGGGAACGCCTGAGGAATTAAAAGAGTCGCAGGAACCACAGATCAAACAGTTCATGCACGGAGAGGCGGATGGCGTTGTTCCATTTCATTATCCGGCAAGGCCTTATACTGAGGAGCTTTTAGATGCTTGATAAGCTGGCACATTTAGGGCAACGCGGAATCAATATTCTCGGTATGGTAGGCAACTCCGGCGTATTTCTTGCAAAGGTTTTTGTCCGAAATCCTGATTTTCCCAGATTGTGGCCTGCCTTGCGGACGCAAATCTATAATGTAGGCGTATTATCCTTTCTGATAATTGTTGTTTCAGCATTGTTTATTGGAATGGTAGTGGGGCTGCAAGGATATAATACTCTTCAGAAGTTTGGTGCCGGAACGCAGTTAGGACAATTGCTGGCCTTAAGCATCGCCCGTGAATTGGGTCCGGTAATGAGTGCACTGCTTTTCGCAGGAAGAGCAGGGTCGGCTTTGACTGCAGAAATTGGCCTGATGAAAGCGACTGAGCAATTAGCCAGTATGGATATGATGGGAGTGGATCCATTAGGACGAGTGGTATATCCTCGTTTCTTAGCGGGTTTAATCTGTTTACCCGTCCTGGCCATAATATTTTCCGCCACAGCGATTTATGGTGGTTATTTTATTGGGGTGATTTGGTTGGGTATTGATGCGGGTAGTTTCTGGTCGAACATGCAGGCTGCTGTTGATTTTAGAATTGACGTCCTGAGTGGAATTATAAAAAGTATTGTATTTGCCTTTGCAGTCGTATGGATTGCTGTGTTCCAGGGCTTTAGCTGTACGCCTACTGCTGAAGGGATTAGTCAAGCAACTACACGAACTGTTGTTTACGCATCGCTGGCAGTACTGGGGCTTGATTTTCTGTTGACCGCGATAATGATTGGAGGTTGGTAATGAATGCAAAGCAGCGATATGTAGATATCTGCGTCGGATTATTTATGGTAGCAGGTATGCTGGCTTTGGTTGTTATGATAATGAGAGTTAGCGGTCTGACTGATTTTGCGGAAAATAAGGGATATCATGTTACCGCAGATTTCGCTGACATTGGCGGCTTGAAAGTGCGTGCGCCTGTCACTATTGCTGGTGTGAAAGTTGGTGAAGTGAGTAAAATTGAATTGCAACCCGGCGAATTAAATGCGAAAGTGACGATGCTTCTTCGAGGCGATAAACAAATTCCCTATGATGACGCTTCTGCAAGAATCCTGACGCAAGGACTGCTAGGTTCCAATTACATCAGTATTGTACCAGGTTTTGATGATGCCGAGGATAGCAAGCACCCTTATCTGAAAGAGGGCGATGTAATTGCCAAAACCCAGGAAGCGATAATTTTGGAAAACCTTATTGGCCAGCTGTTATTTAACATTAATAAAAAATAGGTGACTCATGAAGCTGATAAACTCAATCTTTTTATTATTTGCTTTTCTATTACCACACTGGCTATGGGCACAGGGTTCACCGATTCCTATGCTGGAAGGTACTGCAAACCAGATCCTTTCTACTTTAAAAGAGCATAAAGGAAGTCTTAAAAGTAACCGTCAGCTTATTTTTCAAGCGGTTGAACAGCATTTACTTCCCAATGTGGATGTAAGCGGCATGTCTCGCTCTGTTCTTGGACGGCAAGTATGGAGCAAGGCGTCAGCTGGTGAGCGGGCTCAATTTTCAAAAGCATTCACGCAACTGGTTATAAGAACCTATGCCAGTCCTTTAGCAGAATATACCGATGAGACAATCAAGTTCCTGCCAATAAGAGGCTCCGTAGATGGCCGCTTTGTTCGTGTCAATAGCTTGATTATCCGCTCAAACGGCAATAATATTCCGCTGAGTTACAGTTTGGTGGCAAAAAATGGCCAGTGGAAAATTTATGATCTGAGTGTGGAGGGGGTTAGCTTGCTACAAAGTTTCCGTTCACAGTTCGCTCAGGCATTGCAAAACTCAAATATACAAGATCTGATTAAACAGATGAATGAAAAAAGTAGAGCCAGTTAATGACTGATTTCGTTTTTGAACCTGCTGAAAGAATGACTTTTGCTACTGTCGATGCCGACAGAAAGCGTCTTAGCAGTTTTTACCGCAGCGCCGCACAGCAAGGCTCTATCACAATTAATCTTGAAAAAGTGCAGCATTGTGATAGTGCCGGGCTGGCGTTGTTAATTGAAGCCAAACGTCTGGCCAGACAATTTAACAGGACCTGCAAAATCACCGGAATGTCCAGGCAATTAGCTGCCTTGGCCGAATTTTGCAGAGTCAGTAATTTATTGGCTAATGATTGAATAAGTTTGAATTTAATTCAATCAAATCGTCTCAACGAGATATGAAAAAAATGGTAACTCCCCAGATACGTCATCCTGAGCGTAGCGAAGGATCTCGAACTGCTTAGAGCTGAGCCAGATTCAGGAGATCCTTCACTGCGTTCAGGATGACGCGATGCAAAATAACCGTATTCAAGCAATAATTAATAGTAAGGTGAGAGTTGTATGATTAGTAATGAAGCGCTGGAACAGCGCCTTCGCGATACATCAGAAGTTGAATTTGTTAAGGTAGAAGGTGATGGTTATCATTACAATTTGACTATTGTTTCAGAGACTTTTGTCGGTAAGTCTCTGGTGGCCAGACAACAGTGGGTCTATGCTCAATTGAAGGAATTGATTACATCTGGCACTCTTCATGCTTTAAGTATGAAGACGTGGACGAAAGAAGAATGGGAGAAAAAGCATGGATAAGTTGGTAATCAATGGCGGTAAACCCTTAAACGGTGAAGTCATTATTTCGGGTGCAAAAAATTCCGCTCTGCCCATCCTCGCTGCGACACTGCTTGCAAGCGATAATGTGACGATTGCTAATGTGCCACATTTGAAAGACGTGACCACAATGATGGAGCTGTTGGGACAGCTCGGCGCACAAATGATCGTGGACGAAAAAATGAATGTTCAGGTCGATGCCAGTAATGTGAACGAGTTCGTCGCTCCCTATGAGCTGGTGAAAACGATGCGGGCATCCATTCTTGTGTTAGGCCCCTTATTAGCCCGTTTCGGAAAAGCTGATGTTTCATTGCCAGGAGGCTGTGCTATCGGCACAAGACCTGTGGATTTGCACTTGAAAGCTTTGAAAAGCATGGGTGCTGAAATTTCAGTAAAAAATGGATATATCAAGGCACGCTGTAAAAGAGGGCGTTTACAGGGAAGGCCTTTATTATTCGATACAGTAACAGTTACCGGCACTGAAAACGTGCTAATGGCTGCTGTACTCGCCGAAGGTAAAACAGTGATCAAAAATGCTGCTCGTGAGCCTGAAGTAGTTGATCTGGCGAATTTCCTCAATCAAATGGGGGCAAAAATTACTGGCGCAGGTACATCCACGATTGAGATTGAAGGAGTGGAGGCCTTAGGCGGCGGGTCCTACAGCGTAATGCCCGATCGTATCGAAGCCGGAACCTATTTGACTGCCGGAGCAATTACTCGAGGAAAGGTAACGGTTCGCCGCGTCAAACCTGATAATCTGCTTTCAATGCTGTGTAAGTTTGAAGAAGCCGGGGCTGAATTAAGTTTGGGCGAAGACTGGATTACCTTAAATATGAATGGCCTGAGACCGCAGGCAATCGATATTTCAACGGCCCCATATCCTGCATTTCCAACTGATATGCAGGCGCAGTTTATGGCTCTTAACAGCATATCTGACGGCACGTCTTCAGTCATTGAAACTATTTTTGAAAATCGTTTTATGCACGTTCAGGAATTACAGCGAATGGGCGCGCAGATTCGTTTAAATGGAAATACAGCACTGATCTCAGGTGTCGATCATTTAACCGGCGCTCCGGTGATGGCTACTGACCTTCGCGCTTCCGCGAGCCTCATTCTGGCAGGTTTGACCGCCGAAGGGGAAACGATGGTCGAGCGAGTTTATCATGTAGATCGCGGTTACGAACGCATTGAAGAAAAGTTGTCTATGCTGGGAGCTGATATCAAGAGGGTTTCAGCAAGGTGATAGGACGTAAAAATTTTGTAGAGTATGTAAATAATCTGCTGGCCATTGCATCGTTTAATGATTATGCACCCAATGGCCTGCAGGTTGAAGGACGCAGCGAAATAAACCGTATCTGTACCGCAGTTACTGCTTCAGCGGAGGCAATTGAAAGAGCTGCGCAATTGGGAGCTGATGCTCTCATTGTCCACCACGGTTATTTTTGGAAAGGGGAACCTGCGGTTATTACCGGCAGCAAATACAAGCGAATTGCAGAGCTCATCAAGCACCAGATTAATTTGCTCGCTTATCATCTCCCGCTCGATTGTCATCCGCAGTTGGGTAATAATGCCTGTATTGCCAATTTGCTGCAATTGGATGAAATTGACCAGCATGGTGTCTCCGGCACACCCGGATTGCTTTGGACAGGATCTTTTCCATTACCTAAAACGGCAGATGAAGTCACTCTCTTATTAGCTGACAAGCTAGGGCGAAAGCCTGTTCTTGTGGAGGGAGCCGAACATTCTATCAGCAGGATTGCCTGGTGCAGCGGTGCTGCACAGGATTATATTGAACAAGCCGGCGCTCTGGGAGTGGATGCTTATATCAGCGGCGAAATTTCCGAGCGAACCTATTATCAGGCCAAAGAGCTTGGCATTCATTATTTTTCTGCCGGGCATCATGCCACTGAACGTTTTGGCATACAGGCTCTGGGCGAACATTTAGCACAGCATTTCAATCTGCAATATCAGTTTATTGACAGTCTTAATCCCGTTTAAAGAGTTTTCTATCTATGTCAAGTTTAGCCTATGCTTATGGTCAACCTGCTTCTCACGGCATTTTAAAGCAATATCCTGAAGATTTTATTGTTAATGAAATTTTGGGGTTTGATTTGACCGGTGAAGGGGAGCATTTGTTTCTATTCATTGAGAAGCGAAATATTAATACTGAAGATGTCGCCAAGGAAATTGCCCGTGAATTAAAATTGTCACCCAGAGCAGTGTCTTATGCCGGGTTAAAAGATAAACAGGCATTAACCCGACAGTGGTTCAGCATTCATTTGCCTGGAAAAAATAATCTGAATATTGAACTTCCACAGGGTGAGCAATGGAAAATTTTAAATACCCAGCGGCATAATAAGAAATTGAAAACAGGTGCACTGGAAGGAAATCAGTTTCAACTCATTCTGCGAGATATTCATATCGAAGATAAGATTGAAGAGCGACTGTCAGCAATCGCTGCAAATGGAGTTCCCAATTATTTCGGTGAACAGCGATTTGGTAATAATGGGCAAAATCTTTATAAGGCGGAACAGTTGCTGTTTGCGAATATGAAAGTCAAAAATCCGTTTTTGAAAGGCATGTATTATTCTGCCGCACGCGCTTATCTTTATAACCGCATACTTGACTATCGCATAAGCAAGGGTAATTGGAATCAAGCCGTGGCTGGCGATGTGATGCAATTAGCAGGAACTCATAGTGTATTTCATTGCGATTCACCAGATGAGATAATCCAGCAGCGTATCAAGGCCTTTGATATTTCACCAGCCGGTGCGCTTTGGGGTGGAGGAAATAACCGTGTTACAGACTCAGCCTTGGCTCTGCAGGATGAAGCCCTGGCAGATCTGCGTTCCTGGTGTGAGGCATTGGAAGCACACAAACTGGAAATTGCATACCGGGCATTTATTCTCCAGGTCAAAGATATGCGATGGGAGTGGTTAAATGAGAAAGAGCTGTTTTTAGAGTTTGCCCTGACTTCCGGCAGCTATGCCACCAGCGTTATCCGTGAACTATTGTTAACCTTAAAAGAGTGACAAGAACTATATTTGCAAAGGATTGCTTCGCCGCGGCTCGCAAAGACAGAGCAAACCTGTCTTTGCGAACGAATGTGAAGCAATCCAGTTGGTTGTCTCAAAACGCTTAACTTGGCCCAACACTAACCGCAGGTGCTGTCTCTTCAAGTTCTGGCGGTTTTTTCTTCCACGAGCCCTCGAAGAAGGTTTGTGTTTTAAGAAATTCTTTCAGTCTCGCCAGATAGATGGGTTTAGGCAATTGTCGCAAATGCTCAGGAATCAGCTCCTCTGGGATGTCCAGATCCTCATCCGTAAGCCCCTCAGCAACTATCGCTTCTGCTATATAGGCTGCTTGTGGCGTTTGTGGAGTATATACAGGTTGCCCCATCACAATCCCATCCTGGATTTGAAACGGCTCCTGAGTAAAAAGACCTCTTTCGCACTCAGGAACAGGAACGCTGCCGGGATCGAATTCGACCACATCATCAAACAAACCGGGCGCAGGTTCTGCTGGTTGACATTTCTGCTCGAGGAATCTGGCAATCGCCTCCTTATGAGGAAATTGATTAAAATCCCGGGGTATAAAGACTTCTTCGTCATTGAGTTTAATGACAAATCCGCTATCGACAACTTTGCATGCAACCTTGAAAGAATGTGACTCGTCAACGGCTGCGGCTATTTCTTTTTCCTGTTCAACAAACTGAACTTCGATTCCATTTAATATCCGCTTACCATCACTGGTAAATCCGGATAATTTTTCATAAGGACTATTGTCACCAAAATTGGCAATGTAAGAACAAGCATTCTGAAATGCTATCCATAAAAGATCTACGCTCAAGCCTCCAGCATAGCCCACACCATACCCAATAGAGCCCATTAAACCGCCCATCAGGGTCGCCATTGAAATGCCGCCAGCATTTTCAAACAGCTGCTTGGCAAGCCGCGGTGCAAAAATCATAATCCCCCAGCCAGCCACTTTTCCTCCAACCCAGCATAAACCGCTGCTTAATGCTACCTGAACAGGCAGCCCCACAGCACTTTCGCTGGCCATTTTTCCGATCATCCATCCGGTCGACATTCCAGCAGCGTAACATGGCTGGCTGACCAGGTAACCGGTGACCGATGCGACTGGGAAGCGATTCGGTTGATATTTCCTCAAATAATCAGACTGTGAAGTAACAAAATCTTTAAAATGCCGCCATTCAAGTTCTGTAAATCGACAGGTGGAGTCTTTGGCCATGGAGGCATTCCAGCTTTCCAATGATGAAGTTTCTAAAAAACGCAAAGCGGTCAGGAAGTAATCGGCACTGGTTTGCTTATTCAGCTGATTTTTTCCTACCAGACCAATAGTATTATCTAAAATTTCATATAAATCAGAATTAGATGGAGAACGCATCCAGTAGGGAAGGCCAATCTGATGTTTGATATAAAAAGCGGTGACAATCAGGATTTTGCAGGCACTCATATGCTCATCAAATGCCTGTGCATCTTTGAATTTCAGATCCGGTTTGAGCCTGGAACGAAGAACCTGAAAAATCTTTTCAGTGAATTCGAGCTGAAAATGCCTGTCCTTGGAGTTTTTTCCACCGAAAAATCGTTCAATGGCAGTATTCTGGTGCTGGGGCTGTGGAGTAGTTTTTGCCTGTTTAATATATAAAGCCCTTAGCTTAGGCCACTCTTCAATTAATGTATCCTTAATTACAAAACTCATATTGACCTCACATCCTTGGTTAAAAGTCATCCGACAGCTCAATGTCCAATTATCACCATAGCTGCCTTGTAAAAGACGTACTTATTTTATATTACGCATTCATTGATTAAATGCCAATAAATTTGGTTAATATTTATTAATAGATTAAGTTATCACAATCTAAAATTTAACCTATTGAAAAACTGATGATATAGTTCAGGCTACATGAAATTATACCTGAATAACGGCTGTATAAAATGACATCAATTAAGCAATTTATTTACCTGCTACGATTATCCCATTGGAGTAAAGCGGCATTTGTTTTACTTGGTGTAGTGTACTCTGGCTCTCTGGATTATTTGCCGGATGCGTTATTAGCTGCTCTGGCGTTTTGTCTGATAGCCAGTGCTGTGTACATTTATAATGATATTCAGGATAGAGAGAAAGATCGCCTGCATCCGCAAAAATGCCGCCGTCCTTTAGCAAGCGGAGAGGTTTCCCTCGATTTCGCGGTGAGCATGCTGGCACTATTGTTACTGGGCGGCATGTTACTCGCCTGGTCAATATCGACCATTCTGGCAGTCCTGCTTGCTGCCTATCTGCTTATCAATCTGGCCTATAATCATTTATTGAAAAGTGTTCCTGTTTTGGATGTGGCTTGTATCGCCAGTGGATTCATGTTGCGAGTACTGGCTGGAACTATAGGGATAGGGCTGCCCATTTCATGGTGGCTAACTATCACCGCAACGCTGGTTAGTCTGCTTATTGCGCTCTGCAAAAGGCGTCTTGAAAAGCAATTAGGCCTGAGATATGAGACTCGCCTGGTTTTAAAGCGTTATACCTTACCGGCGCTCGACCGATTAATTGTGGTTACTGCCTGCAGTTGTTTTGTCGCTTATCTTTTTTACACTTTAATTGCTCATAAGGAGTCATCCTATTTTCTGCTGACTTTACCCTTTGCAGCTATCGGTTTATGGCGTTTTGCCCGTTTATCCATGAGAGACGGCAATAATGACGACCCGGTCTCTCTATTTTTTAAAGATAATCTGTCACGCTTTAACCTGCTTTGCTTTGTAGGATTAACTTTGGTTGCTCTGATGAATGATCTGTCATAAAAAAATCTACTATGCGCTGTTAGCAGCAGCGCTGGGTTATCTTGTTGTTTTACAACTTACAGCAATCTGGCCGTTTACAATTGATGATATGTATATTTCCCTGCGCTATGCCAGACATTTGGCAGAAGGACATGGCTTGCTTTGGAATTTGCGTGAAGCGCCAGTGGAAGGATACAGCAATTACAGTTTTGTGCTCCTGGGAGCTTTGGCTATTCACTTAGGACTTGATCCTGTGGTTATTTTGAAAGCAGCCGGTGTAATTGGACTGCTGTTAACGATTGCAGGTCTTTATCTTCTGGCGAGACTGGCTTTACCCAAGCCCCTGGCTTTATTACCTTCTATGATACTGCTCCTATATAAAGGGGAAATAATATGGGCAGCAAGCGGCCTGGAGACTGCCTGCTATCAGGCGATGCTTGTCTATTCCCTTTATTTTCTTTTAAAAGGAAATGGATATCAGAGTTATCCGGAGAATCATAAAAAGGGAATTAGCACGTTTTACTTAATCTGCTTTTCAGTATTAATGAGTATTGCGAGTCTGACACGACCGGAAGCACCGTTTGTGTTTATTTTATTCAGTCTGCTGCTGATCATTGATAATCCCAGGCCCATGCAATTTTTCGCCACTGATTATTCGCTTTGTCTGCTTATTTTTTTACTGATTTATTTACCGTATTTTTTCTGGCGCTGGCATTTTTTTGGGCGTTTATTTCCTAATTCAGTCTATTGTAAAGGGTTTGAGGGGCATTCTGCATTCAGTCTGGATTTGACCTATCTGAAACTAATCTGGCCTTTTCTTCTGGTTTCATTACCCGTACTTTTTCAGCCAAGAGACAAGCTGTCTCTGTATTTCTGGACACCGTCTGCATTGTATTTAATTTTACTAGTGCAATCGGACTCTGTTGCTGCATTTTATAATCGATTATTTCTTCCTGTATTACCTTTTCTTTTTATCCTGGCTGTACAAGGTCTTTATAAAATAGTTCGGGAGTTTTTTGGCAATACTGTGGATAAGTTAACAGGTCCCGTCTGTATTACCATCGGTTTAAGTATTTTGCTGGCAGTGTTTTTTATTCCGATATTCAGTTTGTCTGAATATCGTTATTTCAGTCAAATGCCTGTGGAAGGTGAAAAGTTGCGTGATAGAGTGCTGCAATGGTTAGATGTGCATGCCATGCCAGCAAGTACCGTAGTGCTCTCAGATAGTGGTCGCATTCCTTTTAAAAGCAATTTGAGGTTTATTGATTCCTATTGCCTTAATAATCGAAAAATGACCGAAGATAAATCAGAGCCTATGTATCAGCGCTTTTGTGCGAATTTGTTCAAGGAAAAACCTGAGATTATTATCCTGACTTCGTTAAATCAGCAGGGAAAAATTATTTACACACCAGCTGACGCCTGTCTGAAGCAGGCTTTGACTCAACAGAGCCTGTATAAATATAAGGCTGAGTTTAAGACACCAGAAGCTGCCGACATCTACCAATATGAAATTTATTCCTTAAACCATTAAAAACTGTGTAAAATACTCATTTTTGGCTGTGATCCGACAGGACAAAGCATGTTGAAAAGTGGACTCTTACTTAAAATATACAAGCGTTTGCCCGCTCTGGCTTTTGATTTAATTTCAATCCCGCTTGCCTGGTATTTCGCCTACTGGTTGCGTTATAACATGCAGCCTTTTCCGAACACTCTGGTGAGTGTTTACTCGCTGGAAGCGCTCTTTATTCTCATGACCGCTCAGGTTGGGTGCTATTATTATTTCAAAGTGTATCGAGGATTATGGAACTTCTCTTCTATAAACGATCTTTTGCGGATTATTAAAGCAGGACTCAGCGCTACGATAATTGCTATCCCCGCTTTATATCTAAGCTCATTATTACCCCATGTTCCTCGCTCGGTACTGCCATTATACTGCCTCAACCTGGTGACCTTACTGGGCGGGGCCCGGCTGGCGATGCGAATGTTTCGTGATCAGCAGTTGAATAAAAATCTCCCGAGCGATATGAAAAGAGTACTCATCGTCGGTGCCGGACAGGCCGGAGAAGGCCTGGTCAGAGATTTAAAGCGAACACCCAATTATTGGCCGGTAGGCTTTGTAGATGATAATCCGGCGAAGCGTGGCAAAGAGATTCATGGTATTCGTGTTTTAGGAGCAACCCGCGAGCTGGGGGATATGGTTATTAATCATCAGATTGATTTAATTTTTATAGCTATTCCGTCCGCACGATCCGCAACCATGCGCCGCATTGTAGAGTATTGTGAAAAAACCAGCGTTCCTTTCAGAACGCTTCCAGATATCAGCGCTTTAGCCTCAGGAAAAATTGAGATCAACGCCTTGCGTGAGGTCAATCTTGAGGACTTGCTAGGACGTGATCAGGTTCAGCTGGAATGGGATCGCATTAGCACCTATGTGCAAAACAAGCGGATTATGATTACCGGCGGCGGGGGAAGTATTGGTTCCGAATTATGCCGGCAAATACTGGATCTGAACCCGGAAAAATTAATGATCATCGATAGTTCCGAGTTTAATCTGTATCGAATTGAACATGAGTTAAGCGCCTCGCATCCCTCTTTTCAACTGGATTTAATACTGGCTTCGGTAACGGATGCTGTTGCTATTGACAGTTACTGCAGGCAGTTTAAGCCGCAAATTGTGTTTCATGCGGCCGCTTACAAACATGTTCCTATGCTTGAGGAGCAAATTCGTGCTGCAATTCAGAATAATGTGTTGGGTACTCGCATCGTTGCAGAAGCCAGTGTTGCCGCGGGCGCTGAGAAATTCATACTGATTTCCAGCGATAAAGCAGTTAATCCATCTAATATCATGGGCATGACCAAGCGGATTGCCGAGATATATTGCCAGAATTTAAACGAACGAGTGCAGACTCAATTCATTACGGTGCGATTTGGCAATGTATTGGGATCGGCAGGCAGTGTGGTACCCTTATTCCAGAAGCAAATACAGGCTGGCGGCCCAATTACCGTAACTCATCCAGATATTCAGCGTTATTTTATGACTATACCCGAATCTTGCCAGCTTATTCTTCAGGCGATGGTGAATGGTCAGGGTGGTGAGATATTTGTTCTGGATATGGGCGAACCTATAAAAATATCCTATTTGGCAGAGCAAATGATTCGTCTGGCTGGTAAAGAGCCAGGACGTGACATAGAAATCAAATATAGCGGATTGCGTCCTGGTGAAAAGCTCTTTGAAGAGCTTTTCCACGAGTCAGAAGAATTGGCCCACACGGAGCATGAGAAATTATTCAAGGCGAAATTTCGCAAACTGGATTGGCAGGAATTGACCCAGGCGATGCGTTTGTTGAATGGTGCCTGTGATGAGAATAATATTGATGAATTGAAAATATTGGTTAAGAGTTTAGTTCCTGAATTCAAATCAGAGCCTGGACTGCAGAAAGTTACCATATTATAACCAAATTGTGAGTTCACAGGGATGTTTAATAGAGAAATGGATGAATCAATAAAATTGCTCGCCTGGAAGCGTTTTTTCAAAAGTATTTTATGCCCAGGCGTCTGCCTCGTATTGCTTTCTGCTTGTAGTGAGTCGAATACCCAGGCCCCCGCCATCCCAACAGTGGCTGTCACCAAAATTTCAAGCTCACAAATTCCCATCAATAGAAAATACATAGGCATTACCCAATCCATTTCCGCCGCAGGGATTAAAGCGCGAGTAGAAGGCTTTCTGATTAAAATGAATTTTGTTGAAGGGAAGCCCGTTAAAAAGGATCAATTATTATTTGTCATCGACCCCCGGCCTTTTGAAGCCAAACTTAGCCTGGCACAAGGGCAATATGCTAAAAGCGTCGCAGATAAGGAATATCAGGAGATCCAATACCGCCGCATGAAAGATTTGGTGGTAAAAGGCGATGTGTCTCAATCCCACTTCGATGAAGTGAATGCCAAATTTAGCGAGGCTGATGCGCAGGTACAGATTGGAGCTGCTAATGTTGCTGATGCAAAGATTAATCTGGGCTATTGCTATATGTATTCGCCTTTTGACGGCATTATTGGCAAGAAATACGTGGATGTGGGGAATCTGGTAGGCGGGGGTGAGAATACCTTGCTGGCCAATGTGGTTCAGTTAAATCCCATCTATGTGGAATTTAGCCCGAGTGTTGAGGATTTCACCTCCTTTCTTAAATACCGTGACAACATGCCATTTAAAGTGGAGGTTAGTTTACCTCATGACGGCAATCTGGTATTCAAAGGTAAACTGGATTTAATTAATAATCAGGCCGATGTTTCAACATCCACCATCCTCATGCGCGCAGAAATTGAAAATCCCAAACAATTATTGCTTCCCGGTATTTATGTGGGCGTTAAACTGCACCTCAGCAATAATGAAAAAGTGATACTGGTTCCCAAACAGGCGACTATGGTGACACAGGGACAGCGGTCTGTGTTTGTTGTGGGTTCCGATAATATTGTCCACTCAAAGAATATAACTACCTCGGGCCAGTATGATAGTTCCTACATAGTAAGTTCGGGGTTGAAAGAAGGCGAAGTAGTGGTCAGTAATGGTCTGCAAAAGATTCACGATGGCATGAAGGTTCAACCTGAGAAGACAAAAGTGCAGGGTGCTGTCAAATGATTAAGTTTTTTATACACAGACCCATATTTGCCATTGTCATTGCGATTTTGATGGTGCTTATTGGCGGGATTTGCATTCTGGTTTTGCCGATAGCTCAGTATCCTCAACTTGTACCGCCGCAAGTGCAGGTAAGTTCACAGTATATAGGTGCCAGTTCTTCTGTGGTCGCCGATACAGTTACCACGCCTCTGGAGCGAAATATCAATGGAGTTGAGGGCATGATCTATATGTCCTCTGCCAGTACCAATAATGGCAATTCAATCATCACCATCACCTTTAACGTCGGTTATGATATCGATATTGCCGCTGTGGATACACTGAACGATACCAATACGGCCATGTCAGTATTACCGCCTGATGTGATTCAGGCAGGGCTGGATATACAGAAAGTGTCGAGCGACATGGTATTGGTTGTCAATCTGAATAATAAAGACGGTACGATGGATGATGCTTTCCTGACTAATTATGCGGATATCAACATAACGCCTGTTCTTTATCGTATTTTCGGCGTGGGTGATATCAATAATTTCGGATTGCTGCAATATTCCATTCGTATCTGGCTTAATCCGGATAAGCTGGCAAGCATGGGAATTTCACCTCAGGAAGTGATTAATGCCGTACAGGAGCAAAATCAACAAGCTGCAGCAGGAAGCATAGGGCAGCCGCCAGTCCCCAAAACGATTCCATTTCAGTATCAGATTAATACATTAGGCCAGTTAAGCGAAGTAGAGCAATTCGCCGATATCATTGTGCGTACCAAGGAAAATGGTCAGATTGTGCGTATTAAAGATCTTGGCCGCGTCGAAATGGGGGCTGATACCTATGTAACCACTTCGCAATTTAACGGCAAACCGAGCGCAAGTCTGGGAATTTATCAGTTGCCCGGTGCCAATGCGCTCGATATTTCAAATAATGTGCGAAAAGTAATGAAAGAACTGGCAAAAAGTTTTCCTGCAGGTTTGGAGTGGACTATTGCCTATGATACAACCAATTTCGTGAAAGCATCCCTGCGCGAAGTGGTGATAACTTTACTTGAAGCCATAGCTTTGGTTTTCCTGGTTGTTTTCGTTTTTCTGCAGAACTGGCGAACCACCTTGATTCCTTGCATAGCTATCCCGGTTTCTCTTGTAGGTACATTTATATTATTCAGCATTTTTGGCTTTTCGATTAATACACTCAGCTTGCTGGGGCTGGTGTTGGCGATAGGGCTTGTTGTGGATGATGCGATTGTCGTTGTCGAAAACGTAGAGAAAAAACTTGAGCAGGGTATAGCTGATATCAAGGAAGCGACTTTACTGGCCACTAAAGAAGTGCAGGGACCTATCCTTGCGACGACATTAATTTTGATGGCGGTATTTATTCCAGTCGCGTTTATCCCGGGAATGACAGGCAGCCTGTATAACCAATTCGCATTGGCTATCGCATTTTCGGTTGCTTTATCGGGGATTAACTCATTGAGTCTGAGTCCGGCACTATGCGGTATTTTATTGAAAAGGAAAAAAGAAAAGGAAAAGAAATTTTTCTTTTTTCGCTGGTTTGAAAAAGGCTACGAGTGGCTTTTAAAGCATTACACAATTGCGGTTCACCATGTTATCCAGTGGCGCAAACTGGTTTTCTTCGTATTTGCTTTATTGGCGCTTGCTGCTTTTTTTGTATTCAAATCACTTCCGGAAGGGTTTATTCCAGAGGAAGATCAGGGATATTTCATTATTGTGGTAAACGGTCCTGATGGCTCTTCACTTTATCGCACAGAAGAAACAGTTAAAAAAGTGGTGGATTTGCTGCTGAAGACAGAGGGTGTTGCCCATGTCATCAGCATTAATGGATTTAATATTATTGATACAATTGATCAAACCAACAATGCTGCCATTATTGTTACCTTAACACCCTGGTCTGAACGTACAGCACCGGATTTAAGTGTCCAGTCCATTATTAAGAAAACACAGCAGCAATTAAATCTTTTTGATGATGCAGTAATCGAGGCTATTAACGCACCTGCCATTCCTGGTTTAGGTACGGTAGGCGGTTTTCAGCTCGAAGTCGAGGACAGAAATAATCTCGGAGTTCAGGCGCTGGCAAAGGCTGTCAATCAATTGGTCGAAGAGGGTAATAAACGCCCGGAGTTGAAAGGCCTGATTTCCGATTTAAATGTCAATGTGCCCCAGCTCTATCTTGATATTGATCGCACCAAAGCCAAGGCAATGAACGTTTCAATAACTAACTTGTTCGTGACTCTGCAAACTTATCTCGGCGCCTATTATGTGAATAATTTTACTAAATACGGCCAAACGTATCGAGTGATGGTTCAAGCCGAAGGGGATTCGCGTGCTGAAACAGCAGATATCAGTAAATTGTATGTTAAAAGTGATAGCGGTCAGATGGTTCCTTTGTCCAGCCTGGTTAAAATAAAGTCGGTGAATGGGCCTTATAATATTCCCCATTATAATTTGTATACAGCAGCCAGCGTCAATGGAGCGCCTGGCCCGGGATATACCTCAGGTCAGGCGATGGATGCCATTAAAGAAGTAGCTGATAAGGTCTTACCTAAAGGGATTGCCTACGAGTGGACTGGAATCACCTATCAGCAGCTTCAGGCGGGTAATGTGGCTTCGCTGATTTTCGCGTTATGTCTTGTTTTTGTATTTTTATTTCTGGCGGCTCTTTATGAGAGCTGGTCAATGCCATTCATGATTTTACTGGCTGTTCCTCTGGCGCTTCTAGGGGCGGGACTGGCTTTAATGCTCCGCTCGCTTGCGCTTGATGTCTATGCGCAAATCGGTTTGATATTACTGATTGGGCTTGCCGCAAAAAACGCCATATTGATCGTGGAGTTTGCCAAGGAGAAGCGGGAGGGAGGTGCCAGCATTTATGATGCAGCAATACAGGCGGCTACCTTGCGTATGAGACCTATCCTGATGACGGCTTTTGCATTTATTTTTGGTGTGTTGCCCTTGGCAACTGCTACAGGAGCAGGCGCCGCCAGCAGACATTCGATAGGAACCACCGTTTTGGGAGGCATGCTGCTTGCCACCATTTTGAGTCTGCTGGTAGTGCCCGTTTTTTATGTAAGCATTCAGGGGATACGCGAACGTTGGTTATCCAGACGAAAAACAGATAACGATTAGCATAAAGGAAGGAATATGAAGGTATTAGTCATTGGAGGATCAGGAGTTTTAGGTACGGCGGTCGTTGAAGAATTATCCTTGCGCCATGAGATTATTCAGGCAAATTATTCCAGTGGAGATATCCGCGTGGATATTACCAGTCAGGATTCGATTCTCGCTTTATTTCAGAAGGTTAACAAAATAGATGCGGTGGTTCTAACGACGGGAAACGTCCATTTTGGAGAGTTTGCCGCAATGACCGCGAAAGAATATGAAATTGGCCTGCGCAGCAAGCTGATGGGGCAGGTAAATACAGTTTTAATTGGCAGAAATTATCTAAATGAGCATGGCTCTTTCACACTCACAAGCGGCATTTTAAGCCATGATCCTATCCAGTATGGAAGCTCTGCTTCTATGGTCAATGGGGCTTTGGAATCCTTTACAATAGCTGCAGCAATCGAAATGCCAAACCGTTTACGAATAAACTGTGTCAGCCCAACAGTTATTACTGAATCAATAGAAGCCTATGGGCCTTATTTCAGAGGTTATAAATCAGTCAGCAGCGCAGAAGCTGCTCTAGCTTACAGTAAAAGTGTGGAAGGTTTACAAACCGGCCAGGTTTATCGGGTCGGTTAGGAGTGTTGGGTATATCCCTTAGGTCGACTATCTGGTTTAAGAACGATCTTCAGGACTGGATGCCTCGGGCAAGCCGAGGCACGCAGGATACGGAATAAGATTGCATATATCTTTGACTATAAAGCTAATTTTTCAGTCGGTCATTTCCACGCAGCGTAAATGTATTCATGCATGATTTTGGCTCTGGCGAAGTGTTATTTCTTTGCCAAAATCACATCAATGATATGGGTGTCATGATAGGGAAAGGTGAATATTTTGCTAAACAGGCGCTTTAAACGCTGGATAAGAAAGTTCTTGGGCAGCATGCGGATAGAGATGCTGTTTAAAAACCAGGTTCCTTCAATACCAAAGGTTGCCAGTTCATCAATATTATTTAATGTAATAGGAATGGCGAGGCGTTTGTGTTGCTCAATTTTGAAATGATGCTGATCGAAAACATGCTTCAATTCATCAAGCCCGGAAGCGACCGTAGTGTTTTTTACCATTGCTTTATAATAATGTCCCACGACGGTACTAATCAGACTATCTTCTGCAATAAATTGAGCGAGTTGCTGCTGAGCGATAGGAAATGACTCATAAGTGGTGGTAATCAGTGAAAAATGGCCATTAGCTCGTGTTAACTGATTTGCTTCATTAAATAAAGTATGAATGGGAATGTAGGCGTTCACGAAATGAGCCAGAACGAGATCCTGTGAGTGCTGCGGCAAAAAACGACTGGCCTCAGTAGCGCTTCCTTCAATAGCCGTTAAGTCCAGAGTTTGACTGGCTTCTTTGAGCATTTCAGAGGAAATATCAATTCCTGTGAAATCAGCTTCAGGCATATATTGCTTTAGTTGCTTAAGAAAAGCGCCGTTTCCGACTCCAAGGTCCAAAACTTTGTAGTGAGGCCGTTGGCCCAAGTGTGCTTTTTTTATCTGCGCAATCGCTTCGTGATGACTGAGGCTGAGTGAGCCAAATTTGTCAGCAGTAGCGTAATGACCTGAAATTTGATTATACATGGCCTTCAAGGACATGTAGATACCCATTAAATTGACGTTCGGACAGTATATCGCCAAACTTACCCGCTTGGCGACAATTCTTTATTGTTTTTTATCACATTATTCAAATTATTGAGATGTCAGAGCCTGGTGATCTGTCAGGCATTCTGCCATTCTATCTCACAAGGAGAAGTCGAATTATAAAATAGAGATCTCTTTTGCCAATTCTTTATTCCTGCTAAACGTCTGTTTGGCACTTTCCACTCCAGGCTGATCAAAGGGATTAATATCCCAAATGACGCTCTGAGTGTAAATTTTATGTTCGTACAGAGAGATAAGAGCGCCTAAAGTATAAGGACTCACTTCGTCTAAAGTAATCAGGTTAAGAGGAATATTGCCGTTAATCATTTTATTCAGATGCTGATTATTGGGAATTCCATCACTAAGAATTCGCAGTTTTTCATAGAGAAAATGATTGATGGTTTCTTCGTTATACGACTTCACACCTATGCAATCGCCTGCAATCTGATGAGTTCCCTGGCATAGCAGTTGAAAATAGCTATGTTGAGCCTGGTTTCCAAGCCCACCCCAGACCATAGGCCCGGTGGCGTAATTAACAAACTTTCCCTTACTATCAGTGGATTTTCCATTGCTTTCCATATCCAGCTGTTGAATATAAGGAACAAAGTGTTCCAACTGTTGAGCGTAGGTCAGCATCAGAAAATTATGGGTCGCGAGAAAATTATTATTCCACACTCCAATGAGCCCCAATAAAGCCGGAATATTTTGAGACAATTCACTTTGCTGATAATGCTGATCCATATGGTGAGCCCCCAGAAGAATCTGGGAAAAATTTTCATAGCCAATTGCAATCATCGTTATCAGATTTATCGCGGAGCACAGAGAGTATCTTCCGCCAACCCAATCCCATATAGGCAGCACTGTTTTGAATCCCATCCTGTGTGCCGCTTCGCCATTGGCAGTTATCGCTATAAAATGCCGCTCATTGAGCTCATTTAAGCCAAGCCAGCTTACGGCTTTTTTGGCATTCTGCAGTGTTTCCCGTGTGGTGAATGATTTAGAGGAAATTAAGAACAGGGTAGTTTCGGGGTCCAGGGATTTAACCGTGTAATTAAAATCATAAGGGTCAACGCTGGTAACAAAGTGGAAATTTAAATCCGGATGGCGGCAGCAATCAAGGGCTGAAATACAAAGCCTGGGACCCAAATCTGAACCGCCAATACCAATATTGACAATGTCTGTAATCGGTTTTCCCGTGAAACCCAGCCAGTTACCATTACGTATTTTTTCAGCAATTTCATCCATCTGCGCTCTTGCGGCAAATATTTCAGTCATTATATCTTTTCCATTAATGACTAAAGGTTTATTATCCATTTGCCGAAGTGCGGTGTGTAAGGCGGGGCGGTTTTCAGTGAAATTTACGCAGGCTCCATTAAAAAGCGCCTGAACTTTCTTCGATAATTCACGCTCTTCTGCTAATTCAATTAATAAGCCTAGAGTTTCTGGTATAATTTTCTGATTTGTAAAATCGATATCGAGTTTGCATGCTGAAAAATTAAGAGAAGCCCTGCTTGTTCTGAGACTTTGTTTGATGTCAAGAATTGAATGTGATTGTAACTGTGTACTATGTGATTTTAGCGCGTTCCAGCTATCCATTTGAGTTAAGTGCGTCATGCTTTCCATTCCATCAGAGTGCTTTTTTTTCAGTAGTTTATGGCAAGCGAGTTAATAATTCAACGGCTTAGGCCTGACTTGTCGATACATTAGCGGGGTTTTTATGATTGTATTCGTTATGTGCATGGCATTTTTCGCGTCATTTCTGTTAACGCGGGCCATAAGAAGGTATGCTTTGACAGTGCAGCTCCTGGATATTCCCAATGATAGAAGCTCGCATAAAAACCCGACGCCAAGAGGCGGGGGCCTGGCTTTTGTATTAATATTTACCAGCCTCATTGCCTTCCTCTCTCAGACTAGTCTGATTTCGATACCTTTTGCCATCGCAACTTCCGGAGCAGGATTATTTGTGGCGTTATTGGGATTTATTGACGATAAAAGGCATTTATCGCCAAAAATACGTTTTTCAGGTCATTTTCTGGCTAGTGCCTTCGTTTTGTATTGTTTTGGCAGTTTTCCTTCAATCCAGATTGGCAGCTGGTTAATTTCCTCCGGCTGGATTTTGAATGGCATCGGAGTATTTTATCTGGCCTGGGTATTAAATCTGTTTAATTTTATGGATGGGATTGATGGTTTGGCTGCTTCAGAAACTATTTTCGCCTGCATGGCGGCTGCTTCTTTGTACTGGCTCCTGGGCTATTCATCAGAAATTTTGCCGCTTATCGGGCTTGCAGCCACCGTATCCGGTTTTTTAATCTGGAATTTTCCGCCGGCTCGTATTTTTATGGGGGATGTAGGAAGCGGGTTTCTGGGAATAGTGGTCGGGGCCTTTAGCATTCATGCCGCATTTTTGTCTCCATCACTTTTCTGGAGCTGGTTAATTCTGCTTGGGGTATTTGTTGTAGACTCAACGATCACTCTGATTCAGCGAGCGCTAAGCGGAGAACGTATCTGGGAAGCTCACTGTACCCATGCTTATCAGCATGCTTCCCGACATTATGGCGGCCATTGCCCTGTGACCTTAGGCGTAACGGTCATTAATATAACCTGGCTGTTACCCTGGGCATTCATTTCAGGTTTCAACTGGATGAGTGGATTTATTTGCTGCCTCATTGCCTATTTGCCACTAATTTTTCTGGCTTTTTTGTTTAACGCGGGGAAGTCTTCAAGAATTGGTTCAGCAAAGTCAGCTTGTTAATTACCCGTTTCTGTCACTGCAAAGATTTTTTTGTTTATTTGTCATATAATTAGAAAGAGAAATAGTCTTTTCTGGAATTGCCCACCCGGATTCCAGAATAATTCTGTTCCTGCAGAGCGGGGGCAGTAATTAATTTATAAAATTTTAGTTTCTTAATATTTCGTTAAGAATTCTGGTATAAACTTATCCAGACAATATAAGATTGTTTTTTGTACAAACTGTATATTACGAAGCCCACATGGAAGAGTGCTTTCTATGGAACGGGTGGGAATATACAAATTAGGGAGATTTAAAGCATGTTAATATTAACTCGCCGTATTGGTGAAACTCTAATCATTGGTGATGATGTAAATATCACTGTTCTTGGCGTGAAAGGTAACCAGGTCAGACTGGGAATCAATGCTCCTAAAGATGTTTCCGTTCATCGTGAAGAAATTTATTTACGCATCCAGCAAGAAAAAGAGTCAACCGATAGTAGTGAAGAAGCTGTATAAAACCGGATTTCCTCGCAGTCATCCGTTCCCGAGTGAATAGAGTAGCTCGGGACAAACCCCCCTTAAAAACCACTCAAGCTCGTATCTCCAGACGATAAATAATGTATCAGACCTTCATTGTCACGCAGACACAATTGCCCATAAGGATCAATGCCGCAGGCTTCCCCGGTAATCCGTGAATTGAATTGCTGCACAGTGATGGTTTTACCACGCAAATAATCGTGTTGATTCCATAAGGGCAAAAAGCTTGAAAACCCATTTTTTAAAAAACGCTCAATATCCTGATCCAGAGTGCTTACAATTTCTGCAATCAATCGGTTTCTGTCCCAATATTGACCGCCTGTTTCCAGAAGAGAGCACCAGGGATTATCTGATAAATTACTCTCTTTGGGATCTGTATTCACATTAATTCCAATACCGATGATAACCGATGCGCTGCTGTGAGATTCAGCAATCATTTCAATAAGGATGCCACCGAGTTTTTTGCCTTGCCATATTAAATCATTCGGCCATTTTATCTGTATCTCATTCTGAACACCGGCATTATGCAGTGCACGAACTACTCCGAGACTGACAGCAAGACTTAATCCTGATAAGCGAGAAAGCGATTCGTACATTTCCCAGCGAACCGATAAATAAATATTCTCTCCAAAAGGGGAGGCCCAGGTGCGTCCGAAACGCCCGCGTCCCTGTGTTTGTTTTTCAGTACAGCAAATAGTCAGATTTTTTTGTATCGGCAGATCTTTTAAAAAGCGATTGCTTGAGTCAATTTCACTAAATTGATAGACAGTGGTTTCATTTTTTAAATGTCCTGGAAGTTGGCTTAAAATTTTTTCTTTATCAAGGGGAATAAAAGGCTTTAGCAAGCGATATCCCTGTTTTGGAATTGATTCAATTGGGAGTCCTGATAGAGTCAACTGATGGATTTGTTTCCAGATGGCAGTTCTTGATACACCAAACTGCCTGGCCAGGTATTCGCCGCTTTGGCAAGTTCCATCGGCAAGCAAATGCAGAATTTGCCGCTGTAAGGAAGTAAACATTTTTATATCAGAACTTCTCATTTAATAGCCATTCCAGTTTTTTCAATTTTTGTCCGCGCAGTGTTACAATGGCGGGTTCATAGCAAAGCGCAGCAGCATAACCCGTATGAGGCAAGAAGGAGTTCATCAGCCAGTTTTTCTGATGCAGCGAATCGAAAATTTCAGCATGATCTTTAAATACAGGAACAGAGAAACTCTGAGTAGGGTAATGGAGTCCAAGACCCGACGCCTTGATAAATGCTTCTTTTTTAGCCCATATTTTAAAAAAAGTAAGGACTTGCAGTAACTTTGGCACCCGATTAAGTTCCTGAACCTCTTCCGGGGAAAATGCGTAATTAGCCAATCCCTTTAGTGAGCGGGCAGAGAATTGTTCAATATCAATTCCCAATGGGTGTTTGCTGCCTATTCCCAATAACCCGATTTCACCCGAATGACTGAGGTTAAACTCAATTTCTGTGAAATGTTTGACTGCCGGTTTTCCATGAATCCCCTTTATAAACTCGATTTGTCCCGCAGGGATTTGCAGATAGCGGGCTAGAATAAGGCGCAGCGCTGCGTGTGAGGCAATGAAGCGTCGGCGGTGTTTTTCAAACAGGAAGCGCCTCGCTCGTTCAAGCTCGGTGTCGTCTAAAAGCTGTAAGCTATTTTCTGGATAGCTGGATAGAGGAAATTCCCAGATATCTATTCTGGATTCCTGAAGAGAACAATCCTTTAATGACATCGGTTTAATCTGGAATTCACTCATTCAGATGATTCAATGGGTAGCGTCTGGAAGCAGTTAGGGTTATCATAACGCATGCCTTTTAATTCGCCAACGAGTAATTAATGAGTCGACAATTTTTGGATTTCGAGCAGCCCATCGAAGAATTGAACCAAAAGATTCAGGCACTGCGCATGGTCGGTGACACTGAAATCAATTTAAGTGAAGAAATCACGCGCCTTGAAAGCAAGTGTGAAGAGTTAATGGCGGGCATTTTCTCTAATCTGGAGCCCTGGCAAATCGCTCAGCTGGCCAGACATCCTCTCAGACCGCAAACTACGGATTATATTGAACATATTTTTACTGACTTTCAGGAGCTTCATGGAGACCGTCATTATTCCTGCGCCCCAGCAATTATAGGCGGCCTGGCTCGTTTAAATGGTGAGCCAGTTATGGTATTAGGCCACCAGAAAGGAAAGCGAACCAAGGAGAAGGTGTATCGTAATTTCGGAATGGCACGCCCTGAGGAATATCGTAAGGCCTTGCGGCTGATGAAAATGGCCGAAAAATTTAATCTGCCTATTTTCACATTTATTGATACTGCAGGTGCTTACCCGGGTATTGGAGCAGAGGAGCGCAACCAGTCAGAAGCGATTGCCCGAAATCTTTTGGAAATGGCGAAGCTGAAAACGCCTGTTATTTGTACAGTGACGGGTGAGGCGGGTTCTGGCGGGGCCCTGGCAATTGGTGTGGGCGATCGGGTGCTAATGCTGCAATTTGGTATTTACTCGGTAATTTCACCCGAGGGCTGTGCATCCATCCTGTGGAAAGATGCGGCTAAAGCCAGTGAAGCAGCCAGGGCAATGGGAATCACCGCTGAGCGCATTTATGAACTGGGTTTAATTGATCAGGTTATCAAAGAACCACTGGGGGGAGCTCATCGTAATCTCGAGGCGATGACAGGCCGACTTAAAAGTATTCTGGTTGAAGAGCTCGAACACTTGAAAAAAATGCCTCTTAAAACCCTTCTGGAGGAGCGTTACAACAAATTCATGGCAATGGGAGCCTGTGATTAGCCTGGATTTCGATTTCATCAGCCCACTGCTTGAACCCTTTGACAAGCTATATGCAGGGTTCAGCGGTGGGCTGGATTCAACCGTATTGCTCTATGCTTTAGCAAAAATTCCTCAACTTAAAGCAAAGCTAACCGCTGTTCACGTTCATCATGGACTAAGTCCCAATGCCGATACATGGAAGCTGCATTGCGAACAATTCTGCAAGCGGCATGATATTCCATTGATTGTTAATCATGTGCATTTGAATAACTCATCGAATATTGAGAAAACTGCTCGGGAAAAACGTTATGAACTGTTTTCCGCATTATCAGAGAGTAATACTTGCCTTTTGCTCGGGCATCACCGCGATGATCAGGCAGAGACACTTCTTTTGCAATTATTTCGTGGGGCAGGCATTGATGGGTTGTCTGCCATGCCAGCCTGGCGTTCTTTGGGCAAGGGATTACTGTTCAGGCCTTTACTGGATTATACGCGAGCGCAGATTGAGCGTTATGCGATAAGTCACAAGCTGAGCTGGGTGGATGATGAAAGCAATCAGGAAACGCATTTTTCAAGAAATTATCTGCGCCATAGTCTATTGCCTTTAATCAGAGAACGATGGCCTGGGGTAGATGATAATTTAGTTCGCACGGCCAGGCATTGTCAGCAGGCTCAAGACTTGCTTGATCAATTAGCTTTGAGTGATTGCCCGAAGCTTAACAAGCCGTCTCAAGTGCTGGACTGTGCCGATCTTCTCTGTCTCAATAGCGAACGACTGAATAATATCATTCGCTATTGGCTTAGACAAAATCAGGTCCTTATGCCGGATGTCCTGACATTTAATCGAATTGGCTCAGAGCTATTATTTAGCCGAGACGATGCGACTCCGATAGTCAGCTGGGGAGAGGTTGCCCTGCGGCGCTACAGGAAGGCGCTCTATTTAATGATAAATAAACCGACGGGAAAATTATCAGGACTCTCCTGGGATAACTTTCCTGAACCGCTGGTTATTGATTCTATCTCAATTGCTGCTGAGCCTTTTAACAGCGGGGTTCGTGTATTGGAAGGTGATGTCATAGAAATCAGATTTCGCCAAGGCGGTGAACGAGTGAAAATTCATGGCCAATCCAAAACGCTTAAAAAATTATTTCAGGAATGGGGAATCCCCCAATGGCAAAGGGATAGGATCCCTTTATTGTATATTAATCAGGAGTTAGCAATGGTTGTTGGATATGCTATCTCGGATTCTTTTTATCAGAAAGATTTACCATTTACGTTTAAAATTGAGAGCCGAGTTATTTAAATCCTCCAGCCTTAAGGCTGCAAACCTTAGGCTGGAATGATTAACTGGTTAAAGCTTAACACTCGGGAAGACTTACAGCCAAACCGCCCATTGAGGTTTCCTTATAGATAGTTTGCATATCCATACCGGTTTGTTTCATGGTTTTGATAACTTTATCGAGTGAGATCTGATGCTGGCCATCACCAATTAAAGCCATGCGGGACGCATTAACTGCTTTTACAGCTCCCATTGCGTTGCGTTCAATACAAGGAATCTGGACCAGACCGAGAACGGGATCGCAGGTCATTCCCAAGTGGTGCTCCATCGCGATTTCAGCCGCATTTTCAATTTGTTCCAGGGTGCCACCTAATACTGCGGTAATACCTGCGGCCGCCATAGAAGAAGCAACTCCCACTTCGCCCTGACATCCTACCTCGGCCCCAGAGATGGATGCTCCTTTTTTGTAAAGGATTCCGACAGCTGCTGCGGTCAGAAAATAAGTATAAATATCTTCCTTACTTAATTTTGTGTGTGCTTCCTGAAAATAACGCAATACCGCTGGTATAATCCCCGCTGCACCATTCGTAGGGGCGGTAACAATACGGCCGCCAGCCGCATTTTCTTCATTAACCGCCATCGCATAAAGATTAAGACGGTTCATAATGTCTGACTGCTCAAACACACTTGGAACGCCCTGGTGTTTGATTAACTTCTGGTAAAGCTCTGGTGCCCGACGCTTTAACTGTAACCCTCCGGGAAGAATCCCGGGATGACGGCAGCCATTTTCTATGCACTCATTCATAACCTTGGCAATTGCAAGGATACCTGCGTGAACCGCATGTTTGTCACGCCAGGTAAGCTCATTCACCATCATAAGTTCGGCAATCGACAACTGATTTTCCCGGCAAAGAGCTAACAACTCAAAGGCATTATCAAAGGGGTAGGGGACCGGGGTTACATCAGAGCTTGTATTATCAAAGTCTTCCTCAGTGCTGATGAAGCCTCCGCCGATAGAATAATAAACCTGACTGCAAAGCACAGCCCCCTCAGTTCCAAAGGCTGTAAAACGCATTCCATTACTGTGTCGAGGCAGTAATTCTTTCTGTAGAAAAAGAAAATCACTGGTATCGTTAAAATTAATTTCCCTGACTCCCGCCAGATTAAGCCGTTGAGAGCTAATAATCTCACGCATGCGCGGAACCATAGTTTCCGGCACGACACCATCAGGAGTTTTCCCTTCCAGTCCATTTAAAATGGCTTTATCCGTGCCATGACCTTTGCCTGTCAGGGCCAGAGAGCCGTAGAGTTCAATAAGAACACGCTCAGTGTCGCCGAACAACTTCTTTTCATCGAGTAGCTTGAGAAATTCATTAGCAGCGGACATAGGGCCGACAGTATGGGAACTGGACGGTCCAATTCCAATGGAAAATAAGTCAAAGAGGCTGATACTCATTCTATTTACCTAAGATGGTGCAATTATGGCAAGTTTAGAAGGAAATTGTGCAGCAAACAATAGGCAAGCTACTCTAAGGTAAATATTTTTCATTGACTGGAAATTTCATGAAAACTTAGGCAGAATGAATGGGCATTTTAACCAGGTGTTGTTGATGTTTGTTTTGAGACGTAAAACGAATGGTCAATAAGCTTTGAATTAGATTCTTGTCCAAGAATAAAAGGGGATTGTTTATGAAGATGAAACTGGTCGCTGCAGCTACCATGAGTTTGGCTATGTCCACTGCTATTGCTGCATCCGATGTGACTCTATCTACTGACATGGATAAATTATCCTACAGTATTGGTGCTGATTTGGGTAAAAATTTCAAAAAGCAAGGAATTGAAGTTAATCCCGCAGCAATGGCAAAAGGCTTACAGGATGGTATGGCAGGCAGCCAACTGATGCTGACAGACGATCAGATGAAAGAAGTGCTGAACAAATTTCAAAAAGATCTGATGTCCAAGCGAAATGCGGAATTCAGCAAAAAATCTGAAGAAAATAAATCCAAAGGTGAAGCCTTTTTAAGCCAGAATAAAACTAAAGAAGGCGTTGTCAGTTTACCCAGCGGACTTCAATACAAAATTATTGAAACTGGAAGCGGTGCCAAACCGGCTAAAGATGATACCGTGACTGTTGAGTACACTGGTAAGACAATTGACGGTCAGGTATTTGACAGCACCGACAAGTCTGGCAAACCTGCTACCTTCAAAGTTTCTCAAGTAATTCCAGGATGGACTGAAGCGTTACAGTTAATGCCTGCTGGCTCTACATGGGAAATCTACATTCCTTCAGCTCTGGCCTATGGCCCACGCAGTGTGGGTGGTCCTATTGGTCCAAATGAAACCCTGATTTTCAAAATTCATTTGATTTCCGTAAAAAAGGCCGCCGCTTAAACTATCTGTTTAGGCAGAGTTGTCTACGTACCGCGGCTTGTCCCATAGGTATCTGCACATCTCTGAAAACAGAGTCTGCTCCTAGCGTCTACGTCCCTCGGCTTGTCCGAGGGATCCAGAAGACTCATAGAGAAACTCTGGACCCTGCGGACAAGCCGCAGGGCGTAGGGGTGATGGGTTGATAACTTTGGGCTTGCTCGCGGGATCCATTTTCTAAGAGTGTCACACCAGGATGAATAAACGCCTGTTCATTATTTTCCTGCTAGGGTTTTCTTCCGGTCTCCCTCTGGCATTAATCACCAGCACCTTGCAAGCCTGGTTTGCTGATACAGGAATGTCTGTGCTAGCCACTGGATTATTAAGTCTGGTTGGTTTGCCTTACGTCTACCGCATTATATGGGGGCCTTTGCTGGATCGCTATTCGCTGTGTTTCCTTGGCAAACGCCGAAGCTGGATTTTGTTAACACAAATATTGTTATTAGCCGCATTTAATTTAATGGCCTGGTGCCAACCCAATCAATCGCCGCAGTTGATGGCTTTGCTTGCATTCCTCATAGCCATTTTCTCAGCGACGCAGGATATAGCGATTGATGCGCACCGAACTGAATATTTGCGAGAAAGTGAGCATGCACTCGGCGCATCACTGGCTGTTTTTGGATATCGTCTTGCTTTATTAATTGCCGGTGGATTGGCACTGGTTATGGCGAGTCACCTCGGTTGGAGCTTAACTTACCGAATTATGGGATTGCTCATGCTGGTTGGCATAGCTGCCACATTATGGAGTCCAGAGCCATCGCAATCAATAAGTAGTCAACCGACCTTTGTTCAATCATTTCTCGAGCCATTGAAAGAACTATGGCATCGCCGGGGCATTATTCCCTTAATTCTATTTATCTTATTTTATAAGCTGGGTGAAGCTTTCACCACCACAACAAGCGGCATTGTCATGCCATTCCTGATCCAGGGCTTGGGATTTTCGCTGGATACTATTGGCTATATTAATAAAATGCTGGGAATCAGTTCGATTTTACTTGGTGGATTAGCTGCAGGCTTTATTCTGTTGCGCTGGCCTTTATATCAGGCTTTATTAGCCTTTGGTATTATACAAGCACTGACGAATTTATTATTTCTCGCCCTGGCTGTAGTCGGAAAAAATCTGACCTTATTCGCAACGGCGGTTGTGTTGGACAATTTTGCCGCAGGCATGGGCTCTACGGCCCTGGTCGCATTGTTTATGCGTCTGGTGAATCGCCAATATACGGCTACTCAGTTTTCGCTTCTGGTTGCTCTATCGACATTGCCGAGAACCTTTTCAGGGCCCATAGCCGCTTTACTGCAAATGCAGGCAGGATGGGTAGGACTCTATAAATTTTCCTTTATTTTTGCCCTGGGTTTTATCCCGTTTTTACTGTTAATCAGAGATCAGACCCGATTGGAAAATGGGAAAACAGTCAGCGATTTAAGTATTGCTCATTAATGCGGTTTTTAACTATTACAAGGATGAATAATGAATAAGTTTAGTTTGGCTCTTCTCTTTTGTTCATTTCCGCTTTCCCTAAGCTTCGGTGCGGAGCCGAATGATAATTGCAGCAAAATTCCAGGGCATTGGCAGGGCATTTATACTCTCAAAAATACAGCAGATTGCTCTAGCTATAATGGCTGTACGCACTTAGTGATGGCAGATGTATCCACTATAAGTTCTGGTAAATTCCGTATTAAACTCAATCCTGCAATAGGCCAGGGCGGGGTGTTTGAAATAACTTGTGAAAATGGGGTGATTGCCTCCCCAGTTAATCCCGGAAATACGGTCTCTTTAAATTGTGATGAATCAAACCATTGTTTTGTAGTGTATGATGACGATCGTTTGAGCTCGGAGATGGCGAAGCCATAGTCAGCAAGAATACCTCTTTCAATCTGTGGTTGCAGAAAGGGGTATCAATGGTTAAGAAACTGTCTTGAAGTCTTTTAAGAGGAAAATCTGATGTTTTGGTACCGAGGGTGGGACTCGAACCCACACGGTGTCACCACCACCGGATTTTGAATCCGGCGCGTCTACCAATTCCGCCACCCCGGCACGCGAGACTGATTATAACAAAGAAATCTTTGGAAACAATGCTTCTTGAAAAATATTTCAAAGAATAACCCTAAATAGAACAAGCAACTAACATGTCGTCTTTGCGAACGAAGTGAAGCAATCCAGCTCATCACTTTGTTCAAGCTTCGATCTGGATTGCTTCACTTCGTTCGCAAAGACGGTTTTGATGAACAACGCCGGTCAAGATGCAATACACAGGCGAAGGTCAATCAATAAGCTAAGGCAGCAGGTTTCCGAGATTATCTGTCATCAGTGGCGACTTGCCAGGGAAGACCTGCTGTTTTCTGCTTCAACGCCATGTGTGCTGAGTTGCTGCTGGATACTTGGAAAGCTTGCACCATTATTCTTATGCTTGTTCTGAAACACAGGATAGTAGTCCGGTCTTTTATCCAATAAGCAGCTCGCATGATTGCGACGTAGTTCCAGCATTTGACCATGCTCCATTCGACTGGTCTCAGGCCATTGTCGGGATAAAGCATTATGGAAGTTCTCTACTAAACAGGGACCGCAGCTGGTGTAATCTGCCACTGGTTGCTGAATCGCCTGTTCGGCATAGTCTAATTTTATTCCGGCAGTATTTAATCCCGCTTCAGTCAATTCTTTCAGGATTAATCTTTGTCTGTTTTCAGTTGGCTGCTTCCCAAGGCTGTCCAGATACAGGGCTGAATCCACTTTCCGACCCGTTAAGCCAAGAAGAAGCCCAACCCAGTGATTGCCCACTTGAATGGGAAGAACCAGAACAATTTTATGCGATGCGTTTAAAGCAGCATTTTCGGCCAGTATTAACCTAAGCTGATCCTTTATTCGATTTCCCTGCACATGGTCATTAATCTGGCTGACTCCAATGACGGTGGCAAAGTTAAACGTCTCTAATCTGGCTCTCAAAATCGCGAGCATATCTTCGCTGTCATAAAGATAAGAGGTATTGACCGTAAAAAGAGAGCGAGTTCCGGAAGTGGATCTTGCAAAGGAAGTGACTCGGGTGCTGGGGTTAGTACTGACCGTCTGTGCCAGGTTCGATGGGCTGGCAGGCGTGAGATTGATTTGCTGTTGTTCGATTCTTCTGATTGAGGCGTTAAGTCTTTCGGCGAGGTGTATGTGACCAGCGTCGATATGAAATTCCCTTGCCCTTGTAAAAAATTCAAGTTTCAATACCTTCAGTGAGCTTGCCTCTCCCGGGTTTTTTCGGCCACGTTCATTAAGCTGCTCTAAAACGTGCATAATCGAATCTTCTGCACGATAAATTTCAGCAGCCTCAAGGTGGGGGATGAACTGTTTGAGCTGCTCCATGGATAGATGGGAGAAGACCTCATCAAAGAAGCCCTTCTCTATGAGAAAATAGCGGTTGTGGTGAGTACAGGCTTTCAACAGATGAAAAAAGAAAACGGAATTACTTGTTTGAATCAACTTAATCAGGGCATCTTTACTAACTGTCCTGAAAAAATTAAAAACTTCACGTTCAGCCTCAGTTAATGCTTTATTTCCCTCCGGGCGTTTAAGTAACAATGCCAGACGTGGCTTTGCTGAAGTCGATTGTGTCGCCTCTTTCTGCTTTTTGGAAGGCCGTTTGACTGACCCTGCGTGCTCCCGGATATCGAGGATTGTTTTTAGTCTTTCAACATCATCATCCGCAATAGCCGAGAATATCCGATTGGATTGGCAGGCATTTTGCCAGGAAGCGGGTTTGTCGGTGCTTGTCCGGGTTGAGCTGGTTCCAGATTTCGATTGAGCGAGG
This sequence comes from Legionella quinlivanii, assembly GCF_003265995.1. Taxonomy (GTDB): domain Bacteria; phylum Pseudomonadota; class Gammaproteobacteria; order Legionellales; family Legionellaceae; genus Legionella_C; species Legionella_C quinlivanii_A. Next base: position 70,345 of record NZ_MVJN01000001.1, on the reverse strand, counting down.
CTATTTCGAGAAGGATGAGAGGCTGTTCGTTTAATACCGCGAGGTTCATTTCCTGTTGTTATGGGAGCTGAAGCCTGAGAGGAAGCTGGTGTCGGCCTGACGTTCCCAAGAGGCTGTGGGTTATTGATTGGTCCTGGTGTCGTGGTGTTTTTTTGTACAATAGCAGGTCCTTTATACAATCCTGCTGACGGGAAGCGCATAGAGGGTATAGCGCTTGCTGCATGAACAGCTGATACAGGCCGTTGTTCAAGCCCCACTGCTTGTCGAATACTCTGCAACCAGTGAGGTGAATCTTTTAAATGCTGCATAATCTCATTCAACTGGATTTTTAAATCTTCTGGAAAGACGGAATAGGCAATCCGAATTTTGCTGAGCAATGCTGATAGATCATTGTCGAAGAACCGATGATTTCTGAGAAAGCTGATGGTTTGAAGAAGTTTTATTATTTTTTCGGGATTTGTACCCACTCTGCCAAGGTTGCTGTGTAATAATTTTTGAATTGGGGTTTTATTTTGTTCAATAAGCTCAGGGCTTTTGATTAAGCTTTTTGCAATAGCAAGGCATTGAATATCTGCCCCTGGAACCTGAGATGCTTTTTCAGCTGCTGAATTCAGGAACTTGTTAATTAAAGCATCCGACACTGGACGAGAGGTTTTGCCTGCCTGCTGCAGCAATTCAAGCGCAGAGAAATAACGGAGTAGAATATCAGCAGGCAGTTTATCCAACTCTAGCTGGCTCAGAATCTTCTCAAACAGCTCAAGCGAAAGCATGCCTTCAATGGCACCCACTTTAGCCAGTCTGGCAAATTGAAGATAAAGACGAGAAATTTGATTGGCAAGTATGCCGGTATTTGAAGATGCAATTATCCTTTCAAGAATTTCATAAATAAAATCTGCTTTAATTGCGGTCATCCCCGCTACCGACTCCTCATTAAGGAGCTCAGCAAAGGACGTAAAAATATCCAGTAGAGCATCGTTAAATTGTAAGGAAATATTATTTACACAGCTGGTAATTGTGGAGTGAATAATTGTGGGATTTAATGGTCTTCTTTTATTGACAGATTTATAAAAGCAAAGAATGTTTCTATAGTCATTAGCCTCAAGGCGAAATGGTTTGAACCGGTTTAGAAAGGGTGTAATTTTTTCAATATTGATTTCTCTGTCCAGTGCGTCATGCTCAATCAGTATACTTAAACTGAAAAGCAGAGAGGCATGATGTTGTTCCCACAGAGGACCTCGGGAAGAGCTTAACAAAATGGTTTCTAATAATTCAGTGGATAGTTTGCCTTTTATTCGACTGGTTTTGGCCAGATTCGACAATCCATGTAAACAAAGCGTTTTTGAAACGTTCCAGTTAAAAGTTAACAGATGGAGCAACTGATTCAACGAATGGGCAGACAAAACAGAGGCGGGGGAGCTTTCTTTTAGATAGACTCCCAAAAATTTAACGACATGCGCAAATTCGATTTCAAGCTCATTTATATTGGGAGAATATTGGTATGCAAGATCTATCCAGTCTTTCAAATCTTCAAATTGCACTCGGATTATTTCAACAAATTCTTCAAGAAGGCTTGTCAGTGTCTGATTGAATGCGCCACGTGTATTTTTTTCTTTTCCTAAAGTATTAATTGAGATGACTAGGCGGGAAATGTTTTGCAAAGCATCCTCTGGTTTTGAAGGAGGAATTATATCTCGCCTCAGTACATTGGTTTCTGATTGCGGTGAGGACTGGCTGGAATCAAATTTGCGTTTCATTTAAGTCACCTAAAAAAACTGAGGTATACGACGGGAGTATGTAATGACACAGGCTCCAAAAAGACATTCACTTGACAAATTGGGCAATGACAATGCATTCTAGCAGTGGTTTAAAATGGGATCAATAAGATTTTCTGTTATACAAAATGATCATGGGAATTCAAGTTCTCATTGACAAAATTCGAAAAATAATCAGATAATTACATGCGAGCGAATTATTCAGGGAGAATAAAAATGAAATTAAAGCTATTTCTATGGCTTTTAGCGCTCACTCTCAACTCTTACGCAAGCGTTTGTCCTGATCCTGATAATAGCTCTCTTCAATGGGGAGAACCTCCCTATCCCTGGCTTAAGAATCCCTTTTCAGCGAATCCTCCTTACGGAGAACCCGGCACTCAGTTTGTTAAGGCCAACATTCTGGTAGCCGGTTTTGGCAGGGGGGTGAGCTGCACTTATCGTAATTCAGCTGGAGATTATTCAATCTGGAGACAAACCATCGTTAAATTGCCTCCGCGCGTTGATCCAAACTGGATTGATATCTATACCGGCTATGTTTGTACCAGTGCGCGAGAGGCCTGCGAATTTTATGTGGTCGCTGAATAAGCAGTTTAATTCGGCGGTATCACAGTAGATGTTGAATTTTTGGCAGCAACTTCTTCGGATTTATTTTCAGCGCTCCATTCATTATGAATGCTCCAAAAATCATCCTGGTTTTTAATAGATTTGAACTGAGCATAAAGGTTTTGAATCTGAGCACGTGGATAAGAGCTTACGGCTTCAAATAGTTTGTCATCTAATATATTTAATTTAATGAGTAGATTCAAAATCTGGAGGCGATGGGGAGAAATTGAGGTAATTTCTCTTGCAAAAAGTGTCGGACTTGTTTTTTTAGCCGACTCAACAGAGGGTTTGCACTGCGCCTGAAGCTGGCGATGATAGCATTCTAATTCGTAGGCTGAAAAAATGAATTTTTCAATATTGACGCTATCAGTGTCAGTTGCGGGCGATTTGATAAACTGTGTAATTATTTTTTGATAATCGGCAAGTGTTAATTTTTGGCTATCTTTGCAAATCTCTTTTAAGGAGACGATAGCTGGATGAGTGGAATTCTGGCAGGATCTTTTGTTTAGAAGATTATTTAAATAGGCTGTCATAGTAATTGTAAAATAAATAAATTATTTGCATATTATGAGATAAGTTGGGTAAAAATTCAATAAATATGATAAAGCTCAGACCAAGGCAACCAATGGCATAGGGCCATTATACTCGCTCCAGCCGCCAAGAATCTCCCGCGGGCGGGTTGTGGAGTATATCGGGTGCACCACAATTTCCTGGTTTGGAAATAGATCTCGAACCCAGGATGGGGTTTTCGCTCCCATCCAGGTTAAAAACAAGTGGCCTTTCGGATACTGGAACGCTGTCAGAGTATCAATAAAACGAAAATCAGTTCCGGTTTGTGTGTACAGATTTCCAAGTAACCAGAATGAATCGGAAAGAATATAATTGAAGGAGCTGTCTGATTGTTTCAGCACATGAACCAGCTCTGTGAAAGGGAAACGCAGGTTGCGCTGATTTCCAAAATGTGCCCGATAGACCAGTGCTGAAATAAAAAAGCCTTGCAGAAGAAGACAGCATACCATGTAGCGAGCAAAACGTTTCGGATTAAACTGATTTTCTTTAATTGGGCTAAAAAAAAGAACCGGTACTATAAAAAATATCGGGATAAGCCATCGCGTTTCAAAATTTTTGATCCCCAATGCCAGTACCAGGATGATCAGACACGCCAGCGCATAGATGAAATAAACATTAACGATGCGGCTTTCCAGCGTTTTAGGTCGGAAGGAAAACGATTGCGGAAAAAAAATCTGGCTAATTATGTAAACGGGCAGGATGAATAGTAAACTGCCTTTAAGAACTTCAAGCGCCCCATGAATGAGCGATTTGTCTTGCGAGACCAGCTTATAGCTGGCATGCAGGCCAATACTGGCAAAATGATAAAGCCATATCAGATAGGGACTTGCAATCAGTAACGCCAATGAAAAGGATAGAAATAAATAAGCGGGCTTTACTCGTGAACGAATTTCCTCAATGGATAAAAGCGTAAGAAGCAGGGGTAAAAGAAAGAATAAATAATTGTATTTAGAAAGCAGGCCGCAGCCCATGACTAAGCCCAGGATGCAATAGTCACTAAAGCTGGACAGGCTTTGCGGTTTAAAAACTATATACCAGCTGATACAAGCCATTAACAAAGCCAGTACTGAGTGCGTATTGTCCTTCAGCAAGTCCAGGCTGATTGCGGGAATTAAAGCCCATGAAACTGTAGCGCACCAGGCCAATAAAGAATTTTTACAATGTAACTGGCAAATGCGATGGTAATAAAACAAACACCCAAAAAGCAGTACTGATTTCAAGGCGATTAAACTGAAAAGATTTGCGCCAAACAACCGAAACAGACTGTATTGCAGCCAATTATATAAGGGCGGTTGATTAAGATAGCCCCAGGAAAAATGCTGCGCCAGGACAATCTGCTCCGCTTCATCAAGTTCAAGCAAGCTGCCTCTTAAAAAAAGCCGTACAAAAATAATAATGAGGCAAAAGCCGAGTAGTGCTGCGGCCGAGGAGTGCCTGCTTTCTTTTGAGGCAGTTAGTTGATTTATATCCATAAAAATGCAGTAATGAGTGTTAGCAGTAGACCAGAAATTTACTGTGCCTTATGATAAATTTTTTGGTAACTCCCGAGGTACATCATCCTGAACGCAGTGAAGGATCTCCTCAATCTGGCTCAGTTCCAAGCAGTTTGAGATCCTTCGCTACGCTCAGGATGACGTACCTGGGGAGTTACAATTTATGTATCCTAACACTATTTTGCTTAAAAGATAACGCTTGACTCAATGCACGAAGTACATACGGAGATAGGGATGACAATAGAAGAATTGGAGAGAAAACTAAGTTCCATTGTAGATTATTATTATACCAATCGTATTGAGCTGAATGCCTATCAGCAAAATAAAATCAAGCTGACGCTGATGACCTGCTTTTCGCAATTGCTGGGACAATTCGTGGGGCAGCCGGACAAGCTTGAACGGGCCTATGCCGAGCTCGATAAATTGATAGAGGCCAACAGCGGAGAGGGGTATATAGCCTGGATTGAACAGCAAGTCAGCGATACGACCTATGAAAAGGGTTTGTGCCGTTATCTGCTCGCTCAGTGTCATCTTATCCTGCAAAAAAATGCTAATCATAAACCTTCGCAATATATGGAGGTATCCAACCTTGACCAGCTCATCAGCAAATTAAATAAAGACAGGGAAACTTCTGAGAATGTGGTGCAAAGCGCTTTACTCAGTAGTCTCATCACAATGTTTGGTTCCATTCAGGATTATCATAACAATGCCCGGGAGTTGCCGGAAAACTGGTTTCAAACCACTATCGATAAGTTACCTCTGGTCACTACAGCACTTTGCGCAGGTTTATATATCGAGGAATTTGCGATATTATTCGCGACAGTTTATGTGATCTGGAAAGGTTCGGACTGGCTACAGAAATCACAAATCGATATTGTTCAGGCAATTGGGAAACAGACCCATTATTTCATTGAAGTATTTTCAAAGCTGGCCGCGACAGCAATGGCACAGGGCACCAATCTGATTTATCTGATTTTTAAAGTGGGGCTGGCATTGAGCCTGGAGGCTCAGAAAAGGATATTTAACAGCATTATGCCTTCTGCAGCGCTAAGCGATTTATATCTGTCAGCAGAGATTGGTTTATGGGGGCATTACTTTAGTGAGTTTGAGATTAAACTGATTGCGGTTCCGCTTGAAGAATATATTTATCAGCAATCAAAACAAACCGCTGCCAGTCTTCGCTATGGCCATACAAAAAGCATGAAAATGAAGGAGCTTTTAAAAGTTTTCCAACAAGAAGACGCTTCAAATTATTCGCTCGAAATAAAGTTAAAAAATATCGAAGACCGGCTAAGAAAACTGTCTTACAACAAAGATATATGTGCCACAGGAACAGAAGCTGCCCGTGCGGTTACCAAGGCGCTCGCAACACTTAGAACTGTAAACAAGCCGACCCAGGAGGAACCTGGACTGTTTGAAGGTAATGAGTGCGAGCCAAGCGCTTTGACCTGTGTTTAAAGGAAGTGAGAGTAATTATGAAAATAGCTGTATATGGAGCAGGTTATGTGGGGCTGGTTTCCTCTGCCTGTTTCGCTAGTCTGGGACATGATGTTTTATGCGTGGATGTAAACCATAACCGAATTAAATCCTTACAATCAGGGCATTGTCCTATTCATGAAAAAAATTTGCCTCAATTGCTTTCTGAACAAAGCGGTGCAGGCAGGCTGCGATTTGATTCAGAGCTTGAAAAGGCAGTTTATTGCGCGAATGTTCATTTTATTGCCGTAGGCACACCGGGATTAGAGGATGGCCGCGCTGATTTATCTCAGGTCAAAGAGGTTGTCAGAAAAATAGCTCAACTGGCTGAAAGAGATAGTTTTATTATTTGTAAATCCACTGTTCCCGTAGGAACCGGGGAGCTTCTGGAAAATCTTGTTAAGGGAGAGTTAGCACTATTGAATAAGGATATTTCAGTGCATCTGGCATCTAATCCTGAGTTTTTGCGGGAAGGCTCTGCTGTGTTTGACTTTTTAAATGCCGACCGCATTATCGCAGGCGGAGAACCGTCTTCAATTGCCTGCCTGCAGGAAATCTATCAGCCATTAATCAACAAAGGTATACCGTTTCTTTCAATGAGCCGCTCTTCTGCCGAGTTGACCAAGTATTCAGCCAATGCCATGCTGGCCGCCCGAATAAGCTTTATTAACCAGATTAGCCAAATCGCAGAAGCTGCCGGGGCTAACATCGAAGAGGTGCGCCGGGGTATGGCGCTCGATGAACGCATCGGCCCTCACTTTCTGAATGCTGGAATAGGCTATGGCGGTTCCTGTTTTCCAAAGGATGTCAGAGCTCTGGCCCAATGTGCTGTCGACCTGCAATTGAACCCCTCTTTGCTGCTTGCGATAGACGAAGTGAACAATGAGCAGAAAAACTGGGTTTTTAAGCATTTGATGAGTCATTTTAATCAGAAATTGAGCGGTTTAAAGCTGGGATTTTGGGGATTGTCATTTAAACCGGATACAGATGATTTAAGAGAGGCGAGTAGTTTGATTGCAATTCAGTCGATTCTTCGGGAAGACGCTTTGGTGGTCGCCTATGATCCTGTAGCTACAGATGCTGCCCAGTTGCTTTTTCAGGGCGAGCATAATATCGTATGGGCAAAATCTGCCGAAGAAGTACTTAGTGCAGGTTTAGATGCTTTAATAATTGCCACTGAATGGTCTGAATTCCAGTCTTATTCTCTTTCTGCGATGAAACGATCTATTGGACGAGCGGCAGTTTTTGATGGACGTAATTGCTTTGACTTGAAAGCTGTCAAAGATGCCAATTTGCAGATGTATTATTCTGTAGGACGTCCTGTTGTTATTGGATATAACGATTAGGTGATTAGCGATGCCAATAAAAAAGGCGGTGTTTCCTGTTGCAGGACTAGGCTCCCGTTTTTTACCTGCTACCAAGGCTACTCCAAAGGAAATGTTGCCGGTTGTAGACAAGCCGCTGATTCAATATGCGGTAGAAGAAGCCGCGCGAGCCGGCTTCAATCATATGATTTTCATTACCAGCTCTACCAAAAGAGCTATAGAGGATCATTTTGATAAACAATTCGAGCTCGAAAGCCGGCTTTTAGAGCAAAGAAAAGAAAGCTTTCTGGAGCTGGTACGCAATGTTTCCCCTGAAGGGATTCAGTTTACCTATGTCCGGCAAAATCAACCGATGGGCCTTGGGCATGCGATTCTCTGTGCAGAGCATGTGATTGGTGAGGATCCCTTTTCAATATTATTGGCAGATGATTTGATTGACGATCTGCGTGTTCCCTGTTTATCGTCGATGGTCGATTTTTTTATGAATGAGAGAAAATCGATTCTGGCTGTTCAATCCGTTCCCTGGCACGATGTACATCAATACGGTGTAGTTAGCCTTGTAAATCCGCAGGAGCGTTTTTCCGAAGTGACCGGGATGATTGAAAAACCAGCAGCCAAAACGGCCCCTTCAAACCTCGCAGCAGTAGGGCGCTATATTTTTACTCCGGCAATTTTTACCGCATTACGGGAAACACCGCCAGACGAGCGCGGAGAAATTCAGCTTACTGATGGAATTAAGCGATTGCTTGACTGCGAAAAAGTATTGGCTTATCAATTTGACGGTAAACGCTATGATTGTGGATCCAAATTGGGATATATGCAGGCAAGTGTTGAGTTTGGATTGCGCCATCCGGAAATTGGAGAAAGCTTTCGCCAGTTTCTGGAGGAAATTACTGCTGTCTAGTTAATTTTGGCATTATTGTCCCAAGAGCTGAACAGGCTTACTGAAAACTAGCCTTGAATTATGTACTCGTTCTCTGGCAAGATGTAGGGCTTGATTCAGGATAAAAATAAAAGCAGTTTGAAATACTCGTAAACTGATAATGAGTGAATCCAGTGAGGATCTATGAAAATTTTGGTTGCAGTGAAGCGTGTAATTGACCCCTATGTAAAAATCCGTGTTAAAGCCGATAATCAGGGGGTAGAAACACAAAATATCAAGATGTCCATGAACCCTTTTGACGAAATTGCTGTAGAAGAAGCGCTTCGTCTGAAAGAGAAAAACTTAGGTTCTGAAGTGGTCATTATCTCAATTGGCAGCGACGCCTCTCAGGAAACCTTAAGGCATGGTCTGGCTCTGGGAGCTGATCGGGCTATTCTGGTCAAAACCGATCAGACTTTTTGCAGCCTGAATATCGCAAAAATTTTGTCGTCGATAGTTCATCAGGAAAAGCCAGGGCTGATATTAATGGGGAAGCAATCTATTGACGGGGATAATAACCAGACGCCGCAAATGCTTGCCGCCTTGTTAAACTGGCCTCAGGCTACATTTGCTTCTTCTTTGAATATTGAAAATAATACCATTACTGTGACCCGGGAAATTGATGGGGGTCTGGAAACCTTGCAAATGCAATTGCCCGCTGTAGTCAGTACAGATTTACGCCTTAATGAACCTCGTTATGCCAGCCTTCCTAATATCATGAAATCCAAGAAAAAACCGCTTGATATCATTGATTTGAGCAGTCTGAATCTTGAACTTAAAGAGCATGTTAAAGTGGTGTCGGTTACTGCACCCTCTGCGAGAAGCGCTGGTGTCAAACTCGACTCGGTCAGTAGTTTGATAGATAAATTAAAACATGAAGCCAAAGTGCTTTAATTCAGGGAGAGATTATGAGCGTTCTAGTCATTGCGGAACATGACAATAAACAATTGCACCCTGCGTCCCTGAATACTTTGGCAGCCGCACTTCAGCTTGATGATAAGCCGGTGTTTCTGGTGATTGGCCATAATTGTCAAGCTGTTGCCGAGCAGGCTGCCGCTGTGGCGGGTGTTCATTCGGTTCTCCTGGTGGATAACCCATGCTATGCCCATCAGCTGGCAGAAAATACAAGCCAGCTAGTGGCAAGCCTTGCTGAATCATTCACAGCCATTCTTGCTGCGTCTACAACGTTTGGAAAAAATATACTGCCACGGGTTGCGGCCTTGCTTGATGTGGCTCAGGTTTCGGATGTCAGCCGTATTATTTCCTCAGACGAGTTCCAGCATCCGGTTTACGCTGGAAACGCGATAGAAACGGTGAAAGTTCTCGATGCCATAAAAGTATTAACCATTCGTACCACAGCATTTGACAGCATTCAGGATAAACAATCGGCCTGCTGTATTGAACGAATCAGCACAGTGATTGCAGAAGAGAACTGCCATTTTGTAAGCCATCAGCTAAGCAAGTCAGAACGGCCTGAATTGGGGAGTGCAAAAATCATCGTATCGGGCGGGCGCGGTTTGCAGAATGCTGAAAAATTCAAATTGATTGAGGAGCTGGCCGATGTCCTGGGGGCTGCAGTGGGTGCGTCGAGAGCAGCTGTTGATGCCGGATTTGTTCCTAACGACTATCAGGTGGGGCAAACTGGCAAAGTAGTGGCCCCGGATTTATATTTTGCGATTGGCATTTCAGGAGCAGTTCAGCATTTGGCTGGAATGAAAGACTCTAAAGTGATTGTCGCAATCAATAAAGATGAGGATGCTCCTATTTTTCAAATAGCCACTTATGGATTGGTAGGTGATTTATTCGAGCTGGTGCCTCAGCTTATCGAGCAGTTAAAACAATAATCGGGGGGTGAATATGTTTGTCGGTGTTCCAAAAGAAATCAAACCGCAGGAGAATCGCGTGGGATTGGTTCCTGCCAGCGTTCGAGAAATTACGCGAGTAGGAAGCACCGTTTTTGTAGAAAAAGGAGCTGGCCTCGGTATTGGAATTACTGATGATCAGTATCGTGCCGCTGGAGCTGAGATCCTGGCAACTGCTGATGAGGTATTTGAGCGGGCTGAGCTAATTGTTAAAGTAAAAGAGCCCCAACCAGTGGAGTGCCATCGTCTTCGAGAAGGGCAAACCCTTTTTACCTATCTTCATCTGGCCCCGGATCCACAGCAGACTCGCCTGCTGAAAGAATCAGGCGCGACTGCAATTGCCTATGAAACGGTGACGCAAAATGACGGTGGCTTGCCTTTGCTGACTCCTATGTCTCAGGTCGCAGGGCGCATGTCCATTCAGGCTGGTGCTCATTGTCTGGAGATGGCGCAGGGTGGAAGCGGGGTTCTTTTAGGCGGCGTACCAGGTGTCGCTCCTGCCAATGTTCTGGTAATAGGCGGCGGAGTGGTAGGAACCAATGCAGTCCGAATGGCAATGGGAATGGAAGCAAGAGTAACGGTTCTTGATAAATCATTAACTCGTTTGCGTGAACTTGATTTTCAGTTTGGTGCCAAATTGAATACCATTTATGCCACCGCTGAAGCCTTGGAGCAGTATGTCACGAATGCTGATCTGGTTATCGGAGCGGTTCTGGTTCCAGGTGCTGCTGCACCCAAATTAGTAACGCGCTCGATGTTAAAAGCGATGCGGCCCGGTTCTGTGGTCGTTGATGTGGCCATCGATCAGGGCGGTTGTTTTGAAACCAGTCGACCGACTACGCATCATGAGCCAACTTATGTGATTGAAAATGTCGTGCATTATTGCGTGGCTAACATGCCTGGCGCTGTTCCGCGAACATCTACCTTTGCACTGAACAATGCGACGCTTCCCTTTGTAATCAGTCTGGTAACCAAAGGTGTCAAGCTGGCGCTGTTAAGTGATGGTCATTTATTAAATGGATTGAATGTTCATAGAGGAATGATCACGCATGAAGCAGTTGCTCGTGATCTGGGATATGAGTATGTCACAGCCACGGATGCTCTGGCGAGTTAAGTGTTTTGATTTGTGATGCCCTCAAGGCTGCCTGATAATGCAGCCTTGATAAGCGCCTGGATGTCAGTTAATGGCCTCCATGTCCTCCGAAGCCTCCCATTCCACCCGTACCGCCACCGCCATAATCTTCATCCACCGGATGCGGATATTTATCCGAAGTGCTGTTGCAAGCACTTAAAAGAGAGACACTACCGATAAGGGCTGATAGCATTACGACAAAACAAACCATCCTGCTGCGTTTCATAGTAAATCCTCTAAATTAACTGCCTGTTAATATCTCATTCAAGATTTGTTCCAGTTTATTTTGTGGATCAGCTGATTTTTTCATTGTACGCCAGGCGATGTGACCATCTGGCCGCACCAAAACAGCACCTGATTGAGTTAGTTCATAGATTTTAAGCCAGTTTCCCTGCGGATCTTGAAGATCTCCTTTCTCGCCAATGCGATAACTCTTTATTGGATATTTATTGCTAATGGCGCTAACAGCCTTGTGCCATTCTTGGTTTGCGTCGGCGCTAAGTAATACAAAATGATCATCGAATAAGTCAAGAGTAGAAATGGTAATCCCATTTTTTTCAAGAGGATAATGAGGTGCTCTGCTTCCAGGATAGGTGGAGGGCTGATAATCGGAGGTATTGGGAGATGGCGGGGGGCTGTTTTCCGCAATTATCGCACCACTTTCATAGCGAAACCCGATATCCAGTCCTACCTGATTCAAGTGCTCATTTTGTTCTTCCAGGGCCGCTGACATGGTTTCATAGTCTTCATTATAGAGGGCTTCAAAAATGCGGGTGAAGCGCATTGCGTTTTTTGTGCTCCAGGCAATATTATTCTGAGCAATTGGAGCACGCTCATCATAATATGTGTCAAGCAGGGAAGTAGTACCATAACCTTTAATAACAGCAGCAAGCTTCCAGGCGAGATTATGTGCATCCTGCACACCGGTATTCATTCCAAGTCCCCCCGTGGGCGGCAAACGGTGTGCGGCATCCCCGGCCAGGATGATTCTGCCTTTGCGGTAATTTTCAGCAATCAAGGCAGCCATAGTCCAGAACGCTTTATTAATCAGCTTTATCTGAATGGATTTATCATCCACGAGGTTTTCAATCAGTTCAATGCAGAATTGATCGGTAAAACTTTCCCTGGTCAATTCAGGAATGTGATCATAGCGCACACCAACCAGCCACCGTTTCGAGCCATCCTTGGAGAGCAGGGAGGTGCCCATAATATCCTTTCGGGTAAACATAAATCCAACACTGGGACGGTCACTTAAATATTTTGATAAATCCATTTCACAATAGATGTTACAAAACTCTCCCAGATTATCCTTACCCTGCATGTCGATGCCTAATATCGGCCTCGTGGTAGAATTGGCACCGTCGGCGGCAACCACATAGTCTGACTGTATGAGATATTGTTTTTGAGAAACAGTATCGAGCACTGTAGTTTTTACTCCCGACTCATCCTGCTCAAAACCAATCATTCTGGCATTAAAGTAGCACTGAATTTGCGGATAGCTTTGGGTTGCAGCGAGTAGTACCTCTTCTACCCAATCCTGTGAAATAACAGCCACTTCAGTCGGGCTGTAGGAGGAGGGTCTTGGCTTTGCATTGACTCGGGTCAATTCTTTACCTTGCAGAGACTCAAGCCAGATAAAGCGATGAGCTTCGGCAGGAAGCTGATATTGACGCAATTGTGATTCCAGCCCCCACAATCGAAAAATTTCCATTGTTCGGGTATTAACCCCTCTAGCCTTGGGATGATTGGTGGTGGCTGGATGTTTTTCAATGACGACTGACGTAATACCTTGCCTGGCAAGGCCAATAGCAGTACTTAAGCCAACTGGACCTGCACCTATTATAAGTACCTGAGTTCTTTGTTCCATAGTTTTCCTGGGAAATTAAATCATAAAGGAAATACCTGCTCCGAAATAATTTTCAAAAGAGCCGGGGTAGCCGCTTATTCGCTGGCCAGCGTTAATATCGATAATAATGGATGGGGTTATCAGAAACAGTATTCCTGCATCGGCATTGAATCCACTATGTTCACCAGGACCTGTTTTGGTTTCACCATACACTTCACCATAGGCGCTCAGGCGATCACTTAATGAATAACTGAGCACAAAATCCGGAATGAAGTTGTTATAGCGTTCACCGCCATTAAAGCGCGATTCTGTTAAGCTGCTGACGCCAAGCATTGTAGTAACACTCCACTTGGGATTAATAGTATAAGTAAGGATGGCGTTAGCACCGCCGCCAACTGACTTACTCCCATAGGCCGCGCTGCCATCAGGGAAAAATAGTTCAGCTTCCACCGCAATGACCCATTTATTATTGTTAATTAACATATGTTTTAACCCGGCCATGGTTTCGCTATTGCCATAGCGGGGCGAGAAGGATTGCTGATTATAAGTTGGCCAAAGTACATAGAGTTCATTGTTTCCCGGTAAACCGAAACGTGTCTCCATGTTAGGGTAGGTCTGTAGTGTGCCATCGCTATCTGTAAGACGCTGATATTGATAACCGGATTCAATAATGACTGATTTCCAGGGAACAGTGCAGGAGCTGTCTGCATAATTAGGTCGGTCAATGAGATTCAGGAAAGCGGTTGGGCCAGAGCAGGAACTAACCGGTTCATCGGCGAAAGCGGAATGAGAAGCAAATAGAAAAACGAAAATAGAGCGAGTGAGCCAGCTTTTAATAGGTTGAACACGTCCATAAGCCATTTTGCGATCCTGCATGATAACCAGAGAGTTTTGCTTAGTTTGTCATTTTGCCTGTATAGGATTAAAGATGCAATGCAGTGTTGCTCAGTAATCGGTCTGAATTTAAAAAAACAGAGAGTTGAGCGCGCCTTACAGAGAGGCCGCGCTACTCAGGATTGGTTAGGCTGTGGCAACGGCAGTCATTGGTGGTAGAGATAAACTGGTTTTTAATTCGGTTAAATTATTTATAAAGTCGCTTTCATTTTCCCAGTGCAAACCCTGTTTACTCATAGTTTTCAATAGAAGAGTACGGAAGGAATGTGGGTAAGTATTGCCATTTTTGTTATTATTTTCCAGAAAGTTCAATAGGAACCCTGCAGTGTCTTCCTCTTTTTGGGTAAATAATTTATCAAAAAAATCAATCGCTCGCTTTTGCCCTTCGGGTCCGTGGCGGTGAAAAATAGAGATTTTTGACCAGAAGCGATTAGTATAGTTTAAATACTCATCCAATGCTTCTTTTGCAAGTAATTTGAGATTATCACTGCTGTGAGGATTAACTTTTACTACAGCGTGTAGATCTCTTGGGATACCCAATCTAAAATCAGGCGCATTGCGAATTACATAATGCGTGCTGATATGGCTCACTTTATCGAGCAGATTAACCTTGGAGGAAGGGTTTGTAGCGGCGAAAATGTTTTCGTAGGTATCATCATAAAATTCAAGATGAGTGTTTGAGTAATTAAGCCCATGAAAAACTTTCAAGTAAGACAGAATATTCAGTATTTGAGTATTTTTTCCCTCAGGCATCACAGCGCCCAAGTGGGTATCGAAGTCTACAGGTTGAAGACTTGAAATCACAATTGGATGTGGTAACCCATCTGCACAGTATACTGAAAGCTTCGTATGTTCAAAATCAAAGCCCTCAACCAAGGTTAATGACTTTCCCAGTGCATATTCAATGTAGCATTTTACATACTCTGGATCATCATGATAAGTGGCGATTGCAGAAAGTCTTTTATCAGTAAATTTGAAATAATCCAGTACGCCTGCCTTGATATTAGTTACTGGCTTGAGTTGCGCCCGAGCTTTTTTGTTGAAAGTATGATGTCTGGTAATGGTTTGGTCAAAATCGAAAACAGCAATTTCACTAATATCAGTTGAATTGAAATTCCATGCGGGCATAGGCTTACCTTAATTATCAAAATGCGAAAATTATACGGGATATTAATTAAGGAAGGCTTAAGAAGGACAAAATATTGCCAGTAATGTGTAACTTGCTTGCTAAAAAA
Organism: Legionella quinlivanii; assembly: GCF_003265995.1. GTDB lineage: Bacteria > Pseudomonadota > Gammaproteobacteria > Legionellales > Legionellaceae > Legionella_C > Legionella_C quinlivanii_A. The sequence continues at coordinate 55,215 of NZ_MVJN01000001.1, read as the reverse complement.
AGTCCTGGGTGGGATAGTAGCTTTATGGAAAATCTCATCAAGGACAATGAGTTCATGAGCTATGCACGAACTTTTATCTTATTATTGCTTACTGTCTCGAACTCCCTTTTCGCGCTCCCTGCAATGGAAGCAAAAATAGATACCATAGTGCAGACTGCCATGCAGCAAAACCATATTCCAGGCCTTGCTCTCGCGATAGTGGAAAATGGTCAACCTTTATTGATCAAAGGATACGGTAATGCGCAGTTGAACCCTTCTAGGCCTGTTTCCACTAAGAGTTTATTTGCGATAGGTTCCATTTCCAAGGTATACACTGCCTTTGCGATAATGAAATTAGTTCAGGAAGGCAAAGTAGGGCTTGATGATTCCATTTTAAAATACGTCCCCAAAGCCCCCGCTGCCTGGCGTGCGGTGACTATCCGCGAGCTTCTGTCGCATACCAGCGGTATTCCTCAGCACCAGGGACCGCATTTACCCTGGCAACGAGTATGGCAGCAGCTGGCCAAGCGGCCAATGCAGTTTGCACCGGGTACAAATACTCGCTATAACAATTTTGGTTTTATTGTTTTAGGAAGGGTGATAGAACGTGTCAGCGGACAAAGCCTTGCCAGCTATCTTCAAACTATAATATTTAATCCCCTGGATTTAAATCAAACCGGCTTTCCTGCAACACTAAATCCCCCTGGATTGGCTAATGGGTATCATTTTGTGAATGGGAAGTATATTCCTTCACCGAATCGCAAGCCCTGGCAACAAATGTGGGGGTCGGGGGGAATAGTCTCAAATATTGAAGACATGGCAAAATGGGATATGGCAATGAGCGCCGGCAAAATTTTAAGCCCTCAAACCTATCTGCAAATGTGGCGGCCAGTTACTCTGAAGAATGGGCAGCCCAGCGGTCGAAATGGATTGTTCTGGTCTTTGGGATGGCAGGTCTCCTATCGAAATAATAAACTGGTTGCCCAAAAAGATGGGGCTATCCGCGGATATAGCAGCTTTATGATTCGCCATATTGATGACAAGATATCCATTATATTATTGACCAATACGAATAAAGTTCGCCTGCCCAAACTGGCAAAACAAATTTTTCAGGCCGTTAAGGGAAGTGAAACAGCCCAATAGACTCAAATTGGTTATTGAATGTTCACAACCGCTTGAACAAGTTCTTCCGCCAAGGTATAAAGAGCCTCGCGGTTATAACAAGGTGTACTCTATGAAAAATATTATTCTTATGAGCTTATTTGTTTTCCTGTCTTTCGGACTGATTGTCAGCGAAGCCTCAGCAAAGCGATTCGGCGGTGGAAGAGGATTTGGTTCCTATCGAAGTAAAACGCTTTTCTCGAGAAATGTATCTGCCAAAAAACCACCAGTAACGAATAAGACCAGCCGCTTTCGCAGCGGTCTAAGTGGTTTTTTATTAGGAGGCTTACTGGCCAGTCTTTTTTTTCACAACGGTCTTGGAACAGCCCTATTCGGCTGGATGCTGATTGGCCTAATTGTGGCTGTTGTGCTGGGGCTATTGGCGAGACGCCGCCAACAGGATCTCGGAAACAGGCATTAATGACAAATCCCCTGGGTTTCAAGTTAAAATCCAGGGGGTTGAAGGTGTTTTCTGATTTTGTCCTGACTATCAGAGAAAGTTTTTCATTACATTGAATTGATAAGAATCCGGTTTAACACGCAGATTATAGCCCCCCCAACCATGACCGGTAGACCAGACCGTCCAACCTGCAAAGCCATAGTCTTTACCCTTGGCGCTATTTTCCTGCAGATATTGCATGAATTGTTGCAAGGGAGCACTACAACTGCCGGCGTTGGTTCCAGTGCCAAATTCTGTAACAATCGCCTTTAATTTATTCTCCTGTAAGTAATCAACAAACTCATCAAGATTAAAGGCATTTGGCCCCTTGGTTGTTAAATCCTGCAGACAGTCATTATGCGTACCGCTATAATCACTATCCAGATATTGATGGACATTAATCAGTATCTTTGAAAGATCGGTAATGCCGGCTTCAGCAAAATTTTCACGGGTAAACAACGTGGCATTGGAGTAGGTTTGCCCATCGCTTCCAGTCCACTGATAAGTTGTCCACGAGTGCAGCCCGGTCCAGCTGTTGCCTTCAACCAGAATATAACCCTGGAACCCTTTATTACGCAGGTATTTGATTAAATCAGCCTGGATAGTAAATACTTTATCATCCGGAATGCCCACTGGCTCATTCACTAAATCGAGCATTATGTAATTTTTGTCAATCTGACTGTCTTGCTGAATCAGATCAACTAATTGTCCCCACACGGATTCATATGCTTTGGGATCAAGAACTAAGGTTCCATCCGGACAAGGACCATCGGCACCGCATCCTGAGTATTGCTCACCAAATTTTGAGTAACGCATATAGGCGTGCAAGTCTATGATGGTATTTACTTTTGCATGGCTTAAGCTTTGCAGCAGAGGGCGAAGATAATTATCATAATAGGATTTGTTTATACTGCCTTTGCCAGCCCCATCCAATTGCACATAGCCCCAACTGATTGGTACTCTTACCGTATTTACTCCTGCTTTAATAAAGGTTTCAGTGTCTTTCAAATCCGAATTTGTTGTGGTGGAATCTTTTTCTGAAAGATTAGGAACGACCACCGGATCAATGGTTTTTCCAAATTCAAGGCCCGATAAATTAATCCCCGCAAACTGCCAGTAGCTATTTTCTTTTGGATTGGGTAGATTCATATTCGAGTCGATAGAGGTGTAATCGATAGCTCCTGTAACCACTCCGCGGCTATCAATCTGGCGGTCTTTATAGGTAATATGAACTCCTTCAGGCGGAGTATAGGCACTGATGGCATTGTTACCTGAGTTATTGATATTAAATCCTATATAGCCGAGATAAGTATTATCGCTGGAGCAACCCCCAAAGCGGAGTGTAGCTCCCGCATAGTATTGATTGCCGGATGCCGCATTGGCATCCCCGGATTGTCCTGGAGCGAGGGGGAGGGTGACTGTTCCGCCTTCATTCTGAATACAAATATAGGGTTTGACTGATCCACCAGGCCCGACACCGGCGATGCTGTTAGTCATCGAAGCGGCATAACTAATGCCTGGTAGTAACAAAACAACAGGTATTATCTTAAGCATGATAACCTCGGAAGTGTGTTTCAGTTGATACTAATGTATAATAAATAAACATGCGTGACTTCCTGTCTTTTTTGACAGGTATAGGGATCAAAATGCATCGGACTTGTCAGATATTTGCGAGCGCTCATTCACTGGACGATCTGAATTCATTGCTTTTTGATTATTTTAACACGCAGAATATTCACAGTTTTGCTATCACCTACTATCATCGCCATACCAAAACAGGAAGCCGCCTAATCTATGACTGGGTGAGCCCTGCATTAAAAATCTGGCATCAATATTATCTGGAACAAGGCTATGCGGATATTGACAGAACCCTTGAATATTCGGAAAAATCTCTGCTCCCGGTGTTCTGGAATGTCAGTGAGCAATTAGCCAGCGCAAAAAACAAGCGTGAACAACGGATACGTCAGGAGTCGCTTGATTATGGCCTTGATGTAGGATTAAGTATCCCGGTCTATGGCCCTCAGGGTGATTTTGTTGTTCTGGTTTTGCATCAGAAACAAAAAGAAAATGGGCTTAGGAACTGGCAGGAAAAGCAATACGAATGGATGATCATTGCTGCGATTTATTTTCAGCAGCTCAGGCATTTTATGGCGCATGATGCCGTGAAAGATGTGCCGCTCACCCAACGTGAAATGCAGTGTCTTGAATTAACATCACAGGGATTGAGACTGGAAGCAATTGCTAAAATCCTCGAGGTTTCAAGAAGGACAGTTAATTTTCATCTGCAGAATGCCAATAAGAAATTGGGTGTAAATAACAAATATATGGCAATAATACGCTGGCAGGAACAACAACAATAGACAAAAACCTTGCTGTATCAGGGCGACTTGGGTACAGTGCTGCCTATCCAGTGATAAGAGTCGGTGTTATGAAATCCTCGTTTGTCCATTTACGCGTTCATTCTGAATTTTCGATGATTGATGGTTTGGTCAGAATCAAGCCTTTGATTAAATCGGTGAGTGAACGGGGCATGAACGCGGTGGCTGTTACTGATCATTGCAATTTGTTTGCTGCCGTAAAATTGTTCAAAACAGCAGTGGATGCTGGAGTTAAGCCCATTCTCGGAAGTGATCTGACTTGTCATTATGCTGATAAACCGGAAGCCACTTCCTCCCTGGTGTTACTCTGTCAGAATGACCTTGGTTATCGTAATTTAACCTGTCTTGTATCCAGAGCCTACCAATTCGGCCAGCATCAGGGGCAGCCCCGTGTCCATTATGAATGGCTGGCAGAGCACGCCGAAGGGCTCATCGCACTTTCTGGCGGTCGATCCGGCATAATAGGCAAGGCACTGATAAGCGGTGATATGGATCAGGCTTATACTCTGGCTCATCACTTCAACCAACTGTTTCCCGGGCGTTTTTATCTGGAAATTCAGCGTACGGGTAGAAAGGATGAAAGCTTTTATAATGAAGCTATCGTTGAGATGTCGCAAAGCCTCGGAATTCCTCTCGTAGCGACCAATGATGTTCGTTTCATTTCCCAGAATGACTACCATGCGCATGAGGCCCGGGTGTGTATCCATCAAGGTTACACTTTGGCCGATCCCAGACGAAGTCAGGAATACAACGATAAGCAATATCTGCGCTCTGCAGATGAAATGGTCCAATTATTTGCTGATTTGCCCCAGGCTCTGGCGAATAGTGTTGAAATAGCAAAACGCTGTACGGTTAAGCTTGAACTTGGTCAAAATTATCTGCCCAATTTTCCAATACCTGATGGTTCCAGTGAAGCGGACTATTTATCTAAATTATCGCGAGAGGGTCTGGAAGAGCGATTGCAACAGATTTTTCGCAATGAAACCCCTGAAGTGTTGCTGGCCAAGCGAGAGGTCTATGATCAGCGCTTGCAGGTGGAGCTAGACGTTATTAATCGAATGGGCTTTCCTGGCTATTTTCTGATCGTTGCTGATTTTATTCAGTGGGCTAAACAAAATGGTGTACCGGTTGGCCCCGGACGGGGTTCTGGAGCCGGTTCACTGGTCGCTTACGCACTTAAAATTACTGATCTCGATCCCTTGTTGTATGAATTACTGTTTGAGCGTTTCCTAAACCCCGAGCGGGTCTCCATGCCTGACTTTGATATTGACTTTTGCATGGAGGGCAGGGACCGGGTTATCGAGTATGTCGCCGAAAAATACGGTCGACAAAGTGTCTCGCAAATTATTACCTTTGGTACGATGGCTGCCAAGGCAGTCGTGCGGGATGTCGGGCGTGTGTTGGGTCATCCCTATGGTTTTGTTGATAAAATTGCCAAGTTAATTCCCTTTGAAATTGGTATAACGCTTTCCAAGGCGCTTCAGGATGAAGAAGAGTTAAAGCGTCGTTATGATGAGGAAGAAGAGGTCAAAGAGCTTATCGATCTGGCAATGAAGCTTGAGGGCATTACCCGAAATGCCGGTAAGCATGCGGGAGGCGTGGTGATAGCCCCCTCCACCTTAACTGATTTTACCGCGATTTACTGTGAAGAGGGCTCTTCTCAGATTGTAAGTCAATTTGACAAGGATGATGTGGAAGCGGCAGGGTTGGTAAAGTTTGACTTTCTTGGGCTGAGGACACTGACAATTATCGATTGGGCGCTACAGACGGTAAATCACTTAAGAGCGGTTCAAAATGAGCCACCTATCGATATAGGCTTAATTCCTACGGATGATCAGGCGTCTTTTGATTTGTTAAAAGCCTGCCAGACAACGGCTGTTTTTCAGCTTGAATCTCGTGGAATGAAGGAGCTTATACATCGCCTCCAGCCTGACTGCTTTGAAGATATTATCGCTCTGGTCGCACTGTTTCGACCTGGTCCTTTGCAATCGGGTATGGTGGATGATTTTATAGACCGAAAACATGGGCGTGCAAAAGTAGAGTATCCACATCCTGATCTGGAGCCCATCCTGAAGCCGACTTACGGGGTTATTCTTTATCAGGAACAGGTGATGCAGATTGCCCAGGTTCTGGCAAATTATACACTTGGCGCTGCAGACATGCTGCGGCGTGCCATGGGAAAAAAGAAACCTGAGGAAATGGCCAAACAGCGGGCAATTTTTACCGAAGGGGCGGTCGGTCGAGGAGTTGAGGAAGCGACTGCCACCTATATTTTCGACCTGATGGAAAAGTTTGCTGGCTATGGATTCAATAAGTCGCACTCGGCAGCCTACGCGCTGGTGGCGTATCAAACCGCCTGGTTGAAAGCTCATTTTCCTGCTGCATTTATGGCGGCAGTAATGTCTTCTGATATGGATAATACGGATAAGGTAGTGACGTTCATCAATGAATGTTACCAGATGAAGCTTACTATATTGCCTCCTTCGGTTAACACCTCGCAATTTAAATTTACCGTGGCCAATAACAACACCATTTTATATGGTCTGGGAGCCATTAAAGGTGTTGGTGAATCTGCTATCAGTTGTATTGTTCAGGAACGTCAACAATCTGGAGCCTTTTCGGGCCTATTTGATTTTTGCCACCGGCTTGATCTGAGAAAAGTGAATCGCCGGGTCCTTGAAGCCCTCATTAAATGCGGAGCAATGGATGAATGGGGGCAGGAGCGTTCCGTACTATTCGCTTCGCTTGAAAGGGCACTAAAACTTGCGGATGCCGCACAGCAGAATCAAAATAGCGGTCAAACCGATCTTTTTTCTTTAATAGATGATTCCGCCTCGCGAGAGGATTACCAGGAAGCTCGCCCCTGGAATCAGATGCAGCGCCTGGATGGGGAAAAAGAAACCCTTGGGTTATATTTCAGCGGTCACCCAGCGGCGCAATACATTGAAGAATTGCAAAGCAAAGTGACCCCAATTCTTAAATTAAACCCAGGTAATGCAAAAAAAGCCTGGATCTGTGTGCTACTCACCGGATTACGCCGTGTGCTGACCAAACGCGGAAAAAAGCTGATTATTTTGTCGGTGGAAGATGTGTCTGGCAAGATGGATGTGGTTGTTTTTTCTGAGGTTTTTGATTCCGTTGCCGCTGATATTCAAACAGGTATGATGCTGGCAATTGAAGGAGAAATCAGCAAAGATGATTTCAGCGGTGGGATAAAAATGTCAGCCAGCCAGATTTTGACTATTGCTGAGGCGCGAAATCATTTTGCAAAATCGCTTAAAGTGAATCTGAATTATCAGCATGCTGAACATATTATGGCGCTTAAAGCGATATTAAAAAATCACAAAGGGCATTGCGTAGTTCAGGTCTTATATGAAGCGGAGAAAGCGAGCGTTTTATTAAGTCTTGGGAAAGAATGGTGTGTATCGCCGAGTGACGACTTATTGAATTCCTTGCGTGAGATCCTCGGAAATGACCGCATCAGAATGTGCTATTAAGGATTTGTAAATAATCATTTTTGGCCATTTAGAACCAGACTCAGTAAATACTTTGGGCTTTATAGCATGCAATTTGCTGCTGCGTATTGAGAAACGGGCCTCGCATAGGCTAACATTGAGGTAATTTTTGTAATGGATTGTAAATATGACCATTTTATATCGAATCGCTGTTTTACTGTCGATTATTTTTTCGATGACAAGTCATGCTGCAGATTCCAGAAAGCAGGTTTTTCACCGCAGCTTCTGGAATCCAATGTATCATGGAGAGCGTCTGAATTACTGTTCTCTGGACGGTAAAAAATGCGGTTTGGAGCTGGCGACCGTGTATTGCCGGATGATGGGGTATAAGCGTGCTGATCAGGCGATAAAAGATAACAATATCGGTTTGACCAATTATCTGGTCACTACCATGCGCTGCAAGGGATGGCAATGTAATGGTTTTAAAACCATTCGCTGCGTGGGCGATATTTCGCATACACCCGCACAGCCTTACCATTATCGATATCGACGATTCGTGGTTCCGCGATACAATAATTATCGGGTTGCCTGGTGTTATGATGGAGAAAAAGGCTGCGGACGCCGTGCTGCTTATTCGTTTTGCCGACGAATGGGCTACCTCAATGTCAAAAAATACCAGATTGAGAAATGTGTGAAGGCAACCAAGGCTATTGGTAATCAAAAGCTCTGTTTCGGGCCGACCTGTAGTGCATTTGCCGAAATCAACTGCTATCGATAACCGTCAAAAATTTCGTGGGTTTTAATTTTTTTTGTCATATATTTGACAGAGGATGAACTGTTAACAATACTGAACACTAGGTGTTTTGACTTAAGGATAAGATTTATGCGTGGTAAGGAGACTGTGTTTGTAATTGATGAAAACAAGGAACGTTGTGACAAACTCAGTGTCATTCTTAATTTTATCGGCAAGCCTTGTTCAATTGTAAATTTTTCGACATTCATGCAGATAGACGATTTGCATGGCCAAATTGCTATAATAGGGCTTGAATCAGAAGCAAGTCTTGAGCTATGTCTCAGGCAGTTGGCTGCCCGGGAGCCATTGGTCCCGGTTATACTAATTGATCCACCCGTATCTCAGGTGGTATCAAAAATTCGAAATGTGATTGCCTCGCTTTATTTCCCTTTCAGTTATCATCAGATCCTGGAATCCCTGCATAAGTGCCAGATTGTTTTGGAGCGGCAATACTCAAAAAGGGAAGAATCCAACCAGCCGATGCTGTTTCGCAGCCTTGTAGGGAACAGCGAATCAATAAAGCAGGTGAGGAAACTTATTGCTCAGGTGGCCAACAGTGAAGCCAATGTCCTTATTCTTGGAGAGTCAGGCACTGGAAAGGAAGTGGTCGCAAGAAATATTCATGCTCTTTCGGAACGTGCAGGTAAACCCTTCATTCCAATTAATTGCGGTGCTATTCCAGCTGAATTGCTGGAAAGCGAATTGTTTGGACATGAAAAAGGCGCATTTACCGGGGCCATTACGTCTCGTCAGGGACGATTTGAACTGGCTAATGGGGGCACGCTGTTTCTCGATGAAATAGGCGATATGCCGCTTGCCATGCAAGTAAAGCTTTTAAGAGTGCTGCAGGAGCGCTGCTTTGAGAGAGTGGGCAGTAATAAAAGTATTGATGTCGATGTCCGAATTCTTGCAGCGACACATCGTAATCTGGAGCAGGCAATAAAAGAGGGCAAGTTTCGCGAGGACTTATTTTACCGCTTAAATGTGTTTCCAATTGATGTTCCCCCTTTAAGGGCGCGAAAAGAGGATTTGCCCTTATTAATTAATGAGCTGGTCGCCAGAATTGAGGGGGAGGGTAAATCGGGGGTGCGCTTATTACCTGCCGCTCTTGAGGTTTTGGAACGATATCAATGGCCTGGGAATGTCAGAGAACTTGCTAATCTGATCGAGCGCTTAAGTATTTTATATCCTAACGGGATTGTGGATACTGGTGATTTACCCAGCCGATTTAAAACAGGCACACGTTCATCTGGGATAATAGGCTCGGAGAGAGAAACTTTACTGACTGTACTGGGCCAGGAGCAGCCACAAACCGCTGACGGGATTGATCTGAAAGAACATCTGGAGAAAACGGAGCTGGCTTTAATTAGTCAAGCATTGAACGAATCCGACTGGGTTGTCGCTCATGCAGCAAATTATCTGAATATGCGGCGCACCACTCTGGTGGAGAAAATGAGAAAATATGGCTTAACCAGGCCAGAAAGACTTCAGTCTTAATTGAGGGTTAATGCCTGCCGCTTCGCAGCAGGCGTTATTTGGTCTTGGTTAATGTCGCTAAGGATGGGAGTGAGGAGGACGGATTATTCTTTATCTTCCTTTTTATTTTCAGCAGCGGAGGCTTCAGTTTTTTTGGTGACGACTGTCTCTGTTTTTGAGCTTACAATTTCTGTTTCTTCAGTTTTGTTGGCTGCTTCCGCTTCTTCCCGATGCTTTTTATATTCGTCAACGATTTCGCCTACACTATTTTTCACATCCTTAAACAACTTACTTGCAAAAGAGGTGATTTCTTGCAAGTTAGGAAGCTTGGATTTAAAATCAGACATCGTATTCTCCACTCGTCTATAAAAATTTCTGTTAATTTAATTATATCTAAATTAATAAATTTCGCGAGAATTTCCCTGTTATTATGCACATAGCCCTGCTTAGATATGTTGCGCAAGCCTTAATCTTTGAGATCGGATTATTTTGATAGATGGTTGCCCGCCTGCGCGGGCATGACATTTTTCCAAGAGGGAAGCGTAGGAAACTGTTATACAGATAAAATCCTGTCATGCCCGCGCAGGCGGGCAACCATTTTGCATTTGGCACTGAATATGTTGGACTTGTGTTCTTTTTATGTTTCAAATACCATTGCCTCATTTCATTTTTAAGCAGTGCTCATGCATCCCTCCTTAGCAAACTATTTCAAAATTTATACAAAAGAAGCTGCTCCTTTCATGCATCGGCAGCTTGAAGAATGGAGAGTAGCAAAACCGCTGGCAGGTTTACGAGTGGTGCACCACGTTCCCCTGGTTCCCAATACACTATTAAAAATAGCCTGTCTTATTGCAGGGGGCGCGGAAGTGACGGTGACAAACCCTTCTTCATTTATGACGGCTCATCCCGAGGCGGTAGATTGTTTAAAGCAGGCTGGCATTCGGTATACTGAAAATCTGAGTCAGTTACGATCTGAGACTTTTGATCTTTATTTTGATTGTGGCGCTGAACTGTATCAGGCTTTGGGTAAGCCAGGCATCGGATCAATTGAGCTAACTGGCTCAGGCGATCTATTTTACCGTAACCAGGCACTGAATTTTCCAGTAATCAGTATTGATCACAGTTTAACAAAGCAACTTGAAACTGTTTTTGGCTGTGCTGATAGTTGCCATTCAGCGATATCACAATTGCTTGGCATCAATACGGTAAACAAATCATGGCTAATTTTTGGCTTTGGAAAAATTGGCAGGGGAGTCGCCTATTTCTGTGCTCAGAATAAAGCTGCTGTTATGGCAGTTGATATCTGTGAAAATCAACGCAGGTCAGCCCGACAGCTAGGAATAGAAGCGATTACCCCGCTAGATAGGCAAACATTACATCAAGCGATCCAGAATGCGGAAATTATTGTTACCGCAACAGGAAGCAAAGCGATTATGAATGCCTACCCGCATGACTGGTTTAGTGGGAAGATATTGGCCAATATGGGTGTGTATGATGAGTATGGAGCAGGGTTTGGTGAGGAAGAAGTCCTTAACCAGAAAAAACCAGTTAATTTTGTTCTCAATGACCCCACTCCAATGAAGTATATTGACCCTGAGTTTTATATTCATAATATTGCCGCTTTGACGTTATTGTCTGAAAACTTATCTCAGGGAGTGCATGGGCCAACAAAAGATCTGGATAGCAGAATCATAGAAGACTGGTGCAAGTATCATTCATTCCATTTAGAGATTATTAACAAATGGTTTGTTAACTACATATAGGTTGGGCCCTTGGCCCAACCTAAGTGGAGGCAGTTTTTCAGCTCAAGCCCAGGGATGAAGCATTTTGGCAGCCGGTTTAAGGATTTTACTGGCTAGCGACTGGCGGTGATGTGAAATTATTTTATACACATTAAAGTGATTCAGTTTTTCAATAATTACCTCATCGCTGGTTTTCAATTCGTCTACCAGCTTTAACTTGAAGGCATCGAGTGACAGCCAGTGCTCTCCTGTGGATACTTGATCGATATCAATTTCCTCGCGATTCTGCAACACAAATTCGCGAAAGGCCTGATGTATTTTTTCAAGATCCTCCTGAAATTTTTGCCTTCCCTTTTCGGTGTTTTCTCCAAGAATAGTCAGTGTTCTTTTATATTCGCCGGCAGTAATTAACTCTACGTCCACATTGTGTTTTTTCAACCAGCGATGAAAGTTTGGGATTTGTGAAACCACGCCAATGGATCCTACAATTGAAAAAGGGGCCGCAACTATTCTATTGGCAATGCACGCCATTAAATATCCGCCGCTGGCGGCAACTTTATCAATGCAGACAGTCAATGGAATATTCTTATCGCGAATGCGCAGTAATTGGGAGGCTGCAAGACCATAGCCATTCACAGCACCACCTGGACTTTCCAGCAGAAGCAACACTTCATCTTTCTTACCCGCTATGGATAAAATCGCAGTGATGGCATCACGCAATTGCTCCACTTCAGTGGCTTTAATATCCCCATGAAACTGTAAAACATAGAGGGAAGGCTTTTCTGATTTGCTTTCTTTTTTGGACTTTTTAACTTTCTCTGCTTTGCCAGTGACTTTTTTAAACATCAACTGCCTGATCTCTTCATATTGTTTATTAAGAGAGACAATTTCCAGTTTAGGCCTTGGTTTTTTGCTTATCGCCATGATTCCAGCTAAAGCAAGCAAAAGACTAATCACAATGGTTAAACACTTTAAAAGAAACATCCCGTAATGGGCCAGAAATTCCATACCAACTCTCAAAATTCAAATTGTCATAAGATCCTTCATAATTAAGGATAAAGCAAGAAAATTTGTAAGTTCTTCACTCTGGGTTATAATAGGCATTTCCCTCCAAGATTCAGTATGTTTAGCGTTTCTGCACTCAGCTTTGAATATGAAGATCAGTTATTATTCAAAAATGTCAGTTTTTCCCTCGTCCGAGGTCAATTATTGCATCTGAAAGGGGTTAATGGTTCCGGAAAAACGACTCTTTTGCGTTTGATAGCCGGTTTACAACAACCAGTGTCTGGTGATATTTGTTTCAATGGAAAATCAATTTATGAGGATTTATCCTCCTATTACCGTCAGATTTGCTATGTGGGCCATAAGCAGGGATTAAGTCCTTTATTGACTGTCAGGGAAAATTGCCTTTTTGATTTACAGCAGCAAAGCCAGCAGGATTTGTATGAAATTTTCTCGCGCTTAAGATTGACAGAAGTCGCTGATAAACCTGTTTATCAATTGTCAGCGGGACAACGGCGCCGGGCCGGCTTACTTCGTATTCTAATGACAAAAGCCAACTTATGGTTATTGGATGAACCATTAACTGCTCTGGATGAGTTTTCTCTGCGCTGTCTGGCAGGCTGTTTGAATGAGCATTTGGGGCGGGGTGGTCAGGTCGTGATGACTTCTCATCAGCAACTACCTTCTCAATTACGACCTGATCTGGAGTACTGTCTTTGAGAATATTCAAAAATCAGCTAAAGCGAGAATTACTTATTTATTCACGCCAGCCTCGCGGGCTACTGAATACCAGTTTGTTTTTTTTCATGATTGTCATTTTCTTTCCCCTGACTATTCCGCCTGTTAAAGAAATTGTGCGTCAGGTCGCTCCAGGTTTAATCTGGACTGCCATGCTATTGTCTCTGTTGCTGGCATCGGAGCGAATATTTCAGCAAGATTATGAGGATGGCATCATTGAACAATGGTTAATATCCGGTTTTTCGCTTAACCTGATTGTTGTAGCCAAGCTTTTTATCCACTGGTTATTTTCTATTATTCCCATGTTGTTATTTTGCCCCTTGCTGGCATTTCTATTTAGTTTTAGTTATCAGGAAGCCGCTTTACTGGCCGCAAGCTTAATTTTAGGAACCCCTGCTATTCTTGCTCTTTGTGTACTGGCTGCCGCCTTTAGCACTCGCTTACAACAGAAAGGGATTTTCATGGCTTTAATTCTCCTGCCTTTGGTAATTCCGGTGATGATATTTGGAAGTGGAGCTTGCCTGGCCGCCCTGGAGGGTTCATCTGCTTCTGCTTATCTGGCAATTCTTGCTGCACTGTCTCTTCTGGCAGTCAGTTTTCTGCCTTTTGCAATTTCTGCTGTGATTCGCATTAGCCTTAGCGATTAATGCATGATAGAATTTAGCTTTTTTTCTGATTCATAAATTCCCTATGTGGAAATTTTTATACCAAATGGCATCGCCGCAAAGCTTTTTTAACAAGACTCAACGCTGGCTTGGCGTTTTGGGCTGGCTTGCCTGTATCTTTTTAATCCTCGGTTTTGCCTGGGGACTTATTTTTGCTCCAGCTGATTATCAGCAGGGTGATGCGTTTCGCATTATCTATATTCATGTGCCGGCCGCCTTCCTGTCATTGTCCTTATATGGCTTTATGGCGTTTATGTCTCTGTTGCTATTAGTTTGGCGAATCAAGCTTGCAGGGCTGATGTTAAACGCTGCTGCACAAACCGGTGCGTGCATGGCATTTATTGCTTTAGCAACTGGCAGTATATGGGGAAAACCCATGTGGGGAACCTGGTGGGTATGGGATGCCCGATTGACTTCCGAGCTTATTCTGTTAGTTCTGTATATAGCCATACTGGCAACGGCCGCAACCTTCAAAAATAAAGATCAGGGTGATAGGCTGGTGGCTGTATTAACATTGGTCGGAGCAATTGATTTGCCCGTGATTCATTATTCAGTTTACTGGTGGAACACGCTGCATCAGGGAGCGACATTGTCCTTATTTGCCAAACCAAAAATTGCACTGCCAATGCTGTATCCCTTGTTATTGACCCTTGCAGGATTTTCCTTCTTTTGCGTCTGGGTTATTTTACACAAAGCGGGTAATGAGCTGTTAATACGTGAAAAGCGTCAGCATTGGGTGAGAAAACTCCTGGAAGAAAATGTATGATTAACGAATTTATTAGCTGGTTTTCTATGGGGGGGTACTCCATTTATATCTGGCCTGCCTATGGCCTGGTTTGCGTGCTGCTGGTTATGAATTTGCTGGGCATTAAATGGCAGCGAAAACAAACCCGAAGAAAATTGCAGCGCTGGTTAAAGAGAAATCAGTCATGAATCCTGCTCGTCGCAAAAAATTAACCCGGCTAGTATTTATTGGTTCTATTCTGGGAGTTGCGGCTGCTCTGGTGATGTATGCCTTAAGGCAGAATATCAGCTTGTTTTATACACCAAGCCAGATAGCATCTGGAGAGGCCCCTCATCAACAGGTGATTCGTGTGGGCGGCATGGTTGCTGTGGGAAGTGTGATTCGTTCTGAAAAGGATTTATCTGTCCAGTTTGAACTGACCGATTTCAACCAGAAAGTTACGGTCCATTATCGAGGCATCCTGCCTGATCTGTTTCGGGAAAATCAGGGAATCGTAACAAAGGGACAATTACTCGATAACGGTCAGTTTGCAGCCACTGAAGTATTGGCTAAACACGATGCTAACTACATGCCTCCTGAAGTGAAGGCAAGTTTGGCTAAAACAAAGAGAAATATAAGTTAATGATTGCTGAAATCGGTTTGTTTAGTCTCATTTTAGCGCTGCTGTTTGCAGTTCTTTTGGCCTCAGTGCCGTTTGTTGGGCTTATCAGGAACAATGCTGTTCTCATTAAGAGTGCAAATTATTATGTAGTCGCTTTGTTTGCTTTCGTTGCATTCGCCTATCTCTGTTTGACAATTTGCTTTCTCAATGACGATTTTTCGGTCTCCTACGTGCTTTCCAATTCCAGCCTTTCCTTGCCCTGGTTTTATAAACTTTGTGCTGTATGGGGCGGGCATGAAGGCTCAATGCTCTTGTGGGTGCTTATTTTAAGTTTCTGGACTGTGGCCGTTAGTCTGGCCAGTAATTCGCTGGACCCAAAATTTCGAGTGCGCGTTCTGATTATCCTTGCCCTGTTATGTATTGGTTTTTTACTCTTTCTGTTGCTTACCTCCAATCCTTTTTTACGCCAGTTTCAGTTGCTAGATACGGAAGGCCGTGATCTGAATCCTCTATTGCAGGATCCCGGATTTCTCTTCCACCCGCCCATGTTATATATGGGGTATGTTGGGTTCTCGGTGGCGTTTGCATTTGCTATTGCCGCTTTGTGGGCAGGGGAGTTTGAGTCAATATGGGCTAAATGGACACGCCCCTGGACTCTCGCTGCATGGTGCTGCTTAACCGCAGGTATCACACTGGGAAGCTGGTGGGCCTATCGGGAATTAGGCTGGGGTGGCTGGTGGTTTTGGGATCCGGTGGAAAATGCGTCATTTATGCCATGGCTGGTCGGTACTGCACTATTGCACTCTCTGGCAGTCAGTGAGCAGCGAAAACAATTTATTGCCTGGACCTTGCTGTTAGCGATTACCGCCTTTTCTTTGAGTCTTATCGGTACCTTTTTAGTTCGCTCCGGCGTTTTGACTTCAGTTCATGCCTTCGCTGTTGATCCGCAAAGAGGACTATTTATTCTTGGCTTTTTATTAGTGGTTATTGGCGGCTCCCTGCTTATTTTTTCTCTGCGCGCTAAATATCTCCAGAAGCAGGGAAGTCCCAGTATTTTTTCGCGAGAGAGTGCTTTATTACTTAATAATGTATTTTTAGCTGTCGCCATGCTGACAGTACTTATGGGTACTGTTTATCCCTTATTAGTTGATGGTCTCGGTTTAGGTAAGCTCTCTGTGGGTGCGCCTTACTTTAATGCGGTATTTGTTCCTCTGATGATTCCTCTGCTAATTGTTATGGGACTAGGTATTCATTTGCGCTGGCATCAGGATGCGGTGCGAAGCACATTTAAAAAACTGTTACCGGTGATTATATGCAGCCTGCTGTTTCCTTTTATCCTGCTTTTATTCCTCGCTCCAGAAATTAATGGCTATTGCCTGCTGGGATTGTGCCTGGCCTTTTGGATTATTTTAAGCACCATATTCCTAATCATTTTAAGAATAAGACAGCGGGGTATTCAGGCCATCACTCAGGCGTTCTGGGGAATGATTTTCGCTCATCTGGGCGTAGCTGCTACTGTGATTGGTATTGCTGTTTCAACAGCTTACGGTATTCAGGATGATGTGCGCATGACGCCAGGAAGCAAAGCCTCACTGGCAGGTTATGTGATTCAATTTGTACGGGAGTCGTCCTTAAGCGGGCCGAATTATCACGGAGCACAGGCAGAGTTCAGAATTAGTTCAAAAAAAGAAACAAAAACGATTTACCCGGAAAAACGTATTTACAATGTGGGAAAAATGGCAATGACAGAATCTGCCATCGACGTAAGTGTCTTTCGCGATATTTATGTGGCCCTGGGAGAGCCTCTCGATGATACGGCCTGGTCCGTTAGGCTCTATTTTAAGCCCTTTATACGCTGGATTTGGGGTGGGGGATTTCTTATATTGGCAGGGGGTATTTTAGCCTTGTCCGACAGACGATATTTTCAGGCGAGAAAAAAGCAGGCGGTTCACCTTAACCCCGAGATTTCAATATGAGAAAAGTATTTATTCGCGGCATTCCATTCTTGTTATTTGTTGTACTTGCTGCTTTTTTATGGAAAGGCCTCTCGCTTGATCCGCAAAAACTTCCCTCTGCCCGCCTCGGGCAATCATTGGGCTCCTTCAGCTTACCAGCGCTCCAGCAAGAAGCGCCGGCATTTGCGCCTGAGTTATTTAAGGGACAGATTGTTCTGTTAAATGTCTGGGCGAGCTGGTGTGAAGCCTGCACAATGGAGCAGTTTTTTCTGATGCACCTCGCAGAACAAGGTGTGAAGATTTATGGCGTTAACTATAAAGATAATCCCGAAGATGCTCGTAAATGGCTAAAAGAATGGGGAAACCCCTACGTTGCTGTGGGAGAGGATATAAAGGGCAAACTGGCCATGGATCTGGGGGTTTATGGTGCGCCTGAAACATTTTTGATTGACCAACAGGGCATTATTCGCTTCAGACATGTGGGCATCCTTGACGAACAAAGCTGGACAAGCGAATTTTTACCCCGAATCAGAGAGTTGGAGAAAAAAGCATGATGAAAGCCGTTCTGGCGGCCATTCTGGCTATTTTCATGGTGAATGTGGTGTATGCAAATTCCATGTATCCATTGGATACAGAAAGACAGGAAGCGCAATTTAATCATTTATTGAAGGAGTTGCGTTGTCTGGTCTGTCAAAATCAGGATCTGGCAGATTCACACGCAGATTTAGCAAAAGATTTACGCCAGCAAGTATATGTGATGGTGAAAGACGGAAAAAGCGATAGTGAAATTATTAATTTTCTGACAGATCGCTATGGTGATTTCATATTATTTAATCCGCCAGTGAAATCGATTACGCTGGTCTTATGGTTTGGTCCGGCAGTTTTTCTCCTGATTGGATTTTTTATATTTTGGCGTACTTGTCTGAGGCAAACTGTAAATGAGTGAATGGTGGTTAGTTTCTTATCTCGGCCTGATATTGCTTCTGGCGCTTTTAGTGATTGCCGGTTCTTTAAGACCATTCAAAAAAACGATTGGTTTAATTAGCCTCTTAATTATTATCCTGGTTAGTCTGGCCTATTGGCAATGGGGCGGGTGGTTTGAGTGGCAGGAGTTTGTCAGCAAGGAACGGAATCAGCAACAGATTAAACAGGTCTTATCAACCATTAAAAATACGGATGAATTAATAGAGAAACTAAAGGCTCGTCTGGATAATAGCCCGGCTAGTGCCCGTGGCTGGTATCTTTTGGGAAGGCTTTATGCGAGCCAGAGTCAATGGGCTGAGGCAAATAAGGCATTCCAGAAGGCCTATCAATTTCAGCCGAACGATGAAAAAACCATCGTTAATTATGCGCAAAGCCAGCTTCAAATGAATGACGGGAAATTTAACGATTCAGTCAAAACGCTTTGCCTGAAATTGTTAAAAATGAATCCAGAGCAGCCTGATGCTCTGTCTATGCTGGCTATGGATGCTTATCTGAACCAGGATTACAGCTCCGCGATTTCATACTGGCAGCGATTACTCGCCCTTGTTCCGCCAAAATCCAGGGATGCAATCATGATCCAGAAAGCAATAAGCAAAGCGATTTCCAAAGCGGGTAGCTAGAGCCACATTAAGTGTTTCAACTTATATGCTTCATAACCGATTGACAATTCATCATTAATACTGTCACATTAAATTTTCATACCATTAGACAACAGGGAGTTTCTAATGCCGGAAATGAAAAAGCATGCTCAGCAGCTGTTAAACCGTCTAATTGCAAAAATTGATTTGAAAACAAGTCCAGAGATTATTTCCGGCATCCTCACACATCTTGGAATGGATCAATTTGAACCAGAGGATGAAAATATTTCCACATTTCTTAAACTCATCAAGACAGAAGCAATTGATGTCAGTGCCTTGGTTCATAAACTGATTGCCATTATTCTGGATATAGAACCTTTTGCAAATTTACTGGAACAAATTGAGAAAGATAAACTGATTTCAGACGAAGAGTTTGAAAAAATAGTACCAGTTATCAGACTGCAAATTAATCTTTTGTGTCTTTTTGAAGCATTTGCAGCAACAATGGCTAACAGTCAGAGTTTTAACGAAGACGTGTACAGGTTCATTGTGCGCCAAAGGCATACACCGATGGCTGGAAATCCCTTAGGTTATTTATTTTTTAATAAAAGAAAGGATGCGTCAGCCTTTAAGACTATTAAGGTTATTTCGGTAGATCCTGCTCAGACGGCGGGTGCTTTTCTCCGCAAGCTTGATGGCAATAAAGATTCGGAGTTTGTCAGAAACGAAGCCAAAAAATTTATTAAAAAATACGGTTTGTCTTTGTGGAACAAAAAAATAAGCCCGAAAGAGTTTGATCATGAATACAGTGAGTCGGTTAAAAATGTAGCGCTCAATATCCTTGAGGCCACCGCAGAGGATGCTCATCAGGGTGCTTATGCGAATGCCTGCAGTGGCTGCGGGTTAATTGCCGACATGGAGCATCAGGGATATAGCAATCGTTATGTGGCAAGAAAAATGGTTTTACCTCAGGGAGAAGAAATCAGCCGTGATTTTAGTCATCCTTTACTGCCGCAATTAAAATTAAATCCGCGTCCGAAACTGGTTTGTGAGTTTTTAATCGATAAACTATGGCAGGATCTTTATACCAGCTGGAATAGTTATTTTGTGGCCAAAAATTTTGATCCGGTTTTTTTAATAATGAAATTACTGGTTCCTTCGGTGTGCGGTGCTGAACCTGTGCATTATCTGGAAACCAGAGTGTTTCTATTGTTTCTGGTGGGCAATCTTTTCCATAATTGTCGGGTAGACAGTAATCCCTATTTTCAAGCTCAGTTCAAACTTGAACACCAGAAGCAAATCTTCAGGCTTTGGGGAGAAATAAACAAAGACTATGCTGAAAAAGTATTGCAGGAACATGGAAATAAACTCATTGACACCGATGAATTGTATTACCGCATTATTGGCTCTTCTCCATTTTTGTCTGTAACCAATAATCTGTATCATTTTGTTAGCGATTATGAGCATTTCAGTGTTTTGCCGGAAGAAAGTAATGGCCTGTGCATTATCAGTTAATGAGAAGATTTTTTGCATTCTGCTAATCTTGGTATACACTAAATTCATTGATATTTATGGTATTTATTCAGGGAGGAATAAATGAAAAATGCAGCCTATCAAATTATGGAGTTAACCGGTACATCAACCGATGGAGTAGATGACGCAATTAATAATGCAATTCTGCAGGCGTCCAAATCTTACGGTACTCTTGCCTGGTATGAAGTAATCAGCACAGGTGATGTTATTGAAGGCCAGAAAAGAAAGTTTTATCAGGCCCAAATTAAGTTCGGTTGTCACGCTCATTAGGCCTAAGGGAAGAGGTCACTGCCGTTAAGTTAAGGAAATTATGTCCTTCCCGCGGAGGCGGGAATCCATTCCTCAATTGGCATTATAGCTAGCTCAGAGATGGATCCCCGCCTTCGCGGGGAAGACAGCTTAATGGCAGTGAGGGAAGAGGGGCGGCTCTTCATAGCGATCCAAGAGAAGTCCTTCTCCTATTCTCGCTTCTGGTCAAACTCTGATTTTTATGAGAAAAAAATAGATAAAGTCAATAAAAAATTTATAAACTGCTCGTATAACCTGTAAATTATCCTAAAGTTATGATATAATATACGGTTAAACTCACCTAGGAGTTAACATGGCGCTTTTAGTTTTACAAAAAGCACTCACCTTTGATGATGTGCTCCTTGTTCCCGCTCACTCCACTGTATTGCCTAAAGAAGTCCTGCTCAAAACTCAACTAACTCGTGATATCCAGCTCAATATCCCATTGATTTCTGCTGCAATGGATACCGTAACCGAGGCCCGTCTGGCAATTGCTATGGCACAGGAGGGCGGCATTGGAATTATCCATAAAAATATGACAATTCAGGCTCAGGCCGAGCAAGTCAGGAAAGTTAAAAAGTTTGAAAGCGGGATGGTCAAAGATCCTGTTTCTGTGACTCCCAACGTCACCGTTCATGAGCTTCTGGAAGTGATGGCGCGGCATAATTTTTCAGGTGTGCCAGTAGTTGAGAACGACCAGCTGATAGGTATTGTCACTAGCAGAGATATTCGTTTTGAAACGAATCTGTCTTTACCGGTTTCTGCCGTTATGACTCCCAAAGAGCGATTGGTAACGGTAAGAGAGGGCGCAAGCCGTGAAGAAATCAGAAGTCTGCTGCATCGACATCGTCTGGAAAAACTCCTGGTTGTGAACAACGCATTCCAGTTACGTGGATTGATTACCGTTAAAGATATCCAAAAAGCAAAAGAAAACCCCTTCGCTTGTAAAGACAGTTCCGAGCAGCTGCGAGTGGGTGCAGCCGTTGGTGTTGGAGAAGGCACTGATGAACGTATTGAAGCCTTAATCGACGCAGGCGTTGACGTAGTGATTGTAGATACGGCACACGGACACTCAGAAGGTGTTTTAAATCGAGTTCGATGGATTAAAAAGAATTTTCCTTCTATTCAGGTCATTGGCGGTAATATAGCAACCGCTGACGCCGGCCGGGATTTGGTTGAAGCAGGAGCGGATGCGGTCAAGGTAGGTATTGGCCCAGGGTCGATTTGCACAACCCGTATTGTGACAGGTGTTGGTGTGCCGCAGATCACCGCTATTGCCAATGTGGTAGAAGGAGTCAAAGGCGCTGTACCGGTCATTGCCGATGGGGGAATACGCTTCTCTGGCGACATTTGCAAGGCACTGGCTGCCGGAGCTGATACAGTAATGCTGGGCGGGATGTTTGCAGGCACCGAAGAATCTCCTGGCGAAATTGAACTGTATCAGGGCAGAACTTATAAAAGTTATCGCGGCATGGGATCAATCGGTGCAATGTCTCAGGCACAGGGCTCTAGTGACAGATATTTTCAGGATGCGAGTCAGGGCGCAGAGAAACTGGTCCCTGAAGGTATTGAAGGCCGTGTTCCCTATAAAGGGCCAGTGCAAACGATTATTCAACAGATGATGGGTGGTTTGCGTTCCTGCATGGGGTATACCGGATGTCAGACAATTCAAAGCTTGCATGAGAATGCCCGATTTATTGAAGTGACTAACGCGGGTATGCGGGAGTCTCATGTGCATAATGTGAGCATAACTAAACAAGCACCTAACTACCAGGTGGATAATTAAAAAATGAGTTCTATTAAACGGCAACCTATTCTCATTCTCGATTTTGGTTCACAGTACACCCAGCTTATCGCCCGCCGAGTTCGCGAGATAGGCGTGTATTGTGAAATTCACCCCTATGATTTGTCGCAGGATGAGTTTTTGAAATTATCTCCCTGTGGCCTGATTCTTTCCGGTGGACCGTCTACCGTTACTGAAGTAGAAACACCTTCTGCGCCTTCCTGGGTTTATGATTGTAATCTGCCTTTATTGGGCATTTGCTATGGAATGCAAACGATGGCAGCTCAACTGGGGGGAGAGGTTCAATCCTCTTCACTACGTGAATATGGCTATGCTGAATTACGTTTGCATGGTCATAGCCAACTGCTCAGTAATATTGAGGACAGAACGACAGAGAATGGTGATGCCTTACTGGATGTCTGGATGAGTCATGGAGATAAGGTGAGCCGTCTTCCTCCGGGGTTTGAAGTGATCTGTGAAACCAGCAATGCGCCAATTGCCGGTATGGCTGACGAATCCAGGCATTGGTATGGGCTGCAATTTCATCCGGAAGTCACCCATACGTTGCAGGGTTTAAGAATTTTAAAACGTTTTGTGCTGGAAATTTGTCAGGCCAGTTCGGATTGGACTCCTGGTAATATTATAGAGCGATCAATTAATGTGATTCGTGAAAAAGTGGGCAATGATGAGGTATTGCTTGGCCTTTCTGGCGGAGTGGATTCTTCAGTAGTCGCTGCTTTACTCCACAAAGCGATTGGTGATCAGCTGACGTGTGTGTTTGTTGATACGGGATTGCTGCGCTTAAACGAGTCCGAGCAGGTGATGGCTATGTTTGCCAGACACATGGGCATTCGAGTTATCGCTGTCAATGCGGAAGAGCGGTTTTTACAGGCGTTGGAAGGGGTTGATTGTCCTGAGAAAAAACGAAAAATTATTGGCCGTACGTTTATTGACGTATTTGATGACGAGGCAAGCCGCATTCCAGGTGTGAAATGGCTTGCACAGGGTACTATTTATCCTGACGTCATTGAATCAGCTGCAACAAAAGGGGCTTCTGTTGTTATCAAATCACATCATAATGTGGGTGGACTTCCTGAAACTCTGAATCTCAAGCTTATTGAGCCCATTCGTGAGCTTTTTAAAGATGAAGTACGTAAAGTTGGCCTTGAATTAGGACTGCCTCATGATATGGTTTTCCGTCATCCCTTTCCCGGCCCTGGGCTTGGTGTGCGGATATTAGGTGCGATAAAAAAAGAATATGCAGACATCTTGCGACAAGCGGATGCTATTTTTATAGAGGAATTGCATCGCGAAAATCTGTATCACAAAGTTAGCCAGGCTTTTGCTGTCTTTTTACCCGTCAAAAGTGTGGGAGTGATGGGGGATGGACGTCGTTATGATTTTGTAATTTGTTTGAGAGCGGTGGAAACCATTGATTTTATGACTGCACATTGGGCGCATTTACCCTGGGAGTTTCTTGCCAAGGTTTCAAACCGTATTATCAATGAAGTAGCAGGGGTTTCAAGAGTAACTTATGACATCTCCGGCAAACCGCCAGCCACCATTGAGTGGGAATAAAGACCGTTACTGGATGTGGCAAGCCTATGAACAGGCGAGGCTTGCCCAGACTACGGGTGAGGTGCCTGTGGGAGCCGTTCTGGTATCGGCAGAAGGCCAGCTCCTGGCATCGGGTCATAATCGAGTAATCACTGATAATGATCCCTGTGCACACGCTGAGATTGTTGTTCTGCGTCAGGCTGCCCGGATAATGAAAAACTATCGTTTGAATCACACTACACTGTATGTCACTCTCGAACCCTGTTGTATGTGCGCAGCGGCCGCTGTTCATGCGCGTATTGACAGGCTGGTTTTTGCCAGCCGTGACTTCAAAGCCGGAGCTGCCGGAACCCTGCTTAATATTCCAGCTTTGGACTTTCTAAACCATCGTTTAAAGATAGATGAAGGCATTTTACAGCAAGAATGCTCGGACTTGCTCAGCCAGTTTTTCAAGGAAAAACGAAAACAGTCAACTCCCCCTTAAATCGCAAAACTGTCTACAGCGAATTGAGGCCCCATTTCTCGGGGTGAAGTTTTTTTTGTATCAAAAATGTTCTCATGTTTTCCAGGACTAAGTCGAAATGATCTGCATCTCCATCTAATATCAGGGAATTAATTCGCGTCTTTAACAAAGAATTAATCATGGGTTGCGTTGTGGATTTAAAATAATCAATTCTTTCCTGTATCGCCTCTTTATTATCATCAGGACGTCCGCGCTCCATCAGATTTTTTACCATGGTACTTTCTTTGGCATTTAAATAAATCAGGGCGGTGGGCTGTCCAAAGTATTTAAGGAAATAGTCCAATTGTCTGGGATTTCTCGGGAATCCATCGAGGAAGACTGTATTGCTTTTCCAAAGACAGGGCTGTGCTAAAAGGGCTTTAAATACTATCTGATCGGGAAGTAATCCGCCCTTGTTCATAAGACATTGTAATTCCACTCCCTTGGCATGATCATTCTGCAAGTGTCTTCTGAACAGATCGCCAGTCGAAATATGAGGAAACTCCGGAAAGTGTTTTGCCACAGTGGTTTTTCCAGTTGCAGGTCCTCCCATCAAAAGAATGATGTTTGCGGATTTACGAAAAAAAAAGGGCGCATAAATGAATAGATAAATCGGAAAAAAGAGTTTTTATCATGAGATGATAAAAAGGGCAAACTGTTTAAAAAATAATTTGAAAAAGGTAACTCCCCAGGTTGTGGATGAGTTTGATTTTAATTCAATAAAATCGTCTCAACGTCATCCCGAACGTAGTGAAGGATCTCCTGAATCTGGCTCAGCTCTAAGCAGTTTGAGATCCTTCGCTACGCTCAGGATGACGTACCTAAGAAATATGCGCCCAAGGATTTAGCCTGAAGCGCTTGAAGCCAGCATTTGAGATTTAATCATTACTTTTGATAAACAAACAATGAGAGCTAATGAGAGACCAGTCATTAAATAAGCAAGCATGGCAAGCGGGCTGCCGGTGCTTTGAATCAGCCAGGTAACAATAAAAGGGGCGAAGCCGCCAAATAGCATTACGCTGAAGTTGTAGCTGACAGAAATCCCTGTTGTTTGTATAAATTCAGGAAATAAATCAGCAATCATTGGTGCAAAACTCGCCAGGTAAAATCCCATGAGAGCAGTCATGATGATTTGAATCAGCGCAAATAATGCGGTCTGATGAGCAAGCAGCAGATAACTATAAAGAGGAAATGCCAGTATCAATTGACCTGACAAGGACAAGATCGCCAGTTTCACAGGGTTGATGCGATCAGCCAGCTTACCTCCAAAAAAGACACTGATTAAACCTGCGCATAGTCCGCTGAAACAACAGAAATAAGCTTCATTCAGAGAAAAATGCAGATATAAATGGGCATATGTGGGCATGTAATTAATAATCAGATAAAGAGGAACTGATGCTCCGGCAACCAACCCCATTCCGCAGATGACATTGAAAGGCGCCAGATCCCAAAATTTTGGGTTTAAAGCATTCTTTTCGATAAGGGAGCTCGCAGAATGTTTGAACGTTTTTCTTAATAATATTCCAACTGGCATAATCAGTAAGCCAAGCAAAAAGGGTAAACGCCAGGCCCAGTTTTCGATAGTTTCTGTTGTGAAATATACAGTCATCAATAAGCCGACAACTGTTCCCATTGCCAGCGCCAGCAGTTGACCAAACATCTGCCAGGAGGAATAAAAGTAACGCTCTTTTTCTGGAGCCATCCGGATAAGAAGATTGATTGCTGTTCCAAACTCGCCACTGGTTGCCAGACCTTGCAGCATACGGGCAATAATTAAGATATAAGTAGCGTAAATACCAATATCTCGATAAGTGGGGGTACAGACGATTAGAAATGTCGCGAAAGCCATTAAACCGATAATCACCAGCATCGCTGATTTCGAGCCGTAGCGATCAGCAAATAACCCAAAAATAACGCCTCCCAGCGGGCGCAGGCAAAAGCTGATGCCAAATGTCGCTGTGGTAGAAAGAAGGGCGCTTAGCGGATCCTGAGAAGGGAAAAATAGCCTGGATATAAAAACCAGCATAAAAGAGAAGACTACAAAATCATACCACTCTAGTACATTTCCAATAATGATGGCTGTCAATTGCCATTTACTCAATCCCTGATGATTCATAATATCCTTGTGACAAGCTAAGTGAGGCTTATGGATTAGAACTATTATGACATTTATACTGTCCAAATCAATTAACCAGCTCAAACTAAGAATGCGCTTAATCAGAAGCGATTCCATCGATTGGTATAAAAAGGCGAAACATAAATTTTTTGAATAACATGATCAAAATAACTCCATCTCGTGGTATATTTCACCCCATTATGCAAAATTATTCACCATAGGATGTCATATGCCCTTCACATCAGAGCCAGTTGAAACATTAGATATTTATATTAAAAAAGATCTTTCAGATAAAATGGGTAAGTTTTTTGCAGCTTTGAGAAAAAACTATACAGAAGTTGACGCAAGCACTTTATTGGCCAACGCAAATACGCAGGTTAAGCCAGGAGAAATGGTCAATGATCGAATCGCTATAATTCTCGTTAATCAATTTATAAAAGCTGAGAAGGGCATTTCCTATGAACTCAGAGAGTCACTGAAGAAAGGTGAGGTTAAGGATTCCTATTTTAATGATAAGGACGAAAAATACTACCAGGTTAAGCGTTTGGTAAGCCAGCGCTGGAGAGGAGTTTATTTCAAGGGTATGCTGGAAAAATGTAAGCCGTCTCTTTTACCAGAATCGGAGTCATCATCCCATACACTTCCCGCGCTAAATGAAGCGGAGTTGGCACCCACTTCTACCTGGTCTATTCTTCAGGGCTTCAAAGACTCTTTAGGAGAGGAATACTCAAAATTATTCGCTCCCAAACCGGCAGAAAAAAGAAAACTTGAGAAAGAAGTGGATGAGTTAAAACGTGAGAATAAAAAAATCAGAAGCAGCCTTAAGCAAGTGATGGAAAATCTGAATAATCTCAAAGCACAGCATGAGAGTTTGCTGCGAGTGCTAAGCCCCTTGACCTCCACCAGCACCTCTTCGTCCTTCACTTTATCTACCATGTCTTCTTCAAGCACATCTTCTTCAAGTCCATCCTCTGAGGGTATGCTGACGCTTAATCGGAATCACCTGTTCAGCACTTCAGCACGAGTTGCCCTGGAACAGCCAGACTCAAGGCAACAGCCCCGTTCTTCAGATGATTGTTCAATGCGTTAATATGATTAACCTAACTCTTTCATCAGCAGTTCCTTCAAGCGCTCTTTTTCTCGAAGTGTCAAATGATTACTGCTGTGACTTGAGACATAGAAGGTATCCTCAACTCGCTCGCCTGCGGTGGCAATTTTTGCACCGTGCAATAGTATGCCCAGGCGGGTGAAAATACGGCTTACATGAGCGAGTAAGCCTGGCCGATCGGTGGCTATCAAAAATAATCGAGTATGTGTAAGATGATTTTCTTCACTAAAGCTTATCTGTGGAGGCAACTTGAAATGAGCCATAGTGCGCGTAATTCTGCGTTTGGAAATCGATGGAATTTCGTTGGCTTTTGCCAATTGTTCAACTAATGCCTGCTGGATGAGATCAGTTTTTTCCTTATCAAAAAGTGCCTGATGTTGTTCATCAAGGATAATATAGGTATCCAAATCAAATTCATTCTTACAGCTCAGAATCGTTGCTTCCTGTATGGTTGTATGATGATTGCTTAACACCGTGGTGGTAATTGTAAAGCGCTCGTCGTGATGAGGCATATAAATGAACACCTCTGTTCCCCCCTCACTGTGATGTGGAAGGATCATGACCAGTGGATATTCCTTACAATCAAGGATTGCTTTAGTGTGTTTGGCAATTATTTTAGGGGACTCATGCAAAAAATAAAGACCCTGAAAATTTTCCCATATTCTTTGAGCGCGAGCCGGAAGAATTTTATCAGCAATAAGAATTTCCAAAGCCTGTTGTTTGCGCGATTCAATTAAAGCAGATTCATTGGCAAAAGCGCTGGTTTCCAGTAATGCCTGTTTACTTGCTTTATATAACTCTTTTAGCAGAGTATCCTTCCAGCTGTTCCATAAAGAAGGATTCGTTCCACAGATATCCGCCACGGTTAAAAGATATAAATAGTCGAGGTAATGGAGGCTTGGAAGTTTGCTGCTAAAATCCTGGATGGTCTTGGGATCATAGATATCCTGGCGTTGAGCCGTTTGCGACATCAGCAAGTGATTTTGTACAAGCCATATCAGCAGCTCCCGATCATCGTCATCCAGATTGTGGTTGATGGCAAACTGATTTGCTTCAAGTGCTCCCAAATCGGAATGATCGCCCCCGCGGCCTTTGGCGATGTCATGAAAAAAGGCAGCTAAATAAATGATTTCCTTTTTCTTAATGGAAGACATTACCGAGGCGGCCAGCGGAAATTTTTGCGAATAAAAGGGATTGAGAAACCGAACGATATTGCGGATAACGTAGAGGGTATGCTGATCGACTGTATACACATGAAAAAGATCATATTGCATCTGCCCCGTAACTGCGGCAAAACAATCAAGATAATGGCCTAGTACCCCATAGCGATTCATGTGCTGCAGGGCTTCAAATGGATTAATTCCTTCCCTGAAAATCGCCATAAAAGCCGAAGTGACGCTTTTCGTAAGTTTAAACCGTCTGTTCATCAGATACAGCTGCTGGCGGATTAGTCTTATGGTGCTGGCCCTCACCCCCAGGATATCCGGTTTTTTGGCAATCCACAAAAAAAGGCTGATTAGCGCCTGAGGATGCTGGATAAAAACACGGGTATGACGAATTTCAATAAAATTATTGGATAATTGAAAATAATTATCCAGACGCTGAATTCGTTGCTTTTCATGATGCACAATGGCTTCAGAAAACCATTGAAACAGCATTTCGTTTAATTCACGATTACGCTTAATTACGGTGAAGTACGCCTTCATGAACTGCTCAATTCCAAGTGAGTGAGAATTGTCGGTGAAATTGAAAAGGCTGGCCAGCTTAAGCTGATGATCAAAAAGAAGCCGTTCTTCCTGTTTGCCGGTTATCGCATGCAGGGCAAAGCGAACGCGCCACAGGAAATGCTGACAGTTGATTAATTCTTCATATTCCTTATCGGTAAAGAAGCCACAGCTAATGCCGTCGGCCAATTTTTTAATACCATAATGCCGTTTTCCAATACATAAGAGCATTTGCAAGTCACGAAGAGCTCCAGGACCATGTTTAACATTCGGCTCGAGATTATATTCGGTTTCGCCATATTTTTTATAACGTGTCTGCTGCTCCTGCATTTTGGCCAGAAAGTAATCTTCGCTAGGCCACATGTGCAACGGATGGGTTTTATATTGTAACTCCTCCATCAGACTGCTTCTACCGCAAAGTAAATGCAAGTCGAGTATGCTGGAGATAACTGTCAGATCTTTTTGTGCGAGTTGCGCACAGGCTTCAACTGTCGTAATCTGATGACTGATATTCAGTCCTGCATCCCAGCATTCCTGAATGAAGGATTGAGCGCGTTGAATCTCAATTTTAGATAATTTTTCTGAATGCAATAACAAGAGATCAATATCAGAATGCAATAGTAACTCTCGTCTTCCATAGCTGCCAAGTGCAACCAGGCAAAACTGATTACTCAAATGAAGCTTGTTCTTATAGAATAAGCCTATCAGGCTCTGATCAATGAATTTGACCAGCTTTCGGGTAAGATGACCAATATTGGCCTTTTGATAAAATTCATTACACAGCTCTTCCCTGAACTGTTTTAACGTTTGTTTAAGAACCGGATTAGCGTTCTTCATCACGAAGCGTCAGGATTTCTACCCCGTCATCTGTGACCAGCAGGGTATGCTCCCACTGAGCTGACAGGCTGTGATCTTTCGTCACAACCGTCCATTGGTCCGGCAGTAAACGAGTGTGATGCTTACCGATATTTACCATTGGTTCAATGGTGAAGGTCATGCCCGCTCGTAATATTTCTCCGGTATCAGGGGTTCCGTAATGCAGCACCTGCGGGTCCTCGTGAAACACACGACCAATCCCATGCCCGCAATAGTCCCGCACAACCGAGCAACGGTTTTTTTCAGCATGTTGCTGAATAGCGTATCCAATATCGCCCAGGCGAACACCGGGTCTGACCAGTTCAATGCCAATAAATAAACACTCATAAGCAACCTGGACTACATGACGGGCTTTCACCGAAGGCTGTCCGACAAAAAACATTTTACTGGTGTCACCGTGATAGCCGTCCTGGATAACAGTGACATCAATGTTAATAATATCGCCGTTTTTCAGGGCTTTTTTTCCGGGGATACCATGGCAAACGACATGATTGATCGAAGTGCAAATCGATTTTGGAAAACCGTTATATCCCAAGGGAGCAGGAATAGCCTGCTGCTCGTTGACAATATAGTCATGACAAATTGTGTTTAATTCATCAGTGGTAACCCCTTCTTTCACATAGGGTTCGATCATAGTCAGCACATCAGCGGCCAGTTTCCCGGCGATGCGCATTTTTTGTATCTCTTCAGGTGTTTTAATGCTTACAGGCATAAGAGGTCCATAAAACGGTTAGAGCGGAATATTCACTGAAATAGTAGCATAAGAATTCAATTTCTACATCATGGATTTAGGCGTGTTTTGTCGTCACTCTTTGCCTTCACAAAGGCGTTGTTGCATAAATGAAGATAGATGCGCAAAAAACTGTCTTTGCGAGCGTCAGCGAAGCAATCTAACGTCTAATTTTGTTCAATATTCGATCTAGATTGCTTCACTTCGTTCGCAAAGACGACAGGCAGGTCAGCCAGTACAATCCCTAGCAGCCCATTTGTTTAAAGAATTCTCTTTTTTTGGTTTCCCATTGGGTCATCAATGTCTGGTATTGCTGCTTTTGCTGATCATTCAGCAAGTTATAAATTTGATTTTTCATGGTGATTTTGGTTTTCATCATGTTGCCAATCAAAGTCGTTTTTTGCTGAATCAGTGAATCCAGTTTGCCCTGGTCCAGAGTAGGCGACATCACCAATGCCTTCATCTCTTCGCGAATACTTTTCATTTGTGTCCAATTCGCTTTCATAGCGCTTTTGGCATTGTCTTTAATCGCCTTGATTTTATCTTGCTGATCCTGAGTCAATTGCAAAGTCTGAACCATTTCCTGCCATCTTTGTGCATGAGAGCACAGTTTGCCGCTATCAGTGCTGGCAGCTTGCGAGCTGGCGGCTGGCTGATCAGTTGCAGTGGTGCTGTCTGCATAGACAGGTGCGGCCAATGAGGCAGAGATAAACAATATTGGCAGCAATACTTTCTTGAACATGGTGTTCTCCTTGTTGTTTTAATTTTTATCCAGTTTCCAGTATAGACTCTAAATGAAAATAATTCTTGTTATTCAATTAAACTGATATCCATAATTAACAGGCAAACGAGCTGTAATCACTCATTACGATTGCTGCAAGCGCGTAAATATGATATAACTAGCGCGCTTTTAACGACACACACGTTTCGTCACATAAAGCGGGGTCCCCATGTGGGGTGCTTTATGGGAAGCGTGGAGGCATAACCCTTGGAGAAACAATGAATAACGTTAGTATGCGTGAACTATTGGAAGCGGGCGCTCATTTTGGGCATAGAACCCGTTTTTGGAACCCGAAAATGTCTGAGTATATTTTTGGTTCAAGAAACAAAATTCATATCATCAATCTGGAAAAAACATTGCCCATGTTGAATGATGTCGCCAACTATGTTGGCCGTCTGGCTTCTAACAAAGCTAAAATCCTGTTTGTTGGTACAAAAAGAGCGGCTCAGGAAAGCATTCGTGAACATGCAAAGCGTTGTGGTATGCCTTATGTTGACCATCGCTGGTTGGGCGGCATGCTGACAAACTACAAAACTGTCCGTCAGTCAATTTTCAGACTCAAAGAATTGAAAGAATTACGTGACAAAGGTGCTTTTGAAACTATGATTAAGAAAGAAGCACTGATGTTAAGCCGCGAACTGGAAAAACTGGAGCGTGGATTAGGCGGTATCGAGGATATGGGCGGATTGCCTGATGCTCTCTTCGTTGTCGATGTCGGATTTGAACACATCGCTGTTGAAGAAGCTCGTCGATTAAAAATTCCTGTCATTGGTGTGGTTGATACTAACAACAGCCCAGACAATATTGATTATGTCATTCCAGGTAATGATGACTCCATGCGTGCAGTGGATATTTATGTCCGTGTGGTTGCCGATGCTATTGCAGATGCAAAAAGCGGTAACACAACAGGTGGAGTAGCAAGCAGTGAATTCGTGGAAGTATCGTCTGCTGAGGAAGCTGAAAAAGCGGGTGAATAATTAACTTTGCTAAAGGGGCGCGTTGTCCAAGCATAAATCGGATATGAAGTACCTTCACGTCGATTTATGACTTGTCTGCAGCGCACCCCTTTTTTACTATGTGGAGAATTGAAATGAGTATAAGTGCTGCATTGGTTATGAAGTTACGTGAAAGAACTGGCGCCGGAATGATGGAGTGCAAAAAGTTTCTGGTCGCGACCAATGGTGACATTGAATTGGCCATCTCTGAAATGAGAAAAGCAGGCCAGGCCAAAGCCGACAAAAAAGCCGATCGTATTGCTGCTGAAGGTGTTATTGTGATTGCGCGTTCTGCTGACGGACGTAGCGCAGTCATGCTGGAAATCAACAGTGAGACTGACTTCGTTGCCAGAGATGAGAACTTTACCCGCTTTGCAGAAAAAGTGGCTGCAACAGCTCTGGAAAGTTCTGTCGCCGATGTTGCTGCACTTGCAGGTGAGACATTAAAAGATACTGGCAGCACCGTCGAACAGGCTCGCCAGGAGTTGGTTGCGAAGATTGGTGAAAACATCAAGATTCGTCGTATGGAAAGAATGTCCTGCGATGGTGTGATTGGATCTTATTTGCATGGCTCAAGAATTGGTGTTCTGGTAGCCCTGAAAAATGGTGACGAAGCACTGGCAAAAGACATCGCAATGCATATCGCTGCCAGTCGCCCGATGGTTGTTAACCGTGATCAGGTTTCTGCTGAGGCAATTGAAAATGAGCGCGAAATCTTTACTGCTCAGGCCAGAGAAAGCGGTAAGCCACAGGAAATTATCGACAAAATGATCGAAGGCCGTATTAATAAATTCATTGATGAAGTCAGCTTGAATGGCCAGCCTTTCGTTAAGGATCCTAATGTAAAAGTGGGTCAGCTGCTGAAAGAAAAAGGCGCTGAAGTCATTGCGTTCCTTCGCTTTGAAGTAGGGGAAGGCATTGAGAAAAAAGAAGACAACTTTGTTGAAGAAGTGATGGCACAGGTTCGTGATTAATGATGAGCGATAATCACTTACAGTTAAAATATAAGCGCATTTTATTAAAATGCAGCGGTGAAGCACTGATGGGGAAGGCCCAGTTCGGCATTGACCCCTCAGTGCTGGACCTGATCGCGAATGATGTGGCTGAACTGATCCGTATGGGAGTTGAAGTTGGCCTGGTAATTGGCGGCGGAAATCTCTTTCGCGGGAAAGCATTGTCTGAAGCGGGTTTGGGCCGGGTAACCGGGGATCATATGGGCATGCTTGCCACGGTAATGAATGCTTTGGCAATGAGAGATGCACTGGAACGTATTGACATGCTTGCAAGAATCATGTCTGCTATTCCTATGTTAGGTGTTGTTGATCCCTATCACCGGCGTAAAGCGATTACCCATTTACGTAATGGCCATGTCGTGATTTTTGCTGCGGGAACCGGTAATCCATTTTTTACAACTGATTCTGCTGCCTGCTTACGGGCGATAGAAGTGGGTGCTGATATTGTATTAAAAGCAACCAAGGTTGATGGGATTTACAATGATGATCCAATGATAAATCCAAAAGCCACTCGCTACGATTATTTAAGCTACAGACAAGTGCTCAGCGATGGCTTAAAAGTGATGGATTCAACAGCTATCTGTCTTTGTATGGATCATGGAATGCCGCTTCAGGTATTCGACTTGTTTGCACCGGGCGCCTTGAAAAAAATTGTATCAGGTGAACGCGTAGGAACTATTGTAGGAGCCAATAATGATTAATGATGTCAAAAATGATGCTGAAAAACGAATGAAAAAATCCGTTGAGTCATTGCAGCATGAATTGACAAAAATCAGAACCGGAAGAGCAAATGCCAGTCTGCTGGATCATATTCAGGTAGATTATTACGGCAATCTCACTCCCTTAAACCAGGTCGCCAATGTCTCCGCCAGTGACTCAAGAACTTTATTAGTCACTCCCTGGGAAAAATCGATGGTGGCTGTAGTGGAGAAGGCAATTCTGACCTCTGATTTAGGGTTAAACCCAGCTACTGCTGGATCAGCAATCCGCGTTCCCATGCCGCCTTTGACTGAAGAACGACGAAAAGAATTGATTAAAGTAGTACGGGGCGAAGGAGAACAGGCTAAAGTAGCTATCCGTAATGTGCGCCGTGATGCTAATAACCAATTGAAGGATCTGGTAAAAGAAAAGCAAATCTCTGAAGATGATGAGCGAAGAGCTGGTGAGCTGATTCAAAAAATCACTGACAAGTACATCGTTGATGTTGATCATGTCCTTTCTGAGAAAGAAAAAGATCTGATGGCATTCTAATTGCCCTGATTTTTTGACTTTTCCATCGCCTCCGTAACCGCGCTATAGAGCCAAGCAACTAGCCTGTCGTCTTTGCGAACGAAGTGAAGCAACCCAGATCGAAACCTGAACAAAGTAAGGATGGATTGCTTTGCTACACTCGCAAAGACGGTTTTTGTGTGGCCTTCTTCATTTATGCTACAACGCCTTCCGCGCGCAGACGACGAGCCCAGAGATGGGTCCCCGCCTGGGCGGGGAGGGCAGTGCTTAAAGTGGATTGGAAACGAGCACGTTCTGAGGGGCTTGTTCCTGCTCTCCAGGTAAACCGATTCTCGTATCAGCAAATAATGGGAGTCCTGAATTTAAAGAGGAGGGGCGTGCATTCGATCGCCACTGGCCTGCTTTTATTTCTGAATTCCCATTGTTTATCTCTAATGAAGGCTTCGGAGTAATGGTTTCTTTTGGCTCTTCTACCATATCTTGAGTCGATGAGTTGACCCGCTCTAATTTGGGAGCCGCTTTTTTAAAGCTAACCATTCGATTGCGGCTTGGATCTCCATTGCGAATCAATGGAACATCTGGCCCTTCAACAGCATAACCAAGCCCGCATTTAGCCAGACGCTCTTTCCAGTACGTCATTGGCTGAAAGTTTCTGATTTCCCTTATTTCTTTCTGCAATGGAACACCGGTAACCGCATTGAAAATAGTGTGTGCCATATGAGCCATACTCATTGATTCGTCATCAATCACATCATGGTCGACCAGTAAAAACCGCCCATCTTTGCGGAGTACCCTGCGTATCTCAATCAGGAACTTATCCAATTCTTTTTCGGGGAAATGATGTAAACCTACATAGCAGGTTATAACATCCGCGCTATTATCCTTGAGATTTGCAAGAGTTGGATGATTGTATCTCAGTTTTTCAAAGCGATGATAGGGTCTTGGAAAACCAGTCTGTATATAATCAGTAATTGAGGGTTCCTTATAAACGGCAACAATTTGCCCCTTGATGGTACGATTATTTTGCTTAAACCCAGATACAAAACGCCCGGGATAGCCGATTTCAACAAGGCCATCAATAGTTGTCATGTCATCTGGTAACAAGGATTGCGCTTGAGCTCCCAAGTCTGTTTTGATGCTGGAAAGGGAGTTTAGTACTCGTCTGAAATCAGTGAGTGCTCCTGGCTTGACTTCAGACAATCTGCGGCATAACTCCTCATAGATTTCTTCATGGGTATCCTTATATTTCAAGATGTCATCCATTAAGGCGATTAGCTTATCGCTGTCTATTCGCTGAAGTACATTATTTAAAAAGCCTGAAAAGCGCTTCTGGGTTTCCTTGTTTGCCATTACGGCTTTAAAATGATTTACCGCCGGACTTTTTGTTGCAAGGTATTTTTGGAAGAATCCACTCACAAACAAATTATCAGGATCATATTCTTTTTTTAGCTCAATAAGTTCCGAAGCATAGGGATAGGATTTTTCAAAATCTTCAGGCGAGGAAACATGCTGATAAGGGAGATAATAGCTCCCGCCATGTTTCACTGCCAGTGCCTGCGCCTCCCTTAACCATTTTTGTACTGAAATTTTATCTTCATCGCTCAGAGACTGATTAAAACAAAGCACCAATGCAAAACGATCGCCGTCGTGAGCATAAGAAAGTGGGGCTGCATCGTGTTTTAGAACGAATCGGATAGAAGCATTCAGTAAGATAACGTCATTGTCCATCAGCAACTGGCCTAATGCCAGGGTGAAAGCCTCTAAGTTTTCTTCTGGAACAAAAAATTCCTGCAGCCACTCACTTTCGCTTACTGCAGGATTAAACATTGCGTTAATAGGAGGCTGCATAATCTCATTGCGAGTCATTGGCGCACTATTGTTGTCCAATAAGCGTGCTTTTTCCCATTCCCAATAGGTTTTGCGAATGAAACCAAAACGGCGAGCCAGATTCACCATGATTTGGTTAAATCGGGTTCCGCGGGCTGATTCCATTCTTAAATGAGGGGCTGCAATTGGTCTTGCTGTATCTTCTTTTACATAATTTACTGCGACACCTGAGCCTAGCAGCTTATCGGGATCTAATGAAAGGCGAAATAAATGCATTTTGATTTTGGGATCTTTCTGCACCGTTTCTCTGAAATAGGAGACATAGTCTTTGAGAGACACGTCAACACCATGTTCGTGCAATAGGTCGTTGTCAGTAAGCTGAATTTTAACACTGACAACAGTAGCCAGGAGTCCCAGACTTCCCGGGATTTTATCAAACAATGGGTCTTCTGGAGTTAATGTGATCCGTTCCCCTTTGCCGTTGATAATATCCATTGAAAGAATTGTATTTGAAACAGTTCCTTTTGTGTGGTCCCAACCATGAATATTCGTTCCAATAGAACCGCCAACTGAAAATACGTTGGAAGCCTGCATGACTTGCAGAGCCAGTCGGTGCTTGTTAGCCTCAAGTTGGATATCTGCCCAGGTGGCGCCTGCACCGACAATGGCAGTTTTCTCTTTCGAATTGATTTCAACTTCATTGAGTTTTGAAAGATCAAGAGCGATACCACCTTTAACATCTTCAGGGAAATATTGTTTCCCCTGGCTTCTTCCGGCTCCTACAGGCATCATTTTTGTACCACTTCGACGCGCTTGTAGAAAGACTTCCTGGGCTTCTTCAATAGTTTCAGGTTGTTTTATCTCAACATTGGGCGCATGATGAAGACCACCACCGGAGGTAATACCTTTATCTTTACGGTCGGGAGTAAAATAAAAAATTACAAGCTTAGGTGAAAATAAGCCAACAACCGATGCCAGCAAGGCATAAAGATTCCGGCTAAATAAAGTACTGTATTTTTGTTGTTCTATTAAACGTCGCTCCTGGCGCTCGTCACTGGTGAAAAAAGAACCCAGTGCATAACGCAGCCCCAGTGCGCCTGAGGTCAGCATATCTAAAAAAGATAGTGGTAAAAATAAGCCAACATAAACCGTGCGGGTTTTAAGATAGCTGAGGAATTGTCCGAGGTAGCTTTTGGGCCAGTTTAAATAGGCTCGATCAATTATCCCTGCAGCAACTGAACTGAAACGTCCTATTCCAGGCATTTTTTCTAAAAAATTTCTAATACTTAAGCTCAAGGGCATTTTATTTATCCTTAAAAATTATGAATGAATTTAGTTTCAACACCCTCTTGATTACTGAGCCGATCAAGGGTTTTATGCAAATCTCTTGCGGGTACATCGAAAAGGCAGAATTTTTTTGCACTATCAATGTTGTTCTCATAGGTATAAAGCGGGTCAACATGCCTGACAAGATTGGCCGCTTTTTGCCTTACATTAAGTTTTGAGCCATCCTCGGCCTCAATAATGCACTTGACCTGAACCTGTTCCTGTCCTGCCAGTAATCGGGTATGAATACCGTTTTGGGCCATCGCTTGAACAGCTGGCTGAAAAGCAGCATAGCGCGGAGCACTGATACGGGCATATACTGAAGTGTATGATTGTCCGTGTTTTTCTTTGATTTTACCCCTTTCGTATACGTGATCATCCACGATTGCCAGCGTATGCTCTTTAGAAAGACTTTCTATTTTGTTCCTCAGCTGACTTTTTGCAGCCTCGAAGTCAGTTTCGTCAGGAACATTCAGTTTAACCAGCAAGTCCGTGGTTGCTGGAACCAAATTGTTATCCTGATGAAACCACCAGCTCAAGGGGCTGGAGATGAGACGTCTTGCGAATAATTCTGTTGAGACCACTTTCCAACTAAACCAGTCGCCCCAGGTCCAGTTTTGGCAAGCCTTATACTTTGCCGCCAAGTCTTCATGAATTGCTTTGTATTTATGATCATAGAAAGGTACGGTCTGCAAATCTTTGGCGTATTGCTTATAAAATTCGGCCAAATGCTGTTGCATTTCGCTAGGATTTTCCTTGTTAAAGAAGGGAAAAGTAACAAGCGATAAAAGAGCTTTAGGCAAAAGCTCCATTGTGGTAAAAGCACTGACGAATATGTCCATTACCATATATTCAGAAGAAATTATCTCCCAGTGACTATTGTATTTTCGTGCTGCCTGATATGAATTATAAAATACTCTCCATAATCCCCCGAGCTGGCGGAAGTAGGGGAAATGAAACATTGATTTATTTCGCCCCAGGTATTCGCCATATTCACTGGCCATTTCAACGTTTCGCCATTCTGGCCCGGTCATATAGGATTGATATTGCTCACGCTTGTAGGCCGCTTTGTCAACCAGCTGTAGACGCTCATTCAGTTTTCTTAAAAATTTACCCACATCCGTCCTCCATTTACCAGGTTAAAAATTGACTGATCCTGAAAACTAGTCGTTCAAAATTGTTTTTGACAATAATGGCGCGGATTGTTGCATGGATTCAAAATAGTTGTCAAAGTGTGTAAAGCTGAATCTATAGCCCCTTGATATAAAAGAAATATTTGCTAACATCTATCTGTTCACTCTTAAACACACACACTCAGGAGAACTACGTGGATAAAATTCAACCCTTATTTACTATTACCGCCACATCGACAGGCGGACGAAATGGCCATAGTGAAACCAACGACGGTATGGTTTCTGTCAATCTGTCAGTTCCCAAAGATTTAGGTGGTCAGGGAAAGTCTGATACAGCAACACCGGAGCATTTATTCGCGGCTGGATATGCTGCCTGTTTTGGTGGTGCATTGGATTTCATTGCCAAGATGAACAAAAAAGATGCGTCCAAGGCAATAATTAATTGCAGTGTTTCGATTGGCAAGCGTGAACCTACAGGGTTTGCACTGGCGGTTAAAATTCAGGTGGAAGATAAAACTCTGCCGCAGAACGATCTGGAAGCTTTGGTTAAAGAAGCGCATGAAAAAATTTGTCCTTATTCGCACGCAACACGCGGAAATATCGAAGTGGACTTTTCGGTAATTGGCGCATAATCCTGTTAATCTGCGGAATCCATACGCGCATAGCAGTTTATTTGGTTTAACCTGTCTGATTGAAGACTTGTCATATTGCAGAGTCATTAATTTACAGTAGAATGGGGATCATTTAATCAATGGTGTCCTCAAAATGCTACAGCAAGTAAAGACAGAAGGTGGTGTGTTTATTGAGTTTGAGCAACAATCGCTTGTTTATAACAATGCGATTGAGCCCTTGCTCGATAAGCTGGATTCTCAACGGGGCGCTTTATTCGCATCCAGTTTTGAATATCCTGGACGCTATACTTGCTGGGACATCGGCTTTTATAATCCACCGATGGCATTGGTAGTTAAACAACAAAGCGCCTCACTGCAAGCCCTTAATCGACGTGGTGAGATATTATTAAGGATTGCGCAGACTGCTTTAACCAACTCCGAATCAATTACCATTACAGAAACTACCAAACAGGTTCTACATCTTGAAATAAACAAATCTGAAAAAATTTTCACTGAGGAAGAAAGAAGCCAGCAACCTTCCGTATTTAGTATTATCCGATGTCTGATTGAATTGTTTAAGTTGCCCGAGGAGTCTTATCTCGGATTATATGGTGCTTTAGGTTATGATTTGATTTTTCAGTTTGAAGGCTTAAAAGAACATAAAAAAAGAGCAGAAGACCAGCGTGAAATGGTGCTTTATTTCCCCGATGAGATTTATATCGTCAACCATCGAAAAGAAGAGGCCTTTATCCGTCGTTATGATTTTCAGTTTCAAGGGGAGTCCACTCAATCATTACCCCGTGACGGACAGTTTTCAGAGTATCACGCAGAAAAGCAGCCCGATGTGTTTTGTGACCACAGGGAAGGAGAGTATGCCGCCGTTGTTGAAACCGCTAAAAAACGATTTGCCTGCGGGGACCTGTTTGAAGTAGTTCCCAGTCAGACTTTTTACGCTCACTGTCCACAAAAGCCCTCTGATTTATTTCGTAAAATGCGGACTGTGAATCCTTCCCCTTATGGTTTTTTTATTAATCTGGGTGAGGAAGAGTATTTGGTTGGGGCATCGCCTGAAATGTACGTGCGTGTGACTGGTGATATGGTGGAGACTTGTCCTATTTCCGGCACAATCAAGCGGGGTGGGGATGCCATAGAAGACGCTCATAATATTCAGCTTCTTCTCGACTCGGAAAAAGAAGCATCCGAGTTAACGATGTGCACGGATGTGGACCGCAATGACAAATCGCGAATCTGTGAGGCGGGCAGCGTTCAGGTCATTGGTCGAAGGCAAATTGAAATGTACTCACGCCTGATTCACACCGTTGATCATGTGAGAGGAATATTGCGAGAGGGTTTTGATGCGGTTGATGCCTTTCTTACCCACATGTGGGTAGTTACTGTGACCGGCGCTCCCAAATTATGGGCCATGAACTTTATAGAGGAACACGAAAAATCGCCAAGACGCTGGTATGCGGGTGCAGTAGGCTGGTTTGGTTTTAATGGCAATTTAAATACAGGACTC
This sequence comes from Legionella quinlivanii, assembly GCF_003265995.1. GTDB lineage: Bacteria > Pseudomonadota > Gammaproteobacteria > Legionellales > Legionellaceae > Legionella_C > Legionella_C quinlivanii_A. Next base: position 13,872 of record NZ_MVJN01000001.1, on the reverse strand, counting down.
GTTTTAAGAACCATGCGAATTCAGAAAGGGATTGCTGAAATCAGAGTGGGCGCGACTTTATTATATGATTCCGATCCTGTATCAGAAGAGCAGGAAACCCGATTGAAGGCTTCTGCATTTGTCGATTTGTTAAAGCCGGCTTCACAAGCAATAAGCCTGGGTGTGTCGCAAATGCCTGGCGAAGGTAAAAAAATATTATTAGTTGATCACCAGGACTCCTTTGTTCATACGCTTGCGAATTATCTTCGCCAAACGGGTGCAGAAGTGAAAACCATGCGCTATGATCATGCGCTTGAATGTTTGAAATCTGAATCCTTTGACCTGGTGGTGTTGTCGCCAGGACCTGGTTGTCCGGCTGATTTTGAATTGAATAAAACCATCGCTACAGTAATTGAACAGGGAATTCCTTTGTTTGGCGTTTGTCTTGGATTGCAAGGTCTGGTGGAGTATTTTGGTGGAAAACTGGAAACGCTGACTTACCCGATGCATGGAAAAGCATCGGAAATCAGAGTGGAGAATGAATCAGCCTTGTTTAAAGGACTTGGCAATTCATTTACAGCGGGTCGTTATCATTCACTGTATGCTTCACGCCCGAGCTTCCCGGCAGAGCTTAAAATAACGGCAGCAACCGAGGATGGGGTTATTATGGCGATTGAACATCATAGCAAACCGATTTATGCCGTACAGTTTCATCCCGAGACTATTTTATCGCTAGCGAATCAGGCGGGATTTAAAATAATCAGTAATTTAATGGACTTAATTAATGAGATTGAAAGGACGACTGTGGAATAAAGTAGTCAGTGTTTACTTTATTTCGATTCTATTAGGGATATTGACCGGCCTGGCAGGTTCTTTATTTCAGATGGCCATCACGCATGTAAGCCAATTTATAAGCTGGGTGAAGTCATTCACCCAGGGGCAATGGGTTATGACATTGATGATTAGCGTTTTTTTCACTGTACTGATGGTGATTATCGCATGGGCACTGGTTCGCTTCATCGCAGCAGAAGGGGCAGGAAGTGGGGTGCAGGAAATTGAAGGCACCTTGCTGCATAAACGACCTATTCATTGGCGGCGCTTGCTCCCTGTCAAATTTATTGGCGGCGTTTTAGCAATAAGTGCAAAGATGGTGGTCGGGCGTGAAGGACCTACTATTCAAATGGGCGGCAATCTCGGAGCGATGCTGGGAGAGTGGTTCAAGATACATAGAAACCGTCGTGACACACTCATTTCAGCAGGAGCCGCTGCGGGTCTTGCCACCGCTTTCAATGCACCTTTAGCAGGTGTCCTGTTCGTAATTGAGGAGATGCGCAACGAATTTAACTTCAATTTCACCAACTTCAAAATGGTGGCTATCTGCTGTGTGATGGCTACCATTACCGGCCAATTGATTATGGGAACGGCGCCGGCAATTCCAATGGCTGTGTTTACTGAGCCAAGTCTGCATTCTTTGTGGTTATTTTTTCTGTTCGGATTAATCATGGGATTTGCAGGTTTAATATTTAATATTTGTTTGATGAAATGTCTAAGCTTAAGTGATCGATGGAGTACCCCTCAGAAATTTATTTATGTTGCAATAACTGCCTGTCTGATTGGAATTTTTACTGTAATGTATCCCCCGATTGTCGGAGGAGGATATGACATTATTGAACAATCCTTAACCCTTTCTCCGCCTGCGTATTTGTTGTTGCTGTGGATTTTACTCCGATTTATGACTACATTGATGAGTTATACCACCGGAGTGCCGGGAGGTATTTTCGCGCCGATGCTGGCACTGGGTACGCTGGCTGGCCTGGCCTGTTATAACATGCTGCTGTGGTTAATTCCCGAACTGGACATTCACCCCGGCATGTTTGCTGTGGCCGGGATGGGGGCACTTTTTTCAGCTGCTGTACGGGCTCCAGTGACAGGAATTATTCTGGTTGTGGAAATGACCCAGAATTATTCCCTGATATTGCCTTTGATGGTCAGTTGCCTGACTTCAACAACCGTTGTCCAGTTAGCTGGTAATGAGCCTATTTATACCCAGCTGTTAAGGCGGACGCTTAAGAACGTCTGATGCTCACAGACTGATAACAATCTTGCCAAAATGCCTGCCATCAAGCATATGCTGCTGGGCTTTTTCTATTTCCGCGAATTGAAAGGCAGAATCAATGACGGGTTTGAGCTTGCCGTTCTGCAAAGCAGCTCCCCAGCGTTTATGCGCTGCCTGCCATAAGTATATTTTCTCGGGAATGGATTGCGACCTTAGTACAAAGCCCTGAATTTTTAAACGTTTTCTCATCAAAGTTGCAAGGTCAAGTTCCACATTTCGCCCCAGCATTGAAGCAATTTGAATCATGCGTCCAGATAGTTTCAACAGTTTGAGATGCTTATTAAAATAATCGCCGCCCATATAATCCAGAACCAGGTCCAGTGAATCAGGAGCAATTAATTCTGCAAAATCGTCTTGTCGATAATTAATAACCTGGGATGCTCCCAGTGCAATTGCCTGCTCGGCCTTGCTCGAATTACTGGCAGTTGTCAACAGATTCACCTGAGTGAGTCTTGCCATTTGAATGGCCATGGTTGTAATGCCGCTACCGGCTGCATGAACCAGCATGGTTTCATGACTAGATAGGTTTCCCAACTCAAAAAGTGTAGCGTTGGCGGTGGTTAATGCTTCAGGGATGGCCGCAGCATATTCAAATGACCAGTCGGCAGGCATTTTTTCTGCAAGGGATTGATGAATGGGGCAGTATTCAGCATACGCGCCGCTGCCTACCAGCCCATAAACGGCATCGCCAGGTTCAAAACGAGTAACCTTAGGCCCTGTTGCCACCACTTCACCCGCTGCCTCCAGTCCCGGGATTGCCGATTCACCAGTCGGGGGCGGGTATTTGCCCTGACGCTGCATTAAATCAGCCCGGTTCAGGGCGATTGCTTTTACTTTAACTAATATCTGGTGGTCATTGATTGCGGGTATTTTTTCTTTAGCTATCGTGAGCTGATGATTTTTATCAATAAGGATGCAGCGCATGAAATCAGGAGGTGGATTAATCATTGAATTCTGTCCCTGTCTTTAATATGGTAAGCGGTAGGTATATAATTTTGTTTCTATACATAAAATGGTTGCCTGATGGCAAAGTTTACATCACACAAAAAACTGGCGCTATTGTTCATAGCTCCCCAGTTACTGATTACCCTGATTTTTTTTATCTGGCCTGCCTTCATGGCGTTAGTTCAGTCGGTCTATTTTAGTGATGCCTTTGGGCTTAAACAGCAATTTGCCGGTCTAAGTAATTTTGTCGACTTGTTTCTGGATCCGGAGTTTTCCCGCGCCATTCTGATTACCCTTATTATTGCTTTTTCCACTGCAGCAGCGACGATGGGCTTTGGTTTGCTGCTGGCTTATCTGGTTTTCAAGCGGAAAAAAAGCCAGCGGATCTACAAAACATTATTATTATGGCCTTATGCAGTAGCTCCTGCGATAGCGGCTATTCTATGGCGCTTTTTGTGCCAGCCAGGTATGGGCTGGTTTTCTGGTTTAATGGAGCATTTTGGCATCCATTTTAATTACCTCACTCATCCAGGCCAGGCTCTTATTGTCATTATTATTGCTGCCAGCTGGCAGCAGTTCAGTTATAATTTTCTTTTTTTTCTCGCGGCACTCAAATCACTGCCGCGCTCGTTGATTGATGCCGCTGTAATTGACGGAGCTTCATCCTGGCAGCAATTCTGGCAGATTATCTGGCCTTTGCTATCTCCGACTACTTTTTTTCTGTTGATCATGAATCTTATTTATGGTTTTTTTGAAACGTTCGGAATCATTGATATTCTGACCAGCGGCGGCCCAGGCACAAGTACGAGTACCTTGATTTATAAAAGTTATCGTGATGGATTTGTGGGTATGGATCCGGGGAGCTCAGCGTCTCAGTCTGTTATATTGATGCTTTTGGTCGTCATTCTTACTCTTTTGCAATTTTATTTTCTTGAAAAGAGGGTGCATTATAAATGATAAAATTAAATCGTTTGCTCCCGCATATTTTTCTCACAGGATTTATTATTTTTTTGTTTTGCCCTTTGTATCTGGCTCTGGTCGCAGCGAGCCATGAAGGAAGTGCAATGATGCAGCAGTCTGTCCCAATGGTTCCCGGAGGCCTGTTGTTAAGCAATTTAAAAACCGTACTCACGCAGGGCGTTGCTTCAACTGGCGGTCAACCCATCTGGCGTTTGTTACTGAACAGCTTTGTAATGGCTTTTTCAATCGCCAGTGGAAAAATCATTCTCGCTCTATTGTCAGCCTTTGCGCTTGTCTATTTTAAATTACCGGGTAAATCGTTTATTTTTGGACTGATATTTGCCACTATGATGCTGCCGGTAGAGGTTCGTATTGTGCCCACTTTTCAAATCGTAGCTTCAATGGGCTGGCTAAATCATTATAGCGGCCTGACTTTTCCCTTAATGGCTTCAGCAACCGCGACCTTCCTCTTCCGACAGTTCTTCAAGACCGTCCCCAATGAGTTAATTGATGCTGCGACTCTTGATGGAGCAGGGCCTGTCCGCTTTTTCTGGGATATATTATTACCTCTTGCAAAAACGCAAATTGCTGCTTTGTTTATCATTTTGTTTGTTTATGGCTGGAACCAGTATTTATGGCCTTTAGTAATTACCAGTGACTCCAGTGTTGCAACCATTGTTATGGGAATACGTTATCTGGCAGGGGTAGCAGATCAGATCCCGCAATGGCACTATATTATGGGAGTTGCATTATTGGCGATGCTTCCTCCATGCATTATAGTGGTGGTTTTACAACGCTGGTTTGAGCAAGGATTAACACATTAATGGCTACGGTCAAACTTCTGCATGTAACTAAAGATTATGACAAACAGCAAATTCTTTGCGATGTTAATTTAAATATCGAGCAGGGCGAGTTTGTCGCAATCATTGGCCCATCCGGCTGTGGAAAGTCAACTTTATTAAGATTGGTAGCAGGCCTTGAAGAGATAAGTTCCGGGCAGATTTTTTTTGATGAACAATGTGTCAATAATATAGCGCCTTCCAAACGAGATATTGCGATGGTTTTTCAGAATTATGCGCTCTATCCTCATATGACCTGCTTTGAAAATATGGCCTATGGCCTGAAAATCAGGGGAATGACTGCGGATTCAATTAAAAGAAGAGTCCTGGATGTCGCAGAAATGTTGCAGATTAGTGCTTGTCTGCAACGCAAACCGCAGGCATTGTCAGGCGGTCAAAAGCAGCGAGTGGCGATGGGGCGCGCGATTGTCCGCTCGCCCGCCGTTTTTCTGTTTGATGAACCCTTATCCAATCTGGATACAAAGTTGCGCAATGAAATGCGTTATGAAATACGAAAGATTCACCAAAACCTTGCAACCACCAGTATTTATGTTACCCATGATCAAACCGAAGCAATGACAATGGCTTCCAAAGTAGTCGTCTTAAATCAGGGTAGAATTGAACAGATAGGTTCTCCTCAGGAGCTCTATCAGCAACCTCAGTCATTATTCGTTGCAGGATTTACCGGTCATTATCCAATGAACCTCATACCTGCCCGACTCGATAATGGCAGCGGTAAAATATCGTCCAGGCTTGGATTTGATCTGCCTGTTCCAAATAGTTTCAATACTATTGTCGATGAGGTAATCATCGGTATTCGCCCGGAGCATCTTCGTATTAATAGAGACGCAGCAAGGCCAGCTATCCGGGTGAAAATAGAGTATATTGATGATTTGGGAGCTGATAAACTGATTCACGCACAAAGTTTGTGTGGTACAACACAATTTGCAATCAGAGCATCTGCAGATGAACCAATTAATGATAATCATCTGGATATTGAATTAAACATCGCCAAAGCAAATTTGTTTGATAGTAAAACCGGATTACGAATGGGAGGATGGCATGAGTCAAAACAACACAGCGTTGCGGGATATTAACAAGCCACATTATAACTACTGGCAGGCTCTGGTTCTCTCATTTTTCAGCAGTCGATTGTATGTTGATGTTGGCAAGCGCTGGTTTGGATTGGGAATTGTATACTTATTTATTGCTATATTGGTGTTCGGAACCCCATTTGCCCTGAGAACCACCAATGATTTCAATATTTTCTTTGATCAGCAGTTGCTGACACCTCTTAAGAAAATGCCGCCTATCACTATTCAAAATGGCCTTGTCAGTTTTGATAAACCCATGCCCTATGAAATAAAAAATCAATCAGGTCAGGTTGTTTCAGTCATTGACACAAGCGGGACAGTGACCGGACGCAGTGAAAAATATCCTTATCTCACGACGCTTATTTCTAAAAATCAACTGTCCTTCTGGCCGCCATCGCCCCAGTTTTTCTTTATGAATCAGGCACAGCCGCAGTCGGATACGCCGATAGTGCAAATATTTCCGCCACAAATGAATGAAATTTTCGATGGGAGCAAATGGATAGCTTCTTCGGGGATTGAGACAGTAAAATACCTGTCATTGATTATCATTTACCCGACAGTCATTCTGATATTCTTCGTGATGTTTCTAACGTTTTTCCTGGTGTTTGGAATGATTGGGCAGCTAGTATCCCGATTGTTTTATAAACTGGATCTGACTTATGCGCAATCCTGTCGCTTACTGGCGGTCGGGGCAACTCCCTCAATCGCAGTTTTACTGTTGATGCTGGCAGCGAATTTACCCATTCCTGGCTTAGGCGTGGTTATTATTCTTGTTCTTTCCTTTTATTTCAGTTTTGCCGTCATTTCATTGCGTAATGAAAGTAAAAAGCTGGTGCTTTCGTGAAGGAAACAATCCATTTTGCACATGGAAATGGTTTCCCATCACCTTGTTATCATCAGCTCCTGACTGCATTGGAAACCCGGTACGACTACTGCTATGTGGATCGTATTGGGCATGATGTTCGTTTTCCAGTAACTGAAAACTGGCACTGTCTGGTTGATCAGATAGCAGAGAGTGTCAAAGAAAACTGCAGGCCTCCGGTCATTGGAGTAGGGCATTCGCTTGGCGGTGTATTATCCTTAATTGCTGCCATAGAGCACCCGGAGTTATTTTCCGCTGTTGTCATGATTGATTCTCCTTTGTTAAACCGGTTTAAATCAAGGATGGTTAAACTGGCAAAAACCATTGGTCTGATTGATAAAGTGACGCCAGCCGGACGAACTCGGGGCAGGAGGCAGCATTGGCCTGATAAGCAACAACTATGGGATTATCTTAAAACCAGAGCGCTTTTTTCGAGTTTTCGGGATGATTGTCTAAAAGATTATATTGAATATGGCTTTTGCAAAGGTGAAGAGGGTTATTCACTGCGATTTGACCGGGACATTGAATACTCCATTTTTCGGACTATTCCACATCAGTTTCATCAATATGAGGGTAAATTAAAAATTCCGGCTTTCCTTATTTACGGAGATCAAAGTGATATTGTCAGCCAGTCTGACGTGAGTTACATGAACAGGCACTATGGTATTGTGAGCCAGAAAATGAAGGGAACTCACATGTTGCCAATGGAGAATCCAGAGTTACTTGCCGAGCAGATTTTCAAACTACTCGACCTTAAAAAAACAGGAGATAAACAAAAACAGAGTCAAAATGCGTAATTCTGGCAAAAAACCATTAACCCACTATATACTTAAGATCACGAGACTGTTCATTCAACTGGTGTCCTGCTAAGCGAAATCCATTTCACCTACAGATTGTGTGGCAACAATGGATCCTTTGCGCTGAACCAGTTCTGTTAACACCCTCTGGGTCTTTGTTTATTATTGACATTGCTAAAAGGAGATGAATGTGTTGCTCAATCTAATTATAACAGCAATCCTGATATACGGATTTTATCAATTGCTGAGCCGACAGGCGTCAATTGTAGTCTGGACAATCAGTTACGCGATTGTTGCCTTACTTTTTATGAAATATTCTTCCTTAGGGTGGTTTGCTCACACATTATTAGGATTAGGATTTTTAATGTTGCTGGCAGGTGCCATCAAACCCTTAAGACGACAATTAATCTCCAGCCGTGTATTTAAGGTGGTAAGTAAAGCAATGCCCACTATGTCGGCCACTGAGCGTGAAGCGCTTGAAGCAGGAACGGTCAGCTGGGAAGGTGATTTGTTTAGCGGAGCCCCTGACTTTAAGCAATTGTTAAATGCACCGGTAAGTCATCTGTCTGATGCGGAACAGGCTTTTATCAATGGCCCGCTGAATGAGTTATGCCGCATGCTGGATGATTGGGACATTACCCATAATCGCACCGACCTGCCTCCTGAAGTCTGGCAATTTATTAAGGAAAAAGGCTTTTTGGGAATGATTATTCCCAAGGAATACGGCGGCCTCGATTTTTCAGCGACTGCTCAGGCCTTTATTCTGGCGCGAGTTTATGGGCGCTCCATTTCTGCTGCAACAACCATTTCCGTGCCCAATTCATTAGGCCCTGCTGAATTACTTTTGAAGTATGGTACGAAAGAACAGAAAGATTACTATCTGCCTCGATTAGCAGATGGACGTGAAGTACCCTGTTTTGCCCTCACAGGCCCCAATGCCGGCTCTGATGCGGCTTCTATACCGGACAAAGGAATTGTCTGTAAGGAAATGGTGAATGGTAAAGAAGTTTTAGGAATTCGTCTGAACTGGAACAAGCGATATATTACACTTTGCCCGGTCGCGACGGTAATTGGTTTAGCCTTCCGATTATTTGATCCAGAGAACCTGCTGGGTAAAGGCCATGATGTAGGTATCAGTTGTGCGTTAATACCCTCGACTACACCGGGTGTCATCAAGGGTAGAAGGCATTTTCCATTGAACACTGCATTTCTTAATGGTCCTACACAGGGTAAGGATGTTTTCATTCCGGTGGATTATCTCATCGGCGGGGCTTCTATGGCAGGTGCAGGCTGGCGCATGCTGATGGAATGCTTAAGTGCCGGCAGAGCGATTTCACTACCCTCCAGTGCAATGGGTGGGTCTCAGGCCGGAGCTTTGGCCAGTGGTGCATATTCCCGAGTCAGAAAACAATTCAATCAGGCAATCGCTAACTTTGAAGGCATTGAAGAACCTTTGGCGCGCATCATGGCCAATACCTATATTATTGATGCAGGACTAACAATGGCTGCATCAGCGATTGATCACGGTGCCAAGCCCTCAGTTGCCGGAGCAATTCTTAAATACCAGACCACTGAAAGAGCCCGTCAGGTGTCTTTAGATGCGATGGATATACATGGCGGTAAGGGAATATGCCTTGGGCCTAATAATTATCTGGGAAGAGGCTATCAGAATGCACCGATTGGTATTACTGTAGAAGGGGCTAATATTCTCACCCGTAATCTGATTATTTTCGGACAAGGCGCTATTCGCTGCCATCCCTATGTATTCAAGGAACTCGAAAGTGTTCGTGAAAATAATCTGACGGCTTTTGATGATGCCTTCTGGGGGCATGCCGGCTTCGTCATGGCTAATCTGGCTAAATCAATAGTCTATGCTTTTACTGACGGACGATTTACAAAGGCTCCACAGAGTAAAGCGAAGCGTTATTATCAGCTCATCAACCGCTATAGTGCCAATCTGGCGTTTACAGCAGATTTTTGTATGGGGATATTGGGAGGCGCTTTAAAACGCAAGGAAAAAATTTCAGCACGTCTGGGTGATGTTTTAGGTAACCTTTACCTCGCATCCGCAGTACTGAAACGCTATCATGACGATGGAGAGCCAGCAGCTGACCTGCCCTTGGTCGAGTGGTGCTGCCAGCATCTACTGCATGAGTGTGAGCGTGCCTTCAGAGGGGTTATTACCAATTTCCCGGTCCGTTGGGGACGCATCCTGCTAAAAATGATACTGATGCCTTTCGGCAGCAAAAGGCACTATCCTGCGGATCATCTCGGTCATAAGCTTGCCAGACTGATGTCAGAGCCTAATGAGACTCGTGATCGAATGGCGCGTATTGTATTTAAAGAGCCCTTGGCCAATTGCCCTGTTGGACGTTTGGAAGATGCGTTTCATAAAATCTATGCCGTTGAAAGTCTCGAGCGGAAAATCAGTAAGGCAGTTAGAGAGGGTATGCTGCATTCATTGACTTTACTCGAGCAAATCGACGAGGCTGAGGCTGCTGGCGTTTTAACCGCAGAAGAAGCGGTCAAGATGCGTGAAGCAGAACAGGCTCGCCAGGCAGTGATTGCAGTGGATGATTTCAGTGATGAAGAATTGCGACGTACTGCAGCCGATAAAAACAATGCGAAACAAAGAAAAGTGTTATCAACGCATGATGATTTGCCGATAGAAGCTGCGTAAATACCACTTGTTTCCTGTTTTCCTGTATCCCGCAATACTTCGCGGGATACAGAAATCCTGTGGATAAATCACAGAAATCTATCTCAGTGATGTTCATATTTAACTAGAACACGTTATTCCCCTGGAAATCTCCAATAGCTGTTGCGGTTGAGGATGGTAAATTAATGCTACATGAGCCATCCGCACCAAATTCAGCATAACCTACATAATTGGCAAGCTTACTAACGACTGAGGGTACAGTAAATTCTCGCACCACCTCATTTAGAATGTATGGGGTAACGGATTTATCAATGCAGCGAAAACGTAAGTAGTAAGTTAATCCTGGCATTGCGGGCATGGCATAATTGTAGACCGCAAAATACGAGCGCCCCACGGGCATTGGCAGGTTAGAGTTGATTTGATAGATATTTTCAGGACCATTACCTGTGGTATCATCCACATCCAGATCAAAATTATTTGAAGTCCGATTAAGAAAATAGATATGAGTTGGATTGGGTAAGGTAGGGAATAATGCATGGGCATCAATATCGCCATTGCGTGACCATTCCAAAGTAAATTGCATGGTGCCGCATCCACCCACTTCACTAAAGACATGCATTGTATTGCTCAAAGGATAACCAGGACTGGTAGGGAGACAACTACTGCACCCTTCAGTAGGATTGGTGATCGGATTAACATTGCTTTGAAGCAATAATCCCGCGCAATATCCTGGCGGTGTAAACGCAAGAACCCGAACCAGGCTATTGACCACATTAGTATTAGAACCCTGAACTGAAATAGCTGTGGTTTCCGGGAGGCCGCCTGGTTGAATATTGTAAGTACAACTGCTGTAGGGGGCAAGCGTACTGGTGCAGGTAGAGGCTGCATAATTCACTGTCAGTCCGCTGCCCGCCGGGATTGAGATGGTTAAATTCTCAGCTGTCGCATTACTATTATTAAAAACCTGAACATTTTTTGCCCCATCACTAGCGATAAGAAGAAGGATTGAAGGATTTAAACTTAGCAGGGCAGGTTGCGTTTGCGGGTTCGCTGATACGAGGTGGATCCTAAGGCCGTCGTTGAAACCGGGCTGATAACACTGTAAAGGGGCATATAGATCACAAAGGATGGGACCGCCAATGACATCGGCTTGCAGAGCTTGCCCATTAATACTTAAAGTCAGCAGGCAGGACTGAAGATAGCCTAGTGTTTCTGTACATCCGGAAGGAAAAACTCCCCGAATTGGCTGCATCCTTAAAGTATGAGGTTTACGCGATTGATTAGTTACTGTGTATTGTACAGTTGCGCTGCCTGTTGTTTCCACCGTGGTATTGGCTGGGAATCCTGGCACTTGCGCAAAAGTCCATAATGGTATCCCTGCATTTAGTTTACTGCCAAACAAAAGCATTGAGGCAGCAAATAATGGATGTTTGATCTCCCTAATCTTCATAATATATCCTTATTTTAAAGTGAATTGAGTTGTGCTTGAAGAGTATCCTGAGAGGCCCATTTTAAATAACCCGCAATAGCCATAATGGTATAGAGGAACATTAGAAAGGCGTGAAAAGGGATTTGTTTGTAAAAATACATATAAGCGTATATTGCATCGGTTATAAACCAGACAAGCCAGGTATAGATGATTTTATAACACATCAGCCACTGGCCCATAATACTAAGCGCCGTTGTGAGTGCATCAAGGCTTGCTACAGTTGAATCAGTATATTGTCGCAACAGGAAATAAATAACAAGGTATAAGGCAGTAGTGAGCATCAACAGGACGGTAGCCTGAGGGAACGATAGCCATTTAACTTTAAATTTTGAATTGAGAGTTCTGTTCCACAGCAAAAGGCCGTAAAAGCTGTTTAACAAATAGAATATTTCAAGCAGGGTGTCGGCATAAATCCCTTTACTAAAATAGAGAACACTGTTTATCGCAGTGGCAAAAATGCTGATTATCCACGCTTTCCTGTCCATTTGAATGAAATACCAGGTGGAAAGTAACGATAAAAGAGTTCCTAAGAGATCGAGTAGCATGTATATTATTACGATAGTTGAAAAGACGTTTCCCGCCGGGCGGTAAGCAAGGGATACATTGTATCATTAAATGTTAAATTTGATGTACTTATTTACTATTTTATATTTTTGAGTAAGGAAACCCTCAATGAAAAAACAGACTGCTTTACTTGCACTCACCACTAGTATTTTTGCCAGCTATTCTGTTGCAGGTACCATGGGACCGGTCGTTGCTAAAGACTGGACTTGGGTTAGTTCTGTCAGTGCTGGACCTGCCTGGGCAAGAGCCGGCGATACTCAGACTTTTTTCCTTGCGCCCGAAATTGAAAAAACCTATGTCGCCAGAAAATCGACAAAAGCCTTAGCTGTCGCTGAGTTATTCTTTGGCGCCCAAAAGAGCCTGTCTGATCAGTGGTCAGGACAATTAGGGATTGAGCTTGCCACCACCAGCCGAGTTAGGCTGCAAGGTAATATATGGGATGACGCGGATCCCTCATTTGACAATTACACCTATAGCTATAAGGTTAAACATAACCGTATTGCCGCAAAAGGCAAATTACTGCTCGACAAAGGCTATTTTGTAATTCCCTGGGTTAGCGCCAGTGTGGGTGCAGGCTTTAATCGCTCCTATGCATTTCAGAATACACCGACAATTTTTGAAGCCGTTCCTAATGCGGATTTCGCAAACCATACCAAGACAACTTTCGCCTATACGCTGGGCGCCGGTGTACAGAAGAGTTTAAACGAGCATTTTCAGGTGGGTGTTGGCTATGAATTTGCTGATTGGGGTAAGAGCGAACTCGGACGTGCTGCGGGGCAAACACTTAATACCGGCCTTCAGTTAGATCATTTATACACTCATGGTGTACTGTTTAATCTGACCTGGCTGGCCTGATCCATAAGTCAATAGGCTTATTCCCTGTATCCCGCGGCTGGTTCGCGGAATAGCGAGTTCAGTAAGCTTACTGGGAAATTTTCCAAATATCTGATAGGCTTAGCATATAAGCTTGCTAAGGAGATAGCTATGTACAAAAGGGTGTTATTCGCTACTGATTTTGATGAAGTAGGAGTTAGAGCGGCGCAGAAAGCAAAGAAAATTGCTGATGAGAATGGAGCTGATCTGTTGCTAGTGCATGTTGTGGAACCCATTCCGGCTTATGCCTATCCTGGTTTTGCAGGCTTTGCTGAGGTTGAAGTATCTATTCGTGAGCAGGCCGAGAAAGAGCTGGCTGCTCTTGCTAAAAAACTCGGTGTCGATGCAGCTCACTGTATGATCGAGTTTGGCTCTACTAAAAACGAAATACTCCGAGTGGCCCAGGAGAAAAATATTGATTTAATCGTTACGGGCAGTCACGGCAAGCATGGCCTGGCCTTATTATTAGGCTCTACCGCTAATGCAATTCTTCACGGCGCGGAATGTGATGTTCTGATTGTTCGCTCTGCGAAAGATTAGTTAATAAGCGTAGGTCGGGCGCTTCGCCCATAGCCGTCAGGCTAAGGAAAATATTTTTGTTTAACAGATTGAATAAATTGAAAAAAGAGCTAGAGTACCCTTTAAATTTTTTCCGGGCAGGAATAAACAAAGGGACTCTATGCTGTTGGATACCA